>NZ_JAGXJN010000398.1 GCF_019091455.1 Chitinophaga sp. GbtcB8
GAACGAATAGAATAATTTGGAGAAAAAGACTTTCTCTTTGAATGCTAAAGCGATGAATGTTTTATTTTGTGCTCTTGATAAAAAATAAATTTAATCGGGTTTCTATATGTGAAATTGCACATGAGATTTGAAACACACTCGAAGTCGCACACAAAGGCACAAATAGGGTTAAAGAGTTAAAAAATAATCTTTTGGTTTATAGCTATGAGCTGTTTTTGCTAGTCATATATACCCTGT
>NZ_JAGXJN010000399.1 GCF_019091455.1 Chitinophaga sp. GbtcB8
CTTTTTGCTTTCAGCTTTCGCCTTTCAGCCTCAATAATTTACATATTGGGAAGTTGTACAGAGATGTATCAAAATAAAATTAAAGCTTACGGGCAATTAGTACTACTCGGCTGCGTTGTTACCACCCTTACACCTGTAGCCTATCAACGTCACAGTCTCTGACGGCCCTTAAAAGTAAACTCTTCTTGAGGTTGGTTTCACGCTTAGATGCTTTCAGCGTTTATCCATGCCGTACAT
>NZ_JAGXJN010000400.1 GCF_019091455.1 Chitinophaga sp. GbtcB8
GGTTCCGGGCTTCTTCCACGCTGGCCATATCACTCTCTTCACGGACGGCCTTTTTTTACAGGTAGTTTTCGTAATCTCCTTTATAGATGAACAGCTGCTGCTGGCCCAGCTCTATGATCTCATTACATACGCTGTCCAAGAAGTAGCGATCGGGGGTAACCAGCAGCAGGGTTACGTTTCCCTGGTTCAGGAAACTTCCCAACCACTCGTTCATGGATACATCCAGGTGGTGGGTAG
>NZ_JAGXJN010000401.1 GCF_019091455.1 Chitinophaga sp. GbtcB8
AGGTGTTTGGCCCATAATTTTCCACCCGCCGGGGGAGGCCAGCGGGTATATCCCCGTTTGCCCCCCCACGTAACCCACGCTGCCGGCAACTACCTGCAGGCGGGGTTGTTTTAAGCGCGGTGTGGCCAGGGTGTTATGCACCTTTCCCATATAAGGGGAGCCGGGTACTAAGCCCAGCATATGCACTGTGTAGGTGGCAGTGGTATGCAGTGTTATAATATCGTTGGTAGTTATATT
>NZ_JAGXJN010000402.1 GCF_019091455.1 Chitinophaga sp. GbtcB8
CTTAATACAGCATTACTGCTGTTATATATTGCATAAAGGTTGAGGTACGTTACAAGGGAATAAAAAGTACCTCCGGCCCATTCCGGGTGATGCCGGCATGCGCCACAAATGCACTATTGGCGGCCATGGCCCCCAATTTGCTTTTTACTGACGCCCCGGCAAATCAGGTACATTCCCCCGTTAAGACCGGCCTGTTTTTACCCGGTTTTTGTAATTAGTCACTACGGCCATCCCGCC
>NZ_JAGXJN010000403.1 GCF_019091455.1 Chitinophaga sp. GbtcB8
TTGTATTTCTTGTTCTGTTAATGCCATGCTATATTGCTTATTCCTGCGGAAATTCTAAAGCGAATTTACTGCCCTTGCCCAAAGCGCTAGCTACCTTTATTTTGCCTTTGTGGGCATCCACAATGGCTTTTACGTAGCTGTGGCCCAGGCCAAAACCTTTTACGTTATGCACGTTACCGGTATGGGCGCGGTATATTTTTTCATAGTTACGGGAAATCGTATCCCGGCTCATGCCAA
>NZ_JAGXJN010000404.1 GCF_019091455.1 Chitinophaga sp. GbtcB8
TTGGAGGTCTTTCTTACAAGATCATTCCGGGTGCGTAGCTTGGTAATAACCAGCAGCACCGGCGCTTGTTTGCCGGTGCGCAGCAGCTTCACGATCTCAAAATTGCTCATGCCCCACTTGATCTGGGAGCGGCCGGCTTTTACGCGGGCTGGGTACCCCACCCGCCGCGCTACAACGCCAAAGCTGTTACGGCTGCTCACAATATTCTGCTCTCCCACCCCTTCCAGTACATTAGCA
>NZ_JAGXJN010000405.1 GCF_019091455.1 Chitinophaga sp. GbtcB8
ATTATTTGCCTGCAGCCCTATAAAAATAAGCAACAATATCACAACGCCAATAACCCAGTGACGGGTTGGATTGGCCTGTGCAAGTTTACTCTGTTGCAGCTTGGTGGCATTTTCAAGCATCTAAATATCCTGATCTTTCTTTTCTGTTTCAAATCCTACCTGCAGCTGTCCTATGTGGTTGCTGGGGGTGTCATAAAAAAAAGAATCACTTAAAATTTTATAGAGCTGGAAAGGGGG
>NZ_JAGXJN010000406.1 GCF_019091455.1 Chitinophaga sp. GbtcB8
TAGCTCGCATTAACTCGGGATCTCCCTTGCAACAGTATGAGATAGCTTGAGCTGCTATGTGGCTCTTCCGCGCCACCGGCAACGAGACTTACTTGGACATCCTGTCCTCAGAAAACAACGGCGGCGTCCACAGTATGTTCTCCTGGGACGACAAGTTCTTCGGCGTCCAGCTCCTGGTCTCAAAGGTGTCGTCTCTCACATACCTCACGTTCACCTGCAAGAGCTAATGCTATCTAC
>NZ_JAGXJN010000407.1 GCF_019091455.1 Chitinophaga sp. GbtcB8
GTCATCTCTAAATAATTGAGATTTATGGTTTTATTATTGTTGTACTAATTCTATTAAAATTAAATGGGTTAATTACAGATTATCCTTTGTAATCTGTCATTTTTAAGATTTTGATCTGTATATTTTTAAAAGTTACATTTGGATTTCTATATTTATGAAAGTGAAATATTTAATCTTGTTTCTCCTTATGCAATTGATTTTGTTGATAGAAGTATCACAGGGTTTACCACAAGCATG
>NZ_JAGXJN010000041.1 GCF_019091455.1 Chitinophaga sp. GbtcB8
AAAAGCTTTGAAGGTAAAGAAAAGCAAGCGGCCAAAGTTAACCCCGACGATCCACAAATACCAATGCCATGGTATTCCTACGCCGGAATGAAGGCCAGCGATCTTGCAGCAATCTATGCGTATTTAAGAACTGTTAAACCGATAAACAACCGGGTGATAGCGTTTCAGAAGTTTTGAATTTCTTAAGTTCCTTACTATAAAGCGACACTTAACAAACAGTCATTGAGATGGAGGTGGCGACATCCGGTTAATGTGGTTACCACCTTTTATGTTTAGCGGTGTAAGAACATTAGAGTTTACTGTTGGCGTAATTGTATGGCATGTAAAGCAGCGGAGTGACGGGCTTTCGTGGATTTTGTCGCCGGTGGAGCTGCCGTGTGAAAGTGAATTTGAATAGATCTTACATGCAAACCCGCTCTCTTTTGGAGCGGGCTTGCTGTTTTTATAACTATTTAATCATTGTCCTGTACAATCCCGTACGCCCGGTAAAATATAAAGTATTACCATTCGTAATAACCAGTGATGACGGGCGTTCCGGCACACGGATCCATTCCCGTTGTTTACCTGCTGCATCAAAAGAATAAATATCCCCATCTGCTACCCATACATTACCCTGCTGATCAGGAATAGAATTAAACTCACCTTTTTCTGCAAAGTATTTCAGGTCAGAAAGATACCCCTGTGCATCTACCTGCATTTTCACGGTACGTTTGTCATATTCATCCACAGCATATAAAGGCTTGCCGGGGAAAGCGTTTACCAGGGCGCAGGAGCGGGCAAGATCGTAACAGATGGGGATGATGGTTTTCCCATCCGGCGCTATCCAGCATTCCTCATTCCTGTTTAATGATACGGTATTGAAATCATGATAATCGCGCCAGCGGTTGGAGGGGTATAATGCTTTATATACATTCTTCACCGTGCCCATTTGTTTTTTATCCAGCAGCCGGATGGTGTTTTCCGGTTGTTCCGGATCCACTGCATATACCAGTGTGCCAAAGCCGGAGTTACCCCAACCACTAAACGAAGTACCGCTGGCATCCGGCGGATTCTGATAGCGTTCCGGCTGCCCGTTGATGATGTAACCTGGTTGCGGGTTGTAGCGGAACACCACCAGCAGGTTGTCTTTGGAATCACAGGCCAGTGAAAGCGGCTCCCAGGGAAAATCTGCCAGCAGCTGCAGGGATTGTGTGGCAGCCGACCATTTGTACACGCGTTTCATACGCTGCTCTGCAAAGTATACGTTGCCTTTTGAATCTGCGCAAAGGCCAATGGCAAATTCAAAACCTTTAGCTAACAGCTGCAGGGGCGCAGCAGCTTTTGCGGGTTTATTACCGCTGATAAGTAAACGCGCAAACTCTGTAGGGCGGATGGTTATATCAGTATTAATATCGTAGAGCGGGTTATCGGTAGTATACTTGATCTGGCTGTAGTTATGCACATTCAGCAGCTCCAGGTTAGTACAATCCCAGGTACGTACGGAATAAGGATAGGGCACTTTAACCCTGATCACGCGGAACATATACAGATTGGCAAAGGTCATATCCTTGCAGGATTCAATTTCCAGCGGCTGGCATCCGGAGCTTTCCACACTTTCTTCTTCCAGCTGTAAAGCATATACTTTCCAGTTGGATACATTTTTGAAACGTACCTCATTCCGTACATGGTGCTCTACTGACATGGCATATATCCTGCCGCGTGTAGCCGTATTGTTTACATAACACCCGGAGGTGGCAAAAGTGCTGGCTGACCAGATATTTTTGAAAATACCACCGCCGTTATTGGTTACCCACAAGCTCCAGTATTGCGTGTCCCACAGCGGATCTCCCACTGTGCGGCGGCCTGTTTGCGGCTGCTCTCTTTCTTCCCATTTCCAGCGCACCTGCGGGCCCGGGCGCATGGTGCCATGCCCGCCAATGAACTTCACATCATCCACCATTGACTTTTCCCCGGCCATCCATTTACAGGCTACGGCGCGGTAGTTGCTTTCTGCAGTGTACAAACCAATCCCGGTGATGATGTTGGTGCCGCCTTCCGGCGCTTCTACCATGGCTTTGGGCGCGCCAAAGCTGCCGAATGCCGGTGCATTTTCTGCCAGCGCAAAATTAGTGGCCATGGGGTGCAGGCCTATTAATACGGTATTAGGCTTTAGCCGGATGGTTTCAGAGATGCGGTAAGAGCCTTGCGGTACGTAAATTACACGGTGTTCGTCAATGGCTTTTTGAATGGCTTTGGTATCATCGGTAACACCATCGCCCGCTGCACCTAAGGTTTTCAGGTTCACCCAGTCTGCCATGGGTGGAAGTGCAGGTATATCATTGTTAAGCGTGGCCGGTAATGTTTTTAGTGGTTGTATTTCGCTGATGGTTTTATATACCGGTTCTTTATCCAGGTCATCTATCTGCAGCCCATATACGAAGCGTTGTACTTCGTACGTGGTGTAAGCAGCTTTAGTTACGCTGTCTGCTTTTGGGTAATGCACCAGCACCGGTACCTGCCTGCAATACAGGTTGCGGATGTTCAGCTGCATATTGGCATTGCCTTCATTGCTTATCCTGATAGCGGTATCGCGGATATTTTCAAATTTGCAGTTTTCCAGGAATAGTTTTTCCCAATAGTTGCTGTCTACCTGTATAGCGGCTGGTACATTTTTTACCTGCATGCGCACAATGGTAAATCCGGCCTGCTGTGTTTTAATAGCGGTTTTGCGCTGCCCTTCAAAGTAAGTATCCATCATCATGAACTGCCAGCCGGGAGATGCTTTAGTGGTGTAGATGCCATAATCACCGCCAAAGAATTTTACATCTTCCATAAAGTTACCCACATCAAACAAACCGGCTTTTCCTTTTCCTATATCAATATTGCAATGAGATACATAGCTGTGTTGTGCAAAGTGGGTACGCAGCGCTACTGCAGCGGGATTGCCGTCTTCGATCTTCAGATCAATATTGGAGAGGGCGCTGTAAAAAGTACCGGCGCCGGCATCACTTACATTACTGCCGGGTTCCACTATGCTGCTGGTGAACCAGAACATATAAGATGCTTTGCCTTTGTCCTGCTGGTTGGCTTCAGCAAAACCAGGCGAGTGCTGTTTTAAGATGATCAGCGGGCGGCTTTTTCCATAACCTATTAAGCGTATGGCAGCAGGAATGTAAATGGTTTTGGAAATAAAGTAAGTGCCTTCCGGGATGAAGAGGATGCCGAAGTTCCTGTTTTTCTTCAGCTGGTTAATAGCGGTTTGCAGCTGGTCAGATACATCTGCCGCCTTGCCGGGAGCAAAATATACCGCCTCCGGATCGTCCGGCTTCTGCGTGTACAAAGACTTGCCGGGTGTGAATTGACTGAAAACATTGCTGCAGCTGCCGGTTAACAGAACCAGCAGCAAAAAGGCCTTGACGTGGTAAGCCATATAGAGTGGAATTTTTTGCAACAACAAAATAGTACGGAAAGAGATAGATTCAAAGAGTATCCAGATAATCCGGCGGGAAAAGCTGCTGCCCATATTTTTCACTGATCTCTTTCATTTTGTTGATGCCTGCTTCATCCATTGGTACTGGCGGTAAAAATGTGCCGGCACTTACCGGTGTACCTGCTGCCTTGAAAAAATCATCTAACCCAGCCGGCACCACAATACATAACAGGTGCGCCATTTGCCCGCTCTTGTTCTTAAATGCATGCACAATACCGCCTTTGGGTATATTCACAAAAGCGCCTTTGCGGGCCACATAGGTTTGCGTTTCCGTTCGCACTTCAATTTCTCCATCCACTACATAAAAGTTTTCCTGGAAGCTGGCATGTGCATGCGGTCCGGGGCCGCTGCCCGGTGGCACCAGCATATCTATCACGGCAAATTCGCGCTGGGTTTGCTGTCCGCTGATTATAATACGATAGTTGCCGCCTGCCATGGCTAAGCTATCGCCGGCTGTAGGGTCTACGGTAATGGCGGGTTGTTTGGTTTGTTCCATATAACAATGTTTGAAAAAGTTCAGATCCAATTGGCACAACTACTGTGCCGTTACTAATGATCTGAAATTTAAAAATTTAATTGAACAAAGTTCCTCTGTGCGCGTACTAAAGTGTGCTGTTTTATACTTAACCGGTTGTTAAGAGCTGGTTATACGTTAATAAATCCGTACAATTCCCCTTTATGTCACCGCGGATCTTTACGTATAAACCCGGTTTTTTGCAACCCGGGCGGTCTGCATGCGGTAAAGACGATTATTTGTATATTTTTGTACCCATTCTGATTAACCTTAATCTCTCCTAAGAGTACAACAATGAAAAAGCTTTTTGTAATTGGGACCGCCTGTATGTTAACCTGTACGGTAGTAAAGGCACAGCTATTTGACCGCATTAAAAATAAAATGGAGCAGAAAGCAAATGATGCGATAGACAAAACTATAGACAATGCAGGTAAGAAGAAAGACAAAAAGAAATCCGGTGAAAGCTCCCCGGAAAGTACTGATAACGGGAGTACCGGCACTACTACCACTACGAACGGTGAAAGCAGTGCAGGTGTGGCCATAGGACCTAACGTGGATATTACCTCTTATTCCAAATTTGATTTTGTGCCCGGCGCCAAAATAATTATAGATGAAGATTTTTCACAGGAGGCCATTGGTGATTTTCCCGCGCAATGGAACACCCGCACCGGCGCAGAAGTGGTGACCGTGAACAACCGCCCGGGTAAATGGCTGAGCATTAAACAGGACGGCGTTTTTTACCCGGAATACCTGACCAGTAACTTCCCCGACAACTTTACGCTGCAGGTAGATCTAATGGCCAACAACGGCATTGCCAACATCGGGCAGCTTACTATCAGCCTGCTGCAAGCAAAAAATGCAGATGAGAAGTTTGATTATGGTAAAGAGACCAGTACCAGCAGTATTCCCAACTTTAAGGCGAGCTTTAACCCCAAGTCTTCCGGGGATGGCGATATGTATTATTCCAGCAATGTTATCGGCAATCATAACATCAGCGCTACACCCGAGTTTAATGTACCCAAAAAGAACGCTGTAAGAGTATCCATCTGGCGGCAGAAACAACGCATACGTGTGTACCTTGACAGCACTAAAACGCTGGACCTGCCCCGTGCGCTGGATGCCAATGCTGTGCTGAACTCCCTGGTATTTGCCACCTATGCGCCGGATTATGGCAAGGAAGGCGGAACCTTCTTTATCAGCAACATCCGCCTGGCAGTAGGCGCACCGGATACCCGCAACAAGCTGATAACAGAAGGCAAATTTGTGACACACGGTATTTTGTTTGATGTGAACAGTGATAAGATCCAGGCCGCGTCCTACGGCAGCCTGCAGGATATTGCCAATGTGCTGAAAGAAAATGCCGGGGTGCGTGTGAAAATTGTAGGCCATACAGATGCTAATGGTGATGACCAGCTGAACCAGGACCTTTCCAAACGCCGCGCTGCAGCGGTAAAAGAGTCGCTCAGCAAAAGTTTTGGTATTGATGCTTCCCGTATGGATACGGATGGTAAAGGCAAAACACAGCCTATTGATGATAACAATACAGCTGCCGGCCGGGCCAATAACAGGCGGGTAGAGTTTATAAAGCTGTAATCCCGCTGCTGTAAAAGCATATAATTATAAAACCCGCTATGGTTAGCACCGTAGCGGGTTTTAATTTTTAACTAAAGCTGGCGTAGAGTAGCCGCTGACGTTAGTTTACGTCAGACGGTAGTGAAAATTTTATCGGTAAAGTATGGCTCATTTTCGCTGTAATGGAATTTTGCTTGCCCGGTATCCACTTACCGCTTTCCTTTATCAGGCGCACGGCTTCCTCTCCCATAGCGGGGCTGGGCGATCTCATACAGGTAACATTAGACAGGGTGCTGTCTTTTGCCACCACAAAATATACATAGGCAATACCTTCCAAACGTGCCTGTTTATCTTTTTCCGGATAGCGTAAATTCTTGCTAATGAACCGCTGAAGGCTGTCTGTACCTTTCAGGTAGCTGGGCGGTTGTTCAATAAACACAAAAACGCGGTCGTCCCCATCACTTTCCTTTGTAAGCGGTATATCGGCCGTTTTAGTTTGTGCCATGCCCGGGATAACGGTTCCCAAAAGTGTTATCCAGAGTAAAAATCGAATCATATTAATATTATTTAATATAGCAAGATAGGGACTTTTCTGAAAAAGCCGGTTATGTGGATGTTAAGGTTAAAAAAGTATCTTTAAATGGTATAAATGTATCATTGGGATGCAGCAGAATTATTGGGAGCCTGTACAAGGGTCCAATTTCTTCTTTCCCTCTCTGGTAGGGATTTAGGGTTAACAGGCCCTCTCTTTATAACTTTACGAACTCCCTGCGCAATGCTTCCATACACAGGCCTACCCTGCTTTGCACATTCAGCTTCTGGAAAAGCGTTTCCCGGTAGCCATCTACCGTTCTTTCACTCACATTCATTTTATTGGCAATTTCCTTGTAGGTCATGTCACTGCAGGCATGCTGAATAAATTCCAGCTCCCTGACCGTTAGCTTCAGATCTTTTTCTTTATTCGCTTTCATCATCAGCCTCCCGTAATTAATGTTATTGTTATCTGAATTATAGTATCCATTTTGCTGCACTTCGTCCAGCGCTTTTTCCAGTTCAGTTGGATGGCTGTCTTTCAGGAGATAAGCGCAGCAGCCGGCGCGCAGCATATTAATGATAGAGGCATCGCTATCATTCATAGATAAAGCGATGAGTTTTATAACCGGGTAGTTTTCGCTTATCCAGTTGGCGGTATCCACCCCATTCATCACAGGCATGTTCACGTCTATCAGCATCAGGTCCGGCGGTGTTTTCAGCAGGCGCAGTTTGTCCTGCATATCTTTTCCATTCAATGCTTCCAGCACTACCTCGTACTTATCAAAGCTTTGCAGCAGTGAGGTTAGTGATTTCAGAAAAAGCTGGTGATCATCCACCAGTCCGATCGTTATAGGCATATAGTATTGTTTACAACAGGAATAATTATACTCACAGTGGTGCCGCTGCCTAACACAGATTCCCAGGTAATACTGCCACCCAGCATTGCCGTACGGTGTTTCATATTCCGGATGCCCATGCCGCTGCCATGCCGGTTTATATCAAAGCCCTGGCCATTATCACTGATGTTCACCACCAGGTTTTGCTCCCGCATATTAATAAGAATATTGATGTACTCCGGCGTTGCATGTTTTACAGCATTTTGTATAGCTTCCTGCACAATCCTGAATAATACGATCTGCTGGTCGGGTACCAGCCCTAAATTAGTATTGCAGATAAACTCCGCACGTATGAGGTCTACACCGCTGTTCATCCTTGCCATTTCGGCCTGTAGGTTATCATAAAAGTTAAACTGGCGCAGCCATTCAGGGTCAATGGCCTTTGACAGTGACCGCAGCTCATTAATAGCCTGCCCAATGGTAATGTTGGCATTAAGCAATGTTTCAGGAGGTTGCTCCAGGTTACGCTCCGTTAGGCCCAGCAGCAGCCGCGAGGTGCTTAGTAACTGCCCGATATTATCGTGTAGTTCCTTGCCAATAAGCTGAAAAGTATCCTCCTGCGTTTCAAGTTTCACCTGCAGCATTTCATGTTCATATCTTTCTTTTAAGAACTGTTTTTCCAGCAGGTCTTTTGTGATCATTTTCTGATACCTCGCTATAGAAATAATAAATACTATCACCAGAAAGAATACCAGGAGTATACCACCAACAACTGTCATCAATATTTTTTCATTCTCCGTGAGCATATAAAAGCGTATGATAGTGTGAGATATAAAAAGAAGTTCAGACCATTATTAATATAGTTCCTCAACTGCCCTGCAACTATTGCATTTTTGGTAAGGTAGTAAGCATATACGGCATTAAAATAAAAGGTACAGGAGAAAAATACCAGCAGGGCCGTATAGATCCAGAACATAGGATGCCGGGTAACCGGCAGGCCGCCTGCATGTGGCATGCTGAGGAAAAGCAGTGTGATCCACACGGTATTTAACAAACAGCTGATCTCATATATTACAGAAGGGAAATTGGTGATCCGCGGCAAACTCCCAAACAGCAGGCAACAGCCCAGGTAAACCAATATGGAAGCGTACATCCAGTTACCAGCCGGCCTGCGCCGCATGTTCCTGGTGTAAAATAATGTTAACAAAACATACTCCATGGGCAAATAAAAATAGTAAGGTGCATTGCTGTTAATCTGATAATACTGCAGTACTTCCACCGTTATCTCTGTTACCAGGCCACAACACAGCACCAGCCGCAGGAAAAGAAGGCCAGGGACATTACCCGCCCTGGCCCTCAGGGATAAAAGAAGACAGCTGATATAGATGATAAAGTAAAATCTAT
Organism: Chitinophaga sp. GbtcB8; assembly: GCF_019091455.1. Taxonomy (GTDB): domain Bacteria; phylum Bacteroidota; class Bacteroidia; order Chitinophagales; family Chitinophagaceae; genus Chitinophaga. Next base: position 8,330 of record NZ_JAGXJN010000041.1, read on the forward strand.
CGTATATCGTAAATGTATCAGGCATGCAGTTAATAACTGGCTAGTAACAAGTCTGATGGATTATCTGAAACCTGCAAAGATGTGTGAACTGTATTTAGTGTAAGACTGGCCTTATGTACTTCCGCGATCACATAGTTGATCTTAACCGCAGGATCCGGGGGGGTACAGGCATCAACATCCTCCAGGGCATCGTTTACAATAGCTTTGGAAGGTGCGATGAGCTCACCATCATCATTTTGCCTGGGCTTATTCTTACCATCTTCCGATACGCCTACCAGTATAATAGTACTTTTGCCCTTTGATTTACCCACAATATAACGTATGCCTTCGCAGTCGCGCTGTGCCAGTATCTGCATAATAATCTCCTTTCCAAACACACCGGACACGGTTTGAAAGGCAGGATCCAGCAGGGTTTTAATAATGGCGAACCGGTTATCATTCAATAGGTCGGCCCACTGGGGGATGTCTTTTAGCTCTTCAATAAACTTGTTTGCGGCATCAATATCCGCTGCATAATCGTTGATCATTTTACAAGCGGCATGTTTGGTAATGGGTTGGCCAAAGCCTCTTACTTCTGTGGTATCGTCCGCCAGGCGAATTTCAAGTTTGTTGTTCATAGTGGTATGACAACCTTTTAAAAGCATTCCATTCGGTAACATAGTTGGGGATTTAAATGTTTGAGAATAGTGAGCGGATTTTGGGGATGATAATACTGATGGTTACTGGTTATTTGCTGTTGTATTGTGCCCTGTTCCTCCAAGGTTATAAGATACGGAAAAGAAACCACCTATCCTTACAGATTTTGTAGTAAGGTCGGCATCCTCTATACTGCCAAACCGGGCGTAGTCGTTCCAGCTGCGGTATTTGTTCTTCAAAACATCTGCATAACCGGCCGATGCGCCTATGCTGAACAGCAGCCGTTTTGCCAGGTCGTTACTGGCAGGGAAACCAAGGCTGGTTCCGACGAAGAGGCGGGAATTAGCAAACGTTGAAAAATCGGGCGCTAAACCGGTAGTAAGCATCCACTGAACTGCACCTTTGGTGGTACGGTACCAGTGCACATGTATTACCGGGCTAAAGGCCAGTACCTTGTTGCTTTTATACAGGGTTACCTTTGCGGTATCAGGACCAAGTTTTACATTCTCCGGGTTCTTACGCAGATTATAATCTGCACCGTTGCCGCCAATATTAACTGCCAGGCCTATACTGAAATCAACCCTTGACCCCCCGTAGGTTTTTATTCTGAATGGTTCAATGATTAACACCGGTTTACCTCTATGATCTTTTAACGAATCGCTGATTTCTATAAAATCGCCTTTTGCAGTAGCCACTTTCGTCGTCGGAATGTTATAATCTGCATTCATTAAACGTGTGGCGTTCTGGGATAATGAACCGGCATTTCCTTGTAATATGGAGGCGTTGGCGCCGGAGTATACTTTACCCAGCGCGGTTACCTTTTTATTAATAGAGTCAACCAGTGCGGCAGTTCTCTTTTTTTCTACTGCTGCGGCATCCTTCGGTAATGCATCGCTTAATAATTCCAGTGAGGCAGCCTTACGCGAAATATCCTGCAAATGGTTATTAATACTTTGTACGCCTGATTTGGTAATGCTGGCAATATCTTCCGGTGTATTGATCCTGTAAACACTTACGGGTGCAAAAACAGCGGTCTTCATTTTTACAACCGAATTGTTGGCGGGGTCGTTCATGGCTACCTTCAAAAGGGTATCCATATTCATAACCGCATTAATACTGATGATCTGCTGCTCTATATCTTTAAAAGCGCTGTTAATATCATCCAGCAGCTCCTTCTTTTTATCGAAGTAGGTTTTACTTTTATCCACATCCTGTTTCTTAATACCATCCAGGGTTACCAGCGTTTGTGCTTTAGCTTTCATGGCCACCAGGGCAGCCTGGTTATCGGCCGTTTTATTGGTAACACCACCAATGGTATTAATGCCGGATTGTACGGTGCTCATACCATCTTCATAATTATGATTTATTTCGTCAAAATCGGCCGTTACCGTAAATGCAAAAGGGTTTACATTTTTAAATCCAAGACTAAGGGCAGTACCTTCTTTTATATAACGTTTTACTGCGGGATCAAATTTGCTGGTAGCCATATCGTAGTTAAGCGTTTCCTGCGCAGAACAATAAAAAACCGATAAGGTGCAAATAATACAGAAAATGTGTTTCATGGTAAATTGTTTTGGGATTGTGTAAGAATGTGTGTACCAATATTTATTTGCTGATAGCCTGGTTAATATCCTCACGGAGCTGTGCCGCCCACCCGGCGGATACCGCCCTGAAGGCAGGCGCCATCATGATTGCAGCCAGTGGCTGACCGATGATCTCGTTTTTGGCTATAAGCTTTTGCAGCGGCGCTTTGGTAATTTTATCTATTATCTGGCGCCACGACATGTTATTTGTTTTACGGAGTACACCCAGGGATTGAAAAGTCAGTTCATTTGAAGTAAAAATACCCTGCCACCATTCGCCGGTTTCAGGTATACGCCAGGATATATAACCATCCTTCAATACCTGACGGGGTTGTGTAATGGAGCCTGTAAAGCTGTAGCGGACAGCAGGACTAAAAACAGGATCGAAATAGTTGGGAGTGTAAAAATCTGATACCAGAATGCCATTGATACGGTAGCCAAACTGTTCGCCTTCGCAGGGATCGCAGGCTTCTACCAGGTAGTTCACCCGTCCCTGATCGGGTTTAATAGACTGCGATGCAATGAAACGGTCGCCGAAAGGATCTACCAGCATTTCCACCACCTCGTGGCTTACGGTAAGTGCCGTGGCATTGCTGGCTACTACCAGCGCATAAGGCTGCCCATTCCTGTCGAGGTGAATGCCGGCTGCATCCACCCCAATATCATCGCGGATAATAATGGCCCAGTAATCGGGCGGAATATCTTCGAGCCTGGAAAAGGCATCCATGGTAGCTGGTATATTCCATACCGGGCTAAAGTCGCGTGTGATCTGCTTTTGAATGGCAGCTGCTATTTGTGTAACTTCTGTAAACCCAACTTTCTGGGATTCACTAACGAGTGCAAGAAAGATTGTTAACATGATAAGGGGGTTTATGTATTGTCCTGAAATTGATTATTTGCTCAGAATACCGGTTATGTAAGCCAGTAACAGCCAGCCTGTTGCGGCGATGATCAACTTTTTCATTGTTGTGAATTTTAAAAAAGATTTGCTTTGAGGTTATTTGTTGCTGTAAAAGTAGCTGTGGGGAACAAGCGTAACAACGGGATAATCACCATTGATAAGGGGGGTATTTTTCCCGGGTTTGATTGTTATAAACGGAGGGGGGGAAGAAATATTAATGCCACACCTGGCCGGTGTGGCATTAATTTTAAACAGTGTTTCCAGCGAATGAAAAATGTTTACAGTACTTACATCTCAGCTTTATAGAACACATAACCGCCGTGGTACAATACCCCATCCCGGAAATCGCCATCAGCACTAAAGCCGGAATCATCCTTGTACTCTATATGATCACCGTTAATGGTATAGCTGCCGGTGTAGGCGCTTTGGCGGGTGCCTCTTGCTTCATCATACCGGCCATTGGGTAACAATTCCTGGCGGATGTGACCATCTTTTGTCATCCACATGCCGGTGTAAGGGGAAGTTGTTTGCATACAGTACAGTTTTAAATGTTGTGCTATGCATTAACTGCTTCATGAGCAGTAGCGGTAGCCAGTGTTTTCCAGTCTTCCAGGTCCTTTTCAATAGCGGCTATTTTTCCATATGCCATTTCGTAAGCGTCTGCTCCAAGGAACAGGTGTAAAGGCGGATTTTTTTCATTGGCAATGCGGATCACCAATGCTACAGCCTTTTCGGGGTCGCCGGCCTGGTTACCATTTATTTCCTGCTGGTGCAGCTCCTGTACGGCCCTCACTGATTTGTAGGCTGCAATTTCATTAGCAGGCACGCGCAGGGAATCGGCAGTCAGGAACTGTGTTCTGAAATAACCCGGTGATACGATGGTAACGTTTACACCAAACTCTTTCACTTCTGCGGCTAAAGATTCTGAAAATCCGTCTACTGCAAATTTGGTAGCGCAGTAAATGCCGAAGCCGGGGAAATTACCGGTAAAACCTGCCACAGAAGAAATGTTGATGATGTGGCCGGACTGCTGCTCGCGCATATACGGCATTACGCTGCGTATTACGTTCAGGGTGCCAAATACATTCACATCAAAGTTGTCGCGGCTTTCCAGGTCGCTAAGCTCTTCCAGGCTGCCTGACAGGCCGTAGCCGGCGTTGTTCACTGCTATATCAATACGTCCAAAATGGTGAATGGTAGCGGCAACGGCATTTTTTACGCTGCTTTCTGATTTAATATCAACAGCCAGCGGAAAAAATCCTTCTACATTTTCACCTACTGCGGAGATCAGGTCATTTATATTCCTGGAGGTAGCGGCTACCTGCTGGCCTTGTTCCAATAGCTGCTTCACAAAGGAAAGACCTAAACCTTTGGAGGCGCCGGTAATAAACCATGTTTTTGTGCTGTTCATATGTTTGTGTTTTTGATGCAACAAAATTAGCGCAGGGAACCATGCGGGGGCTTACGCGGTTCAAACGTATTGTTGCAAAATTCAAACAATGGGAAAATGAAATGAGGTTGGATAGTAGGGGGTGCCCCTTATAGGGGGGGAGTATGGCTATTATTAATCAAAGAAATTTTCACAGAGTATGTGAAAAAGATATTAATAAAAGTCATCTGTCATTTCTGGTTTTTTTATTTATCTTTCAACGCTATTTTGTTTGTTTTTAACCGTCTTTTTGGGACATACTTAATTATTTTTCTTGCAACTAACTGAAGAACAGATATTAGCCCTCGCCCCTGACGAATCTTCAAAAAAATCAGGAAAGGATCTTGCCAATCCTGCCAAATGGGTAACTAAAGGTGTGAATGAAGCTGCGCTGTGGGGGGAGTGCCAGGGCAGCGGCAGCAAACCCTATCAAACACAGGTGGGGCTTGTGAACATGGCATTTAAATGTTCCTGCCCCAGCCGCAAATTTCCCTGCAAACATGGTTTGGGTTTATTACTGCTGCATGCACGGCATACTACAACATTCACAGATCATGAAACGCCTGCCTGGGTAGCAGAATGGTTGGATAAAAGAACCAAACGTGATGAGAAAAAGGTAGAAAAAGAAAGCAAACCGGTTGATGAAGCGGCACAGGCTAAACGTAAAGAAGCCCGGGAGCAAGGCGTGGAAGATGGTATTACGGAGCTGCTGTTATGGGTTAAAGACATTGTGCGCAATGGCATTCTGAACATACCGGAAAAAGGGCCTGCTTTTTTTGAGGGGATGGCCAAACGTATGGTAGATGCCAAAGCGCCTGGCCTGGCTGGTATGGTGCGGGCATTGGGGGATACGGATTTTTATGTGGAAGGCTGGCAAAGTTATTTTATGGACCAGCTGCTGCGTATATATTTAGTGATAGCAGGTTTTAATAACCGTGCCTCATTACCCGGGCCACTTGCAGAAGACATTCGCAGCTGGATAGGTTTTACGCAGAACCAGGAAGCGCTGAAAACACAAACCGGTATTACTGATACCTGGCTGGTACTGGGCAAACAAACTATTGACGAAGATAACCTGCTGGTAGAACGGAACTGGTTATATGGTACAGGTACCAATCAATATGCACTGGTATTACAGTTCAGCGTGCGCGGGCAGGGTATTACCTTTTCTTTTAGCCCTGGTATGAGTGTAGAGGCAGAGCTGGTGTTCTATCCCTCTGCCCAGCCTATGCGCGCCATTATTAAACGGCAGTTATCTACCAGCACAATTCCGCCTTACCAGGTTTTTAATAACTGGCAGCAGGTAGCAGCAGCAGAAACAGTTGCTTACGCAGCCCTGCCTTTCAGTACGGAACGCCCTTTTATACTGGCGCAAATAACGCCGGTACAATATGCGGGGCGCTGGTGGCTGGCAGATGATCAGCAGCAGCTGGTACAGCTGAAAGACAATTATAAACACCTATACACCCTGCTGGCATTGAGCGGTGGCCAGCCTTTGAACATGGCCGTGCTGGGGAAAGAGAATGTTTATGAACCCCTGGGTGTATGGAACGGAGCGCACTACATTAATATATCAAACTGACCTATGCAGTTTTGGACCAATATTGTACAAACCGCCCTTTTGGGTACGGATAAAAAACAGGTAAGCGCAGATGAGCTTACAGAAGATCTGAATACAGCGTATACCATTATCCACAGCAATACCACTACGGATAAAGAAGATAAATTTCTGCAAACCGCGGCACTGGCCTTTAACTACCGCCAAAGCGGTGCACAGCCTTTGCAAACCACACAAGCTGTAATGGAAGCGGCGCCCGCTGAAACGCAGGCCTATTGCAGCCCCGCGGCCCAACAGGTATTGCTGGATATTTTAGCAGAAGACAGTGCCGGATTACTGAATAGGTGGCTGGAGCTTTGTGCTGCCAAACAACAGATCGTGCAGCCTGCTGTGTTGCCGGCCCTGTTAAATGAAGCGGCACAACATAATACTTTCAGGCCGCTGGCAGCAGCGTGTATGGGCAACCGTGGTAAATGGCTTAGCCGGTTTAACCCCAGCTGGCAGTTTGCAGCAGATAAACCAGATGAAGATTTATGGCAAACCGGTACGCCGGAACAGCGCAAACGTGTGCTGCTTCGCTTAGCACATACTGACCCTGCCACAGCCCGCAGCTGGTTACAGGAAACCTGGACACAGGAAAATGCAGCAGGCAGAACGGAGCTGTTAAAAGGCCTGCCACCGGAAATGTTTGCAGATGATCTGACCTGGCTGGAAGGCTTGCAGCAGGATAAAAGTATAAAGGTAAAAGAAGAAGTGCAACACCTGTTAAAGCAGCTGCCTGCTTCCAGTGTGGTACAGCAATACTGGGAGGTATTACAGCAGGCGGTTACGTTAAAAAAGGAAAAAGCATTGCTGGGATTATCGTCCAAAACCGTATTGTACATACAGCTGCCGGAAAATATAGATGAGCGCATTTTTAAAACCGGCATTGAAAAAACCAGCAGCCAGAAAGGTGTTTCAGATGAGGACATGATCCTGTCGCGGTTAATAAGTGCTGTACCGCCACATTTATGGGAAGCACATTTACAGGAAACACCCGCCAATATTAAAGCGCTATTCCAAAAAGAAAAAGTAGGTGCATTATTTGTAAATGCCCTGGGCCTGGCCACCGGGCGGTTTAAGAACAGCAGCTGGACGGCTTTATTCCTGGATGATGAGCAGGGGTTTTATCATGACATATTACGATTGTTGCCAAAAAAAGAGCTGGAGCCTTTCCTGCTGAAAAGGTTTGCTAAGTATGCAGACCTGGCCATGCGCTTCCTGGCAGAGGAGACCACGGAAGAGTGGGGCCTGGAAATTACCAGGACATTTATGCAGCACGCTTCCAGGGATGCCTACCGGTATAACCGTGCTTTTTATAAGGCGCATATTCATTTAATACCGGTGCACATAGCCGGGGAGCTCAATAAATATGTGCCGAAGGAAGAATACCTGCATGGTACATGGGCGGGTATCAGCGATTATATTCAAAAGCTGTTATCACTGAAAACACAGACTATCAAAGCATTTCAATAACATTAAATACCCACATCATTATGTCAGCCATTTTGCGTAGTCATGCAGAACAATTGTTTGCACAGGAACTGGAAGAACTGCAAAAGCAGGATAGCGGTAAGCGTCCTGCAAACTGGAAGCTAACCCCGCAGGCCGTAGTTACCTATTTAATTGGCGGCAAGCTGAAGAACGGGTTTGAAATAACGCCAAAATATATTGGCAGCCGGCGTTTAATGGAAATAGCCGTAGCCACCCTTACCACAGACCGTGCTTTGTTATTATATGGTTTGCCGGGTACTGCCAAAAGCTGGGTGAGCGAGCACTTATCAGCCGCTGTAAGTGGGGATAGCACCATGATCATACAGGGCACTGCCGGCACCAGTGAAGAATCCATCCGTTATGGCTGGAACTATGCACGCCTGCTGGCAGAGGGGCCCAGTGAGAACGCACTGGTAGAAACGCCGGTAATGCGTGCTATGAAAGAAGGCAAGATCGTTCGTATTGAAGAGCTGACACGTATTGGCGCCGATGTACAGGATACACTGATCACCATTCTTTCAGAAAAAACATTACCTGTACCGGAGCTGAATACAGAAGTGCAGGCCGTAAAGGGCTTTAATGTAATTGCTACTGCCAACAACCGGGATAAAGGCGTGAACGATCTGTCCAGCGCATTAAAGCGCCGCTTTAACACGGTGATATTGCCGGTGCCGGACAGCATGGATGAAGAAATTGATATTGTACGCCGCCGCGTGGAAAGCTACGAAAAAACAATGGAGCTGCCCGCTGAGAAACCGGCGCTGGAAGAAATACGCCGTATTGTAACCATCTTCCGTGAGCTGCGCAGCGGTGTTACGTTGGATGGTAAAACAAAGATCAAAGTGCCCTCCGGAACACTAAGCACCGCAGAAGCCATCTCCGTAGTGAACAATGGCCTGGCTATGGCCGGCTATTTTGGTGATGGACAGCTGAAAGCCGCAGACCTGGCGGCCGGTGTTATTGGCGCTGTAGTAAAAGATCCTGTGCAGGATAAAGTAGTGTGGCAGGAATACCTGGAAACAGTAGTGAAACCAAGAGATGCCTGGAAGGACATTTACCGCGCCTGCCGCGATCTGATCTAAAAACGATAACAACGAATGGCTACGCATATATTAGGTATAAGGCATCATGGCCCGGGATCAGCCACGAACGTAAAACAGTTCCTGGAAAAGCTGAAACCGGATATTATATTGGTAGAAGGCCCGCCGGATGCAGATGGCATCCTGGAATGGGTAGGGCATGAGGAACTGAAACCGCCGGTAGCTATACTGGCTTACCAGCCGGACCAGGTCCAGCAGGCTGTTTTTTATCCGTTCGCAGAATTTTCACCGGAATGGCAGGCCATTCAATACGCGCGAAAAAATAAGATCCATGTACGTTTTATGGACCTGCCGCTGGCGCACCGTTTTGCCCTGGATAATGAAAAGAAGGAACAAGAAGCTGCAAAAGAAAAAGTAGCTACACCCGATACCGGGGAAGCGCCTTCCCTGAACCATAATGCATGGCGGAATGCAGCAGAAGAAGTAACTGAAGCAGCAGCAATAACCGAGATCCGCCGGAATCCGCTCTCATGGCTGGCTGCGGCAGCCGGTTTTGAAGACGATGAAAAGTGGTGGGAACATATGTTTGAGCACCGCCAGCATAATGAGCAGGTGTTTGAAGCAGTGCAGGAAGCCATGCAGGCCCTGCGGGATGCCTTACCGCAAAAAGACGACCGGGACGAACAGCTGCGTGAGGCTTACATGCGCAAAATAATACGGCAGGCAGAAAAAGAAATGTTCCCGGAAATAGCCGTGATCTGCGGCGCCTGGCATGCACCGGCACTTACCGGCATGCCATCGCAGAAAGCAGATAACGAACTGCTGAAAGGACTGCCCAAAGTAAAAGTAGAATGCACCTGGACGCCCTGGAGCTATAACCGTTTAAGTTATTACAGCGGTTATGGCGCAGGCATAGGGTCGCCCGGGTGGTATGAGCATGTATGGAAACATCCCAATGACGATGGTACCCGCTGGATGGCCGGAGTAGCCAAACTATTCCGTAAAAAGGATATGGACACTTCCGTAGCGCATGTAATAGAAGCTGTGCGCCTGGCGGAATCCCTGGCCTCTTTGCGGGAGCTGCCCAAAGCAGGGCTGGAAGAGCTGAATGAAGCCACATTAAGCGTATTATGTAACGGGGAAAATATTTTATTACGGCTGATAGAAGATGAGCTGATCGTAAGTAACAAAATGGGAGCCGTACCCACGGAAACGCCTAAACCCCCTTTACAGGTAGATATTGAAAAACAGCAAAAGAAACTACGGTTACCCGCCTCCGCAGACTGGAAGGATTATATACTGGACCTGCGTAAAGAGAACGACCTGGAACGCAGCATATTCCTGCACCGCCTGCAGCTGCTGGAGTTAAAGTGGGCTTATAAAAGTGACATTAGCGGCAAGGGCACCTTTAAAGAACAATGGCGTTTGCAATGGGACCCCGCTTTTACCATAGATATTATTGAAAAAGGTACCTGGGGTAATACCGCCGCGGAAGCCGCCACCAGGTACGTGATCAAACAGGCAGCAGAAGCTGCGGAACTGAAAACCGTAAGCACCCTGCTGGAAAATGCTATGCCTGCAGAGCTGCCCGGGGCCGTGCAGGTATTAATAGAACGGCTTAATAACCTCTCCGCAGCCAGTGGTGATGTGATACAGCTAATGGAAGTTATTCCGGCCCTGGTGAACATTAGCCGTTACGGCAACGTACGCAAAACAGATGCAGCGCTGGTAACAGATATTGTAACCGGTATGATCACGCGTATTTGCGTAAGCCTGCCCAATGCCTGCACCGGCATAGCTGATGATGCGGCGCAGGCTTTACTGGAGCTGTTCTTTAAAATGAACGATGCAGTAAATGTTTTACAGCAGCCGGAGGTTACCACCCAATGGCAGCAATGCCTGCAGAACATAGCCACTAATCCGCATACCGCGCCGGTAATAGCCGGTTATACTACCCGCCTGCTGGCTGATTATAAGCTGCTGGAAGGTGAGCCGCTGATACAGGCGTTTTACTTTGCAATGTCCACCGCCACTGCGCCCGCTATAGCAGCCGCCTGGCTGGAAGGGTTCTTAAAAGGCAGCGGTACCCTGTTGCTGATAGATATTAATTTATGGAGCGTGGTAAATAGCTGGGTAGCACAGCTGGATGATGCTACTTTCACACAGGTATTACCGCTGCTGCGCAGAACTTTTGCCAACTTTACCGCCAGTGAAAGAAGAAAGCTGGGAGAAAAGGTGAAGAATGGCGGCAGCAGCACTGCCGGCACTCCTGTTACAGATGGAAATTTTGATGCTGACCGCGCCCGTAAAGGGTTGCCGGTGGTAATGTTATTATTGGGATACCCACAACCGGAAGGAGGTAACACATGAGTAATGAAGCAGTCTTACGCAAATGGCGGCTGATACTGGGCAGTGGCCCCAATGACGGCATTGGTGCACCGCTAAACCCTGCTGATCTGCAAATGGATAAAACGCTGGAAGCGCTGTATGATAGTGACCGCAGTGGCGGTCTGGGGGCATCATCCCCTAATGTAAGCCGCTGGCTGGGCGACATCCGTACCTTTTTTCCCAACACCGTGGTGCAGGTAATGCAGCAGGATGCACTGAAACGCCTGAACCTGACCCAGATGTTATTTGAAAGTGAAATGCTGGAAAACGTAGCGCCGGATGTGCACCTCGTAGCCACGTTGATGACACTGAGCCGCGTAATACCTGATAAAACAAAAGATACTGCCCGGCAGGTAGTGCGTAAAGTAGTGGATGAGCTGCTGCGCAAACTGGCGCAACCCATGCAGCAGGCCGTAACCGGTAGCCTGAACAGGAGCATACGTAATACACGGCCCCGGCATCATGAAATTAACTGGCACAGCACCATTCGCAAAAATCTGAAACATTACCAGCCAGCGTATAAAACTATTATACCCGAAACTAAAATTGGTTACGGCCGTAAAAGAACTTCCCTGAAAGATGTGGTGCTGTGTATTGACCAAAGCGGCTCAATGGGTACCTCCGTGGTGTATTCCGGCATCTTTGGTTCTGTAATGGCTTCCATACCTGCTATCAAAACACGCATGGTGGTATTTGATACCGTTGTGGCAGACCTTACTGAAGAACTCAGCGATCCTGTAGAGCTGCTGTTTGGTGTGCAGTTAGGCGGTGGTACGGACATTAATGCAGCACTTACCTATTGCCAGCAGGTGATCACCAAACCGCTGGATACTGTGCTGGTTTTAATAACCGACCTGTATGAAGGCGGCAACCAGGATGGGATGCGTAAACGCGCAGTGGAGCTGACTGCCGCGGGTGTACAGGTTGTTGTACTGCTGGCCTTGAATGATGAAGGAGCGCCTTCTTACGACCATGGTAACGCACAATTCTTTTCCAATATAGGCGTACCCGTATTTGCCTGTACACCGGATAAATTCCCGGACCTGATGGCAGCGGCGCTTAGCAAGCAGGATATTGGCGGATGGGCTGCTAAAGAAGAGCTGGTATTGAAAAAATAGAATAACGCCCCATCAGGCTGCTTACATAATATTAGATTGTCTATAAAGGGCAACACATTGTTTATAAAAGGCCGCAATGCATTGTGGCCTGCGGTGTTAGCGCAAACTGGCTCGATTTTTCTCCTTTTTTGGGTATGATCATCAAAAAAATTGTTATATGCCTGCTACACATAAAAAAGCAACGCCACATAAAACTACCCGGAAATGGTCTGCTGAAGTAACAGAGAACAGTGATGCGCTTGATCTGAAGAAGAACATTTTTGAATCACATGATCCGAAGGAGATTGCGCAATCCCTGAAATCATCCGCCAATAAAAGCCACCGGCGTAAATCCAGCCCGTACAGGTCTGCCATGTCTATGTTGACCTTTTATATTAACCGGGCGGGAAAGAATTTGCCGAAGCGGCAAAAGAATGTACTGGAAAAAGCAAAAGATGAGCTGAGAGCGGCTTTTGGACGGGAGTGATCACTCCGGCAGGGCAAAAGCTACATACGTATCCCCAGATTTACTCCCTATTTTACCACCGCCGCATGCAATTACCACATACTGCTTACCATTCGCCATATAAGTAGCCGGAGTTGCATAACCTGCAGCGGGCAAAGGCGCTTCCCACAATACTTTACCGGTAGCTTTATCAAATGCGCGGATCTTTTCATCTTTAGTAGCTGCAATAAATATTACCCCGCCTTTAGTAACCAAAGGCCCGCCATAATTTTCAGTACCGGTTATAGGAATACCTTTTTTTGTGAGCTCCGCATATTCACCTAAGGGAACTTTCCATAACAGCTTACCGCTGTTCAGGTCTACGGCGTTCAGGGTGCCCCAGGGCGGCTTAATGCCGGGGTAACCAGCTGCATCCAGGAAACGGTTATACCCCGTCATGGTATAGGGTACTTCATCCAGGATGTTTTTTTTCATACGCATGCTGTCTGTGCTACCCGGCTCTTTGGGCATCTCTTTTTTAGTGGCCGGTATGGCAGGCTGTTTTTCCTGCAGGTGTAGTAAAAAGGCCAGCAGCGCCTGTTTTTCGCCGGTTTCCATTTTAAAGGCGGGCATCATGTTCTTGCCATGCGTAATAATTTCCTGTACCTGTGCAGCGGAATATTTTTTACCAATATCTACCAGGGAAGGATAGGAGCTGCCATTGCCTTTCAGCTCCGGCCCATGGCAGGCCACGCAGTATTTGCCATACACGGCTTTGCCCAGGTTTTTGGGAGAAACATCTGCCGTTTTAGCCGGCATATCTATCATGGTTAATGACCAGGGCAGCTCGCTGCTGTTCACATACAAAATACCGGTTTCCGGGTCCACGGCTGCGCCGCCCCATTCGCCGCCACCGTCAAAACCCGGGAAGATCCATACCCCTGCTTTGCTGGGTGGTGTGAACATGGTATTGTATTTCACCTGGCGGAACTTTTCCATCAGTAATTCATATGATTCATGTGTAAGGCCAAATACATCGGCAGAGTCAAAATGCTGGCGGGCAAAAGGTTCCGGCAGGGTAGGGATGGGCTGTGTGGGCCACACCACTTCTCCCGGCAGGTCAGAGGCTGGTACCGGCGTTTCATTGATGGGAAATACGGGCTGCCCGTTGCTGCGGTCAAATAAAAAGATGTACCCGTGTTTGGTGACCTGCGCTACGGCATCGATCTTTTTACCATTATGGGTAATGGTTACCAGGTTGGGATTGGCTGCCAGGTCACGGTCCCAAAGGTCGTGATGCACAAACTGGTAATGCCAGCTGTATTTGCCTGTAGCCGCATCCAGCGCTATCAGTGAATTACCATACAGGTTAGCTCCTTTGCGGATGCCGCCATAAAAATCGCCCCCGATAGACCCGGTAGGCACATACAGCACGCCCGTTTTTTCATCTAACGACATACCGGCCCAGCTATTGGCGCCGCCGAACTTTTTCCAGGCATCCTTATCGTCCCAGGTATCATAACCTTTTTCGCCGGGTTGGGGAACAGTATGGAAGATCCAGGCCCGCTTGCCGGTAAGCACATCATAGGCGCGGATATGGCCGGGTGCTGCATCCGCAGATTCTGCTACCCGCATGCCAATGATCATTAAGTTTTTGTAGATGATACCTGGTGTGGTAGCTGCAATAAAGGGATTATAGCTGGCGGTGTCACGGTCCAGGTCTTTGGAAAGATCCACATACCCTTTTTCGCCAAAGCTGCTGATATGTTTACCGGTAGCAGCATCAATAGCATATACCTTTTCACCCACACTGTAAAGAATGCGTTTATCTTTCCCGTCCTCACTTTGCCAGTACATAACACCGCGGCTTACTTTAAAGAAAGCCATTGGATCGGCATTGGCAGTGTCTTCCAGGCTGGCGGGGTCAAATATCCATTTAGGAGTGCCGGTGGCTGCATCCAGCGCCAGCAGCTTCAGGCGCGGAGAAGTGCCATACAGCACGTCATCTATTATAATGGGATTACACTGGTTCTGGGAATGATTGTCCGGGTCTTTATCGTGGGAGCTGTAGGTCCAGGCTACCTGCAGTTTGGCTGCATTCCCGGTATTGATCTGGTCATTGGATGAATAACGGATCCCGTCTTTGGAACCGGCATAGCTGCGCCAGCCGCTGTAATCGTGGTGGGCAGAAGGTTGCCGGCAGGCCGCCAGCATCAGCACTGATAGGGCTGCCTGCGTGAACGTGCGTAAGATCATACGTGGATTAGCTTATCTTCCAAATATAAGCGTCCGGTCCTGTATTTTATAATTTACCGGGGGGATGAAATACCGCCGGTAAATCCGATTTTTGCAGCAGTAATACAGGACAGACAGATGAAGATGATATTCAAAGACCCCGCTGTTGGCGGAGAGCTGCTATTAGTGATCAATGAACCGCAATTTGACCGGTACTTTTTTTCGCGCGACAGCAAAACAAAATACTTGACCATTGCCTGGAACCGGGGCCCGGCGCAGCAGGTGGTGATAGATGAGATCAGCTATACCTTCCCGGCCAATGCCATTCTGCCGCTGGTCATTAACCAGTCGTTCCGGTTTGAAAGGCCGGAGGATATTACCGGCTGGCAGTTTAACCGCGACTTTTACTGTATTATTGACCACGACAAGGAAGTTAGCTGTATAGGTTTCATCTTTGGCGCATCGGAGCCCATGTTCATTCATATAGATGATGCAGAGCAGCATAAGATACAGGCCCTGCTGGAGGTATTTAAAGACGAGCTGGCGGATGAGGATGAGATCCAGGCCACCATGCTCCGTACCCTGCTGGTAAGGCTGATCATTAAAATAACCCGCCTGGCCAAAAAACAATATATAGACCCGGAGAAGATCAACAAGAACAAGCTGGATATTATCCGCCACTTTACCCTGATGGTGGAAGAGCATTATAAACAGCAGCACCAGGTGCAGTTCTATGCCAATGCGCTCAACAAATCGCCCAAAACACTTTCCAACTTGTTTGCCCTGTATAACCAGCGGTCACCCTTGCAGATCATCCAGGAAAGGATTATCCAGGAAGCCAAACGCCTGTTTTACTATACAGAAAGATCGGCCAAGGAAATAGCGCTGGAGCTGGGTTTTGAGGATGCCGGGCACTTTAGCCGGTTCTTTAAGAATCAGACAGAACTTAGTCCCTCTGACTTCAAAAGATCATTACAAAACAGGGCCTAGGGAAAAATCGGCAAATCTTCGGGAAGAGTGTCCATTTTAAAAGGACTAAAATCGTAGCAATTTTACATCGTCAACAACGACAATGAAAAATTAAAACGATAAAAAAATGAAAACGTTCAAAGTTCCCGCCAAAGAAAATGTATCTCCCGCTAACCAGCAGCTGTTTGATAAATTAGCCAAAGGTTTAGGTAAAGTGCCCAACTTATACGCCACCATGGCCTATTCTGAAAATGGACTGGCTGCTTACCTGGCGTTGAATGGCGCAAAAAGCTCTTTAAAAGCCAAAGAAAAAGAAGCCGTTAACCTGGTGGTAAGTGAAGTGAACAGCTGTGACTATTGTTTAAGCGCACATACTATGATCGGTAAGCTGAACGGTTTTACGGATGAGCAGATCCTGGAGATCCGCAGCGGTGAAGCGCCTTTTGACAGTAAGCTGGATGCCCTGGTGAAGCTGGCCAAGAACCTGACTGAAAAACGCGGCAAGGCCGATGCTGAAGTGGTTGACAACTTTTTTGCCGCTGGTTATACTGAAGAAAACCTGGTAGATACCATCCTGGTGGTAGGCGATAAAACCATCACTAACCTGCTCTATGGCGTAACAGAGATCCCCATTGACTTTCCGGCAGCCCCTGCTTTACATGCAAAAGCCTAAAATAATTTTATAACAATAACGGCTCTATATATAATTGACCGGGATATTCTGGTATCTTTATAAAGGCCCCGTGAATCTGTAAGCGTGTGGTATCAGATATCCCCTTCAATGAATCCCAAATCCATCATCTTTAAAAAGTCCAGCATCATGAGTAACACAATCATCGTAGAAAAGAACAGCGCCGTAGCCAACTATGCAACAGATCCTCATCTTGACAGCGGTACCAAAGCCGTATTAAAAGTATTAAACTCCGGTGGCGCCCCGGTAGAAAGCCTTTCCAAGGAAGATGCCCGTAATGTACTGGTAACGGTGCAAAACTCTGTACAAGTAGACCTGTCAGGCATTGAAGAGTCAGAAAAAACTATTAACGCAGATGGTTACACGGTGAAGCTGAATATTGTGCGCCCCGAAGGTGCAACTGAAACCCTGCCGGTATTTATTTTCATCCACGGCGGTGGCTGGATCCTGGGCGATTACCCCACTCATAAACGGATGGTGCGCGACCTGGTAGTGCTTTCCGGCGCAGCTGCGGTGTTTGTGAACTATACCCCTTCTCCCGAAGCCCAATACCCGCAAGCTATTAACGAAATTTATGCTGCTACCAAATGGGTGGCGGAACATGGCAGTGAAATTAATGTAGATGGTAAAAGACTGGCAGTAGTAGGTAATAGCGTAGGCGGTAACATGACCGGTGTAACGGCTTTGATGGCTAAAGAAAAAGGCGGCCCGGATATTAAATTGCAGATCCTGATGTGGCCTGTAACAGATACCAACTTTGAAACGGAATCTTATCAGAAATATGGTGAAGACCGCTTCCTGAGCGCTTCTTTAATGAAATGGATGTTTGACCAGTACACTACAGATGCGGATGAGCGTAAACAGCCGCACCTGGCCATTCTGCGCAATCCCGTAGAAAACCTGAAAGGTTTGCCCCCGGCATTGATACAGGTAGCGGAAAACGATATTCTGCGCGATGAAGGTGAAGCATACGGCCGCAAGCTGGACGAAGCCGGCGTAAAGGTGACTACAGTACGTTATAATGGTATGATCCACGACTTTGGCCTGCTGAATCCCCTGGCAGAGCTGCCTACTGTACGCTCCCTGTTTGAGCATGCGGCTGCGGAACTGAAGAAATATTTGCAGGCTTAGAGCAGAAAGGAGAAAGCATAAAGCCAATGCAGCGTATATCTCCGGAAGCTTAAATATATAAAGACTGTTGACTGCGCTGTGTGATGATCTGTGTACTAGGGTTAATGGTTACAAAAGAAGCAGGTGTTTAAACCCACGGTTTAAACACCTGTTTTTATTTAAGGTACCTGCCAGCTCATTTGGCCAGGCAGGTCATAGTTAAAAAAGATATTGTGCAATAATCTCCACCAGCTCATCCTGCGAGAACCGGTCTGCGGGATCCCTTTCCTCATCCACTTCAGCAGGATAAGCATCTACCGCCCATTCCCGCGGCAATCCGGCAGCGCCACACAATGACTGTGGTGCTGCCGGCATTTCGGGCCATTGCTGGTAAATATTCATTTGCATGTTGCTGGTCATATCTGTTATTATTTGCTTGCTGATACAAAGTAACTACCGGGTTGTGACAGCATTATGTCAGTAGGAAAAAGGAAAAAATAATTAAATGGCGTATCTTGATTAGATCGTTGATAATTAACCCATTCCATGTTTATGCGGAACCTGTATTACCGGTTATTCCTGGTAATAAATATTGTTATTGCAGGGGCTGTTTACACAGCGCCGGCATGTGCGGCACCTGCAGATAGTATTATCAGCATTTCCCGTGGGGTAATGGAGCGGCTCATCGGCAGCAGGGCGCAGCACATTCAGCTGCAGGTGATCCCTGCTCCGCAGCAGCATGATGTATACGAAATATCCGCCCATAAGGGGCAGCTGCTGGTACGGGGCAGCAGCCTGTGAACGGCAAATTGGAAGTGATAGAACCGGAATCCGTAAAAGCAGATATTATAAACTCCATGATGCACCATCATCCGGCACACTGATCTGTGCCTGCAGGTTGTTGGCTTCAATAGCGGCTTTAAAATCAGGTCTTCTCTGGTAGCAATGGTTCACCGTTTCCAGGTGTACTACCTGTATGGGCGCTTCTGTAAATTGCGCTACTGCCAGCACATCGTTGATGGTCATGGTAATGGGATCGCCCTGTACAAACTGTGCCCCGCCGCCGTTTACAATAATGTGGGTAGGCAGGTGGGTGGTAATGGCATCTTCAACATCACTGCACCAGATGGTATCCCCGGTAATATATAAACGCTGTTCGCCGTAAGTAAGCACAAATCCTGAAACGGTTCCCATTTTCTGCCCGATCTCGCCGGTGCCGTGCTGCCCATTGGTGCGGTGAATGGAAATATCGTTCCAGATGAAATTACTTTCAATGGGCTGTACACGGGTAAATCCCTGCGACTGCATTAATGCTTCATCAATAGGCTGGCAAAAGATGATCTTGTCTTTTGCGATCTTTTCCTGTGCAGCATGATCCCAGTGATCACGATGGGTATGCGTAACAATAACAGCGTCTATATCATTTAGTAAGGTGGCTAATTCAGTATCGGAAACAGGGAGGTCTACCAAGGGTATGCGGTCTTCGTTAGCGGCCATGGGTACAGGGTCCATAGCGGACTTTTTGCTGAGCATGGGATCTACGAGTATGCGTTGATCATTGATGGTGAGGAGGAGGGTAGCATGGCGAAGGAGGCGGATGGTTATGGTAGACATGGTGACGGTTTTTTGATGGGATAAATATAAGGTGATAAGGCCTTAAAATGGTGTTTTTTATTTGGTGGTATCCCCTCACACCTTTATCCATCCCTTCAGCAACATCCCCAATGAACTATACGCCAGCTGGTAACCTTGCGGCATTTCATCCAGCAGGCTATGAAACGTTACCACCCGTGTGCCCACCGGTTTGCTATCCAGCGCCTGGTACAAGGCACGGGCATTAAAGTTATACATCCCTTCAGAATAATCTACTTCATCATCTATCCGGTCATCAGATTCAACCAGGTGCTCATAAAAAGCATTGTAAAAATAAAAGTGATTATACGGAGTTACATCCAAACGGGTAAAATCTCCATGTATAAAAGTTACATTCTCCACACCGGTTAGTGCCTGCGCTGCTTGCGCATGCTCGATCAGCTCCTGGCGTTGTTCTATCCCGTAAAAATGCTGTTCCCGGCAAAAATGGCCACCCACCAGGCAAAACTTGCCCACGCCGCTGCCAATGTCCAGGATCTTATCACCTGGTTTGGCTGCCAGGAATTGCGCTGCTTTTTTGGCTACGCCCAGCGGGGTCCAGTGGCGTTTGGATAATTGCCGGATACGCTCCGGGTAAATACTATCAAGATCCGCATTAGATGAAAAATAATGTGCTTGCTCTGGGTCAATCATTTCACCGTTTTTACTTTTTCCATCACAAAGTTAACCCCAAAAAATAAATTAGCTAGTATATAACGGTATGGCCCCGTGTGGTAATAACATATAAGAACGGCCTGGTCACCTGCCTATTTTATGCAGCTTAATATTCATCAAAAACTGCCAGTTCCGGCCATCGGCAGTTTGTTCCCAAATGCCCGATAACACTTTCCCTTCCTCACTAAAACCGCCCGTAAAGCGCAGGCTTTTACCCAGGAACGTCCATTTGTCTTTATCAAAGCTGGCATGCATTAATTCCATTTCTCCTTTATTGCTAAAGCTCCACATGGGATAACGGTTGGTAGCTGCATCATAACCTATTACTTCAATGGATTCATTCTTTGCTTCACCCATTTGCACATTTACGGTATGTAATATGAAATAACCATCAGACTGCCATTCATACGTATCAGTGCCGTTAATGGGAACAGCCGGATTATTTGCAGTAGCTGGAATTAAGCCGGTTGTTTTCCAGGTACCGATGAATGGGTCTAAAAGCCGGTAAGGCGCCTGCTGAGCTGTCATATGCATGGTTTTATGTACGGTTTTTACCTCCATCAGCTGGCCCTCTTTTCATGCAGCAGCATATTCACTGCATGTTCCAGTGAGCCGGCACGGATCACTTCACCTGCATTCACAAAAAAGATCTCATCTGCATTTTCAATGGTGTTCAGCCGGTGTGCAATGATCACGCGGGTAGTAGTAGCCGGCAGCTGTTGTAAGATCTTTTCCAGCAGCTGTTCGGTAATGGTATCAATGTTAGCGGTGGCTTCATCTAATATTAAAAGCTCCGGTTTGCGCAGTACGGCGCGGATAAAAGCTATCAGCTGTTTTTGTCCCAGGCTTACTGCATCTCCGCTGGTCAGTATTTTAGTGTCAAGCCCCTGCTCAAAACGCGCCAGCAGGCTTTCCAGGTGCGCTTCTTTCATTACCTCGCTCAATTGCTCGTTTGTCATGCCCACATATTCCGCATTGCCAAACAAAATGTTATCGCGCAGTGTGCCGCTGAACAGGAAAGGCTCCTGCAGTATAAACCCGATCTTGCTGCTGCGGGTAGCTGCTTCATAAGTGCGGATATCCTTACCATTCAGGAATACCTGTCCTTCCGTGGGATCATACAGGCGTGCTATTAAGGAGGCCGTAGTGGTTTTACCACCGCCGGTAGGTCCTACCAGGGCATAGGTTTTACCCTGTTCCATGGTAAAGCTTACATTATGCAGTACAGGTGGGCTATCAGGATAGCGGAACTGCACGTTCCTGAACTCCATAACGGCCGTGTTGTTACTTTCCGCTGCAGTGGCCAGCAAAGGCAGGTCAGACTGCAGGGTAAGGATCTGTGAGATGCGGTCCCACCCGGCCAGCGCTACCTGGAAGTTGGCCCACAGCACGGAAAGCTGGCGTATAGGATTATAAAAGCTGGTCACATACGCAAAGAAGCTGATGAGCATTCCAATAGTGAACTGCCCCGTGGCTACCAGGTAAATACCGTAGGTAAGCACGGTTAGCTGTGCCAGCTGCGCGCATAAGCCAAACACCGGCATAAATACGTTGTTGGCCATGCCTGCACCAATAGCAGTACCGTAGTTTTGCTTATTCACTTCATCAAAACGTTTCCGGAAATAATCCCGCCGGTTAAAGGCTATGATCACTTTAAAATTGTTCAGACTTTCCTGGATCTCTGCGCTCATGCTGCCGGTGCTTTTCATGTTGGCTGCATTTTTCCGGCGCACCCAGGGCGAGATCAACCGGGTGAATACCAGCAGGGAAACAGCCGGTACCAGCGCGGCCCCTCCCAAACGCGGATGAATAGACACCAGGAAAATACCGGAACCCGTCATCAGGAATATATTGCTCACAAACTGCAGCAGGTACTGCGAAAAGAACTGGTTCACCTTATCCGTATCATTATTGATACGGGAAATAAGATCGCCGGTTTTGTTCTGGTTAAAGAAAGCTACAGGCAGTTCCTGCAGCTTGGCAAACACCGCATTCCGCAGGTTAAACAGCATACGCTGGCCTATACCGCCCATCAGGCGGGCCTGCAGGTAGTTGGCTACAAAGGCTGCGGTATATACCAGTAACAACAATCCGCAAAAGAGCAGCACATTGCTGTATTGATGATTTTGTATAAAATGATCGATCGTATAACCGATAATGATAGGGCCTGTAAGGTTTAACCCTGAGCTGACGATAATAGTAAAAAAAGCCAGCAACAGGGTTTTCTGCTCCGCTGCCAGGAACCGGAATAACTTTTTCAGCGCCGAAAAGGTGCTGGTTTTCTGTGCCGGATCAGCAGTGCTATTTAGATTGTAATTCATAGTGATTGGTGCTGCGTTGTGATTGATAGATCTGTACATATTCCGGACAGCTTTGCATCAGTGTTTCGTGGGTGCCGGAAGCCACAATCTCGCCTTCCATCAGTAATATGATCTGGTCATAATGCTCAATGGAGGCAATCTTTTGCGTTACGGATACCAGGGTAAGGTCCGGGTAATACAAGGACAGGTTTTGCAGGATCTGCTGTTCCGTGCTGCTGTCCACCCGCGCGGTAAAATCATCCAGCAATAAAATTTTCGGATCAATAGCCAGCGCACGTGCCAGCATAATACGTTGTTTTTGTCCGCCGGAAAGGCTGGTGCCGCGTTCAGATACCATGGTTTCCAGCTGCTGCGGCAGCGCATCGGTAAAGTCTTTCAGGGCAGCAGTGGTAATAGCGCGTTCCATAGCATCTGCCGTTACGCTGTCATTGAACGCAATGTTCTCCCGCAGGCTGATATTGAAAATAATGCTGTCCTGGAATACCATGCCTATTTGTTTGTGCAGGGAATCGCGGTTATAGGTGCTCAGCTCATGCCCATCATAAAAAATAGCACCGCTATCCGGTTTGCCAAGATTGGTGAGCAGGTATAACAGCTGTGTTTTACCCGCGGCTGTTGGGCCAATGATGGCTGTTTTTGTACCGGCTTTTACGGAAAAGGAAATATCCTTTAATACCGGT
The DNA here is from genome assembly GCF_019091455.1 of Chitinophaga sp. GbtcB8. GTDB lineage: Bacteria > Bacteroidota > Bacteroidia > Chitinophagales > Chitinophagaceae > Chitinophaga. The sequence goes on from NZ_JAGXJN010000041.1 coordinate 31,253, forward strand.
TTGCCTTCATACTGCAGGTGCAGGTTTTGTACGGTAATATCGCCACGGATAGCTTCCGTTACAGTACCGGTTTCCACGGCATCCCGCATGGATAACACCATTTGCACACGCTGGTAGGCAGCCGTAGATTGTGCGATCACGTTACTCATTATACCGATCAGCACAATGGGGAAAATGAGGATGGCAAGATAGCTGTTAAAGGCTGCCAGGTCGCCTAAGGTCATGCCGCCACTAATTACAAAATGCCCGCCCAGCGCCAGGATGGTTACAATAGCTATACCGGCAATAAAAGAGATCACTGGTATCAGCAGGGCATACAGCCGCATAATGTCCAGGCCAATGTTCTTGGCATCTGTATTGGCGGTATAGAATTTATCGTATTCCAGCAGCTGCGCATTCAGCACCCGGATAAGGGCAGAGCCCAATATACTTTCCGTGATCACTTTATTCAACCAGTCGGTGGTAGCCCTTACTTTCAGGAACAGCGCCCTCATTCTGCCAAACACCATTACAAAAGTTATCGTGATCATTGGGATGATCATAAGCACGGCCAGCGCCAGCTTCCAGTTGATCTCCATCAATAATATAGCGGCGCCTATGATAATAACCACAGAAGATGCAATAGAGGACACGGCCTGTGAAATGAACAGTTTTACCGTATCAATATCCGCTGTGAAGTTCGTGAGCAGCTTGGCCGGGTTGCTTTCCTGGATCTGTGCGTAACTCTGTCCTGATACTTTTAAAGCCAGCCGGGTACGCAGGTCGCGGGCCACCCGCTCAGAAGCATAGGTTTGAACAATGTTCTGCAGGTACGTAAAAATGAAAATGAGTATGCTGGCGCTGGCAAAGTAAATAATGATAGGTTTATATACCAGCTGCCCTTTGCCAAAAGAGTCAATCCCGTAGGCAATAATGCGGGGAATGACCAGGTTTAACCCATTACTGAAAAGCGCCAGCAATACCAGCAACAGCACCATTCCCCGGTAAGGTTTAATAAGGGCAGCTATTTTGGGAGGTTTGTTTCCGGCAGGTGTAGCAGTTCCGTTGGCTTTTTTCATAGTGATTTGGATGAGAGTACTTAGGCATGACGGATTAACCGGCAATTATATTTTAAAAGTAGAAAAATATTATGGGTTTCACCGCCCCTCAAAGTTGTTATCTTGTAATAACAATGCTTTTTATGCGCCTTATTTGTTTCATGTTATGCTTTTGTTGCGGCCAGCTGATGGCTCAGCAGCCTGTGGATACCGCCTGCATACTCTTGCAGCCCATGCAGGTATTTGACGGCCACACCCTGCAAAAAGGCTGGCAGGTGCTGGTAAAAGGAAATACCATTGCAGCCGCCGGCCCGGCCGGTTCTTTTACAGTACCGGCGCAGGTACGCAGCATTGCCCTGCCGCAGCAAACCTTGCTGCCGGGGTTAATAGAGGGGCATACGCATATGTTCCTGCATCCGTATAACGAGGTTAGCTGGAAAGAGCAGCTGCTTACAGAATCCCGGGCAGAAAGGGCTATACGGGCAGCAGAACATGCAAAGGCCACCCTCATGGCCGGTTTTACCACGGCCCGCGACCTGGGCACAGAAGGCGCCGGGTATGATGATGTGGGCCTTAAACAAAGTATAACCAAAGGGGTGATACCTGGCCCGCGCTTGCTGATTGCCACGCGGGCTATTGTGGCAACAGGCAGCTACGGAGTTAAGAACGAAATGGCCGACCTGGAGCTGCCCAAAGGCGCAGCAGAAACAGATGGTAAGGAAGGCATGATCAAAGAAGTACGCACACAAATAGGCCGGGGTGCAGATGTGGTTAAGGTGTATGCAGATTACCGCTGGGGCCAGGATGAGCAGCCGGCACCCACTTTTAGCATAGAAGAATTACAGGCAGCGGTAGAAACAGCTGCATCCAGCGGGCGTTATGTGGTAGCCCATGCCGGTACGGCAGAAGGTATGCGCAGGGCCATACTGGCAGGCGTACATACTATTGAGCATGGGGATCTGGGCACACCGGAGATCTTTCGCCTGATGAAAGAAAAAGGCGTGGCGCTGTGCCCCACCATTATGGCGGTAGAAGCAGGCGCTATGTACAAAGGCTGGCGCCCGGGTATTGATGTGGATCCGGAACGTGTGGTGCAGAAACATAAAAGTTTTAAAGCGGCCTTACAGGCGGGTGTTACCATTTGTGCCGGTGGCGATGTAGGCGTGTTTACACACGGTAAGAATTACCTGGAGCTTGAAAAGATGGTGGAATACGGCATGCCTGCGGAAGCCGTGCTGCAGGCTGCTACCAGCGGTAATGCGGAAATAATTGGCTGGGGCGCTAAATTAGGCAGTATCCGTAAAGGTATGCTGGCAGATCTGATTGCTGTAAGCGGCAACCCGCTAGCTGATATTAAAGCCCTGGAACAGGTAAAGTTCGTAATGAAAGATGGCGTGATCTATAAGTTATAACAAGAACAGGGAAAGCAAATACACCACCAGCAAGGTTACTAACCCCATCCACAAGGTGGCAATGGAATATACCTTTAACATGGTTCTCATTTCCAGGCCGGAGAATTTGGAGATCACCCAAAAGTAGGCGTCATTGGCATGGGAAAGCGTCATAGAACCGCCGCCCAGGGCCAGTATGCACAAAATGCGGCCCATATCGCTCTCTAATCCTAACGCTGGTAATAACGGCTGCACAATAGAAGCGGCGGTAATAATAGCTACGGTAGATGAGCCCTGCGCTGTTTTCAGTAAAGCAGCTAACAGGAACGGGAACACGATGCCAAAGCTGCCCAGGGGCACGGCTGCGCTTACATGCTCCCCGATCTTTGCGGCAGCCAGCACAGCTCCGAAAGCGCCGCCTGCACCAATGATCACTAAAATACCACCTGCTTTTTCTGCAGCTTCTCCCAGCAGCTTACCGGTAGTGGTTTTGTTCCAGCCCCTGCCGCCTGCAAAGGCCAGCAGCACACCTACGGACAAAGCCAGCACAGGATCGCCCAGGGTATGAAAGAAACGTAATGTACCATTAGTGGTTTTTTCAATATTGGTAAAGGCACCTATAGCAATCAGCAAAATGGGTACTACCACCGGCAAAAAGGCCAGCCATACCGGCGGTGCAGGACTGTTAGCAGCTTCGGATGTTTCCGTTTGCTGCACCACGGGGATTTTTTTACCTGCATAATGCGCCCACCAGCTGCCTGCAATGGCTGCCGGAATAGCCACGCCAATGCCCATCAGCATTAATTTTCCAAAATCAGCGCCTATGGCGCCTGCTGCCGCAGTAGCGCCGGGGTGGGGCGGTATCAGGCAATGCACTGCATATAAACCTGTAGCCAGGGATACGGACATAATAACCACGGAAATGCCTGTACGTTTTGCCAGGGATTGGTTTAACCCGCTTAATACAATATAACCGGAATCGCAGAAAATAGGCAGGCCAACAATAAACCCTGTAAGGCTCATAGCTACAGCAGCATACCGTTCTCCCACGATCTTTAATATAAACGCTGCCATTACCCGGGTGCTGCCGGTATGTTCCAGCAGCACGCCCAGCGTGGTACCCAGCACTATAATAAAACCCAGGGATTTCATGATGTTGCCAAAACCATCTTTCATGGCGGTAATAATATCTGCTACAGATAATTGTACTATCAGGCCGGTTACAAAACAGGCCAGGAATAGTGCAAACAGGGCATGTACGCGGTATTTGGCCGTAAGCAGTATAATAACGCCAATGCCTGCCAGTAGTGCAATTAATACCTGTATCAGATCCGTGGTCATGCGTGAAAGGGTTTATTGCACAATATAATAAAACCACTTTTAAACGCTGCCCTGCCTTGCTACCATGGAACGGTAATGTTTATACAGCACGCTGTAAATGATCATTTCATAACGGCGCTGCGCCATATGGAAAAGGCGGTTAATGTGCATGTGCAGCAGATCGCCGGCCAGCTGTTGCAGTGCTGTGCTGTTACGCTTTTCCAGCAATGGCGGCAGCAAGTGAGCCCAGCCAGGCTGGGGACGCGTATTTTGCAGCAGCTGCTGTATTTCAGCTGTATGCTGCCGGTAGTACTGGTTGTAAATTTCCTTTTCTTCCTTGCCGGGGTTAAACTCCCGTTCAAAAGCATCCTGGTAGTGCGTTACAAAAGCCAGCTTTTGCGGCAGGGTAAAATGGAATAAGGTCAGCAGGTCATCCGCATACTGCAGGGCGCTGAACAGCAGGGAAGGAGTTTGTGCATCATCTGTGTGCTGTTGCAGCAGCTGCAGCACATCAGTGCTGTCTGCATAAAAAAGCTGCTCAACGGCAGTAATATCTGCTGCGCCATAACGTTCCAGCTCCCGGCAATAGGTATCTGTTTGTACTTTCCACACAAAATGGCTTTGTATGGCATGCTGCAGCGTGGTTTGCAGGTGATGGATCACTGCGCCGGTGTGTATAACATTGGTGAGGTGAAAACGTACGCGCAGGTGCGGTTCGGGGTCCTGGTAGCGGATAAAGAACCAGCGGTCTGCCAGGCCATGCAGCAGGAACAGCTCTGCTGCTGCGGCAATGGTATGCTGCAGCAGCTCATTGGCGTAATGCGTGCTGCAATACAGCTTAAAATATAACCATTCCGACCCTACGGCAAAATGCCGCTCCGGCAGGGTAACAGGTGTTTGCAGCACAGGATCATTGGCAGGCGTTTCATTTTTTACCACTGCAATGATCTGGTGGGTGTAAGGTTTGTTGTGCTCATCCTTTACGGTGCCGGAGGCATATAAAAATTCTTTCAGCACTATTTGTTGCTGGTCTTTAACAGCGCTGATGAAAGCCTGTACGCTGGCCATATCTTCCTGGTCTACCAGCAAGGCCTGGTCGCCATTGGCCAGTACAAAAAAGGGTGGCAGCTTCCATTTGCTGGCAAACAGGTAAAAGGCGGCTGCACCACCGGGCTGCAGCAGGTCTTTATAATGTTTTAAGGGTAAATGCCACTGCGCCGGGCAAAGGATCACCTCACGGTACTGCACGCGCGGGAAAAAATGTATGCCCGGTAACGTTATATTCCATGAAAAGCTGAGCGCCGTTTGTTTGCCCTGGCCCTGCAGCTCGCCCAGCAGGCGGTACAGCGGCAGGGTATTAAATACATAGTTATGCGCATTGTCTATACGCGGCAGCACATTTTTTTTATGCTGGGGCGAGTACAGGATCAGCTCCTGGTTTTGCAGGGTTATGTACAGATCTGCTACAGACAGCTGTCTTTCCGGTGGCAGGGAGGAGTGTGCCAGGTAAGGTATTTCCAGGCAACGCACGGCAGGGTGCTGTAAAATATTCCCGGTCCTGTCTTCCGGTAAATGCACTACGGAGCTTAATATGCTGCCCGGGTGGCGGCCCTGCTCAAAAGCATGTATGGATTGCAGCAGTGCGCGGATGGTGGCATCCGTATGTCCAAAACGCCCTATCAGCGCACTGCCGCTGGCGCCGCCCGCATTTTCCATTAAGATAGTATTGCCATCATTCACAAAGCTGAACATCACGGAAAAAGTATCGGGCAAGGGCAGGGGCGTAATTTTTTTACGCAGCCCATTGATCTCCGCATCTGTAAAAGTTACTGTGTAGTCGTCATGTTTAAACGCCAGTAATAATTTTTCCGTGATCAGTGTTTGCACCTTTTGCCGGTCAGGCGTGTCCTGCGCGGGATTGTTAGTGGTGGCGCTGGCAAAGCCCTGCAGGGGTTGCCCATCCAGCTCAATGCCGCCGCCCCCGTTGGTAATAATGCCGGTGTCAGGATCGATGATATGCGTAAGGGGCACGGGTTCAGTATCATAGCGGCTGGCAAAAACAGCTTTCAGCTGCTGCAGCCAGGGGCTGTCTGTTTGCCCGGCACAGAGTACCTGCAACACTTCCAGCGCTGCAATAATATCTTCCTGCAGCTGCTGCTCCACGGTTTGCTCCCTGCAGCCTACCGTACCATCCAGCTGGAACAGCCGGTTCTCCTGGAAGCTAAGGCCCGCGGCGTTCAACTGGCTGCCTATGGCTTCCAGCGCAGCGGGCAAATAACCGGCAGCAGGCGCTTCCCGCAGCTGTTGCTGCAGCTGTAACAATTGCTGTAAGTAATGGCCGGTCAGGGCATCCTGGTTAGCTGCGTGTATAGGTTCCAGTATGCGGATGATGCGGTCTAAATAATCTACACCCGTTACCTGGAAGTGCAGGTTGCTTTCCAGCAGCTGTGATTGTATCAGCGCTTCCAGGTATTGCTCCGCTTCTGCTGCGGGCACCTGTTCCCGCGCAATAATATGATCGCGCAGCATATAAAAAGCAGTTTCCTTTTTCCCGCACAACGCGGCTAAGTGCATCAGCAGCGGGGTGGCAGCCACGGCGCTCACCTGGTATTTGCGCTGGTTGTTTTCCAGCTGGTATTCATAATACCGGTATTCATTGCCTACTTTATATACAGAGGTATTAAAGCGGTAATGCAACTGGTGGCGGATGGCTTTGTGCTGCTGCAGCTCCTGTACAAGCGCACACAAAAAATCCACATCAAAGCGGATGTGCCGCTGCCATTTACTGCTGTCTAAAGTAATACGTGTATCAGCGCCCCACTGCAGGGTGGTGCAGCCGGAGAACAGGCCAAATGGCGTGGGCCTGCTGCGCATACGGTTATAATACTTGGTTAGGCTGTTCTGCAGCTTCTGTTTTTTGGAAACATCTGTTCCGCCTGCCTGGTACCTGCGGCATTGCTCGTACAATACAGGGGAGGCCAGGTGAATGGCTTCCATAAAAGCAGCGTCGTTCAATAAAGTGGTTATGTCCGGCGTTATGGCAGTATCCTCAAATGGTTTAGCAGGACACCTGCATAACAGTGCCGGAAAAAAGGACAGCCCCATACACTATGGTTTTGATTAAATAGGCTTCTTATTTCCTATGATCGTTTGTTTCAGCAGGTCAAAAAATGCCTGCCGGTAGGTTTCGCTTAATGGTATGCTCTCTTTTACATTCTTCAGAAATATCTGGTTTCCCTCAATAATTTTTATTTTATCAATAGATATGATGTAGGATTTATGTACGCGGATGAACTGATCTTTAGGCAGATCATTGTCCAGGTCTTTCATGTTCAGCAGGGTCATTACCTGCTGCTGCTCTTTGTGAATGGTTACATAGTTCTTCATGCCTTCTATGTACACGATCTCATCCAGCTCTATCTTTTGCAGCTTATTCTTGGCATCTGTTTTAACAACAATGTAATTCTTTGTTTGTTTGGTTTGATTGTCCTCTTCTGCAAAGGTAAGCTGGTTCATGGCTTTTTGTACGGCTTTCAGAAAACGGTCGAACGAAATTGGTTTCAACAAATAATCCAGCACTTCGTACTCAAAACTTTCCAGCGCATACTCTTTAAAGGCGGAGGTGATGATGATCCTGGCCTTGCCTTTCATGAGCTTAATGAAGTCCATGCCGGAAAGCTGCGGCATGTGCATGTCAATGAAAATAATGTCTACATCCGTTGCTGTTATAGCATTCAGCGGATTGTTGTAGGTGCCCTTTAGTTCCAGGAAAGATACTTTTTCAATGTAACTTTTCAATAGGTCTATGGCGTGCTGTTCATCATCTATTATAATACAAGATAGCATAACAGAAATTACAGGTTTAGGTTAAGGGTAACAGTGTACAAATTACTATCCTCTTCAATATCCAGTTTATATTGATCGTTATTATACATCAGGTTTAATCGTTTCTTAACGTTGGCCAGGCCAATACCACCGGAAATTCCTGATGGGAACGGTACTTTTTTCTTGTTCCGTATAAAAAAATGCAGCTGGCCGTCGTTCATGTAAATGTTTACCTGTAGCGGATGTGCGGCATCCTGCAGGTCTCCGTATTTAAAAGCATTTTCTACAAAGGTGATCAGCAGCAGTGGTGCTATTCTGCGGAACTTAAACTCCACCGGCTCGCCGGTCTTTATTTCCGTATACAGCTCGTTATTAAAACGAAGCTGGTGTATTTCTACCAGGTTAATAATATGCTGGATCTCTCTTTCCAGCTCTACTTTTCCCTCCTCGTCATGGTTATCCAGCGCATAACGCATAATGTCTGACAGCAGCATAACGCTTTTGGATGCTGTGGCAGAAACCGTTCTTACCTGTGTGTAAATGAAACTGAGTGTGTTAAACAGGAAGTGCGGGTGTATCTGGTAGCGCAGGTAGCTGAGCTCTGTACTGAGGATCTCCTTTTCCAGTGAGGCCTGGCGGCGGCTTTCCTCTATTCTCAACTTATCCAGCTTACGTAGCTGGCGTTCTTTGGCAATAGTGTTCAGCGCAAGATAGTAACCATAGCTTAACGATATAAAATAAATAAAACGGAATACCCGCAGTAATATAAACGACTTTATAGTTTGTATGGTATACAGCGTAGGAATTTCGTGGCTTTCCAGGTTATGGGTGATCATGTAGTTCAGCCCCAGGTACAGCACACAGAGTAAAAAGGTGAGCAATACCAGCAGGAGCGCTCTTTTGCGGCCAAAGGTATAGGGGAGTATGAGGTAGGTATTTACATAAAAAATAAAAGCATTGAGGATGAAAAAGATAAGGGTAGAGAATAGCGTAACCTGCGAAGGTTCTATGATCATTACAATGCCGTTCTCATAGAAAAAATACAATACCCATACCAGGATATGCAGTCCCAGCCTGTTTATAAGGCTTTTGTGACGCGGTTCATCAGGAATTATTGTTGCCACATTGGTCATGTGAGGAAGAAAGGTGTTTTATATAGAAAAAGGGGATTTCGTGTAATCATCAGGCGATCTTATGTAATTAATTTTTGTTGCTGCCATGTTCTGTAGATATTTGAATTGTAATTACACGGCACGGTAAAAAATATGGTTAAACACATTACAAACGTTTCTTTATGGAAAACTTATTTAGAACTACAGGCAAATTGCTCTTCGAAAAAAGAGTAGTAATAAAAATAATAAATAATGAGGTAACCGACAAGAAAAGGCAAGCATATCATACCGTGCCTACTACGCTCCCTACTACTATTACGGGGTTTCACGCCGGCAGTTAGCGAATGGTTTTTATTTGTTCTAACTAATATTGTCAAACGATGATAAAACCCGAAACCCCGGAGAGCCACGTGCTTGAACGACTTACAACCATTATCGGCAGGCAATTTGATGAAAGACCGGGGTTTGGGATACAGGATATTTCATTCGCGCTCTTTTATCACTACCTGTATAAAGCCACAACAGATAACGATCATTTAACACGACGGAATCAGTGCCTGGAAGTAATTATAAATGATCTGGAACAGCAAGACAGTGCCACCACAACCTTAGGAAGATACCCGTTTTTTTTTAACTGTCTGACGCATCTGTTGCAACAAATACAAACGGAAAATTTGGTATTGCAACCTTTGGTGCAACGTATAAATGACTGGAACAAGCGGCTGGTAACTGATACTGATTTTGACATCACAACATTACCCGCAATGGGTTACCTGACAGGTTGGGCCGGTGTGCTGTACTACTTTAAGAATTTGCCGGCGGCGTTTGAATCGAGGCAGCTTTTACTGGACCGGCATTTTGAACCCATTGCAAATCATGTGCAATGGATGTGCGAGCAGGAATTATTCCTTTTGCCGTATGAAACAAAGGAAACAGATATGGGGCTGGCAAAAGGCATCTGCGGGTTACTAATGGTAGTAGCAGATGTGGCGCACCTGGTAAGTTATCCGCAAACCGGCAGCATTATCGGAAGCTGTGTGCACCAGCTGATAAGATTACGCCAGGAAGTAGACCAGTCCGCTGATAAATGCTCTTTTTTTCCTTACCGGATCGATAATGAACAAAAGGTAGCATTATACAATAACAGCCTGGGCTGGGACAGCAGTGATCTGGGACAGGCGTTGCTGCTTTGCAGGGCGGCGCTGCTGTGCAAAAATTCAAATTACCTGCGTATGGCAGAATTGATTTCGCTCAACACCCTGTTAAGAAAAAATGAAACGCATACCGGCATACACGATGCCTCTGTACAATATGGCGCTGCCGGGGTTGCTCTTTTATATAAAAGATTATTTGCCTTCACAGGCAGAAAGGACTTGCTAAAAGGATATCATTACTGGATGGACCAAACCCTTACACTGGCGCAGGCTGCGCTGGAAAAGGAGGAACCACAAGAGAAGAACACCAGTATCCTGGAAGGACTGACCGGCATAGGACTGACCCTTTTATCCCGCAAATATGATTACGCAGCAGACTGGAGTAAGATCCTATTAGCCTAGAATGGATATGACCATGTAGTACTTAACCTGCATTTTCTATGTCACTTATGGAACAGGAATTAATCCCACCGTCACTGACGGAAGCCCTCCTCATGCTTAAAAATGAGGCACATACCGGTATTACATTTATAAGCGGCAGCCAGCAGGAAACCTTTGTTCCCTACAACCTGCTGTATACACAGGCGCTTAGCTGCCTGGGTTATTTACAGCAGCAGGGCATGCAGCCGGGTAATGAGCTGGTATTACAGGTGGATGATAATCACAGCTTCCTGGTAACCTTCTGGGCGGCCCTCATGGGCGGCATACGCCCGGTACCGCTGGCCGTAGCGCATTATACGGAGAGCAACCAGAAACTGTGCAGGATCTGGAAGATATTAGACCACCCTTATTTGCTTACTAACCGCCGCGTACATACGAACCTGGAAAAGTCTGCCGATGATCCTGCAATGAACATGCAGGAGATCTTATCCGGCGGGCGTTTGCTGTTGTTTGAAGATATGATGCAGCATGAGCAGGAAGGGAATATACATAAACCTGCGGCAGATGATATTGCGTTCATCCAATTTTCATCCGGTTCTACCGGTACCCCTAAAGGTGTTACGCTTACCCATAATAACGTGATCACGAATGTAAGCGCCATTATCAGTGCAGGCGCTATTTCAAAGGCAGATGCTACCTGCAGCTGGATGCCGCTTACGCATGATATGGGCCTAATTGGTTTTCACCTGGTGCCGCTGGTATCGGGTGCGCAGCAATATATGATGCCTACGGACCTGTATATACGCAGGCCTGCATTGTGGTTACAGGTGTTGTCGGCCCATAAGGCTACGCTCACCTCATCGCCCAACTTTGGTTACAAACATTTGTTGCAGCGCTTAGATGAAAATGCGCTGAAAGATATTGACCTCTCCTCCGTCCGCCTGATCTTCAATGGTGCAGAGCCTATTTCCATGGACCTGTGCCGCACTTTTCTTGCTGCCATGCAGCCGTATGGTTTACATCCGGATGTGATGTTTACCGTATACGGCCTGGCAGAAGCTACGCTGGCCGTGGCTTTTCCGCCACCGGCCCGCCCGCTTACAGGCATCCGTCTTTCACGTTTGCGCCTGGGCGTAGGGCAGCGTGTAAAGGTAGATGCTACAGAAAACCAGGTGGAATTTGCCAACCTGGGTAAGCCTGTACCTAATTGCCGCATACGCATTACCAATGAAAAAAATGAAGTGCTGGATGAGGGAAAGGTAGGGTATGTGCAGATCAGCGGCGATAACGTTACCAAAACCTATTATAATAATCCTGCAGCCACCAAAGAGGTGATCAAAGCCGGCTGGCTTAATACCTACGACCTGGGTTTTGTGCTGGAAGGCAACCTGTTTATTACCGGCCGTGCAAAGGATATCATTTTTGCAGGAGGCCTCAATTATTATGCGCACGACATTGAGCGCATTGCAGAGGAGCTGGATGAAATAGATACCGGCCGCATAGTAGCCTGCGGGGTGCCTGATATAGCTACGCAAACAGATGCGCTGGTATTATTTGTACTGTATAAAAAATCGTTAGAAAGTTTTTACCCCTTAACACAGGCGCTGAAAGCCCTGATAGCGGCCCGTTTGGGCATTCGTGTGCAGCAGGTGGTGCCGGTAAAACATATTCCTAAAACCACCAGCGGCAAAATAAAAAGGTTTATGCTGCTGGATGATCTTTTAAAAGGGGAGTATAACACTGTGCTGGAAGAGCTGGAAAAAATACAGCCTGCACCGGAGCCCGCAGCCCTTGCTGCACCGCCTTTGCAGGAGCTATCAGCCGCTGTTATCCGCCAGCACATTATTCAATTCCTTTCCGGCCGCCTGCAGGTACGCCCTGAAAATATAGATCCTTCCCGTGCGTTTGCAGAACTGGGCGTAACCTCCATGATAGCCGTGGAGCTGGCCGGTCACTTAGGGCAGCTGCTGCAGCGGGAGCTGGATACTACCCTTGCCTGGAACTTTGCTAACATACAGGCTTTAACAGAACATTTAAGCGGCGCAGCAGTGCAAACCACTACTGCCGCTGCTGATCATACTATAGCGGAACCCATTGCCATCATCGGGCTGGCCTGCCGTTTTCCGGGTGCAGAGAATGCCGCTGCTTATTGGGAATTACTGAAGAATGGAACAGATGTCGTAGGCCCCATGACTGCAGCACGCCGCGCCCTTACTCCCATGAACGGCCTGGCCGCACCCGGTGGTTACATTAGTAACATTGATGCTTTTGATGCGGCTTTTTTTGGGGTATCGCCCAAAGAAGCGCCCTGTATGGACCCGCAGCAGCGCATTATGATGGAAGTATGCTGGGAGGCGCTGGAGCATGCCGGCCTTACAGAAGAAAAGCTGACCGGCTCCGATACCAGTGTATTCATTGGCGTTAGTGGTAATGATTATGCGCGTATGCAGCTGGCAGCAGAAGGTGCGTTAAGCCCATACGCAGGTACCGGCAGCGCGTTTTCCATACTGGCCAACCGCTTGTCTTATTTCCTGGACCTGAAAGGTCCCAGCATGGCTATTGATACCGCCTGCTCTTCCTCCCTGGTAGCATTACACCAGGCCTGCAACAGCATCCGCAACGGTGAAAGCCGTATGGCTATAACCGGTGGTGTGAACTTATTATTAAGCCCTGAGCTGAACGAAGTATTTGGCGCAGCCAGCATGTTATCTGAAGATGGTAAGTGCAAAACCTTTGATGCTAACGCCAACGGTTATGTGAGGGGAGAGGGCTGCGGTGTGGTGATCTTAAAAAAGCTGTCGGCCGCTATGGACGATGGCGACTCCGTGCTGGCCGTGATCAGCGGCAGCGCCATTAACCAGGATGGCCGCAGTAATGGTCTTACCGCGCCCAACGGGCTTTCACAGCAGACTGTGATAATGAAGGCCATGCAGCAGGCAGGGCTAACACCCGCTGCAGTAAGTTATATTGAGGCGCATGGCACCGGTACGCCTTTAGGCGATCCTATTGAAATGAATGCGTTGAAAAACGTGCTCATGGAAGAAGGGCGGCAGCATCCTTTATGGATAGGCGCTGCAAAGGCCAGCATTGGCCACCTGGAAGCTGCAGCCGGTATAGCGGGTGTTATTAAAACCGTGCTGGCCCTGCAGCACCGGGAAATACCCGCCCAACTTAACTTTCAGTCCTTAAATCCTAATATTTCCCTGCAGCAGCTGCCCATGCACATACCGGTGCAGCACACAACATGGGAAGTGCCGGAAGGCAAAAAGCGGGTGGCTGGTATCAGCTCCTTTGGTTTTGGCGGCACCAACAGCCATGTGCTGATCACAGAAGCAGCTGCAGCTAGCAAAGCCGTTACAGAAGCGCCGCACCACCTGCTGTTATTATCTGCCAAAAATAAAACAGCTTTGCAGGATCTGTGCCGCAAGTACATAAGCTACCTGCAGCAGGATGATGTAACCTTAACACCCGTTTGTTACACCGCAGCCACAGCACGCACGCATTTCCCTTACCGTTTGGCTGTTTCCGCAGCTAATGTGCAGGAAGTACAGGCGCAGCTGCAAAGTTATTTACAGGCAGCTGATATTACGGCCCCGGGCCAACGTAAAAATGCGCCGCGTGCGGCCTTCCTCTTTACCGGGCAGGGCGTACAATACACGGGTATGGGTAAAACCCTGTACCAGACATATCCTGTATTTAAAGATGTTATTGATAAGTGCGGCGAATTATTACAACCCTGGTTACCGGTAGCCCTGACGGATGTTTTATTTAATCCCGCACATACAACCTTACTGCATCAAACAGCTTATACACAGCCGGCATTGTTTGCCTTTGAATATGCGCTGGCGCAGCTGTGGATGGCTTTTGGCATACAGCCCACAGTAGTAATAGGCCATAGTGTTGGTGAATATGCCGCCGCTTGTATAGCAGGTGTATTCAGCCTGGAAGATGCAGTGAAGCTGATTGCCAAACGCGGGCAGCTGATGCAGCAATTACCTGCCGGCGGTGAAATGATGGCCATTTTTACAACAGCGGATGCAGTGGATGCACAGCTGGCAACACTGCGGGATACCGTTTCCATTGCAGCTATCAATGGCCCCAAGCTGACTGTAATTGCCGGTGCAGCTGCCGGTGTGCAGCAGGTAGCTGCGCATTTTACAGCAGCAGGCATCCGCACCAAAACATTGCAGGTATCACACGCTTTCCACTCCCCGCTGATGCAGCCCATGGTAGCCGCTTTTAAAGAGGCAGCAGATACGGTTACTTACCACAAACCCAATATCAAGTTCATCTCCAACCTTAACGGCGAAGTAATGCATGATGCGCTGGCTACCCCCGAGTATTGGACACAGCATATACTGGCGCCCGTACAGTTTGAAAAAGGTATTCACATCCTGGAACAAACCGATTGCACGGCCTGGATGGAAATAGGGCCTGCACCCAGCTTACTGACCATGTGCCGCGATTTTACGGATACGGCTGCACGCCTGCAGGTAATGAGCGTTAAACCCGGGCAGCAGGACCTGCCTTTGCTGCTGGAAGCATTAGGTGCTTTATATGTGAATGGCGCACACATTCAGTGGCAGGCCGTGTACCACCCCTGGCCCTGCGCGCGCATTCCTTTACCAGCTTATCCTTTCCAGCATCAGCAATACTGGATAGAAAAACCTGTATCACACATGAACAAGCAAGAACAACCAGTTATGCAACACCATGTTATTGCCCCGGTAGCAGCTCCCAAAACCGCCACCACCGGCGTATTGGAAGCCATACAAAATATTATGGCCGCTGCCCTGCATGCGCAGCCCGATCAGCTGGATGTGCAGCTGCCTTTCCTGGAAATGGGTGCTGATTCCATTGTGCTGGTAGAAGCTCTTAGTAAAATTGAAAAGATCTACGGTATTAAAATAAGTATTGCGCAGGTGTTTGAAGAGCTGAGTACCATACAAGCCCTGGCAGATTATATTGAAGAACAAAACGGCCCTGCTGTACCTACAATGGATAGTATAGCAGCGCCGGTAACAGTACCTGTAAAAGCCCTTCCCATGTATCAGCAGCTGCTGCAGGAAATGGAAGCGCTTAGCCTGGACTATGTGATACAGGCCTTACAGGAGCTGCATATGCCGTTGCGGCAGGGCCATCAATTTCGTTTAGGCGAGCTTGCGCAGCAGCTGCGTATAGCCAAACCGCACTACCGCCTGTTACGCCGCATTCTGGAAATGCTAGAAGAAGGCGGTGTCCTGCAGCAGTACAGTGATGTATGGGAAGTGCTGCAAACGCCAATGCCGGTAAACCCGCAGCAGCGCATGGCTGCCTGTTTGGAACAATACCCTGAAGCGCAGGCAGAATTAATGTTGCTGCAACGCTGTGCCGCACAATTGCCTGCTGTATTAACCGGTGTTTTAAACCCGCTGGAAGTATTATTTCCCAAAGCAGATACTAACGGTGCTGCACAAGTGTACACCAATTCCTTTGGCGCGCAGGTGCTTAACACCTGTTGCCAGGAAGCCGTAAGCGCCTGGTTGCCGCTGTTCCCGCAGGAGAAAACCGTGAAGATCCTGGAGATAGGCGGCGGTACCGGCGGCACTACTACCTATGTGCTGAAAGCATTGAACACAAGGCCGGTGGAGTACACCTTCACAGATATTTCCACTTACCTGCTGCATAACAGCAAACAACAGTTCAGCGCTTATCCCTTTGTGGATTTCCGCAAGCTGGATATAGAGCAGGATCCCATTGCACAGCACTACCCGCAGCATGGTTATGATATGATCATTGCTGCCAACGTATTACATGCCACCAAAAACATGACGCAAACCCTGCAGCATGTGCGCTCTTTACTGGCACCGGGCGGGGTGCTGATGCTGATAGAAGGCGTACGCAAACAACGCTGGCTTGATCTCACCTTTGGCTTAACAGAAGGCTGGTGGCGCTTTGAGGACCAGCAGGTACGGCCGGATTATCCGCTGATGTCGCGCGAGATGTGGATGCAGCTACTCACCCGTACGGGTTTCCAGTCTGCAGAATGGTCATCGCCCATGATGCAGGATCAGAACGACTTTTTAGGGTATACGTTTATGATAGCGCAGGCAGTGGTAACACAAATGCCGGTAGCTGTTGCGCCTGCGACTGCTTTGCCTGCGGCTATTTTACCCGCTTCCAATAATGCGCTGGAAAATATATTGCTCAAACAAATGGAGCTCATGAATGCACAGCTGCAGGTGCTGAAAGGGATGCCTGTTGGTGGGGATGGTGCAGCTGTAATGGCGCAAGCGCCTGTACCGGTTGTTATGAATAATATGGTTGCAGCAGAAACATCTATGCGTGGGCAAGCTGCTGTACCTACTATGCTAACAGCAGATGAAAGATCTGCTGCAATGCAGGAACGGCCTGCAGTTGCTATGAGATCATCCACTGCTCCCATTCGCGCAGCTAAACAGGAAACCGTAAAATTCAATCCCGTAAAACTGGCGGAAGATAAACCGCTCTCATTCCGGCAGCTGGCTTTCCTTGAAAATTTCATACAACGTTATAACGCCAAAACCGGCGCCTCCAAAGAATTTGCACAGCAGCACCGCCGCGTGCTTTCCGACTGGATCAATTCTTTAGGTTTCCGGCAGGCGCTGAAAGAAGTGTTATATCCCATTGTGTCAGCACATTCTGCAGGCGCGCATTTCACAGATATTGACGGTAATGAGTATGTAGATATTGCCATGGGCTTTGGCGTGAACTTTTTTGGCAACAGCCCGGCTTTTGTTACTGCAGCCATACAGGAGCAGCTAACAGAAGGGTATGAGCTGGCCACCCAGTCAGACCTGGCAGGTGAAGTAGCTAACCTGGTACATGAGCTGACCGGTGTGGAAAGGGTAACCTTCACCAATACCGGTACCGAAGCGGTGATGAATGCCCTGCGTATTGCCCGCACCAAAAGCGGCAAGGGCAAGGTAGCAGTGTTCAAGGGATATTACCATGGCACCTTTGACGGGTTGCTGGCACAATCGCACAGTGATGGCAGCAGCGTATACACTTCACCGGTAGCACCCGGCACCACACAGGGTATGGTAGAAGATATGGTGTTGCTGAACTATGGTACGGATGAAGCGCTGGAATATATTATAGCCAACGCACATGAGCTGGGCGGGGTATTGGTAGAACCGGTGCAGAGCCGCCGCCCGGGCTTTTTCCCAAAAGACTTTTTACTGCGCCTGCGGCAGATCACTGCAGAGAAAAATATTCCCTTTATACTGGACGAGATCATTACCGGTTTCCGGATGCATCCCGGTGGTATGCAGGCTAAGCTGGGCATACAGGCCGATATTGTAACCTATGGTAAAATAGCCGGTGGCGGAATGCCCATAGGTATTGTAGCTGGTAAAGCTGCTTTCCTGGACGCTATTGACGGCGGCTGGTGGAACTATGGGGATGATTCTTATCCCGGTGCGCAGATGACCGTATTTGGCGGCACTTTTTGCCGGCACCCCTTAGCTATGGCTGCTGCCAGGGCAGTGTTGCAGCATATCAAAAAAGCCGGAACCGGTTTGCAGGATGGTGTGAATGAAAAAACTGCCCGCCTGGCCGCTAAGCTGAACACCTTTTTTGAAGCCTGTAATGTAAGCATCCGGATGGTGCACTTTGGCTCCCTGTTCCGCTTTGAACCCTTTGGCAAATACAACCCGCTGTTACAGCCTATAGAAATGGATGTGTTCTTTTATATGCTGATAGAAAAGGGTATCTACACCTGGGAAAGAAGGATCTGTTTCTTGTCAGCTGCGCATACAGACCGGGATCTTGACCTCATTGTACAAAAGGTAAAAGAAACCATCCTGGAAATGATGGGTGGCGGCTTTTTCCCTGAAGCGCGCTATGAGGATACAGTGGCGGCACCTGCCATGGAGAGCCTGATCATGAACAGCCATGCACCGCTAACAGCTGCCCAGCAACAGTTATGGGTGCTGGCGCAGATGGAAGAAGCCGGATCGCAGGCCTATAACGTACACGCCTGTGTGCAAATGGAAGGTCCCGTGCAGGTAGAAGCCCTGCACCAGGCTTTACAAAAAGTGACAGACCGGCATGAAGCATTAAGAACAAGTATCAGCGCAGATGGTGAGCAACAGATCATAAACGCGCAGGTAGCTGTTTGTTTTTCCCTGGCAGATTGCAGTAACCTGGCAGGTGAAGCGCAAGCCGCCGCCATTACGCAATGGAAACAGGAAAAAAGCCAGGTATTGTTTGATGGGCTGCAGCAGCCTTCCCTGTTCCGTGCAGACCTGCTGCGCACCGGCCCGGCCACTTACCTGCTGCTGTTAACCGTGCATCATATAGTATCTGATGGCTGGTCAATAGGCGTATTGCTGCAGGACCTGGCCAGTTATTATACCGGTATCTGCACCCAGCAAAATATAACTTTAGAAACACCCCAGCAGTTCAGGGAGTATATCCGTGAACGTGATCAGCAGCTTACACCTGAGCAGCGTAAACAGCATACTGCTTACTGGCTGCAAAAGTTTGCCGGTGCGCAACCGGTGCTGGCCCTGCCTTTGGACCATGCGCGGCCCCCGGTAAAAACCTATACCGGCGCCAGTTTGTCCAAACACCTGGATCCTGCCATGATGCAGGAGATCAAGACCGTTAGTAAACAAAATGGTGTAACACCTTTTATGACGCTGCTGGCCGCCTACATGCTGCTCATGCATAAGCTCTCCGGGCAGGATGAAGTGATAGTAGGTATACCTGCCTCCGGCCGTTTTGCAACGCAGGATGAAAACACCATTGGTTACTGCGCGGGCATACTGCCGCTGCATAGCCAGCTGGCAGCAGGTAACAGCCTGGCAGACCATATGAAGGCTGTGAAACAGGAATTTATTAACAGCCTGCAGCACCAGGATGTGCCCATGGCCGACTGGATGCAGCAGCTGGACCTGCCGCAGGATCTTAGCAGCACACCCTTATTCTCTACCGTGTTCAATGTAAACCCGGCTATTGTGAATGCAGCTGCTATGGAATTTCACGGACTGCACACTTCCTTTTTGCCGCTGGATATGCACTTCACCGCCTACGACCTCATTTTTGATATGATGGAAGAGAATGGGGAATGGGTACTATCCTGCGTGTATAATACCGATCTTTTTGAAGCTGCTACCGTACAACGTTTTGCAGACTTCTATGAAATAATGCTGCGCAACATCACAACCAGTGTAAGCACACCAGTTGCTGCCAGCTCCATTTTAACCGTAGCAGAACAACAACAGCTGCTGGCTTTTAATGATACAGTTGCTGATTTTCCGGATGATAAAACCCTGGCGCAGCTGTTTGAAGAGCAGGTGCTTTTACGCCCTGATGCTACGGCAGTAGTGTTTGAAGAAAAACGTTTATCCTTTGCAGAGCTGAATGAAAAGGCCAACCAGCTGGCCCATTACCTCCAAACCAATTACCAGCTGGGGCCTAATGACCTGGTAGCGCTGATCATGGACCGTTCTGAATGGATGGTGATAGCGCTGTTAGGCACCTTAAAGGCAGGCGCAGCTTATGTGCCCATTGCCACGGAATACCCGCTGGAAAGGGTGCACTATATCCTGAACGATACTAAAGCCCGTGTAGCCATTACTGACAACGCCATGCCGGAGCTGCCTATAGCCTTGCCGCTGGCAGCCAGCTGGGCTACCATTGCTGCTTTCAATAATAAGAACCCTGAGCATAGTTGTACTGCCACTGCCCTGGCTTATGTGATCTATACCTCCGCTTCTACCGGCCAGCCCAAAGGGGTAATGGTAGCGCATAAGGGCGTAGTGAACCGTTTACACTGGCAACATGGGTATTACAATATTACCCCGGCAGATGTGGTGCTGCAGAAAACCCCTTATGTGTTTGATGTATCTGTATGGGAATTTTTTGTACCGCTGTGTTATGGCGCACGCCTGGTGCTGTGTCCCAAGGATGCTGCTTATGATCCTGAATTATTAACTGCCCTGGTGGCCACACACGGTATAACACAGATCCATTTTGTGCCCAGCATGTTAGGTTTATTCTTACAGGCGTTGGATGCTGAAAAGGTACAGCAGCTGTTATCCCTGAAGCAGGTGTATTGCAGCGGGGAAGCGCTGAAACCGGAATTTGTGAAACAGTTCTTTACCGTATTATCCTGCGGGCTGCATAACCATTACGGGCCTACGGAAGCCTCTGTGGAAGTAAGTAATTACAGCGCCCGGCCCAACGATGTAGTGATACCTATCGGTAAGCCTATCAGCAACCTGCAGCTCTATGTGCTTGACAAAGCCCTGCAGCTGGCGCCCATTGGCGTAACCGGTGAATTATACATCGGTGGGGTAGGGCTGGCCAAAGGTTACTGGAACCAGCCTGCGCTTACCAAAGAAAAGTTTATCAGCAACCCGCATAAGGCTAACGATACTTTATATCATACCGGCGATATTGCCCGCTGGCTGCCAGATGGGAATGTAGAATACCTGGGCCGTACAGACCAGCAGGTGGAGATCCGCGGTTACCGTATAGAAACCGGTGAAATAGAACATGCGCTGGCAGAACATGAGCAGGTGAAAGATGTGGTGGTGCTGGCCCGCAGCGGAAAAGGCGCAGAGCCTTACCTGGCAGCCTATTTCACCAGCGAGGTGAATATAGAAAGCGCGGTGCTGCGCAGCTACCTGCTGCAACGCTTACCGGAATACATGGTGCCGGCATGGTTTATACAGCTGGGTAGTATTCCGCTGAATGTAAGCGGCAAGGCAGACCGTAAATCATTACCGGATCCGGAAGTAATGGGTCTGGTGCATAACAATGATTTTATAGCGCCGCGTAATACAGCAGAAACAACGCTGGCCGGTTTATGGGAAGAAGTATTGGGCCACAATCATATCAGCGTGCAGGACCGGTTTTTTGAAGTAGGCGGTCAATCGCTGAAAGCAGCCCGGCTGGCAGCCCGCATCCAACAGGCTTTCCAGGTACGGGTACCTTTACGCCAGCTGTTCCGCCATACCACTATTGAAGAACAGGCCATGATGATAGAGCGGGCCGGCAAAAAGGAAACAGCAGCTATAGAAGTAATACCCGAACAGCCTTATTATGAGGTAAGTCAGGCCCAGCGCAGGTTATGGATGATGAATGAATTTGAGACCGCGCAAACCGCCTTTAATATGACCGGCGCTGCCATGCTGGAAGGGCAGCTGGATATTAACGCTTTCCGCGAAGCATTTCAACAGCTTATTAACCGTCATGAAATATTGCGTACCACCTTCATCCGTGTGGATGGGGAGCCCAAACAGGTGGTGCATACCCAAACCAATTTTGCAGTAACGTATATAGATCTCCGTAAGGAGGCTGCCCCGCAGCAGCAATTAACCCGGCTGCTGGAAGATGCGGCAAAATGCTCCTTTAACCTGGAACAGGGTCCGCTGATGCAGGTGCTGCTGATACAGCTGCAGGATGAGGTATACCGCATCAGCTTTACCATGCACCATATTATTTCCGATGGCTGGTCGCTGGAAATACTGATCAATGAAGTATGGCAGCTGTATGGCGCTCTTGTACAGCAAAAGCCTGCGCCCTTAGCACCCCTGCGCCTGCAGTATAAGGATTATGCACACTGGCGTAACCAGCAAATGCAGCAGGGCGCTATGGAAGCACACCGCCGTTACTGGCTGAAACAGTTTGAAGGGGAAGTACCGGTATTACACCTGCCTGCCGACAAAGCCCGGCCGGCAGTGAAAACACATCGCGGCAGCACTGCCTGGTTTATGCTGGATGCGGCCCTTAGCGCAACTATTGACCGTATGGCCACAGAAACGCAGGTAACGCCTTTCTCCGTATTGCTGGCAGCCGTGAACCTGCTGTTATACCGTTACACCGGGCAAAAAGACCTGGTAGTGGGTGTACCCATTGGCGGCCGCGACCACCCGGAGCTGGAAAACCAGATCGGTTTTTATACCAACATGATAGCAGTACGCAACCAGCTGCCGGTGCAACGATCTTTCAAAGAAGTATTAACTACCACGGAAAAATGTTTTATAGAAGCTTATGAGCATGGCGTATATCCCTTTAACCAGGTAGTGGAAGACCTGCACCTGCAGCGTGATCCGGGCCGCTCTCATTTGTTTGATGTAATGCTGCAGTATGAAAGTTTTGCAGCTATACACAGCACGGAAGAACGCTTTGCCGGTATTACCTTAAGAACGCTGGATATAGATGATGGCGCCAGCAAGTTTGACCTCACGTTTGCCTTTAAGCCAGTGGAAAATGGTTTACAGCTGTCCATCAATTACAGTACAGACCTGTTCTTACCTGCCACCATTGCAGCTATGAAAGATGAGCTGGTGAAGCTGCTGAATGCTGTACAGCAGAACATGCAGCTAACGCCTGTAGCATTGAAACAGCAGCTCTCCGGCACACAGCAGGAGCAATGGCAGTTTGCCACCACCGCCATCAGCGTAGATTTTTAAACTGCCTTCAAAAGATATATATGAATAAGAAAATTCTTCATACACTATTTGAAAACCAGGCCGCACAAGCGCCGGAACGTATAGCCATACAGGAAACACAGCGCAGCCTTAGCTACGGTACGCTGAATGCAGCAGCCAACCGCCTGGCCCATTATTTACGCAGCCTGGGTATTGGCCGGGAAAGTATGGTGGGGGTGATGATACCCGGCGGCGGCGCGCTGGTGGCAGCTTTGCTGGCAGCCTTTAAAGCAGGCGGGGTGTACCTGCCTATAGATACCGCTTTCTCCGGCAAGCGTTTAAAACAAATGTTCACACTCAGCACACCGGAAGTATTGATCATTTCTACCACACAAAAGGCAGCTATCCTGGAATTGCTGAATGGGCTGCAGATCCTTATACCACAGTTGGTGGTGCTGGATGAAATGCTGTTGTTTGAAGGCGCTGATAGTTTTGCAGCTACTAACCCGGAACTGATCAATGACCCCGAAGATGGCAACTACCTTTTTTATACCTCCGGCTCAACCGGCGATGCCAAGGCCTTCCTGGGCTGCCACCAGAGCCTGAGCCACTTTATACACTGGGAGCTGAAGGAGTTTGGAATAACTGCTGAAGATAAGATCAGCCAGTTGTCGCAGTTCACTTTTGATGCTTCCCTGCGCGATATTTTCCTGCCCCTGAGCTGCGGCGCTACATTATGTATGCCGGAGCCGGGCATTAAATCTAATGTGCTGCAGCTGATAGATTGGATCAATAACAGCGGTGTTACGCTGGTGCATTGTGTGCCGGCATTGTTCCGCCTTATTACCAGAGAGCTGCTGCAAAACCCGCAGTCAGGCATGTTCCCGCAGCTGAAATACATACTCATGGCTGGTGAAGCGCTGTATGTAAAAGATCTGCAGAACTGGCGCAGCGCAGCAGGCACACATGTGGAGATCGTGAACCTGTATGGTACTTCTGAAACCACGCTGGCCAAAACCTTTTACCGCATTGGCGAGCTGCCTGATAACCCGCAGCTGGCCATTCATGCCGGTAAACCTATTGACAATGCTGCCGTGCTGATCATGAATGATGGCATTCCCTGTGCCGTGAATGAAGTGGGTAATATTTATATCCGCACCCCTTTCATGACCAAAGGTTATTACCGCAATGAGGCCCTGAACCGCGAAGTGTTTATACAAAACCCTTTAGTGGATTTTAAAGATACCCTGCACCAAACAGGTGATATGGGCCGGTTCAATGCAGACGGCAATATTGAAGTGCTGGGCCGTACAGACGACCAGGTGAAGGTGAACGGCATCCGCGTAACGCTCGGAGAAGTGAAACAAGGAGTGCTGGAAGTAAGCGGCGTGCAGCAGGTGGAAATTGTAGCCGCAGAAAATAATGATAATGGCAACGACCTGTTATGCTATTATACCGGCGCTGTTACAGTAGAAGAGCTGCGTAATAGGCTGGCTTATGCCCTGAATGAGAATATTATGCCTGCCTTCTTTATTCAAATGGAAAGTTTTCCGCTTACCATTAATGGAAAGGTAGATAAGAAGATGCTGCCTAAACCTGCAGCAGTAATAGAAGATGCCGGTTATGAAGCGCCGGTTAATGATACGGAAAAGGAGATGGAAGCCATGTGGGCAGAGCTGTTAAGCCTTCCGCGGGTGGGCCGCAACGTATCGTTCTTTAAAGTAGGCGGTACTTCCCTTAAAGCCATACAGCTTATTTCCCGCGTGTACAAAAAGTACAATGTGCTTATTAAGGTGAACGACATTTTCACCCATGCAAGCATTGCGCAGCTCAGCGCTTTCCTGCTGAACAAGCAGGCGCCGGCCACGGGCATTACACCGATAGCGCCGCAAGCCTGCTATGATGTAACACATGCGCAGAAACGTTTGTGGATGATGGATCAGCTGGAAGATGCACAGGCAGCCTATAACATCCCGGGCGCATTTATGCTGCAGGGTAATTTAAATATAAACGCACTGGAACAGGCCTTTCTCCAGCTGATAACCCGTCATGAAAGTTTGCGCACCACTTTTACAGCAGTTGACGGTGTACCTAAGTTCCGGGTACAGGAGGCGGGTGCGCAGATCTTTCATATTGACTGTAAAGACCTGAGCAATGATCCGCAGGCCATGCAAACCGCCCGCCATATGGCCAGCCAATTATTCCGTACCTCCTTTAACCTGGAAAGCGGCCCGCTGTTAAAAGCTATGCTGTTGCAGGTTGCGGCAGATCAACATGTGTTCTTGTTTGCTATGCACCATATTATTTCCGATGGCTGGTCAATACAGATAATGGTAAAAGAGCTGCTGGCTTTGTATAATAATAAGAACGCAGTCTTGCCTGCGCTGAAGATCCAGTATAAGGATTATGCAGCCTGGTTAAATAACCAGATGAATGATAAAACCTGGCAGGCGCACCGCCGTTACTGGCTGCAGCAGTTTGAAGATCTGGCGCCGGCCTTACAGCTGCCTACCGATCATCCGCGGCCATTAGCCAGAACCACCAATGGCGCTACACTGGAATTTGAGATCAATGAAACCTTAACTGCCGGTATTAAAGCGCTGGCCCGCGCGCAGGATGTAAGCGTATATATGTGCCTGTTGGCTACGATGAAAGTGCTGTTATATCACTACTCCGGCCAGGATGACATTGTAACCGGTATGCCGGTAGCAGGCCGTGTGCATAAAGACCTGGATGAGCAGCTGGGCCTGTATGTGAACATGCTGGCCATCAGAACCAGGTTGCAAACGGAAAATAACTTTTTACAGCTGCTGAAGAACGTAAAACAAACTTTGCTGGGCGCTTATGAGCACCAGGTATATCCCTTTGATCAATTGGTGGAAGCTTTACACCTGGAACACGATACCAGCCGCTCTCCCTTAACAGATGTATGGGTGCAACATAGTGATACCCCCTGGGTACAGGCGCAGGATGCTAACCTTACGATTACGCCTTTTGAAACCGGCCATACCTACAGTAAGGTAGACCTGACAGTGAAGTTCATTGAAACAGGCAGCACCATCAGCGTGATCCTGGAATATAATACAGACCTGTTTAAGGAAAGCACCATGGTGCAAATGAAAGATAACCTGTTGTTGTTAATGAATGCCATCCTGCAACAGCCAGAGCAATCCTTAACTGCCCTTAGCGCTCACTTGCCAGGCATACGCCAGCATGCACCTGTACATCAACTGGAAAGTATCAGTAACGACTATTAATCTCTTTTTATGAATAAAAGGATCATACATACCGTATTTGAACAACAGGCCCTGCGCGTGCCCAATAATATAGCCGTTGCAGAAGAAACGCAGCAGGTCACTTACCGGGAATTGAATAACCAGGCCAACCAGCTGGCGCACCTGTTAAGAGAAAAAGGCGTGGGTAAAGAGGAAGTGGTGAGCGTGCTGGTGCCTGCAGGCATTCAGCTTGCTACTGCGCTGCTGGCAGTGTTTAAGTCAGGCGGGGTATACCTGCCTATGGACCCTGCCTTTTCCCGTAAGCGTTTGCTGCAGATGTTCACACAAACGGCTACACGGGTATTGATCACCTGCCGCGCCTTGCAGGAAACCGCGCAAACCCTGATCCGCGAGCTGGAGCTGGACATTCCGCACCTGCTGGTAATGGAAGATCTGCCTTATGAGAATTATTCAGCTGAAAACCCGGAGCTGATCAATGAACCGGGCGACAGTAACTATATCTTTTACACATCCGGCTCCACCGGTGCTGCCAAGGCATTCCTGGGCTGCCATGATAGCCTGAGCCATTTTATACACTGGGAGCTGAAAGAGTTTGGCGTGGATGAAACTTTTAAGGTAAGCCAGCTTTCACAGATCACCTTTGATGCTTCCCTGCGAGATGTGCTGCTGCCCCTGAGCTGTGGTGGTACCTTATGTGTGCCTTTACCGGAAACCCGCTCCAATGTAATTACGCTGATGGCCTGGCTGGAAGCGCAGCGCGTAACGCTGGTACATTGTGTGCCTTCCCTCTGGCGATTAATGAGCAAGGAATTAGCTGCGCAGGATGCTACAGCAATACGCCTGCCGGAATTGAAACATATCCTGATGGCCGGTGAGCCCTTGTATGGTAAGGACCTGCAGCTGTGGTTTGCCACTGCTGCGCAGCATGTAGAGATCGTGAATTTATACGGCACCTCTGAAACCACCCTGGCCAAAACTTTTTACCGTATTAAAGAAGCCCCGGCAGATGCTTCGCAGGTAATGCATGTAGGGCAGCCTATCAGTAATACGGCTGTAATGATCTTACACCAGGGTCAGTTATGTGAGCCGGGTAAGATCGGGGAAGTGTACATCCGCACCCCTTTCATGACCAAAGGTTATTATAAAGACCCGGTTTTAACTGCCAGTGTATTTATCCAGAACCCTTTTGTGAAGGATCGTACGGAGCTGATGCACAAAACCGGCGATATGGGTAAGTACCTGCCGGACGGTAACATAGAAATACTGGGCCGTTTGGATGAGCAGGTGAAAGTGAACGGCATCCGTGTAGAGCTGAACGAGATAAAACAGGCCGTGCTGGGCATGCCAGGTATGCAGGAAGTAGTGGTAATGGCACACAAGAACAATGATCACCAGAACGAGCTGGTTTGTTATTACATAGCATCCGGTATAACAGTTACGGAGCTACGCACTTACCTGGAAGCTGAGCTGAATGAAAATGTGATCCCGGCCTGGTTTGTACCCATGACAGAATTTCCCTTAACCATTAATGGCAAGGTAGATAAAAGAGCCCTGCCCAAACCGGAAGCCCTGGTGCTGGATCCGGCTGACTATGAACCTGTGCAGGGTGAAACAGAACAGCAGCTGGAAACCATCTGGAAATCCATCCTGGGTTTGAATAATATTGGCCGTAAGGCAAATTTCTTTAAAGCCGGTGGCACTTCTTTAAAAGCCATGCAGGTTATATCCCGCATCTATCAGCAGTTTGAAGTAGGAGTGAAGCTAAGTGATATGTTTGCCCGCCCGGACATCAGGCAGATGGCAGCTTTCATTGAAAGCGCGTCTACCAGCGCTTACCAGGCCATACCTGTTGCAACGCAGCAAACCTATTATCCGGTAACGCCGGCCCAGAAAGGATTGTGGATCCAGGACCAGTTTGGATCACAACCCGCCTTATATAATATGCCCGCTGCATTTATACTGGAAGGTAAGCTGGACAAAGCGGCTTTGCAAAAGGCCATCACCATACTGGTTATACGGCATGAAAGTCTGCGTACAACATTTGTAAGCAGTGGTGGTACCGTGCAGCAAAAGATCCATGCTGTAATGGAAGTGCCCCTTTCCACCACGGACCTGCAATCTGTTAAAGACCCGCTGGAAGCTGCCAGGAAAATAGCGATGCAGGCCATGGCTATGCCTTTTGATCTGCAACAAGGGCCGTTGATCCGTACGCATCTGCTGCAGCTGGCAAAAGACCGGTTCATTTTCCTGTTCAATACCCATCATATTATTTCCGATGGCTGGTCAGAGGAGATCCTGGTAAAAGAGCTCTTTACTCTGTATGCTGCCTACAGCAAGCAGCTGGCAAATCCGTTACCGCCTTTAGCCATCCAGTATAAAGATTATGCAGCCTGGTTAAATACCCAGCTAAGTGATGCGGTATTACAGGAGCAGGCCCAATACTGGCAGCAACAGTTTGCCGGCGAGCTGCCCGTGCTGCAGTTCCCTACAGATTATCCACGCCCGGCAGAACGTACTACTAACGGCGATGTATATAGCTTTTCTGTACCTGCAACCATTACTGCACAATTGCAAACCTGTGCGCAGCAGGAAGGCGCCTCCCTGTTCATGGCGCTGGTAGCAGCCGTAAAATCCCTGCTGAACCGCTTCACCGGCCAGGAAGATATGATCATTGGCGCACCCATTGCCGGCCGCACACATAAAGATGTGGAGCCGCTGGTAGGTTTGTTTGTGAACATGCTGGCCTTGCGCACACAGTTCAGCAGCGGGCTCACCTTCCGCCAGCTGCTGAATAAGGTGAAACAAACGGTTACCAATGCTTACGCCCACCAGCATTATCCTTTTGATGAGCTGGTACGCGCGCTGAACCTGGAATTTGATAACCGCCGCGCGCCGCTTGCGGATGTATGGGTACAGCTAACAGATGCCCCCATGACGTTTGATGACAAGAGCGAGCTGCAGGTAACGGAATACAACCCCGGTTACCTGACCAGTAAGGTAGACCTCACCTTTAAATTCACTGCGTTTGACGATCGCCTGCAGGTAATCCTGGAATACAATACAGACCTGTTCCGCCGTGAAACCATGGAACAGCTGGAGGCACATTTCAACTATGTATTACAGCAGCTGCTGGATAACGACAGCCTGCCCCTGAACGCTGTAACCCTGCTTACTTCCGGCGAAGAAGCAGCCGAAGCAGATGATTTCCTCAACAGCATGTATAACCTATCATAAACTATAAAACAGAAGACTATGGAACATACTATGTTACAGGAAGCGCTGGTGCAGGTGGATGAACAACAGTTTCCGCTGACCATCACTTTTGAAAAGAACACCCCCGTAGATACTTTAATAGAATGGTACAGGAATAATACCGCATATATAGATGCGCAGTTATTGAAAAAAGGCGCTGTGCTGATCCAGGGTGTAGCCATTAACACCGTGCCGGACTTTGAAAGAATGACGGCCTCCGTTTCCACCAAGTTCCGCAACTACGTGGATGGCAGCTATCCCCGCCGCAACCTGAAAGGCCATGTGTACATCTCCACGGAGTATGATCCTGCCTTTGACATTACGTTGCACAATGAGCTGTCTTACTCTGTAAAATGGCCATCACGCTTATACTTTGGCAGCATTATACCCGCAGCTACCGGCGGGGAAACACCACTGGCCGACAGCCGGGAAGTAGTACGGGTAATGAACCCCTCCCTGCTGGACGAGTTTGAGAACAAAAAGGTACGTTATGTACGCAACCTGCATGCCGGCGACGGTTTAGGCCCCACCTGGATGGATACCTTTGAAACAGAAGACCGCAAAGTAGTAGAACGCCACTGCGATGAAATTGAAATAGAATATTACTGGAAAGATAACGGCGGCTTAAAGCTGGTACATACCCGCCCGGCTACACGCAAACACCCGGTTACCGGTGAGCGTGTATGGTTTAACCAGGCCGACCAGTTCCACCCTTCACATTTCCGCAAGGAAGTATATGAAACCCTGATGCTGCTGGCCGATTTTAATGAAGAGGAATTGCCTTTGTACGCCTGTTTTGGTGATGGTACCAAAATACCGGAAGCCGCCATTAAAGAGGTGGTCGATACCATTAACGGTGTTGCAGTAATCCGCCCCTGGGTAAAGGGCGACTTTGTAGTGCTGGATAATATGCTGGCAGCGCATGGCCGCAAATCTTACACCGGGGATAGACAGACGGTGGTGTCTATGGCGCCGTAATTAACAATCCGTAATTACTCTTCGATCTACTTCACTCAAAAAACAACACCATGTGTGGCATAACCGGGATTTTCGATATTAAATCAAAATATACCATTGAGC
Source organism: Chitinophaga sp. GbtcB8 (assembly GCF_019091455.1). Classification (GTDB taxonomy): domain Bacteria; phylum Bacteroidota; class Bacteroidia; order Chitinophagales; family Chitinophagaceae; genus Chitinophaga. Next base: position 61,445 of record NZ_JAGXJN010000041.1, read on the forward strand.
GCTCAACCGTGATGGGGATGGCAGATGCCATACAACACCGCGGGCCGGATGAAGCATCCTGCTTCATTGATAAAAATGTAGGGCTGGGTTTTCGCCGCCTCAGCATCATTGACCTGGCGCATGGCCACCAGCCTTATTTTACAGCCGATGAGCAGGTACGTATGATCTGTAATGGTGAGATCTATAACTACAAAGAGCTGCGTGAAGAGCTGCAGCAGAAAGGGTACCATTTTACCACCAATTGCGATGTGGAAGTAGTGCTGCATGCCTACCTGGAATATGGTACTGCTTTTATTGAAAGGCTGAACGGGCAGTTTGCTTTTGCTATTTCCGATGGGCGTAACAATAGCTTTTTGCTGGCGCGGGATCACTTTGGCATTTGCCCGCTGTTCTATACCATTACAGACGAGGTGCTCATTTTTGGTTCAGAGATCAAAGCCATCCTGCAAAACCCAATGGTGAAAAGAGCAGTGGACCTCACAGGCCTGGACCAGGTATTTGCATTCCCCGGTTTGGTAAGCCCGGCTACCATGTTCAAAAATGTGATCAGCTTAAAACCCGGTCACTACCTGCAGGTAAAAGACGGGAAGGTAACAGCCAATGAATACTGGGACATTGATTACTACCCGCAGGAACATAATTATGAGAACAAGCCGGAATCCTACTATGCGGAGCAGCTGGAAGAGATCCTGCTGCAATCAATCCGGTACCGGCTAAACGCAGATGTGCCCGTGGGCTTTTACCTCAGCGGGGGCCTGGATTCATCGCTGATTGGCGCTATGATGAAAAAGATCCACCCGGATACCAGCTACCAGTCGTTTTCCATTGGTTTTCCCACGCTGGATCACAAAGAGATCGACGAGCGCAAGTACCAGCAGATAGTAGCCAAACATGTAAACTCCCGCCATACGGAAATACCGTTTGACTGGCCGGAAATAGAGCAGCGTTTGCGCCAGGCAGTGTATCATTCTGAATGCCCCTTAAAAGAATCTTATAATACCTGCTCCCTGGCTTTATCCGAAAATGTGCGCAACAGCGGCGTAAAGGTGATCCTTACCGGTGAAGGCTCAGATGAGTTCCTGGGTGGATATGTAGGATACCGCTTTGATGTGCAGCGCAGCCAGATGCCGGTGGAAAAAGACCTGGAAGACCTGCTGGAAGATCAGATGAATGAGCAGCTATGGAGTGATCCCAATTTCTTTTACGAGAAAAGGCATGTCTCTTTCCGGGAAACCGTACAGGCCTTGTATTCCGATGAGGTGAATGAAGGTTTCAGTGATTTTGACTGCCTGACAAACCTGGGCGTTGACAAGCGCAAGCTGGAAGGCCGCCATGCTTTTCATAAACGTTCTTACCTGGATATGAAGCTGCGCCTCTCAGACCACCTGGTAGCTGACCATGGCGACCGTGTAGCCTATGCGCATTCCATTGAAGGCCGTTATCCTTTCCTGGATGTGAACCTGGCCAACTTTGTAAAAACCATCCCGCCTGAAATAAAATTAAAGAACCTGGTAGAGAAATATATACTGAAGGAAGTAGCAAAGAAATACCTGCCGGAAGAGATCTATGCCCGCCAGAAACAAGGCTTTGTAGCACCCGGCAGCCCGCACCTGTTAAGGAATAACATTGAATGGATCAATGACATGCTTTCTTACGACCGCATTAAAAGGCAGGGTTATTTTAATCCCGATACCATAGAAAGGCTGAAGAAGATCTACTGCAAAGATGATTTTAAGCTGAATCTGCCGTTTGACAGCGACCTGTTAATTGTGGTGCTCACCTTTAACATTTTCCTGGATGTATTTGATATGCCCGCCTTTTCCCATTCAAACGCTCAAAAATTAGTTTATGCAAGTTAATAACGTATCTAAAAAGAAACTGGGCATTATAGGCGGTATGGGATCGCATGCCGGCGTATGGTTATTCAACCGGATCACGGAGCTGTCTTACGCGCAAAAGGACCAGGAGTACCTGGACATTTTAGTACATAACAACAGCGCTATCCCTGACCGTACCCGTGCCATTGTTTATAAAGAAGCCAGCCCCTTGCCTGAGCTGGAACGTTCTATCAGCATTTTTAACAACAGCGCCGTGGAAGTGGCTGTGCTGGCCTGTATGACAGCACATTATTATTGTGAGCAGCTGGAGCAACACTTCCAGGGAAAGATCCTCAGCGCTGTGAACCTGGTGCAGGAAGAGCTGACCACTAACCCCCTCTATACCGGTAAAAAGAAGATCGGCATCATTGGCTCTACAGGCCTGTTACGTTCCGGCATTTACCAGCAACGGCTGGAACCCCTGGGTTATGAAGTAGTAACCCTGAATGAAACCGAGCAGGAAGAATTTTTCATGCGGCCCATTTATATGGATGGCGGCATTAAATCAGGCTGCCTTACAGACGAGGTAAAACAAATGTTCTGCTGCCAGGTGCCAATATTGGTATCAAAAGGTGCGGAGGTAGTGATAGGCGCCTGTTCTGAAGTGCCGCTGGTAATGAAGGGCAGCATGGTAGTGCCTTTTATAGATGCATTTGAACTGCTGGCCCGCAAAACAGTAGACTACTGTTACTATGGCGCCCGTACTATTTCCAAAATTAAAAACTAACAACAATGGAATACCAACACAGGATATTAATAGGAGGCATTGGCGATGATGCACATTCCGTGGGAATAGGACTGCTGGATCTGGGTTTCAAGGATGCGGGATTTTTTGTAAAGAGCCTGGGCATCCGTAATCTTATCTCCTCTTTTTTTGATCATGCACCGGATTTTGACATCATCATGATCTCTAACAAGAACGGGCATGCGGAATTATACCTGCAGGATTTTGCCCGTCTTATGAGCCAGTACAAGCTTACAGACGACAGCACCAAGCTGTGGTACCTGGGTGGCAGCCTGGCGGTAAGCGAATCTGATTTCCAGATCAAGAAGAAGTACCTGGGCATGGGATTTACCAACGTATACCCGAAACCGGTACCCTTTACCCAGGTGCTGGAAGAGATCAGGAAAGATATTCACCGCCATGAGATCCCCAAACGGGAAAGCAATTACCGTAAGAACAGGCGCCGCTCGCTGGTAGCGGAAAAGCTGCGGGTAGATGAGATCACGGACCGCCAGTGGACACGGGAAGAGCTGACCACACACCGCAAGGAGGTGCTGGCAGAGTGGCATACCGGCCGGGAGGTAATGACGGATACTTACCAGAACGCAAACAAACAGCACACGCTGGGCAATATATTATGGAGCAACAAACAGGCGGGTAACAAACCCCTGTTTCAGCCCAGGACCGGCGTAGCGGATATTGAGCAGCAGATAACCCTGCTGCAGCACCTGGAAGCAGAAGGCAGTGACGTAAGCTCTGTGCAGCTGGATGCGGCCTCACGCTCACGCATGTATGATAAAGCAGAACTGGGAAAGGACCTGAGCATAGAAAGGAAACAATCACAGCTGAACGGTTTTCCCATCCCGGTGTACGGCGTAAAAGAGGTACGCCGCCTGATCACTTCCCTGAAACGGCCTTTCCAGCTAAGAGGAGGCGGCCCTGATCACCGTTTTACCTACGAGATTGCGCTGGCAGCCGGCATTACAGCAGTAGAAGGCGGTTGTATCTGTTACTGCCTGCCTTATGATAAGCTGACGAACCCGATAGAATCTTTACGCAACTGGCAGTTCATTGACCGCCTGAGCGCATTCTATGAAGAAGTGCATGATGTAAGCATTAACCGCGAATACTTTGGTACACTTACCGCTACACTGATAGAACCCTCTTTGGCCATATCCGTAAACGTTATACAGGCTATTCTTACCGCACAACAGGGTGTGAAAAATATCACCGTAGGTTATGCAGAGCAGGGCAACCGTGCACAGGACATTGCTGCCATACAGATAATGGAAGAACAGGTGAATGCTTTCCTGCACATGTACGGATTTATGGATGTGCGGGTAACCACCGTATATCACCAGTTTATGGCTGCTTTCCCCTCTGATTATAAAAAAGCGGAAGACCTCATTTTTAATTCCAGCATTACCGCCACGCTGGCCGGCGCTACTAAGGTAATGGTGAAAACCGCCGTGGAAGCCATCCGCATCCCGGACCGTTTTGATAATGCCAAGGCCGTGAAGCTGAGCAAGCAGGGCGCCCTTACCGCACATCACAGCATGGTGGATAAGGAAAAGCTGAAGATCGAAAAGCAGCTGATCCGCTCTGAAGTAAAACAGATCATGGATGCCGTAATGCAGCTGTCTAATGGTTCTATTGCCAAAGGCGCTATCAAAGCCATTGAGGCCGGCATCCTGGATATACCATGGTCGCCCAGCATTTACAATAAAGGAAAGGTAGTAGGGGTGCGGGATATAGATGGTGCAGTACGCTTCTACGATTTCGGGAACCTGCCTTTTGATGAAAAAACAAAAGATTTCCACCGGGAGAAAGTAGTGATCCGCAAGAATATGGAACGTGATTCCAGCATCTTTTCCCTGCTGGAAAAAGACCTGAGCCGCATTTGGCAGAACGATTACAAGACCTGGCCCCTTGACGGCACCTATGTTTATTAATTAAGAATAAACCCAAAACGCATGGCACAGTTATTAGTTGCAGATTTTGAAAGAACGGTAGCACAATACCCGGAGCAGCCGGCAGTAGAGGAGTGTAGCCGTAAGGTCACTTACCGGGAGCTGAATATAAAAAGCAATCGCCTGGCCTGGGCATTGAAAGCCGCAGGCGTAAAACAGGATACTATTGTAATGGCAGCCATGCCTTCCGGTATTAACCTGGTGGCATCATTGCTGGCCGTGTTTAAGGCAGGCGGCATTTACCTGCCGGTGGACCTGGCTTTCCCGCTCCGGCGTATGATGCAGATCTTTGAGCAAACCGCCTGTGAAGTGCTGATCACTACCACGGCGCAAAAAGATGCAGTGAATGTTTTGCTGGAAACCCTGCAGGTAAGTGTGCGTTATTTGTTTGTGCTGGATGAGGATACGAAAATAGCAGAGTGCCTGCATGATGCTGTTCATGATCCCTTTGATGGCAAGATCTGTGACAAGAACCCTGATGAGCTGATACTGGATACTGACAGCTGTTATATTTTTTATACTTCCGGTTCTACAGGTGAGGCCAAAGCCTTTGTGGGTGTGCATCGCAGCCTGCACCATTTTATTGGCTGGGAACGGAAGGAGTTTAATGTGCAGCAGAATATCCGTGTAAGCCAGCTAACCCAAACAACCTTTGATGCTTCTTTAAGGGATATATTTTTACCGCTTACTTCCGGTGGTACGCTTTGTATTCCGCCAGTGGAGTACCGCACTAACATGACGCAGCTTAGCGGCTGGCTGGAAGATAACGGTATTAACCTGGTGCATTGCGTGCCCTCTCTTTTCCGCCTGCTTATTAAAGAATTATCAGGCGCTGAAACATCCAATACCCGTTTCCCCGAATTGAAATATGTGCTGATGGCCGGTGAGATCCTTTACGGGCGGGACATACAGCACTGGCAGCAGGCAGTAGGCACGCATGTGGAGATTGTGAACCTGTATGGTACTTCTGAAACTACGCTGGCCAAAACATTTCACCGTATCAATGAGCTGCCCGCAGATCCTGCACAGGCCATTCATGCCGGCAAACCCATAGAAGGCGCTTTTATAGCAGTGATCAGCAATACCGGTAAATTATGCCGCATAGGGGAAATAGGAGAGGTGTACATTAAAACCCCTTACATGACAAAGGGGTATTTTAAAAATGAAGCCCTTACCAAAAAAGTATTTGTACAAAATCCCTTAAGCCCTGAACCGGATATTATTTACAAAACCGGTGACCTGGGCCGCTATTTGCCTGACAGAAGCCTGGAAGTGCTGGGCCGCCTGGATGAGCAGGTAAAGATCAACGGCATACGGGTAGAGCTAAACGAAATTAAACAGGCCGTGCTGGGTAAAGAGGGGATCCGGGAAGTGTTTGTAACCACGCACAAGAACCGGGAGGAACAGCAGGAGCTGATCTGTTATTACATCGGTAACAACATTACCATAGATGACTTGCGCGCTTTCCTGCAAACGGAGCTTCCGCAAGGCCTGATCCCTTCCTGGTTTATACCCATGGAAGAGTTTCCGTTAACCCTTAATGGCAAAGTAGATAAGAAAGCGCTGCCCAAACCGGATAACCTGATCATTAGTGACAAAGATTATGAAGCGCCGCAAACAGCTACAGAAACATTGCTGGATGAAATTTTCCAGGAAGTGCTGGGCCTGAAAAGAGTAGGCCGCAAGGTATCCTTTTTCCGGGTGGGCGGTACTTCCTTAAAAGCTATGCAGGTAATATCCCGGGTGTACAAAGCGCTGGATATTTCCCTGAAGGTGGCGGATATTTTTTCCAATCCTACCATAGCGCAGCTGGCTACAGTGGTGGCGCAGAGTGGCCGAACCACGTATGCCGTTATTACTCCCTTGCCCCTGCAGGAACATTATGAAGTATCCCATGCACAGAAACGTTTGTGGATCTTAGACAAGCTGGAACAGGGACAGGTAGCTTATAATATGCCGGCGGCTGTACTACTTAACGGAACGCTGGACCGGAGCGCTTTTACAAGAGCGCTGGAAACCCTGGTAGACCGGCATGAAAGCCTGCGCACTGTTTTTATTACAGTAGATAATGAACCCCGTCAGAAAATATTACCGGCTGCAAGCTGCGGTTTTAAGCTGCAGTACCATGATCTGCAGCAGGAAAGCAATAAAGAAAGTTTAACAGCAACGCTGGTACAGGCGGAATTTAATACGCCTTTTGACCTGGAAACCGGTCCGCTTTTCAGAACCACTTTATTGCAATCAGGAGCTACGGAATACGTGTTTGCCTATACGATCCATCATATTATTTCCGATGGCTGGTCTATGGAAGTGCTGGTGGATGAGGTATTGTCTTTGTACAATGCTTATGTGAAGGGAGAAGGCAATCCCTTAACACCGCTATCTATTCAATATAAAGATTACGCAGCCTGGCAGCAGGAGCAATTGAATAATGAGGCTGCAAATAACCACAAGGCTTACTGGTTAAACCAGTTCAGCGGTGAGCTGCCGGTGCTGAACCTGCCTGCAGATCACGCCCGTCCTGCACTGCTTACATCCAATGGAGATGTAGTGAAATACAGCCTGGATAGCTCGCTCAGTCAATCTTTAAAAGACTTGGGCAAACAGCAGGGCGCCAGCTTGTTCATGGTGCTTCTGGCTGGTGTAAAAGCTTTACTGTACCGCTATACAGGCCAGAGCGATATTATTACCGGTTCTCCTATTGCCGGCCGTGATCATTACCAGTTGGAAAACCAGATCGGTTTTTATGTGAATACACTGGCATTACGCACGCAGTTCAAAGGCAACGAAAGTTTTGTGCAGCTGTTAAACAAGGTAAAGGAAGTAACGGTAGGCGCTTATGACCATCAGCTGTATCCTTTTGACCGTTTGGTAGATGACCTTGACCTGCAGCGGGATATGAGCCGCTCGCCTTTGTTTGATGTAATGGTAGCGCTGGAAAACGTAGAGCTGTCTACTACTGAACAAAGAGACTTTGGCGGCATAGTAGTAAAAGACTACCCGGCAGATGTAACTATCAGCAAGTTTGATCTCTCTTTTGATTTTTATGAATACGGTGATAACCTGCAGCTGCGCATAGAATACAATACCGACCTGTATAACCGGGACCGTATTGAAAGAATGGGTACGCATTGTCGGCAGATCCTGGCATCTATTGTAGCTGATAGCAAAACATCCATAGATAAGCTGAGCTATCTCACCGATGCAGAAACGGAACAACTCTTAAATACTTTCAATGCCACTGCCGCCGCTAACCCGGCCGGTAACATCCTGGAACTGTTTGCCCAACAGGTACAACAAAACCCGGAAGCTACTGCAGTGGTGTTTGAAGATAAGATACTCAATTACCAGGAGCTGGACGAATCCAGTAACCAGTTAGCCAACTACCTGCTGGCCTGCTACCATGTGCAGCCGGAAGAGCGTATTGGTATTATGGTGAACCGCTCAGAACAAATGTTGGTATATGTATTGGGTGTACTGAAAGCCGGTGCAGCCTATGTACCCATTGATCCTGCTTACCCGGCAGACCGCTTGCAGTACATGATCAAGGACAGCGGCATTAGCGTGCTGGTTACAGATAACCAGCTGGATGAACGCATTCACGGCATGGGCATTATGATGGTGGACCCTACATTGAATGCAGATGAGATCCATATCTACAGCACTTATGCACCGGTGGTGAACATAACGGCTAATCAGCTGGCCTATGTGATTTATACTTCCGGTTCCCCCGGGCAGCCTAAAGGTGTAATGGTGGAGCATGGCAACCTCTTTAACATGGCGTTGGGCTGGCGGGAAGCGTACAAGCTGGATACTTTTGAAGTACATCTGTTGCAGATGGCCAGCATGTCGTTTGATGTGTTCTTTGGAGATGTGTGCCGCGCCTTGCTGAATGGTGGCAGTATGATCATTGCCCCGGCAGATCTGCGTACTGATCCTGAAGGCTTGTATAAATTAATTGCTCAACACCGCATCAATATTTTTGAATCCACACCCGCACTGGTGCTGCCACTCATGGATCGCATCTATGACGCAGGATTAGATAGTTCCTTTATGCAGCTGGTGATCCTGGGTTCAGATACCTGCAGGGTAGAAGATTTTCGCCGTTTGCAGGAGCGTTTTGGTAGTCACCTGCGTATTCTTAACAGTTACGGTACTACGGAGACAACCATCGATGCATCTTACTACGAAGCTACTTTGGAAACTATTCCTGCATCTGGTCATGTACCCATTGGTAAGCCTATGCGTAACACACAGTACTACATCCTGGATGCACAGCAGCAACTGTTGCCCATAGGTTTACCCGGAGAGTTGTACATAGGCGGCCCAGGTGTGGCCCGTGGTTACCTGAACCGGGAAAGTTTAACGCAGGAACGTTTTATTATCATCAACAATAGCCGTTTATACAAAACCGGTGATCTGGCCTGCTGGCAGGCAGATGGAAACTTATTGTTCCTGGGCCGTAATGACCACCAGGTAAAACTGAGAGGTTACCGTATAGAGCTGGGCGAAATAGAAAGCGCTTTACAGGCACACACAGCCATTACACAGGCAGTAGTGCTGCTGCAGGGCAATACAGAAGATGACCGGCAGCTGGTGGCCTGGTTCACAGCCAGCAAAGCACTTACGGCAGCTGCCATACGCTCTTTCCTGGAAACCAGGTTACCAGTGTATATGATTCCATCCTGTTTTGAACAGCTGGACAGCTTTCCGCTGACAGTGAACGGCAAAATAGATTACAAAGCTTTACAGGCCGCTACACTTACTGCAACAGTCACTAATAATTATGTAGCACCGCGCAATACGCTGGAAACAAAACTGGTGGCTATCTGGGAAGAAGTGTTGAACCGTACGCCCATTGGTGTATTGGATAACTTTTTCGAGATAGGCGGGCATTCCTTAAAAGCTACCCGCGTGTTATCACAGGTGCATAAGGTGTTCCATGCAAAAATGGACCTGCGCACTGTTTTTACACATCCTACCATTGCTGCACTGGCAGAAGTGATTGCACAGTCCAACGTGGTGGCATATGAAAATATTACACCTATTGCTGATGCAGCGCACTACGTCATTTCACATGCGCAAAAACGCCTGTGGATCCTGGACCAGCTGGAAGAAGGGCAGGTAGCTTATAATCTACCCGGTGCATTTATACTGCAAGGAAAACTGGAAGTAGCTGCTTTTGAGCAGGCGCTTACTACCCTGGTAGCAAGGCATGAAATACTGCGCACTACTTTTATTACGATAGATGGAGAGCCACGTCAAAGGATACATACGCCTGAAGCCTTTGCTTTTAAGCTGGTGCAAATTGATATGCAGCAAGCGCCGGAAAGCCAGGTAGCTGAATGTGTAACGGCAGCAGCCAACCATGTATTTAACCTGGAACAAGGGCCGCTGTTAAAAGCTGATCTGCTGCAACGTGCTGCGGATAATTATGTGTTCCTGCTCACCATGCATCATATTATTGCTGATGGCTGGTCCATGGAAGTACTGGTGGATGAGGTATTGTCTTTGTATAATGCTTACGTGAAAGGAGAGGGCACCCCCTTAGCACCGCTTTCCATTCAATATAAAGATTACGCCGCCTGGCAGCAGGAGCAGTTGAATGGTGAAGCTGCAAATACTCATAAGGCTTACTGGTTAGATCAATTCAGCGGTGAGTTGCCGGTACTGAACCTGCCTGCAGATCATGCCCGTCCTGCACTGCTTACATCCAATGGAGATGTAGTGAAGTACAGCCTGGATAGCTCACTCAGCCAATCTTTAAAAGATTTAGGTAAACAACAAGGCGCTAGCTTGTTCATGGTACTCCTGGCTGGTGTAAAAGCTTTACTGTATCGCTATACAGGCCAGAGCGATATTATTACCGGTTCTCCTATTGCGGGCCGTGATCATTACCAGCTGGAAAACCAGATCGGGTTTTATGTGAATACCCTGGCATTACGCACACAGTTCAAAGGCAATGAAAGTTTTGTGCGGCTGCTAAATAAAGTAAAAGAGGTAACGGTAGGCGCTTATGACCATCAGCTGTATCCTTTTGACCGTTTGGTAGATGACCTGGACCTGCAGCGGGATATGAGCCGTTCTCCTTTGTTTGATGTAATGGTAGCGCTGGAAAACGTGGAGTTGTCCACTACTGAACAAAGAAACTTTGACGGCATAGAAGTAAAGGACTACCCGGCAGATGTAACCATCAGCAAATTTGACCTCTCCTTTGATTTTTATGAATATGGCGATAACCTGCAGCTGCGCATAGAATACAATACAGACCTGTATAACCGGGACCGTATTGAAAGAATGGGGGCGCATTGCCAGCAGATCCTGGCTTCTATTGTAGCTGATAGCAAAACATCTATAGATAAGCTGAGCTATCTCACCGCTACAGAACAGGAACAACTTTTAAATACTTTCAACGCAACTGCCGCCACTAACCCGGCCGGCAACATTCTGGAGCTGTTTACCCAACAGGTACAACAAAACCCGGAAGCTACTGCAGTGGTGTTTGAAGATAAGATACTCAATTATCAGGAGCTGGACGAAGCCAGTAACCAATTAGCGAACTATCTGTTGGCCCGCTACCATGTGCAGCCGGAAGAGCGCATTGGTATTATGGTGAACCGCTCCGAACAAATGCTGGTATATGTGTTGGGCGTATTGAAAGCCGGTGCAGCTTATGTACCTATTGACCCTGCTTACCCGGCAGACCGCTTGCAGTATATGATCAGCGACAGTGGCATTAGCGTACTGTTGACAGATAACCAGCTGGATGAACGCATTCATGGTATGGGCATCATGATGGTGGACCCTGCATTGAATGCAGATGAGATTCATATCTACAGCACTTATGCACCAGTGATGAACATCACTGCTAATCAGCTGGCCTATGTTATTTACACCTCTGGTTCCACCGGGCAGCCTAAAGGTGTAATGGTGGAGCATG
>NZ_JAGXJN010000408.1 GCF_019091455.1 Chitinophaga sp. GbtcB8
TGCTCCCTTTCCCGCGGGGGCCAATTCGGTGAACAAAACATAATGCAAAAACGGGGGCGCCGGCGGGAAAGGCTAACCCCAACCCCGTTGGAGAAGGCCAGGCAATCCGGGCTAACCTGGCCCCGGGGCGGGGGTTTTTAAAAAAAAACCGGTGTATTCCCCGGAGGGGATTTTCCCCGTTATCCACTCCGGGCAACCATTGTTTCAAAAGTGGGTAAGCGGAAAAAAATGGGCGGG
>NZ_JAGXJN010000409.1 GCF_019091455.1 Chitinophaga sp. GbtcB8
TATGGGATTGGATGCCGACCCAATGGTGGGAGGGGAGAAACCTCCCAGAAAGGTAACGGCCCGGAAGATGGCAAACCGTAATGCCTTTTCGTTGTAGGGAGCCCGCATTCCCGGGCCCAATGGCAGGGCCATTACCCTGCTGATGAACGGAAGCACCCATAATGGCAATACCCCGGCCCGCAGGAGAGAGGGCCGCACCAGCATAGCGGGTTCAGACAGGGATTGTATTTTCAGCTG
>NZ_JAGXJN010000410.1 GCF_019091455.1 Chitinophaga sp. GbtcB8
ATGGCCACTTCCTTATCAAACAATCCCAAACCGCCGGATACATTGGGCTCGCAGTTCAATAAGCTCCAGCCCATTTTGCCCAGTACAAAAGCGCGGATGTATTCCCCTTCCTGGAAGCGGGGCAGCAGCTGCCGGGGCGGCCGCATGCGCGTCATTACGCCCTGGTCAAACACGCAGGAGTTGGCAATGCGTAAGGTAGCGCCGGTAGCAATCACCCGTTTGGTGCCTTCCTGCAT
>NZ_JAGXJN010000411.1 GCF_019091455.1 Chitinophaga sp. GbtcB8
TTGTCAATATATAAAAGGGTACGGTCCATGTGTAAGCTCATTCTACGTTGTAAGTTTTCTATACTCACTGAGAAAATACATTCTGGAGAATTACACAGAAGATTTCCTCTGCTCTTGTTTGATGGCGTTGAACATGTGAACAACCAAGGTTGTTTGTTTACATGTTCTTGTTGTTGCTAAAACATGATACAATGTGTTTATGTCTTATTTGGTTTACAGTATAACATAATAGTTTA
>NZ_JAGXJN010000412.1 GCF_019091455.1 Chitinophaga sp. GbtcB8
TGTAACGGTAATCCAGGGCGGTGTTGCGGGCGGGGGTTACGGTACCGCTGGCATTTACTTTAGTTACGCCAGTCTGGGTGGAGTTTACGTTGATGCGGTAAATGTAATACGCATCCATCGTTTCATCATACAGGTCTTTGGTAAAAAGGTCCTTTACCAGGTTGGTAACGTGGGTGTAGAACGCGGCGTGGTCAGCGGCGGTAAACCCTTCCCCTAGGATCACCAGGTATAGCTTG
>NZ_JAGXJN010000413.1 GCF_019091455.1 Chitinophaga sp. GbtcB8
CATGATAGATGCTTTTTCAGAAGGCCTTAACCCGCTGGTAGTAAGAAGATGCACCTGGCAGGCGCGGGCAGGTCTTGCACAGCACTTTCTAACAGATGCATTCTCCGCAGGGCATGTGCGTACACAGCGCGGAAAAATACAACGGTACTGGAATGGCATGTACCCCGGCTTTGTAGTTAACATGATACGCATGATCGGCTGTCACAGGGCCAGCCATTTTAATGAAGGGGACAACA
>NZ_JAGXJN010000414.1 GCF_019091455.1 Chitinophaga sp. GbtcB8
AGTGGGTTATACAGACAGAAAGGCTTTCCGGAATATGTTTAAGAAGGTAACAGTGTTATCGCCGGTGGATTACAGGGCGAAGTATTCCCAATTATCCACCTCTAACTCATAACCCAATACCGCCTTCATATACACGCTGTTTACTATTTTCCGCTGCAGCTTTTCCAGACGGAACTGCGTCAGCGATAACCCGGCCTTTTCCGCTGTCTATGTATAAAAGTCATATCGTATTGCAT
>NZ_JAGXJN010000415.1 GCF_019091455.1 Chitinophaga sp. GbtcB8
TGTTTTTGGATGCAGGCGCCCGTTACCTTCCTTTAATACCATCAGCTGCAAATGCTTGCTGCTGCCGGTTACAGGAGGATGAGGAATGCTATTTTAATTGATTAATGCAAAGGTATTAGCAAAGTGCTGATGGCCGGTAACGGTAAAAGCTCAACCAATTGCTTTTTTAGCTCTGTCGCTATTGGGGGTGATGCCGTATTCCTGCTTAAAAATGCGTATAAAGTGGGGAATGTTCA
>NZ_JAGXJN010000416.1 GCF_019091455.1 Chitinophaga sp. GbtcB8
TCCCTGCCTGATAGACACTTGCTGGGCACTCTTTTACCGGACAACCCCTTTCAGCGGGAAAATGCCATTGCAGCACAGGGTAACCTGTAATACAGCCTGCCGGTAATACTGGCGGAGCAATGGACCCGGCAGAACAGCCGCATCCTGCAGCTGGAAAAAGAAAAGGCAGGTACGGGGCAATACCTGCTGAAACAGCTGCTTAACCCTCATTTCTTTTTTAACTCGCTCAATAACCT
>NZ_JAGXJN010000042.1 GCF_019091455.1 Chitinophaga sp. GbtcB8
ACTTGCGTCCATTGACCAATATTCCTTACTGCTGCCTCCCGTAGGAGACGGGCCCGTGTCTCAGTGCCCGTGTGACTGGTCGCGCTCTCACGCCAGTTACTGATCGTCGGCTTGGTGAGCCGTTACCTCACCAACTACCTAATCAGACGCACGCCCATCTCTAAGTGATAAATCTTTAATTGCTGATTGATGCCAATCCACAATCCTATGGGGTATTAATCCGGATTTCTCCGGGCTATCTCCCGCTTAGAGGAAGGTTGCGTACGTGTTCCGCACCCGTTTGCCGGTCGCCACCAGTATTGCTACCGTGCTGCCCCTCGACTTGCATGTATTAGGCCTGCCGCTAGCGTTCATCCTGAGCCAGGATCAAACTCTCCATTGTAAAGAAGTTGTTTGAACTGACTAATTTTCTCAAGAAAATCAGACGATATTCAATTAATGTTTTCGCTGTACATTACCTGTGTGTCGCATCCTTATAAAAGGTTTTGACTTCTGCTGTTCCAATCTTTCAAAGAACTTATGTTAATACCTGCGTACTAACTTCGTTGATGTTACGGTTATGAACCGTTAGACCTGCTGTCACATCTGTTATTTTGTTTCGAAGAACTTGCTTTTGTATTCGTCGTTTTGGGGTTGCAAAGATATGCATTTTCTTCTTTTCTTTCCAAATCTTTTTTGAAGATTTTTCAGATTCTTTTTTTACTTGCTAAAATCCATCAAACCCAACAGGTACCTGCTTTTCAGCGTATAACTGTTATCCATGTATGCTTGTAAAAATCAGTAGTGAGAAGAACTTTGTGTGGTGTGCTTTCTATCAAAGCGGGACGCAAAGGTAAGGAGTTTTTGATCACTTCCAAATATTTTAGCGGCTGATTTTAAAATAATTTTAGAGAAGGGCTGTGGGAGAGGGTTTGAGCAAGCCTTCCGGATAAGCAACCTTTACCAGGAACAATCCCTGCGGAGGCACCGCAAAATCTGCGCGGGTGCAGTCTTTGCTGGCAATAACATCATGAAACTCCTGCAGGGTAAGCTTGCCCCGCCCTACCCTCAGCATAGTACCTACCAGGCCCCGCACCATTCCCCGCAAAAAGCGGTTGGCGCTTACATTATATACCAGCTGTTTGTCGTGCAGGGTCCAGTACGATTCCTGGATCTTACAAATAAAAGTCCTTACCTGTGTATTGCGTTTGGAGAAAGTAGTAAAGTCTGAATACTCTTTTATAATAGCGGCGGCTTCCTGTAAAAGCCCGGTATCCATCGTGTAAGGAAAAAAGTAACCACGGTCCCGCATGAAAGGGTCTTTCTCTTTATACAGATAATACTCATAAGAGCGGCCCAGCGCATCAAAGCGGGCATGGGCTTCCGGGGGTACTTCGTGAATAGCCTTCAGCACAATATCCGGCGGCAAAATAGCATTGATCTTATACAGGAACTGCGGATGCAGGGTTAGCTCCGTATCAAAATGCAGGAAGTTCTGCAAGGCGTGCACCCCCGCATCAGTACGGCTGGAGCCTGTGGTAACCACTGGTGCGCGCAATAATGTACTCAATGCCTTATCCAGCACGGATTGCACGGTAAGCGCATTTTCCTGCACCTGGAAACCACTGTATTGAGTGCCTTTATAGGAAACATCTATGAAATAGCGGCGGGTTACAGCTCCGGTCATTTACGCAGCATAGCTTTAAAACGGCTCTGGTAATAATTGTCGATCAGCAAGCTGCCCAGATCCGCAAACTTTTCTGAATCATATACTTTAGGATAGGCCATATCCAGGAGCCTGTAGCGGTATTCATCTGTACCTACCAGCTGGGCCAGTCTTTTAACCTGGGCGGTTTCCAGGCAATAACCACGGGTATTACGCTGAAAGGTTGTTATCATCCCATCATCATCCTTAGCTGATACAAACTTGCGCAGCAGCTTACGGAAGGCGGTTTCGTCCATGGTATTGGCGCAATCGGAGTTGATCATTTTTACGCCTTCTTCTTTGGCAGCTTTTTCCTTACGCACAGGGGCAGAATAATCAACACTGTCTGTTACTATATTATTAGGATGCTCTTCTCCATTCGCCAATTCAGCCAGCTTACGCTTTTTCTTTTTAGATACTTTGGGTGTTTCCAGCGTAACTGCGGAAGCGTCTGTAATTGCCGGTGCTGCTGCATTTGCTGCGGGCGCCGATACATCGGCTGCAGTTTCTTTTGCAGCTGGTGGTGTTGCAGCAGCTTCCGTAGCAGGTACGGTGCTACGCTGCCCGGTGCTATCATCCATAAATTCTATGAACTCCGGATCAGATGATTTTTTCTTTTTGCCCTTCTTTGCCTTTTTGGGCGCTTCTTCTTTTACCACTGCCGCGGTATCGGTAACCGGTAATACCGGTGTTTCTGCAACGGCTTCCGGTTTCCCGGTATCTGTTGCTGCCGGCGCGGCAGCATCCGTATTGGCCGGCGCAACGGGTGTTTCTGCAGGAGCTGCAGGCGCATCGGCAGTAGCAGTACTATCTGCCTGTGCAGCTTTATGCTCATCATCCATCACCTGTTTTAACAGGGCCTGTTCTTCGTCTGTTAATGCGGCTCTTTCCTGCTTACGTTTACGGCGGTTCTTTTTAGGTTCGGGCGTTAATACAACTCCACTGGCATCTACCACAGCGCCGGTAGCTGCAGCGGCGGCAGGTGCAGCTGCTGGCGGTGTTTCCACGGCTATTTCTTCCGGACGATCGTCATGCACTACTTTATCCAGGGTTTCAGCAAATTTATTACTGGCTTTTTTGGGTGGCGCGGGTTTACCCGTAGTGGTAATTTCTGCTTTACCTCCCAATGCCGTATCCAGGTCTTTTCTCAGGGCGGCCATCATAGCCTGGCCGGTGGTATCGGCTGTTGCTGCCGGTGTTTCCGTAGCTACAGGGGCAGCTGGCGTAGTATTGGTATCTGTCAAAGCTGCTGCCATTTCCCCTCCTGCAGCGGCTATCGGCTGTTCCGGCGCTTTCTCTGCGGTATTGGCTTTGGTTACGCTAAACGTTTGCAGGTTATATAAGGCAAAATTCTTTTCGTCGGTTTGTTTGAGCAGGTACCCCTGATCGCCCTTACCCAGCTTTACCTGGAACTGCTGTTCCGGTGCTTCATTTTTCGGGAAGCCTACTGTTAAGGGCGTGGTGCCGGCAGGTAATTCTGCTATAATAATGTAGCCCCGGTCTGATGAGCTGAGCACTTTTCCATTATACTTCACATAAAAAGGCTGTGGCTTCTCGTTCTGTATATATACAAAATACTGCTGCTCCTGGGCAAACAGCTGACCTGCTGCCAACAGGCAAAGCAGCACATATATGCTTCTTTTAAAATATCGGATCATATAAAATTGCTAAAAACGCGTTATTGCTCCTTCTGCTATGCAAATATTATTCCAGCACTATTAAGACTTCCCCTTTTTCGACGGCTACCCCGGGGTTTACCTTGATGGCCTTAACAACGGC
The DNA here is from genome assembly GCF_019091455.1 of Chitinophaga sp. GbtcB8. Classification (GTDB taxonomy): domain Bacteria; phylum Bacteroidota; class Bacteroidia; order Chitinophagales; family Chitinophagaceae; genus Chitinophaga. The sequence goes on from NZ_JAGXJN010000042.1 coordinate 3,464, forward strand.
ATCTGTTGCTGATTTAAATACATTCTCCATTTTCATGGCTTCCAGTACCAATACCGGATCGCCTTTGCGGATGGTTTGTCCCGGCTCCACCAGTACTTTTAATACCAGCCCTGGCATAGGCGCTTTAATATCATTTACCTTATGGGTCAGGGCATCTTTAATGCCCATAGCGGCCAGCAGCTGGTCTATTGGCTCTTCCAGGCTTACTTCGTATACCTGCTGTGCTATTTCCAGGGTCACGGTTTTGGCGTCCCGGTCTACCTTTAGCACCTGCGCCGTATAACTATGCCCATCCATAATAATGCTATAACTCCCTGCCGGCACCTGTATGGCAGACCAGCTCACGACCTGCTCATTGCAGCTTATTTCCTTGCCTGTTTGAATAGTAAAAGGTGGTTGCCCATTAACGGTTGCCTTTATCATTAGTTGCTTGTCTTATGAACAAAAATAGGAATTTTAACCACTTGGCTCGTATTTGGGCCATTTGTTTAAATTTGGGCTTTTACCATAAACAGACCTGCTACTTTTGATTTAAAACAGTTTTTACATGAATGTATTGAAGAAAACATTGCTGAGCATATTGCTGGGAGGAATGGCCGGGGCGGCCTGTTATGCGCCTGCCATGGCCCAAAGCAACATGGAGGACCAACAGAATGATCCCTTATTAAAGATATACCGGGCTTCTGCAACCAAGGTCAATGACCTGGTACATACCAAGCTGGATGTACGTTTTGATTATGCCAAGCGATATATGTACGGAAAGGCCTGGATCACCCTGAAACCCCATTTCTACCCTACTGATTCCCTGACGCTGGATGCCAAAGGCATGGATATTAAGCAGGTGGCGGTGGTAAAAGGCGGTAAAAACAGCACGCTTAAATATGCCTATGACGGGATGGAGCTGCACATAAAGCTGGATAAAACATACCAGAACACTGATTCTTATATTATATATATAGACTATACCTCCAAACCAAATGAGCTGAAGGTTAAAGGCAGCGCGGCCATTAATGACGCCAAAGGCCTGTACTTCATTAACCCCGATGGTACTGAACCCAATAAACCCATCCAGATATGGACGCAGGGCGAAACAGAGGCATCCTCTGTATGGTTCCCCACTATTGACAAAAACAACCAGAAAACCACGGACGAGATCAGCATGACCGTGGATAAAAAATATGTAACCCTTTCCAACGGCGTGCTGGCCAGCCAGAAGAACAATGCCGATGGTACCCGTACCGATACCTGGAAAATGGACCTGCCCCATGCCCCTTACCTGTTTATGATGGCTATAGGCGATTTTGCTGTTGTAAAAGATAAATGGCGCGGCAAAGAAGTGAACTATTATGTAGAACATGCGTACGAGCCTTATGCTAAAAGTATTTTTGGCAATACACCGGAAATGCTCACCTTTTACTCTACCGCATTGGGTTATGACTATGCCTGGCCCAAATATTCACAGGTGGTAGTAAGGGATTACGTATCCGGCGCTATGGAAAACACTACTGCTACCCTACACGGCGATTTTCTTCAAAAGAACAACCGCGAGCTGCTGGATGATAACAAACAGGGCGAAAGCGTAATTGCGCACGAGCTGTTCCACCAATGGTTTGGCGACCTGGCTACCTGTGAATCCTGGAGCAACCTGACGCTGAACGAATCTTTTGCAGACTACAGCGAATACCTGTGGTTTGAGCATAAATACGGAAAAGATATGGCGGATGATCACAACTATAAATCTGCCCAGAACTATATCCAGTTCTCCCAATACGCCGGCGACCGTGACCTGGTACGTTTTCACTACCATGATAAAGAAGATATGTTTGATGCGGTAAGCTACCAGAAAGGCGGCCGGATCCTGAACATGCTGCGTAATTATGTGGGGGATGATGCCTTCTTTAAATCCCTGAACCTGTACCTGAAAACCAATGCCTTTAAAGCTACAGAAGCGCACCAGCTGCGCCTGGCCTTTGAAGAAGTGACCGGTAAAGACCTGAACTGGTTCTTTTACCCATGGTATTTTGGACAAGGATTTCCCCTGCTGGATATTAACTATGCATACAACGACGCGGCTAAAACCGTAAGCGTGATCCTGAAGCAAACACAAACAACCGGTAAGATCTTCCAGCTGCCCCTAGCCATTGACGTATATAACGGCAGTAAAAAAGAAAGACACCTGGTGACCATGAGCGATGCGGCAGATACCTTTACTTTCTCTTACGATAAAAAACCGGAGTTTGTGAATGTGGATGCGGATAAAGTGATCCTGGCCACCAAAACAGACCACCGCGATATTAATACCTACATTTTCCAGTTTGCGCATGCGCCCCTGTACATGGACCGCCGGGAAGCTATTGATGCCTGCCTGAAACAGCAAACCTCCAATGCAGATGCACGTAAGGTAGTGGCTGCAGCGCTGAAGGATAAGTTCCATGGCCTGCGCGTGCTTACCATCAATGGTTTAAAGCTGGATAATGCTGATGTAAAAGCAGCTACCCTGAGCACCCTGGAAAACCTGGCCAAGAGCGATGAAAATGCGCTGGTGCGTGCAGCTGCCTTACAACAGCTGGGCAAGCTGAAAGATGTGAAATATACCTCTTTACTGGAAACTGCTACCAAAGACAGCTCTTACGCTGCTGCCGGCGCCGCGCTGGTAGGCTTGTCTGAGCTGGATATGGATAAAGCCTATAAGCTGGCCAAACAAATGGAAAGCACTGCCAAAGGCGCGCTTTCTGCCAGCATTGGCGATGTGTATGCTAAAAAAGGCGACAAGAATGATATTGCCTTCTTTGCCAAGTCCTTTGAGGATGCGGCTAACGGCCAGCCTAAATTTGAGGCAGCCATTCAATACCTGAAAATATTGAATGATGTGGATAATACTGCTGCCGTAACCAAAGGCATTGACCAGATAAAAGCAATGGCAGACCAGTTTAAGAATAACATGGTGTACAATTACCTGGTTAGCATGATGACCCCTATAGCCCAGCAAAAGCAACAGAAAGCAGATGGCAGCAATGGGGCAGTGAAAGAGGAGCTGACCAAACAAAGTACTCACATTAAGGAAGTGATACAGGAGCTGAAGGCGAGTGCCGCAGGCAGCGATAATTAATAATTACGAATGAATAATTAATAATAAAGCCCGCCGGTCATCAATATACCGGCGGGCTTTTTTTATTCATTCGTAATTATAATTCTACCTCATGGTGGCGTTCGGGGATCTGGATATCGGCGAAGCCTTTTTTATGCAGCCATTCGCGGAAAACGGTTTGTACTTCGTATTCACCGTGTACCAGGAATAATTTTTTAACGGCCGCAGGATCCTGGCAGGAGAGCCACTGCCCCAGGTCTTCATAATCGCCATGGGCGCTCATGGAGCGCACGGAAGCTACATCTGCCCGCACCTGGTGCCAGGTGCCGTAAATTGAAACTTCTTTCATACCGCGCATCAGGCGGCCACCCAGGGATTCCGGCTCGCAATAACCTACCAGCAGAATGGTGTTACGCTCATCATCAATGTTATTGGCAATATGGTGTTTTACACGGCCTGCTTCCGCCATACCGCTGGCGGAGATAATAACACAAGGCTCCTTACGGAAGTTAAGTGATTTGGATTCCTCTATGGTATGAATGTATTGCAGGCCCGGGAAGTCAAACGGATCATCGTCTATTTCCAGCAGCCGGGCTACTGTTTTATTAAAACATTCCGGGTGGGTGCGTACTACCTGTGTAGCTTCCATAGACAGCGGGCTGTCTACAAAAATATCCACTTCAGGCAGCTTGCCCTGTAACTGTGCACGGTTCAGCGCATATAACAGCTCCTGGGTACGGCCAACGCTAAAGGCCGGGATAATGAGCTTGCCTTTTTTTACGGTGCAGGTCTGGCGGATGTGCTCCACCAGCGCATCGTCAGAGGGAGCTGCTTCTGCGTGCAGGGTGCTGCCGTAGGTTGATTCCATTACAATATAATCTGCCTGCGGAAAAGGATCCGGGGAGCGGAGGATGGCATCGCCATAACGGCCAATATCGCCACTGAAAGTAAGCTGGGTGGTCTTACTATTTTCCGTTACACGTAAATGCACAGCGGCGCTGCCTATAATATGGCCGGCATCTGTGAACATAGCCTCTACCCCATCACATACCTTAAACCATTGCTGGTATTTTACCGCCTGTAAGGCACGCAGGCTGCGTTCTGCATCATCTGTCGTGTACAAAGGCTCTATATGCGGCAGGCCGGCCCGGGCGCGCTTTTTATTGGTGTATTTAATATCATCTTCCTGGATCTCTGCAGAATCCATCAGCAGCACCCTTGTCAGATCATACGTGGCGGATGTGCAGTAAATACGGCCTTTGTAGCCCAGCCTTACCAGGCGGGGTATTAAGCCGGTATGATCAATGTGGGCATGTGACAGCAACATGTAATCCACATCCGAAGCATCAAAACCCAGGTCGTGGTTCAGCGCATCCGTATCCTTACCCATGCCCTGGAACATACCGCAGTCCAGTAAGATCTTTTTTCCATTCTGTAAAGTAACCAGGTGTTTGGAGCCCGTAACGGTACGGGCGGCGCCGTGAAAAGCAATTTTCATTCTCTTATCCGCTTTTGTTTATAGTTGTGGTGGGTCAGGCTTCACTTTTAGCAGCCCGCTTAAATGACCAGGTGATGGCGAAAGTGGCAATTAATGTACCGTCCTTACTTTCGCCGGTGCTTTGCACGGTAAGGGTTACCGGCTCACCGGTGTCCAGGGTGTGCGCTATAGCTGCCTGTATGGCGGCGCCGTCCCGGCAGGTGAACCAGGTTTTGGTTTTAGCCTTTTTCATAAAACCTGCTTCCATGCCTGTTACTAACATGGATACACGCTGCGGGGCTTCTGCCACATGCAGCATGGCCAGCAAACCGCTGCTCATTTCTGCGGCCATAGCCAGGCAGGCAAAATAAGTAGAGCGGAAAGGGTTTTGTGATAACCAGCGGTAGGGTACTACCGTGGTGCAGGTATGCGGCTGTATATTTTTTACCCTTACGCCTGCAAGCCAGGCGCTGGGCAGCTTCCATAACAGGAACAGGGAAAATTTCAGCGGGTGTTTTACTTTATCAATAAAGCCCATGGTGCGTATTATTGATTTACATAATTGGCGGGGTTCAATGCTGCCGGCGACCATTGCTTCAGCATTTCCAGCACCTTTTGTTTATCATAGCTGTCCGCCGATTCCAGCAGGCCGCTGTTCTGCGTATGCAGCCGGTTACCTTTATCATCCAGTATCACCAGCACGGGGAAGCCAAAACGCTGCGGGTAACCCAGCTTTTGCAGGATGGGCAGGTTCTTGTTTTCCTTGCTGTAATTCAGGTGGTACACTATATAATTCTTTTGTGCGGCACTGGTAAGCTCCGCATCATCATGCATAAACTTGTACAGCCTTTTACACCAGATGCACCAGTTACCGCCTATTTGTAATAATACATATTTATGTTCCTTAGCCGCCTGTTGGGTTACCTTCTCCAGATCAGCGGATGCATTGGCGGCAGGGTCATAAATATGTTCCAGGTCCAGCGGGGCCTGGGCCTTAAGCACTGGTAGCTGTAACAGCAAACAGGCGCTGCAGATCCAAAAGAGCTTCATCATATCCCAATATAAGAAAAGGCGCGCATATGTGCGATAGGTATTATGCCGGGTTACTTAACGACATGGTATAGGCATGGATAGCTGTTTGCGCATTCACGCCCGGGCCTTCTGCCGGTGCAGGTACCGGAATGTTCTGAATGCTGGCATCCAGCCTTACGGCATTGGTATTATCTGCCAGCTGCAGGTGTATGATCTCTTTAGCCTGCTGCTGTAAAGCGGCGTCGTATAAGGGAAAGCATACTTCAATGCGGCGGTGCAGGTTACGGTTCATCCAGTCGGCTGAGCCCATGTACACCTCTTCCCGGCCATTGTTATGGAAAATGAACACGCGGGCATGTTCCAGGAAACGGTCTACTATACGCGTTACCGTTATATTCACACTTTCCGGCAGCTCGGGGCGCAGGCAGCAAATGCTGCGCACGATCAGCTGCACCTGTACGCCTGCCTGCCCGGCCTCATACAGCTTGGCGATCATTTGTTTTTCCTGCAGGTTATTGAGCTTAATGGTAATGCGTGCCTCCTTACCTGCTTTGGCATTTTCAATTTCCCGGTCAATGAGCTCCGTAAAACGGGCTACCAGGTTAAACTGGGCTACCAGCAGGTGTTTGAACGTCATAAAGCCATACTCCTTGGGCTGTTCCCGGCTTTGCAGGTACAGGAACAGCAGCTCCATTTCCCGGGTAATATCCGGATGGGCGGTCAGCAGCACATGATCAGTATAAAAGCGGGCGGTGCTTTCATTAAAGTTACCGGTGGCCATCAGCCCCATATAATCCCATTGGTGGCCGCGTTTGCGTTTTACCAGCGCGGTTTTGGCATGCACCTTCAGCCCGGGTATGCTGTATACGATCTTTACCCCGGCTTCCTTCATTTTTTTAGACCAGCGGATGTTATTCTCCTCATCAAACCTGGCTTTCAATTCCACAAACACGGTTACCTGTTTGCCATTACGGGCAGCGCTGATCAAAGCGCTGGCTATCAGGGAGCCGGAGGCTATACGGTATAAGGTAACGTAGATCTCCCGCACATCCGGGTCAGCGGCGGCTTCATTAAAAAAGCGCAGTATATAATCATACCGCTGGTAAGGCACATGCAGCAATACATCCTGCTGCATAACGGCATCCAATATACGCGGTGCATTTTCCAGCACCGGTACCCTTGCCGGGGGCAGCTTGCCATAGGTAAGCGCAGGCGCTTTAACAGGCATGGGCAGGTCCGCCAGGTCTTTCAGGTTATGATAACAGCCGCCGGCTACCGGCTCGCCGGGTTGTATGTTAAAGTAGGCTACCAGGTAGTGCAGGGCAGCTTCCGGCATAACAGCATCATACAAAAAGCGGGTGGGAATACCCAGCTCTCTTTTTTTGATCATGGTTTCCACCTGCTCCAGCACATCCCCTTTCAGCTCATTCATATCTGCTTCTGCGTCCCGGGTTATTTTAATGCTGTAACAGCCGGTAACGGTATATTCCGGGAACAGGAAGCTGATGTTTTCGCGGATCACATCATCCAGCATGGCAATGTAATACACATCCTCCTGCGGGGGCAGCTCCATAAAACGGGGCAGGTGCTGGCTGGGAATATTCACTACTGCGTAGCGCTGCTTATCCGGGTTATTGTCCGGTGTAAGGGTTACCACCAGGTACAGCATGTTATTTTCCAGGAAAAAATTCTGTTTGCGGTGCAGCCATACGGGCTGCAGGTAAGCCAATACCCGGGTAAGGAAATATTCTTTCAGGAAGGGATGGTGCACTTCCGGTATGGCTTCTTTATAATATAAATGTACCTGCTGGCGGTTCAGCTCCGGCAGCAGGGTTTGCGTTAGTATGGTACCAAACTCCTGCTGCTGGCGGTCTATTTCATGCTGTATGGCATGCAGGGTTTCTTCAGATACAGGCTCCTCCCCTGCTACGCCGGGATCTTTCCTTAACAGGTGGTTTACGGCCAGCACAGCGGGCATACGCACCCGGAAAAACTCATCGAGGTTAGAAGAAAAGATGGACAGGAAACGGATACGTTCGTATAAGGGTACCCGTTGGTCTTTGGCCATGCATAACACCCGGTAGTTAAATGAAAGCCAGCTCAGATCACGATCGTATAAAGGAACTTCGATTGCCATGCTAAAAAATAAAAATGAAAAACTACTCCTTTACCGGGAAGAAGATAACTGCAATAATGAAGGCCATTACGGAAATGATGAGCCCAAACATAAAAATGTTGTAGGCAATACGCAACAGGCGGTATTTCTGTCCCAGCACCACGCCCAGGTGATAAATATCCTGGATCATGCTGCCATACAGGAAATCAGCATCCTGCATCATTTGCTGCATACCCCAGCTGTATTCTTCCAGGCCCATGCCGTGGAAGTTGCCAAAGAACAACAGGTTGGTTTTTTTCTTTTCAATATCCTCCCGGGTAAAACGGCCCTGTGTAATATTGGGCCGGGTGGCCAGCACGGAATATATGATAGTAACCACGCTGGTGGCCAGCAGTATAAAGGAGGGTATGATGAGGTTCGGGTTATCTTCCAGCTTACGCAGGAGTACTGATAACAGGATGGAGATGATAATAGAGTTGGTGGAGATCATGATATGCGCCTTGCTGTCGGCCATGGAGCTCAACCGGATATGATTGGTGGAGGTCATGCGGAACATGGTTTCAATACCTCTGTCCGGCTTCTTGGGCTTTTTCTCCTTTTCCTGCTCTTTATCCTTATCCTTGTCTTTTTCTTTTTTGTCTTTTTCTTTATGTGTGGCCACTGCTTCGTTGTTATGTATGATCTGTAAAGGTTCTCCGTCCTCTGACTTTTTCTCCAGCTTGCGCCGCAGCCAGCGGATGTTCTCATCCTTCTGCTGTTTGTTCAGCACGCGGCAATAATCTGTAAAATACTGATGGCCTTCCAGGAACAGGAGGTTATTGGCCGTCCAGGTAACACCGGGTATATGCTGGCCTGTAACCGCTTCTGCTTCCTGCCGCATTAATTTACTACGTTCCTTATAATGTTTGGAGCCCAGGTGGAACAGGTCTGCATCACAGACGATCTGCTGCAACAGGTTATGCGGCGACTGGGGCATTTTGGTAGCCATAATACAATCCACTACCTGCTGCTGTACGGGCGCCGGTACCTGCCGGCTGTTCATAAATTCCCGTGCCATGGCGGCGCCGTTTTCTTCATGTTCTTTAGACTGGCCCATTAAATAACCCGTATCATGAAACCAGGCGGCTACCATTACTACCATCAGGTCCTGTTCCTGCAACCGGTAATGAGAAGCTATCTGGTCCGCTGCCTGTACTACCTGCTGGGTATGCAGTAAGTTGTGATAAACCAGGTTTGGATGCGGATGTTGCTGATATTGTGTCTTAACATATTGGCCGGCTGCTTCAATGAGAGAACCTGTTTGCATAAATAACAATTCTGAAGAACAGCAAGTTACTGCATTTTTGATTTAAATTTACCCGTAAATTGAAGAACCGCCTTAACGCCTAACGCATAATGTTGCACGCTAACCTGTAGTACCGGCGGCATTCGTGTTAAGCATCGGCACAAGCATTCATGTATTATGAGCATACGCCTTACCCTGATATTATCACTGGCCTTTATTTCCTGCAATGCCTTCAGTGACCGGCAGGACCGCCAATATCAATCCCCCAAGGGTTATAAACTTACGGAACCCCACCGGTACCGTGTCAGGGAGTCTATGCAGGAAATATCCGGTATTGTGCTGGACCCCGATGAGCGCCATATTTACTCCATTAATGATGAACAGGGCAAAATATTTGTTGTTGATGTGAATACGGACAAGCCCTACCCTACCACCAAATTCGGCAAAAGCGGTGATTATGAAGACCTGGTGAAGACCAACCAGGGCTGGTTTGTGCTCAAAAGCAACGGCATCCTGTTCCATGTGCATGATATGTTCACGGACAGCGTATCTGCCACTGAATACAAGTTCTCCAAAAAAGGCAAGCAGGAGTTTGAAAGCGTTTATGTGGATACCCCTTCCAACAGCGTGATCATGATCTGTAAAGATTGCCCGGAAGATAAGAATGAATCTGTATCCAGCGCCTACCGCTTCCGGCTGGATAACCTGCAGTTTGATAAGGAAGCCGCCTACCACCTGAGCGTGGATGATATTGAAAGGCTGGCAGGTATTGAGATCAATCATTTCCGGCCTTCTGCCGCAGCCATGCACCCCATAGAGCATCGTTTGTACATTATATCCTCCATTAACCGCCTGCTGGTAATTGCCAGCCGGGAAGGCAAGATACAGGAGGTATACCACCTGAAGCATAAGCTGTTCAATCAACCGGAAGGCATTTCCTTTGCACCCAACGGGGATATGTATGTTTCAAATGAGGCAGGAGACGGTGTAGCGGACATTTTAAAATTCAGCTACAAACCATAGTAGATCATACACCGGAAACATTAAATCATCCATCGAAAAACTAAGGCCTGTGTATGGCCTTAGCTATTGATGCCAACCAACGTATCGCTTAAAACCAACATCCCATGCTGCGGAAATTTACTTTATTGTTGATAGCTGCCGGCTGTAGCGCTTTAGCGCATGCACAGACGGATAGCGTATTGCAACGTATTATACTGATAGGCGATGCAGGCGAGCTGCACCAGGATGGCCACAACCCGGTGGTGGATGCTGTGCGCAGGCAATTCAATATGCAGGATGCACGTAATACCGTGCTTTACCTGGGCGATAACGTATACCCGTACGGGTTACCCGATGAAACGGCGCCCCGTTACCCCCTTTCCAAAGAAATACTCGATTACCAGGTGAACCTGGTGCGTAACCAGGCCGCACAGGCCATTTTTGTTCCCGGCAACCATGACTGGGCCAAAGGCAAACCCAATGGCTGGGAAACCATCCTCAATGAACAGCAGTATGTGGATGGCCAGCAGCTGCCCAATGTGCGTTTTTTGCCGCAGGATGGCTGCCCCGGGCCGGTAGAAGTGCACATCAGCGATAATGTAACCCTGATCGTAATGGATAGTGAATGGTGGCTGTTCCCCTATGCAAAACCGGGCGCCAACTCAGCCTGCGACTGTAAGGATAAAGTAGAGGTGATGGCGGCCCTGCATGATATTGTAAACCGTAATGCCGGTAAGCTGCTGGTGTTTGCCACCCACCACCCTTTGCGCAGCCATGGCATACATGGCGGTTACTACACCATTAAACAACATATTTTTCCTTTTACCGACCTGAAGCCCTCTTTATACATACCGCTGCCGGTAATAGGCTCCATTTATCCTTTGGCCCGCGGCGTGTTTGGCAGCATACAGGACCTGCCCCACCCGGAGTACCAGCAAATGGTAAAAGGTATTGAAGAAGCTTTTAAAGGCCATGGCCCCTCTGTATTTGTGGCCGGCCATGACCATGCGCTGCAGCTGCTGCAGGATGGGCAGGATTATTACGTGGTAAGCGGCAGCGGCGCCAAACAGGACCGGGTGAAGATGGGCAAAAACTCCAGATACGCTACTTCCGGTAATGGCTTTAGCGCCCTGGAACTTATGCAGGACGGTACTTTGCGCATACGGTACTACCTTATAGACAAGCTGCCCCAGCCCGTATATGCAGCCAACCTGTTTAACATACAAACTATAAAACGTGCAGCCGTTTCCGGTACCCCGGCATCCGCATTACCGGCAGCCATTAAAGTGGCTGCTGATACGCGGTATGAAAAAGCCAGCAGCCTGCAGCGTTTCTGGTTAGGCAATAACTACCGCAACGTATGGGCTGCCCCGCTGAACTTCCCCGTGTTTGATATTCATAAGGAAAAAGACGGCCTGAAAATACTGAAGCGCGGCGGCGGCATGCAAACCCGCTCCCTGCGGCTGGAGGATAAAGAAGGGAATGAGTGGGTATTACGCTCCCTGAAAAAAGACCCGCGCAATGCGCTGCCGGAAGAGCTGCGGCAAACCGTGGCCCTGGAAGTGGTGCAGGACCAGATCTCTGCCTCCAACCCATATGCGCCGCCGGTAGTAAGCGCCCTGGCTGAAGCTGCAGGCGTACCACATGCCAACCCCGCCTTTGTATACCTGCCAAAAGATACTTCCCTTGGAATATATGAAAATGATTTTGGGGGTGATGTGTACCTGTTTGAAGAGCGGGAGCCGGTAAAGGATAAAACCTATAACACGGAAAAACTGCTGGATCAGATCCAAAGCGATAATGATAACCGTGTGGACCAGGAAGCGGTATTACATGCCCGCCTGCTGGATATGCTGATAGGCGACTGGGACCGCCATGACGACCAGTGGCGCTGGGGCGTAGTGAAAAAAGGGAAGGACAAGGGTAAAGATTTTTACCCCATTCCCCGCGACCGTGATCAGGCCTTTTTTGTGAATGAAGGCGTATTACCGCGCATAGCCTCCCGGCGCTGGATCATGCCCAAGTTTCAGGGCTTCCGCGCACACTTCCAGGATATTGAAGGGCTGGGCTTTAATGCCCGCTACTTTGACCGCTCTTTCCTGAACACTTTGAGCCAGGATGACTGGCAACAGCATGCCCACCAGCTGGTGCAGCAAATGAGCGACAGTGTAATACAGGATGCGGTGCACCATTTCCCGGATACCGTACGCCTGCTGGCAGGCGACAGAACCATTGCCGGGTTAAAAGGCCGGCGCGCTGTGCTGGAAAAAGAAGGATTGAAATACTACCGCTTCCTTTCCAAAGAGGTGGATATACCCGGCACCAAGAAAAATGAGCTGTTCTCCATTCAAAAATTAGAGAACGGGAAGGTGGCTGTAACCAGCTATAAGATCAGCAAAGATGGGGAAACAGAACAACCCATTTATTCCCGCACCTTTGACCCTGACGTTACCAAAGAGGTGCGTGTATTTGGCCTGGGCGGTAATGACCGTTTTGTAGTAACGGGGCAAAACAGCACGCCTATACGCATTCGCTTAATTGGCGGTAAAAATGAAGATACTTATGTGGATAGCTCCGGTACCGGTGGCAAGCGGATCCTGATATACGATCTGAAACAAGGTAAGGACAGCTTTGACCTGAACCGTAATGATAAACGGATGCTCTCCTCCAGCCCGGATGTGATCCGTTACAACCGGATGGCGTTTAAATACGATAAGCTGATGCCGCTGGCTACCGCAGCCTTTAACAAGGATGACGGGGTGCTGCTGGGGCTGGGCTTCCAGTACACAAAACAAGGTTTCCGTAAAGAGCCTTTTGCCGTACGGCATACCTTTACAGCCGGCCATGCGCTGGCTACCAAGGCATTCCAGTTCCGCTACCTGGGCGAATTCACGGACTTTATTGGCAGCACAGACCTTTCACTGGCAGCCAGCGCCAAAGCGCCACATAATACCACCAACTTCTTTGGGCTGGGTAATGAAACCGTGTTTGATGAAACCGGGGGAAAGGATATCTGGTACTACCGTTCCCGTTATAACCTGTATAATGCAGAGGCTTTGCTGAAAAGCAAGCTGGCTTCCAGCTTACAGTTCTTTTACGGCCCCAGCTTTACTTATTATGCGTTGGATAAAGATGAGAACAGCGACCGGTATGTGAGCAAGTTTCCGCAGAATGGGCTGGATTCCATAGGCGTGTATGCTACCAAACAATACGCCGGCCTGCGGGTGGGTTTGCAGATAGACACCCGTAACAATGATATACTACCCTCCCGCGGTATCCTGTGGACCACCAGCCTGCTTGGCAACCAGGGCCTGAACCAGGAGCAGCACCATTACCTGCAGCTGCAGTCAGACATGAGCATTTACACCAGCTTTAACGTGCCGGCCAATCTGGTATTTGTAACCCGCTTTGGCGGCGGCGTTATATGGGGGCATTATGAATTTTTCCAGGCCATGATGCTGGGCGGCGTGCAAAACCTGCGCGGCTACCGCAATAACCGCTTTGCGGGCAACAGCATGGTGTATAACAATACGGAGCTGCGCCTGCGGCTGTTCCAGTTCCGCTCTTACCTGTTCCCCGCTACGGTAGGTTTAATTGCCTATAATGATGTGGGACGTGTATGGGCAAAAGGCGAAAGCTCCGGTACATGGCATGATGGGTATGGCGGCGGCTTATATTGCTCACCGGTGAATATGTTCATTATTACCGCTACGGTGGCTAACTCACCGGAGGGGCTGCTGCCTTACATTACATTTGGTTTCAAGTTCTAAGCGCTTTATATAATAAAGAAGCCCCGTGTAGCTTATACTGCACGGGGCTTTTAATTTATGGTGTATAACCAGCCTTATTCCTGTTCCAGGTTCACCTCAACCCGCATGGCCTTTAAACCGCTGATGCCCTGCAGCTCTTCCAGGTCCAGCATTTCAATGCCTGGTTTCAGGACATTTTTATTTTGCAGGAAGTGTATGTATTTGCGGTACTCTTCCATTTCCTTTACGTAAGAATATACTACTGCAATGGTATTAGGCTGTGTAAGCCGTTCTCCGCCCGGTTGAATATGCACTTTATCAATACGCTTTTTCATGATCTCGTAACGGATATTATAAGCGCCTTCCACATCAAAACGTCTTTCATCCTGCCGGAAGCTGATATCTATCGGGTTGCTGTGCGCCAGTATCAGCTGCGTGGTTTGCAGGGGTACTTTCAGCTCGCCTTTCAGCTTATGTGTAAGCCTGGCTATTTCTGCCATGGACGATAGCTGCCACAGGCGCAGGTTACGCAGGTACAGCAGGTCAAACTTCTGCCGCTGTGAAATAGACTGGCCTATGTAAATGTTGTACTCCAAACCATCTGTACGGTACTTTTCAAAGTAACAGGGAAAAGAGAGCTGGATGTTCTCCTTCTCTTTATCCAGGTACTTGCTGATGGCCATGTTAATGCTGGCCAGGCTTTCCTCATACTCCTGCCGGTGGTGAAGAATGTGCCCTTCTGATTTATCTATGGTTTTAAAATACGTGTCCAGCGCGGGTTGCAGCTGTGTATGGCTATCATATAAATGCCTGAACAGCGGGGCTATTTCCTGGTTCAGGAAATCGTTGATCTGCTGTTCTTCTTCAGATACCATGTTGTTGCTGATATCACCCAGCAGGGCTTCGTTCTTAAAACGCACTTCTTCCAGCAAAGGGAGGTGAATAGTACCATCTACCTGGTGCAGGGTATCTTTTATCAGCAGCAATTGCTCCCGCAGGTCTTCATGTATGGCATTGCTGCGCTCTACAGAAGAGTTGCGGATATCAATGGCCCCATATAAAGGGTATACGTCTTCAAAAGTTATATTGCCTATATCCTTACGCTCTGTGGCAGGCGTGTGCAGGTACTGCCAGGCGGCATCTGTGAACTTCCATTCCACGGCGGATTGCAAGGCAGTGAACTGTTCTTTGATAACCCCGGTTATACGGCTTTTCAGTATATCCAGGCTTCTGCTCAGCAGCAGCACCGCCATAGGGTGTATTGGCTCCAGCTGGCCCAGTGATTCAAGGTTAATGCCATTTTCTACAGTAGATGCTAGCTCCACAATGCCCAGCAGCTCATCCTCGTGCATAATGGGCGCTATGATAATGCTCTTAATGCCTTTTAGCGGCAGGTATTTCAGGAAGCTATATAGCTGCACCGTGCTTTCATTCACATCCGGTATCACCAGTGGCTGAGGGTTGTGCAGCATATATTCCAGCAGCTGCTGAAACAGGTGCTGCTGCTGTTTTTCATTCCCCTTCAGGCCCAGCACAATATCCGTTTCACTAAAGCGGGATTCCAGCACATAACGGCCGTTGATCTTGGGTACTGGCAGCAGGTGCACCGCAGCTTCTTTCAGCTGTGATGCAGCCAGGATGTTCTCTTCCAGCTTACGGTAGCTCTGGATCTCGTTGGTTTCGTTCATGTTCATCACCAGGTCTTTCACACGGCTCAGCACCTGCTCCTGGGTAACATCTTTTACGGTCCAGATCACAAAGCCTTCCAGGGCAAACATGCTCAGGGGCAATATTTCCTCCAGCCAGTCCAGGCATACCTTTTTGGTGCAAACCTGGTCGTAGGTAAGCTCCGGGATCTCGCCTTTCACCTTTACATCTACAAAGCGCGGGTCTACCTTTACCTTTACGTATCCTTTAATGCCACTGCCATTTTCAGGGGTGGCTACGGTATGAATGATCTCTGTGTCATAGTTCACCGGGAACTTATACACCCTTTGCAGAATGAGCTTATACAGCCATTCCTTTTTATCTCTTGCTACCTTATCCGTACCAAAACCATGTGGCACAGTGGCCAGGTGCTCTCCGTCTTTGGTGAAAACTTTCTTGAACTGCTCAGAATAATAGAAGATGGCAAACTTGTAAGGCATGCCAATTCCGTAAATATCTTTATCCATGTCTGCCGTAACGGGAAAAACGCTGGCCGCCACAATGTCCAGTAATTCCTGGTGGGCAGCCACTTCTTCAGGTCCGTTCAACGGAACCAGTGCGGCAGGGATCTGTTCAAACTTATCAACCAGCTTGCGGTAGTAGAACGCTCTCGTATCTGCTTCGTTGGCAGCCTTCTCCTTCAGGAACCTTACAAAAGGCGCAAAGGAGATCCTGCTTTCGATGATCCCTTCATCCTTAAAAATACCTTTTTGTGCGGTTAAAACTCTCATAGTCAACTTAAGTATAGTTTAATTCATTTGCGAATATTTGATTCGGCATCAGTTATCGTGTGACAGTGTATGTGTGCAGGATTAAGCAGTTTGGGAAGAAGTAATTAGCTACAAAGTTACAATATTTCTAAACAGTATAATTCAAGAAGTATGCCGTGCGGTTGGGTGTGCCATAGTGACATAGGCCCGGGGATGATGGGCGGTTACCCTGACTAGGGATGCACTAGGGAAAACATGGGATCTAGTAGGGAAACTCATGAGAAACTCATGGGAAAGACATGGGAAAATTGCGGTGAAACGATGGGGTGGGTTATGGGTAGGGTTTTATGTAGGGGGGAGGAGTTGCGCAGCAATGTCGCAGCAATTACGGGGCTGTTTTAGGAGGGAAGGGTACCAGTTGCACTGCAATCGGAGGGCAATGAAAAATGTAAAATCATAAATGATAAATGTAAAATGTAAAAGTTGAATGCAGCGGATGGGTCCTACATTGACTTTTACATTTTACATTTAAAATTTTACATTTTACATTCTTCAGAATGTTATCTCTACCTGGTTCTTCAGAATATCATCCAGGGTATCTCTTTTGCGGATCAGGTGAGGTTTGCCTTCTTTTACCAGCACTTCTGCAGGTTTCAGGCGGGAGTTAAAGTTAGACGACATTTCAAACCCATAGGCGCCGGCGTTATAGAACACCAGGAAATCGCCTTCCCGTACCTCATTGATCTTACGGTCCCAGCCAAAGGTGTCTGTTTCGCAGATATTACCTACTACGGTATAGATCCGTTCTGTACCATGCGGGTTGGAGATGTTACGGATCAGGTGAAAGGCATCGTAGAACATAGGGCGGATCAGGTGGTTAAACCCGGAGTTCACCCCAACAAATACGGTGGCCGTAGTTTGCTTGATCACGTTGGCCTTTACTACAAAATAACCGCTCTGGCTTACCAGGAACTTTCCCGGCTCAAACCACAGCTGCAGCGGGCGGTGGTAGTTCTTATTAAAACCATTAAAAGCATCGGACAGCTTTTTGCCTAACAGGTCAATATCCGTTTCCGGATCGCCCTGCTGGTAGGCTACTTTAAAGCCGCTGCCCAGGTCAATGGATTCCAGGTCAGGGAAGTGTTCTGCCATTTCAAACATGATCTCTACACCACGCAGGAACACATCCACATCCTTTATTTCTGAACCGGTATGCATGTGCAGGCCGGTTACCTTTAGCTTAGTGCTTTTTACAATACGCTCTATATGGCGCAGCTGGTGAATGGAGATGCCAAACTTGCTATCCACATGCCCGGTGGAAATTTTGAAGTTACCGCCGGCCATAATGTGCGGGTTCAGGCGGATGCAGATGGGATAACTGCTGCCGAACTTATTGCCGAACTGCTCCAGGATGGAGATATTGTCAATATTGATATTTACGCCCAGGTCCTTAGCCGCAATGATCTCCTGCAGATCCACACAGTTGGGTGTGAAAATGATGTTCTTAGGGTCAAAGCCGGCCTTAAGCCCCAGCTGCACTTCCTGGATGGATACGGTATCCAGCCCGCAGCCCAGGGAGTTAATATATTTCAGGATGTTGATATTGGTAAGTGCCTTGCACGCATAGAAAAAACGGGCTTCCGTTTTAGTAAAGGCCTTTTGCAGTTTTTCGTACTGGGTCTTTATTTTTTCTGCATGGTACACATATACCGGGGTACCAAATTCTTCTGCAATCTTCACCAGGAAATCGGCGGAGAGCACGTCGCTTTGTTTAGGCATTTATTAATTTACGATTTTAGATCTCAGATCTTAGATTTTGGGCGGCGGAGGATGCCCGGATTTATAAGGGCGCCCAGACGTTCGTTTTGATCTAAAATCAAAAAGATGTGCAAATCTACTACGCAAATACGAGAAAACGTAATGGGTGGTAAAAGGGTCAGGGTTGCTTTTCCTCCTCCCCGTCCATAAAGTCGTCCAGGCTGCGGCGCTCCCGCTTGGTAGGGCGGCCAATTTTGCTGGGGCGCTTACCAGTATAAAAGGTAGTGGCCACGCGCTGGTTAAACAGCTGGTCCTCTTCCGTGGTTTTATCCACGTAAAACTTAATGGCTTCCGTGTATTGCTGGCGGTTATGCAGCAGGCCGGTGACCTCTATTTTCCACTTGCGGGTTTCTGTTTTAATATCATATTGATCGCCAATACCTACGGCGCGGGCAGCCTTTACGCTGGTCCCGTTCAATTTTACTTTGCCGGCCTCACAAGCGGCAGATGCCTGGCTACGGGTTTTAAACACGCGGATAGCCCAGAGGTATTTATCAAGACGGAGTTTTTCAGGAGCTGTTGCCATACTTAAATTCTCTTCACTCAGTTTTAGAACTAATTCACCTGCTAAAAATAAGATGTTTTCATTAAACAAAACAGCCCCCTGTGCGGAGGCTGTTTATCTATCCGGGATCTTTGATCTGCTTTATTTTTTACTCATCTCCGCAAAATACTGATGAAAATACGGGATGGTTTCTATGCCTTTATAAAAATTCGCCAGGTCGTATTTTTCGTTGGGTGAGTGCAGGTTATCGCTATCCAGCCCAAAGCCCATTAAAATAGTTTTTAACCCCAGCTCTTTTTCAAACAGCGCTACAATGGGAATGCTGCCACCGCCGCGTACGGGAATGGGCGATTTGCCAAAGGTGCTTTCAATAGCCCGGCTGGCGGCTTTAAAGGCCACATGATCTGTTGGCGTAACATAGGGGCTGCCGCCATGGTGGGCGGTAACCTTTATGGAAACAGACTTAGGCGCTATTTTTTCAAAATGCGCTTTGAACATGTCAGAGATCTCATGCCAATCCTGGTTGGGCACCAGCCGCATAGATATTTTGGCGGATGCTTTGGAGGGCAATACGGTTTTGGAGCCTTCGCCGGTATAACCGCCCCAGATGCCATTTACTTCCAGCGTAGGACGGATGCCGGTACGCTCAATAGTGCTGTAACCTTTTTCGCCCCACAGCTCCTGTACGCCCAGGTCCTGCTTATATTCCGCTTCATTAAAGGGCGCTTTATTCAGCGCTTCCCTTTCTGCTTTGCTTAATTCCAGCACCTTATCATAAAAACCGGGAATGGTAATGTGATTATTCTCATCGTGCAGGGAAGCGATCATTTTTGCCAGTATGGTAGCCGGGTTAGCAACTGCGCCGCCATATACACCGCTATGCAGATCGCGGTTAGGGCCGGTAACCTCTACTTCCATATAGGACAGGCCGCGTAAACCGGTATCCAGGGAAGGATTTTCCAGGCTTAACATGGCGGTGTCGGAGATCAGCACTACATCTGCTTTTAAGCGCTCTTTATTTTCTTTAATAAAAATGCCCAGGTTAGATGAACCTACTTCTTCCTCCCCTTCTATCATGAACTTAATATTACAGGGCAGGCTGTTGGTTCTTATCATGATCTCAAATGCTTTTACATGCATGTAGAACTGGCCTTTATCATCGGCGCTGCCACGGGCATAAATGCGGCCGTCTTTGACCACGGGCTCAAAGGGGCCGCTGTGCCACAGCTCCAGCGGGCCGGGCGGCTGCACATCGTAGTGGCCATATACTAATACGGTAGGTAATTTGGGATCTATGATCTTTTCGCCATACACAATCGGGTGGCCGGCGGTAGGGCATATTTCCACCTTATCGGCGCCGGCTTCCTGCAGGCGCTGCTGTACAGCTTCCGCACATGTTTTTACATCCTGACTGTAACGGGAATCTGCGCTGATAGAGGGTATGCGCAACAGCGATAATAATTCATCCAGAAAACGGTCTTGGTGTTGTGCCTGGTAATCTTTCCAAACTTGCATATTCAGGAGTATTAGGTTTCAATGGGGTGCAATTTAATGGAAAACTATGAACCGCCATTTTACCTCTGATGGAATGAATATAAAAGCCAATAAGGGGGCCGATTAGCGCCCGAACAGATCATTTCTAAATCAACCATTAATAAATAAACCTTATACTTAATAGACGGATTGTAAGCGGGGTGATGCAAAGAGATTAAATAATTAACTTAATTAACCAATAGTTAACTTTTTTTTGTAACTTTTAATAGGAAATTTTCGGTGCCGAATAGAGTGAAACACCAAAATTTTGTCTGGGACCGGGGTTACATTCCTATATGCTAAGCTCCTACACTATGTATATGTATACACTTTCGCAAAAAGAAACAATATGAACAGTATTGATGATTTGGCTGTGTTGTCAGAGCTAAAACAGGGTAATATAAAGGCGTATCAGTATTTTTTTCTGAAATACTATAAGCCTTTATGCCTGAAAGCGCATACGATGCTTGGTAACATGCGGAGAGCGCAGGACCTGGTGCAGCATACATTTATACGTATATGGGAACAAAGGTTATACCTTGATATACAACAATCCGTAGGTGGCTTTCTCTATCAGCAGGTACATCTGGATTGTGTGGAACAGCTGAAGAAAGATCCGAAAAGCCAGGCGGGCGATGAAAAACATTTACCTCAAACTAACGAGCATACAAATACAAATGGTACAAATCCGAATGAACAACAGGAGCTGCGTAAACAGGTGTTAAGCGCACTGGACGGACTGCCGGCAGATAAATTAAAACAGGCGCTGGAAGATCTGCGCGTCATCAGGTACAGTTAAACCTCGAAACTTTCTTATGAGCTTATTCATATGAAATTTGATCAAGAATACATTTACCAATTGCTGCTGGAAAAACAACTGGGGGAGATCTCTAAAGAGAATGACCGGTACCTGCAGCAGGTAATGAAGTACGACGAACATGTGCGCAACTGCTGGCTGGAACTGGAAAATGCCAAAGTTGCCACGAATGAAGATATCCTGGAAGATCTCCGGGCGGACCTGGTATGGTGTAAAATTGAAACATTGTTAAAGCCCGCACCTCCTTTCCCCAACCGTGTGCTGCTGTTCATAAAAAAATACCGTGTTGCTGTTGCTGCAGTTATTATTACAGCATTGCTGGCAGCCGGCGGGCTGGGATTTTACCTGTATGATCATTACTACTCACACTCACAACCTCCTGCCCTGGCAGTGGTTAATACCAGCAAAACACCAGCGGCATCGCCTGTAAGCAACTATACAACGCCAAACATTCAGCTGGCCGGCAGTAATAATAATATGGCTCCTGTAACGCCCGGCCCCATGCCTGGTGTAACAGCTGCTACTACTGCCACAGACAGCATTTATTTAACCCGCCAGCTACCGGATTCCGTTAATAACAATGAATTGGTGGCTGATGCAGGTGCGCCTGCCAAGGTGGAATGGAATACCTTAACCGTACCTCCCCGAACGGATTACCGGCTGGAGCTGGCCGATGGTACGGAAGTGCACCTGAACGCCAGCTCTACACTACGGTTCCCATTCATTTTCCTGGGAAAAACAAGAGAAGTTTACCTGGATGGCGAAGCTTACTTTATAGTGGCCAAGAATTCCAGCCAGCCTTTTATTGTACATACCCCCAGCACTTCTGTAAAGGCGCTTGGAACGGCTTTTAATATTAACTCCTATAATGCGGACCTGGTAGTTACCTCGCTGGTGCAGGGTGCTGCCGTAACAGATGTAGGGGATTCACTGGATGTTACATTAAAACCCGGTTATGAAGCTATTTACAGGACCGGGGAAAGGTTTAAGGTAAAACGTTTTGATGAATCCATTACCCTCTCCTGGCGGGAAGGTATTTACCGTTTCCGCAATACCCGCCTGGCAGACCTGCAGCCGGTTATACAGCGCTGGTTTGGCCTTAAATTAGCTTTTGAGCCCCAATCAATAGCAGGTGCAGAATACAGCGGCTGCCTGGAGAAGAACAAACCCCTTTCCGGCTTCCTGGACCAGCTGGCCAATGTGCTGCGGCTGGATTATCGCATTTACGATAACACCATTCACTTCAACACCAGGAAATAAGTTGCAGGATTAATTTTTTCAGGAGATCAATTTTTGCCGGAGCAGGAATTCCAGCTTTTCATTCACATCCAACAGCTTAGCAGTTAGCTCTTTGTTTTCGCGCCGGAGGGAGAATACTTCGTACGCTTTTTCAATATTATGCTTCAGCTCTTCCTCGTTCCAGGGTTTGGAAAAATACTTGTACACCTGGCCTTTGTTGATAGCATCTATCACCGCGTTAATATCTGCATAACCGGTTAGCAGGATGCGGATAGGCTCCGGATGTTTATCCAAAATAGTTTCGAAGAATTCTATGCCCGTCATTTTAGGCATACGCTGGTCGGAGATAATGATGTGAACTTCGTGTTCAAGTAACAATTGTTCTGCCTCTGCTGCTGATGCGGCGGTGTACACGGTATACAGCCTGCGGAAGGCGGCCCTGAAAGCGGTCAGGTTGTTTATCTCATCATCGATATAGAGAATATGGATGTGTTGCGCACTCATTTCAAGGAGACCTTAGTTCTAAGTTAATAAAAATAAATGAGTTACAAACAATAAACCCATTGCTACATTGAATTTCTATAGCCCGTATGGTTACCTGAGGGGAAAATATTTCCACAAAATTATGGATAAACAAAGGATTTTTAGTCTTATTTTTTGCGGGTATTTGTAGCATATGGGGACAACAGATAGTTTTTGCAGTTTGGTGAAATGTGTGTAGGTTTGGTGCATTCGTATCTCTTTGGCGTGGTTAAATGACACATAACCAGCGCGCTATGTACCGGCATTATCTTCTAATGTGAATATAAAAATTAAACCGTTTAACAAATGAAAAAATGGATCATTGTAGTTGTTGTCCTTGTATTATTAGGCATGTTCGGCTGCAATAAGTACAACGGCCTTGTAAAGCAGGACGAGAATGTAAAGAATAAATGGGGCGCCGTACAAAGCCAGTATCAACGCCGGGCCGACCTTATCCCCAACCTGGTAAGCACGGTAAAAGGCGCTGCCAACTTTGAGCAAACTACTTTAACGCAGGTAATTGAAGCCCGCGCCAAAGCCACCCAGATCACTGTAAACGCTGATGACCTGTCTCCGGAAAAGATCCAGCAATTCCAGCAGGCGCAAGGCCAGCTGAGTTCTGCCCTGGGCCGTTTGCTGGCAGTAGCGGAAAGCTATCCGCAGCTGAAGGCTAACCAGAACTTCCTGGACCTGCAGGCGCAGCTGGAAGGCACAGAAAATCGTATAACCGTGGCCCGTAATGATTTTAACGAGGCGGTGAACGGCTACAACAGCTCTGTACGTACTTTCCCGAATAATATTATTGCCGGCATCAGTGGGTTCCAGCAGAAAGGATATTTCCAGGCGCAGGCCGGATCTGAGAATGCACCGAAAGTTCAGTTCTAAAGATTTTCTGATTTACGATCTCAGATGTACGATTTTAGATCTCAGGACGCTGGTTTTCCCATTTAAGATCATGCAACACGGCCCTGGCGGCCGCTGGTCCAAACAAGCCCAAGGGACCCAAACAGGCCCTGGACTTGCGCGGTGATCTTAAATTCCGGAGCAGTGCTTTCCCTAAAATCTAAAATCGTACATCCAAGATCTAAAATCCCAAATACTCATGGGTTTATTTCCATTTGGTAAAAAAGAGCTTTTGCAGGAGCCTGAAAAAGAGCGGCTGGTGCAGGCCATCCGTACAGCGGAAAGGCTGACCAGCGGCGAAATAAGGCTGTTTGTAGAAAGCCGTTGCTCGTATGTAGATCCCATGGACCGGGCGCAGGAAATATTCCTGTCGCTGGGTATGGAAAAAACAAAACAACATAACGGAGTGCTGTTATATGTAGCCCTGAAAGACCGGCAATTTGCCATCCTGGGCGACAAAGGCATTCATGATAAAGTAGGTGATCATTTCTGGCAAAAAGAAGCCCATCTATTAAAGGTTCATTTCTCCCAGCAACGGGTAGTGGAGGGTATGGAGGAATGTATTAAAGAGATCGGGGAATCGTTACACACACATTTCCCCTACGCATCCGGCGACGAAAACGAATTGCCGGACGACATTATTTTTGGCCGATGAAGCATAGATTATTTATGAGGATATTTTGCTGGTTATGGTTCAGTATGTTGCTGGTTACAGGCTTACATACCTATGCACAGGAGATTCCCACCAGGCCTAACCCACCCCGGCTGGTGAATGATATGGCAGGCGTGCTGTTACGCGAGGAGGCAGAAGCGCTGGAGAGTAAGGTAGTAGCCTATAGCGACAGCACCTCTTCCCAGATAGCGATTGTAACGGTTAAAACAACCGGCGATTATGATGTGAGCGAGGTGGCGTTGAAAATATTACGCGATTGGGGAGTGGGTGTGAAAGGCAAGAACAACGGTTTGGTGATCCTGGCTGCTATTGACGACCGGAAAATACGCATAGAAACCGGTTACGGGCTGGAAGGCGCTATACCGGATGCTATAGCCAACCGCATTATAGATCAGATCATTGTGCCCAATTTCCGCCAGGGGCACTATTATCAGGGACTGGATGAAGCGGTGGATGCTATTGAAAAAGCAGCTGCCGGCGAATATAAAGGCATCCCCAAAGCCAGGAAGAGCGGCGGGGGCGGCGCTATTTTTGTGATGATCATTATTATTATCATCATTGTATCTATTATCAACAACCGCCGTGGCGGTAATACTACCATCAGCCGGAGAGGCTGGGGCGGTTTGGGAGGTTTGGGAGGTTTTCCCATTGGTGGCGGATGGGGTAGCGGCGGCGGAGGCGGCGGATGGTCGTCCGGTGGCGGTGGTGGTGGTTTCGGAGGATTTGGCGGCGGCTCCGGCGGTGGCGGTGGCGCCAGTGGCAGCTGGTAAGCTCCCTGTTGACATTGAAAAAAGTAACACCATGTCTTATATGCATGTTCTTAACGGCGATGCTACCCTGACCTTGTTCCGGCAAAGTGATATCCCGGGTGAGATTGTAGTATGCCGGGAAATGATGTGTGAAGGCAAAGTGATATGTACCAATGATATGGCGGCATTTTTTGAAACCCGCGCCAAACACCTGGAACAGTATTATGGTATTGACCGGCAAACTTATTTTGCCAACGTAGTTAAAGAGCTGGAAAAGCTTAAAACAGCGGGTGAATATAATGAAATAGTGCTGTGGTTTGAGTTTGACCTCTTTTGCCAGATCAACCTTCTTTTTATACTCCATTACCTGCGCACGCAGGTGATACGCCTGCCCAAAATAAGCCTGGTATCTATTGAGAACCATCCTGAAGTAGCAGACTTCCGGGGACTGGGGCTGTTAATGCCTTACCATTTCCCTGCATTATTACAGGAGCGGGTGTACCTGGAAGAAGCAGACATGCAGCTGGCAGCACATGCCTGGGAGGCCTACTGCAAGGGCGATCCGCCGGAGCTGGAAACCATCAGCCAGCATGCTACCGCTCACTTATCTTACCTGGGCCCGGCCCTGATAGCACACCTGCAACGTTTGCCTGCACTGGACAACGGCCTGAATGCCATTCAAAGCTATTTCCTGCGTAAGCTGTCTTTGTCAAGCCTGCGCTGGTATGACCTGTATGCGCAGTTCTGGGATGATATGAAGATCTATGGCTTTGGTGATTTTCAGCTGGACCTTTACATACAGCGTATGCGCAGCGCCGGTATCATTGAACAGCAGGATGTAATGCTGTCTATTACCAGCCTGGGGCGGGAAGTATTGAATAATGAAGAGAATTATACAGATTATATTTCCCTGCAGCACCGGTGGCTGGGTGGGCTGCAGCTGATGGATAACCCGTGGAGATGGGATGATGAGGGGAAGCACGTAGTGAAAGTGGAACAGTAAAAAATTACGAATTGAGTAGAACGCAATTTAATCCTCCCCTAACGGGAACCACAAATTAACCCGGGTGCCGCATGGCTGGCCTTCTGCATCAAACAGGTCTTCAATATCAAAGGAGGCCGCTACATTAAAACGGCTGTTATAGAGGGATAAGCGATCGCGGGTGATCTGCAGGCCACGGGAGGCGTGGGTATAACCGCTTAGCTGTTTCAGCGCGGCCGATCTTTCACGGCCAATACCATTATCTTCTACTGTACACAAAATACGATCCTGCATTTTGGTGAACGTCAATAATAATTTTCCCTGCTCCTCTTTTTTATGCAGCAGCCCATGCCAGATGGCGTTTTCTATAAAGGGCTGAATGATCATGGTGAGGATCTCTGTGAAATCCGCGTCTATAGCGGGATCTATGGTGATCTTATAATCAAACTGGTCTGCAAAGCGCAGCTTCTCCAATTCAATATAGTTTTCCAGCATATTCACCTCTTTTGAGATGGGAATGGTGTTGAGCTGGGAGTGGTCCAATACGCTGCGAATGAGGCGGGCAAAACGGTTCAGGTAAGCAAGCGCCTGCTCTGTTTCGCTCTTCATCATAAATGTTTGAATAGAGTTGAGCGCATTAAAAATAAAATGCGGTTTCATTTGCGCGCGCAGGGCTTTCATTTCCAGTTGCGCCATACGTTGCTGCATCAGCGTGCGGCGTTTGGCCTCCTTTTTTATAAAATAAATGCGTGCGCGGAAATAAATGTAAATAAAGGCTGCTACCAGCAATAGTATCAACAGGCGGAACCAGTTCGTTTGCCAGAAGGCCGGTTTTATGTTTATGCGCAGTATGGTAGTGTTGGCAGAAAAAGTACCGGCGGTGTTCACGCTGCGCACTTTAAACGTATAGTTGCCCGGCGGCAGGTTAGTGTATTTGGCCATTAGTAACCCTTCTGCATTCACCCAGTCTTCATCCAGCCCATCCAGCTGGTAATAATACCGGATCTTTTCATGGTGGTATTGCAGGCTTTTAAACTCAATGGAAATAAAGTTCTGCTTGTAGTTTAACGTAACCGGCTGCCGGGTGTCAATGGCTGCATCTATCTGTATGCTGCTGTCCAGCGCTTTAAGTCCCAGTATGCTTACATCCGGTGGTGGCGGCGCCACTTTTAATACGGCGGGATCCAAAGCTACAAAGTGATCTGAGCTGCCTACCACTAAACGCCCATCCTGCAGGGGCAGGATACGGCGGCGTACTTTACGGTTGTTATCAATAATATTATCGCCCTGTATAAATGTTTCAAGGTTAAACAGCCGGCGGTTAAAACGGTAAAAGCCATATTCGGTAGTGAACCAGATGCCCTGTTTACCATCGCCCTGTAAGCACAGCACCCATTCATCAAATAACAGCCCGTTCACCTTTAAGGGTTTAACGGTAGTGCGCCGGGGATTAAATACCCACAGCCCGTGATCTGTACCGGCTACCAGTGTAGTATCATCCTGTTTATATAAGCTGGTAATGTTATTTACAAACCGCTGCTCCCCGCTAAAACTTTCTTTTACCACTACCTGGCCGGTATGGCTGTTAAACAGTACCAGCCCTGCTGTGCTGGTGGCCAGCCATAACAGGGAATCGTTCTCCGGCACAATGTCCATGACGGAGGTTTGCCGCTGCAGGTTGGTTATTAGCTGCGGATAGGCTTTGGCGTTTTTCGTACGCGGGTTCCAGTGGGCCAGCCCTCTTTTATACAGGCCCACCCATATGGAGGTGTCATTTTCCACGTACATGCTCATCAGGGTTTGATCTTCGAAAGCGGGCGGGTTGTAGTGGGATATAAATTTGCCCTGCTCCGGATCAAATTCTGATAAAAAACCATTCTCCTGCCCTATCAGCACATGCCCGTTCTTCATTTCGGCAAAGCTCCATACCAGGCCACGGGGCTCCGGCAGGCAATGTGCGGGATCATTACTGTTATGCGTAAAATGCTGCTTTAGCTCAAGACCGGCATTAAACCAGCAGAAACCCTGCCCCCAATAACCGGCAAACACATCGCCACTGCGGGTTTGCAGCAGGTCTGTTACTTCTGCGCGGGGCAGGCGCTGCGTGGTGCTGTTAAAAACGGTACGGTGGTCCATCATCCGGAATGCGCTGTTATGCAGGCTCAGGATATTTACGCCCAGGTCCGTACCTATCCATAAATGCCCCTCACGGTCCGTTAAAAAACAGTTGGTTTCAAAGTCGTAGTGCAGGCCCAGGTCATCTGTATTTTCAGCGCGTATGTTCACGGAAAAAGCATCCAGGTTACTGTCGTACCGGTAAATGCCTCTATGGTCAGTAGCTATCCATATGTTATGATCCGGGTCTGCAGTCATATCAAACACCTCTCCTACCGGGTAGGATTGCAGGCGCCGGCTTACAGGGTCGTAACAATAAAGCCCCTCGCCCCGGGCGGCTATCCATATACGGCGGCGGTAGTCAATATAAAATTTACGCACGCTGGCAGCAATGCTGAAAACCGGCAGCTGCCGCGGGTTGTAGGCGGTGTTATATAAATGTTTACGTTGTTTATCCAGCAGGAAAATACCGTGCCTGCCGCTGATCCACAGGTTACCTTCATGGTCTTCTGTAATGGCGCTGCTCATTTGCAGGCGTTCTGCCTCGGGAACCATGGTGGCTTTTTCAAACATGCCGGTACTATCGTCAAAGCGCAGCAGGCCTTCCTGGGTGGTGGCCCATATTACGCCTTCCGCATCTTCCACAATATGGCTGCATTGTATATTGCCCTGCGAGGAGGGTGGTATATCTACCTTTAGTGCTTTTAGTGCGCTGGTGGCAGGGTCGTAGAATTGTATATTATCCGGCGCGCCCATCCAGATGCGGCCTTTGCGGTCTTCGCACAGGCAAATATCATCGTAATAAATGGTGCCGGGCACCCGGTCAAAATTGGCTATGGTAAGCAGGTTGCTGCCATCGTACCGCTGCAGGGCGGTGCTGGCTATCCATACAAAGCCTTTACGGTCCTGCATAATGGCGGATACGTGGTTGCTGGCCAGCCCGTTGCCCAGGTTCAGGTGAGAGAATTTGTAGGATACATGCGGTTCCTGCGCCCATGCGGGCTGCATACAAACCCATAACCAGAGTGAAATGTAAAATGCCACACGTGTCAGCAGCGCGTTGCCAGGGATATATGCCAGCCAATTAAACACTTTCACTCACTTTGACAGTTTACATTTACAGGATTACCGGATGTAGGTTGCTGCTGCTAGAGCCCTTTCAGTACATAGGCTACTACCTTATTACCGAAAAAAGTAGGGATATATACGATCTTCTTTTGTGGATTGTACCCAATATCTGCCGTATTCAGTTTCTGCGCCTGTGTATCCAGCAGCTTAACTGCAGTACCTTTGGAAGCGTTTACATAGAACACTTCACCCGGCCAGCAAGATACGATGAATTCGCCGGGTTTTACCTGTTCTATACCGTCTACACTTTTACTAACGGCTGTTATTTTTTTCAGGCTATTATCTTTTTCCAGGCTAAACATAGCGCCATCTGCCAGCACATAAAAGGCATTGGGCAGCGCCAGCAGGCCATTGGGGCCTTTTAACCCTTCCAGCAGGGTGGTTACCTTACCATTCTTGTACTGGTGCACCTTACCGGTCCGTGAATCACTAACGTATACTGTGCCTTTATTGTCAACGGTAATATCGTTCAGGAATATAGCCCCTTCTACAGGAACATGTTCTACAATGCTGCCTTTATCAATATCTATTACTACTATTTCAGTAAGATCAGCTACGTATAAAAAGTTCCTGTACACGCCCAATCCTTTGGGTGCATTCAGTCCTTTTACCCATTCCAGGTCCAGCACCTTCCCTTCCGGCGACAGGCGGGAAATGAAGCCCTGCCCATCTTTGGCAGCGCCATCGCCTTCAATATCGGATACATACAGCACATTTCTTTTAGCATCAAAATAAACGGATTCCGGCACGCGGAGGGTGGTATCCGTTTCCCATTGTTTTTCCAGGGTTACTTGTGCTTGGGCTGTAACGGGTAATACACCCAGCAGGCCGGCGGCTATGAGCAGGCCGGCAAAAAGGGGATTGTGTTGTGTTTTCATAACGGTTAAATTTTAATTTATGCGTTTATAGCTGCCTGGTAGCGGGCTTCGTCAAACTCCCTTTCACTTTTAGCCACCACAATAGTGGCCACGCCATTGCCTATGAGGTTAGTGATAGCCCTGGCTTCTGACATAAAACGGTCCACCCCTATCAGGATGGCCAGCCCTTCTACCGGTATTACTTTAATAACTGTGAGCGTGGATGCCAGTACAATAAACCCGCTGCCGGTAATGCCGGCTGCGCCTTTGGAGGTAATAACCAGTATACCTATGATGGTTATCTCCTGTGCCAGCGTAAGATCTACACCAAATACCTGCGCCAGGAATATAACGGCCATGGATAAGTAGATGCTGGTACCGTCCAGGTTAAAGGAATAACCGGCAGGTATTACCAGCCCTACCACGGAGCGGGAACAGCCCAGCTGCTCCAGGCGCTCCATCATACCCGGCAATGCGGATTCTGAGGAGGAGGTGCCCAGCACCAGCAGTATTTCATTACTTACAAATTTTAAATACTTCCAGAGGCTGAAGCGGTAAATACGCGCTATGCTGCCCAGCACCAGGAAAATAAACAGGAACATGGTCAGGTACACGCACAGCATAAGCTTCAGCAAAGGGATTAAAGCTCCTGCGCCAAAGTTGCCGATTGTATAGGCCATACCGCCAAAAGCTCCCAGGGGCGCCAGCTTCATGATCACTTTCAGAATGTTGAAGAACACCTGTGATATACGGTCAAAGGTATGTAACAGGGGAATACCGGCATCTTTCATACGGGTAATACCGTAACCGAACAGGATGGCGAATACCAGCACCTGCAAAATATCGCCTTTGGCAAATGATTCAAATACGTTAGAGGGTACAATGTGCAGGAAGAATTCCACCCAGTTCATGCCGGCTGCATCTTTTTCTATTTTGGCGGCAGCAGCTACATTTACATGCGTAAAGGCCACGCCATGACCGGGTTTCAGGCAATTGGCCACTATCAGCCCAATAATAATGGCCAGGGTGGTTACGATCTCAAAGTATAATAAAGCCTTACCGCCTACCCGGCCTACCTTTTTCATATCCCCCATGCGGGCAATGCCCAGCACAATGGTGAGGAAGATGATAGGGGCTATCAGCATTTTGATGAGGTTAATGAATATATCGCTGATCAGCTTAGCAGTGCCGGCTATCCCGGGAAACAGTAACCCTGCTATAATACCCAGTATGATAGCTACTATTACCTGGAAATAGAGATGTTGGTAAAACTTCTTCATATATTCCAAAATACAAATAAAGTTTAAGATGGGAGCGGCACTTTAGCGTAAAAGAAAGCCCCCCGCTAAGCGGAGGGCTTGTACTTGTATAAGTAGTATTTCGTTTAGGCATTTACTGCAGCAATACCCGGCAGCTCTTTACCTTCAAAGTATTCCAGCATAGCCCCACCACCTGTGGATCCCTAGCTTCCCTTGTCGGCCAGGCCAAACTGATCCCCCGCAGCTACGGAGTCGCCACCACCTACCAGGGAAAAAGCGCCCTGTGAGGTAGCTTTCACAATAGCATCTGCCACGGCTTTAGTACCTTTCTGGAAGGCTTCCATTTCAAATACGCCCATCGGCCCGTTCCACAAAATAGTTTTGGACCGGGCAATTACTTCGCTGAACTTTTGTATGGACTTTTCTCCAATGTCCAGTCCCATCCAGCCGGCGGGAATGTTGTCGTTGGATACTACCTGTGTATTGGCATCGGCTGCAAACTTATCTGCCGCAACGGAATCCACCGGCAGCAGCAGGTTTACACCTTTAGCTTTTGCTTTGGCTTCCAGCTCTTTTGCCAGGTCCAGCTTATCGTTTTCTACCAGGGAGTTGCCGATCTCTTTACCCTGCGCCTTCAGGAAGGTATAAGCCATACCGCCGCCAATAATGATGTTGTTGGCTTTTTCCATCAGGTTTTCTATGATCAATATCTTATCGCTCACCTTAGCGCCGCCTAAAATAGCGGTGAAGGGGTTTTCAGCGTTATGCAGCACTTTTTCCGCGTTGCTTACTTCGGCTTCCATCAGCAAACCGAACATACGTGCGTCTGTAGGGTAGTATTGTGCAATTACGGCTGTAGAGGCGTGTGCGCGGTGGGCGGTGCCAAAGGCATCGTTCACATACACATCTCCCAGCTTGGCCAGCTCCTGCGCAAAAGCGGCATCGCCTTTTTCTTCCTGCTTGTGGAAACGCAGGTTTTCCAGCAGCAGCACTTCGCCCATCTGCAGGTTGGAGGCGGCTTCCTGTGCTTTGGGACCTATACAGTCTTCTGCAAACTTAACGGTAGTGCCATCCAGCAAACTTACCAGGTGGTATACCAGGTGTTTGAGGGAATACTTATCCGTAGGCCCGTCCTTGGGGCGACCCAGGTGGGACATCAGGATCACGGCGCCGCCATCTTTCAATATTTTTTTGATGGTGGGCACGGCGGCACGCATACGGGTATCGTCCGTGATCTCATATTTATCGTTCAGGGGCACGTTAAAATCCACACGCACCAGGGCTTTATGGCCTTTGAAGTTATAACCGGAGAATTTACTCATAACAATTCCATTAATAAAGTGAACGGAAAAACGTAAAAGGTGAAAAGCGAAGTGTGAACTATATTCACCTTTCACTTTCCACCTTTCACTATGGTAAGCTGTATTATTTGCTGATCAGACCTGCAAAGTACTTAACGGTACGTACCAGCTGGGATACGTAGCTCATTTCGTTATCGTACCAGGCTACGGTTTTCACCAGCTGCGTGTCGCCTACAGTCACAATCTTAGTCTGTGTAGCGTCAAACAGGGAACCGAAGTGCATACCTACGATATCAGTGCTTACGATCTCGTCTTCGTTATAACCGTAAGATTCGTTGGCTGCGGCTTTCATCGCTGCATTCACTTCTTCTACGGATGTTTTCTTAGACAGAACAACTGTTAATTCAGTTAAAGAGCCGGTGATGGTAGGTACACGTTGTGCACCACCGTCCAGCTTACCTTTCAGCGCGGGCAGCACCAGGCCAATGGCTTTGGCAGCACCGGTGCTGTTGGGTACGATGTTGGCGGCAGCAGCGCGGGCGCGGCGCAGATCACCTTTGGGGTGCGGGGCATCCAGGGTGTTCTGGTCGTTGGTATATGCGTGGATGGTGGTCATCTGACCGGCCACAATACCGAATGTATCGTTCATTACCTTAGCCATAGGGGCCAGGCAGTTTGTAGTACAGGAAGCGCAGGAGATAACGGTTTCGCTACCATCCAGGATTTCATGGTTTACATTGAACACGATAGTTTTCAGGTCGCCGGTAGCAGGGGCAGAGATCACTACGCGTTTAGCGCCTGCTTTCAGGTGAGCTTCGGCCTTTTCCTTATCGGTAAAGAAGCCGGTGCACTCGATCACAACGTCGATACCGTGGTCTTTCCAGGGGATCTGTGAAGGATCTTTCTGTGCATATATTTTTACTTCATCGCCATTAACGGAGATAGCATTGTCAGAAGACTTTACATCAGCGTCAAATCTACCCTGCGCGGAGTCATACTTCAGCAGATGAGCCAGCACCTTAGGGCTGGTAAGGTCATTGATTGCTACCACATCAATACCGGGCATTTTGTAGATCTGGCGGTATACCAAACGGCCAATACGACCGAACCCGTTAATACCGATTTTAAGAGACGTTCCCATTTTACACTGTGATTTGAATTGAAAAATAGAGATGCGAATTTACAAGCTATACAGGGATTAATCAATAGAAATTTGCGTTAAGGAAATTTATTTTGGAAATATGCGGTTAGATATTACCTTTGCAATCCCAAATTGTTTTGCCGCGTTGGTCAAGGGGTTAAGACGCAACCCTTTCACGGATGAATCACGGGTTCGATTCCCGTACGCGGTACTGAAAGGGAATTTTCAAGGCAGGCTTGGAAGTTCCCTTTTTCTTTTTCAGCAGAAGCCCGCTCCAGGAAGGCAAAAGGGAGGACGCACCCATTTATTTTTTGCTTAGATACGCATGTTTTTCACGTTATAATAAATATCATCGGGGAAGACGGTCATTGAAGCAGGAAACCTGCCCGATATAACCTCAAACATAGCTATCCTTCTTTTGGACGCCCGAAGAACAAGATATATCCGTCAGCGTCTTTGACTTCAAATCCCCACAAATCATCATCGCCGTCCTCCCTGAGCGGTTGAAAAAACTCAACATTACGCGACGAGAATTCTGCCGCAAGGGCATCCGGCTCCAGGACATGGAGGTAAGCGTCCCAACGGGCAATGCCTTTTTTGACATCCCGTGTGTAGTTTGGCACGGGATCAACACCAATGTCCTTCAGTATGATCATTGCCGCACCCCGTTGGACGATGCCGAAGAAGATATCATCCTCACTGGGTCCCTGAAATGTGATGTCGAATCCCAGACGGTCGCGATAAAACCTTAGTGCGGTGGGAACATTCTTAACGATAAAGAATGGTGCAATGCCAGAAATTTCTGTTTTAGTCATACCCTTTCTGAATTTTCATGTTGAATTTAGCCATTTGAATTTATTAAGGTATCAAATAGTACAGGAGAGCGCCCGGATAACTGCAACCGGGACCGGCACCAATACTATAATAATTACCCGCTGTTCTTATATATTTATATATGTTTTTTGAATTTGTACCCAACCCGCAGTTTGATTTTCTGACGAGCTTTGCCCAAAAGTTCAATGTACCTGTAGAAGGTGACCGGTTAACCATTCCGCCTGTTATGGGCACGGGCAGTATCAGAAAGATTGCTTTATCTGCCGGACTCAAACTCGTAGTTCACCGTTATAAGCTTAAGCAGGACTTTATTCTGAACAGGGTAGGAACCGACACGCCCAACAACCTTGTAAGTGTAATATTTCACAGTAATGAAGCTACAGCCAGCGTGGATACAGGGGAAAAGGCCAATCCGCTTTCACGAAGCAGTGCATTTGCCATACAGATCGCATCAACAGACCTTAACTCACAGATCCGTTTTCCGGCCAACACAGATATCTACTTTGTGGTAGTAGGCATTATGAAAGATGCCCTGAAGGAGCTGCTTGCTATCAAAGATCCTAACCGTGTTGTACAAACCATATTAAATGCAGCACCTGGATTCCTGTTCTATGAAAGCATGAGTGTTGAAATTCATAAGATCGTCAAACAATTGACGGATGCCCGTGAAGACAATGAGCTGGGTAATTTTTACCACCGGCTGAAGGTGCAGGAACTGCTTTACCTGGTATTTGAAAAGCTGCAAAAGCGGGAAACCCAACGCCATAGCGCTGTTCATAAAGATGATGTGGAAAAGCTGTCTTTGATCAGGGCAGCCATTCTTTCAGATCTTTCTATACCACCCAGCTTGCCGGAGCTGGCAAAGATGGCAGGATTCGGTGAAACAAAGATGAAAGACCTGTTTAAACAGGTATTTGGCGATACTATATACAACTATTATCAGCAGGCCAGGATGGAAGAAGCCGCCTTTCTCCTTAAACATGGCGGTTTATCTGTTTCGGAAACGGGCTACCAGCTTGGCTTTGCCAATCTCAGTCATTTTGGACGCCTCTTCGAGAAGTATCACGGAGTCAAGCCTAAAAAATACGCCGTCGGCGGATAGGACTAATTTTCAGCCACAAGCGGCTATTTTACCCCTTTGGGTTGGAGCAATTTTGTGTTGTCATCAAAACGATAACAACATGAACAAATTACTGAGGCCTTATACCAAAGGCTCTTTGCAGCTGAAAAACCACCTGGTCATGGCACCCATGACCCGCAGCCGGGCCATCAACAACCTGCCAAATGAATTAATGGTAGCCTATTATGCGCAAAGGAACGGAGCTGGTCTGATCATTACTGAAGGCACTGCACCATCACCCAATGCCCTGGGTTATTCGAGAATTCCCGGCATCTTTTCCAAAGAACAGACCATCGCCTGGAAAGCCGTAACTGATGCGGCACACGCGGGAGGAAGTAAGATCTTCGTACAGCTCATGCACACCGGGCGTATCGGTCACCCGGCCAATCTCCCTGCCGGCGCCCGCCTGGTTGGTGCTTCCACTATCAAAGCTGCGGGCGAGATCTGGACTGATGTATCAGGCAACCAGGCTTACCCTGAACCAGCGGCATTAACGGACAAAGAATTGGAGGCAGTGATAGCCGAGCATGTGAGCGCAGCCCGCAACGCTATGGAAGCGGGCTTTGACGGTGTTGAGCTGCATGGCGCCAACGGATACCTGGTAGAACAGTTCCTGAACCCGCATGTCAATAACCGCACTGATGCCTGGGGCGGAAGTATAAAGAACAGGATCAGGCTGGCCATCAGGATTGTTGAGGAAATGGCCGCTGCGATTGGAGCTGACAAGGTGGGCGTGCGTTTTTCGCCATACTCCACCCTGGGCGACCTGACACCTTATGATGAACAAGAGGTGCATGAAACCTACTCACTGCTGGCGGCAGAACTGAACAAGATCAATATTGCCTATCTGCATATAGGGGTGTCTGCCATTATTCCTCAAAAAACTTTTGACGCTATACGGGAAGAATTTAAAGGCACTATCATCCTTTGCAACAATCTTACGCCTGAAACGGCGGAGGCAGCCCTGAATGCCGGTTTTGCTGACCTGGTGGCGTTTGGCCGCTCTTTCCTTGCTAATCCTGACCTGGACAAACGTATTGCAACAGGGGCCGCTTTGAATCAACCCGATTATAACACCCTCTATACCCCCGGTCCGGTGGGCTACACAGACTATTCTGTATTATGAAAAAGATAACGTATAACCGCTTCGGCGGAACGGAAGTACTGCAAATGACGGATGCTCCCATGCCTGCAGGAGACATCATTGTGAAAGTGAAGGCTGTTTCGATCAATCCACTTGACTGGAAGCTGTGGCAGGGAGATATGAAGCTGATGAGCGGCCGGAAATTTCCAAAATCAGTAGGGATCGACTTCTCAGGCATAGTAGAGCAGGGCAACGTAAAATATCATAAAGGCGACGAAGTATTTGGCATGACCAGCATATTCAAAGGCGGGGCGCTCGCGGAATATGTAGCTGTAAAAGCGGAGGATATAACCTACAAGCCCGAAGCTATCACTTTCGAAGAAGCGGCAGGCTTTCCGGTGGCCGGTTCTGCCGCCCTGCAGATCTTCAATAAACTCCTGAAGATAGAACCAGGCATGGAGGTGCTGATCAACGGTGCAGGTGGTGGCATTGGGCCGCTTGTTATTCAGCTGGCAAAAAAGGCCGGCGCCATTGTTACCGCGGTTGCCGGACCTGCCGCCATTGATATGGCAGCCAGGATGGGCAGCGATGCCGTTGTAAACTACAAACAGGAAAATGTACTGACAATTGGAAAAACCTTCGATGCGGTCATCGATCTGTCCGGGAAAATGGCTTATAAGGCAGCCAAGACCATTTTGAAGAAGCATGGGATCTATGTAAACACCTTGCCAAGCCCACTGGAAATGATCCGTTCACTGTTTTCCGGCGGCCGCTACAAGCTACTGGTTTTAAAACCCGCTGCCTCCTACCTTGAAATGCTGGCAGCCTCCGGTTTGCAGTTATTCATAAGCAAGCGCTATGACTTCCGTGACTACAGGAAAGCCTATGACGAAGTAATGAAAGGGAGCATACCAGGTAAAGCTGTTTTCGTAATCAATTAGCGCTACCTGCCAATCAAAATTAGTCTAAGTAACGGGACAAGCTTTATTCAAAGGCTTGTCCTATTACCGCATCACACAATCTGCTGAACCCATTGACTTCGCCAGCTGCTGACGCATGCCAATGTGCATTCAGGGCTTCACGTATTTGTGCTTCTTCCATAATGTATGTTTTTGGATTAAGTAGAATGGGGTTTATTAAGTTACTACAATTATCAAACATGATTGGGTTAGGTGCCTCCCCCACATGCTGACCCCAAAAGTTTTTTTAAGTGCTCTGAATTGTTAATAACGGATCCGGCTAAACCAAAAGCAGATTTGGATAAATGCGTTTGACGCAAGTAAGTGAGCTTTGTAGCACCAAAAGAAAAACTTATGCGTGTATTTGTTACAGGAGCCACTGGCTTCGTTGGCACAGCCATCGTGAAAGAACTAATAAGCGCCGGCCACCAGGTACTTGGACTGGCCCGCTCAGATGCCTCTGCCCAAAAGCTGGCCGAAGCAGGTGCGGCGGTTCAACGCGGTGATCTGGAAGACCTGGATAGTTTACGGACAGGCGCTGCCGGAGCTGATGGCGTTATCCATGCCGGCTTTATTCATGACTTTACCCGGTTCCGGGAGGTTTGCGATGTAGATAGGAAAGCTATAGAAATTATTGGCGAAGTCCTGGCCGGTTCTGATCGTCCATTTATCGTTACTTCCGGCACTGCGCTGGTTAGCCCGGGGAAACTGGCTACGGAAGATATTATTCCCCCTTTAAATCCGGCGTGGCCACGTGCTTCTGAGCAAGCAGCTGATACTGTATGCGGGTTGGGCGTGCGTGCGGCGGCCGTCCGTTTGTCACCGTCGGTGCATGGTGTTGACGATAAACATGGATTTATCCCGATCCTGATCAATACTGCCCGGCAAAAAGGTTTTTCCGCTTATATCGGCGATGGGCTCAATCAGTGGAATGCGGTGCACCGGCTGGATGCTGCCCATTTATTCCGCCTGGCCTTAGAAAATGCTGAACCGGGCGCCCGCTATCATGCTGCCGCCGAAGAAGCGATCACGGTCAGGTCTATCGCTGAAGCAATAGGCAGGCAACTAGATATCCCGGTAAGATCAATAACACCTGAAGCCGCCGCCGAACATTTTGGCTGGTTCTCACAGATGGCTGCGATCGACTGCCCGGCATCCAGTAAATTAACGCAGGAACGTTTGAGCTGGCGCCCTACGCACTCAACGCTGCTTTCTGATATTGATAATGGCATTTATACCAAATAAAAGCGATGAAAGTTATTGTAACCGGTTCCTTAGGGAACATCAGTAAACCATTGGCAGAAACGCTGGTTGCCCAGGGACATCATGTAACAGTGGTTAGCAGTGATCAGAAAAAAAAGGCGGCTATTGAAGCCCTGGGAGCCACACCTGCTATCGGCTCAATCTCCGATGTTAAATTTTTAACGGACACGCTCAAAGATGCGGATGCCCTTTACGCCATGATACCCCTGAGTTTTACAGAGCCTGACCTGGGCGGTTATTTACGCCGGATGGCACAGAACTATGTACAGGCTCTAAAACAGGCGGGTACCAAACGTGTAGTGTTGCTGAGCGGCTGGGCAGCTGACCTGACCCAGGGTGAAAATGTAGAGGATGTTTTTGATGATCTGAAAACCTCTCTTACGATCATGCGCCCGGCTGTTTTTTATACCAATTTCTATCAGTCCATGGACCTGATCAAAGGAAAAGGCCTGATAGGCAAGTTCCTAACACTGCGGTATCTGGGGCTTTGGGCTTTGATCACCGGGAAAACCGGCCTGCTGATGGGAAATTATGGCGGAGAGGACCGGATTGTTTTCGTATCACCAAAAGATATTGCGGATGCTGTTGCGGAGGAATTGTTATTACATCCTGAAAAGAAAATGATCCGTTATGTGGGCAGCGAGGAAATGACCTGTAACGAGGCGGCAAAGATCATAGGCACTGCTGTAGGTAAACCATGGCTGAAATGGGTGCTGCTGTCAGACAAGGAAATGCTGCAAGGTTTGAAGATGGCCAAAGTGCCGGAAAAACTGGCCGGTACGCTTGTGGAAATGCAGGCTGCTATGCATAGCGGTAAAGCTTTGGAGAACTTTCACCGGAACAAACCCCAAATGGGTAAGATCAAGCTGACCGATTTTGCCAATGAATTTGCGAAAGATTATAAGTAGTAATTTTATGCCGATGAACAGTCCTCAACTTTTTCGTTTCAACACGATAACAGAATATCACCGGGCCGCAGGTTTGCCCAATCCTGCGCACCCTTTGATCAGCGTTGTTCATATGGACGATGTTCATGTACCCATCGCCCAAATTCCTTTCAGCATGATCTTCGACTTTTATTCGATCTCACTAAAAAAGGCACATCATACCAGGTATAAGTATGGACAGCAGGCAAGTGATTTCGATGAAGGTGTATTGTTCTTCATGTCGCCAGGTCAGCTATTCGGTATTGATCTGCCGGTGAATATAAGTGAGGCAAAACGGCCTGAAGGCTGGATGATCCTGATCCCCCCGGACTTTTTATGGAATACGCCGCTGGCAAAAAACATCAAACAATACGAGTTCTTCAGCTATTCTGTATATGAAGCACTTTATCTTTCAGATAAGGAGGAGGGCGTGCTCACGGCTATTGCCAGCCAGATAGAACAGGAGTATAATGCGAACATAGACCACTTCAGTCAGAACGTTATAATTGCCCAGCTGGAGCTTCTTTTGACCTATTCGGAAAGGTTCTACCAACGCCAGTTCATTACCAGGAAGGTAACCAGCCATGAACTGCTGACACGCTTAGAAGATTTTTTATCAGGGTATTTCAACAGCGGAGCATTAGCCAGCAAGGGCCTGCCAAGCGTTACGCTCATCGCCGAAACTTTAAATATTTCACCGGGTTACCTGAGCAGCCTGCTTAAATCCTTAACCGGCCAGAGTACACAACAGCATTTGCACGACAAGCTAATAGAGCTGGCAAAAGAAAAACTTTCAACTACGAACCTTTCTATAAGCGAGATCGCTTACGAATTGGGATTCGAGCACCTGCAATCATTCAGCAAACTATTCAAAGCCAAAACAAACCTCTCACCACTGGAGTTCCGGCATTCATTTAATTAAAGGTTAGCCTGAACCGTAAAAATATGGTTTGCAGTGCCTGGGCATTGCAAACCATATAGCCGTTCCCGATGGGAAAGGTCTTTACTTCCTCTTTTTCCCCAGCTCCGCAATCGCTGCTTCCAACACCGTATCCTTCCCTTTTCTAAGATCACTCAACGTTGGTTTTACAAGCATACCTGGCTGAATGCCTACCCCTACAAACTCCTTTCCATCAGGATACATATCATGTTTTGCGCAAACCCTTGCATTGCCGCCGCCCGGCAGCGAGAAGAACATGGGCTGCCCGGTACTGCCTCCTGTTGGCTCACCAATAATCAATCCGCGGTGCATGGCGTCAAAAGCCACGGTAAAATCTTCTGCTGCGGAGAATGTCCGGGGGCTTGTGAGCACTACTACAGGTTTGGTGTAGCAATACTTCTCGTTAGGCGTAACACCGCCACTGCCGTAACCATACCTTCCCTCATTGTTACCCCAGGCCCTGTAGGCCGGGCGGTAGTCGCGGGTATACCAGCTGCTGGTTGCAAGGGTATCCCGGG
Organism: Chitinophaga sp. GbtcB8; assembly: GCF_019091455.1. Lineage (GTDB taxonomy): Bacteria > Bacteroidota > Bacteroidia > Chitinophagales > Chitinophagaceae > Chitinophaga. The sequence continues at coordinate 44,816 of NZ_JAGXJN010000042.1, forward strand.
TAAGGCATCTCAGCACCTCATAACCTACATCACTGTTGCCGCCTCCATTATTGCGCACATCAAAAATAATAGCAGATGCTTTGGATACTATATCAAAATCTTTCAGAAATGCGTTGGCTGCTTCATCGGAAGCAAACGTATTTAATGCCACCAGGGCAATGCTGTCTTTCAGCCATGTTAGCTGGTATGCAGGCCTTGCGTACTTTCCGTTTTCTGCTACGGGGATACGTTTTACAGGGAAATTAAAACGCTTTCCTTTTTCATCAGCAAACACTGTATTCACCACAGAATCCAGCGGGCCGCAAAACAAGGTATACTCATAGGTACGGGTATCAAGATCCTGCGGGGTAGAAGCGCTTTGATAGGGCCTTACATATTTTTCAGCATATTCCTTAACAGGCATACCATTGATCTCCAGCAGCTCTGCGCCTTCTTTAAGGCCCTGTTTCCGTAGCTCATTGTCCCATATGGTTACCACCACTACTTTATCTTCCACAAGCCGTGTACGGAAAGCAGGTCTTGCATATAAAGTATTACTCAGCTCACCGGGCGCGTTCACATTGCTGTGGCTATCATGCAGCTGTGCTATCATAGCGGATAAAAGGGTATAATACTCCGCAGTGCTTTTTGTAGCAGTTACCTTTGGAAGGTAAGCCATGTAAAGGGAATCCCAGTCCAGCTGCGGCACCAGTTCAAAATTAACAAAGCTGAACTTTGCCTCCGACCATAACTTAGACAGGCCTGCGATCTTTTCCTCTGCCGTCAGATCCGGCTTATAGGGGGTTTTTAATGCAGGGCCATCCCAGAACTTTTTAATCCTCTTACCCGTGGATTCACTATTTGCCACCATCTGCGGCCAGCGCTGATCTGCATGCAGCGGATCCAGGTCTGTATCTTTTTGCAAATGGGCCGTATTCACATAACCGTACCTGATAGCCTGGTCCAGGAACTTAAAAGCATTCTCCTTATCCCCTGCAAGCGCATAGGAGCATGCAGCATTGTAATAATTGTTTGCATCAAGGCCGCCTTTTTTAATGGCCTCACTGTAAAGGTTTGCGCTGTTCGCATAGTCCTTCCTGTTATAAGCGTCCTGCGCCTTTTGGGCAAGTTCTTCATGGCTTTGAGCAAAACAGGGGGTTGTGAATAAAGAAAACAGGAGCAGCAGTAATGTTGATCTATTCATGGGAATAATAACAAAGTTGGGCTTTAAAAAATGTATAATGATCTCACACTTCAATTTTCCAGGTTTGTAATTTAAGGAAAAAATGTAGGATCTAATATACACTAGGTCTTTGATGGATACGGGGATGCTTACATCCTGTATTGTCTAACCAGCATTTCAAATTGTCCACTTCAGATTGAATTGCCTGGCATGTTCAACGGCCCTGCCGCAATTTTGTGTCATTAACCAAATAAAACAATAAACTTATGACACAGAAAACAGCTACAATAATCTACTGGGCAGGAACCGCGTTAACCTCTATGTGGTTTGGAGCAAGCGGCTTTTTTGAGATCACCGGCAACCCGATTGTATGGGGCATCACACAGCAATTAGGATACCCACCGCATTTCATTTATACACTTGGTATTGCCAAACTATCCGGAGTAGCCGTGCTTTTAATTCCAGGCAAGCTGCTCAGGTTAAAAGAATGGGTGTTTGCAGGAATATTTTTCGATATCCTTTTTGCGTTTGCTTCCAAACTGAGTGTACTTGGCCTGCCGGCTACCCTTGACGCCATTATTGCATTTATTATGGTAACCGTAACTTATACCATGTTTAGAAAAGTGTACCCCGGTTTAAATATGCAGTTTTCGCGGTATCCCGATCCTGAATTATAAAATTCTTTAACATCTTTCATTAAATGCAGCAGGCCGTCTCAATAATTGAGATGGCCTGCTGTTTTTGTGCCTGAGGTGCTTTAAAACAAAAAAGCGTTTACGCAGGATCTGCGTAAACGCTTCCGGAAAAGTTCCTGGCTAAGCGATCCTATTTATTCTCAGCTGCGGCCATAATTACCCTGACTACTGCTTCCGGCTGTGAAATAAAAATAACATGGCTGCCCTTTATCTCCGTGATCTTTGCATTGGCCCGTTTGTACATAGTACGTTCTGTTCCGGGATCCAGCGCCTTATCTTCCGTAGCAACAATACCATAACTTGGCTTGGTTTTCCAGGCGGCCTGCTCAACCGGCTCTTCAAAGCAATGGCCGATGATAGGCACCTGCGAAGCGCAGAGAAAATCGCTTTGGGCTTTGCTGAGATCACCGGCAAAACCGCCGTGGAATTTTGCAGGATCAAAGTATACAAACCCGAATTGATCCGGTTTGGTAAAACCTGCCTCCGGGGCCTGTGGAGCAGCTGAAACCCATTTACCGGCAGTTTCACCCTGGTCCGGCGCAAAGGCGGCAACATATACTAAACCGGCTACTTTAGGATTTACGCCAGCTGCTGTAATTACTGCACCGCCCCAGGAATGCCCAACCAGGATCACAGGGCCATCCTGAGCGCCGATCACACTGTTAGCAGCATTCACATCATCTTTAAGCGAGGTTAAAGGATTTTGCACAATGCTTACATGGTATCCTTTTTTCGTTAAGATATCATATACCTGCTTCCATCCGGAACCATCAGCAAATGCGCCGTGCACCAGTACAATGTTCTTAACAGGTTTGTTTTGCGCATTCCCGCTTTTGAAACCGGTTAAAAGCTGCGCCATTACTAATACAGTAGCCATTACAACCTTTTTAAGGTTGTTCAAAATGTTTCTCGTTGTCATTGAATTATTGATTTTGTATCTAAGAAATGAAGATGATTGGCAGGGTAAGCAGTGTTCCTGCGCTGCTTACCCGTAGTATGAATGGGGTAGTTATATAGCAACCCGTGTGGCTGCTTCGATTGCTCCTGTTCCCGGGTTTTGTATCATGCTGATGCATTCCCATTCTTCTTTATTAAAGCCGGCAGGCAGGCTAATTTGTTCAGCGCCCTGGTGGCCGGGTTTTATATTAAATACATGAAGGTCCCGCACAATTTGCACATGGGAAAGCGTGCGCCCCTTGTTCTCCCCTCTTTTCACTTCACTCACAGCCTGCTTTTGTACCACGGCTACCAGCAGCTGGCTTTTGCCGGTGTTGCCTGTAACCTGGTAATTGAGGTTCAGCTTCCCGGGCTGCAGCTGGCCTGTTATGTTCAGGGATACGCCGCTAGCGCCGTTCAGCGCAGCTTTTATAGCATTGCTTACTGCTCTTTCGTCTGATCCTATGTACTCTGAGCTGCCATTAACAACCAGCTGGGGGGTATATACCTGGGCAGGCAGCTGCTGGCTGTATTGATATTGTCGCTTTGAGAATTGAGGGTTGCTGAAGATATCTTTCCAGCCAAGACGGTCCCAATAATCCACGTGATAAGCTAAGAGATAGATGGGTTTATTGCCGGCTTCTTTTTGGATCCGGGCTAAAAGTTCTTCAGCGGGCGGGCAGCTGGAACATCCTTCTGAAGTAAACAGCTCCAGCACGGCAAAGCCATTGCCTTTGGCGGCATCATCCTGTTTCTTTGAAGCGGTACTCCTGGTAAAGGCTACCGCGGTTAATAGCGTGCACACCATTGCGGTGCATATCGACAACTTTACTGATTTCATATCTTTTGAATTTTATTTAACTCAAAAGTATCACTCATTTGCGCCTTCAGTAAGTGAAAAAGCCTCCGGTTAGACATATCCAGCCCCCAACCCGGAATAACAGAGCGGGAACATTTTACGTACTTAACGTTCCTCCATCCAGGTCAGGAAGCTATGGGACTTTTCTTTATTTACAAGGAGCTTATCCGGCGTTTCAATAATCAGCTTAACATACAGCTTACGCAGAAAATAAGGCTCCACTTCTTTGATGGCCTTAAAATTAATGAGGTACTGCCGGTTGAGGCGGAAGAACTGCCTGGCAGAAACCGCATTTGTTACCTGGTCAAGAGACTGGTTAATGGTATACTGCTGCTTATCGAAGCACATGATCCAGGTAGCATCATGCCGTACATAGAAGAAGGCAATATCTTCAACGTTCACCGTTTTGTACTTCTGGTTCTGAAAAATAAGAAAGCTGCTTTTCCCGCTAGGGGCAGCCAGCTTTGAGAGCAGATCACCCAGGTCCGGCAGGGTCTTTTGCTGAAAGAAGTTCTTTAGCTCATCCACCTTTTTCAGGGCTTCCTGGATATCCTGTTTGGAAAAGGGTTTCAGCACATAATCAACGCCGTTATTTTTAAACGCCTCCAGGGAATATTCGTCGTAAGCCGTACAGAATACCACCGGGCAGGTGACCTTCACCAATTTGAAGATCTCAAAGCAAAGGCCATCGGCCAGCTGAATATCCATAAAGATCAGGTCAGGCATGGGGCCTTCTGACAGCGCCTTCACGGAGCTTTCCACGCTTTGGTACTGGCCGGCTATTTTAGCATCCGGCTTCAGTCCCAGTATAATATTCTCAAGTGACTTAGCTGTTTTCAGCTCGTCTTCAATGATGATGATGTTCATAAATAAACGGAAGTTTGATCCGGAAAACCTTTTGATCGTCGATAATCTCAATGTGCCTGTCAAGCAAATGGCTATAGCGCAGGTCTATATTTTTCAATCCTACACCCAATGAATTATCCTCCCCCTTTTTCTGCTGGATCTGGTTTTCAACAACGATCTTGTCCTGCTCTTCGTAGATCCTGATGTGCAGCGGTTTTTCCAGGGAAACAATATTATGTTTGATACAATTTTCAACCAGCAGCTGCAGTGTGAAGGGAGGAATAAGCGTACCCATCGCCTGTTTGCTAAGCGTACTTTCAAAAGTGAAGCCGCCATCGAACCGCGCCTTTTGAAGAAAGAGGTAAGCGTTAAGTATATCCATCTCTTCATGCACATGGATCAGATCCAGCTTGCGGCTTTCCAATGTGAAACGGTAAAAATTAGAGAGCTTGAGAATAAAGTCCACCGATTCCTGGTCGCCGCTTTCCACCATTGCTTTTAAGGTATTCAGGCTGTTAAACAGGAAGTGAGGGTTTACCTGCTGTTTCAGCAGCTCATACTGGGCGCTGAGATGATCGTTCTTGATGCGCTCCAGCTCCATGCTCACGTGCTGGTTCTCATAATTCTGCTGCAGCAGGTGCAGGAACATATAAAATACCAGGTTGATCAGAATACCCCGCACTTCCACCATCAGCATTACCGGGCCAAAATTGATATGGGCCAGGATCAGCTGCTGGATCCAGGCAAGCCCCAGCATCACCACCAGGCCAAATAACAGGCTGCTCAAAAGTTTTGAATACGAGATGCTTTGCTTCCGGGCTTTATTGGGCCGGCGCGACATCATAAAGATGTTGAAGTACCACATCAGCAGGGCGAAGGTGGCTGTTAAACCTGCATTAACGGCTGCTTCTGCCATATTAAAATGACGTTCGGCAATTTGTGGCACAGAGGACAACAGCCCAAGAAAAATTGAGCTGATCCAAATAGTAACATGAGATATATTAAGACCTGATCTTTTCACTATTCACAAAGTTATTAATACTTTTTGCATTCGCACGGAAAGGGATCATGGGAAAACAGAGGGCCTGTGGGAAAATATATAGGCCATCCTGTTAGCTGCGCTCATTTTATAACCTGCGCTATCCCTGGGCGCAGTCCCCTGATCCAGCTGGTAGGTTAAGGGAGCTGCCGCTGCTGCGGATTGCGTACCTGCAACCGTTTCAACGCTTTCAACTGCACCATTTATGTAACTGCCGTACCAGTATTTATTATCTGCCTGCTTATACACCACCAGCTTAAATACTTCGCCGGGGATGTGTGTGTTATATGCGGACAACGCGCTTTTTTTAGCGGCCGCATTCCCATATAAAACAGACATGGTTTGCTGTTTCCTGTTTGCAAACGAGGTAATGACCTGCAGGCTGCCGGCATCAAACATTGCGCGGGCGGGTGTTTTACCCGGCACCGGTTGTTCCAGGGGGAGGTTGAACACATAATCATTTGCACCGGCAATTTTATGGCAATTGAAACAGGTGGTATTGAACAGGGGTGTTCTGCCATATGGCTTAAGCCCTATACCGTTGAATTTTGCGAATCCCCAGCCTTTACTGTCCGGGAACTTTTTGCCGTCTTTGGTCATGATCTGCACACTGTTCAAAGAACCGGGTTTAATATCTCCGTTTTTTTCTTCAATGCTGTTCCAAACTACTTTCACAATGGTGCTGCCATCGGGGAAAGGGCTGATCTGCTTGTCCTTAATGGCTTTTGCGGCAATGGCATTACCGTATACCACCCGTATGCTGTGATTATCGAACCGGTTGGTAGTGCTGATCACCTGCCAATCCTGGTAGTTGGGAATGTATTTTACACCATTGGCGGCCACCGGCAATGCTTCCGTGGGGACCGGTATCTCCCGGAACTTTTTAAATTCCTTGTCTGCTTCGCTAATGATGGCGGTATCATGATAATTCGCGGGGCTCAGGTCATTTGCATATTTTTTCAACACAGCGATGTCCTTTTCAGAGAGCTTAGACCGGGGATGGATGGCTGCATAAGTACTTAAAGGCATTTTTTTCGTCAGTACCATATTGACCATTTCCCATACCCTGCCTTGTTGGTCGGCAGGGCTGAGTGTGTCCCAGGTGGAAAAATTAAAGCGTGACCGGGCTTCCTTAACATCCGCTGAAACAAGCCATGAAACCGGGGCTACTTTATCATACCAGCTTAGCTTAGTTTGATTGGAGTGGCAATCGTAACAGGCGCGCTGGAGTATTTCCACTACTTCGCCAGGTGCGGCCAGAGGCGTATTTACCGGCGGATTTTGAACGGGCGGCTGAATGAATTGCATGCCGGTTACAAACAATACAAAGATTGTTATTCCCAGGGCCAGTCTTTTTGTATTTCGTGTAAACTTCATGATCTGTTTTTTTTCCAGGTATTATTTTGCGTAACTGTCTGCTTCCATGACCGCATCGGCAAATGCCCGGGGCGCTTCCTGCGGAAGGTTATGGCCGGCTCCTTTGATAATGTGGTGCGTATGTTTGCCGGTGAACATTTTGGCAAAGGCCGAACCATCGCTGGCAGGCACCACGCCATCTGAATCACCATCCAAAGTAACTGACGGAACAGTAATAACCGGTGCTGCGGCCAACCGCTTTTCAAGCAGGTCATATTGTGCTTCGCCCGGCGCTGCGTTCAGCCGCCAGCGGTAGTTATGAATAACAATTGCAACATAATCGGGGTTTTTGAAAGAGGCGGCAGAACGTTCATACGTTGCATCATCAAAGTCCCATTTCGGAGAAACATTTTTCCAGATCAGTTTATTGAAGTCGTGCCAATTGGCGGTATAACCCAGCTGCCCACGATCCGTGGCAAAGTAGTATTGGTACCACCAACCCCATTCTGCTTTTGGCGGCAGCGGTTGTTTGTTCCGCTCCAGGTTGTTGATGAGATAACCATTCACAGAAACCATTGCTTTACAGCGTTCGGGCCATAATGCTGCAATAATATTGGCGGTTCTTGCGCCCCAGTCAAAACCACCTATAATGGCTTTTTTAATATTGAGCGCGTCCATAAGCGCAATAATATCCAGTGCCACTGCTGCCTGCTGGCCATTCCTGAAGGTTTGTGCTGACAGGAATTGCGTGCTGCCGTGGCCCCGCAAATGAGGTACGATGACCCGGTAACCTTTTGCTGCCAGTAATGCCGCTACTTCTGCGTAACTATTAATATCGTAAGGCCAGCCATGCAGGAGTATTACGGGTTGGCCGTTTGCAGGGCCGGTTTCGGCATAACCAACATCCAGCAGCCCGGCCTTCACCTGCTTAATTTCAGTAAAAACGGCTTGAGATTGGTTTGTGCTTTTATAATGATCCCTGTGCCCACTTCCGGTGGAGGCCAGTACATTTAAGGGGGCGAGCTTTGCTGCGGTGAAGGTTAAAGCGGCCATGCTTAAAAAGCGGCGGCGGTTAAAATTTTTTTCAGATGCCATAATGTTCTCAGATTTTAATTGATCGTTTTTGTGTGCCTCAGGTTTAACAAAAGTAGCTGCTGGCCTGGGCTATGAGAACTGATTTTATGGCGAGTTAGACAGAACAACCCCTCAACCGGGCATTTTCTCAGGCGGATCCACTGGGGGTGTTTGATACGGGGAAAACAGCGCGGGCATAAAAAAAGCTGCCTTATACAGACAGCTTTTATCCATTTTGTTTCCAGGTTCTTAAGGCTCAAGATTGAGCATTTTGAATGTTTCCCTCAGGATCGTTTTCATATTCTCCGACACTTCACACAGGGTACAGCCCAGGGCTTGTATCACGGTGGCAATACCCTCCTGCTGCTCTACAAGATCCATTCGCAGCATAGCACTACTGGTGAGAGCGGGCTTCCCCTGCAACCGGGCAAACATTTCGCAGGCCGCTTCTTTATCAGGACCAATAAAGAACCTGCCTGTTTCAATATAACCTTCCGGCACCCGCATATTCATGATGATTTCATAGCTGGCTGAGGTCATATGAATACTTTTTTACGCTACCTGGATAGTGCGTGGTCCTTTTTGTTTTGCTTCTTCTTTTTTTGGAATAGTAAGGTGTAATAATCCGTTCTCGTAGCGGGCGTTGATCTTGTCTTCGTCCACCACATCTTTTGCCAGCTCAAAACTGCGCTGGAAAGACTGGTAGCTGAATTCCCGCCTTGTATAGTTCTTTTCTTTCTTTTCCTCCTGCTGCTCTTTTGTGGAAGAAATGGTGAGCAGGTTCCCATCCAGCGTAATGCTAAAGTCTTTTTTCTCCATACCGGGCGCGGCTACTTCCACTTCGAAAGCGTCTGCAGTTTCGTTAATATTCACGGCCGGTACGGTGGTGCTGGTAGATGAGAAGTTATTGTTTCCCCAGTTAAAAAGTTCGCGGCCAAAAAAGTCGTCGAACAGCGCAGGGAATGCAGGGAATGTGTTCCCGTTCCTTTTGATCAGTGACATAGTTAACCTCCTTTTAAATAAGTGAACAATAAATGTTTTTAAATATTGGTTGGCCAACCTTTCAATTTTGTTCTTTGCAACCGGAATGCCAGGCGCTCAGAGGCTGATCTTTTTTCAGCAATCCTGTCATTTTTTCTGCGGAGCTGAAATTTTTGTCAGTCAGGGCAGGCATAACTACCTGCCCAGCTGCCAGCGGCCTTCAGCAGTGAGCATTTCCGGATCCCAGGCGGGCTCCCATACAATTTCTACCTGTACCGTTCTTTCGGGGAATACCTGGGATAATGCATTTTTTACGCCGGTTGTTATAGCCTCCCCAAGCGGGCAGTGAGGTGTTGAAAGCGTCATGGTTACCAGCAGCACGCCTTCTTCTTCAAAGCGCAGGCCATACACCAATCCAAGGTCAACAATATTTACCATCAGTTCAGGATCCATTACGCTGTACAAAGCAGATAACGCTTTTAGCTTTTCATTATAGAACGGCTCATTTACTGATATTTCCATCTGCTGTTTTAGTTTTATGCATTAAAACTTTTGCTACGTTCAGGCAATAACAACATGCCACCCCTATAAAAACAAGCAGGGCAACCCTGATGACAGGCAGGCTGCCGGTGAGGATCCCTGCTACCAGCAATAACAAAGCAATGATATAAGCGCTGAACTGGTATTTCAGCAGCCCTTCAGCATAGAGATGTTTAGGCATGGGAATCTTCACCTTCCCGTTCAATTTCCTGTAATGCTCATTCCATATAATAAATGGCAATGTTTTGAATGTTTTGCCCAATATGATACCGCTGATCCATCCCAGGAACAGTAATGTTCCGTACAGGATACTCCATTTGGGAGCTGTGCTGTAATAAATGACCGGGATAAGCAGCAATGCGGCCAGCAGCCCTATGAATGAAAACATTGTATGTTTCATCCCCGTATCTATCACTTTTTTCATCCTGTGGCGGTACGCATCATATAAATAAAGCAGCCAGCACCCTACCCCTGCTGCCAGCAGCAATGCATATAAAAGTACCCTTGCTGTTATACCTGCAAAAAAGGCATCTGCCTCAAAGAGTACCAGTCCTGCATTCTGCAACAGGAAAGCGCTTTGCAGCAGCTTTTCTTTTTTTGATTTACCCAGCAGGAACATGGGAACCATTTTGGCGCTTACCCCTGTTATCAGCTGCAGGAACCATCCTGCCAGCCCTGCGTGCGCATGCAGCTTTAAAATATTAAGATGATCCCCTGTTATAAATGGATAACGAAGGTTAATAGCCAGCAGCAAACCTACGCCTGTGGTTATTACCAGCCAGATTGCCGAGCTGAAGATAAAACCCTTTATGACCGTATATTTTTTGCAGGCGCCGGCCGTTAAACCAAGATCCACCAGGTAACATACCGCAGCGCTGAAAACCAATGTACCTCCTGTGATCATCAGCCCGCCGGGTATAAAGTACCAGAATGCCGCTACCAGCCAGCTAACACCCAGGAAAAGAAGTATATACGAAATAAAGGCAAGGCGTACGCTGAACAGCTCTCTTTCACATATAACCGGCAGCAGCTGATAAGCGGCGCCAAATATTACCATACTTCCCCAGCCTAACGCTGCCGTATGTACGATGGCCAGTAAATGAGGCGTGAAATAAAATCCCCGGAGGTCATCAGCAGAAAGAAAGAGCAGGACCGTAAGCAGGAGAAAGAAAAAAGCGCCTGTCCCGTAAAAGGGGATCACGGCTATGTTCTGCGGCGCCTTTTCTATACTAATATCAGCCATTGACCGGGAAGTTTTTAAAGATCAGCAACCGGGTATCTGTTGCCGAATACGTAAGGATATGCACATGCCAGGCTTTGTCTGCCAGCTCCTCCAGCAGGTATACCGGCACTCTTTTGTGGTATACATACAAAGCCTGCCCATCCTGCTGCTGTTCCAGGTACTGCAGGATCCTTTGCATGGGGCCAGGCATTTCCAGCTGGCGTACATCAATTTCCGATAGCTGATCTCCTGAAAAATTACCGCAAACCGCCGCAAACGACTGCTCCGTTTCAACAAACACGTTTCCTTCAGCAGCTGTTTGCAGCGCGTTTTCCTCTGCTGGTTTTAAAAACCAGGTATGATACTCTGCCGCACTTACAGCTGTAGTGAAACACAGCGCTTTTTTCTTTTCCAGTAACTTTATAAGCGGATAAGGGATGAATGAATTAACAATGCGCAGTATGCTGCCGCCTTCCAGCTCACTGTACTGCTGCAATATTGCTTTCAGAGGATCATTGCCAGTGGTGAGTATGGGCCTCACATCAAAACTCTTTATAGCTGCTTCAGGGATGTGTTGCAGCCAGGCCGGTTTTTGCACCTCCGCTTCATGTTCCGCGGGCCCTGTAAATTCAAATATAAAACCCAGGGGCGCCAGCGCATCTGCAAAATCCTGCAAAGTGCATCCGCCTATTTTTGCCGCTTCTGCAACGGTAACCCTTGCTGCCAGTAATTTCCGCAATAACGGGTTTTTCAATTTTTCAAGCGGCCTTGCCAGGGAAGCGATGGCGGGAATGCTGTCTTTATTTGCCCTGATAATAGCGGCGATCTTCGAGTGCTGATTAATGGTGAACATGATCTTCAGACATTTTTTTTAACGCGGCTGCTGGCCCTGTTCTTCTTCCAGCCGGATGGCCTTTGGGAACAGGATATTATTTTCCAGGTGTATGTGCAGGAACAGGTCACTTTCAAATTCCTTCATCTTTTCAAAGAGATAAGCATAGGAATTACAGGCATCAGGCGGCAGGTTGTAGTTATTGGAAAGGTTGCGGAAGAAACGCAGGTCATCACCAGCCGCTTCATGCTCCTCTTCCATATTATCAATTGCTGCTGCTATTGAAACCGTACAGGCGTCCGGTGTGCTTTTCCCCTTGCTTGCCAGCTGTTTAATTGCCGGGAACACGCTCTCTTCTTCTTTAGCCAAATGTTTTAACAGGTCATTTAAGAAAAGGCCGGTTCTTGTGGCCAGCTCTGGCAATTCCGGATGTGCGTTACCGTGATGCTGTGCTACTTTTTGCGCAAGGGCGCTGATGACCGCTGCATTATCTTTCACATACCGGTGATGCGTGTTAATGATATAGTCTGCCAGGAAACCGGGATCCCATTGACTAAAATCCTGTAAGTGAGATGCAGGTGTTTTATCCGCTTCCTGTAACGCATGCTTTAATACCGCTTCGGAAATGCCCGCCTGCTCGCTGGCCTGCTTCAATGTTTTGTTGCCTCCACAGCAGAAATCAATTCCCATTTTCCGGAACACTTCTGCTTTGCGGTAATCAGCAGCAGCAAGGGCGCCTACGGTTTCCGTTTCTTTATCGTCCGGGATCTTCTCAATTTTCACCTCCCAGCTTTCAGGACCGTGTTCCAGGTATTCCCAGGTAAAAATATTCCCTCTTTCTCCCAGTAGCTGGTAGTATAGCGGTTTGGGATCATGATCATTGTGAATAATAAAACTCTCCCCTGGCTGTAGTGCATCAAAGTAATTGAAAATAACAGGATGTTTCAATCTTGGCTCAATCAGTGTAACATCCAGTGTTGATGTGGTAGTCATAATAAACTGGTTTATTTATTTCAAAGGTACAGCCAAATCTAATAAAAGACAAAAATGTCTTTTATTAAGTTGTTTTATTTTTCTGCGGGTATTATGCTACAGATGTCATAACCCTGTTTTATTTCATTCAGGCGTATTTCTGCTGCATCCAGCCCTGGCAAAAAGCCATTATCCGTGATCACTGCTTCGGCGGATAACCCGCGATAGTAAGCAATGCCATTGGCCAGCTGCTTGAAGAAGCCGTTATAATATTTCTTCTTTTGTATCAGCTGATCTGCTTTTTTATCTTCTGCCAGCTGCTCTTCCAGGTAGGCAAGGTACAGCCCCAGCTCTGCCAGGAACATATGCGGTCTTTCGCGGCCCTCCAGTAGATTGGTTCTTCCGTAAATATGATCCGTCATGGTTTGCAGGGAAACTTCCCTGTTAAAATGAATAATATTAGGGCCCGGACAAATATTCACAGCAGGAAGTTTTTTGACAAAAACCGTATTGTATTTTATAGCAGCCGCGTTGCTGAGGCCTACGCATAAACATTCTTTATCCAGCACCTGCTGCAGCTGATCCTGGTAATCCTGTTCCGGCAGCGCCAGGGATTGCAGCTGCGCGATCTTCATCTTCTGATATTGGCGGGAGGCGGTGCAGATGGGCTGTTCCGTGAACTCCGTATTAAAAGACAGGTGTTTTTCCGTGCAGGGGCTGCCTGGTTTACCATCCCGGATGCGCTGCAATCTTTCCTCCTGCCCGGTACTTCCTTTCAGATAATAGAACCTTACGCCCATGGGCGAATGCCTGCTAAGCTCCAGATCTTTTTGCTCCGCCTTACACAGCTGCTGCAGGGTAGCTGCATCTACCGTTGTAGCTTCCGGCACCAGCAGAAAGGGTGTGCCCCAGCCTGTGCTATCCAGGTTATAATAGCTATGCAGCAGGGAATCTTCTGCAGCGGTACCTATTCCCCCCTGCGCTGAAATAGCCAGCTTAGGCGGGTATTTAAATATTTTGAGGCCTTTGCTTTTCAGGGCCTGGTTATATAGTTCAAACAGCGCATTGACCAGCTCCGTTTTGCGTACTTTGAACTCATCGAGAATGGGGCCCATCAGGTATCCTTCTGATGGGAAGGCATGTCCGCCGCAGTTCAGACCTGATTCAATCCTGAATTCGCTCACCCATATTCCCTTCTTGGCAAGATACTTTCCCTGGATAAGCGCAGAGCGGAAATCGCTCACCTTTACGGTTATCTTTTTCCTGAAATTCCCGTCTTCATCTGCATTGAACTGCGGGCATTTTTCCAGGTAGTTATAAAGCCGGGGATTCATACCAGCAGAGAAAACAATGGATGAATTGGAAAGATCGCTGTTAACGTATCCTCTTAAAGCCGCTACAGCATCCGAGCCATCTTCAATAACCCGGCCATCATGATCGTAATTGTTCTTATCCGTTTTTGTCATAATGTTCACCTCAATGCTGCCTGGCTGCATTTGCCCGCGCAGTAAAGATTCCAGCTTTGCCTTTTCCGTAACACATTCCGTATTTACCATTTGCAGGTACAGCTGTTTCAGCCGGCTGCTCTCCGGCAGCATGTCAAAGTACTTCACGATATCCGATCCGGCCTCAAATGCCATGCGCTTCAGCTGCAACATCTGCTCTTTAACAATGCGGTTCATGAGGTTCAGGTAATCTGTGATCCTCCTGGCCCTGTAATCCGGCTCTTTCATGCTGATAGGTTCATAGACCTCCCCTATGGATGGATAATAATGGCTTCTCATCATTTCAATGAGGCGGTCTTCTATAATAGAGAGAACGGAAGTTATGCCGTAGCGGGCTACTTTCACAGGGCTGTCAATTGTATAGGCCAGCCCCATAACAGGTATATGAAATGTATGCATGTTTAATTGAATTAAAGAGAAGCAAAACTAAATCTAAAAGAGGACAAAAATATCCTCAAATGCGTTTCCTGATCAAAATCATATTTAATGGCCCCGCCTTTGACCGGCACTCCTTTTATTATTATCTTGCAATGATTTCAATCAGGTATATGCTCTCCAAGACTGCAGAATATGCCCTCAGGGCTACTATATATATTGCGCAAAAAGGCACCGAAGACAACAAGCTGGGAATTGATGAAGTGGCCGAAGGGATTGACTCTCCGAAGTCATTTACTGCCAAGATCCTGCAGCTGCTGACCCAGAATGACCGGGTGGTAAGCTCTGTGCGTGGCCGCAATGGCGGATTTTACCTCACTGAACGTGCACGGAAGCTGCCTGTCAGGGCTATTCTGGAAGCGGTAGAAGAAGAGGAGGTGATCACCAAATGTGTGCTTGGCCTGAAGGAATGCTCTGAAACAAGGCCCTGCCCCATGCACCTTCAATATAAAGCCATTAAGAAACAGCTGAAACAATTATTTGAAAAAACATCCATCCAGCAGCTGGTGGAAGAATCCAATAAAGGAAACCTCTTTATCAATAACCAGAAAGCCCCTAAAAAGCGGAGCTGAGCGCTTTGACCTTCACTATTTCCTCACAACCAGGATCTCCAATACCATAATGTATAACGACTCAAAGGCGCTGTTTTCAGGCCTGTTATGTGTGTAATAATGATGTTAACATAATTACATTCTGCTGATTTTTTTGCCGGGCAAATTATAAAAGGATAAATTTGTCCTTAATTATCCTACTTACTCATGCCACTATAAAAATCCAATAAAATATTACGCTATGAATGGGTTCATCATTTACAGATCCAGGTACGGAGCTACCCGGCAGTACGCTGCATGGCTAAGCGCTGAGCTGAAGATACCGGCCATACCGCAAGAGCAGGTTACTCCGGAAATAATAGCAGATGCCGGCTTCCTCATCCTTGGAAGCAGCATATACATAGGCAAACTGCTGATGCGGAAATGGTTAAAACAGCATGCCGCCCAACTGGAGAAAAAGAGATTGTTCATTTTTCTTGTAACCGCCACAAAAAAAGATAAACGGGAAAAGCTGGCAAGTTATGTACAGCAGAATATCCCGGCATGCTTTGAAGATAATTGCAGGTATTATTTTTTCCCGGGAAAAATCATTTATGATCAGCTATCCCCTGTGGACAAATTTAAAGTAAGAGCTGGAAAGTGGATAGCCAAGCTGCGTAACAAACAGCTGGACATATCGGACTTTAATGATGTGAGCCCGTCACATATCAGCGGGTTATTAAACGATGTGCAGCTGCTTTATGCCGGCAGCAGCCCTACAGCTGATCTTCATCATGCCGGGTAGTGACCAGGATCATCACCGTTGCTGACCGTAAACAACAGACCCTTTACTAATAGAAAATAGCTTTGTACGGCTATCATTTGTCATTATCTGTTTCCTTCAACAATTATAAAAAGAAGTAAAAACCTAAAAAATCAGTTATGAAGCAAGTACCTCTTTTAGCATCCATAGTTATAGCAAGCCTTCTTATTTACAGCTGCGGATCCGGCTCGCAACCCTCTTCCAGTGAGGCGGCAGGCGATTCCAGCATGGTAGTACAGGAAGATAAAACTGCCAGCCAGGCCGCTGCAGATGATTCCAAAGGGAAAGGCAAGTTCACCGAAGTAACGCTTACTCACCCGCTTGACAAGGCCATGGTAGCCGGTGGCAAAACCGTATACGATGTAAAATGCGCCGCCTGTCATAAGCTTAGCGATGAAAAACTTGTAGGCCCGGGATGGAAAGGTGTTACAGACAGAAGAAAGCCTGAATGGATCATGAATTTTGTAACCAATACAGATGAGATGATCGATAAAGACCCTGCAGCCCAGGCCATGCTTGAACAGTGTATGGTGCGCATGCCCAACCAGCATCTTACGGATGATGAGGCCCGCCATGTGCTGGAATACATGCGGGAAAATGACGGTAAAAATTAATCACCTACACCTTATCTATATTTATGAAAAAAATATTCCTTCCGCTTTGCTTTGTAGCTGCAATGGCTTCCATGCAAAGCTGCAAAATGAAGAACACCGCATCTGCCGTACAGGGAGATGCTAATTCAAAAGTATACGTAGCTCCTGGTAAATACGATGAGTATTACAACTTTGTATCCGGTGGTTTCAACGGCCAGGTATCGGTTTACGGCTTGCCTTCAGGCCGGCTGCTAAAGCTTATCCCTGTATTTTCCGTATTCCCTGAGAACGGCTATGGTTATAGCGAAGAAACAAAGGCCATGCTGAATACCACTAATGGCCAGATCCCATGGGACGATCAGCATCACCTGGAATTATCGCAGACCAACGGGGAGCAGGACGGGCGCTGGCTCTTTGCCAATGCCAACAATACACCCCGTGTGGCCCGGATAGATCTGAGCACCTTTAAAACAGTGGAGATCCTGCAAATGCCTAACAGCGCCGGTAACCACTCCTCCCCCTTCATCACGGAAAATACGGAGTACGTAGTAGCGGGCACCCGCTTTTCCGTACCATTGGGTACAGAGGATGTGCCCATCAGCTCATTCAAACAAAACTTTCACAGCACTGCCTCCTTTATTAGCGTAGATAAGACCTCCGGTAATATGGCCCTTGCTTTTCAAATGGTATTGCCGGGTATGAACCTGGATCTGAGCCATGCCGGGAAAGGGCCTTCACATGACTGGTTCTTCTTTTCCAGCTACAATACCGAGCAGGCCTACACGCTGCTTGAGGTGAACGCGTCACAAAAAGACAAAGACTATATTATTGCCGTGAACTGGAAAAAAGCAGAAGAATATGCCAAAGCAGGCAAGGGCAAAAAAGTACCCGCAGAATATGCGCATAATACCTTTGATGAAAGCAAACAATTAGCCAGCTCCGTTATTGAACATGAAGTATTGCTGCTGGATCCGAAAGATTGCCCGGATATGATCTACATGATCCCCTGCCCTAAATCCCCGCATGGCTGCGACCTGGATCCTACCGGGGAATACATCGTGGGCAGCGGAAAGCTGGCAGCATTGATCCCTGTGTTCTCATTCAGTAAAATGATTAAGGCCATTGGCGACAAACAATTTGAAGGAGATTTCCAGGGCATACCCATTATAAAATACGAAGCTGCTTTATACGGCGAGGTGCAAAAGCCCGGCCTGGGCCCTTTGCACACAGAATTTGACGGCAAAGGGAATGCCTATACTTCCATGTTCCTTTCTTCAGAAGTAGTGAAATGGAGCTTAAAAGATCTGAAGGTACTGGACCGCGCGCCCACCTACTATTCCGTTGGGCACCTGATGATCCCTGGTGGAGATACCAGGAAGCCAGGGGGCAAATACCTGGTAGCGTACAATAAAATAACCAAAGACCGTTTCCTGCCTACCGGCCCTGAGCTGGCGCAATCTGCACAGCTTTACGATATATCCGGTGATAAAATGCAGCTGCTCCTGGATTTCCCTACTATAGGCGAACCGCACTATGCGCAGGCTTTACCCGCAAGCTTAATACAGGGCAAACAGGTGAAATTCTACGACATTAACAAGAATGGCAATGAGTTTGTGACAATGGGCGAAAAGAAGGCCAATGTAGTACGCAAAGGGAACCGGGTGGATGTATACATGACCGCTATCCGCTCTCACCTGGTACCTGATAATATTGAAGGGGTATTTGTGGGCGATGATGTTTACTTCCATGTTACCAACCTGGAACAGGACTGGGATATTCCACATGGCTTTGCCATTAAGAATAATCCGAATGCAGAGCTGTTAGTTATGCCGGGGGAAACCGTTACCCTGAAATTCAGCCCGCAAAAGCAGGGCATCTATCCATTTTACTGCACGGACTTTTGCTCTGCCTTACACCAGGAAATGTCTGGTTACCTGAGAGTATCTCCCAAAGGAAGTAATACCCCCCTGAAATTCGGTACCGGTGTGGTAGCGGATACCAGCGCACAAAAATAAGATCAAGCACAAAAGGTACTGCATGACAGCAGTACCTTTTTTATCTGTTCATTATGAAGAAACTGACTAAACCGGGAAGAATAAGTATTGTGACCGCCATGCTGTTCCTGGGAACACTGTGGTTATTTCCTATGTGGCGGATTGACCTGCGGGCGCCGCAGTACCCTGGCGGACTATCCATGCAGATCTGGCTGAACGACATAAAAGGCGATGTACCGATCATCAATGGATTGAACCATTATATAGGCATGGATGAAATCAATAAAGAAGATTTCCGGGAATTTATTTTCCTGCCTATTGCCATGCTGCTGTTTATACTGCTGGGAATCCCGGTGTTAATACTTAAGCGGAAACTATACTATTACCTATGGACCGCCGTATTTATTTGCATTGCTGCCTTTTCATTTTATGACTTCTACATGTGGGAGTATAATTATGGGCACCACCTCGATCCTCATGCCCCTATCCAGGTTCCGGGCATGTCTTACCAGCCTCCTTTATTCGGGTATAAGAAATTGCTAAACTTTGAAGTACTGTCCCAACCCGACGTTGGCGGCTGGTTTTATATAGGAACAGGCATTTTACTGGTTTCAATAACGATCTATGAATGGAAAAAAAAAGTAATATGAAAACGGTACTACTGATAGGTATGCTTGGCCTCATTGGCCTCTCTGCCTGCCAACAGGAATTTGAGCCAATTGACTATGGCCATGATGCATGCGCACATTGCAAAATGACCATAATAGACAAACGTTTTGCGGCAGAAATTGTAACAGAAAAAGGTAAGGCCTACAAATTCGATGACCTGGCATGCCTGTTAAAATATACCGAAGAAGAACATTTTAACAGCACAGGAACAATCCTGTTTGTAAGCGATTATACCAACCCGGATCATAGTTTCCTGGATGCACATCAAGCGGTATACCTGCATAGCGGGATATTCAAAAGTCCTATGAATGGGAATTTTGCAGCTTTTGCATCCGCTAAGGAGGCAGCTCCCTTTAAAGACAGCCTGCAGAATGACCTGTTAAAATTGGAAGACCTGGGACCAAATGAATAAACCCATGAAACAAGTGCTGTTATTACACGTTTTCCTGTTGTATGCTGCTACCGGAAGTTTTGCCACCATTATAAAAGTACATCCTGCCGCCAACAGTATTCACCAGGCCATAGAGCAGGCGCATAACGGCGACACCTTATTATTACAAGGGGGCTTTTACAAGGAGCATGATATCCTGGTGTCCAAAAAACTGACGATAACCGGCCAGGGATTGCCGGTGATAGACGGAGAAAATAAATACCAGGTTTTTATTATTGCCGCCGATTCAGTAATCATACAGGGCCTGCAGATCCAGCATATAGGAAAAGGATCCTTGGTAGATATGGCCGGCATTAAGATCATAAATGCAAAATGCATTACCATCCGGAACAACCGCTTCATTAATAACACATATGGCATTTACCTGCAAAATGCTACCCGCTGTTATATTGTTAACAATACGATCCACTCAGATACCAAAGGTGAAATAAATGGCGGCAATGGCATCCATGCATGGAAATGCGATGGGCTGGGAATAAAAGGTAATTCCATATCCGGGCACCGGGACGGTATTTATTTTGAGTTTGTTACCCATTCATATATTGCTGACAACACCTCTTTTGAAAATGCACGTTATGGCCTGCACTTCATGTTCTCCCACAACGACCGCTATACGCAGAACACCTTTATGGACAATGGCGCAGGCGTGGCCGTAATGTACTCCAAAGGTGTGGTCATGTATGACAATGCTTTTAACCACAACTGGGGGGATGCCTCTTATGGCCTTTTATTGAAAGAGATCACAGACAGTAAAATTGAGCACAACCGGTTTATAAAAAACACCGTGGGCATACATATGGAAAGCACTACGCGTGTGGATGTACGGCATAACCTTTTCAGTGAGAACGGATGGGGAGTGCGCGTACAGGCCAGCTGCAGCGGGAGCAATTTTGTTGAGAACAATTTCATCGGCAATTCCTTTGATGTAACCACCAATGGAACCATGATGTTAAATGTATTCATCCATAATTACTGGGACAAGTATGACGGTTATGACCTGGACAAAAATAATGTAGGGGACGTATCCTACTACCCGGTAAGCGTATATTCTGTAATAACAGAAAAGATACCCCCGGCAATGATCCTGTACCACAGCCTTCTTACCAATATTATGGAGCAGGTGGAAAAAGTAATGCCCAGCATTATACCGGATATGCTGAAAGATGATCAGCCAATGATGAAAAAATTGAAACTATGATCGAAATAACGCAGCTTACCAAAACCTTCAGAAAGTTTAAGGCCTTAGATAATATCAGCCTGCATTTTGAGCGTGGGCAAACCATTTCATTATTAGGCCCCAATGGTTCAGGGAAAACAACGCTGATAAAATCCATACTGGGATTAGTGATCCCCGGGAAAGGAACGATCAAAATAAACGGAGCTGCAATAAAAGATCAGTGGGATTACCGCTCACAGATAGGCTATATGCCGCAGATAGGGCGTTATCCTGAAAATATGACCATCGGCCAGGTTATTAAGATGCTCAAAGAGATCCGGAAAGATTGTAAGCGTTATGATGAGGAGCTGATCGAAGGATTTGATATACCCGCCGTTCAGCATAAAACAATGCGAAGCCTGTCCGGCGGTACGCGCCAAAAGGTTAGCGCCTGCCTTGCCTTCCTTTTTTCACCGGAGATCTTTATCCTGGATGAGCCTACCGCAGGACTGGACCCCGTAGCAAGCGAGCTGCTGAAAGATAAAATTATAAAAGAACGCGCCAACGGAAAGCTGATCCTTATCACCTCACATGTGCTCAGTGACCTGGACGACATTACCAGCCATATTGTATACCTGCAGGAAGGAAAGCTGCTATTGTACAAAACAGTGGAAGAGCTGAAAAAGGTAACCGGCCAGGAAAAGCTGAATAAGATCATTGCTGCTATCATGCAAAAGAATCACCCGAAAGAATACCTGCACCATGAAAACAATTATTAAATATGTACTGTTTGACCTGCTGAAGAATAAAACAATTATTGTTTATGCACTTATACTGGCCGCCATAACCATCAGCGTATCCGGTATGGGCGACAATGCTTCCAAAGGCCTCTTAAGCCTGTTAAACATTACGTTGTTATTTGTGCCTATTATCAGCATTCTCTTTTCCACCATCTATTTCTTTAATTCCGTAGAGTTCACAGAACTGCTGCTGGCCCAGCCCATCAGAAGAAAAACCATGCTGCTGGCCGAATACGCCGGCATTGCTGTTGCATTAAGTATTGCTTACCTGGCAGGGGTTGGTATTCCGGTGTGTATACTTTATTATACCGCAGCTACCCTTACACTCCTGGTAAGCGGGTTGTTCCTGACGCTGATCTTCTCCGCACTGGCGCTGCTGATCTTTGTATTGTTTAAAGACAAAACAAAAGGTATTGGCGCGGCCATCATTACCGCATTATTCTTTACCCTGCTGTTTGATGGGCTGCTGCTCTCCTTTATTTACTCATTCAGCGACTACCCGGTTGACAAGCCGTTATTAGGACTTATATCCCTAAACCCCGTTGACCTGGCCCGGGTATTAGTGCTGCTGCAATTAGATGTGGCAGTAATGATGGGCTACTCAGGCGCCTTGTTCAAGAAGTTCATGGGATCTGCCACCGGCAGCATCTATACGGTTATCTGTATGTTATGCTGGACGGTTATTCCTTTGATAATAGCTGCCCGGGTATTTAAGAAGAAGGATATCTGAGCGGGTCCTCAAACGTTTAACCGCTGCGGCAGCTATCACTAAAGCGCCCGTGAACAAACCAATGGCTGCGGCCCATAACAGCCACAGGTACAGGGTGCTGTTTAACATGAAGATAGCGGGGAATCCCTGCATGGCCAGTATTATTTCATTAGCGATGGCAGCCCCGGTGAAAATAATGATCCCGGGTGCTGACAGGCCCCTGCCTGTTTCAAAATAACCTATGTGCAGCAGGTAAGCAAAAAGATAGAGGGTAACAAATCCCAGCATTACCAGGTGCAGGTAACCTATAATAACAGGCCTGTTACTAAATACCATCTCCCCTATTGCAGGAAAAACAATAAAAATTTGTACTGCGGTCTTAACCGCAAATGCGATCATTGATAATACACCTATTTTCTTTGTAAACGGGCCTACTGTTTTAAGCGCTTCTTTGGCAGACCGCATCATTACGATAAAGCTAACCAGTGTAACAACCAGGCAACCGCAGCCTGCCACTGCAATGGTGCGTATTACAGCATTTGGAAAATGCCACAGGTATGAAAGGGCCAGGGTAGGTAATACCGATACAGACAGGAACGTTGCAAAATGATTCAGACTGCGTTCCGGAACCTTAGCGGAAGAATGGCCCAAATGATGGACGAACAACGTAAAAATACCCAGCGTAAAAAAACCGTTGTACTGCAGGTGCAGGTAAGTATAGATGGCATCTCTGTATAACAGGGCGTTCACAGAATGCGATGCCATCATATAGGCCAGCGTAAACGGCCCTACTGATGAAAGCACCATCGCCACCAGTGACGAAACGGCTAATATAATTACGGGTTTACGGGGCCTGGTCTTTAAAAGATCTTTTATAAAAAACCAGCTAAAAACATAAGATACTAATATGGACAGCGTGGAAAAGAGTATTGAAAAAAAGGCGTATCCCTGGAAGGGGAAGCTTAGCAGCATTCCAACTGCGCTCAGCAGGATACCTGCCAAAAGCCATTTGTATCGTGGCTGGCTGTTATACTTTTCAGGTAGTATCCGGTAGGTCATTAATGTTAACAGGCAAAGGGTTATCCATCCGGTAAATGCAAAATGAGAATGTGCATGTAATAGGTACCCGAAATTAATAGCAGGTATCGGGAATAATATTTTGCTCCTGAGCAATAGCCCTAACAGCGCCACCACTGACAGGTTAATGAGCGCTATGGTCAGCCAGCTCCTTTCCCTCTTCAACATAACTGTCTTATTTAGATTTATAGATCTGCAAAGCTAAGTTATGACCATTCATAATAAAGGACAAATTTATCTTTTAATATTGTAACCTTCATTTCTTTCTATATGTTTGATGCGGTGAGCTTTGATTGCGGGGCTGGCAGTTCCGCGGCCGGTTATGCTTCTTTTCCGCCCAGGATGGGTTTCAGTGCCGGTGCGGAGTAATTCACAGACTTCAGGGTTTTATCATCCCCCGCACGGTAAATCACATACATACCGTCTATTTCTTTATGGTAGGCTTCTGTATTTAAATTAGCCCGGTAGTGCGCTATGGTTTGCGCGGCTTCTTCTGCTGTTTTACAGGCTTTGCTCATGTTGGAGCGGTGTACTTCATCAAACAGCTCGCAGAATTTTTCGCCCAGGCCAAACTCCAGAGCAGTGCCGGTAAGCACGTATTGCAGGTCGCATAGGGCATCTGCCACCTCTACCAGGTCGTTATTGGCAATGGCTTCCCTTAGCTCCTGCAGCTCCTCTTCAAAAAGCTGGATCCTTAATGCGCATCTTTGGGCAGATGGTATAACGGGGTTGGCTTCTATGGGCACTTTGAACGTATTATGGAAATCAGCTACCTGGGTTAGTACTTTCAGATCTTTCATGGCTTTTTTCGTTTATGCCTTTATTAAATGAATAAGCTGCATAGCCAGTGTGTGCAGCTGTGTTTTATCCTGGTACAGTACATAATGCTGTCCCAGGCCACTAAAACTAGCCACTAATAATTGTGCCAGGGTAGCCGGATCTTTATCAGGGGTAATTTCCCCTGCCTCCTGCGCTTTGGTAAGCAGCTGGCTGAAAAGGCTTACCAAAGCATCGTTATTATCTTTCAGCAGCGTGCGCACTTCTTTATCGGCCTCACAGAGCTCAAAAGATGATTTACCGATCATGCAGGCATGATGGTCTGTCACCATTTTATCCGCTACCTTATCTATAATATGTGTAATGGCTGCCATGGGCGACTGCTCGTTAGCCGCTATGTGCTGGTAATGCGCAAAGGTGCATTCAATATAATTACAAAGGCATTGTACAAACAGCTCATGCTTACTGCCGTAAGTGTTGTAGATGCTTCCGGGGTTCAGGTCCATTGACCGCCCCAGGTCCGTAATGGAGGTGGCATGGTATCCTTTTTCCCAAAAGGTATCGCGGGCTTTTACCAACTTTTCATGCTGATCAAATTCGAGGCTACGTGGCATAATACCATAAAAATAAATATTTTTGAGCCGTCACCTGCATTCTCTTCACCCAATAAACCCACCGCCATGGAAAACCTGGGTAAGCAAGCTTTTACCGGCGCTGCTAAATTCATTTTATCCCTGTTAGTACTCATTTTTTTACCTGCCTGGACCGTGTATTACTGGCAGGGCTGGTTGTACCTGGCCGTGTTTGGTACTGCCACCCTGCTGCAAACCGCCTATCTGCTGCGGCACGACCGCGCCCTGCTGGCACGCCGGCTAAAAGCCGGGCCGGGTACGTTCACCTCCGGTATTGTGGAAATTGCACCGGAGCAGCAGGTGATCAGCACCGGGCCTTATGCGCTGGTGCGGCATCCTATGTATTCCGGCGCGGTGATCCTGTTTATGTGCACGCCGCTGGCGCTGGGCTCCTATTGGGCGCTGATAGCCAGTTTTTTACTTTGCCTGGTGATGGTGGTGCGGATCCTGGACGAAGAGCGGTTTTTATCAGCGCACCTAAACGGCTACCAGGAGTATAAGGGTAAAACAAGATACCGGCTGCTGCCCTGGGTGTGGTGAAGATGAAGTATAAAAAATTTGCTTTTTACTATCTTTTACTTACTTTTGCCATCCCTTAAACGGAATGCCGCGTTGGTCAAGGGGTTAAGACGCGTCCCTTTCACGGATGAATCACGGGTTCGATTCCCGTACGCGGTACCAAAAGAGAATGGTCAATTTTGATCGTTCTCTTTTTTTTTGGCAGCCAACATATTAGTCTATAATATTCTACAATTTCATTCTAAGCACAGAAATAGTGTTCGAGAATTATTGGGAATTACGTGATTACTGATTGTCTTATAATAAACTATCTTTCCATCACTTTTTGCGGCTTAACTATTGCCGCTCCTCCATGTGTTTCATGTAGTGTTCCCCGATAGTCCAAATGTATCCATTTAATTGGGGCACAAATGGCTTCCCGTCAAGTATGACATCTCCATAAATAGCCAGACATACGGCCTCAACAATTTTAGCTTGCTGCTGACTCCATTTACCCGTTATAAATTGGAGTCAAACTCCACAATCCATTCAATGCCGTATTTGTCTCTGAACATTCCGGCATATGTACCCCAGGGACTGTCGCCAATCGGTCCTTCAACCTCTCCGCCTGCTGATAATCCGTTAAATATTTTGTCTGCTTCTTCACGGCTTTCAGCGCCCACATATATTTTAGATCTGTTTTCACTTTCGCTTACCCGTCCCATAAATTCGGGCACATCATTAGCTATTAACACATTGTGCTTGCCAATAGGTAAACCAATGTACATTATTTTGTTTTCTTCATTTTCTGCTACCTGAAATTCAGGTCCAGACAGATCCTTAAAGCGGATGACCTTTGTAAACTCTCCGCCAAAAACTGATTTGTAAAAGGTG
>NZ_JAGXJN010000417.1 GCF_019091455.1 Chitinophaga sp. GbtcB8
ATGTAGCCATAATCGGTAGCGGCCTGTGAGGCCTGGTTTGCGGCGCCTTATTAAGCCGCAACGGGTATCGCGTAGCCGGATTTGAAAAGAATAAACAAATAGGCGGATGCCTGCAAACCTATGTTCGTAATAAGGTGATCTTTGCTTCCGGTGTGCATTATATTGGCGCTTTGGGAGAAGGGCGTAACCTGGTAAAGATCTTCCGCTACCTGGGCAGTATGGGTAAGCTGAAGCTG
>NZ_JAGXJN010000418.1 GCF_019091455.1 Chitinophaga sp. GbtcB8
GGCGTAGCCTATATCAGCTCCTTTAACTGGAATGATGATACCCCCTGCTGGGTCTTTAATGGTGGCGTAAAAGGCGCTGGCGATGCTGCTTCCCACGAAGTGGGCCATCCTTTAAGCTTAGGCCACGACGGTAGAAATTCTCCTGCAGAAGGTTTCTACGCCGGCCAGGGTAACTGGGCGCCTATTGTGGGTGTTGGTTACTACAAACCGATTGTACAATGGAGCAAAGGCGAATA
>NZ_JAGXJN010000419.1 GCF_019091455.1 Chitinophaga sp. GbtcB8
CATGGGCGCCCATTGGGTTGCCTTTTATTTTGTTTACAATGTCACTATCCAGCTTGGCTTTACCCTTACCGGCCAGGTAGCCCTCCAGCAATACGCTGTCAGGGGCTGCTGTTACCAGCTTATCTGTAATATCAACAGCCGGCATATAAGGTAGCTGCTGCGCCATTACATATTGTTCGCCTTGTTAAACGAAAAAGTTTTTAACCATGGGTGGGTTCATCAGCTTTTCAAAGGCG
>NZ_JAGXJN010000420.1 GCF_019091455.1 Chitinophaga sp. GbtcB8
CCGCCCGCCACCGTTAACCGGGGCAGGATAATATAATTCTGGATGTTGTTGTTGAATACCCTCAATGAGGGTGGTTTGCCCTTAAATTGGGGGCTGATGCCCCGAACCTGCTGAAAGCTGAATTCCCGCCCCAAGGTCCCGTTTCCCCGGGTTAGTATATGCGCCCAGGGGGCCTACCCCATAGGAGCAAGCTCGGTAATAGCAGGGCACCTGTACCCCCTTGCTATATTGGCTTT
>NZ_JAGXJN010000421.1 GCF_019091455.1 Chitinophaga sp. GbtcB8
GGGCCGTTCGGCCCCCCGGGAAGGGATGGGACTGTCTTTACCCAAACTGGCAAAGGTAGTAAAATCAGAAGCCGCACCCAAGGGGTGTATCGGGAGATCCAACTGCTCCCTTCAGATATCCCCGCAGAAAACAGAGAAGGACAGCAAAGCAGAATAGGTGAAGAGCACCTGCATTTTGTCAGCACCCCACCCCCAATCCACACCGGTAGCCCGCGGTGTTGTAAGGCGTATATGAG
>NZ_JAGXJN010000422.1 GCF_019091455.1 Chitinophaga sp. GbtcB8
AAAAGCAGCGTTACCTGCCAAAACTGGCCACTGCAGGGGGGATTGCCGCCGGGGGCTAAACGGAGCCCAACACCGTTCCCGATGCTATGAATATGGAGTGCGTAGCCAAACAGGAGGGAGATCACTGGGAATGGATCGCCACAAAAAGCTGGATCACGCATGGCAAAAGCGGCGTTGTAGCGGTAGAAAAAGCCCGCACCGGGGGTGGCGGCGACAGCCACGGAGTGGCGGCGTTC
>NZ_JAGXJN010000423.1 GCF_019091455.1 Chitinophaga sp. GbtcB8
TACGAACCGCCCTATTTTTGAACATAGACCCTTCCATTTCAACTACTGACCCCCCTTTCTAATCCCTTTCTAAACCCCCCCTCATGGTATTTTAATCCGCCTCTTAGGCCGTCCTCACCCCCGTGTTGTTGCTTTGCACTATCAACTAACAACAGAAAAATATCGTGTATGAAAAGTATTTTGAACCCTAAAGATTTCAGCGTACGCTCCGTGGATAAGGTAAAGGAAGCTATTAC
>NZ_JAGXJN010000424.1 GCF_019091455.1 Chitinophaga sp. GbtcB8
TCTTTGTTCTAGGTTTTTCATAGGATATGGTTAAAATTATTACAAGGGCGCTATTCTTACCACCCTTTTTCTTTTTTAGGAAGCGCTGTAAAAAGCGCCTTTTGCTTTTAACTCCCTTTACCGGTATTTCCCGGAAAAACCTTTGCGTTGTGTCCGGAATGAGACATGTATCCGGGTTTTATAATTTATTGATTATCAATATCCACATTCTTTTCATTCTTACAACTTATCAAGC
>NZ_JAGXJN010000425.1 GCF_019091455.1 Chitinophaga sp. GbtcB8
TAAGAATCCTCTTGCATCATTGTTTGATGTTTAATTTTGTCCTTTTATTATTGTTTAGTTGAATTGAGTCCTATTCATTGGACTGTTGGACAAAATTGTTGCCTCTGTTTATATGGCTGGTGTTCAATCACTAACAAAATGGATATGCTTACAGCATGATTGTGCTTTCGTCTTCCTCTTCATTCTCCTATGCTTTCACCACCACCACCTTCTCATCCTTATCCTCCACCTCTCT
>NZ_JAGXJN010000426.1 GCF_019091455.1 Chitinophaga sp. GbtcB8
TAACATTCAAACCCATATACCGTAACAATTGTCCAGCATACAGGCCGGTGTGGAGAAAACCGCCTGGGTGCTGGTGAACCTGCTTACCATAGCCATCCGTTATTCACCCGCAGGATCTGCGGTGCAGCTAACCATCACACAAACGGCAGACACACTTACATTCAGTGTGTAGGAGGGGGGCAAGGGCATTCCGGTGGCTTTCCGGGGAAGGATCTTGGAACGTTTTTACCAGGGG
>NZ_JAGXJN010000043.1 GCF_019091455.1 Chitinophaga sp. GbtcB8
AATCAAAGTTTTGCTTTTCCATATGGTCAGTTTAAAGTTAATCAACTTTTTACTGACACACTTTTTGTAATAGTCTCTATAGCGGTGACCAGCCCCCTTACCACTCGTCCCAATCCCCCTGCCTGCATTTAAGAAATTCCTGTATATTCAGCCCCCAATATCATATATAAATCTAATGAACAACAAAATCTTGATCGCTGCGGCCTGTATGGCGGTTACTACCGCTGTTGAGGCACAAACCAACCAATCATTAACCGTACAGGATTACGCACGTGCAGAAAGCATGCTGTCTTACAATACCGAAGCGCTGATCGACCGGAGCACTATTGTACCTAACTGGATGCCAGATGGTAAATTCTGGTACCGCGTATTAACCGCACAGGGAAGTGAGTTTATATTGGTTGATCCGGTGAAAGGTACCCGCGCACCGGCTTTTAACCATGAGAAATTAGCCGCCGCCATTGCAAAAGCAACCGGTAAGCCTTGCTCCGCCTCCATGCTGCCTTTCATGTCCTTTAACTTTTCGGCAGATGGGAAAGCCATTGTTTTCTCCTCCCGCGGCAAACACTGGAAATGCGGCCTGCAGCAATACAATTGCGAAGCAGATAACAATACACCCGTTATAACTAACAATAATGCCCTGCCATACAACCGCAGGAATCCTGCTCCCGGCAACGAAGTAGTATCGCCGGATGGGAAAAAAGCAGCCTTTATTAAGGAGCATAATTTATGGGTACGCGACCTGGCAACCAATCAGCAAACGCAGCTCACTACAGATGGGGTGCAGGACCTGGGTTATGCAACCGACAATGCCGGCTGGAGCAGCAGCGATAAACCCGTGCTGCGCTGGTCGCACGATTCAAAAAAGATTGCCACTTTCCGGCAGGATGAGCGTAATGTGAATAACATGTACCTGGTTACCACCAATGTGGGCGCACCCAGCCTGCAGGCCTGGAAGTACCCGCTGCCGGGAGATTCCACTATCATTACCATTCAGCGGGTGATCATTGACGTGGAGAATCCAAAGGTCATCAACATACAGGTAGGCCCGGATGCCCACCGCGGTACTTTAAGCGACGATATTTCCAGCAGCGGCACTTTTGATGATGTGGACTGGAGCGATGATAATACGCAGCTGGCATTCGTGTCTACCTCCCGTGATCATAAGGAAGAAAAGCTGCGCATCGCCGATGCCGCCACCGGCGCGGTACGTGAGGTGCTGGAAGAAAAAGTAGCTACGCAATATGAATCCGGCCAGGGCGCTATTAACTGGCGTTACCTGAAAAAGTCCAATGAAATTATCTGGTATTCTGAGCGCGATAACTGGGGCCATTTATATTTATATGATGCCGCTACCGGTAAGCTGAAGAACCAGGTCACCAAAGGAGATTGGGTAGTAACTAAGCTGATAAAGGTAGATGAGAAGAACCGGGAGCTGTATTTTATTGCAGATGGCCGTGAGCCGGGCAATCCCTATTTCAGCCATTTTTATAAAATAGGTTTCGACGGGCATCATTTAACATTGCTTACACCGGAAGAAGGCAACCACCAGGTAACGCTTTCGCCTGACAACAACTATTTTATTGACAGCTATTCACAGCCCAATATACCACCGGTAACTGTGCTGCGTAAAATGGATGGCAAGCTGGTAACCAACCTGGAAAAAGCAGACCTGAGCCGGCTCACCGCTGCCGGCTGGCATGCGGCCAAACCCTTCTCAGTGAAGGCGCACGACGGTAAAACAGAGATCTACGGTTTGCTGTACACCCCCTCCAACCTGGACCCGCAAAAGAAATATCCCATCATTGATTATATCTATCCCGGGCCGCAGGGCGGCAGCATTGGCGGCAACTGGTCGTTCGTAGCCTCCCGCATTGATCACCAGGCCCTGGCAGAACTGGGTTTTGTGGTAATGGTGCTGGAAGGCACCAGCAACCCGCTACGTTCCAAAAGCTTCCACGATATGAGCTATGGCAACATGGCGGAAAATACCCTGCCTGACCAGGTAGGCGGCATCCGTCAGCTGGCAGCGCAATACAGCTATATTGATACTTCCCGCATAGGCATCTGGGGGCATTCCGGTGGTGGTTTTGCAACTGCCTGCGCCATGTTCCGCTACCCGGATTTCTTTAAAGTAGGTATCTCCGAATCCGGCAACCACGATAACCGCAACTATGAGGATGACTGGGGCGAACGTTATAATGGCCTTACCACCAACTCCGATTACAATGCCCAGGCTAACCAGAACTACGCCGCCAACCTGAAAGGCAAGCTGTTACTGGTGCATGGCATGATGGATAACAACGTACCGCCCTACAATACCTTACTGGTGGTGGAAGCGCTGGAAAAAGCCAATAAGGATTATGACCTGATCATTTTCCCTAACAGTAAGCACGGGTATGGCGCCTATACCTATTATATGATGCGCCGCCGCTGGGATTATTTTGTGCGTAACCTGCTGCATGCAGAACCGCCAAAGGAATACGACCTGAAAATGAAGATGGACCCGCGGAATAGCTTTGGTACAAGGGATTAGAAAGGGGGAGAAGAATGTAAAATGTAAAATTTTAAATGCTAAATGTAAAAGTGGAATGCAGCGAATAAGGGACTGCATTCCACTTTTACATTTATCTCGTTCATAAAGTCTTGTCAATGGTCTCTATGAACCTCCTTTGTCGGTTTGAAATTTTACATTTATGATTTTACATTGATTTTCAACTACAACCACCCCATCCGTCGGGGCATCCGGCCGGTTGATCTTTTTAACACCGCTTTATACTGCCTGTGCCATATCTTTGCCCCTGAATTACCGATGTGCGATCATAACCTATGAAGAAGATTACACGAAAAAGACTGCTTCGTCTTATACTGATTCCTGTTGTTTGTGTGCTGGTGCTGCTGGGGATAGCAGCCGCCATTTTATACTCACAGCAACAACGCCTGGTTGGGTTAGCGGTAAAGGAGCTGAATAAACAGCTGCCTGGTGAGCTGGTGGTTGGCAGCAGCAATATCTCCGTTTTCCAGAACTTTCCTTACATCTCCATTGGTTTGCGGCAGGTGCGCTTTTACGGCAGCAAGCAGCAAACCGGTAAGCCCATCTATGAGGCAGAGCGTATGTACGTTGGCTTTAGCTTGCCCGACATTCTGCGCCAGCAATATCATGTGAAGGTGATCCGGTTAAAGAACGGTTCCCTGAACCTGGTAAAGGACAGGGCCGGCCGCCTGAATATTGTAGAGGCCAGCCGTATAGAGCAGGATACTACCGCTGTTACGGATACCACTGCAAGCCCGCTGGACCTGGATATTAAAAAAGTAGTGCTGCGCAATATGCGCATTGCTTACCTGGATAAACAAAGCGGGCAGCAGCTCAGCGTACAGATAGAACGTATACAATCCGCATTGCGGGCAGATAGCGCCCAGCTGCTGGCCGACCTGGATGGTAAAATGCTCCTGGACTTTACCCGCCCCGGTGATACCACTTTGTTCCGCCATAAAAAACTGCAAACCTCCATTAAGCTGACTTATAATAAATCCTCCCAAATGCTGCAGCTGCCAAAAGGTACCTTGCAGCTGGAAGATGCGGTGTTCAACATCACCGGCTCCGCAGACCTGCTGCATGGTAATGATGTGGACCTGCACATTAAAGGTGATAAGCCGGACCTTAAACAGCTGTTTGCCTTTGCACCGGAATCCGTAGCCAAACAGCTGGAGCATTTCAAATATGCCGGGCACCTGACTTTTGACGGTAAGGTAAAAGGTAAGCTGGCCGGCGGGCAAATGCCGCTGATAGAGCTGTCTTTCTCCTGTTCCGATGCCTGGCTGCATAATACGCAGGCCAATAAAAAGCTGGATTCCCTGGCCTTTAAAGGATATTATACCAATGGCGCAGCACGTTCCCTGAAAACATCGGAGCTGCGTTTGCTGAACATGAATGCACGTCCCGGGCAGGGCGTTTTCCGCGGCAATTTCATTATGCGCGATTTTACAGACCCCAAGGTGCTGATGCAGATAGATTCTGACCTGGAGCTGGGTTTTGTGGGCGATTTCCTGGGTATTGCCGACCTGCAGCGCATTACCGGCCGCATTTTGCTGAAAATGAACTTTAAGGAGGTGGTAGACCTGAGCGTGCCGGAACAATCCATGGGCAAGCTCACACAAGGTATTCAAAGTGAGCTCACCGTAAAGGGGCTTACTTTCCGCATTCCTTCATATCCGCATATGATAGAGCACCTGAACCTGCATGCGGATATGCGTAATGGTTTTGTAAAGCTGGATTCTCTCTCGTTTAACCTGGGGCATTCCGATTTTCACATGAATGGTTCTATCAGCGACCTGCCGGCCCTTTTTCACAAGCAGCAAAAGCCGGTGCTGGTTACGTTTAAGGCCAATAGCAATAAGATGATCATGAAGGAGCTGCTGGCCTTTGATACCGCTAAAATGCGCAAAGCGAAGGAAGAGATCTATGGCTTTAATATAGGCGCTTCGCTGGAAACCTCTGTGAATGAGCTGCAGCATCCCAATCCGCTGCCAAAAGGTAAGTTTAAGATAGAGCAGCTTCGCGCATCATTCAAACATTACCCGCATGCATTCCACGACTTTGGCGCAGAGCTTACCATCAATGATACCGCTTTGCTGCTGCGCAATTTTGCTGGCTTAATAGATAGCAGCGACATCCGTTTCAGCGGCCGTGTAATTAACTATGCCCTGTGGTTTAATAAGGTAAAGCGGGGTAGAACGCAGGTTGCCTTTGATTTTAAATCACAGCACCTGGCCATGAACGACCTGTTAGGCAGATACAGCCGCACCTACGTGCCGGCCGATTATCATAATGAAGTAGGCCGCAACATCTGGCTGCGCTCTAAAACAGACCTGCGCTATGATTCCGTATTCCGCTTTGCGAAAATTAAGATCGCGAATATTTCCGGCAGCCTGCAAAAACATGCCTTTGAGCTGGATAGTATTAGTGGCATTGTAAAAATAGGTGCAGATAATTTTATAAAGATAGATACGCTGAAAGGCAAGATAGGCCGCAGTGATTTTGACATTAACATGCGCCTGTATGCCGGTAAGGATACCACGCGCCGGAAAAGGGAGAATTTCCTGCGCTTTAATTCCCGCTTCCTGGATGTGGACCAGCTGACAAACTACCAGCTAACAGCTGCCAAAGAAGCTGCTGCGCCATCTATTTCCAACATGCCGGTAGCCACCAATGCAGTGGCCAAAACCTCTGCGCACGCCAAAGCCTTTAATATTTTTGAGGTGCCGTTCATTGATTTTAATGCCACGGTAAATGTGGGCAAGATCAAGTACCACCGTTTATGGATAAAGAACCTCTCTACCAATGCGCGGATGTTAAGCAACCAGCACCTGTACCTGGATACGCTGAACCTGGACATAGCAGAAGGTAAGCTGGCCGCCCATGCGCATTTCAACGGCAGCAATCCTGAGAAGATCTATTTAACCAGCAGGATCAACGTGCAAGATATGAACATAGAAAAGATGATGCTGAAGCTGGATTACCTGGGGCAGGATTATGTGATCAACAAAAATATCAAGGGCCGCCTCACCGGCCAGATCAAGAGCTACGTGCAGGTGCATCCTGATCTCACGCCGCTGATAGACCATTCCAAGGCGCAGCTGGATGTAGCTATTTACAACGGTGTGCTGATAAACTTTGCGCCCATGCAGGCCATGTCGTCTTACTTTAAGGATAAGAACCTGAACATGGTGCGTTTTGATACCTTGCGGAATAAGCTCACGTTCAAGGATGGGGCTTTATCCATCCCGGCTATGAATATTAATTCCTCCCTGGGCTTTATGGAAATTTCAGGGAAACAATCCCTGAACATGCAGATGGAGTATTACCTGCGCATACCCATGAAAATGGTCACCTCCGTGGGTTTCCGCATGCTGTTCGGTAAAAAGCAGGAAGAAGTGGACCCTGACCAGGTGGATGCTATTGAATACCGCGACAAGGATAAGAAAGTACGTTTTATGAACATTAAAATTACCGGTACGCCGGATAATTATAAAGTAGGTTTGGGTAAGGGTAAGAAAGCGTAAGCTGCTTATCTTACCTGCCCGATGCCGAACTGGTTGCCGGCGCGCACGGCCTTATTACCGCTGAACTGTACCTCTACCATTTTCTCGCTGGCAACGCTGTTATTAAATTCATCCGTTAGCGTTAGCAGCACCTTCCGTGTTTTTACATCAATCACTTCCCCGCTGGAAGGGTAGGCATATTTACCATCTATGCTGAAGGTAACCCAGCCGGGCATATCCTGCAGGGGAATGGTAGTAAGCTGCTGGTAGGGCGGTTTAGCACTGAATACGTGCAGGCGCATATTGTGGCCGTCGCATACCCACAGCTCTTTTTCATCCGGTGTAAGGCCAATACCATGGCTGGGATTGCCATGCCGCCGTACCGGTCCCATTTCCCAGCCTTCTACTACTACGTGCGCCAGCTTGGCGCCGGTTTTCAGATCGCCCACTTCAAAGCCCAGCAGGCTGTCAACGGTTACATATACACGATCTTCTTTTCCATTCACCGTGAAGGGACGTATGTTATTGGCAAAGGGGCCTGCTTTGCGGGCGAGGGTATGTGTTTTGGTATCCGCAATATATAACCAGGGACTGCCAATATCATCCATATACACCTGGTTGCCGGTAGCGCTGTAAATGGTGTTGTGTGCGCGTTTATATACTTCTATCTTTTTAATGATGTTGCCTGTTTTACAATCCACCACATTCCAGAAAGTATTTTCCAGTGAAGGCAGGTACATGGTAAGCCCATCCGGGGAAATAGACATACGGTCGCAGCCTTTTTCAAAAGGTTTTTCCCAGATTATTTTATCCGTAGTAAGATCTATGCGCTGCAATGATTCCAGCGTGCTTACATAAATGCTGTTAAGCGGAATGCTTACTGCTATGCCTTTTACATTGGATGGGGTACCATCCGGGTGCAGGCCTTTTGTAGGGATCCTTTTCACAAAACGGTGGTGCTCATTGATATCAAATACCAGTATGCCATGGCCGCCGTATCCCAGGTAATCGCGGATGCCGGGCGTAGCTACATAGAGGTATTGTTTGTTTTGTGCGCCGGCAGCAAAAAAGGAGAGCAGCAGCAATAAATAAAGGATACTTTTTTTCATAACCTGCTTTTGATGATACGTGGATGTACCGGTAAAATATCACATTTCAGGCAGGTTTTTATGGGAAAATAACATTCCACACAGGGGCGGAATGCTATTTATTTACATAGTAAACATTATTTGCGGCCCCCCAGGCGAAAACCGGTAACAGCATAAAAGTCTACTTCATTATCAAAGAAATAAGCTGCGTTCTTGTCATCATCAACAGTGGTCAGGAAAATATCGCCGTCTGCATCCTTGCCTATCCTGCAATCAAAGGTTTCATCCGCTTCTTTCTGATCGTTCTTATACAGCAGCAGCTGCACTTTGGCAGCGGTTTCGCTGCTAACCGTTACTATCAGTTTTCCGTGCTCCCCTTCATCATTGGGCAGGGCATGCGTGGAGGGCGGGTTATACTGCTCTACCTCGTAAAGGGTGTAAGTGCCGGCAATACCGGCTGGCGTGGGTACATCATCATGATCTTTCTTACAGGATACAAATGCAAGAATGGCCAATGCCAGAAAGGAGGTCATCAATTTTTTCATATGGTGTTGTTTAAAAGTGTTACTATCCTGCGCTTATAAGCGCGCGTGCATGCAGGTCTTGGGTTACCGGGTTACAGTACTGCTTGTGTGTTTGTTCCTATGCTGCAATTAAAAATAAGGGGCAAATATAATTTTTGCAGCAACAGGAACCAATAGGGGTAAGGCTCACAAGAAAAGAAGATGGAAAATAGTTGGTTTTAGACGGGCTGGTGTCTTTGGCCGCAAACAAACCCGGCAGCAATCACACCGCACCAAAAACCCCCTTTTAACAGGATTACCTGCTATCTCCTTTTACCCTATTTTAGATGCTATTATCAACCTTTTAACCTTATTGGATCATGAAAAAGAAAGCATCTCAAAAATTGCAGATCGTAAAGATCAAAATTTCCAAGCTGAGCAAAACCAATGCACCTGCAGAGAACAAACAACGTACTTTACCCACCACACAATTTATTTCCTGTGGTGAAACTTACTGGGTTTGCTAATTACAGCCTGAACACATTGAAGCTTTTAACAGGAAAGGTGAATGAGCAATTTTGTTCATTCACTTTTTCATTTAACGATCAACCCATAAAACCCCTTCCGGTACGTTTCTGAAACCGGTATGATCATTTCCCCGATCTTAATCCCATCCCGCTCTATAGCATCGATCTTATCAATAGCCACCATATAGGATTTATGCACCCGGCAAATAATGGCTGGCGGAATTTCCTGCTCAAACTCTTTGAACGTTTGCAGGGTCATAATACGTTTGTGCAGGGTATGAATACGGCGGTAATCCCGCATACCTTCAATGTACAGGATCTCCTGCAATAGTACTTTTTCAAGACGGTATTCTGTTTTTACAAAAATGAACTTCTTTTCCGGGGCAGCAGCCTGTTTGGAGAGGTTATGTTTCGCTTTTTCCGCAGCCTGCAGAAAACGTTCAAACGTATAGGGTTTCAGCAGGTAGTCGGTTACATTCAGGTCAAAGCCTTTGAGAGCAAATTCGTCATAGGCTGTAATAATGATCACTTCCAGCTGCAGGCGGGCGCTTTCCAGCAGCTGAATGCCGGAGAGCTCACCAATGTTAATGTCCAGGAACACCAGGTCAACCGGGGTAGCTTTCAGGAACACCAGCGCATCTACGCCATTATCAAAAACGGTTAGCAGGTTCAGGTACGGCAGCTTCTGAATATAGTTCTTCAGCCGTTCCTGTGCCAGGGGCTCATCCTCCACTATAATGCAGTTAATTTTCATGCGTATGCAGTATAAGGTTCACTTTATAAATGCCGCTCTGCCGGGTAATAGCTAAAGTATGTTTGTTGGGATACAGCAGCGCCAGGCGTTTTTGCAGCAGCGTATGTCCCAGTCCGTTAGCGCCCTTTTTGATATCAGAATCTTTTGCAGCCAATTCCTCAATCACTGATTGAGGAATTGTAATTCCTTCAGGAGAGGGGGCTAAGCTGTACCTGTTTTCGCAGTCAAATACCAGCCTGCCGTCCTCAATGCACAGCTTAATGCGGATGGCATTGGCCGTTCTTTCGTGGGTAGCATGTTTAAAAGCGTTTTCTATGTAGGGGATAAACAGCAGCGGCTCTATCATCAGGTTACCGGTTTCACCGGCCACCGTGTATTGCACATAATTCATATTGGCCGTACGGATCTTTTGCAGGGCAATATACTTTTCAATATAGGCCAGCTCTTTGGACAGCGGTATCTGTTCCGTTTTTGTTTCATACAGCATAAACCGCATAATGTCCGACAGCTTGTTCAGGTAAAGGGATGCCTGCGCAGCATCCTTTTCTATCAGCACATCTATATTATGAATGGTATTGAATAAAAAGTGCG
The DNA here is from genome assembly GCF_019091455.1 of Chitinophaga sp. GbtcB8. Classification (GTDB taxonomy): domain Bacteria; phylum Bacteroidota; class Bacteroidia; order Chitinophagales; family Chitinophagaceae; genus Chitinophaga. The sequence continues at coordinate 9,506 of NZ_JAGXJN010000043.1, forward strand.
GGTTCAGCTGCGATCTTACCAGCGCCAGCTCCGTTGCATGGTTCTTTTGCGTGAGCTCCTCTTTAATACGGATGTCGCCATACCAGGATATAAATCCCCGCATCACCAGGCCAATTACACCATGTATGCCGGCCAACAGCGCCAGGAAAATGGTCATCCACATCATTTCCCGCCAGTCTGCACGCCCGCCCCAGGTGCCGGGAATAGAAAGCATTAAAAGCGTAACAACAGCACTGCTTAACATACCCAAAAGGCCAAACAGCAATAGCGCCTGAAACCGTTTAGTTTGCAGGAAACGGGTAAACAGCAGACCATAGAAAAAATAAAAACCCAGCACCCCGGGTAAAAAGCTGAAAACACCCGCACCTGACACCAGCCATATGTACAGCATATCAGCAAAAGTTCTGTGCCCCCTGGTAGAAATGAGCATGAACAATGATACCAGCAATATATAAGTGAACCAGTATCCTAAATGCAGCAATATAACAGCGGACCTTTTCAAGCTTTCTGCTTTTTATAATAATACAATAACCAGCTTGCGATGGTAAACCCGCAAAAATAGCTGAGGGGTAAGGTATATAGCGCTGCAGCCGGTTGTTTGCCAATAAATTTGAGTGTTCCGTAAATGTAAGGAATAATGTAGCCATATTTCCACTTCGCCGCTATGATGGAAGCCGTTAGCAGGGCCAGCCCAATGCCCACCGGTACCAGGAAGTTCCTGAACTGAAGGCTTAATAAATATTGCAGCGCTACAATGGGCAGGCATGCTATAAAGAATTGACCGCTGCCCCGCAGGTAAGCTATCACCGGAAAGACTGCACCGGGAAAAGGTATCTGCCGGTTAAACAGGGCAGGTACTACCCCCGTAAGATAAATACCGATGTTGAACAGCAGGAAGAATTGCAGCAGCATTAGAAGGATCACCCCCAGCTTAGCGCTGAAAATTGTGTGCAGCTTTTGCGGGGTGCTGTGCACCAGCTTCCAGGCATTGTTCTTTACTTCCAGCTGGGTAATTAAGCTGCTCACCAGTATTACCCCCATGGGCAGTAACAATACTGCCATGTATTGCCAGTTATCTTTATACAAATGTTCCCAAACCTGGGGGGATGCATTAACCGCCGCCGAATCAGCCACATACAAAAGCCGCTGGAACAGTACAATGGCCGGGATAAAAAATGCGCCGCTTATGGTAAGCCAGGAGGCCAGGCTGTGGCGGGTTTTCAGCCATTCGCTTTTAAAGCTGTAAAAGAAGGATAATTGCATGTCAGTGATTAATAAGGTCCATAAAAGTGGCTTCCAGGTCATGGTGCTGCGTATGAATGCCATATACGTCAATGCCTGCCAATACCAGCTGCCGGTTAATAAGGGCTATCTTTTCTTTGCTAACACCCTGCATCAGCAGATGTCCGTTCGCTGCTGCAACATGTACTCCCTGTGCTTGCAGCAGCTGCAGGCTTTGGGTATTATTGTTAGTGCTGATCAATACCGGCGCCTGTTGGGTGCTGCGCATCAGCGTTTCCAGTGTATCCTGGAATAACAGTTTCCCTTTGTGAATAATACCGATATGTGTGGACAGCTTTTCAATTTCCGGCAGCAGGTGGCTGGATATAAGGATGGTAATGCCCTGTTCCCGGTTGATGGTTTTTAGCAGCTCCCGCATTTCAATAATGCCGTTGGGATCCAGGCCATTGGTAGGCTCATCTAAAATAAGCAGGGAAGGGCGGTGTAGTAAGGTCATGGCAATGGCCAGGCGCTGTTTCATACCCAGCGAGAACTGCCCGGCTTTTTTATGCCCGGTGTTAGCCAGGTCCACCAGCTGTAATACTTCGTGTATACGTTGGCTTGGGCAGCGGTAAATAGTTTGCAGCACCTGCAGGTTTTCCAGGGCGCTTAAATGGCTGTATAAAGAAGGGCTTTCGATCAAAGCGCCTACCTGCTGCAGTACCGCCATCCGGTGCTGCTCAAACGGCTTTCCGAAAATAGTAATGTGGCCCTGCTGTTTTTTCAGTAAGCCCAGCACCAGTTTCAGGGTAGTGGTTTTACCGGCGCCATTAGGGCCCAGGAAGCCGTAAATGCTGCCCTGCGGCACCTGCAGGTGAATGTTCTCCAGGGCGGTTTCCTGCCCTGTAAAGCGGTAGCTAAGTTGTGTTGTTTCCAGGCAAAAGGACATGTGACAAGGTTTGTACATTTCAAAAATAGCCGCTTTATGCAGCAGGCAGCCGCGTGTTTTGTCATATGCAGGGGTTTATCTGCAAAAGGGGTATTTTGTTCTGCAACGCATCATTAATTATCTTAGCCGCATGGCAACGATAGCAGATTTTGATAAGCTGGACATCCGCGTAGGTAAGATCATTACAGCAGAAGATTTTCCCGAGGCCCGTAAACCGGCCTATAAGCTCACCATTGACCTGGGCCCGGAGCTGGGTATTAAACGCTCATCCGCACAGATCACTAAACACTATGCCAAAGAAGCGCTGCCAGGTACCCTGGTATTATGTGTAGTGAATTTTCCGCCCCGGCAAATAGGGCCATTTATGTCAGAGGTGTTAACCCTGGGCGTGCCGGATGCCAATAACGAGGTAGTGCTCATTAAGCCGGAGCAGGAAGTACCCTTAGGTGGCAGATTGTATTAAAAGAGTTTAAACAAAACACTATCCCTGGCTGTTTATTGAGCATAACTGTTCCAAATAGTTTACCCCCAAAAAAATTACTATGGCCAGGTATGGTAACATTCTTTCCCTGTACAATTGCAGTGATACAGATGCTGCAAAGGTGATCCCTGTGCTGCAGAACAAACAGGTGATCTTTCAGCAGGTAGCGCACACCTTTTTTATAGAAAGCACCTCCAAGGACAATACAGCAGCCGTGGTAGACGGCATAAGGACATTACAGCTCAGCTTCACTTTTTTTCATGACAGCAATCCATTTAAATCAAAATTGTTTTACAGTGATGATATAGATCCGCAGGTGATTGCGGCTATCAACAAGATCTTATTTCAATAACCACCAAACCCCAGATATGAATTGTAAATATTATCTGCTGTTGTTTGCGCTGCTGCAGGCAGCTGCGGCTATGGCGCAAAAGAACGGATTCAGGGATTTTATACAGGTATATCCCGTGGGGGAGGATGCGGACATTAACTTCCGCACCAGCTACGTGAAGTATGAAAAAAATGTGCTGTTTGAAGCCAATCCCATTGTACGCTACAGTTTTTCCAACAACATTTTACAGGGCCTGGGAGACGGGAAACCACATGTACGGGCCTACTATGTTTCTTTTACACCACAGGTGCGCATGTACACAGAAAATTCCCTGCCGGTGAAAACACCCTCTTACCGCATCCTGCTAGGTACGCAGCAGGTATTCCGGCTGGGGGATAACCTTTTTACCATATCGCTTGAAAGCGGCCACTATTCCAACGGGCAGGCCGGCAGCGCATTTAGTGAGCAGTATAATGATGGCTCACCGCAAAGCGATAGCATTTACAGGCTCATTACACCTAATACCAACCTTTCCGCCATCCTGAACCGCAAAAGCGGCAACTTTTCCACCAACCTCACGGAGCTGGTATTTAACTACCGCATTAATAAGCTGGATGATGTAACCCCCAACCGTATTCACTCCCTGAAACTGGGCGCGCTGTTTTACCACGACCGTTTCCTGCAGCTGTTTAACTTTGGCGGTTTTTCTGATGCAGATATTAAGATCTATGGGCGGGTAAGATTGTTAGGCGGATATGAATACAGCATGGTAAGCCCCAAAGGCGTGCGGCATTGTTTTTTTGAAAATGCAGAATGGATCTTTGGCGCGCATAACTGGGTAAATCCCTTCCGGAGCGAAACCGGCTATCGCATTTATCCCTTTCACAACATGCGGACCCTTGGCTTTGTAGCCAAATTCATACACGGGCACGATAATTACAATTTCCGCTTTGTGGACTCCGGAACGCAGGGCAGCATAGGTTTTACCTGGAGTAATTTTCCGCCGTTCCCCATAAAGAATTTGGAGTAACGGAGCAACTACGTTTTCTGATAAAAGTCCGCCCCAACGGCTGTTTTCCGTGCACTGCCGCTGTAGCCATGTACCCAGCCCAGGCGCTGTATATCAAAGGCCAGCACTTTGGCATCGCTTTCTTCTTTTGCCAGGCCGGCATATCCTGTAGGCATTCCCACGTCTACTGCGGCTTTGAGGATATTCGCTCTACTGGGTGCTGCACTTACTACCGTTGTTGGCAGCAGGTTCTCTACCTTGATGCCCATTTTCAGGCTGATTGATTTTTCAATTTGGGCCAATGCTCCGTTCTTGAACTCAGGGGGATTAGGAAGCCCGTTTATATCATTACGTATATCCAGTAAAGTTCTTCCTTTGGTTACAATTGTTTGATTATTGGTTGATCCATGGTTTACCCCCGCATTCCAGTCTGCCTCCTTATTTTTATAAGCCACCCCTTTATCAAACCACTTACTGTAATGCTGCCCGGAGGCCCATCCTTTCCCTTCGGAGCTGGTATCATCCACAGGCTTTTGATTTTCATTGCCGGCTAAATGGTCCTGTACTCCTTTTGTAAATCCGCTTGTATAATCGCCATGGCCCATTAATACGCCGGCTTGTGTGTGCATAACATTGGCATCTCCGCCAAACTGTTCCGGTTTCAGGGAAGCGGGGTTTCCATGAACTTTCACTTCCACAATCCACTCAGGGTTTAAGTATTCCAGGAATAATTCCCTGTTCTTTACCACAGAACCTTCATAGTTATATTTTGCAGTTTTAGATGAGGGATCTCTTTTGAAGGTATCGCCGCTTACATCTTTATTGATGCCTGCCAGGTGCGCCGGGTTGTTCAGGGGAGTGTAATGGTTAATGAGCATTACCTGTTTTGGTACTTTAGCCAGGTCAATTTTAAGGCGTACGCCATCGGCTGAGGAAAACGGTTCCCCGTCATTACTATACACGGCTTTTTCCCGCGGGGAGGCTGAAAGGCTTAACCCGCGCTGGTGCAGGCCGCTTCCTTTCCAGTTATGCAGCACGGCCAGCTCCTGTACGCTTAGCGGGCCTTCCTTTTTACCCCGGATCTGTTCTATAACATCCTGCCCATCGCTGGGGTCCATCAGGTCTTTGGGTATACCCGCAGCTTTTGACAGCATTTGCCAGCGGCCGGTCATGCTGCCGGTGCTTAAAAATTCCATGAACTGGTAAAAGCTTTTCTCCACATAGGCATACCGCCGTGTAGGCACACCAATATTATCTTCTACATATTCTTTTTCAGGTTTATCAAAACGGCTATACTTGGTGCGCAGGTCTTCAGGATGGTCGTCGTCTACCAGATCCGGTAAATAACTTCCCTCGTCCGACATTAAAGTAGCTATTGTCTGGCTACTGCCGTTTTTCACCACGCGGTCGCCATGTTCATCTTTTTCACCTAATACCAGCTCCCCGTTGCTAAAGGGCGGTATTTTCCTTAATTCCGCAATAGGATCAAAACTTTGTAAAAGGGCCGGGTAATCCGTCATAACGGTTTTAACCCGCGTGTCCCTTTCCAGCTTGCCAGGTACACCTGTTACGCCTGTATTGGGCATGGTTGCCAGCGTACCGGTTTCAAAGAGCGCTTTTTTATCTTTAAATGCAGCCCGGATGGCTGCCAGCGCATCGCTTACTTTTTGTACATCCCTCGGATCAGCGCCATGTTCAGGAAAAACGCTTAGTTTTTCTTCATTCACCCGTTGTATAACAGGCTGCCGCTGAAGGGAAGTGGTGGATGTTGGTGCTTGCTTTATATAAGGCCAGGCTACTGCCGGCAGCTGCCGGCCATTTGAGCGTTGTTCCGCTGCTGCGCGGCTACCGGTATGGGCCGCTTCTCTATCGTTGTACTGCATAGGTAATTGAGGGATCTCTTTGGCCTTTAAGTTACGAATATTTAATCCTTCGCAAACTTTACCACCATTTCCACCACCTGGAAGCTGCTGCGGGCAGGCTTCTTCTCGCCCGGCACCACCAGCCGGAAAGGGCCTTTGTCCGCCGGCAGTGCATGCCCGTCTGTTTCATTGGCCAGTATCACCTGCCGGTCTGTAAAGCTGCTATCCAGCTCCGCCAGGGAAAACAGCACTTCATAACCATCCGCACATTTTACCATCAGGTATTTGCTAAGGTTCTTGCCCCGCAGCTGTTTGCCCATGGTAACGCCGGCTTTTTCCAGGATGGCCTGTATAGGCGTACCGGAATAGGAATGGTCTTTTCCATCCCGGTCTTTCAGATTCACGGTAATGCGGGGCCACTGTGCTAAGCTGTCAGCATAAATGGTAAGCGGCATTGTTACTTCCCCGGATACTTTTACAGCAGGCTTTTGCTGCGCCGGTACCGGTAATGCACATACGTTTAAGAACAGGAACAGGGTATATAATTTCATGACTATTGTTTTATAAATGGATCTGAAAACGGGTGTCTGTAATAAAGGATGAATCGGTAAGCATATGCAGAAAGGCCAGCAGATCCTGCTTTTCAGGCGTAGTTAATTCCAGCTGTATGCCCAGCAGTGTGTTGGCACGGTTGTTAAGCTAAAACGGTTAACAGCAACAGCTGCCGTGTAAGCTGCAGCTCATTTTCAATACCGGCCGTAAAGGTGCGGTCAGAGATGTTGCGTACCGGCTCTTCATTATTATACGAGTTATCCCGCCAGCCGCCGGCTTCTGTTTTAGTGCTTGCAAAATCATGGGGCAGGGGAAAGGAATCCCTTTTTAAAATGGAGGCGCCTGCCTGGGCAATGAGCAGCTTTTTGGTCATAGTCTGTTGTGATATTATTCGTTGTATTGTTAAATATATAACGATAAATATAGGATGATTTGGCGGGTTTTAATAGTCTATCATCTGAGTCTTCATTGTCCACGGTAACCTTTCATTGTTCTTTCAGCCAGGAGATCCTTGTAACCGTTCACATTCCTACTGTTCTTTCATCAGATTTGCAGGTTGTCCATTCTTACTTGCATTCGGTTGCAGTAAATAGATAAGCCCCCTATAAACCCCATATACTCCCCATGTACGCCCCCCATAAGCCCACCCTTATAAGAGGGGGCTTATCCCGTGCTTATTACCGGCTTACAGATGGTTTGCTCTGAGAAAAGATCTGGCCCCAAAAGCTCCGGGCATAAAAAAGGCCCGTAAACCGCAGTTTACAGGCCTTTTGTTTATATAAGCTTCCGTTTATGTTATTGTTTGGGGGCCTCTGCTACTTCAGGAAGAGATTTAGGCTCCTCGTTACCATGGTGGCAGGTATAGCAGGTAACGGCCATGGGCTGGTTACCTTTAAAATACTTTTTGTTGATCTTGGCGGTCATGCGCATCATGTCCCGCGCTACATCCTTGTGTTCATTGTCATCACTGGCAAAGTCCAGCTTTTGAGGATTATCTTTTTGCGGTGCATGGCAAAAACCGCATTTAACGCCCAGGGAATTTTTGAATGCCTTCATCACGTTGTCCAGCTCCTCATGGCTAATGTCTTTGGGCAGTACCTTTAAATTCTTCGCTTTGGGTGGGTCCTGTGGCAACGACAGGGAGCAAAGCGTTACGGCGATGAACAGTGTCATCAGCAATACAAAGCTTCTTTTCATAATTTCCTTATTTGATTTGACCTATGGAAAAGTAACTTATTAATTTTTTACGACTTTTAATAATAATTATGATGCCCGGTAAACATATACCTGAGCCGGGTTTGCATGGGGCCTTACTGCCTGTTGCCAGTAAAAGAAAATATATATTCGCGTTCCCAACCCATAAACCTTGCGCTTTGGAACAACAATCTTTTGCAGCATACATCAAAGACTATACGAAAGCAGAACACGCGCAGCTGGAGAAGCAGCTGATAGGTATGATACGCAGCATACGCAGCACGGAACATTACCTGGTGCTGCTGGAAATGTTCCACGGCTACTACCATTCGCTGGAGCTTAAAATGGATCAATATTTGACCAATGAAAAAATACCGGACCTGGCCGAAAGGAGGAAGTCCGCTGCTATTTTACAGGATATACGTGACCTGGGCGGCCTGCCGCCGGCACAGGTGTTAACGGCCGTTATCCCCCGTATCCAATCATATCCGCAGGCTTTGGGCGCTGCCTATGTACTGGAAGGCTCTACTTTAGGAGGGGTGATCATTGCCAGAATGATCCGGGAACAGCTACAACTATCCTCGCCGGAAGGTTTTACTTTCTTCAACGGTTATGGAGAGGCTGTGCAACAAATGTGGAGAAAGTTCCACAGCTATATGAATGCTATAACGGAGGAAGCAGCACAACAACAGGCAGCAGATGCTGCCAGAGAAACATTTTTAAAATTTAACGACTGGACTAAGAGATATGAGTCAATTCTCAAAGTATGATTCGGAATTCTGCGGAAACATCCCGATCCATATCATTAACACCATCCAGGAATATGGGGTATTACTGGTGCTGGACAAACAAACCCTGACCATTGAACAGGTAAGCGAAAATGCAGCTGAAATATTCCAGGTACCTTTCCGCGACCTGCTGGGTAAAACCATTAAAGAGCTGATAGACGCATCTGCATTTACCCTGCTTGAAAAACAGGTGCAGGATAACAATAGCATTAAGATCAGCACCGTCTGGAAGCTGGGCGCCCGGGACCACTTTACCATCCTGCATGTGCGGGAGGATATGGTGCTGGTGGAAATTGAGATTGCACAGGCGCCGGCAGCAGGCGGCGCTACCTTTACCGCTTTGTACCAGCATATCCGCAATTCCATCGACCTTATAGAACAGGCAAAGGATGTACATGAGCTGTGCAGGATAGCTGCAGAGGAGCTGAAAAAGATCACCTGGTTCGATAAGGTAATGATCTATGCATTTGACCAGGACTGGAACGGGAATGTGCTGGCAGAAGCTATGGAGCCGGATATGGAATCGTACATTGGTTTTACCTTTCCTGCATCAGATATTCCAAAACCCGCGCGTGACCTGTATTTGCGCAACCCCTACCGTTTTATACCGGACCGTGAGTTCAAACCCGTAAAGCTGTACCCTGTTATTAATCCCATCTCCCGGTCATTCCTGGATATGTCTGAATGTAACCTGCGGGGCGTGGCCGCCGTGCATGTGGAGTACCTGAAGAACATGCATGTAGTGTCGTCCATGTCAGTACGCTTAATTAAAGACAATGCGCTCTGGGGCCTTATTGCCTGCCATCATAAAACCGCCCGTGTTATTGACGGGGAAATGAGGGCGGTAATGGAGCTGTTTTCCAGTGTGATCTCCGCACGTATCAATGCACTGCATCACCAGTCGTTCAGTGATCTTAGCTCCCGCCTGAATAGCATTTACATGCAGCTGATAGAAAGTATTTACCAGACAGATAACCTGGTATCCAGCCTGCTGAGCGCAGAGCCGCATGTAATGAAGCTGCTGGATGCTACCGGTGTTATTGTTACCTATCATAACCGCAGCCATAAAGCCGGCGAGGTGCCGGATGCCGCCCAGCTGGAAGACCTGCTGTTATGGCTGCATATAAAGGACCTCAAAAAAGTATTTTATACTGACTCACTGCCATCCATATACGATATTACGGAACAGTACCGGGAAATAGCCAGCGGTATGCTGGTAATACCTATACGGCCGGAGCAGGATGAATACATTATCCTTTTCCGCAAAGAATTTATCCGTACCACCAACTGGGGCGGCAACCCGGATGAACGTATGTTCTTTGATGAAAACCCGCAGATCTATCATCCCCGCCATTCCTTTAAACTATGGCAGGAGCATGTGAAGGGTTTTTCCAAACCCTGGCTGCAGGAGGAGATCCTGGCCGCAGAGAACCTGCGCAGCTTTATTTTTGAATTTCTTACACGCGAGCATTCGAAGGAGTGATATATGAAAGGAACGCAGCAACATTTTGTAGTGGCGGTAGGCGCATCTGCAGGAGGCCTGGAGGCCATCCAGGAATTCTTTGATCACATGCCTCAAACCGGCAACCTGTCTTTTGTAGTGATCCAGCATTTATCGCCGGATTACAAAAGCCTGCTGGTAGAGCTGCTGGGCCGCAGAACCCACATGAAAGTAGTGGAAGCATCCCAGAACCTGCCGGTAATGAAGAATTATATTTATGTAATTCCCAATAACAAACAGATCCGCATACAGCGTAATAAGTTGTTGCTTACAGAAAAAACGCACGATAAAGTTCCCAACAATGCGATAGATGTGTTCCTGCATTCCCTGGCGGAGGATAAAAAATACAAGGCAGTAGCCGTTATACTCTCCGGTACCGGAACAGATGGCACCAAAGGTATCAGCTCCATTAAAGAGAACGGGGGCCTGGTACTGGTGCAGGAGCCTGCTACGGCTAAGTTTGATGGTATGCCCAACAGCGCCATCAGCTCCGGTAATGCAGATGTAGTGGCCTCACCAGCCGGCATTGCAGAAGCCATTGTGAAAGAGATCCATCAGATTGATGCAGATACGCTGGTGAAAGACCCGGACGACCAGACACTGAACCATATTTTTGAGCTGATACACCATACAGCCGGGCAGGATTTCCACTACTATAAAACGCCTACCATTCTGCGCCGTATCAACAAACGTATGACACAGCTGGGTATTAATGATCACCTGCAGTATGTGCAGTACCTGGAGCTGCACCCGGATGAATGTAAGGAGCTGGCGCATGATTTCCTGATAGGGGTAACCCGTTTTTTCCGCGACGGGGACGCCTTCCAGGTATTACGGCAAAAAGTGGTGCCGGAGCTGATAGCTAATGCAGAAGGGGAGCAGCTGAAGATCTGGGTAACTGCCTGCAGCACCGGGGAAGAAGCCTATTCCATAGCCATAGCAGTGGATGAGGTGCTGGAAAGCGCCGGCAGCAGGCTGCAGGTAAAAATATTTGCATCAGATATAGATGCCGCTAACCTGGATATTGCTTCCGCAGGCATGTATCCATTATCTATTGACAAAGATGTACCGGCCCCGCTGCTGGAAAAATATTTTATACGCAAGCACAAGGGGTACCAGATAACCCCGCGTATCCGCAAACAGATCGTATTTGCGCGGCATGATATTACCAAGGACCCACCCTTTATAAAGAACGACCTGGTAAGCTGCCGCAACATGCTGATCTATATGAACAACGTGCTGCAGGAACGCATTTTTTCTATCCTGCATTTTGCGGTGAGTAAGAACGGCTTCCTGTTCCTTGGCCCCAGTGAAAACCCGCCTTACGCCAAGGGGCCCACCATGCAGCAGATCAGCGCCAAATGGAGGATCTTTAAAAAGCTGTCGGATATTAAACCCCGCATGCATTTTGGAGAGCCATTAACCAGCCTGTTAAAAATACCGCGTGAAGAAATTAACGCTGTTAATGGTGATAAGAGCTTTGATACCAAAGGACAGAAAGCGCTGTGGGCCGACCTGCGCAGCGCGCTTACAGAAGATCTGGGGCTGATAGCGCTGTATATAGACCGCAATTTCGAGATCCGCGAAACCATGGGTAATTATGAGGACCTGCTCACTTTACCCAAACGCATCCTGAATCTGAACCTGATGCGTATGCTGCCGCAGGACCTGGCCATTATGCTGAACAAGGAAGTGCGCAAAGCCTGGAAGCTGGAGGAAAAGGTGCACCTGCACAACGTAACATTTGGCAGGGATGGTAATACCCGGGCCGTGGATGTGCTTATTAACCCTGTGGCAAAAGCCGCTGACAGCGATTATACCCTGGTGGTGCTCAGCAGATCATCCGTACTGCAGGAGCATGGCAGCGTACAACACGCCGGCGCGGAGCCATTTATGGACACCGACTATGTGCATAGCCTGGAGCAGGAGCTGGCAGAAACCCGCAAAAGCCTGCAGCTGGCGGTAGAAGACCTGGAAACCGCCAACGAGGAGCTGCAAAGCTCTAATGAAGAATTACTTTCTTCCAACGAGGAGCTGCAAAGCTCCAATGAAGAGCTGCAATCCCTGAACGAAGAATTATATACGCTTAATACAGAACACCAGGTTAAGATCAAAGAGCTGATAGAGCTGTATGATGACCTGAACAACTATTTCCGGAGCACCGACATTGCGCAGATCTTCCTGGATACACAGCTGAACATCCGCAAATTTAACCCCGCCTCTGCCAGGATGATCAATTTTATTGAATCAGACCTGGGCCGCCCCATTGCCCACATCTCCAGCAACATTAAATATGATCAGCTGCTGATGGATATTAGCCTGGTGCAGCATAGCCGCAAGGTGGTGGAAAAAGAAATAAAGCTGCGGGAAGGCCAGAACTTCCTGATGCGTATAATGCCGTACATAACGCGGGATGAAAAGTATGCAGGCATTATTATTACGTTTGTGGATATTACCATCATCACTAACCTGAATAATATTATCCGCAGCGTATTTAATGCCAGTACCAGCGCAATACTGGCGCTGCGTACAGTGTACGATGCAGGAGGCAATATCAGTGATTTTATAATAGACACTGCCAACAACCGCGCGCACGAACAGTTTGCCGACCCGGAGAACCCGCTCACGGGCAAAAGCCTGAAAACGGCGCTGCCATTGCTTGCATCGCCGGAGCTGTTTAAGGAATATTTAAGCGCATCAAAGAGTGATGTTATTGCACACAGGGACGTGTACCTGGAAGCGCAGGAAAAATGGTTTGAGCTTACAGCCGTGAAAATGCCGCATGGACTGGTAGTTACCTATGCTGATATTACCGATAAAAAGAAAGGCGAGCAAAAAATAAGACGCAGCTACAGCGAGCTGAATGAGGTAAAAGAAAACCTGAAAAGGCTGAATACTGAGCTGGAAGACAAGGTGAAGGAAAGGACCCGGGAGCTGGCCTTCAGTGAAGAACGTTTTCGCCTGGTGGCCCGCGCCACCAATGATACCCTGTGGGACTGGGACCTTACGCGCGATAAGATCTGGTGGAGCGATTCCTTTACAAAAATGTTCGGGTACAACATAGAGAACATGAGCCGTACCCGCTGGCTGAGCTATATACCCGCAGAGGAACGCAGGCAGGTGCAGGACAGCATATACGGCGCCATTAATGAGAACAGCAGCCAGTGGAGCCGGGAATACCGTTTTCGCCGTGCAGACGGGGAGTATGCGCACATCCTGGACCGCGGTTACATATTGCACAATGAGTTTGGCGTGCCTTACCGCATGCTGGGCTCTATGCTGGACCTAACCGCCCTACGCAAGGCAGAAAAAGAAATAGCCTCCAACATTGCAGAAAAAACTTTCCTGGCAGAATCCATGCCGCTGATCGTATGGACCGCCGATAACGCCGGCAATGTAGATTTTGTGAACCAGCAGTTTGAATATTATACCGGCCTGCATTACGATGAAGCGCTGGGCATGAAATGGCAGAAGGTGATCTATGAAGATGACAGCAAACGCCTGATGGATACCTGGAAAAAGGCCGCAGTCACACAGTCGGACTTTGAGTGCGAGCTGCGCATACGCGTGGCCAACGGCGATTTCCGCTGGAACCTGCTGCGCGCAAAAGCCCGCATGGATGAAAAGGGAAACCTCATAAGCTGGGTAATTACCAATATGGATGTGCATGAGCAAAAGGTGATGAATGAAGTGCTGGAAGAAAAGGTAGAGAAGCGTACCCGCCAGCTGCAGGAAATGAACCGGGAGCTGGAATCCAGCAACAATGATCTGCAGCTGTTTGCCTCCGTAGCCTCCCATGACCTGCAGGAACCGCTGCGCAAGATCCACATGTTCTCCAAAATGGTGAAGGACAAACATGAGGGCAATTTGCCGCAGGAGTCGCTGGTGTACCTGAATAAGATCATGCAGTCTGCTACGCGCATGAAAGCGCTGGTAAATAATATCCTGCATTTTTCCAAGCTCTCTGCCGACAGCTCCGGTTTTGAAATGACGGACATTAACCAGGTGCTGCGGGAAGTGCGGGAAGATTTTGAGGTGATCATCAAGGAAAAAAATGCCAGAATTATTGCAACGGGCATTTGCAATCTGGAAGTGATACGCTCCCACATACAGCAGGTGTTCCAGAACCTGATAGGCAATGCGCTGAAATTTAACCGCCCGGGCGTGCCGCCGGTGATACGGATAAGTGCCTGCCGCGTAGCAGCCTGCGCGTTTGACGCACCGGAAGATGATAACGGCCGCTGGTGCCACATTGAGATCCGCGATAACGGCATCGGGTTTAATGAGCAGTTCAAGAGCCGCATCTTTGATCTTTTCCAGCGCTTAAACCCCAAGGACAAATACGAAGGCACCGGCATAGGCCTGGCCATTGTTAAAAAAATAATAGAAAAACATAATGGGCTGATCACCGCTGACAGCACAGAAGGAGAGGGATCTGTATTTTCCATCATCCTGCCATTGGAGCAGGAGCAATAAACAGCCACAATGATAACGTCAAAGAAAATATTATTAGCAGAGGATGATGAAGATGATAAAATGATCTTTAGCGAAATACTGAATGAGCTGAAAGCCACTAACGATTTTCATTTTGATGCCGTGGACAATGGCCTGCAGATCCTGCAGCTGCTAAAGGATGATACCCAGCTGCCGGACCTGGTAGTGCTGGACCAGAACATGCCGCAGATGAATGGAAAGGAAACCCTGCAGATCATCCGGGATGATGCACGTTTGCATCACATACCCGTGGTTATTTACTCCACCTATAACGATAGCCGCCTTTCCAGCGAATGTTTCAGCATAGGGGTTACCCAGATCATTACCAAGCCTGATTCTTTTGAAGGGTTCAGGGACATGATAGTAACGCTGGTGGATAAATATCTGCCAAAAGCATAAAAGCGAAATGCAGCGGAACAAGTCCGCTGCACTTCTTTTTTACACTTAAACTCCGCTTCTTATTTAAGCTCTTCAGCCGGTGCATTCCATATGCCGGCAGCGGCAGTTTCCTTTGCATAGGTTGCAAAATCTTTGGCAGGGCGGCCCAGTACCCGTTCTATATCCCCGCTTACAGAGGCATTACGGCCGTCCAGCACTTCTGTAAATAAATAACCCAGTAACGCAATCACATCTGCCGGTACTTCATACTGTTCCATTACAGCGGTATAATCGGCTATAGGCATATATTCATACCGGATGCTTTTGCCGGTAGCTTTGGCTATCATCGCGATGGCTTCCGCAAAGCTATACATCTCAGGACCGGTTACCTCGTACAGCTGTCCGTAATGCCCGGGCTGTGTAAGGGCGGCTACTGCTACATCTGCAATATCATCTGTATCTACAAAAGGCTCTCCTACATCACCGGCAGGCAAGGCTACATGACCGGCCTGTATAGGCTCCAGCAAATAACCTTCGCTGAAGTTCTGGCTAAACCAGCTGGCGCGTACAATAGTCCAGTTAATACCGCATTGCATTACTATCTGCTCACAATCCTGCGCTTCCTGCTCACCGCGGCCGGATAATAATACTACGTGCTGAATACCTTGCTGTGCTGCCTGTTGTGTAAAAGCGCGGATAATGCTGGTAGCGCCGGGCACTGCCAGGTCGGGCTGAAAACAGATGTACACAGCCTGTATATCTTTTAAGGCAGGGGCCCAGGTATCCGGGTTATACCAGTCAAAAGGAATGCTGGCTGAGCGGGAGCCTATACGTACCGGCCAGTCCATTTGGGTTAAACGGTTTACAATACGGCTGCCGGTTTTACCGGTACCACCTGTTACCAGTGTGTGTGATTTGGGCGGGAGTTGTGTGTTCATGATCTGCTTTTTTTTCTCAAAGCTAGAACCGGGGGCAGGGAAGAAATAGAACAAAACCGACAGGAGGGGAACAAACATTTTATATTCCGCTGCCACAGCAGTTTACAGGCGGCTGTCGGTTTTGTTCTATTTTAAAAAAGCGGTGTGTTACACATTTGCAGTATCACTTAAAACAACCGCTTTATGAACATTCATAATCTTATACTCTGGGCCACAGCCACGCTTACCGCGTTGATCGCCGGCCTTTTTTATGCATGGTCCTGTTCTGTAGTGCCGGGTATTGCCCGCCTTTCCGACACACAATACCTTAGCTCTTTCCAGATGATGAACCGGGCTATCCTGAACCCCGTGTTCTTTATGAGCTTTATGGGCACGCTTATCTTATTACCGGTTTGCACTTTTATGCAATACAGCCAGCCGGTAAGCCTGCGGTTCTGGTTACTGCTGGCTGCTACCATCCTGTATGTATTTGGTGTGTTTGGCGTAACCATGTTCGGGAATGTGCCTTTAAATAATGCGCTGGATGCTTTTAATATACCGGCTGCTTCCCCGGCAGAATTAGCTGCCATGCGCCTGCGTTTAGAAGGGCCCTGGAATAGTTTGAACACCATCCGTACCCTGGTAAATATTCTTTCACTGATGCTGGTTATTGCAGCCTGCATGGTATATAGAGAAAAAGCATGAAAAAGATCCTCCTTCCGCTATTGGTGATCATGCTGTTGCTGCTGCAATCCTGGAAATGGGAGCCGGCTGCTGATAAGAGCGTACTGCTGCCCGTTTTATCCGCCTATCATATTTTTGAAGGCAGCCCGGCTAATCTTGTACCTGCAAAAGAATACACGCCCTACGAGCTGGCCACCACCTTATTCTCCGACTACGCGGAAAAACAACGCCTGGTAAAAGTGCCTGCCGGTTTCCGCCTTACGCCGAATGGGGATCAGCTGCCGGATTTCCCCGAAGGCGCTATCCTGGTGAAAACCTTCTTTTATTACACTGATAAAAGAGATACTGCCAAAGGCAGGCGTATTATGGAAACCAGGGTGATGATAAGAACGGCGGATGCCTGGCAGGCCGGCACCTACCAGTGGAATGCAGCACAAACAGATGCAGTACTTATTACAGGCGGTGCAACGGAAAAGGTACAATGGACCAATGCCAATGGGGAACAACAATCCGTACGGTATGAGATCCCGGACCAGCGCAGCTGCAGATCCTGCCACCAGGGCAATGGTATGCTGCTGCCTATAGGGCCTAAGCTGCGCAACTTAAACCGTACAGTGCTGCGTAACGGTAAAAGTGTGAACCAGCTGCAATACTTATCCCACGCGGGTTTGCTGCCGGAGCTGGATATAGCTGTTATTACCGCTTTGCCGTCCTGGGATAACGAACAGGTGCCGCTGGCAGAAAGGGCCCGCGCTTACCTGGAAGTGAACTGCGCCCATTGCCACCGCAGCGGAGGCTGGGCAGCCCGTACCGGCCTGCGGTTTTCTTATGAGCTGTCATTTGAGGATACGCATATAGAAAGGAATGGCAATAGAATGGTGCATAAAGTAGCACAGGGGCAAATGCCCAAAATAGGCACTACCATTGTGCATGCAGAGGGGCTTGCGCTGATCCGCAGCTACATTAACGGGTTGCAGCAGCAATAACTTTTTTTATGATCGCCATCTGACCTGTTTCAAACAACCCCGTTCTTTTGAGCGGGGTTTCCCTTTTGGAGTGCAGCCGCTTCCATTAGCAAAAAGGGGAAATCCGGCCGTAAAGCCCCCCTCAAATTGTCGGATTTACACCCGGAACAGCTGGTAATGTTCAGATATCTTTGTAGGGTAATAATTTAAGATATCGCAAACCTAATAATCATTATAACTGTTATGAGAAAAGTAGTTTTATTAATGCACGTATCCCTGGATGGTTTTGTTGCAGACACTAATGGCGGCATGGACTGGATCCAGCATGACAGCGAGATCTTTCAATATGTAACGGACAAAATGGAGGATGTAGATGCCGCCATTTACGGCCGCACCACCTACGGGATGATGGAAGGTTACTGGCCCACGATACCCAATGATCCTAATGCCAGTGACCTGGACCGCCACCATGCAGCCTGGGTAGAGGAAGTGCAAAAAATAGTTTTTTCCACCACACTGGAAAAAGTAACCTGGAATAATACTACCTTAATAAACGGAAACACTGCCGCGGCAGTAGCCAAGCTGAAACAACAGCCCGGCAAGAACCTGATGATCTTTGGCAGCCCGCGTTTAACACACTCTTTTATGGAGCTGGGGCTGATAGATGAATACCTGATCAATGTGAATCCTGTGTTACTGGGTACAGGTATCCCCTTATTTAAGGATGTGCAGCAAAAAACAAACCTGCAGCTGTTAAGTACTGTTACCTTCAAGACCGGCGTAGTGGGCCTGCATTATGAGACTAAGCGCGGCTAAGCCATTCACCTGTTTTACCTAAACCACAACATACCATGAAAATTATCAAGCGTATCTTACTTGTTATTGCGATCCTGATCGCTATTCCCCTGATCATAGCCCTGTTCATCCGCAAAGATTATACGGTGGAAAGGGAAGTGAATATTAACAAACCTGCCGGCGAAGTTTTTGATTATGTGAAGTACCTGAAGAACCAGGATACCTATAGCGTATGGGCCAAAATAGACCCTGCCATGAAAAAGGACTACCAGGGCACGGATGCTACGCCGGGTTTTGTATACCGCTGGGATAGCCAGAATAAGGACGCAGGTAAAGGTGAGCAGGAAATAAAAAAGGTAATGCCCGGGCAGGTGGATTATGAGATCCGTTTTATAAAACCACTCCCCGGCAAGGCCAGCGCCTTTATGAGCGCCACCCCTGTATCCGGTTCACAGACCACGGTGAAGTGGGGTTTTAGCAGCAGGATGGCTTACCCCATGAATTTAATGCTGCTGATGAACATGGAAGACATGATAGGTAAAGACCTGCAAACAGGGCTGAACAACCTGAAAGCCATACTGGAAAAACAATAAGTTTATTATTCACCCATAAAAATATTTACAATGGCAGCCGTTAATCCTTATCTCACCTTTAGTAACAATTGCGCAGAAGCATTTGATTTTTACAAGGCGGCATTTGGCACAGAATTTCTGACCCGCATGTTGTTCAGTGACATTCCTGATTCCAAATACGATGAAAAGGAAGGAAAGAAAGTAATGCACGTAGCATTGCCCATAGGACAGGGTACTATTCTTATGGGCAGCGACAGCCCTGCTGAATTTGGCCAGCTGCGGGAAGGGGATAACCTTTCTATTGCTATCAGCGCCGCCAGCGAAGAAGAAGCCAAAAAATTATTCGACAGCCTTTCTGCCGGTGGCAAAGTAACCATGCCGCTTGAAAAAGCCTTCTGGGGCGCACTATTCGGCATGTTCACCGACAAATACGGTGTGCAGTGGATGGTGAATTATGACTATGAGCAGAAAGGATAGTGAATGTAAAATGTAAAATCATAAATGTAAAATGTAAAAGTGGAATGCAGCGAATAAGCGACTGCATTCCACTTTTACATTTAGAATTTTACATTCCTTACGGCTGCCCGGTAACCTGTTTTACCGGCTTGCCTACGCAGCCATTAGGCATTTGAATACGCAGCATGGCGGCAATGGTGGGCGCAATATCTGTCATGTGTGTAATGTCGTTGCTGGCGCCGTGTTTTACATGCCAGCCCATGAACACCAGCGGAATGTGCACATCATACGCATTCCAGTTACCATGGGTAGTGCCTGTGGTGGCGCCCTGGTACCAGCCGGGTTCCGGCACTATCATTACAGAGCCTGTGCGTTTAGGATTATACCCGTTTATGATCATGCTTTTAATAGGCTCCGGTATGGCGCTGCTGCCAATATTATCCACATCCACGGCAAACTGTACGCCCGGTTGTTTCAGCAGCCATTTCACAGTTTCCTTTTTTATGGCATCATAATCCAGCTTCGCGGAATCAATGCGGCTTACGTTAAAGTTCACATGATAGTTCCAGAGGCCGCGTACCAGCCCGCCGGTGCCGAATTTTTCTTTCAGCAATCCATCCAGCTCATTTTTGTTAACCAGCAGGCCGCCGGGTATATTATGCTCTTTCATAAAACCTACGGCATGTGCCGCACCATGATCGGCGGTGAGGAACACCAGGTATTTACCTTTGCCCACGCGCTGGTCAAGATAGGTGAAAAAGGCCGCCAGGTCTTTATCCAGGCGCAGGTAAGTATCTTCCACCTCTATAGAGTTAGGGCCAAACTGGTGGCCTACATAATCTGTAGAAGCGCAGTTGATGGTCAGGAAATCCGTAGCGGCGCCTTTGCCCAGGTTATAACCTTCTACGGCTGCCTTTGCAAAATCCAGCGTAAGCGTGTTACCGGATGGTGTGGCGCGCAGGCTCACCGGGTTCTTTGGATAGATCTCCGGCATGTTATGCGGGAACACAGGTGCTGTTTCACCGGTGTAGGTGCCTTCCCATTTTGAATTATCTGCGCTGCTTTGCAGGTAGGTGTTAATGGGATACAGTGTTTCCCAGGGTTTGGACATAAGCTGTGCGGGCTCTTTTTTTGCATTGAACTTTTGCACCCACTCCGGCAGCTCTTTCATGTAATAGGTGCTGGTAATAAAGCTGGCGTTGCTGTCGTCCAGCCAGAAAGCGCCGTTGGGCGTGTGCCCGGCAGGCAGTATGGAGGCGCGGTCTTTCAGTGATACGCCTACTACTTTAGAACGGAAATTGGTGGCCAGGCGTAGTTCATCGGTAATAGTAGAGGCCAGCAAATTACGCGGCGACATTTTACCGGCTGCAGAGCTGCTGCCTACGGATTGTACGGCGGTATCTTCCGTGCAGTACCAGTGACGCCCGGTAAGCTGGTCTGTCCAGTCATTACCGGTAATACCATGAATGGCGGGCACGCTGCCGGTGTACACGGTGCTGTGGCCTACTGCCGTAAAAGAGGGCAGGTGGCTGATGTAGGTGTTCTCACAGGAGAACCCTTCTCCCAGCATCCGTTTAAAACCGCCGGCGCTATACCGGTCATAGTAGCGGTATAAATAATCCCAGCGCATCTGGTCTACCACAATACCCACAATCAGTTTGGGCTGCTCATTGGCCTGCGCCATAACGGCGCCGCCCTGCATGAGTGCAAAGGCGCCTGCCAGTAACATGGCGGAAAATGGTTTGCTCATTCCGTACGTAATTTAAAAGTTGCAAAAAGATGTGCAAATATGCAGATGCGCAAAGTAATTAAAAAAATGACTGTACATCAGCATATTGGCTCATTAATACATCAGCGGTATCTGCACATTTGCATATTTGCACATCGGCACATTAATACAGGTTATTCTGCGTAAGCTCCGGGTTCAGATCTCTTTCTGTTTGTGGAATAGGCCACCAGTAATCCCTTTGCGGGTTAAAGGCGCGTTTTTCCAGGTACTTGCCGCTCCAGCTGAAAATGCTGGTGTTCAGCTCTGTTTGCGCGGTCTTCCAGCGGCGTATATCGTTGTAATACAATCCTTCGCCGGCCAGCTCAATGCGTCGCTCATGGTGTATTTCAGTGCGCATCTGCTCTTTGTTTAAACCGGCAGTTATATGCG
Source organism: Chitinophaga sp. GbtcB8 (assembly GCF_019091455.1). GTDB lineage: Bacteria > Bacteroidota > Bacteroidia > Chitinophagales > Chitinophagaceae > Chitinophaga. The sequence continues at coordinate 30,813 of NZ_JAGXJN010000043.1, forward strand.
GCATCTTCACCCGGTCGCGCAGGGCGTTCAATGCATCATACACGGTAGCATCCGGCCCGGCTGCTTCATTCTGCGCTTCTGCATACATCAGCAGCACATCGCCTAAACGCAGTACAATAAAGTTAATGTCCGACTGACCATCCTTCAGATCTGATTTATCGCTGGGCGGTGTAATGCTGTCATAGATGCTATACTTTTTCATGCCATAACCGGTGCTGGCAAAACGGGTAGAATCTATTTTTTTGCCTTTATACACGTCACCAGGGTAGGTGAAGGTAGCATACAGGCGCGGATCGCGGTCCTTGTACGGATTGGCGGCATCATAACCGGATGCAGGATCGGAAGTAGGCAAGCCGTTTTTCATGTAGTAGGCTTTGGCCAGGTCCAGCAGCGGTGCATTGGTATTGTACTGCGTGCAGATCAGGTCAAAGGAGCTGCCCTGGTTCGGAAAAATGTACTGCACATCAAAGATCACCTCTGAATTATTTTCATTGGGCTGCAGGAACAGGCTTCTGTAATCGCCAAACAGCTTGTAGTTCAGGTTCATTACAGCTTTGGCTGCCGCCGCTGCTGCCGTCCACTTGGCTACATCGTTCGTGGTGTTTAAAAGCGGGCTGGCCTCATACAGCAGCGCTCTGGCCTTTAAAGCCATGGCTGCGCCTTTGGTGGCCCTGCCTTTGTTGGTGCCGGTATAGGAGGCCGGCAGCACCAGCGCTGCGCTGTCCAGGTCTGTTATTACCTGCGCTATTACTTCTGCGCGGGGTGTACGGGGCAGCTTACCCTGTGTTTCTTTATTGGGCGGGTCCAGGATCAGGGGCACATCGCCATAATAGGTCTGTAAGGTAAAGTAATAGAGTGCGCGCAGGAACTTAGCTTCCCCCTTCATGCGGGTTTTGTCGTCTTCGTTCATCTCCGGCACTTCATCCACCTTAGCCAGGAAGGTGTTGCAACGGCCTATGCCGGTATAACAATCGCCAAAGCGCGCAGTAACAATACCGCCGGTGCTGGCATTCTGCTGCCCGGCTGCAATAAAGTTAAAGCTCATGGTATTGCTGTAGTTGTAGGCGTTGGGCGAAAGGGTTTCGTCCCACAGGGCCGTGGCAGATCCGCCACCGCTGTTCTTACCGCCATAAATACCATCATTGCGCAATACGGAGTAACAGCCGGTAAGGCCTGCTGCTGCGGCTTCCGGGGTGGTCCAGAAGGTAGCTTCCGTATAACGGTCGTGCGGGGAGGTATCCAGCAGGCTTTTATTACAGCCCATTGCCAGGAAACCTGCACCAGCCATTAAGAGAAATATCTTTTTCATCAGTTTGTTTTTTCGTGGTTTAAAAAGTAACATTCAGGCCGCCGTTATAGGTTTTCAGCATCGGGTAGCTGTACAGGTCTGATTGATCCAGCACACTTTCCGGGTCAAAATCCTTGTACTTGGAAAAAGTGAGCAGGTTCTGCGCATTAATGAATACAGATACCTTGCTGATCTTTGCTTTGGATAACCAGCGCTCAGGCAGGGCATAACCCAGCTGTATGTTTTTCATACGTACGTAAGCGTTATCCCGTAACCAGAAGCTGGAACGCTGAAAGTTATCGGCATAGCCGGTGCTGGTAGTAACGATAGGCAGGCGTGCGTTGGGATTCTCAGGCGTCCATGCATCTGTTTCCCATTCTTTGGTGGCATTGGCGCCATTGTAGAAGGGGAAGGCCAGGTTGGCCACCGGTAATACTTTTACGCCGGAAATACCCTGGAAAGCGGCGCTGAGCGAAATACCCTTATAACCCAGGTTAAATCCAAAACCAAAAGTGAACTTGGGTACAGAGGAGGAAGTATTCACCAGCACACGGTCATCACCGTTTATAATACCATCGTTATTTACATCTTTGAACTTGATGTAACCGGGTTTGGTGTTCACGCTTTGTTTGGCGCTGTGGTCCACCTCTTCCTGCGACTGGAACAGGCCTTCTGCCTGCAGCACATAGAATGCATCAATAGGGGAGCCCTCTTTTAAAATAGTGCCGTTTGAGTTATACACTACTTCACCGTTCAGGTCTACAATTTTATTCTTGTTATAGGATACATTGCCATACACGCCATAATCCAGGTTGCCAATATTGTTCTTGTATTGCAGCACTACCTCTAAGCCGGTATTATCCACCGCGCCAATGTTCTGCTGCGGGCCGGTAAGGTTGCCTATCTGCGCGGCAATGTTCACTGCGCGCAGGATACCGGTGGTGTGCTTTTTATAGGCATCTACGGTTAAGGATATACGGTTGCCCCAAAGATTAACATCGGCGCCTGCATTATAGGTAGTGGTGGTTTCCCAGTGAATGGTAGGGTCCACATACTTTTTGGTAGCGCCGCCGGAGTTCAGGGTGCCGCCAAAGCTGTAATCTTCTCCCAGCTCCACGCTAGGCAGGTAGCTGTACAGCGGTACGGCCTGGTTGCCCATAGAGCCTACGGACACGCGCAGCTTTAACTGGTCTATGAAGTTGGACTGGAAGAAAGATTCCTTATCAATACGCCAGCCGGCAGATGCGGAGGGGAAAAAGCCCCAGCGGTATGAGCCTGTTGGGCTGAAACGGGAAGATCCATCGCTACGGAAAGTAGCTTCCAGTAAATACTTGCCGTCAAAATCATAGTTCAAACGGCCAAAGTAGGATTGCAGCACATCGCGGGTATAGTTACCGTTGGTGGCATTCCACACGGTACCGGCATCAAAGGCGTCCAGCGTGCCATCCAGGTAACCGTACATGCTGGTGCCCCAGGAATCGGAATCAAAATTATCGTAGCTGGAGCCCAGCATTAATGCTACGTTGTGTTTTCCTGCAAACTGGTGGTTCCAGTTCAGGGTGTTGTAAAAGTGGATGTTGATGTCGTTATAATCTGTTCTTTGTGAGCGGGGCGCTGTGGCCGGGCTGTTCCAGTTAATAGCGGCGCCGGTTTTAGGGTTAAAGGTTTGCATACGGGGCGTGAAGCCGGTGAGCAAACCATCGTATTTATCAACCCCGAATTTGATATTGTACGTAATGTTGAACGGCAGCTTGTATTCTGCAAAAACAGTGCTCAGGAAACGCTGTACCGTTTTGGTCATTAAACCATTATAGGCCAGCATACGCGGATTTTCCCAGTTGTTGCGGCCCAGGGTCCTGAGCCAGGAATTGCCATAGCGGCCATCCTCCAGGGTATCTGATAAAATGGGCAGCGCCCTGGCCAGGTACGACCAGGTAGAGGTATAAAATGGCGTGGTGTAATTGCGGTAATAACCATCCATGGTAACGCCTACTTTCAGCCGCTCATTTACATTCATAGATGCATTGATGCCTATGGAATATTTATTTTCATTGTTGCCGGGGCCAAAGAGAATACCATCCCTGTTCAGGTAACCAATAGAAAGGCGGTACTGGTATTTATCCGTACTACCGGCTACGCTGAGGTCATGTTTTTGTATAACGCCATTCTTCAAAGCAATATCATACCAGTTGTTGGCAGGGTAGGTGAAGTGGTCGGTGGCCATGCCTGCCTGGTATTCTGCAATGTCGGCATCTGCATACTCCGGCGCTTTGCCTTCATTTTTGTTGGCCTGGTTCTTCAGCTTCATGTAGGTAATGGGATCATCAATAATATCCGGCAGGTAGGTAGCTTTTTGCTGACCGTAATAGTAGCTGTAGTTTACACGGGAAGTGCCTTTACCTTTCTTAGTGGTCACCAGCACTACGCCGTTGGCAGCGCGTGAGCCGTAAATGGCTGCGGCCGCATCTTTCAGCACGGTTACGCTTTCAATATCCGCCGGGTTCAGCTCGTCCATGGAATATTCAATACCATCTACCAGCACCAGCGGGTCGCTGTTATTGAGGGTGCCCACGCCGCGTATGCGAATGGTGCTGCGGTCTACACCGGGCTGGCTGTTGCTGAGGTTTGCAAATACACCGGGCACGCCCTGTAAAGCGTTACTCACGTTGGTGAGGGGCTGACCTACCTTGTCTACCATTTCCACGGTAGTAATAGCGCCGGTTAAGGTAGCTTTCTTTTGCGTACCATAACCTACCACCACCACATCGTTCAGCTTTTGTACATCTTCTTCCAGCTTTATTTCCAGCGGGGTGGTGTTAGTTACCTTTACTTCTTTGGGCAGGTACCCGATAAAGGAGAATTTAAGCGTGGCATCTTTGGCCGCGCTGATCTTAAAAGAGCCGTCGGCTGTACTGGCAGTACCGCGCGAAGTGCCGGCTACCTGTATGTTTACGCCGATCAATGGCATGCCATTAGCGGCAGTGATCTTTCCGGTAATAGGCAGGTCTTGCGCCTGCAGGGATAATGCAGTAAAACATAAGATCCCCAGTAGCAACACCCGGCTTTTTAACCGGCTTGATGTGTGGAATCGTAAGAGCAGTTTCATAAACGTTTATTATTAGATAATGGTGAAAACGATTTTAATCGCGTCGCCTCGCGGCTCCCCGCAATGACGTTACTTCGGTAACCTGTTGGGATAGTCGGTGATGATGCCGTCAGCACCAAGTGCTTGCAGGTGTTTCATCTCATCGGTTGTTTCTACTGTCCAGGGGACAATCTTAATCCGTTTGGCATGACATTTATCCACCAGCTCTTTGCTAACCATATGGTATTCCGGGTTATAAAAGAACGGTGTGAATCCTAACTGTTGCAGGTGCTGTTCAAAAGTGTGCTGTTTATCGGAAGTAAGAAAACCCAGTTTTATTTGCGGGTGTGTGCGGTGCAAGATCTGCAAGGGCCGCATGTCAAAAGACTGTATGAACAAACGTTTGCCTAGCGGCGCCAGCTGTTTTACCGCCATTAGCTTTTGCAGGTATTCTGCCGGTGCAGGTTGTTCCTTACCATCTGTTTTTTCAGAAGATTTAATTTCCAGCAGGTAATATACCGGTGGCAGCTTATGCGCGGTGGTATAGGCTTCCACGGAATCTATCATATCAGACAGCAGAGGGGCGTAGCTGCGCATACGCTGCTGCTCCGGGAAGGCCGGATAAGGTTTTTCGCCGATAATAAAGGGCTTGATATCCGCATAGTTCATGTTATAAAAAATGTACTGGCTGCGTTCTGCGGATGTTATATCACTGCCATCCGGTTTAGTGGTGTAGGAGGGCGTAAAGGAGGCATCGTGGTATACCACTACCTGCCCGTCTTTAGTAATGTGCACATCAAACTCAATGGTGTTGGCGCCGGTTTCAATGCCGGTGATCATGGCAGGAATAGTATTTTCCGGCATGAGCCCGCGGGTGCCGCGGTGGCCTACTTTATAATACCCGGGTAAATCGCTGCCGGCAGCGGTGGTGGCGTGTTGCGTTGTTTTACAGGCCGTAAGGTAATAGCCGCTCAGGGCCAGTGCACAGCCCATAACGGCCATGCTGGTACGCTTTTTCATCTGCTTTATGTTTTAATAAATGGGTTGAATGCTATGTACCTGGTTTGGAATAGTTCTATGCTATTGTCTGGCTGATATTCACATGTACAGTGCATGCGTTTAAACGCTATGCGTTGATCCGTTTCCGTTAATTATAGTCCCCCCAAAGTACTGCTCGTATATTCGTATATGTTTGACGTGTTTATTTTATGAACAGGTATAAAATGGCTGCCAGTACAGCGCCAATAACAGGCCCTGCAATGGGCACCCAGGCATAAGCCCAGTCGCTGCCCTGTTTCCCTTTTATGGGTAACAGCATGTGCATAATGCGGGGGCCCAGGTCCCTGGCCGGGTTAATGGCATAACCGGTAGTGCCGCCTAACGACAAACCAATAGACCATACCAGCAAAGCCACAGGCAGCGCACCCAGGGAGCCCAGCCCTACAGGCGTTTTATCGGGTCCCAGCTCTGCGTTTGTGAAATAGAAAATGGTAAACAGCAGTACAAATGTGCCGGTGATCTCACAGATCAGGTTACGGCCAATTTTACGTATAGCCGGCTCTGTGCAGAACACGGCGCGCTGTAAACCTGCGTCGGGCGTTTCATCCAGGTGGTCTTTATAGTTAAGCCATACCAGGAAAGAGCCTGTCATAGCGCCCAGCATTTGCGCGGCAATAAAGGAGGGTACGCGGGCCCACTCAAATTTACCGGCTACTGCCAGTGAAATGGTTACAGCTGAGTTTAAATGTGCGCCGCTGTAAGGTGATGCCAGCACTACGCCTACAAACACGGCGAGCGCCCAGCCGGTGGTGATCACGATCCACCCACTGCTGTTGCCTTTTGTTTTATTAAGCACTACGTTCGCTACTACGCCGTTACCCAGCAGTATCATTAATGCAGTACCAAGGAATTCCGCTAATAAGGGATGCATGTTATTGGTTGAATTTAGTTTTTACATAACGTTTATTCTGCTGCAGCGGCCCATACCTTGGCCGTTTTTACTGCGCGGTTCCAGCCTTTGATCCACTCTTCGCGGTGGGTTTGTTCTGTGGCGGGTGTAAAGGTCTTATCTACCTGCCACTGGCTGCGGATCTCTTCCAGGTTTTTCCAGTACCCGGTGGCCAGGCCTGCCAGGTAAGCGGCGCCCATGGCGGTGGTTTCGGTAATACGCGGGCGCACTACTTTGGTGTTCAGGATATCTGCCTGGAACTGCATCAGCAAATTATTGCCGGTAGCGCCACCATCTACACGCAGCTCTTTAATGCTGATCTTTGCATCTGCTTCCATGGCTTTTAATACTTCCATGGTCTGGTAGGCAATGCTTTCCAGCGCTGCCCTGGCAATGTGCGCGGCAGTGGTGCCGCGGGTCATGCCTCCCAGGGTGCCCCGTGCATGCTGCTCCCAGTGTGGCGCGCCTACACCTGCAAAGGCAGGCACCAGGTATACGCCTTCATTTTCTTTGGTGCTGGCAGCCAGCGCTTCTACTTCTGATGAGGCGCGGATAATGCCCAGCCCATCGCGCAGCCATTACACAATAGCGCCGGCAATAAAAATGCTGCCTTCCAATGCGTATTGCACCTGCCCATCCACTTTCCAGGCTACGGTAGTAACCAGGTTGTTGCGGCTGTTGGTGGGTTTTCCCCCAATGTTCATAAGCATAAAACAGCCGGTGCCGTAAGTATTCTTTACCATACCGGAGGCAGTGCACATCTGCCCAAAAAGAGCGGCATGCTGGTCGCCGGCAATACCGGCTATGGGTATTTGTTTGGCAAACATACCGGGCGTGGTTTCGCCATATACTTCGCTGGATTCTTTTACTGCTGGCAGCATAGATGCCGGTATATCCAGCAGCTGCAAAAGTTCGTTGTCCCATGCCAGTGAGTGAATGTTAAACAGCATGGTGCGGGAGGCGTTGGTAACATCTGTGGCATGTACGGCGCCATGGGTCAGGTTCCATATCAGCCAGCTATCTACGGTGCCAAAAGCCAGCTCGCCTTTGTTGGCGCGGTCGCGTGCGCCGGGCACATTATCCAGGATCCATTTTATTTTGGTACCGGAGAAATAGGCGTCTATTACCAGGCCTGTTTTTTCACGGATCATTTTTTCGTGGCCGGCTGCTTTTAATGAATCGCAATAAGCGGCGGTGCGGCGGTCCTGCCAAACAATGGCGTTATGTATAGGTTTGCCGGTAGCGCGGTCCCATACCAGGGTGGTTTCCCGCTGGTTGGTAATGCCAATAGCGGCTATGTTGCCGCCTTCCAAACCCGCTTTGGCTATGGCTTCTGTGGCTACGCCTATCTGGCTGCTCCATATTTCTGCCGGGTCATGCTCCACCCATCCGGGCTGTGGGAAAAGCTGGGTAAATTCTTTCTGCGCTACGGATACAATGGCGCCGGAATGGTCAAATAAGATGGCTCTTGAGCTGGTGGTTCCCTGGTCCAGGGCCATAATGTATTTGTTCATGTTTTTCCTGTTTATCTACGTGGCTATTTCAGTTTATAATGGAATACGTGTATGCTATGCTGTTATTTTATGTGTTGTGTTGCTGCGCTGCAGCAGGTAATGCTGTGCCATGTTTTTAAAGGCCTGTACCTGCGCCTGCTGCCAGCTGCTGTCTCTCCCAAGCTCTGTGGCCATAAGGGCGGCTACCTGCGGGGCCATATCAATGGCTGCCTGCGCATCCAGGAACAGCGCCCGTAAGCGGCGTGCCAGCACATCTTCCACAGTGCGGGCCATTTCATTGCGTACGGCCCAGATCACCTGCGCTTTAATGTAGGGCAGGCGGGCATCCAGGGGCTGGCCAAGCTCCGCTTGCTGTGCTATCAAGGTTTGCAGCAAAGGTGCATCACTACCATATACGTTTAATGGTTCCGTGTTGGATGGATGTTCCGTATAACCGTGAATGTGCAGGTCTTTGGTTTTGCATTCCGCAGCCGGCAAACCGCCGGTGGTAATGGCCTGGTTCACGGTATCCTGCGCCATACGGCGGAAGGTGGTCCACTTACCGCCGGTAATGGTAATAAGGCGGGAGGGAGCTACCAGTATTTTATGGCTGCGGGAAATTTCCTTGGTGCTGCTGGTGTTCTTTTGCGGCGCGGCTAATGGGCGCAGGCCGGCAAACACGCTGAGCACATCGCTCCTGGCTGGCGGACGGGAGAGGTATTTAGCTGCTGTTCTTAAAATAAATTCTATTTCCTGTTCCAGGGCAATGGGTTCCATGCTGTGTTCATCCAGTGGTGTATCCGTTGTTCCTAATAATACTTTATTATGCCAGGGCACGGCAAAAAGTACGCGCCCGTCATCTGTTTTAGGGATCATAATGGCGCTGCTGCTTTGCAGGAAAGATGCATCCAGCACTACATGCACGCCCTGGCTGGGCCTTACCATGGGGCGGGCCCCCGGGTTATCCAGCTGCAGGATCTCATCTACAAACACGCCGGTAGCATTGATCACTATTTTGGCAGGAAAGTTATATACGTCGCCGGTTTCCAGGTCTTTGGCCTGCACGCCGTTAATGCGGCTGCTGCCATCTTTATGCAGGCCGGTTACTTTAAAATAGTTCAGGAGCACCGCGCCATTCTCTGCTGCGGTTTGGGCTATGTTCACGGCCAGGCGCGCATCGTCAAACTGCCCGTCGTGGTATACAATGCCGCCTTTTAATCCACGCTGCTGAATGTTGGGCAGCTTGCGCAGCGTTTCACTTTTACCAATGTGGCGGGAGCGGCCCAGGCTCAGGCGGCCGGAGAGCAGATCGTATACTTTTAAACCAATGGTATAAAAAGGACCCTGCCACCAGGTATATTGTGGAATAATAAAGTCCTGGTTATGGGCCAGGTGCGGGGCGTTGGCCAGCAGCAGGCCTCTTTCATAGAGGGCTTCCCGCACCAGGGCCACATCGCCCTGGGCTAAGTAACGTACGCCGCCGTGTACCAGCTTGGTGCTGCGGCTGGAGGTGCCTTTGGCAAAATCAGCCTGCTCCAGCAATAAGGTTTTATAGCCGCGGGTAGCTGCATCCATGGCAGTACCCAAACCGGTAGCGCCGCCACCAATGATCACCAGGTCCCACTGTTGTGCCGGCGTTTTTTTGATCTCTGCTATAGCGTCTGTTCTATTCATTTTATAATGGACTTGCTTTTGTATGCTTTCAGTTCGTATCAAATTGAATGCAAAATAAAACAAATCGAAACCAAAATATAAAATAATATGAAAAAGCAAAAATATTTTGTTTGAGCGGAAATTATGGCGGTTCTGCCAGGTAATTTTGTTGATAATGAACGATTTAATCAAAAAGGTTATTTGGATGAACGTTTCTTATTGTTTTTATTTGTGTTTCATTTGACCATATTAAATAATTATTACGAAATAAATTGAAACATAAAAAGCCGCATATTTGTGGGGTGAAGGGTATAGCGGGGTCTGCAAAAAATACGTGACAACAGAGCTGAAATGCTTTAATTTTAGGGGGTATGTCTATGATCAATATTGCTGAACGTCATAAGTTTATACTGGATAAGCTGTACGAAAAAGGTTATATCAGCGTGGTAGACCTGTGCAAAGAGCTGGATGTATCCGGCGTAACCATCCGTAAGGACCTGAAACTGCTGGAAGACAGGGCCCTGTTATTCCGCTCCCATGGCGGGGCTATGGTGAACAATCCTTATACCAACGATAAGCCGGTAAATGAAAAGGAAAAGATCCGCCGCGACGAAAAGCAATATATAGGCCAGGCTGCTGCTGCATTAATAGATCCTAATGATGCGGTGATCATTGCTTCCGGCACCACGGTGCAGGCCCTGGCCCGTAACATTCACGTAAAAGGCCACCTTACGGTAATTACTGCTGCACTGAACGTGGCGCTGGAACTGCTCCGCTTCCCGGAAATAGAAGTGATACAGCTGGGCGGCCTGCTGCGCAACAGCTCATCTTCCGTTACCGGCCCTTATGCAGAAAAGATCCTGGAAGATTTTTCCTGCAGTAAATTATTCCTGGGGGTAGATGGGATTGATACGGAATTTGGCCTTACCACTACCAACATCATGGAAGCGCACCTGAACCAGAAAATGATAGCCACTGCCCAGAAAACCATTGTGCTGGCAGATTCCAGCAAATTCGGGAAAAGGGGTTTTGGCCGCATTTGCGGGCTGGAAGAGGTGGATGAGATCATTACAGATAAAGGCGTATCCTCACACATATTAAAAACCATGGAAGATATGGGCATTAAAGTAACCCTTGTTTGATGTCGCAAAGCACCTCTATAATGTCGCGTTAACAGCCCATATAATTAACTGCATAGGCCTAGCTTTACACCATTACTAACTAATAACCATTTATAATGGCAGCAGTGAGCCCTTACCTGACCTTTGACGGTAATTGCGAGGAGGCGTTTAACTTTTACCGGTCTGTGTTTGGCGGCCAGTTCTATCAGAAAACCCGCTTAAATGAAGTTGAAGATGAAACCTATTTGCCGGAGCATGAGGGGCAGAAGATCATTTACATTTCCTTACCTATTGGCGCCCGCACCGTGCTAATGGGCAGCGACCGGCCCGCGGACTTTGGCGACGGCATTACCGGTGAAAAATTTTCCATTGCCATCAGCGTTAACAGCCGGCCGGAGGCCTTTCGCCTGTTTTACCGGCTTTCTGCCGGAGGCCATGTTATATGCTCCCTGAAAGAAGTGGTTGACGGCAGCTGGTTTGGCATGCTGGCAGACCAGTTCGGGGTGCAGTGGCTGATCAAGTATGAGGCTAACGGTTAAGCAGAAAGCATAAAGCATAAAGCGTGCTTAGGTACTCCTTTGTTCCATCATGCAGCTACATCCTGATCATACATCGTACTTCCTGCTTCATCTCATCATTTTATCATATAAAACGCGCGCCTGCTCATACGCCGCTGCAGCGGCAGGCCGCTCGCTTGCGCGGATATTATTCTGCTTCATTTTCCAGCATTGATCTACTGCTTTTCTGCACCAGGCAGCGCTTTGCGGCACACATACAGGTTTGCCGCCGATGGTTACAAACACAGGATTGGTATGCGAGGTATACAGGATGCGTAAAGCTATCCAGGCTGATTGCTGCGGGGTATAATCAAACTGTATGTTTTTCCATTCCCCGTTTGCCGTGATCTGTGCGGTATCTACTGCTACTCCGTTCACCACCAGCTCCACACCCACCTGCCGGCTGCTGCCAATGCGCGCATGCTCAATATGCCAGTAGGGTGATTGCAAAGGACGATCTGCAATGTGTTTGCCGGCAACATCCTGCTGTGCGGGTAACAGTGCGGCTACCTTAGCGCTGATATGTAAAGCCTGCGGGGCTTGCAGGTTTAGCACGCTGCTATCTGTACCTGCTTCCAGGCCATTTACCTTAAAGTCAATAATGTGCGAGCGCCCGTCAGATACATAGCTGCGGCCCTGTTTAAGCGCCTGCACATAACCATCATAGCTTAAAGGGCCATTGGGTTTGAAATAGCTGCGGGCAATGCCTACCCGCTCATCAAAAATGCAGGGAAAATCCGTTTCGCCGCTCAATCTAGTACGGAAACCGCAGTTCAGGGCATGGTACCACATGTTCAGCTCCCAGGGAACCGGTGTATCTCCTGCGCTGTAAAGGTCCACCAGGCCCTGTGTTACAGTTACCACATATTCATTGGCCCCAATGCCATCCATTTTAGGTAATACATAATTAGGCAGCTCCTGTGTAGGCTGTGTGGGTTCCAGCCCCCAGCCGGAATGTGCATAACCGGTAGCGGCGCCTTGCTTATGCGCCCATTGCAATACAGGGGCGGTCCAGCTGGGCCAGTCTTCAATAATATGGGTGCCGGGATAATCATCTTCCTTTAACCGTAACAGTACCAGGTGGCCGCAGTGGGAGGAGGGGAAGCCGGATACCTCTACATCATACCGCATAATATTGGCGTTAGTGGAAAGCGTATCTGCCTGGCCGGTAAAATATTGTTTCTGGTGATACCAGCCCGGGCCCCAGGCCAATACAGCTGCTACATTCAGATCTTCGCCCACTACCTGCCGCCACATATCAATGGGCGCCACTCCTTCTGCCGGGCTTTCATAATGGCTGCAGCCGGCTGCATGCACATGATGATCGGCGCTGTACCATCCCAGCTTGGCCATATCGATCCAGCGCTGCAGCTGAAAGGATGCGGTAATGGAATCTTTACCGGATGGTATAATTAATTCTCTGGTCTGGCTTTTATATTCCGGCCCGCGGGTAAAGGTTACGTGGTAGCGGCCGGGCGCCAGCATAATATGCTCCCCGCTGCTGCGGTACACCTGTGGCTGGAAAAAGAAATCCGGATACTCATCATAGGCGGCTACCCGCCGGGAGGGCAGGGGGTAGAGGCCAATGAGCGCTTGGGAAGGTTCCTGGTATTCATCCTGCGCCAGGCTTAAACGGTAGTTCCCGTCCATATCATAGGGCACGCGGTTAATACCATCTGTAATGGTAAAGGATGCCATGGCCGGGCTGCCATCATCATCCTGCACCTGCAGCACCACTTTTACGGCCGGGCGTATGTTAAACAGCACGGGTATGCTGTTACGGAAACCAATATCCTGTGTGCCCTGTCCAATGTGAAAGCCCAGGTCGGCCTCCTTAGGACCAGCCTCTTTGCTGTACACCTGCACTACGGCGTATTCCAGCGGAAAGCCGGACAGGTTGGGCAGCAGGGGCGGGTTGCGGTACAGCTGTATTTCCAAAAAACGGTTCTGCACCTGGCCGGCGCTTAGCTTGTGGGCCTCCGGTACCGGGCGGTCTGTGAACGTGGCCATGTGTAAGGCCGGCAAAGCATTGGCGCTGGCGGGTTCCAGCCGGGCAGTAACGCCGGCCTGGTTAAACACTTTTACCAGGAAGCTGGTCCACCCGCTTTGTGTAAGCACTGCTTTGGCCTGGCCCCGGCGCACTTTTACCCGCGCTTCCGGGTTAATATCCACCATGGCCAGGCAATAGGGGTCTAATATTTTTTGTATCTGTATGGCAGTAGCCGGTGTAAGCGCTTTTTGCTGTAAGGCATGCAGCTGTTGTACTGCTGCCGGCGGCAGGGCGCTGCCCAGGAAAGCCAGGGCCTCCTGCAGGCGCAAAGCCTGCGCCAGTAAGGGCTGCGGTGCAACATCTTCAATAATATCTGCTGGTGGTGCTGCATGTTGGGCAAATAAGCAAAGGGGCAGGCAGCTGGCTATGAGGAGGAGAACTTTCATAATGGAAGTGGTTACGCTTACCAAAAATGGTGAAAAAAGGCCGTAAAGTCAAGATGGGGCGGACGGCTAAATAATTGGTTACGTTATAATTATATTTCTTTCATCATATTAATATTGGCAATCAAGCTGTCTTTAGCTACTTTTGTGCATTGCAAAAAACAAACTGTCAAATCTTCTCATACCGTCACACATGTACGATATCTGTTGCGTAGGGCATATCACCTTAGATAAAGTAGTTACCACCAAGTCCGTAGTGCATATGTCCGGTGGCACTTCCTTTTACTTTTCCAATGCCATCCGGAATATGGATGTTAAATACACCCTGGTTACCGGGCTGGCGGAAAGTGAAATGCATGTGGTAGAGGAGCTGCGGGCTAAAGGCATCGAGGTATTTGTAACGCCCAGCGCACATACGGTATACTTTGAGAATATTTATCCTGAGAACCAGGATCACCGCACCCAGCGCGTGTTACAGAAAGCAGATCCGTTTACGGTAGAACAGCTTTCTGCCGTGCAGGCCAGGTATTACCACCTGGGGCCTTTACTGGCTGATGATATGCCGGTAGCGCTGATAAAAGCCCTTTCTGAAAGAGGTAAAATATCCCTGGATGCGCAGGGTTACCTGCGTAAGGTGGAGAACAGGAATGTAATCCCAATTGACTGGCCGGCAAAAAAAGAAGCTTTACAGTACATAGATATTTTAAAGGCCAATGAGCATGAAATGGAAGTGCTTACCGGTCATAAAACCGTGCCTGAAGCGGCCCGGGTACTGGCTGGCTGGGGTGTAAAGGAAGTAGTGATAACCCTGGGCAGCATGGGTTCGGTGATATACCATAACAATACATTTTACCATATTCCCGCATACAGTCCTACCACGGTAATAGATGCTACCGGTTGCGGGGATACCTACATGGCGGGTTATTTATACCAGCGCAGCAAAGGCGCCGGTTTTAAGGAAGCAGGCGAGTTTGCCGCTGCCATGGCCACTTTAAAAATTGAATCCTCCGGCCCCTTTACCGGTACCCCGGAAGATGTGGAAGCCCTGCTGGCCAACAGCCAGGAGCGCGTAATTGCCACCCGCTAACATTCTCCTTTTACAGCAGTTTTGCCATGCAACTTTTTGGGCGGGGGAAGTGGCTAAATAAGCCGGGATCTCCCCCTTTATAAGTCGTAGTTACACCCTGCCGGTTCTACAGGCATTACGTACTTTTGGAATGCACCCAAAACGAACATCCATGCAAAATATCACCATCACCCAAACAGATAAGCTGCTGGAATTAAAGGACGGCTGTATGGAGGAAGTAAGGTTCCTGAACGCCCGTGTGAACAAGCTGTTATTTAATGATGTGGGCCTGATCGGCGCTAAGATCACCGATGCCAATTTAAGCGACCTGGAAATTGAAGGCGCACAATTAGGCGGCGCCTATATACACAATATAGGTATGCCGCCCAAAGGCCATCCTTTCTATGACCCTGCTGCCAAACAACGCCCCCTGAAGTTTGAGGACTGTTACCTGGCCGGCAGCGAGATCATTAACTGCAACCTGCAGGATGTGCAGATCCGCGACTGTAATACGCAGGGCATGACCATAAACGGCATACCTGTGCAGGAGCTGCTGGCCGCCTACGAAAAACAGAAAGCCTAGATCACGGGCGGCAGTTTGGATAATATCTTACGGTCAATGTAAAACGTGCCAAAAGGTATGACACAGGCCAGCAGCACTTTCCAGGTAGTGGTGCGGAACTCCCATTTGTAGGCAATGCCCACACTGAGCGTATTAAGCACAAAGAACAGGAACAGCAGCCCGTGAATGGGTCCCATGGTTTTTACCAGGGCAGGATTGCCGTACGCATACTTCAGCGGTACGCCTATAAATACCAATACCAGCAAAGAGATACCTTCCAGGAAAGCAATAACACGCAGCCTTCCGAGTTTTGTTCTTAACAGCATAATTAAAATGTTCTGAGATAAGGCCGCTGCGCTAATGGCGAAAACGGCCAGGGTATAGCAATAAAAATAATCAGCAGGGCCAGCGCAAACCATAAGGTCATGGTTTGGAACTTAGCCGCAGGTGTATCTTTCCGTTTAGCTACAGAGGAGCCGATGGTAATGCAAACAACGGCCAGCGTCATAAGGATGATATGGATCAGCCCAAAGAACAGGAATTCAAAATGCTGAACGGCCTCATGGTAATGCGACCTGAAATAGGCTACAAACGGGCTGTTGAAATACAGTACATATCCAATGGCCAGCTGTATATGCGCCACAGTAGCCGTTACATGGCGTATGGAATTATCTGCCGCGGTAAAGGCCGTTTTACCAGCCCAGCCTTTTATACCTTTCAGCAGGGCATATACTAAGCACCCCAGCACCAGCCAGCGTACAACGGAATGAAAGAATAACAGGTACGGATACATGCACAATATTTATGCAACAAAGTTCCGGTTTAGCGCTGCCTGCTGTTAGGACGAAAACTGTTAATTACAGGACTTTTCAATCACCCTGCGGAACTGCGTGGGCGTGCAGCCTTCATACTTCTTAAACAGGCGGGTAAAGTAAGAGGGATCATCCAGCCCTACAGCAGTAGCTACTTCCTGCACACTCATTTCACTTTGGTTAAACAACACTTTTGCTTCCAGGATAATAGCCTCGTCTATCCATTTGGTGGGGCTTTGCCCCGTAATGGCTTTTACAGTTTTATTAAGATGGTTAGGGCTGATGTGCAGCAGGGCGGCATAATCCGTAACCCTGTGTGTATGGCGGATGTGGGTGAAGATCAGCTCTTTGAACTTCCGGGTAATATGCAGGGCAGCCCCGGGCAGCTCATTATTCACCGGCTGGTAGACGCGGTTCACTTCGCACAGCAGGGTGGTTAAATAAGTTTGAATAATATCCGGGTGCTGCAGGCCATGCTGCATATAATCCAGCAGCAGGCGTTCAAAAAGCTGCAGCACAAATTGCGTGGTAGCTGCAGGCAGCTGTATCAAAGGGTTGCCCCATACTTTCAGAAATTCAAAAGCCTGCAGCACAGCAGTTTTACCATAAGGGCCGGTAAGCGTATCATTATGGAAGTTGCAAAGGAAACCGGTATTTACATCGCCGGGCTGAAAGGAAAATACCTGCCCGGCCGGCACAAATAATATTTCATTGGGGTGTAAGGTATATTCGCGGCTGCCTATTTTCATTATCGCTTCACCGGAGGTAAGGAATAAGCAGTTGTGCGTGGTACCACGGCTGGCCGCTACAGGGCGCTGCACCAGCCGGTACATTTCTTCTATTTTTACAATAAAGAACTTATCGCTGCCGGGCTGCAGCATTTTGTCCAGCTCCTGTTTGGGCTGCATATATGCGGCTGTAAATGCCGGCGGATCATATACTTTAATAGATTTTGTCATAGTACTGTAGGCATACTAAAACTGATGACGATTGAGCAGGATGGTTTATTTTAGTACTTCAATTGTTTTTTTATGCTGGATAACACTGTGCTGCTGGAGAGTTTAACACAACATGACCGCTTATCCATACGGGTAACGGCCAACTGCCATATACAGCTGCCGCCCGGTGTGCTGCAAAAGCTGCTAACGCCACACAGAAGCCGCTTGTACTCCTTTATTCTGCTGTTGCAGGGTGGGGGCGTGCATGCGCTGGACCTGCAGGCGTACCCGTTGCAGGCCGGTCAGCTGCTGTTTGTATTACCACAGCAGCTGCATCATATTTCGCCGCGCAAGGAGCCGGTGCAATCCTTTAACCTTACGGTAGATGAGCGCTGTTTATCACTGCTGCCCAAAACATTCCTGCTGTTGTTAAATCCCTTGAACAATCCTGTGCTTACGTTTGATGCGCCTTCGCTTGAACGGGTAAAGGCGCTTTTTCAAACCTTACAGCAGCTGTTAGCCAACCGGCAGGCCAATATGGACCTGGTGCTGGCACATTTAAATACCCTGCTTACAGAATTTAACCACACTTATTTTACAAATAATGAGCGTCAGGAACAGGAGGGCAATCTCTCTAAATTCATTGACTTTAAACGTATGGTGGAAGAGGAGTTTATGGAGCAGCCGGCTGTGCAAACGCTGGCGGCCCGGCTTTCTTTAACCACAAATGGTTTGTACAATATTGTAAAACAATATGCCGGTGTATCCCCCAAAGAATTTATGACCAACCGGCTTATTATTGAAGCGCAGCGTAAGCTGTATTACGCGGAAACTACGGCTAAGGAGCTGGCCTATGAGCTGGGCTTCAGCGACCCCGGATATTTTTCCCGCCTGTTTAAAAAGAGTACTGGCAAAAGCATTACACAGTTTGTTAAAGAGATGCAGGATCTGTCCCTGATTTAAGGTGATTTGTCCCACCCTTTCCATGGCGCCCGTACGAACTTTGCCCCGTACTAAATTATTACGCCATGAAAAAAGCATTGATCACCGGGGCCAATAAGGGTATTGGTTTTGAAACTGCTAAGTACTTATTACAACAAGGTTATTACGTATACCTGGGCTCCCGCAACCCCGCACTGGGTGAGGCTGCAGTGGCACAGTTGCATGCTGCAGGGCTTACAAGCTGTGAATACATAACATTGGATGTTACGGACGCAGCTTCCGTAGAGCAAGCCGTTATTACTTTGAAGGATAAAACTACGGTGCTGGATGTACTGATCAACAATGCCGGTATACTGGGGCAAATGCCTGCACCTGAAGGTGAAGCAGGTATCCTAAATGCACAGCAGGCATTTAATACCAACTACTTTGGCGTGATACGCGTTACCAGCGCTTTGCTGCCTTTGTTGCAGCAGGCTGCACAGCCCAGGATCGTGAATGTAAGCAGCGAAACAGCTTCCCTTACCCTGCACCAGCAACCGGCCTGGGAGTATTATGGATTTAAGGATGCGGCTTATGTACCTTCCAAAACAGCGCTGAACTTTTATACCATTGCGCTGGCCTTTCAGCTAAAGGATACTGCATGTAAAGTGAACAGTGTGTGCCCGGGTTTTACGGCTACGGATCTTAACAACCATACCGGTGTTAATAAAGCATCAGATTCCGCTAAGATAATAGCACATTATGCGATGCTGGAAGAAAATGGACCCAGCGGGCAATTTTTTAATGCAGCTGGTAGCATACCCTGGTAGTAATGGCTGTAACCCGCTACGGTATTGCAGTATAGCGTCCCGGAACATATACGTTCCGGGACGTTTTTATGTTAGCCCTGAATAAAATAATAGCATAATCCATCAATATAAAAGGTTTGTCTATTTCCAGAACCCGCGGTTCCTGATACTTTTATTGTACGTAATGAATAACAACCTGGCGAATGCAAACTTTAGGGGGTCATCAACCATAATATCAATAGCATAAGGACATCCGGCGTTATGAAGTACCTTTCTGCGAGTGCACAGCTCCGGGGCAGGACTTCCATGTTTTGAAAATAAAACTTACAAAAATGCACTCTTTACCTAAGCGCACTTCACAGTACGCGTATTATTCCAATTATCTCCGTACCATTACAAAAGTCAGCCTGGTGGCTCTGTTCACCATTTGTTTGCTGCACTTTTCTACGGTTACACAGGCGCAATCCATTACCGTACAGGGTAAAATAACAGGAGGCGGTAATCCCTTACCTGGCGCGGTGGTACGCGTACAGGGCGGTACAACCGGCGCTACTACTGATGCAGGCGGCTTGTATAAGCTGAATGTAAGCAGTGATGCCACGCTCATTTTCTCCATGTCCGGCTATAAGTCACAAACAGTACCGGTAGGCGGCCGCACGGTGATTGATATGGCGCTGGAAGTAGATCCTAAATCACTGGAAGAGGTAGTGGAAGAAGGATATGGTACACAAAAGAAAGTGAACCTTACCCGCGCAGTAGCCACCGTGGATGGTGCTGAGCTGCTGAAACGCCCTATCACCAATCCATCTGCCATGCTGCAGGGCACCATGCCCGGTGTGCAGGTAGTGCAGGGTACCGGCGAGCCGGGTAATGAAAATGCGTATATCCGCATCCGCGGTAACGGCACCTTCAGCGGCGCAGGCGTAGATCCGCTGGTGTTGATAGATGGGGTAGAGGGGAAGCTCTCTGACCTGAACCCGAATAATATCCAGAACGTATCGGTATTAAAAGATGCTGCCTCCGCCTCCATTTACGGTGCGCGTGCAGCCAACGGCGTTATACTGGTAACCACCAAACAGGGTGTGGAAGGCAGAATGCGGGTGCAGTATGATTTTAACTACGGTATTTACAAACCCACCAAGCTGTTTGACCTGATCACCAACTCTGCGGAGTATATGGAGCTGTTCAATGAAGCGCGTATTAATTCCGGACTGAACTCCGGTTTATATACGCAGGAAATGATAGATACCTATAAAAATGCCACCGACCATAACCTGTACCCGAACACGGATTGGTTAAGCCTTATTTTCCAGACCGCACCGGTGCAAACGCATAACCTGGGCTTTAGCGGCGGCCGCAATGGTACGGTGTACGACGCCTCTATCGGGTATGTGAACCAGGATGGTATTATGAAAGGCTTTAACTATAAAAAATACAACGCGCGTTTAAATATATCTTCCAAAGTAAATGACCGCATCCGTTTTGGCGCTAACATCGCCTTAAAATATGGCCACCGCGAAGCGCCAGTATTTGGTTCGGAAGATATGTTCCTTTCCGCTATGGCGCAGGCGCCCACTTACAGCCCTTACCTTTCTGATGGCAGCGGGCATTATACTTACAAGGCATACGACCTGGAATATAATAACAAGAACCCGGTGGCGCTGCTGGATGGTAAGATCAACCATAACACAGATGATTATGCAGTAATGGCGCAGGGCTGGGTAGAAGTAGAGCTGCTGAAAAATTTAACCTGGTATACCAAAGCAGCTGTGAATGCGAATTTTGATAAGTACCATGATTTTCGTCCGCCGCTGCAGCTGTATAACTTCCGCACTAACCAGTTCATGGCTACACTGGACCTGGGCGGCGGCCTGGAAGTGCAGGACCAGCAGAACATTTACACCAACCTGTACTCTTACCTGAGCTACGACCGCACTTTTGGCGCGCATAATTTTAAGCTGCAGGGCGGTTACAGCGCAGAGCAAAGCACGTATCAATATTTGAAAGCAAGCCGCAAACAATTCTCTACGGATAAGCTAACAGAGCTGGATGCCGGCAGCCCGGCCATACAGTATGCCAATGGCACGCAAAACGGATGGGGCCTGCTCTCATTCTTTGGCCGCTTTGATTATAACTATAAAGAAAAATATTTGTTTGAGGCCAACATGCGTTATGATGGATCATCTAAACTTACACCCGGTTCCCGCTGGGGCGTGTTTCCATCTTTTTCCGCAGGCTGGCGCTTAACAGAAGAAGAGTTTATAAAAGACCTGGACCTTGGCTGGCTCAATAACTTTAAGCTGCGTGGCTCCTGGGGCAAGCTGGGTAACCAGAACATTGGTAACTACCCTTACCAATCCATCCTGAACTTTACCGGCAACTATTCATTTGACGATGCATCCCTTACCTCCGGCGCAGCACAGCTGAACCTGGCCAACCCGGCTATTAAATGGGAAACCACCACCATTACAGATGTGGGTTTGGATATGACCTTAATACAGGGGCTGAACGTAACGGCAGACTGGTATAAGAAACGCACTACGGATATTTTACGCCCCTCACAGGTTACCGGGGTAGTGGGTTTAAATGCACCTACCATTAATGATGGTACTATGGATAACACCGGTGTGGAATTAGGCATTTCCTACAATCATCTTATAAAAGAAGGCGCGTTAAAAGACCTGAACTATACTATTGGCGGCAACTTTGAGCATTACAAGAATAAGCTGGTGCGTTATGGCCAGCGTGATATTAACAGCAGCGGCTACCGGATTCGTGATGAAGGTTTGGAGTATGATGCATATTACACGCTGGACTGGATCGGCATTTTCCAGTCAGCTGATGAAGTGAAAAATTCTCCCAAACAATTTGGCGATGATACCCAGCCCGGCGATCTGAAGTACAGGGATGTGAATGGCGATGGTGTGATCAATAATGACGACCGCACTTATATAAAGGGCAATTATCCTAACATCAACTACTCTTTTAACCTGGCATTGCAATACAAAGGTTTTGATTTTTCTGCTATGGCACAAGGTGTAGAAGGCACCAGATTCTTTGTAAGCGAATGGGGCACCATTCCTTTTGTACAGGGCGCGCCGCCCACCACCGACTGGCGTAACCGCTGGACCCCGGAACACCCATCCACCACTATGCCGCGCATTTACTGGGGCTGGGGCGCACCGGAAAAAATACGCCGCGCATCTTCTTATTACCTGCAGGATGCTTCTTACTTCCGCCTGAAGAACCTTACCATTGGTTACACCATTCCGGCTAATATTACCAGCCGCATAGGTATTGATAATGTGCGGGTATATTTCTCCGGCGACAACCTGCTTACTGCCACCAAATACCGCGGCCTTGACCCGGAACGTGCGGGCAGCGGCAACTTTGTACAGTATCCGCAGAATAAGATCTATTCTTTTGGTTTAAATGTTAAGTTCTAAGGTTATGAAAAAATACACCATCTATATATGCCTGCTGCTTTCGTTAATGGGTACGGCCTGTAAAAAATACCTGGATCAGAACCCGAAGGATGCGCTGGCATCCGGTGATTTCTGGCAAAAGAAAAGCGATTTTGATCAGGCGCTTGCAGCAGCTTACTCCTCCCTGCAGGCAGCTGAATTTGCAGTTGAATTACCGGTGTGGGATTGTTTTACAGACAATGGTTATGCGCAGCACAACTCCGGTTCTGCCAAAGAAATTGTATCCGGCAGCATCAGCTCCACTACCGGCGGTTATATACCGCAGCTGTATAAGGATGCCTATGCTGGCATTGCCCGCATCAACATTTTTTTGATGCAGCTGGCTAAATATACCGGTCCTGATTTTCCTGATGCCGACAAGAAAAAGTATGAGGCAGAAGCCCGTTTTTTACGCGCGTATTTTTACTTTCAGCTATATAATATTTATGGCGATGTGCCGGTGGTGCTGGAACCGCTGTCGCTGGAAACACAGAACCAGGCTAAGGTAGCTGCCCCGGATGTGTTAAAGCAGGTACTGGCTGATGCAGATTTTGCCATTGCCAACCTGAATGCAGCGCCCTATTACCAGAATGGCGGCCATGCCTGTGTATCATCTGCCCAGGCGCTGAAAGCGCGTACGCTTATTTTTGCGGCTTATGGTACTAACGGCACTCCTGATGCGGCCTTGCTAACGCAGGTAAGAGATCTTACATTGCAGATCCAGTCACAGTATAAGCTGAGCGCTAATTTTGAAGATGTGTTCCGCGATGCCAGCCAAAAGGGTAATACAGAGATCATTTTCTCTATAAATTTTTTAGCGCCTAATAATACCGCTCCCTGGGATATGTATTATGGCGACTGGCTGGTAGCCAGCCCGCTGCAGAATTTTGTAAATGATTTTGAATGTACGGATGGTTTACCGTACGGCACCTCACCGCTCACCAATCCTGCTGCACCGTTTGAGAACCGCGACCCGCGTTTGAAGAAAACCGTGTTTGTAGATCATCCTGATTTTGGCGGTGGTAAAATTCATACGCCTTCCAACAGCCGGCCTACCGGTTATGGAGTAATGAAATTCCTGGTGCCGGAAAATATTCCGTATGGATTTTCTACCTTAAGCCAGCAAAATGCAGTGGTGTTCCGCTTAGCTGAAATTTTGCTGATGTATGCAGAAGCGCAGAATGAGCTGGCAGGGCCGGATGCCACGGTGTACAAAGCCATGACCGACCTGCGTGCGCGGGTAAGCATGCCGGCTTACCCCGCTGGTTTAACCAAAGACCAGATGCGCCAGCGGATCCGCCATGAAAGAAGGATAGAGCTGGCATTTGAAGGCCTGCGTTATTTTGACCTGCGCCGCTGGCATACTGCCAGCACCGTGCTGAATGCGGTGAAAGATGGTATTAACCCTTATCACTACGAGGATAAGTTTTACCACTGGCCTTTGCCGCAGCCGGAGATTGATAAGAGCGGGGGCGTGCTGGTGCAGAATCCGGAGTATAAGTAAAGGAATGTAAAATCTTAAATGTAAAATGTAAATGTAAAAGTTGGGTGCAGTCTATCGCTGCATTTAACTTTTACATTTGGCGTTTATCTGGGTCATAAGTCTTTTAAATGGTTTTTATGAGCCTCTTTTGTTGATTTAGAATTTTACATTTTTAAAGAAGAATGTAAACGTTGGATGCGGTCCATCGCTGCATTCCACTTTTACATTTAACATTTTACATTTGAAATTTTACATTTTTTCAAACAAAGTTCCACTATAATGATCCGACAACTTTTTACCGCTGTAATAACTTGTGTATGTTTACCCATTGCGTTATTAGCCCAGCAGCAGCCCTTGCGCCTATGGTATACCCAGCCTGCCGTGGCCTGGGAAGAAACCATTCCTTTAGGCAACGGCCGTTTAGGTATGATGCCGGACGGCGGTGTGCGCAATGAAAAAATTGTGCTGAATGATATTACGCTGTGGTCAGGCGCACCGCAGGATGCTAATAATTATGAAGCCTACAAACTGCTGCCGCAGATCCGGCAGCTGCTGGCGGAAAATAAGAATGATGAAGCGCAGGCGCTGATGGATAAATCATTTGTGTGCACGGGGAAGGGCTCCGCAGGCCTGCCATGGGGCTGTTTCCAGGTGCTGGGTACTTTAATGCTGGAATATGATCATAAAACGGCGGATACTACCGCTACCCATTATGAAAGAGAGCTATCTTTAAACAACGCTGTAGCCGCTACCAGCTATACATTAAACGGGGTTACTTATAAAAGAGAATACTTTACCAGTTTTGGGGATGATGTAGGTATCATCCGCCTTACAGCCAGCAAACCCGGACAGCTGAATTTTCGTGTATCCATTGACCGGCCGGAGAATTTTGCAGTAAGAACCGAAGGTAAAGAACTGCAAATGAGCGGGCGGCTGCCCAGCGGTACTGATACACCCGGCATGCGTTACATAGCCCGTGTACAGGCAAAGCTGAATGGCGGTACTTTAACTACAGCACAAAACGCCCTGGTAGTAAAGAATGCTACAGAAGTAACCCTGGTACTTTCCATGGGCACGGATTTCCGTAACCCCGGTTTTATGGCAAAAACAAAGCAGCTGATGGCCGCTGCAATGCAAAAACCTTACACCGCGCAAAAGCAGCAGCATATTACCAACTATCAGAAATTATTTAACCGCGTGCAAATGCAGCTGGGCGCCACGCATGCAGAACAGCTGCCTACGGATGAACGGTTGGCCGGCTTTCATGCCAACCCCAGCTCAGACGATGCGCTGCCGGTATTGTTTTTCCAGTTTGGCCGTTACCTGAGCATAAGCAGCACCCGCGTAGGTTTGCTGCCGCCCAACTTACAGGGCCTGTGGGCTAACCAGGTACAAACACCCTGGAATGGCGATTACCACCTGGATGTAAATGTGCAGATGAACCACTGGCCGGTAGAGGTAAGCAACCTGCCGGAGCTGGACCTGCCGCTGGCAGCGCTGATAAAGGGTTTGGTGAAACCCGGTGAAAGAACGGCCAAAGCCTATTACAATGCAGAGGGCTGGGTGGCGCATGTGATCACTAATGTATGGGGCTTTACGGAACCCGGCGAAAGCGCCTCCTGGGGCGCCACCAAATCCGGTTCCGGCTGGGTATGTAATAACCTGTGGGAGCATTATGCATTTACTAACGATAAAAAATACCTGCAGGATATTTACCCGGTGCTGAAAGGTGCGGCGCTGTTCTACAGCAGCCAGCTGGTAACAGATCCTAAGAGCGGTTACCTGGTGCTGTCGCCCTCATCCTCCCCGGAAAATAGTTTTGTAATGCCCAATGGCAAACATGCCGCCATCTGTGTAGGGGCTACCATTGATAACCAGATCGTGCGTGAGTTATTTACCAACGTTATAACGGCTACGAACGTACTGGGTATTGATGCGGCGCTGCGCACGAGGCTGGAAGCGCAGCTGAAAAAGGCGGCGCCCATAGGCCGTATAGGCAGTGATGGCCGCCTGATGGAGTGGATGGAAGAATACCCGGAATCAGAGCCACATCACCGGCACCTGTCGCATTTATATGGCCTGTTCCCCGCGCCGTTAATTACACCGGAAGGCACGCCCGACCTGGCCGAAGCCTGTAAAAAAAGCATGGAGGCCCGCGGCGACGATGGCCCCAGCTGGTCTATTGCATTCAAACAATTGTTCTGGGCCCGCCTGCATGATGGTAACCGCGCATATAAATTATTTGCAGACCTGATGCGGCCTACCCTGAAAACCAATATCAACTATGGCGCAGGTGGTGGTACCTATCCGAACATGTTCACCGCAGGACCGCCGTTCCAGATAGACGGCAATTTTGGCGGCGAAGCCGGGCTGGCAGAAATGCTGCTGCAAAGTCATGCCGGTTTCATTGACCTGCTGCCTGCCATCCCGGACCAGTGGCGGTCTGCCGGCAGCGTTAGCGGCCTTAAAGCCCGTGGCAACTATACCGTTAGCATGACCTGGAAAGATGGCAAGGTTACCCGTTACACCATAACATCGCCCAACCCGCGCAAAGTAAAGGTGAAAGTGAATGGGGAGATCAGGGAAGTAATGGCAACAAAAATTTAGTATCTTGAACGTCTTAACCAAGGATAGGAATAACCGTCAAAAACATGCAGGTAAAACATTTAGCCACGTTATTAGCGGCACCTTTTATAGTGTGCGCGGCACAGGCCCAGAACATTAACATTCCCGTTCAAACCGCGCATAATGCGCTGGTATTGCAGGTGAATAACAGCAAGGATCTGAACACTATTTATTTCGGGGAAAAGTTAGCAGATGTTAATGAGTATGACCAGGTACCGGGCGTATACAAACAGGCCGGTGATTATACCGGTTTGCTCAACTCCGCTTACACGCCATCCGGCTCCCGCAACCTGGTGGAACCTGCCATTACCGTAACGCATGCGGATGGCAATAATTCCCTGGACCTGAAATATGTAAGCCATACAGTTACCAAAACAGATGATAATGTTTCCTTACTTAGCATTGTGCTGAAAGACCCGGTGTATGATTTTGAGGTAACACTTTTTTATAAAACCTATTTTAAGGAAGATGTGGTAGAGCAGTGGAGTGCCATCCGACATAAAGAAAAAGGCAGCGTGGTGCTGCACAAATTTGCCTCTGCCAACCTGCACCTGAAAGCAGCAGATGGTTTCTGGCTTACGCAGTACCATGGCGACTGGGCCAAGGAAATGCAGCCGGAAGAATCTAAGATCACGCACGGCATCCGCACGCTGGATAGCAAGCTGGGTACCCGCGCTAACCTGTTCCAGCCATCCGTGTTCATGGTATCTATGGACAAACCGGCTACCGAAGATGCAGGGAATGTACTATACGGTGCGCTGGAATACAGCGGCAACTTCCGGGTAGACCTGGAGCTGGACCCGCAGGATAACCTGCGCATTATTGCCGGTATTAACAACTACGCATCTGACTACACGCTGCAGCCTAATGAAACATTTACCACACCAGCTTTCCTGTATACTTTTTCCGATAAGGGCAAAGGCAACGCCAGCCGCAACCTGCAGCGCTGGGCCAGGAACTATAAATTGCTGGATGGGAAAGGCAACCGCCTTACATTGCTGAACAACTGGGAATCCACCTACTTTGATTTTAATGAAAGCAAGCTGTTTGAGCTGCTGAAAGAAACCAAGTCATTAGGTGTGGACCTGTTCCTGCTGGATGATGGCTGGTTTGCCAACAAGAATGCCCGTAATGATGATCATACAGGCCTGGGCGACTGGCAGGAGAATATGACCAAGCTGCCGAACGGAATTGCCAGCCTGGTAAAAGAAGCGCAGAACGATGGTGTGAAATTCGGCATTTGGGTGGAGCCGGAAATGGTAAGCCCTAAAAGTGAGCTGTATGAAAAACATAAGGACTGGGTAGTGCGTCAGCCCAAACGTGATGAATATTATTTCCGTAACCAGCTGGAGCTGGACCTTAGCAACCCGCAGGTGCAGGACTTTGTATTTGGTATTATCGATGACCTGTTCACGAAAAATCCGCAGCTTGCCTACATTAAGTGGGACTGTAATGCGGTGATCTATAATGCGCACTCCGCCTATCTTAAAAACCAATCGCATTTTTATATTGAGTACATGCGCGGTTTATACAAAGTGCTGGAACGCATCAGGGCCAAGTATCCCAAAGTGCCTATGATGCTGTGCTCCGGTGGTGGTGGCCGGGTAGATTATGCTGCCCTGCAATACTTCACGGAGTTCTGGCCCAGTGATAATACGGACCCTATGGAGCGTATTTTCATACAATGGGAGTACTCTTATTTTTACCCGGCCATCAGCAGCTCTAACCACGTAACAGACTGGGGTAAGCAGCCGTTGAAGTTCCGCACAGATGTAGCCATGATGGGCAAGCTGGGTTTTGATATTGTAGTAAGCAAGCTGCCTGCCAATGACCTGCAATTTGTACAGGGCGCAGTGAAAACCTATAATGCGCTGAAGAGCACCATCTGGCAGGGCGACCAGTACCGTTTATCCAATCCACGGGAAAGTAATGTAGCATCCGTGTTATATGTAAATGAGCAGCAAAGCGCCGGCGTAATTTTCAATTACCTGGTAAATAACCGCTATGATGTGCATAGTGCTATGCCCATACGCCTGAAAGGTTTGAAACCGGCCGGGAAGTATAAGATCAAAGAAGTGAATGTGTATCCCGGCGCCAAATCAACCATTGACGAAAGCAAAACTTATTCAGGCGATTTCCTGATGAAAGTAGGTTTTAACCCCGATGTAAACAGTCACAGAACCAGCGTGGTGCTGCAGATAGATGAAATTTAAACCATGAAGCTATTATACCTGGCCCTGTGCCTTACCGCCGCTGTTAGCCTGCACGCGCAAGTGCGGGTAAAGGCGCCGTTGAAAAGTGAAGATTACATTATACGCAATGGAGGGCTGGATAATGTTTGGTACCGCATGCAAAAGGATAAAGAGGCGCATGTGGTGTTCCTGGGCGGCTCCATCACCAATATGAATGGCTGGCGCGACCTGGTGTGTAAATACCTGAAGGATACGTACCGCGGTACCAAATTCACTTTTCTGAATGCAGGCATTCCATCCCTGGGCAGTGTGCCGCATGCCTTCCGCTTTCAGCGGGATGTAATTGAAAAAGGGCCGGTAGACCTGTTGTTCGTGGAATCAGCTGTTAATGATCGCGGTAATGGTTACACGGAAGCACAGCAGCGCCGCGCATTGGAGGGCATTGTACGGCATATGCTGGCGGTAAATCCTAATACCAATATTGTGTTGATGGCTTTTACGGACCCGGATAAGATGGCGGATTACCATGCCGGTAAAATACCCGTAGAGGTGCAGGTGCATGCGGCCATCGCTAAAAAGTATGGCCTGCCTTTTATTAATCTTGCCAAAGAAATTACAGACCGTATAGATGCGAAGGAATTTACCTGGAAAGATGATTTTAAAGACCTGCATCCATCGCCTTTTGGGCAGAAATTATATTTCAATAGCATCAAACAGCTGCTGGATGGTGAATTTAAAAAACCGGTACCGGAGTTCATTGAAACGGTGATGCAGCAACGTTCTCCTGAAGATCCGTTTAACTATGAGGAGGGCTACTATGCGGATATTCACGATGCCACGCACCTGCAGCATTTTACTATTAATGAATCATGGCAGCCGGCAGACAGCACACCTACACGCGCAGGTTTTGTAAAAGTGCCGGTGCTGGTATCAGATACTACGGGTACTGCCTCGCTGGACTTTCCTTTCACCGGCCGTACAATAGGCATAGCCGTATTATCCGGTCCGGATGCGGGTTTCATCAAATACAGTATTGACGGTGGCATAGAGCAGGAAATAGACCTGCATACCCAATGGAGTGGAAGCCTGTACCTGCCCTGGTATTTGATACTGGGAGATGAATTAAGCAGGGAAAATCATAATTTGAGATTGCAAACAGGCGGGCCGCATCCGGGCAATACAAAGAATGTATGCCGGATAGTTTACTTCCTGGTGAATAAATAGGCCTGCCGCTGCGACAGTAGCGTATGGATAAACACAAGCGACGAGACGGATTTGAAGGGCAAAAGCTGATCAGCTTACCGGAGGCAGTGTGCCTTAACCACGCAAAGAAAAACACGGCCCTTAGCCCGGTATACCTTACCCATATCGGGTACTTTCCCAAAGCCATAGCACATTACCGGCTGCGCAAAAGCGGGTGTAAGGATAATATCCTGATCTATTGCCTGCGTGGCAAAGGCTGGTACCGCATTGGCAACCGCACTTACCAGGTAGGCCCTAACCAGTTCTTTATTATTCCTGCTACCACGCAATACATTTGTTATGGCGCAGATGAAGCCGACCCCTGGACCATTTATTGGGTGCATTTCAGCGGCCCGGATATGGCAGGGTTTAATAAGTCGCTTAACATTAATACAGACGATGGCCCGCGTGAAATACCATTAAATGAAAAAGGCCTGCAGGTGTGGGAGAACATGTATGAAAGCCTGGAAATGGGCTACAGTACAGATAATCTGAACAATGCCAACTTTTGCCTGTACCATTTTGTAGCCACTTTTTTATATCCTGATAAACATCAGCAACGTAAAAATCCCGCTGCGGAAGATCATATTACGCAAACCATTTTATACATGCGCAGCCGCCTGCATGAAAAGCTAACGGTAGAAGATATGGCAGCGACGCACAATCTGTCGGCCTCTTATTTTTCTACTTTATTCCGCAAGGCCACCGGTATGCCGCCTATTGATTATTTTATTCACCTGAAGATCCAGAAGGCCTGCCAGCTGCTGTTCCAGAACAACCTGAAGGTAAAGGATGTGGCAGAAGCCATAGGGTATGATGATCCTTACCATTTTTCCCGCCTGTTCAAAAAACACATGAACGTATCTCCGGAACAATACAAGGCTGCCAGCCGCCGGGAGGATAGTACAATCGGATAATTCATCATAATGAAAGAATAGATCATTTCGTAAGCATCGTTAACAGTTTAATTTCACCCTTGTAAGATGTAGTCATGATCAAGGATATTTTCACGTTTGATGCACGTTTTCCACTGGATGAAGGAACTGGTAGTGATGCTGTACATCGCAATCCCATTTACTCTTATGCAGTAACACAATTAAAGGATGATAGCGGGCTTACCGGTCATGGATTTGCATTCACCTTAGGTGAAGGCAATGACCTGGTATGCAAAGCAGCGCAATTCTATGCACAACAGTTAAAAGGGAAAGATATTGAGGAATTGATGCAGGATTTTGGCGCCGTGTTCCACCGTTTTGCCAATGAGCAGCAGTTCCGCTGGCTGGGCCCTCACAAAGGCATAGTTCATCTGGCGCTGGCTTCTGTAACCAATGCCTGTTATGATCTGTGGGCTAAAAAGAGAGGTGTGCCGTTATGGAAACTGTTGATCGATCTTTCGCCGGAGCAGATCGTGAATACGCTGGATCTTTCTTACCTGGAAGATGAGCTTACCAGGGAACAGGCATTACAGCTGCTGCGCAATGCAGCCCCCACAGCCCATACCCGGCAGAGTATTTTACAACAGGGCTATCCCGGTTACGATACTTCCATAGGCTGGTTCAATTATTCTGATGATAAGGTGCGGGAGAATACACGTATAGCCGTAGCAGAAGGCTTTACTGCCATGAAGCTAAAAGTAGGCTCCACCGATCCCGAAAGGGATATACGCCGCGCACATATTGTGCGGGAAGCAGCGGGTAATAAAGTAAAGGTAATGCTGGATGCTAACCAGCAATGGACACTGCCTGCGGCATTGAAAATATGCCGGGAGCTGCAATCCATGAATCCCTACTGGATAGAAGAACCCACGCACCCGGACGATGTGCTGGCGCATAAAACACTGGCAGATGCCATCGCTCCCACCAAGCTGGCGCTGGGCGAGCATGTGCCCAACCGTATTATCTTTAAGAACTACCTGCAAACAGGCTGCGCCGGTTTTATACAGGTAGATGCGGTAAGGGTAGGAGGGGTAAGCGAATTTATAACCGTTAGCCTGCTATGCCGTAAATACGGTATACCGGTAGTGCCGCATGTGGGAGATATGGGACAGCTGCACCAGCACCTGGTATTATTTAACCACATAGCTATGGATCATCCGGCACTGTTCTTAGAACATATTCCACATTTACAAAAGCACTTCGTACACCCGGTACACATCAGCAATGGTGTTTACATTACGCCGCAGGAGCCGGGCAGTAGCTGTGATCTTAAAGCATACCAATGATTAAACCGCTTGACCTTACCATTGCGGTCCTGTATGTTATAGGCATTGTAACTGTAGGATTGTGGAGTGGTATCCGGCACAGGAGAAAACACGCTAACGGTAATGCTGCGGGCGAATATTTCCTGGCGGGCAAAACACTGAAGTGGCCCATGATAGGACTGGCATTGTTTGCCACCAATATATCATGCGTGCATCTGGTAAGCCTGGCGCAAAGCGGGTTTGATACCGGTTTGCTGAACGGTAACTTTGAATGGATGGCTGCCTTTACACTGATATTACTGGCGCTGTTCTTTGCACCTTTTTACATCCGGTCCGGCGTAGCCACCTTACCGGATTTTTTGGAAAAACGCTACGACCGTGCCAGCCGGGACTGGCTGGCTATTGTATCCGTAGTATCTGCCATTATTATTCATATCGCTTTTTCTCTATTAGCAGGCGGCATTGTATTGCATACTTTGTTTGGGGTAGATATGTATACCAGCGTGATCGTTATTTCATTACTCACAGCCGTGTACACCATTGTAGGCGGATTAACCGCAGTAGTGGTAACAGAATCTGTACAAACTATTGTGCTGCTCATAGGTGCTATTATTATCAGTATGGCCGCCTGGCATAAAATGGGTGGCTGGCAGCCCATGGTGCATATCCTACAGGACGACGGTGCGTTAAATAAACTCTCTATGCTTCGTCCGCATGGCGATAGTAGCGGCATGCCCTGGTATGCCGTGTTCCTGGGTTACCCTGTATTGGGTATCTGGTACTGGTGTGCGGATCAAACTATTGTGCAGCGGGTGCTGGGCGCAAAGGACGAAGATCATGCACGGGTAGGCTCCCTGTTCTGCGGGTTTATAAAAATACTGCCGGTATTCATTTTCGTACTCCCGGGACTGTTTGCCTACACGCTTTCCAAAGCTGGCCTGCTGGACATCAGCGCATTAAAAAATGCACAGGGAGTAGTGAACAGCAAAGGTATTTACACGATAATGATCACGCAGCTGCTGCCTAGTGGTTTGATCGGTATTGTAGCAGCGGCGCTGCTGTCCGGCTTAATGAGCCAGATCTCCGGTGCGCTGAATGCCATTGCTACCTTGTGCAGCTATGATATTTATAAACGTTATTACCCGGAAGTGTCTGATCAAAAGCTGGTAAAGGTAGGCAAGATAGCTGCCGGGCTGGCGCTGGTGTTTTCATTGGCATTAATGCCATTGCTGAACAGCTACGAAAGTATTTTTAACGGGTTGAACGATGTGATTGCGCACATTGCACCGCCTATTACCTGTGTGTTCCTGTTAGGCATTTTCTGGAGCAAGGCATCCGCTGTTTCTGCCAAACTCACACTGTGGATAGGTTCTGCCATGGGCGCTATTGTATTTGCAGTAAATAAACTTTTCCCGGATACGGTGATCGGGCATATTCCTTTTATGATGATGGCCTTTTACCTGTTCTGTATTTGTGTGCTGCTGCAGGTGGTGTTTACATTTGCTTTCCCTGCGCCGCAGCCTGTGGAGGGTGCGCGGGTGCTGTACTGGCGTTCTCCGGGAGAGCCGCTGCAATCACCGGGCTGGAAGGGGATAGGGAATTATAAAGTATTGGCGGTGGGGCTGTTGGTGGTGATGGTGGTGTTGTTTTGGTGGTTTAGGTAAGCAAAGAGCAGAAAGGATAAAGCAGAAAGCCGTGGGTCGGAAGTTAATGGTAAAGCATATGACCCAAGGCCGCGCTCTAAAAGCACAAGGGAAAAATAAAAGTATAAAACTGAGCATTGGCTGCATTAAGCTTTCTGCTTTATCCTTTCGGCTTTACGCTCGTTAAGGTACAAGGGGAAAATATAAGGCATAAGGCCAGTACATCGCTGCATTAAGCTTTTTGCTTTATGCTTTATGCTTTCAGCTTTCCGCTCATTTAGAAATTTATTAATCATTCGAATTATGTTGTTAGCAAATAAAGTGATCTTTTTAACCGGTGGCTCCATGGGGATCGGGTATGAGTGTGCCCGCAAGTATGCGGAGGCAGGAGCTAAGGTAGTAGTAATAGCTAATGAGGTATCCTCACTGGATGCCACCGTCAAAGAATTAGGTAATGAGCATTTAGGTATATTATGTGATGTGTCTAAGCCTGCTGAAGTAAAAGACGCTATAGCACAAACCCTGCGCCGTTATGGCAAAATGGATGCTATTCATAACAATGCCGGTATTGCCGCGCCATCCAAACCGCTACACCTGACCACAGACGATGAATGGGAGCTGTTATTTGAAGTGAACCTGAAAGGCATTTATTATACCACTAAATATGGGCTGGATGCACTGATCGCAACCCGCGGCTGTATCCTTAATACCAGCAGCCTGGTAGGGGAAATAGGGCAGGAGAACCATGCGGCTTATACTGCTACCAAAGGGGCTGTGAATAGCTTAACAAAGTCTATGGCCTTAGATTATGCACCTTATCATATCCGGGTGAATGCATTGGCTCCTGCTGCCGTATGGACGCCTATGCTGCGGAAGTGGAACAGTGAGCAGGAAGATGAGGCATCTATGGAAGAATACCTTCGGAATATTCATCCGCTGGGTTATTGCCCGGAGGGAGATGTGATCGCAGATGCGGGGGTGTTTTTGTTATCGGAGAAGGCAAGGTTTATTACCGGGTGTATTTTGCAGGTGAGTGGTGGGGCGGAACTAGGGTATAGGAGTTTGATGAATGGGGGGAGGAAGGTGTATAGGGAGGAGTAGAGGAGATTATTGTTGCTCCTTAACCTTTGTTTAGATATTTTAGAAACCATTGGGGGAATTCCGAACCTTAGATTATGGAAAATGGAACTTTGTTCGAATTATATCTCTTTCGGTTGGTGTTAATTCACGAATAACACTAAAATCACGAGCAGAAGTTGATAGTATCCCTACCAGCAATATGCGGCCATCAGCATATTCGAGATAGCATTGCGTACTTGGAAGATCGTTAGAGATGATCATGAAAGGCAGCCCTTTGTCAAACTTTGCTTTACGAAGTTTTTTAACAGCGTTGTTGCCTTTTCTTTGGAGTATTTTTAATTCAGCTGATTGCATGCTCAATGACATTTACTCGTTCTGAATAAGAATTATGTAATAAGATACAATTTATTTATTCTTCATAGTAAAAAGCTCATTTAACTCCACACCCAAGGCAGCAGCTAATTTAACGAGTTTTATAAAGGTGAGGTTAACCTGTCCGCTTTCAATTCTGCTGAGATCACCAGCATCTATACCTGTCCTGGTTTCCATATCAACCTGAGTAAGTCCTTTTAATTTCCGAAGGGCTTTTATGTTGTCGCCTAATGTTAATAGTATGTCTTTCGATTCTTCCACAGAGGTAAAGCGATGAAAAATGTTTGCAGAAAAGTTGTCCTTTTGTGTTATAACGGCTTTTCCGGCAGAAAATCTTTTGGGGAACACTTAAATACTTTAGCTAATTCATTTAAATGCCGGATCGAGTATTTAGCATTGCGGGTAGTAGATTCGATATCCCCTATAAAGCCCTCAGATTGATCCAGCAGGGCTGCTAATGCAGCTTGGGATAGATTTGCTTCCTGCCTCATCTTCTTTACTTTGTCAATTACATATTGTTCGATAGGTGTAATGCCTGCCATAATCAGTTTTTGGCAAAGCAATACTGTAATGATAAAAAAAACACTCGTGAATAACGAGTATTTCAAATAATTACCTTATCTTTGTATAGAACATGTAGATAAAATGAAGGGCGCTTAGACATAAAAATAATTGTGACTAGCCTTTATCATTCATTTGTCAACCCATAAAACATTCTTTTTATGCAAGCAAAATCACAACCTACAGCTGTTTCCCCCGACCCGCAGGCTCCTTTGCTTATAACCCTGTATAGCAGAATTTATGAGCTGCATGAAAACTTTAACGGATTTGTGAGAAGTGAATGTAACTGGACGCCGCATTGGTATGATTTCTATCTGCAGCATCCTGAAAAATGCCCTGCTGAAGATCTGGAAATGATCGTTAAAATAGCCAGTGATCTTGCCCGTGACTTACAGGTTTTAACGGCTCGTTGCAAACAAACATTGGAGAACTGTAAAGCGATTAATTAATAATTTCTACAGTAGGCTGGGCGTAGAGAGGTAAAAGTTCCATCTGACTTATCCGGATCAATGAATTGCTTTAAAGCACTCCGCAAAAGCCTTCCGGATATACAACATTCCCGTTACAAGGGGAATCATTCCATTTACTAAGGGCCCAATTGCTAGTCCTTATCAGCAATTTTCTGTTAACCATACTCATTTGAGGGGCTTTGAACCACAAAATTGCTATCACGTACCCCCAATTTCCTATAAAAGAACAGCAAATTGCAGTTGTTATACTCCGTTCCCAGAGCTTAGAACCGCAATTTGCTGTCAGTTTACTGTATTAAGCCGGTATTATACCTCTGTTTCTGGCTTAGGAGCCGTTCTTGCGATGGTCCGTCCCGGAAAACGTTGCTTCAGATCATTAACGATGCTTTGCGTACCCTGTACGCCCGCATCGGCTGCCCGCTTTGCGGAGTTATAAAATACCAGTGCGGCGCTGTAACTCTCGTTACCGGCTACTATCATGGTATCATCAATAGCTTCCATCAGACTTTTTAATGGCTGCTGGATCTTAGTAAGCGATTTTACCAGTTCCATATCTTTTTTAAATTCTACTACTTGCAGATAAGGCGGCACCAGGTGCGGATTAGTTTCTGCATAACCCAGCGCTTTGTCCACAAACGGAAGGGATTTATCGCCCATGCGGGCATAGATCCGTTTTTCGTCAGGGCTTAATTTTAACAGAAAGGGCAACTGGGTTTTAATGGTGGTAATAGCCTGTTGGATAGCATCCATCGCAGTGGGGTCTACTGCAACCGAAATAAGGTTGTCATTCGGCATGATAGGTTGATTTTAGTAATTAACAGATATGATTATCAAAATGAAAATAAAGTGGAATTAAGGATTGGCAATTGTTCATTTTGTTCAGTTTAGATAGAATGTGAATCAGATGTTAATTTGCTATATAGGTTGTTTACAATAAAATGGATTATTCACGTGGTTCTCATAGAAGGAGTTGCACAACAGAGAAAATATTTGTTTATATTTAATAGCCGCAGTACTTAATAAATAGCGATGTCTTTTAGCATAAGTCACTGTATCATTTGTTTTCACAAAGTAGACTTTGCTCATGGCTTCAAAAAACAACTTCCGTGAAACTGGTTTTTCTGACTACATAAAAAAGCTCTTGGAATTGCTATTTGATGAAGTGACAGCCGAACCAAAGTTAGCTTTGTTTGATGGGCTTCCTGTTCCAGATTTTATATTACGAAAGGGAGAGTTAATAGTGATTTCCGAGGTGAAATTTTACCGCAGCCGTACAGTTCCTTTCTCCATGCTTTCAAGAGCGGCTGAGAAACTTCGATTTGCTGGAAATCTAACTGGGTTTAATGTTATACTAATTGTTTCATCTTTGGTAAATGCCTTCGAGAAAAAAAGGTTGAGTGAAATGGGGGTTGTGGTCTGGGACCGAAGTAACATTGCAAATTTTCTGGCCGCTTTAGGTCGAGAGGATATCCTTGAGGAACTGGGACAGTCTTTAATGGCCGCACAACAGGGAACAGACATATCATTGCCATACGAAGATGTTGACCCTATGACGGATACTAATCCGTTGAGCTATTTCGTAATTCAATCGCAAACTGAAATCCCACCTATTGAAAAGGTTGGTGCCAAGTGTATTTCAGAATTAAAAGCGATTCCTTTAGGAAGGGACGGTTGGGCCACATATGAACGGAAATGTATTCAGATATTACAATACCTTTTCGAAGATGATCTTTCGATATGGGATAAACAGAGCCGTACAGATGATGGACTATCGAGGTTTGATCTTGTTTGCAGAATTAGGTCTGCTGACGATTTCTGGCGTACACTAGTCGAATCATTTAGCTCCAGATATGTTTTATTTGAGATGAAGAATTACTCCGACCCGATTCCGGCCGGGCAGATTTATACGACCGAGCGATATCTGTATCCGAAAGCACTTAGAGGTACTGCCATAATTGTTACGCGGAATGGAGCTGAATCAGGTGCAATAACGGCAACAAAAGGAGCGCTGCGAGAAAATGGAAAACTCATCCTCATAATTAATCAAGAAGATCTTGAAATCATGTTAACAAAGAAAGACGCCGGAGATTCGCCCAACGACCACCTTTCAAATAAGTTAGATGATCATTTGATTTCTTTATCCCGCTAGCCCTCGTAATAGGACCATTGGAGAAAGGAGTATAAGCAAAAAGAAACCCGGAAGTTTGGCAAGCCAGGGACAACCGGGAACTATAAGGTAAATATAGCATATATTTTAGAAAATGATAAATAGAACGTGAGCTATTTAAATAAGATATAGAGATTTCAAAGCAATAATGTTTATTGATCGACTGGGGAGATATCTTTCTACGATGACGAGACTATTACAAAAAGTGTGTCAGTAAAAAGTTGATTAACTTTAAACTGACCATATGGAAAAGCAAAACTTTGAT
>NZ_JAGXJN010000427.1 GCF_019091455.1 Chitinophaga sp. GbtcB8
CCTTTGATAGTATTAGGGCGTTCCGTGAGTGAAGAACCGGGTATGTACTGGCTGGTGGACTGGTTAAAACCTAAGATCCCCGGTGTGCCGGATACGCATATTGTTTCCGGCGATCCTTTTACCTGGATGTTATTAAAATATTTTAAAGCTTAACCCCCAGGGTGCTTTCACTGATCTCTTCCAAAGCGCTGGCAGCAGCGCCGCACAGGGAGCAGCTAAAAGAATCCGGTAAGGC
>NZ_JAGXJN010000428.1 GCF_019091455.1 Chitinophaga sp. GbtcB8
TACGGACCAAGAAACCCAGCCATATTCCAAAGGCTGCAGTAGCTAACACAACCTTGTTGCGCAGCAGCGGGTGTATTTTTATGGTCATGGGTAGCGTCAAAATGTACTGGTTTAGGTGGCAAAGGTCTTACAAGATCCGGGTTCCGGGATAACCCAGGACCCGGACGTATTGACCACTAAAATTGAGATCTGGTTTAATTCTTACCAAATTTAACGGATTTTCCCGGATAAAAGC
>NZ_JAGXJN010000429.1 GCF_019091455.1 Chitinophaga sp. GbtcB8
TCTTCTTATTAAAAGCGTTTTTTTAAATTCCATCCCTTATAATACAAAACGACTTTGCTAACCGGGTAGTAACCATGCTGAAAGAGGATGCCCGCGAAATTGGCCTGGCGGCAGCCGGTTCCTGGATCACAGGTGAAATAGATGCCTTCTCTGACCTGGACCTGGTGCTGGTTACCCGCGACACTGTAGCCGGGAACAAAACACAAATGCTGGGTTATGCGCAGCAAGTAGGCAA
>NZ_JAGXJN010000430.1 GCF_019091455.1 Chitinophaga sp. GbtcB8
ATGTACATGCGTTGGATGCGCAGTGGCTGGGCCGCAGGGACCCGGTAATTATATTGTGGGAAGGCCCTATGCTGCCTTTATGGGATAATATTGGGCTGGTGCTTTGCGGCGGGCATTTTCCCGGGGCCAACTTCCTGCACTGGCCGGCCGGGCATGCTGTTAAGGGCGGGCTGCTGTTTGGTGATGTGATCCAGGATTCCCCTGATCTGAAAACAGTTCCCTCCATGTATAGTTA
>NZ_JAGXJN010000431.1 GCF_019091455.1 Chitinophaga sp. GbtcB8
ACATATAGGCGAACCTGCGCTGCAGGAGCATGCCATACAGGAACCCATATACGATATTTCAGAGCAGGAGAAAAGGGTGCTGCAATTAATGCTGTCAGGCATGAAAGCAAAAGATATAGCAGACCAGTTGTACAACAGCGTAAATACGTTGAACAAACATAAAACAAATATCCGCAACAAGCTGAAACCCCCCAGCAACAGGGAATTGCTGTCATTTGCAGTAAAAAATAATATT
>NZ_JAGXJN010000432.1 GCF_019091455.1 Chitinophaga sp. GbtcB8
CACCAAGGTTATTAACCATACCGACGGGCAGCACCTGGTGAACAACGTGCAAAATATGCTCAATTATCCGCTGAACGTGTTCGTGTATAACTTTGTGGATATGATGAGCCATGCCCGAACAGAAATGGAAGTGCTGAAAGGGCTGGCTGGCGCCGAAACCTCTTACCGCTCCATTACTATCAGTGGGTTGGGGCACTCGCCCCGGCACCAGGCCCTTAAACGCATGGCGGAAAAG
>NZ_JAGXJN010000433.1 GCF_019091455.1 Chitinophaga sp. GbtcB8
GCCTCATGGTTGAAAGCATTTGCCTGTCCAGGTAATTCACCAAGGCTACAAACCAAAGCAGGGCTACCACTAACCATGGATAATATCGTGCTTGTTTCATCTTTTCCCTGTTGCTTTAAAATCAAATATGCTGTTCTATTTAATGCTGCTGTGCGCCGGCAGCTGTTGCGGGCAGCACATTCGGCGTTCTTGTGCCCGGGCGTACCCCCCCGCCGGGAAAGACCAGCAGCCCATT
>NZ_JAGXJN010000434.1 GCF_019091455.1 Chitinophaga sp. GbtcB8
CCGTAAAAAATTTACTTTCCATTCTGAGTCTATTGTGGTAAAACTTAAGCACCAATGGCCCCCCCCTTACTCCCCCCACTTTGCCGCCTACTCCCCCTGATCTGGACCGGTAGCCGGTCCCTCCTTTCCTGCACATGGGAGAACACACCTTCTTTGGGTCCCTGGTTGTGTTTGGGTTCGAGGGGAACCCTAGCTATGTTGAGGGTGGCAAGATCCAGGGAGCCGAAGCCTTCAT
>NZ_JAGXJN010000435.1 GCF_019091455.1 Chitinophaga sp. GbtcB8
AAAATGCCCCCCCCCGCGTATGCGGCTTTTGGGGGGGTGCCCCCCCCCCGGTGGTGGGGGGGAGGGGGGATCTAAAAAGTGAAAAGGGAAAAAAAGGAATAAAAAAAAAAAAAAAAACAAAAATATCGCAACGAAGGGAAAAACCCCCAACAAAATAGCCCGGTGAGGAAGCGGTTGTCGTCCCCCCGGCAAAGAAAATAGAAAAAGAGGGCCGGGAGGGTGGCGAGAGAGGAGG
>NZ_JAGXJN010000436.1 GCF_019091455.1 Chitinophaga sp. GbtcB8
AGCTTTATTTGATCTTTTGCTGAAAAGCGGCGCCACCATTCATGAAATGAATACAGTGCGCAAACATACTTCCGCAGTAAAAGGCGGGCAGCTGGCATTAAAAGTATATCCGGCTACGTTATGCACGCTTATTCTGGGCGATGTGGTAGGCGATGACCTGGATGTAAGAGGCTCAGGCCCTACGGTGCCCGACCGTTCTACCTTTGCAGATACGTGGGCCATATGGGAAAAGTA
>NZ_JAGXJN010000044.1 GCF_019091455.1 Chitinophaga sp. GbtcB8
GAACCGGATAACCGCTCCTCCCAGTAAGACAATGCGGTTGCCAGGCCATCCCCATCGAGGTAACGGCGTTGCCATATCGCATAATCAGCATATTGAATGGAAAGCGCAGGTAAAACAGCAGCGCTGCCCTGTTCGTAGCTACGGTAATAAGCAACAAACTCACGCACCAGTATTGGCAACGACCAGCCATCTGAGGCGATGTGATGTAACACGATCACCAACAAATGATCACCTCCTGGCTCCCGGATCAGGTGCGCTCTCAGCATATGATCGCGTCCAAGATGAAAAGGCATTGCCACCACCTCCCGGATCTGATCGCTGATGGCCGATGTTGCAACCTCATGATACACCAGCTCCCATTGATCTTCCGGCAATATCTCCTGCCAGGTTTGATCATGCTCACTTTTTAACACGCTGCGCAGTACCTCATGACGGTTGATCACCTGTTGTAAACCGTAACGTAATGCATCCACATTAACCTGCCCATGCAACCTGAATACACCCGGAATATGATACTCCCGGCTGCCCTGCAGCTGGTTTATAAACCAAAGCCGTTCCTGTGAAAAAGATAAAGGAATACGCTCCGGACGGGCGCCTGCAATAATACCAGGTAAATCAGACAGCGTGGTTATACCCGCAGAGCCGGGATTATCTAAATAGCGGGCCAGCTCCCTTATAACAGGCATATTAAAAATATCCCGCACAGCCACTTCCCGGCCCAGCTGCTTACGGATGGCGGAAACCATACGCGTGGCCAGGAGAGAGTGCCCACCCAGCTCAAAGAAATTATCTGTAACGCCTATACGGTCTTTTTTCAGCAAATGCTTCCATATATCTGCCAGCCGTAATGCGGTTTCTCCCTCAGGAGCAATATAAGTATGTTCATCCCCATGGTCAGTGCTCAGCAATGCCAGACTCCGGCGGTCTGTTTTGCCATTGGGGGTTAATGGTATTTGCGGCAATCTTACGATCACAGATGGCACCATATACTCAGGCAGCTTTGCGCGTAAAAATGTCTGCAGTGCTGTTTTATCAAAACTGTCATCACTGGTCACATACCCGGCGAGATAGCGGTTGCTGCTCTCTCCCCGAGCGATCACTACTGCCTGCCGGATGCCCGGCGCCTGTTCCAGCACGCGTTCTACCTCACCCGGTTCAATACGGTAACCACGCAGCTTTACCTGGTTATCTTTACGGCCCAGGTACACCAGGTTACCATCCGCTTGCCAAAAGGCAAGATCGCCGGTTTTGAATACATGCTGTTCCTGCTGGTCACTAAACGGATCAGTGATAAATCTTTCATGGGTTAATTCGCTGCGCTTATAATAACCAGGTGACACCGGTAAACCTTTCACCAGCAATTCTCCCGGTACACCTACCGGGCAAAGATCCCCTGCCTGATCTGTTATGTAAACAGCCGCATTTGCAATCGGCCGGCCAATAGGCACAACCTCACTATCCGGCCGGGCTGCTAATAAAGAAGTATCATAACAGGTTACATCAGCTGCTACTTCTGTAGATCCGTAAATATTCAGCAGCTTATGTGTGGATGGGGAAAAATGAGCATAGAATGCTTTTACCAGGTCTGCGGTCAGCTCTTCGCCGCTGCTGGTCCAGTATTGTAAAACAGAGAGGTCTAACTGGCCGGCTTCCAGGCGCCCCAGTATATAGCGCAGCAAAGAGGGCACCAATACAATGCGTGTAATACGATGCTCCGACAAGTGTTGTAAAAAGCGATCTATATCAAGTATATCATCATTATTAAATAAAACAGATGGTATTCCCTGTAACAATGGCCCGAACAGCTCCCAAATATGATCTACAAATCCCAGGGAGGTTTTCAGCGCAAACTGCTCTCCGGAAGCAAACGGGTACAGGCCCCACATCCAGTATAAACGGTTAAGGATAGCGCTGTTCAGCAATTGCACCCCTTTGGGTGCACCGGATGAACCAGATGTATAAATAATGCTGATAAGGGGATCCACACCGGATGTTCTTCGGGGATCAGCAACAGGAAAGGCGCTGCATGCCCCCAGGCTTACCGAACGTGTATCCGTTGCCGGTACATTGTGATGCTCATCTACCAATACCAGCGGACCTGAAATATCTTCCAGGATCAGCAGTATCCTGTCTGCAGGATACGCAGGATCAACCGGAACATAAGCAGCACCTGTCTTTAAAATACCCAGTACCGCTACTATCATATCTACACTGCGTTCCATGCAAACGGGCACCAGGGATCCATTTCCTACACCTTCACTTTGCAGGTAATGCGACAGGCGGTTGGAGCGCATATTCAGCTCGTCATAAGTCACCGTTTCCCCGCGCCACAGGATCGCCGTATGTGCCGGCGTACGTGCAGCCTGTTCTTCAAACAGGTCAATAACGGTTTTTTCAGAAGGGATTGTAAGGGCTGTAGGATTAAACACATTTAACAGCAGATCTCTTTCTGCTGTATCAAGCATGTTCAGCTCAGATAAGCGCTGCCCGGGCCTTGAGATAATGAGCTGTTGGATAATATTACGGAAATGCCCGCTGATACGCTGCACCATGCTTTCTTCCAGTACAGATGCATCATAACGGAACACCACCTCCATGTTATCCGCGTCCGGGAAAGCGGATATGTTCAGCACATAGCTGGTTTGCTCCGTATAGTCTTTTAATGAAAGCGGCAATAGCTTGTTCGCGGTCACCACCTTATCTATAGGATAGTTTTCCACCACAAAAATGTGATCGAAAATATCCCCGGCGCCTGGTAAATGTGCATAGTGCTTAATATCTGTAAGTGCGGTGGTTTCGTACCTGCTTCGTTGTATCAGGTTATGCTGAACACGATCCAGCAGATGGCTGATCGTTTCATCCGCAGCGCCATATACCCGCAGCGGTACTGTATTAATAAAAAGCCCTACTGCTTCTTCCAGCCCGCCTACTGCTAACGAACGGCCTGATACAACTGTTCCAAACAGCACATCATTACTGCCGCAATAACGTTGTAACAGGATGCCCCAGGCGGTATACAGCAGGGCAGCCATGGTAAGCTGGTGTTGCCTGGCAAAGGCAGCTATCCTGGTTTGGTCTGCACTGTTGAAGATCAGCTTCCGGCATCCATTCCCCTGCACAGCAGGTTTAC
This sequence comes from Chitinophaga sp. GbtcB8, assembly GCF_019091455.1. Classification (GTDB taxonomy): domain Bacteria; phylum Bacteroidota; class Bacteroidia; order Chitinophagales; family Chitinophagaceae; genus Chitinophaga. The sequence goes on from NZ_JAGXJN010000044.1 coordinate 3,131, forward strand.
CCTGCAGGGGTAATTTAGATGCACCGTCAAACCCGTGCAGGTATTGCCTCCAGTAACTACCGGCAGCGGCCTTATCCTGCTGGCCGGCCGCTTTCAGGTAATCCCTGAAACCGGTGCCGGGTATGGTTGCCTGCGTATTACCACCGGCATAAGCTGCGTATGCTGAAATAAAATCTTTCAGGATAATCCCGGCACTCCATCCGTCATAAATGATGTGATGGTTTTGCAGGATCATTTCATAGCTGCCGGCCCCACGCCTGATCAATAAGATACGCCAGGTTGCTTCTTCAAGATCAAAGCGTTTGCTGCAAAGTTTCTGCACATCCTGCTCAGATGCAGATGTATCCAGGAAGGTAATATCCGGTGAACATTGTTTTTGGATGACCTGCACCGGGCTGCCCAGCTCCTTCCAGCGGAACACGGCCCTCAGCATTTCATGCTGCCGGCTTACCTGCTCCCAGGCCGATCTGAAAACCGGCAAACTGACCTCCTGGTGTATAATTAGTGAAAGTTTCACCAGGTATTGATCCGTATCCGGTGAAACAGTATAATGAAAAAGAATGCCTTCCTGCAATGGGGTAAGCGGCAGGATAGTTTCTACATTTTCTCTCGTTAATGACATAGATCAATATCCTCTAAGCTTTTATCTCTGTGTATGTTAGGGTCACGGGTAATGGCATCAGGCAAGTCTTTCGCTGATAGGAGCAATAGGATCATACTTGCGGATGGAAATAAATTCCGGTCTTGGATTAGGAATATCCATTAATTTATTATCTACCCTGTTATAGGTAAGCAGATAAGTGAACCTGTCCCAGGGAGAAAGATTATTAGCCGATGCATGGAAAATATTTCCGTGGAAGAATAAAACAGCACCGGCCCTTCCTTTTGCAGAAAAAAGACCTTTCTTCTCCGCCCATTCAGCAAGGGTTTCCCGTTCCAGCTTATATTTCAGGTTGGCGGTTACCGCCGTCATAAAAGGGGCGCTTTTCAGGTATTCAGCATACCACTCATTATCCTGCCCGTTCACATCCACTATATTTTCCCGGTCATCAAAAACACCTTCCTTGTGAGAAGATGGGATCAATATCAGGGGGCTGTTAAATTCATTCACGTCGTTGTAAAAGATCATAGCAGTCAGCACATCAGGCCGGGGCATGCCATCATCATTTTTCCAATAGGGGTAATCCTGGTGCCATTCCCACCAGTCGCCTACCATAGCAGCCTTAATATTGATCTTACTCTGGTGCAGGTACACATCGCTGCCCAGCAACTGGGCAGCCGGTACTACCAGCCGGTCCAGCCGGTGGATCTTATCATATACTTCGTTTGTAAGATGAGGGGCGAAGAATGTCCGCACCGATCCGTTTTTTTCCAATATTCTCCGGGGATCTTCTTCAGAAATGATCTTGTTCATTTCAGTTGTAAACAAATCAATTTCTTCAGGATTAAAAACATCCTCAATTAAAAGAAAGCCATTTTCTTTAAAGAAGAAGATCTGATCTTCTGTAAGTTGCATGTGAGTGAGCATTTAGTGGAACATGATCAAAGTAAAACAAACAAAGCAGCGCAGGGTTATATTGCCCTGGCCCTGAAACCATTTTTCATAATCGTCAGCTTATCCCAGCTCAGTAGTGACTTATCGATCTCTGTATTATAAACCTTCTGCTCCATCAGCGCATTAATGATCTTTGCGCTTCTCCAGGCCAGCAAGCTCAGGTTAGGATCTGCTACTCCACGTACATGCCTGGCTCCGTTATGGATATAGATCTTACCTTTCATGTCTTTTGTGGTTACAATAGAGAAATCTTCTGCTACATCATACTTTCCATCTGTGGTGGAGATATAACCGTCCAGCGGTTCAAGACATTTATGCTGCTGGTAATTAAAGCCGGTGGCCAGCACAATAATATCTACATCCATGTACTGCACTGCGCTGCTTTTTTCCTTTAAGGTCACTTCAGCACAGAAACAGTTCTCTGTACGTTCCGCATTAGTGAAATAGGTGCCTGGATAGAAATCCAGTATATCTATATCCCTGAGGAATTTATAATTATAGATCGTTTCATAAATATCGCTGAGCGTTTTTTCACTAACACCATCACTGGTGAACTTCTGCCTTTCCAGCAATTTCTCCTTGTCTTCCTTATGCAGGTTATAGAAGTAATCGCTGTATTTGGGTGTGTATAATTCGTTTGAGAAAGGCGTATTTTCTAATGGCAGGAAATTATAGTTGCTGCTGATCCACTGTACTGACAGCGGAAGGCGCTCTTCTTCCTTCAGCAGGAACAATATTACTTCAGCGCCGCTTTGGCCGCCGCCTACCACCATTATCCGCTTTCCGCTGAAATCAACATTACTGGTCAGGAACTGCGAGCTATGCACCATACCGGAGCCGATATGCTTACGGCAGAAACCCGGGACATTAGCGGACAATCCCGCTCCCATAGCCAGGTTCTTTGCCTTATAAGACACATCGTTCACAGTAACCTCAAAACAGTCGTCCTTATATTCTATCCGTTGTACGGTAGACATGAAATGCAGGTTCTGCATCCTGGCTACCGCCCATTTAAAATACTGTACGAATTCACGTCTTTTTAAGCCGTCAAACTGTCCTTTTGATGCGAACATATAAAGCCGGCCGGTTTCTTTCAGGAAATTCAGGAAAGTGAACTGGCTGGTAGGGTCCACCATTGTAACAAGGTCTTTCAGTATAGACACCTGTATGGTAGCATCCGGAAATAACATGCCCGGGTACCAGTTGAATTCAGATTTATCATCAAAGAAAATGCTGTTTACCTGTTGGTTATACGGTGCTATCAATGCAGCAGTACTAAGATTGGAAGGTCCTATTCCCACTCCCAGCAGATCATATACAGACGATTCATTAGTGGTTAACATATGTGTGGTTTTATATCATGTTAGTCAATGCAGTTTCTTCCTCCTGTATGATCGGGAGATACAGGTACCTGCTGTAGCCTTTTTTCATAAACAGCGATCCATTGCTCCAGACAAGATTAACGCCTCCCCAGGCAAGGGCGCTTTGCACATCCGGGAAAAATCCTTTCCCGTTGAAATTTGCGCTGGTATTACATAACAGGGGTATATTACTTACGGCTTTAAACTCCTGCAGCAGCTCGTACACAAGCGGGTTATCCCTTTCATTAACCGTTTGCAGGCGGGCCGTACCATCCAGGTGGCATATTGCGGGTATACGGGACAGCCAGGCTTCCCTTGTCTTATGCGTAAACAGCATATAGGGATCAGGAGTACCCGGCTCAAATACTTCGGGGGCATCTTCTTCAAGGCAGATGGGCGCTACAGGCCTGTAGTACTCTCTTACCTTCACGGTATTCAACAGGTGTTTCATAACCCCGGAAGCAGGTGAAGCAACAATGCTCCGGTTACCTAATGCCCGCGGCCCCAGCTCGGCGTTGCCATTCAACAATACTACAGGCTCGTTTTCGGTATGCAGGAATGTTGCCAGTTGTTTTATGCTGCATGGCATGCTTTCCCAGGCAGGATCAATGGCAGTATCCATCAACGCCGGACCGCTATAGGCATTCCATATCAGCGCTCTGGAATCAGTGTACTTCAGCATTTCGCAACAGGCGGTACCAATAGCGCTGCCCGCATCATTCGGGAAGGGCGGCACCCATACATCGTCAAATAAACCACTGTCGCGGATAGCGCTGTTCCAGGTAATGTTCAGCGCTGCGCCGCCTGTTATACACAGGTTGGTTGTTTTTACCGGCCATGCTTTACAGGCCGCCGCAAGATGGTCTATCAATAATATTTCAATGAATTTCTGGAAGCTGGCTATTACATCCGGTGAGCTGTAATTATTCATGATCTCTTCATCCAGCAATACATCTATGCAATGTATGTTCTGTTTGTGCAGATCAGCGTCTGTGGGTGTGATATATGGCGGCTGCCAGGAATCAAAAGCCGTTTGCCATTTATCCAGCAGCTCCTGGCGTACATTACCTAATGCGGCAAAGGCCATTACCTTACCCGGGATTGCAAAGTCGTTGCAGTCCTTATACTGATCAAAAGGAGGGAACTTATGCGCAAAACAGGCATATACCATAGCAGTTAACGGGAACAGATCCTTTACGCCGCTGAAATAATTCGTTTGTGCATTATAGTGATACAATTGCGGAAACATACCGCCATCCCACACCAGAATAAACGCATCCTCTCCCGCAGCGGCAAAAGGGCTGGCGCAATAGGTGCCGGCTATATGCCCGGCCACATGTCGATAGCTCTTACAATTGATACTGGCATAACTTTCTATTGCAGAAGGCGTTTCTGCCAGCAGGTCTGCACCATCCAGGTAGCTGCCGTAACCTGCCAGCTGCAGGCCGGGATGGCGCCCCTGCAGGTACTGCTGCAGCGTAGGATGCCAGCCGTCAAATACAATACTGTCCACATCTTCCATCTTATAGCCAAAACGCGCTATCAGATCAGCTACTTCCTGGTTGGAAAGTGTAAAGCTGGAGTGCCGCGGCCCGTTGTTAATTTTTTCCAGCTCATGGGAAAAAACCAGGCGGGCATTATCGATCAGGGCGATGGATGCATCATGCCCTAATTTTATACCACATATTAACATACTTGTTTACTTTATTACGTTAAGGTAGAGATGGCGCTTTGTGCCAGTGCCGGCGCTAATCTGAAGCCGGAACCTCCGGGTGCGCCGACAATAACATATCCTGTATCGGGGGTTTCAATAATGGGGTCGCCGTCGGGGCTGTAAAGATCGCAATAGGCGCGGCCGCCTGCTATCCTGCTGTGCAGCCCTTCATTGTACTTCCTCAGTACATTTGAAGCATCTGAATAATTGGCGGGGCTTATCTTAAAATCATCTTTGTAAATATCCAGGTCCCAATCCTCACACCTGTAGCTGAACAGCCAGCGGGAAAGATGCGGCTGCGGCAGGAAAAACGCATCATCGTTGAACAGGTAAATGATCGGCGCATTGGCGGGGGGCGCTTCATCAATATGTAAGGCTACTATTTTTTTTATCCTGGTTTGCCGGTACGCTATACTGGCGGCAGAAAACCCTTTATTCATCCAGGGGCCGGTTGCATCAATTATGGCGCCTGCCTTCAGCGATACGCCATAGTTGGTAGCCACCACGTATTTATCCGCCGGTTTATCCAGCGATGTAGCTTCCGTTCCCTCATATATGGTGATCTTTTGCTCCCTGGCCAGCTCCAGCGCCAATGCATAGGTGATATCATTATAAGCGTATTGTGCATGCAGCTGGTGAAAGTATTTATTGCCCTCACCCAGCTGAAACCCGGCAGGAACATGCTGATGGAAGGAAGCCACCGTACCTTTCTGCGCGCCCGGGGCAGTGATGTTGGAAAGCACTTCTCCTATGCTGCGCTGGTGTGCAATTCCTACAAAAGGTACGCGGGCCACCGGCAGCTCAGGATATTTTTCCATGAGCTCGGAAAACAGTCCCTGGCTTTTACCGGTCAGCTTTCTTTTGTAGGCGGTAACGCCATAGGGAAAATCCAGGCAGGCCGAATAGGCTGTTACGCCTTTACCCAGCATGCCCTTGTCCATAATGGCGATCTTTTTGTGCGGCCATGCCTGAGAGGCATAGTAAGCACAAAAAATACCAATAACACCTCCCCCGATGATCAGGATATCATACTCTCTTGTTTCAGTTACCACCATATGGAGAGGATTTCAAGATTATGATCGTTTGAAAGATTAATGATCTGGTGCGTGGAAAGTGAATTGAAGAAAAATACTTCTCCTTCTTTCGCAATCACATCCTGCCCGTTGATCGTAAGGCGGCCTTCACCTTTTGCGATATACCAGTACTCCCGGGACCTGTGCTGGTCCTCTACGGACCGCTGACCGGGATAAACAATAAACCGGATCAGGTTAAAATCAGACAGGGCCTGATCTTCAAATATCTTGGAGAGATTATAGGTAGCCGTTTCATTAGTCAGCTCCGATGACGCTACCGTCATGGGAATGATGGGTTGAATATGCTTTTCCATTGAATGTATTTTTACGGGTTAACTTTTATGCTTTCCGGCAGGCATTTTTCCATCTGGGTATAGCTGACCTCTTTAAACAGGATGTCCTCTACCGGCTGGCGTACGATCTTATTACCGGAAAAAAAATGATCAATGGTAAGCTCCGTTTCATCAGACAGCCGGTTCCAGAGCGCGGTGGATATATCCGGCATAAAAGGATAAGCAAGCAATGCAAAACCTTTCAGCCACCAGTAAGCGTACAGCTTTCTTTCTGCTGCATCCCAACCGTCAAACCGGTCCATCCATTCATCAACCGGGTGTAATGCATCTGCCAGGTTAAAGCCGGGCGGGTTAAGAAAGCTGTTCTGTTCCGCTATAAGGGATTGTAAAGCCGCGCACCATTTGTCGTCCGGAGCCTCTCCGGGGAGCTGAGGCAAAACCGCAAATGCTTCTTTCAACACATTATTGTAACGTACAAACAGCTCTTCATTCACAACCGTTATAAACTCGCTGACATCAAAGTTCTTTTTCTCCAGCTCAGGGTTTTGCCTGGCCAGGTAATATCTTACAACATCCGGCTGCACCTGGGCCAGGTGTACAATATCACTGCCCCAGATCACATGTATCCTGCTGGTAGAGAACTTTTCCCCGTTCAGGTAATAAAAATGATTGCTGAGATAATAGTCGAAAGCTTTTAAACCAGGCAGCTCCATACCGCCGGCCAGTACGCCCGCCAGGTAAGGAATGGCATTGTCTATACCAAAACTGGCAATGGTAGTAAAATCAGAAGCTGCATCAAAGGGATGTATCGGAAGATCAAACTGCTCCTTACAGATATCCCCGCAGAAAACAGAGAAGAACAGCAAAGCAGAATAGGTAAAGAGCACCTGCTTTTTATCAGCACCCCACTCCCATTCCACACCGGTAGCCTGCGGTGTTGTAAGGCGTATATAAGGGCCCTGCAACTCGACGTACCGCTTTAAGATATCAGCAAAAACGCTGTTGATCTCCATTTTTTCCACTTTATCAAAAAGCTTCTTTGTATCCAGCTTCAGGTAAAGCGCAGTGCCTTTTATTACGCGGGCATCGGGGTAGGTGGCTGCATCAAAAATATCAGACGGCCGATAGTGCGTGCCACAGGTTTCACATAAGTAACTTCCCGTTCCGCTGCCACAATTAGGGCAGGTACCTTTGATCCAGCACCCGTTCAGGAACCGCTCATTGACAGGGTCATAAATAAGATCTTCCTCCCTTTCCTCTACCACGCCTGCATCTGTCAGCTGCTGCATCAGCTCTTTTTCCCTTTTAAAGAAACGCGCTCTCCATTGCTCATCCAGCGGGTTCAGGAAAAAATCAAAATGGATCTTTAACGCCTCAAGATCTTTAATGATCTGCGGATGGAATTTGTTACATACATCCTCCGTACCTATTCCAAGCTGGCTTGCCTTCAGCTCTACATAGGATTCAAATACGTCTGAACCGGATACCACAAAAGCTTTTCCACCGCCCCGCTCTGCCTTTCTGCGCAGGATATCCATTTTCAGGTAAGGACCTGCCAGGTGGCCCAGGTGCATACGGCCGTTAGGTGTTGGCATTTCAGGTACCAGCAGGTAATTTTTTTCTTTTGGGAAATTGAATTGCTTACTCATTGTTATTGATGGGAAGATTAAAGAGTTGATACTTTTCTGTACATGCTTTGCCTTTCAGCGCCCGGAAAGCGCCTTGCCTGGGATACATGATCACAGCAGCCACGGTTTCGTTCAGTTTTATATTTGACTCGTTGTGGGCGCAGATGCCTACTGGATGCAGCGTATGGTCTGCGAAGGCGGCCTGAATATTTTGCAGGCTCCAGTCATTACCCAGTTTTTTACCCAGCAGCGCCAGGCGTTTTGCAGAAGAGTTCTTGCTGAATATATTCATCCTGTCTTCGCTTTTCAGCTCAGGGTGCAGGAAATGATTGGTATGCAGCAGCTGATCTCCCTCTGTAACACGGTAGGTTTCCGGCGTGATCTCCAGTATTACCTGCCTGCGCCGGTCTGTAATGGTGAAGCTGCGGGAGCTGGCCACCGGAATGGTTTCCACTACCTGCAAACATTCTTCGATAGTGCTGCACTCCAGGAATTTCCTTACCAGTAAATAAGGAGGTATGCCTGCTTTCCAGCCGCCGGATACTACCAGGTTAATAGTTACCGCCAGCCCGGCGCTGTTCATTCCCATATAGCCCAGTAACCCGGCAAAGGAATACATCAGGATCTCCGGTTTTTTTTTGTTTTCCGGAATAATTCTGAATACCCGCCCTATATCTGTCATGTTCCCGTTCAGATCAATGGTTTGTGCCAGCACCACCTCTTCCTGCGTGTAACGGGCCAGGGAGCTGCAATCTCCCAGCAGCGTAAAGCTGCCGGTGCCTATCAGCTCCCTTCTTACCTGTAACAACACGGCTTCGTCTGTTTGTATACCGGCGCCCTGCGCCAGCCCTTCCAGCTCCTCCATTATCTCCGGCAGGTATTGTGCAATAACCTGCCGGTAAGGCAATACCAGTGCGGGTAGCTTATCAGCATCCAGTGGCCGGGACCGCAGGCTGTTGATCTGGGCCAGGTTATCTGCCAGGAAATGCCGGATAGGCTCTCCCAGCAAACGGCCATGTTGCACCCCTCTTTCAAAAGCCGTTCCTTCCAGCACTACTTCTAAACCTGTTGCCTGCGCTGTTCCCATTCCGGTTTCAGTATTGAATAGTAAATAGTATCCCTGCGCCGGTTGTGCGGCATCAGGGTATGGGAACGCAGTATGCCTTCTTCCGTGGCGCCTATTTTCAGTAATGCCTTACGCGCCTTCTGGTTCAGCACATCGGTTTTAAATTCCACCCGCATCATATTCAGCTCGTCAAAAGCAAAAGCCATCAGCAGGGATTTATACAGGCCATTGATACCTGTTCCCTGCGCATCCGGTGAAAGCCATGACCAGCCGATCTCAATACGTGCGTCCCGCAGGGAAATATTCCCAAAGGAGGACATGCCCGCAATACGGTCCTGCTTTTTATCAATGATCACAAAAGGCACCTTCTGTTTGCCGGCAAACTCTTTCAGTGCATCTTCCACATAAGTGACCAGCTGCTGCTCTGTACTGATCTCACTGGTGAAATAGGTCCAGATGGAAGGATCAAAAGCAATGTCTTTTAATTGCCCGATGTCGTCCGGGGATACAATGCGCACTTTTACCCGGTCATTTTCCAGCGTCAGCCGGCTGTCGAACAAGCGCTCTTCATTCGTTTTCATTACGGTCCTGTACTTTAGATGTTAATAAGTCTGTTATATCCTGCACTGTTTTCAGGCGCAGCAGTTCATAATCACTGAAATCCATAATGCTGATGCCCAGCTGGTCTGTTACAGTGGTCAGGAACGCAACCAGCTTAATAGAGGGTATAGCCAGGTTTTCCTTGATATGCATCTCTGGCGTTATTGTTATATCCTTATCCAGCTGAAGTTTGAGATTGTCTACAACGATGTTTAAAATATCACTCATAACTATTTGTACAGCTCCTCAAAACTGTTAAGGAATTGCTGATATATTTTTTGTCTTTTGATCTTATGCTGATTGGAAAGCAGGTCGTTCTGCATGGAGAATTGCTCCGTTTGTATACAATACCGGAAGATCTTTTCTTCTTCCCTTGCCTGGTCGTTGAAGGTTTTTAATAAGCTTTTCACTTCACCTTCAGTAAGGCCGTCTGCAGCCGGTACGATCATGGCTACCAGGTAAGGCTTATTATCCCCGTAAACCACACAATGCGCTATGCCGGTATTGGTTTCAATTTTCTCTTCTATGCTTCTCGGAAATACTTTCTTTGAATTGGATAGAATGATAATATCCTTTATACGGCCGGTTACAAATAAATAACCTTCTTCATCCATATAACCGCAGTCGCCCGTTGCAACGTAACCATCCGGCCGGAAGGTTTGCGCCCGTTCCTGCTCTCCGGCAATGGTATAATTATGGCATACCGGGAAATCACTTTTCACCAGGATCTGCCCATTGTCATCAAACCGCAGTGTTATGCCTTTAAAAAGTTTTCCTACACTGCCGGTCTTATTATGTGCTGTATAATTTTTTGAAATGATACAGGTTTCGTTCATACCATATCCCTGGTAAAGGGGGATACCCATATTGAAATAAAAGCTCAGGATCTCCTTTGAAACAGGGGCTGATCCGGTCCACAGATAGTTAATATGCCCACCCAGGAATTCATGGAACGGGCCAAAACGCGCTGCCCTGCTGCCGGATGCCAGGAATGCATTATAGGCTTCTCTCAGGCTATCATCTTTTCTCAGTAAAGCGGAAAATTCATCATAAAACACTTCGTAGATATAAGGCACTCCCATTATCACAGTAGGCTTATCCTGTTTTACAGCGGCAAACACATAACTCCTGGGGATAATGATCACTGTAAGATCATAAAGGATAGCAGAATACAGCCAGTAACGCTGCTGCAGTATATTCAGTGGCAGAAATACCAGGATCCGCTCCCGGGGCGAATGTTGGAAGATCTCCTGTGTACCTTCCAGTGAATTGCTTAATCCTGCTGCAGCATGCCCGATCACCTTGGGCAAACCAGTACTGCCTGAGGTGGATTTATAGGATATTACTTCCATAGGGGCATAGGCATGGGGCGTACCTGCCTGCTCCGCTGTGCCGGTGTTTAGTTCCTGCAATCCTATGCAGGTATATCCTTGTTGCCCTAAAGCAGCAGCTTCTTCTTTAAATTCTGCGCTTACCAGCACCGCAGCAATCCTAAGCCGGTCCGACTGGTATTGTGCCAGTACAGCCCCGGGTTCCAGTGGCAATAACTTAATACCGCAGTAGATACAGGCCAGATCAGCAATGATCCACTCCAGGTCGTTCTTACCTATGATGCACAGCACTGTATCACTGTCAAATCCTTTTCCCCTCAGCCAGGCTGCGGCTGCCCGCACCCTGGGGAACAGCTCCGGGAAAGAGATCTCTACTTTTTTACGGCCGTCAAATGTGATGAGTTTCCCTTTACTAATCATCATTCTGCCGGTCAGTTCATTTATGAGGCACATAATTAATGTAATAGGCTGTTAAACTTGTTCAAGATACAGGCTGATGTTGGAGCCGGCCCAGCCTGTACCAAAAGAGATCATCTTTGTGTTTTTTGCGGGGCTCTTCTCCATCAGTGACCGCAGGTTCACCAGGAAATCAATAGCATCCAGGTGGCCATAGGCCGTAAGATTATCTGTGAATACCTGTTCACGTGTAAATCCCAGGCTGGTGAGGCACTGCGTTACCAGCAAATGATTGGCATTCTGTATAATAACGTTTGAAATAAACGCCGGTTTCAGCTTATACTTCTTCATCAGCCCTGCAATACAGAGCATGTAGTTCTTACATAACAGCAGGGAGTTATCCTCATTAACATTTGCCTGGTATAACATACCCTTTGTAAGGGAATGTTTTCCATGCACCAGCACTCCATCTTCCTTATCTGCATTCAGGTACACCAGCCCGGCCCCGTCTCCCTGTATGGCATAGCTGCCAATGATCCTGTCTTCATGACGCAGCAGCTTATTGGCTGCTGCAATAATAATATTGCTCACATTCCCGGAGGCCAGTATGTTTTCCGCATAACTGACCGCGTATTCCACATTAGAGCAGTGGTTGCCCTGCAGCACCAGCACATCTGCGTTCTCCATCTTAAAAGTATGCTGCAGGTAATGTCCCAGGTTGGCCATACGGTCACCTTTGTTCCTGTCGTCACCTATCAGTATAAACAGCTCTGTTTCAAAAGGAGTAGTGATATTACTATCAAAAAATCTGCTTAACAGAATATGCAGCTGTTCTGCTTCCGTGATCTCCGCAGCATGTGCTACTTCCTGTATGCCTGTTACGTTCCTGAAGAAATGAATACCATCCTCCTGTGTTTCAAATGCAGCGGGCAGCTTACCTGTTCCTGAAATATTATCAAATACGGTTTCCAATGTCACACGCGCCTGCGGGACATAATAGTCTACATACTTTATCATAACCGGTTATATTGCTTATCTGCCTATACTTCTCACGTCCAGCTCATCTTCGTTGCTGATGCCGCGTTTATTTTTCCTGATCTTTTCCTTCAGCTTACCAAAGCGGTAATTGAGGCTAACGCTGAACGATCTCCAGTAAAACTGGAAGTCCCCTGTCTGGTAAAAATCGGGGCCTTTTGTATAACCAACGTAATAGAAGAATTTAGTAAAGGGGTTATTAATAATTGCCGAAGCAGTTAATTTATCATTAAAAAAGCTCTTGCTTCCTCCCAGTGAAAGGTAAACAAATGCATTTGTTTTACCCTGTAATGTTACCCGGGGGCTCAGGTACTGTACCTGGGCATTGGCGCGCCATCCCTTATTGAACCGGTAGTCTGTGCCAACGCTGAATGAACCCCGCAGCCCGCTGTTGCTTTGCAATACGCTGTCCACCACTCCCTCTATCCAGATGTAATTTAACAGCCCGTTCATATTTACCCTCCAGCGGGTTGTGAGCGGGTAATTAACACTGAAATTGGAGCCAATGGACCGTTCTTTGCCTATGTTCTTAAACGTGCGGAAAGTAACGTTCGTTTCTTTGTTATAGGAAGTAACCATCTGTACAGCCCTGTCTGAAAAAGAGTAAGTTAATCCCACATTCACCGCTCCTTTTTTGCTCAGGCTATAGTTAAGCTCAATATTGTTGCTTAATACCGGGCGCAGGTCCGGGTTACCGCTTGTTACAAAGTTAGGATTGGAGCGGTCTACAAAAGGATTCAGGCTCCAGATGTTAGGCCGCTGCAAACGTTGTGCAAAGCCAAAGCTCAGGCTCTGTGCATTTTTCAGGTTCCTGCTTACAGATATGGATGGTAACACATTGTTATAGTCCTGCTTTACTTTGGCATCAACAAAATCTGCATCTATAATGGTCCTCTCCGCGCGTACACCCGCTTTCACGCTCCACTCTTTCAGGTTATACTGCCCGGAGATATAAGCGCCCAGCACATCCTGCTTATTGCTGTATGCATTGGAAAAAGCAGTATCTACTTCAAATTCCCCGGTATTCTGGTTGCGCGATCTATACTGGAAATCACTGTTATTATGCCGCAATATGGCTTTAACACCGGTTTCTATGCTGAAGCCTTTATTGATGGGCAACGCAAAATCTACCTGGTAGGTCTGTTCTGTTGTTTTCCCATTGTTGGTTTGCTGATAGTCCGGCGTTGGATAGTTCTTGCGGTTAGCAAAGCTCAGCGCATTGAACTGGTCATTGGTGCCCTGGTTATAGTTATAGGAAAAGGTCAGCAGCCGGTCTTTATGCTTTTTAAAGCCCAGCTGATAGTTTACGTCAATGCTGTAAGTGAGCATATCATTTTTCCCTGGGCCTGCCAGATCGTATTGCTGCAGTACGGTATCCATTGCGTCTGTCATAAGGCTTTCCTGCCGGGAGTTAGACTTCATATGGTTCTTATTAAAGCTAAAGCCGGCGGCCAGCAGGTTCAGGCTGTCAATTTCAAAGCTCAGCTCCGTATCCAGGTAACCGGATGTTTGTTCGGAATTTTTTATGCTATGATAAATAAAGCTGGTAGGATCATCGCCATAAGTATCGCGGGTGCCGGTTCCCCTGGTATCAGGTGTTCTGTTATAACCCGCCCCGCCGGTAGCGGAGATCCCGAACTTCCCTGTTTTATAGGTAATGGAAGCGCCGGCATTAGGCCCCCCTGCAGGAAAGCGCTCACTGATATTAATATTTCCGTTATACCCGTCGCCTATTTTTTTGGTGGTGATAATATTGATAATACCGGCCAGCCCCTCACTTTCATACTTTGCCGGCGGGGTGGTAATTACTTCAATTTTCTGGATATTGGAGGCAGGGATGCTGCGCAGCAGGTCTTTGGGGCTGCCTTGAAAACGCAGGGGTTTCCCATTGATAAATACCCGGTAATTGGTACTGCCTTTCAGCTCTATATTATCTTCCGCATCAACAGTAAGCAGCGGTACCCTGCGCATCATTTGCAGTGCGGTTTCCACCTTGCTTGCCGCATCTGCCTGCACATCAAATATAAGGCGGTCCGCTTCCCGGGTAATAAGGGGCCTGGAGGCCACTACATCTACTTTATTCAGCTGTGTGCTTTGAGCGCTCAGCAGGATATTACCCAGGGCCCCTGCCTGGCTGTTATTGGCAGACAGCTCTACGGTGACCATCTTCCTGTTATATCCTATAGCAGTTACCAGCAGCGTGTATTGGCCAGGCAATAACCGGTCCAGCAGAAAGGCGCCCTGCTCGCTGGTAACAGTACCTTTTACCTGTGCAGCTGTTGCAGACCTTAGCTCCACGGTAACATATGCTACAGCCTTACCGGTTGCAGAATCCTGGATGTTTCCCTGAATAGAAAGTGTTCCCTGTTGCGCTTTTGCAGAAAAGATGATGGTAAAAAAAACAGATATTGTTAATAGGAGATGACAAAACTTCATACCGGGTTCTGTTATACTGGTTTTCTGAGTAAATGGGTTTTCAAAAATTTGATGCCTTGGATTGATCAAGCAGGTTAAGCTATGCTAAGATAAATGGATAATCAGTTATCTGCATAAAAAAGCCTGCTTATTTTCAGAGAACCCATTTTCACGGTTATTACTGACCGGCTTTCCAGATCAGATGCCGCAGCCATGCATAACCACTAAACGACTTTATCAGCAGCTGATTATTCTTAAACATGTAAGGATGTCTTTTATACAGGTCCCGCAACAGGTAGTTAGACATATCTCCCATAACATGCCAGGGGCTTTTCCAGCAATATACCAGGGTAAATCCAACTTCATCCTGCGTAGGATAAAGACCATGATACCAGAATGGCGGAATGTACATAGCATCTCCTTCTTCCACATCTGCCGTCATAGGTTTTACGTTTATGGACGGGTCCAGCTGCTCACCGGACAAATAGCGGTCCTGGTCCAGGAAGCGGGATACCGTACGCATTTCCGGCAAATGCGGCGGGAATACGGTAATCCGCTTGGAGCCGCTTACCTGGCACATTAACGTTTCATCCATCGGATGAAAATGCCAGTTGGAGCTGGCCCGGTGATACATTAAAATGCGTTTACGCGGATATTTTCTGGGTATGCCTGCATCAGGCAGGAACGGGAAACCGGGCGTATCTTTTTCCAGCGCTGCCACGTGGGTATCTGCTGCAATAACACGCGCACTGATCTTGAACACATCATCCTTTTGTGCAAATAAGCGTTCTACTGCATCATGGAACGGCATTTCTTCCATCTGGTCCGGGCGGGGAAGTGCAAAATTACGGAAAGCGCCCACCTTCACATTTTCATTCCGGCTATTGGCAATCCAGTAATCCTTCTCCTTCCAGTTGCTCATTGCAGACCAGTGCTTAATGGCTCCTTTGATCAGGCAGGGTTTACTTTTATCTACCCAGTTCTTCACAAACTCCTTCTCTGTAAGCGATTCAGCGTATAGTACAGGAATAGGAGCCGCGTTCTCTATACCCGGTATAACGGAAGTAATACCGTCACTGAGCGATGTATGAATAAATTGATCTTCCATGGTAATATATTTTTAGATAGCGCTGTTATGCAATAGGACCGGTTTTATTTCAGACAGCCCATTCTTTAACGGATCCTGCATACCGGCGCCGGCCACCCATTCCAGCATAATTTTCAGATCGGTGATCAGCTGCAATATGAACGCAGGGTCAAACATTTCCCGCTGATAGATGATGGTGAACAGGAGCTGTTTTTTTTCTGATACCTGCAGCGTTATGGGAAAATTGTTCTCATCCCTGAAGCCGGAGGATACAAAGTCTATAGCGCCATTCGCTCCCTCACCCTCCTTCTCCGTAAGGTTCACGGGGTAATTCTGGTGCACCAGCAGGCTTTCAAACAAGGGTTGCTGTTGCCCCAGGGGACTTAACTTCCCGATCTCCGTTATGCCCAGGTAGCTGTAGGTATCCCGTTCCAACCTGGCATGGTGAATGGTTTTCAGCCAGCTTCCCAGCTCCTGGCTTTTTTGACAGCTTAGCTGGAAAGGGATGGTGTTAATGAATAACCCGACCATTGATCCAATTCCTTCCAGTCCGCCGCTGCGGCCGGACATTGTCATACCAAAAATCACCTCTTCTTCACCGGTATACTTACTTAACAACAGCGCCCATGCGGCCACTAAAAGGGAATTCAGGGTAACCTGGCCGTCTGCTGCCTGCTTTTTTAATCCTGCGCTAACTTCCTCAGATGCGTCAAAGAACGTTTGCTCATATCCTTCGCCGGTACCATTTCCCGGCGCAGCAGCAGGCAGCGCTGATAACCTGGTTACTTTCTTCAGGCGGCTAAGCTCCCTGCTCCAGAACGCGGCCAGCTCCTCCTGCGGCAAACGCGACATCCAGCTCATATAAGCCCTGTAGGGCGGAATGGCAGGGAGTTTTACCGCTTGTTTATTTGCGAGCGCATCATAGATCCTGTTCAGCTCATAGAACAGGATAGGCACGCTCCATCCATCCAGGATAATATGATGGAAGGTTATGATGAGGTAATAAATGTTATCGCCGGTATGTATCAGCTTTACCCTGAGTAAAGGAGCGCTTTCAAACTCAAAGTCCTGCACTGCATCTGCATTTACCAGCTCTTTTACCTGCCGGGCCTGTGTGTGCTTATCCGCCCGGCGCAGGTCCAGGTATGCTATCTCCGGCCTGGCCGCCTTATCAACTACCTGCAATACGCCATTCAGCTCGCACATTACAAATGCAGTACGTAACATGGCATGCCTGTTCACCAGCTCATCCAGTGCCTTACCGAAAATTACCGGATCAATGTTCCTGGTATACCCGTGGTGCTGATTGATATATACGCCCGGCTGCGTTGCAGTTAATGAATGGAAGAAGATGGATTGCTGCATGGGAGTAGCCGTGTAAACATCTTCCAGCCGGGGATAGTCTGCCATTACTTCATCCAGCCTTTCCTGCGTGAGTTTTGCATATGGAAGATCAGAGGGCGTATAAGCGCTTTCTGTTACAGACAAACAGTGCGTGATCACTGCCTGTAAAGCGGCTTTGAATAACTGGCCCAATTCTGTTGCTGTTCCATAACCTGCCGCTTCATGAAAATTAATGGAGAATGTTAATCCCGCATCCAGCACAGCGCCGTTCATTTCAATATTATAAGGGTGTTTATGCGTAGCAGCGATCGTATTCCCGGCCCTTTCCTCCACCTTATCGATAAAATTATTTTGCGTGGTCCTGAAATCGCCCAAAAAGTTAAACAGCATTAGCGCCTGGCTGTCAGCTGCTGCCCGCATAATATCCTGGTCTGCTGCCAGGTAACGGAGCACCCCGTAACCTATGCCATTGTGTGGAGCTGCGCGGAGGTTTTCCTTTACCCTTTTGATAGCTGCAGCCATACCAGCCGCAGTACCGGTATCTATTCCTTCTCCGTTAAGCAATACGGGAAACAGGCTTGTAAACCATCCAACAGTTTGACTTACATCCAGATCGTCAAACAAAGCCTCCCTGCCATGGCCTTCCATATTGATCAGGAAGCTGTTGTTCCCGCTCCATTTACCCACCGCAATTAACAAGGCGGTTAAAAGCAGGTCGTTGATCTGTGTATGATAGGCCGGAGCGCATTCCTGCATTAATTGCCGGGTCCAGCTTTCCTCTAACGTAACTACATACTGGCCTGGCCCGTTATTTTCTTTTATAGCGGGCCGCAAGGGGAACGGCTCCGCGGCCGGCTGCAGTACAGACAGCCAGTAGCTCTTTTCCTGCAATAGCTGCCGGCTGCCGGCGTACTGCACCAACGTTTCCGACCAGCGCTGGTAAGTAGCGGTCCTGGTTCCGGTGCTAAGGGTCTTACCTGCTGCTGCCTGCTTCATCATCTGGTTAACCTGTTCCAGCAATATTCTCCAGGAAATGCCGTCTGTTACAAGATGGTGAACGATCAGCAACAGGCGCCCCTTATTCCCATGGCCATAATTAAACCATACGAGTTTCATTAGCGGCCCGCTCTCAAGGGACAAGCTCCCCTGCGCCCGCTCTGCAGCTGCATTTACCAGCTGTATTCTTTCAGCAGTTTCTATAGCTGCATAATCATACACTTCCAGGCTGGCAGCAAGCATTTTTTCAGAAAGCGGCTCAAACCAGGTGGCTTGTTCTGTAAAGTGTAACCTGAAAACATCATGGTTTTCGTATAACCGTTCTACTATCTGCCGGCAGGCAGCTTCATTCAATGCTTCCGGTGTAATAAATATGTTAGCATAGTTAAAATGGTGCGGCTCCTGCTGCTGCTGTTCAAAATACCATTGCTGAATGGGTAACAGCCGCATATCACCAGCGGCCGCGGCGTGCACCTCTGTTTGCCGCTGCTCCCATTTAACTGTTTTAGACAATGCTGCAATGGTAGGCGCTTCAAATATCTGCCGGATGGAGAGGGTAATTCCTTTACCACGCGCCCTGGATAACAGCTCAATGGCTGAAATAGAGTTACCTCCTATATTAAAGAAATTATCGTTGATGCCTACCTTTTCAATACCCAGCACCTGCTGCCATATAGCGGCCAGCGCAGCCTGCATTTCATTTTCAGGAGCTGTATACTGGCCTTTGATCTGTTCTGCCACATCCGGATCCGGTAATTTTTTTACCGCTACCTTACCATTAGAGGTAAGGGGCAGCTTATCCAGCCATACATAATGTGCAGGCAGCATATAGGCGGGTATAATACCGCTTAAATAAACGCGTATGTCAGCTATTGCAGGCTTTTCTTTACCGGTAATATAGGCTACCAGCTCCTTATCGCCGCTTTTACCGGTACGTGCTATAACCACCGCCGCAATAATGTGAGGGTGCGCTTCCAGCGCGTTAGCTATTTCACCCAGCTCTATCCTGTATCCCCTTATCTTTACCTGGTTGTCTATCCTGCCTATGTATTCCATCTCCCCGTTCTCCATCATCCTTACAAGGTCGCCGGAACGGTACAGCCGCTCACCTTTTCTGAAGGGGCTTGTTATAAACCGCTGCGCGGTCAGCTCATCCCGGTTTAAATATCCCCTGGCTAAACCGGCCCCTCCTACATGCAGCTCTCCCGGCACTCCTGCAGGCAGCAGGCGCTGATGCTGATCCAATACATAACAGTATAAGGTGGGAATAGGGCGGCCAATATTGCTTGTGTTACAGGCTATTTCTTCTTCCCTTATCTCTTTATAAGTAACGTGCACCGTTGTTTCAGTAATGCCATACATATTAATTAACCTGGTGGCAGGGTATCTTAATTTCCATTCAGCCAGCGCTCCGGGACTTAATGCTTCCCCGCCGAAAATCACATAACGTACTTTCAGGCCGGCCACATTTTCCTGTAATTCCTGCCGGATGAGGTTATAAAAAGAAGAAGGTGTTTGGTTAAGTATTGTAACGCCCTCCCTATGCATTAGCCGGATAAAGGATTGCGGGTCGCGGGCAGTTACAGCCGGCACCATCACTAACTTTCCGCCAAACAGCAGGGCCCCGTACATTTCCCACACAGAAAAGTCAAAACAATAGGAATGGAACATAGTCCATACATCATCTGCTCCAAAATCAAACAGCGGCCGGCTGGTCATAAATAAGCGGACCACATTCCTGTTGGTAATTAATGCTCCTTTGGGATTACCGGTAGAACCGGAAGTATAGATCACATAGGCCAGGCTTTCCGGCTGTATAAGGGCCGGCACATTTTCGCCGCTGTATTGTGCATGTTCCTGCCGGAATAATGCCAGCTCCTTTTCATCAAACCAGGCCTTACACTGGCTATCCCTGAATATATAATCTATTCTTTCCTGCGGATAGGCAGGATCAACAGGTACATAAGCGCCGCCGGATTTCAGCACACCCAGTATGGCCACTATCATCCACTCCGTACGTTCCAGCACCAGCCCTACCAGGTCATCTGTCCCTATCCCGTAACGGTTCTTTAAATAAGATCCAAGCCGGTTAGCCAGCTCATTCAATTCCCGGTAACTTAAAGACTCATCACCGGATACTACAGCAATGTGGTCAGGTGTGCGCGCCACCTGCTCCTCAAACAAACTGATGATCGTTTTTTCCAAAGGATATTTTGCAGCTGTATCGTTAAACACCTCCAGCAGCTGCCTTTTCTCTGATGCGGTTAAATAATCCACTTCCCGTATTTCCGCATCAGGTGCAAGCACCATTCCGGATAACAGCTGTTCCAGGTGGCGCGCCAATTGCGCTGCAAAACTATGATCGTAAATATCATTGTTATATTCCAGCCTCAGATGAAGATGGTCTGCAGCCTCTGAAAAGGTGAACGTCAGATCATATTTGCTGATGGTGCTTTCCTCTCCCGCATAACCGGAGATCTGCAGGTCCTGCAATGCAGGGAATGGCGCATCTGCAATAACATTCTGCAGTACTACCAGCACATCAAACAAAGCATTTCGGCTGGTATCCCGTTGCAGCTGCAGATCGTTCACCAGCTCATCAAAGGGATACATCTGGTGGGCATAGGCATCCAGCGTTAGCTGCTTTACACGGGCCAGGAGGCGCCTGTAGGTATCTGTTCCGCTGAAACAGCTGCGCAATGCCAGCATGTTCACATAAAAGCCTATCTGATCATCCAGGTCACTATGTTCACGGCCTGCTATGGGGCTTCCGATGATCATATCTTCCTGCCCGCTGTAACGGTATAACAAGGCATTCACTGCTGATAATAATCCCATGAACAGGGTAGCTTCCTCCGCCTGTAACAGCTGGTGCAGCTTATTGCCAAGCTCCGGCGGGAACCGGTGTAATACTACGCCGCCATTGTAGGTTTTTACTGCCGGGCGCCTGTGATTACCCAGGTCCAGTAACGGCAGCTCGCCGGACAGCTGCTGCCGCCAGTAGCCGCCATGCTCCTGCAGCTCTGCTCCGCCTGCCTGCGCCTGTTGCCAGGTGGCATAATCTTTATACTGTATACGCAATGGCGCCGGCTGGTGATCCAATCCCTGAATGCCTGCATAATAAGCCTGCAGCAGCTCGCGGATCAATATTCCCATAGACCAGCCATCCGTAATAATATGATGCATGGTACAGGCAAATACCCACTGGCCTGCAGCAGTCTGGTATAAACAGGCTCTTAGCAGCGGGCCCGCGGAGAAGTCGAACGGCCGCAGGCATTCTTCCTGCACCATAGCTTTGAGCTCCGCAGATGTCAGCGATAAATGCTGCACATCCCTGTATTCAATGCCAAACAGCAGGTTATCCAGCACAATCTGCCGTACATCGCCTGTTTCATCTGTTCTGAAAACGGTTCTCAGTATTTCATGACGCGCCTGTAACTTACGGAATGACTGCTCCAGTAAGGGTATATTAAGCTTCCCGCTAAAAACATACACTGCCGGCATATTATAGGCAATGCTGCCATCCTCAAACTGGCTAAGCACCCACAGGCGCCGTTGTGCAGAGGACAGGGGATAAGATGCTGCCTGCTCCGCAACAGGAATGTTTGCATAACCGGTATGTGCGGCGCGCTTTATCAGCAAAGCCTGTTCTTCCAGCATGTTATACCGGAAGAGGTCCTTCAACGGAATCTTTACTTCAAACGTTTTATTTATCTGACCCGCCAGCTTTATGGCAGTAATGCTTTGCCCACCCAGCTCAAAGAACCTGTCCCGGGCGCTGATCTGCTGCCGGTGCAGCAGCTGTTGCCAGATGACGGCCAGCTTCTCCTCCGTTTCATTACGGGGTGCTACAAACCCGGCATCAGCCGCAGTATCCATTGTTTCAGGATCAGGCAGCGCTTTCATTTCTATGGCGCCATCCGCAGCGGTAATAAACCGGTCCGGCTGAACAATATAGTCCGGCAGTATATAGTCTGCCGCTTTTTCAGACAGATATTCTTTCAGGCGGGAAACAGGTATTTTATGTTCACCGGTAAAATAAGCGGTGATCAGCATTCTACGGTTCAGCCCTCCTTTAACCTGCACCACCACGTCATCAACACCGGGGTATTGGCGGATGAGGGACGTTATTTGTGCTACGGCGCTGTGTACCGCAGCTGCTTCCATTTTTACCCCCAGGTATTCCAGCCTGCCGGGTGTTACCCAGCGGCCCAGATCCCCTGTTCTATACATTATCTTTCCCGGCTGAAACGGGTCAGGCAGCCATTTTGCAGCAGTGTTTTCCGGATCATTCCAATAACCATCTGCAAGCATGCTGCTGCTGATGTATATTTCACCGGTGGCGGTTTCCGGCACCAGCTGCCCGTAATTGCCCAGCACATATAATTGTGTATCACCTGCAGGTGTATCATAGATAACGTGTGCACCTGTATTTTCACCACTGCCCAAAGCAGCATAAATACCGGAAGCCGGCGGGTTATAGGCAATATAAAATTCCCCTGCGTCCTCCTGATCCCTTAATGTTATTGTTTTACTCAGCAGCCGTACACTCTCTTCTTTCAGCAATTGCAAACGGGACACTGGTAATATGGCAGCATTAATATGGTTAGCTGAAATAAATTCATCCAGCAATATTGCATTCTGCTTAAATGCATCATGGATAATATACAATGCAGCTCCTGCCGCCAGTATTGGGAATACCTCCTGTATAAAAGCATCGTCTGTACAGGAAGCAAACTGCAATCCCCGGTCGTTTGCCTGTAGCTGTAAAAAATGCTGCCGGAACATTGCAGCGTTCCATAAAGCAGCATGGCTGAACATTAAACCTGCCGGGTGGCCGCTTGTGCCGGGTACATAATGTATACAGGCCGCATCTTCCGGCAGCCTGTCTGCCAGGGGTGTTTGCCCTGCATAACGCCGGGCTTCTTTTCTGAACCGCAGCAGCATCGCATCATCGATCACCGCTTTGCAGCTGCTGCCGGTTATGATCTTTTCCAGCCTTTCTTCTGAAGTATCACTATCCAGCAGCACATACACACCCCCGGCTTTCCATACGCCCAGCAGGGCTACTATCAGCCATTCACTGCGCTCCAGCTGAATGCCTGTTCTGTCGCCGCCGGCTACTGCGCAGGTAGCTTTCAGCCAGGTTGCAAACTGGTTGGACCATTCATCCAGCTCGCTATAACTCAACACCTGGTCTTCATATACAATTGCAGGTTTATCCGGCTGTATAACAGCCTGCTGCCTGAACTGGTGTAACAGCGTGCCGCTGCCCGGAAATACTTTTGTTGCAGCTGCCGGTAATAAACTGCTTCTTTCCGCTGCGCTCAAACAGTCAATTTCCCTGATGATGAGATCAGGATAGCTTACCACCTGCTCCATCATCCGTATTAACCTGTCTTTTACAGTGTGCATAAAAGCGGCTTCATACACGCTCTCATTATAAAAGAACTTCATGACCAGGTTATCGCCGGGCATGATCACAACGGTAAGGTCGTAGTTGTTCTGGTCAAACATACCGGTTGATAGTAAGGCAAGCTGGCTGCCTGTATTCTGTGCAACCATGTCCTGCACCAGGTAATTCTCAAACAGGATAATGTGATCAAACAGCTCCCTGCCTGCATCACTGCCGGCCTGTATCTCTGCCAGCTGTACATAGTGGTGGTCCGTACTGTCAATAAATGCACGTTGTACATTCTTCAGCAATTCCCGCACCTTCATACCAGGTTCCGTTTGCACACGCATAGGAATGGTATTGATAAACAAACCCACCATTTTTTCTACGCCTTCCACCTCTGCCGGGCGGCCGGATACAACGGAGCCAAATACAACATCGTTAGTATTATTGTAGATGGAAAGCAAAACTCCCCAGATAGCCTGGATGAAGTTATTTTCTGTTACACCTGTTTCCGCACATATTTTTTTAATGCCTTTACTTAATTCGCTGCCCAGCGGAAAGAGGATCTCTTCCGGCACCAGCTGCCGCTTTTGCGCATGTAAACGCTTGGGTAAAGTGCAATTGGTGTTGTAGCCTGATAAATAATTACGCCAATAGCTTAATGACCGGTTACGGTCTATGGCCAACAGCCATTTGATATAACCGGAATAGGGATATACTTTACCCGGTACAGGCGTTTGCCCTTTCAGCCTGCTGTTATAGATGGAGAAGAAATCATTTATCAGTATGCCAATACACCAGGCATCCATAATAATGTGGTGGAAGCTCCAGATAAATTCATAGGTATCTTCACCAAGCTGCAGCACGGTTAAGCGCATTTGCGAGCCTGCGTGCAGGTTAAATCCCTTGTTCCGGTCTGCCTCCCTGAATTGTTCAACGGAAAAATCCTGATCCCCGGAAACATTCCGGTATTCAAAGTCGGGCGTTACTTCCCGGACGATCACCTGCAATATTTCTGTTCCAAAGTCCTCTGTGAAAAAAGTCCTCAGGGCGCCATGCCGTGCCACCAGGCCGGCATAACTCTCTTCCAGCAATGTTACGTTAAGCTGCCCTTTTATCCGGTAATTCATCTGCTCAAAATTGATCCATGATCCCGGAGCTGCTGTCCAGTGATAATAGATCCCTTCCTGCAAAGGACTTAACGGGTAAACATCTTCGATCATATATGGATTATTAGGGTAACTGTTATTTTATTTTTTTACTCAATGCCTGCAGCTGCTCCATTGTAAGCCCCTTATAGGTCAGATCAACCGGGGTTACATGTACCTGTTTTTCGGCGGATAAGCGGTGGATCAGATCTGAAAGCTGCTGCCGGCAGGTGGCCAGCAAACGTTCTATGGTTACCGCTTCATACCGGGCCTTGCTGTAAGCTATTGTTAGCCGGAAGGTATCCGCGGTTACCATTCCGGAAAAATCCAGCACTGTTCCACGGCGCCTGTTACCGGAACTCTCTGCTCCATGATAATCACCGGAGAATGCAAACAACGCGGCTCCTTCTTTTGTCTGAATACCATTGCCAAAATCTCCCAGGTAATTAAAAGTGATCTCAGGTTCCAGGGTGTAAGGTTTTCCTGCCAGGTACCTGAGTATGCCGTAACCGATCCCTTTATTGGGTATCCTGTGCAGCTGCTCTTTTATTTCCACCAGCTGGCGTTCAGGGTCCTGCCGGTAAGCCAGGTCAAATACAACGGGATACATAGCGGTGAACCAGCCAACCGTACGGGTTACATCCAGCATGCCGCCTATGTCTTCACGGCCATGCCCTTCCAGCGTTACTGCCAGCTTGTTTAACCCGAATACTTCTGCCAGCGCCAGTCCTATTGCCGTTAACAGAATATCATTAATGTCCGTATGGTAAGCCTGGTAACAGGCGGTCAGTAATTTCCCGGTAAGCTGCTCATCCAGCAGGAAGGATGTAAAGGCAACATTTTTCACCAGGTTCTCACCGTTTGAATGATCAACCGGCAGGGGCGGCACCACAATGGTATCCACGGCAGCCCAATAGGCTTCCTCTTTCTGCAGCGTTTCGCTTTTAGCATATTTCAGCTGCTGTTCCTGCCAGTGCCTGAAAGCATGTGTTTTACCGGGCAATGTCAGCGGCGCGCCTTGTGTGTACTGGGTGTACAGGTCTGCCAGATCTTTGAACAGGATGCGCCAGGAAACACCGTCTATAACAAGATGGTGCGCTACTATCAATAACCTGCTTTCCCTGTCATTTGTAAACAGCGCTACTTTCAGCAAGGGCCCGTGTGTAAGGTCTATGCCTGCCTGTATCCGTTCGCAATGCGCAACAAAGGCCGCTTCATCGTTTAATGTGATCTCTTCAAAAGAATATGAATGATCTTCTCCTTTGTTTTCCTGTATCCACCTTCCGGCAGATTTATAATATACCATGCGCAGTGCATCATGGTGCAGTATGATGCTGTCAAACACCTTTCTTAGCGCTTCTGCAGAAACAGGCGCATTGCTTTTTAGCAGTACGGACTGGTTAAAATGATGTTTATCAACATCCTCATTATTGAGAAAAAATGCCTGTACCGGGCCCAATGGAACAATACCGGTTACCGTACGCTGATCTGCTGATTCAGCGGCTGGTTTCATATAACCGGCCAGCTCCTCCACCACAGGATGCAGCAGTATATCCTGTATCCGTAACTGGTAACCCTGTTGTTTCAGGCGGGATACTACCAGCATTGATTTAATGGAATCGCCTCCAAGCACAAAGAAATCGTCTTTCACTCCAACCGGTTGTTTCTTTAACACTTCTTCCAGCACAGCGGCCAGTAATGCTTCTTTTTCATGCCGGGGCGCTTCATAGGAGCTTCCGGTTCCTGCTGAAGGTGCAGGCAGCCTTTTTCTATCCACCTTACCATTAGCGGTAAGCGGCAGGCTTTCCAGGTATATGTAATGGTGCGGCAACATATAGGCCGGCAACAGGGGGGCCAGGTAAGCCCGCAGGCTTGCTGTATCCGGCTGCTCCTTACCTGACAGGTAGGCAACCAGCACTTTTTCCCCGTTACTATCCTGGCGGGCCAGCACAACGGCTGCTTCAATGGTTCCGTATTGCAGTAAGGCGCTTTCTATTTCACCAGGCTCAATGCGGTTACCGCGGATCTTTAGCTGTTCATCCATTCTGCCTAAGAATAGAATATTACCATCGGGCTGCCAGCGGCCAATATCTCCTGTGCGGTAAAGCCGTTCGCCTTCCCGGAACGGATCGGGAATAAATTTTTCTGCTGTCAGCTCCAAATGGCCGGCATATCCACGGGCCACCTGCTCCCCGCCTATGCAGATCTCACCGTTCACACCTACCGGGCATAAGGCCAGCTGCCTGCTGAGTATATACACACGGGTGTTGGAAACAGGCTTACCTATAGGAATATTAGGTACGGCCTCATTAACAGCGTAACTGATGGCTATTATGGTTGTTTCAGTGGGCCCATAGTTGTTTACCAGCTGATAATTTCTTTTAGTAAAAGTGGTCAGCTTATCGCCCCCCGCCTGCAGATAACGCAATGACTGCTGTTGCGGTACCTCCAGGAACCTTTCTGCTATGCCTGTAGGCAAAAAACTGATCGTTACCTGGTTGGCATCATAAAATGCAGCCAGCTTTTCCATATCCAGCCTGATATCAGGCGGCACTACAAAAACGCAGGCTCCTTTTATGAGGTAAGGGAACAATTCCCATACCGCTGCGTCAAATGATACACTTGCATACATACTGGCGCGGTCCGCTGCTGTTACCGCATAAGCATAATTGTTCCAGTAACAGAAATTCACCAGGGAATGATGTTCTATCATAACCCCTTTAGGCGTACCGGTAGAACCGGAGGTATAGATAACGTAGGCAAGAGAATTGGGGGATATGCTTATACCGGCCAGGTTGCCGGCATTATCCGAAAATGCGGAGCGGATATCTATTACATCCGCCGGCATTTCTGCTTCAAACAGCTCTGTTGCGGTTGTTAATATCACTTTTACGCCCGCATCTTTTATGATGAACTTCTTTCTTTCCCGGGGATAGGTTGGATCAACCGGAACATATGCCGCACCTGCTTTCAGCACGCCCAGTATGCCAATAACCAGCCACTCGGAACGGTCCATTACCAGTCCTATCAGCTCATCTGCCTGCGGGGCGTAATGCTGCACCAGGTAATTGGCCAGGCGGTTAGCCTGCTCATTCAGCTCCCGGTAGCTTAAACGGGTAGCTCCTGCTACCAGGGCTGTATGATCCGGTGTGTTTTGCACCTGCTCTTCAAACAGATCTACTATAGATCTGTGCTTTGGATAAGGTAACGTATTATCATTAAATGTTACCAGCAGCTGCTGCTTTTCATCTGCTGTTAAATAGTCCAGCTGCTGTATGGCGGTATCAGGGTTCAGCACAATGGCCTCACATAACTGCCCAAGATGGCGGGTTAAGCGGGTGGCAATATCATGATCATAAATATCACTGTTATATTCCAGCCTCAGATGAATATGTGCTGCACTTTCAGAGAAAATGAAAGCCAGGTCATATTTACTGGTAGTGCTTTCTTCACCGGAATAGGGTGTGATCTGTAAATTACTGAGCACCGGCAGCTTTACATTTACCTCCGCATTCTGCAATGCCACCAGTACATCAAACAGCGCATTACGGCTAACATCCCGTTGCAGCTGCAGATCACTTACCAGCTCATCAAACGGGTAAACCTGGTGGGCATACCCGTTCAATGTTGTTTGTTTTACACCGGCTAATATACTTCTGTAATTTTCCGCACCACTGAAACGGCTCCTTAACGCCAGCATATTTATATAAAAACCGATCTGGTCGTCCAGGTCGGCATGTTCCCGGCCGGCAACAGGGCTGCCGATGATAATATCTTCCTGCCCGCTGTAACGGTAAAGCAGGGTATTTACGGCTGCCAGAAGCCCCATAAATAAAGTGCTTCCTTCTTCATGCAACAGGTTACGCAGCCTGCTGCTGAGGGAGTCCGGGAAATGATACAGCACGGCCCCTCCATTGAATGTTTTTATGGCAGGCCTCACGGGTACACCCGGCATGTCCAGCACCGGCAGGTCGCCGGAGAATTGTTGCTGCCAGTAAGCCCGGTGCCCCTCCGGATCATTCCCCTTCAGCTGTAGCTGTTGCCATACCGCATAGTCTTTATACTGGATACGGAGCGGCGCAGGATCATATACGCTTTCCCCTGTTATTGCATGATATGCCTGCAGTAATTCACGGATCAATATGCCTGCAGACCAGCCATCGCTGATAATGTGATGCATGGTATTTATAAATACCCATTGGTCTGCAGAAAGCTGGTATAGGCATATCCGTAGTAACGGGCCTTCTGACAGATCAAAGGGGCGGCGGCCTTCTTCCTGCACCAGCGCTTTCAGCGCTGCAGATGCAAGGGAAAGCTCCCGCGCATCCCGGTAAGTGATCTGTAATGGAACTTTATTTGCCGGCAACACGATCTGCTGTACATCTCCTGTTTCATTTGCCCGGAACACGGTTCTAAGCACTTCATGCCGTTCCAGCAGCAGGCGAAAGGCAGCTTCAAGCGCCACATAGTCAAGCTGTCCGTTGAACACGTACACAGCAGGCATGTTATAGGCTATATTACCCTCTTCAAACTGGCTGATCACCCACAGACGGCGTTGTGCAGAGGATAATGGGTACGATGCGGCAGGCGTTGCTGCCGGAATGTGCTCATAACCTGCCTGTACCGCCTCTTTTATTAACAGGGCCTGCTCTTCCGCCACACTGTGCGTAAACAGGTCCTTCAATGCTACCTTCACTCCAAACTCCCTGTAAATATGGCTTGCCAGCCGGGTAGCTTTCAAACTATGGCCCCCCAGGTCAAAGAAATTATCCCTGATCCCTACCGGCTCTCTCCCCAGTATCTGCTGCCATATTGCTACCAGCTTTTCTTCTGTTTCATTACGCGGAGCTACGTATACCGCTCCTGTAACCATATTCATTTCTTCAGGCGCCGGCAGCGCTTTTCTGTCGATCTTGCCGTTAGGGGTAAGCGGCAGGGCGGCCAGCTGCACAAAATAGCCGGGCACCATATAATGAGGTAATGTTTGGCCCAGGTAAGCGCGCAGCTCCTGCACCTCTGGCGCGCCTGATGCTACTACATATGCTACCAGCTCTTTTTCCCCGGCAGCATTGGCATGTGTTAGCACAATGGCAGATTGTATGTCCTCATGTTTCTCCAGCGTGCTTTCTATCTCTCCCAATTCTATACGGTATCCCCGGATCTTTACCTGGTTATCAGCCCTGCCGGCAAATGTTACACTGCCATCAGGCAGCCACCTGCCCAGGTCACCGGTTTTATACATCATTGCACCGGCATTAAACGGATCCGGTACAAATTTCTGTGCTGTCAGCTCCGGTTGGTTCAGATAACCGCGGGCCAGTGTGGCGCCGCCAATGCAGATCTCACCGGTTACGCCAACAGGGCATAAGTGTTCGTGCTTATCCAGGATATAGATCTTCCTGTTCTCAAGCGGCTTACCTATCAGCGCGCCGTTAAGATCAGCTTTTTCACCTGCCGGGTAAAGGGCCGCGCTCATGAAGATGGTAGCCTCCGTAGGGCCATACAGCACATGAATATCTGCAGTGGGGAATACCTCCTTCATTTCCTGTAACACATTGTCAGGCACCGCATCCCCTCCTATAAACAGGTCTGTTATACCGGCATATTTTTCCTTTGTACCGCTGGCGCTGATATGGTTCACCAGCTGCGACATTAACGCCGGTACAGCATGGAATGCATTTACCTGCTGCAGCTCTTCTGCGAGATAATCCACATCTTTCATCTGCTCATCGCTGGTCATGATGGCCGTACCGCCGGATAATAACGGCAGAAAAGTTTCAAATAATGAAATGTCGAATGCATTTGAAACCAGTAAGGGAACCGTATAACTTTTCTCTGTATTTCGTTGGCTCATTCAGTATCGCTCTTTAAACTTATGAGAATATCTTTCCAGGGTTCAGGATATTATTAGGGTCAAACATCTTTTTAATATTCTTCATTAACAGGATCTGGTGTTCAGGCAAAGCCAGGTTCAGGTACGAACGCTGCAGCTGCCCGATCCCGTGCTCACCGGATAAGGTGCCTCCCAAAGCCACTGCATCCGCATAGATCGCAGCTATAGCATGGTGGAGTATTTCCTGCCATTCGGCGGCGGGTATAGCTGTGTTCTCAAAAATATTTACATGGAAGTTGCCATTACCAATATGTCCCAGCACCGTATAGTCGAAGCCGTAATGCCGCGCCGTGCTCTCAATAGCCGTATACATCTGGTGTATCCTGGAACGGGGCACTACAATATCTATATCCCTGAAAGGTGTATAATTCACAACCGCATCTCCCACTCTTTTCCGGAACTCCCATAAACGGCTGATCTCCGGACGCGTTTCGGCTACCAGCACATCGTCTTCTATAAAAGGATAAATGAACTCGCTGATCTCTGCCATTTCTTCCAGCAGCTGCGCTTTGTGCTTTCCCTCTGTTTCTATCCATAACAGGCCGGTTGTGTCCCGGCCAAAAGGTTGCTGCTGCAGGAAAGCGGACACCAGCTCATACCCGCGCCTGTCCACAAACTCCATACTGGAAGCGGAAAAACCTTTTTCAAAAAAAAGATGTACACAATCAAACAGGCGCTGAACAGAGCGGAAAGGCGCCAGGATCAGGAGCTCCTCAACAGGGTCTGACAACTGTAATACCACTTTTGTAATAATACCCAGCGTTCCCTCGCTGCCGGCCAGCAGCTGGGTAAGATTATAACCCGTAGCATTTTTAGTAATGTTCCTGCCTGTCCATATGATCTGTCCATCAGCAAGCACTACTTCCATATTCAGCAGCAGGTTGCGGGTAGCTCCATACTTCAGTGATTTGGGGCTTCCACTGGATACGGCCACATTTCCTCCTATAAAACTACCTCCTGCGCTGCTAATGTTCTGCGGAAAGCACAGGCCTTCTGCGCGCACAGCTTCCTGTAATACCTGGGTAACCACACCGGCTTCCACAACAGCCAGCCGGTCTATTTTATTGATCTCAATGATCCGGTTCAAACGTTCAACAGAAAGTATAAAGCCGGGTACATGGGAAAGTGCGCCGCCACTTACCCCCGTGCCTCCTCCCCTGATCGTAAGCCCTGTCTTATGCTCATTACAGATCTTTACAACGCCGGCCACCTCTTCCGCCGTTCCCGGCAGGATCACGGCCCATGGCAGTATCTCCTCCCTGGAAGTACAATCCCTGCTATATTCCTGCAGCTGTTCAGGGCTGCTAAGCAGGTATTTATCGCCTACCACCTGCCTGATGCCTGCATACACTTCAGACAGCTCAACCCTCATGCGGCTTCAGGTTAAGCTCTGCTTCCATTGCATTGAACAGCGCAGTTATATTATCCAAACCAAATCCTTCATATTTATTCACGCGCTGCACAATCTCGTAAAAGAAAGTTGCCCGGTCGCCAATGGGAGAAGTAAATACCTGGAACAGCAATGCATTGTCCAGCACATCACACAGCACACCATGTTTTCTTAACAGCTCCACATCCAGCTCCGGGTATTTATCAGCCAGCTTGTTGTAATAGGAATCCGGGTATTTGGTAAGCTTTACGCCATTGGCACGCAGCATTTCCACGGTCCTGAAAATATTACCGGATACAAATGCAATATGTTGTATACCTGCTCCATAGTTCTGATCAATGAACAGCTGTACCTGTGACTGGGTTTTATCATCCGGTTCCACCAGCACATTTGTGATCTGTTTATCTTCCGACTGCAATACTTTCAGCAGGATACCTATTTTTTTTGCTTCCGTAAGCCTTCTTTCATCAAACTGCTTTACTGTTCTGGAGTAGAAGATATTGTTGAAATAAGGTTCCCAGAGCTTGATCTCATTTAAGCGGAGCACACAGGCCACATGGTCTATCTTTTCCAGCTCAGTATCTGCTTCTGCCGTATGCCATTCATCTTCCACGTTCTTATAACCCGGTATAAAATCCCCGTCATAATTATCGTAGTTGATCAGCACAATTTCGTTATCATCAAACATTTTCAGGGAAGCCTGTTCTACAGATCCCAGCTCGTCTGTGAGCGTTTCAGGGTACTGCAAAGGAATGGCCCCGTTCTCCACTGCTTTATAAAAGAACCCGGCAACGTTCTCCACTTTCACTGCAATACGCTTAATGCCATTACCATGCAGGTCCACAAACGATACGATCTTATAGGAGCTGGGTTGTGATGCGGAAGTGATCACCAGCTTAATATCATTCTTTACAATGTAGTATGAGCAGCGGTCAGGGTAGCCTGTTTCAGGGCCGCAATACGCCACTACTTTAAATCCCAGCGCCTTAACATGCCAATAAACAACCATCTTGGCCATGCCTACATAATACTCTATATAGTCGTACTCCATTTTCAGGAAATCGGATTCAATAATTCCGTTTTGGGCATTCATTTTCATGTTAGATCAGAATTAATTAATGTTAAGTTTATACTTGAAAAATGAGGTCAACCGCTCTATAGCCGGCACTATATCATCCGGCGACAGGTAACTGAAGGCAAGCCTGATATCATTATCCCCACCACCGTTCAAATAGAAAAATGACATGGGGGTGAAGATAACGCCATAACGCTCCGCGCACAGGATCACATCATTTTTATCTACTTTAAAAGGCGTATTAATAGTGATGAAAAAACCACCTTCCGGTATGTTCCATGAAATATCTTTTGCCCCGGGAAACTGTGCTGCGCTTAAACAGGCATCCAGCGCAGCAAGTAAAAGATCCCTTTTATTCCGGATGGCCGCTACTTTATCCGTGTTCACTGCGCTGAGCGAGCAATGATGCTTTATCAGCAACCCGCCCATAACTGCCTGGCTGATGGAAGGTGTATTAACTGTTGTGTAACCTTTGGTTTTTGTTATCAGCTCACTCAATGCCACTTCAGCCCCCTGGTACTGCACCTGCTGGTCTGCCACTATCAGACCAAGCCTCAGTGAAGGATAGAGTGTTTTTGAGAACGAGCGCATGTATATTACCCTGCGGTCCTTATCAAGCGCCTTTAACGGCAGCGATCTTTTACCCTGGTAATTATAATCCCCGTAAGCATTGTCTTCAAGGATATAGAAATTGTGTTTTGCCGACAGGTCCAGCAGCTTATGCCTGTTCTCATCAGGCATACTGTTGCCGGTAGGGTTCTGGTAATCGGGTATCACATACACCGCCTTTACCTGCTTACCCAGCTCTTTAAAGTAAGTGATCTTTTCTTCCAGCGATTGAAGGCAAATGCCGTCCTTATTAACGCCAACCGCCGCAACCTGGTAACCTGCAATAATGGCAAAATGCGGCAGCCCTACGTAAGTGGGATCCTCTACTATAATAACATCCTTTTCCCTGTCGCATAAGGTGGTAACAGCCAGTATCATTGCCTCCTGCGTTCCTACGGTTACAATAACATCTTCCGGCCGCACATCCAGCTCCTCATCATTCTTTAAATATTTTACCAGCAGCTGGTTAATGATGCCTTTTGTACGGTTATACTGGCCCAGGTTATTTAATACTGCTTCCCGTTCTTTTCCTTCTTCACGGGCCACGGTATCCACATAAAGGTTGAAGCAGGATGCAAAGTCCCGGATATCAAAATATCTTTCATCCGGCCGGCCGGAGGCCAGTGAAATAGCGTTGGGATATTTGATCTGTATCTCGTTCAGGAAGCCCATTACATCTTCTCCCAGCCGGCTTAACAAAGGATTCACCATAATTGATCTTTTTTAATAAACAGCTTCTTTTCTTAACCCGAACTGGTGAATGCAGCTTTCAAAGAATACGGCTGCACTTTTATGCGGTATCATTACCCCTTTGGGCTTGCCGGTGGAACCGGATGTG
This sequence comes from Chitinophaga sp. GbtcB8, assembly GCF_019091455.1. Taxonomy (GTDB): domain Bacteria; phylum Bacteroidota; class Bacteroidia; order Chitinophagales; family Chitinophagaceae; genus Chitinophaga. The sequence goes on from NZ_JAGXJN010000044.1 coordinate 37,376, forward strand.
TAGATAACATAAGCCAACTGTTCCGGCTGAATAATACCCGGCAGGTTATCACTGCTGTATTGTAACCGTTCCTGTTTGAACTGCGCCAGCTCTTTTTCATCTAACAGCGCCTTACACCGGCTGTCTGTTAGTATATAATCAATTCTTTCCTGTGGGTAAGCCGGGTCAATAGGTACATAGGCCCCGCCGGATTTTAAGATCCCCAGTATGGCCACCAGCATCCATTCTGAGCGTGGCAGCATCAGCCCTACCAGGTCTTCTGCGGCTACGGCATAACGGTGCCGCAGATAGTTTGCCAGCTGGTTAGCACATTCATTCAGCTCCTGGTAGCTCAGCTTTGTGGCGCCAAAGATCACCGCAGTATGATCCGGGGTTTGCAGCACCTGTTCTTCAAACAGGTCTATCATTGTTTTATCGGCAGGGTAATAAGTCCGGTTATCATTAAAGCCTTCCACCAGCTGCTGTTTTTCCTGTGTGCTGAGGTAATCCAGCTGCCGGAGCGGCAGGTCAGGATCTGCTGCCATTACCGCCAACAGCTGTTCCAGGTGGCGGGCTAACTGCGTTGCAAAAGCATCCTCATATATATCACTGTTATACTCAAGCCTGAGATGCACCTGCCCGGCTGTTTCTGAAAAATTGAAATTAAGGTCATACTTGCTAACCGTACCTGCGTCACCGTTATAAGGGGCAATTTGCAGCTCCCCGGAGGCTGCGGCCGGTATATCCGATGTGGTATTCTGCAACGCCAGCATCACATCAAACAGCGCACTCCGGCTCATGTCGCGTTGCAGATGCAGATCATCTACCAGCTCGTCAAAAGGGTATGCCTGGTGCGTATAAGCATCCAGGGTTAGCTGTTTTACCTGCCCAAGCAGGCTGCGGTAGCTGTCTGCACCGCGGAAACGGCTGCGGAGGGGAAGCATATTAAGATAGAACCCTATCTGGTCATCCAGGTCTATATGCTCACGGCCTGCTATAGGACTGCCTATGATCATGTCTTCCTGTCCGCTGTACCGGTATAACAACACATTTACTGCTGCCAGTAATCCCATGAACAGGGAACAGCCTTCTTCCTGCAACAGGGCCTGCACCTGCTTACTTAACCCGGTTGAAAAACGGCGTTGTACATAACCGCCATTATAGGTTTTTACTGCAGGCCGCAGCTGGCTGCCCGGAAGGTCCAGCACCGGCAGCTGGCCTGCAAGCTGCTGCTGCCAGTAAGCGCGGTGGGCCTGGTGGCTGCTGCCGGTTAGCTGCGATTGCTGCCATACAGCATAATCTTTATAGTGGATACGCAGTGGGGCGGGGGCATAGGCTGTTCCCTGCACACCTGCGTAATACGCTTCCAGCAATTCGCGGAACAGCACATTCATGGACCACCCATCTGTGATAATGTGATGCATGGTGTAAGTGAATACCCATTGATGTGCAGCCATCTGGTATAAACCAGCCCTGAATAAAGGCCCTGAATAAAGATCAAAAGGGCGCTGGCAATCTGCACGTACCAATGTTCCCAGTTCCGGTGATCCCGGTGAGAGATCCTGTACATCTTTATAAGTAATACCAAAAGACAGTGCTGCCGGTGTTAGAATAAACTGCTGCACATTTCCTGCAGCATCTGTACGGAATACGGTGCGCAGTATCTCATGCCGTTCTACCAGGGCCAGGAAAGCTTTGTCCATAACAGTGAGGTCCGGCTTTCCGTTGAACACATATACAGCCGGCATATTGTAGGCAGCATTCCCATCCTCAAACTGGCTAAGCACCCATAAGCGGCGCTGCGCAGAAGATAAGGGGTAGGATGCTGCAGGCGCTGCTGCCGGAATAGCGGTGAAGGCGCCTGCTCCGGCGCCGCGGATATATTTTACCAGGTCATCTTTATGCGCCTGTATCAGGGCTTTCAGCTCAGGGCCAATAGCTCCCTTTCCTGCATCTATACGCAGTCTTTCTCCTTCCACGGAAATACGGGCATTCACATCCCTGAGTTGCTGAATAATATATACAATATCCATACTGGCAGATACAATTAAACATTCAACAGCACAGGCTTCTGGCCCGGCCATTATAAAAAACAGGATCGGTTAAGATCAGATCAAAACAAAAGGAATTAGTTACCGGAGCGGCTGGCAGAGAGCGTTCTCTTACAGTTAATGATCATTTCACAAACGGTATTAATATGGTCGTAGATGAAAAAATGGTTACCGGATAAGATACGGTGGGAAAATGCGCCATTTACATACTCTTTCCAGTTCAGGATCTTATGCACATTCTTCTCCTCACTTCCCATCAGCGCCAGTACAGGTGTATGGATCCTGCCGGTAATAGGTGCGGTATCTTTTTCCAGTATCCCAAAGTCAGCTCTTAAGATCGGTTCAAACACTTCCGTCAGCTCTGTGTTGGCAAGTATTTCTGCGGATACGCCTCCCCATTCATTTAACTTCTCCCAGAAATAGGAAGAGGGTACATTATACAGTTTCTCATCCCGTACATTGGGACCGGGATTGCCGGATACGACCAGGTAAGCCGGTCCGTCGTTCAGCCGTTCCAGCTGCTGAGTTACCAGCAATCCCATTTCTGCGCCAAGGCTATGCCCATAAATATAGAATGGCTGCCCATTCCTTTTTTCCAGGATCTGCTGTAACAGGTCATTCACAGCAGCCTGCCGGTCTGAGATCAGCTCTTCTGCGAAGCGCATACCCCTGCCGGGCAGCTCAACCGGTTCCGTTGTAAAAAAATCGTTCAGCTTATCGAACATTCTTCTGAAGGAGTAAATACTTCCCCCGGAAAAATGCAGCATAAATAATTGTTCCTTCATCGCGTTGCTTCCTCCTGCAATATAAATTCCTGGATGATCTGTTTATTGCGCTGTGCATTGCCCAGCATATTCATGTGGTTGCCTTCTATGCTGGTGATATGGATATCGCCCTGCAGCCCGTTCTGCGGCCTGCTGTAGTTACGTTCTCCTTCGCGGATCTGTACAGGTTTGAACAGCTGCATCGTTCCCCTGTAAGTACCCGGTTTATAATGAACGATCAGCTGGTTGGCCCCCAGCATATCTGTCAGGATCCTTTCCCGGATCTCAGCATCTGCCCGGTTACTTCCTTCCAACTGGCTGTCCAGGATATTTCCCAGCTTTTCTTTTGTGAGGTTCATATCATATTCAGGCAAATAGAAACCGGGATCAAACAACAGTACAGCACCGATCTGCGTGCCTGCTTTTTCAAGCTGCACCGCTATTTCGTAAGCAATAGTAGCACCCAGCGACCAGCCACTGATATGCACTTTCCTGCCTTTATTGATCTTTTCTATGAGCTGAATGTAATCAGCCGCTATTTTTTCTATAGACGACTGCATAGCATCTTCTGCGCTCACGGATCTTAATATTACCAGCGTAACATGCCCGGGCACGGCCTTTTCCAGGGTATTTATATCAAACTGGGTGTTCCCTATAGGCAGTACAAAGAACAGAAGCTCATTTTGCTCATTGTAATTAATGAAATAGAACCGCTCTTCATTTGCAGGGGAGCTATGCGGCCTGCGCGTAATAAAGGCTGCCAGCTCTTTAATGGTAGGTTGCAGGTACAGGTCTGTTACTGTTATGGCTGGCGCCAGCTGCTTTCTTATCCTGTAAACAGCTTTCAGCGCCAGTATGGAATCCATGCCTATTTCAAAGAAATTGGATAAGATATCGAACGGCCTGTTGTCCAGCAAGCTGCTGATAATATTATAAAGGTCCTTTTCAATACCTGCTTCCGGTGGCCGCATTTCACCCTGTGCTTTTGTGCCTGCACGCTGCGCCAGCTTTACAAAGTCAACCTTCCCGCTGTCTGTCAGCGGCACGGCGTCTATCTCTGTAAACTCATGCGGGATCATATAGGGAGGTATCTTCTTTTCAAGAAAGGATCTGAGCTCTTTTCCCGTTACTTCGCTGTTCTTCATATAAAAAGCAGTGATCCGCGTATTGCCGCTGCTTACCACAGGTACAACAATTGCCTTCTTCAGGGCAGGGTGCTGTGTAAGGTTGAACTCGATCTCAGTAGGTTCTACACGGAATCCCCTGATCTTTACCATTCTTGTTTTCCTGCTTTGGAAAATAAGAATGCCTTCATGGTTCACATAACCAAGGTCGCCGGTTTTAACATAACGTTCTCCATCCACTTCTACAAAGCTGTCTGTTTCCAGCTCTTTATTAATATACCCGGTAGAAATACTTTCCCCGGTTATGCCTATCTCCCCTATAATACCAACGGGCAATATTTTCCTATGCTCATCCAGCACAGCAATGGCTGTATGTTGTATAGGCCTCCCCAACGGCAGGTTCCTTCTGCTGCCAGGATTATCCCCGGTAAAATAAACGGTGCCGGGTGCTTCGGTGGCGCCATACCTGCCTACGATCCTTATCTGCGGGAAATCTTTTTTTAATCTTTCAAAAAGCGTAACGGCAATGGGCTCTCCGCTGATCTCCAGGTATCTTAAAGGAGCCAGTGCTTCCTGTAGTTCGCAATCATACAGCAAGCGCAAAAAAGTAGGCGTCAGGAACAACCTGCTTACCTTGTATTTTGTGGTTTGCTCATGGAACAGCGCAGGATTATTATTGGATTCATTTGAATAAACAAATAAAGTGCTGCCCTGTGCAAGCGGCTCAAATACTTCACGCAGTGAAGGGCCAAAACACAGCAGCGTCTTAAACCCATAGGTATCCTCTGCAGTTGCCGGAAAAGTTCCGCTTAGCCAGGATACCCGGTTCATATGACCGGTATGATCGATCTTTACCAGCTTGGGTACGCCGGTAGAACCGGAAGTATAGTTTATGCAGCACAGGGAAGAAGGATCCGCGTGTGGAACCGCCTCATAAGATTCCAGGGGATCTATTTGGCCGATGGCAAAAACCCGGCCGGCTGTTTTTAACAAGGTATCCATATCTGTAAAAACAGCACTCAAACCTATGGTCTTATGGATCCATTCTACTTTCTCATCAGGAAAATCATGCTCCAGGCTTACAATATGGCAGCCTGCTTTCAGGGCGCCTATGATCACGGCAATGAGGTTAACGGAACGTTTCATCCGCACGCCTACTGCACCGGAAATATCATGTCTGGTCAGCAGCTCAAATATGCGGTTGCTCATGGCATTCAGCTCGCGGTAAGTAACCTCCCTGCTGATATCTCTCACTGCAATACGGTCAGGGAAAACAGCGGCAGCTTTCATAAATGCGCCGTGCAGGGTACTCCCCCCCGCTGCAGGAACGTTTCCCTGCAACCTGGAACTTTTAAGGCCGCCTGCCTCAAATACATTTATACCGTTATCCGGTAAGCTCTTTACAATATCCAGCCGGTTGAATACAGATACAATGGCCTGGCAAATATCCTTTACCAGGTGGCTGGTAAAATTATCATTCCGGTATCTCGTCTTAATACCCAGCTGTCCATCGCCCTCTACCAGCAGCAGGTTTACCGGGAAATGGGAAGAGATGTTGGCATCTGTTGATAAATGTTTCAGTGAAAGGTCCTGCTGCCCGGCGCCGGTGCCGGTCCTGATAAAATTCTGGTATACATAGGAAACGCTGAACAGCTGCGCATGTCCGGCCGCCCGGGCAATATCATTCAGGGACAGATAAGCGTATTCCTGTGATTCTATCAGCTGGATCTGCAACGCCTTGATCCCTTCCAGCAAAGACTGCCCTGTATTAAAATGCATCTTTACCGGGATGGTGGAAATACAGGGGCCAATGATGGTTTCCATATCATTTAGCTCAAACGGGCGCACAGTTACCGTATTCCCCCATATAAAGGCATCTTTCCCGCAGTACCTGGAAAGAATGAAACCCGTGATATAATTCAATGCAGCCGCCAGGGTAATATGCTGGCTTTTTAAAACCGCCAGTGAGCCTGCATTGAGATCAAAGTGCAGCTCCAGGTCAGAGAAAGGATTTTCCGGGAACTCTGTTTCCCCGGTAGTTTTCTCCTCCAGCAATGTTGGCTTTACATCAGACAGCAGTGTTTTCCAATAGGTGAGCGCTTCCTGCTCATTCTTTCCGCTGATCCAGCGGGCGTAGGTAGAAAATTTCAGCTCTTCAGGAATGGTGGTTATCACTTCCTTTCCTGCACGCAGCCTGTCCGCTATATCCAGCAGCTCCTTAAAGATGTGCATCACGGATGTGCCATCAATAATAATATGATGGCTGGTGATAACCACAACACATTTCCCATTGCCGGTTCTGATCAGCGAGAACCGGATCAGCGGCTCCCTGGCTATATCAAAACCCTGCTGTTTGATATGGATCAGCAGGTGCTGCAGGGAAGCGGTATCACCTGCCTCAAAGTATTCACAGTTCAGGGTGCCTGCGGGCAGTACGGTGGCAATGAACTCACCCGTATTATAATCAAAGTCATAACAGGTTCTGAGAATTTCATACTTCGTGGTCAGCAGCCGGCATACTTCACGCAGAAAGCTGAAAGAAATATCTTCTGTTGTCTCAAAGCTGTTCTGGTTAATATAACTCTTGTTCTCCGGATGGTTAAACACATAGCTGATCAGTCCCCGCTGAAAAGGAGTAACCGGTACATGCTCCGCTGCCTTATCCCTTACGAGCAGTGTTTCTATATACTGCTGTACCAGGGTAATAAAAAGCGCACCCTTTTCGCTGTCCAGCCCCATTTCCGGGGCTATGGCCAGCTGGCAATGTAATACCTTGTTATCAAGCCATGCGTTTATATTCAATGCATACAGGCTGCCGGCATTCCCCTGAAAGGTAGCTGCAAAACCGGAATGGGCGGATAAGAGCAACCGGTCATCAGCAGGAGCATCCGTATTAAAACCAATATCGCCCAGGTAGTTGAACAATATGCGGTCAGCACATTCCAGCTGCCGGTTGATATATACCGGGCCATAATATTTCAATACGTCAAACCCTACCCCTCCATTAGGAACCGCATTATTCGCAGCTGCAATTCCTTCCAATGTACGGCTGATACTGCCGGGAACCATCCTATACTTAGTAGGGTATTTGCAGGTAAACCAGCCAATGGTATCAGACACGTCATAATCTGTAAGCGCATTGCGGCCATGCCCTTCCCGGTATATAACAAATGCATCTTCCAGGGTTAGCTCATGTAAGGCATATAATATTGCCGTGATGGTGATATTCTGAAGGGCCACACCCCCCATTGCCCGGCCTACCGGCACTTTTACCATAGCGGAATGAGGAATGCCGGCTTCTATTCTTTCGGGAAGCTCACCACCATCCACCTGGGCTACCCAGTAGTCCAGCTCCTGTTCCAGCAGTACATTCACTGCTTTCTGGTTCTCTAATATCCAGTGTTTATAATTGTTCATAATAATTGTACTGCAGGTCTTCAATAAATAGTTTCCACGATACCATATCCATGATCAGGTGATGGCAGGCCAGGAACAGCACAGGGCGTTCCTGTTCAAAGAATATCCCGGCATAGAGTAAGGGCCCTTTCTCAATATTGATCACTTTCATGGCGTGACCTATCCGCTCTTGCAGGCTCTTTTCATCCTGTCCGGCCGCCGTTGTTTCCAGCGTATAATTAATAGTAACAGCTTCATATTGCTGACGCCATTGTCCTTTTTCCTTTTTGAACCGCAGCCGGAACGTGTCATGTTTTTCCGTTACCGCATCCAGGCTTTTACGGATACCCTCCAGGCTGAATGCCGGTTGCAGGTAGTAAGAAGCGTGCATCAGGAATTGCGATCCCTGCCGGTTATGATCAAAGAAGAACTGCTGGATGGGAGATAACACAAAGGGGCCTTGTGTAACAGCTGCGCTTTCCTTTTTGCTGCTTACTGCTTTATCAAGAAAATTAACGTAGGGTGCATCCAGGAAACTCTTTACGGTAATGGAATAACCTTTCTTTTTGCACATAGCCACTACCTTTAGCATAGACAGGGAATCGCCGCCCTGCTCAATAAAGCTCTGTTCAGGATCTATGGCTTCAACAGGCACCCCTAATACGGCCGACCATATCTCTGTCATAATACGGCTGGCCGGCGTCAGTTGTGTTATGTGGTTCCTTGCCGGAGCAGCTGCTTTCCTTTCTTCAAAGATGCGGGCCAGCTGTTTTTTGTCAGCTTTTCCGGTAGCCCCAACGGGGATCTCCTTCACCAGGCAGAAATAATGCGGCAGCATATAATCCGGTAGTATCTGTAACAGCTCCGCCCTCAGGTAGTTTTCCAATGCCGTATGATCCGCAATGGGCGCCGGGCTGTCCGGCACAATGAATGCCACCAGCTTTTCCTCCAGGTGCAGCACATGCGCTACACCCACCCCCTGCAGGCTTTCGAGTGTATTACTGATCTCGCCCGGCTCTATCCTGAATCCCCTGATCTTCACCTGGTCATCGTCCCGGCCCAAATAGATAATGTTTCCGTCAGGCATCCATTTTCCCAGATCTCCGGTGTCGTACATACGTTCTCCGGCAAAAAAGGGATCGGCTATAAAACGTTGTGCGGTCAATTCAGGCTTATTCAGGTAACCTCTTGACAGGCCCGCGCCTGCCAGGAATATCCTGCCCTCTTTACCAACCGGCACCAGCTCCCTGTTATCATCCAGTATATAGATCCTTGTATTATCAATCGGTTTGCCGATAGGAATAATATTCAATCCCTGCTTACATTCAAAACAGGTTACGTCTATGGTTGCTTCCGTAGGTCCATACAGGTTCACCAGCTTTGTTTGTTTTATCAGCTCATGAAACTGCTGATTTAACCTGGGCGTTAATGCTTCTCCGCTTGCATATACGCGTTGCAGGCTGCCCAGCGCATATGCGGGATTATTTTCCAGGAAGTCAAGGAACCGCACCAGCATGGAGGGTACAAAATGCACTACGCTGATGCCATAACGTTCTATATGCAGTGCTATCTGCTCCGGATCTCTTTCATAACCATCCGGCAGAAAATATACTTTTGCTCCCATAACGGCCCACCATAACAGCTCCCACACAGATACATCAAAAGAGTTGGATGTTTTCTGCAGAATGGTATCTGCTGCCGATAATGTGTATTGTTTCTGCATCCAGCATAACCTGTTCACCAGCGAATGATGTTCTATCAGCGTACCCTTGGGTTGCCCGGTGGTGCCGGAAGTATAAATAATATAAGCTACATCACCCGGCTGGGATGCGCGCGGGGGATCCTCAGCAGAAAAAGCGGCTTTATCAGCAGCAAATGCGCTAAAAAGCCCGCTGTCTATCAGTAACGTATAACCGCTGTCTGCTTTAATATATTCCTTCCTTTTCTCCGGCATATTATTATCCACCGGCATATAGATGGCGCCGGATTTCAGGATGGCTAATATGGCCATGATGAGGTGCTCGCTTCTTTTCAGCTGCACAGCGATCACCGCTCCCGGCTTTACCCCATGCCGGTGCTGTATGTAGGCGGCCAGCTGGTTAGCAGTGCTGTTCAGCGCCTCATACGTGATGGCGCCATTATCTGTTACAATGGCGGTATGGCCGGGATGTAACAACACTTGTTCTTCAAACAGGTCTGTTACTGTTTTATCCTGCGGGTAAGCCGTTGTTGTATTATTAAAATCAACCAGTATCTGCTGTTGTTCCTCAACAGGCAGGCGCCGGATCTCTTTTATCTTTTCCATATATGGTATACAATTTTCACCTTCCGGTTAAGCTTGAATGATATGGTCTATGATCATTAGCAGGTGCTTTTTATAAGAATGGCTTAACATGTTAATTTCCTCTTCGGAAAACAACAGCTGGTTATAATGGATGTATATGCACAGCTGCTGCTGTTCTATTACACCGGTAAAGTTGAGGACATCATTAAAGGTTATCAGCCCGGAAGCGTCCTGGTAGTTAAATTTCACCTGCTGAAAAACAGCATCCTCCTGGTAATTATTCAAACCGGATGAGAGATCGCCCAGGTAATTAAAAGTAATTTCCGGCTGTACGTTCAGTGGTTGTTTTTGCAGGTACTTCAGCAGGCCGTATCCCATTCCTTTACCCGGCACCGCATTCAGGTGCTCTTTTACCCGCAGCAGCATGGCCACGGGATCCCCGGGGGTTATCTGGTCAAAGTAAACGGGAAAAATGGAGGTGAACCATCCCAGCGTGCCGGATACATCCAGCTCATACCCGATATCTTCCCGGCCGTGCCCTTCCATGTGCATCAATATCTTTTGCAGGTTAAATACTTCATGAAGACTCAGGTATAAAGCAGTAACCAGTATTTCATTGATCTCCGTGTTATATTTCCTGTAACACTTTGTCAGCAGATCGTTCGTATGGGATGTTTCAAATGCCAGCAAGCGCTTCTTTCTGTCTGCAATGGTATTCGGTACACTTCGGCTGTTTTCCCGGATCCTGTCAAACTTGCTTTTATCTACCTGTTCCCAATAAGCGGCTTCCTTAGCCAGCGTTCCCTGCTTTGCATATTCCAGCAGCTTTGTCTGCCACTCTTTCAGAGAGCTGCTTTTATGCTTCAGCTCAAACCCGGAGCCGGCCGCTTGTTTCCGGTATAAGCTGGACAGGTCTTCCGTCAATATCCTGAAAGAAACGCCGTCTGCCAGCAGATGGTGAATAACGATCAGCAAGCGGTCCTGCTCCACCCCTTTAAACAGGCATAAGCGGATGAGCGGGCCCTGTTGTATATCCAGGCTCCTGCTCTGTTCATTCATTTTGTTGTAAAAAGATGCTTCGTCTGTATAGGGAACACTGGTAAATACATAAGCTGGAAAAGCATTGCTGTAATACTGCTTCCATTGCCCGGCTCCTTCCTCCGCATATCTTATCCTTAATGTATCGTGATATTTTACCAGCTCATCAAAAGTCTTGCTGAGATAGTCTTCCCGCAGCTCTTTTCCATAAAGGATTACGGATTGGTTATAGTGATTATAATCGCCCCGCTTATTCTCAAAAAAATATAGCTGGATAGGGGAGAACGGGATAGTGCCCGAAAACAGATCTTCTTTAGGCTTAACAGGCGCGCTGATCTTTACCTGGGCTGCAAAATCCCGGATAACCGGATTTTTGATAATTTCCTTCAGATGCAGGATATAACCGCGTTGCCTGAGTCTTGATACTACCTGTATAGATTTAATAGAATCGCCGCCCAGCACAAAGAAGTTGTCGTTAATACTAATACGCTCCCTGTTAAAGATCTCTTCCAGTATGCCTATGAGCGCCTGTTGTATCTCATCCTGGGGCTTTTCAAATCCCGCGGTAGCTTTCAGCTGTTCAATGGCAGGTAATTGCTGTTTGTTGATCTTACCATTTGAGGTCATAGGTAATGCCGGCACCTTTATCAAAAAGGAAGGGATCATATAAGCAGGAAAATTGTTCTTCAGGTATTCCTTTAATGCTTCTTCCGAATAACCTTCCCGTGTTTCCAGGTAGGCTGCCAGTGTTTTCACACCCTGCTCATTTTCCATTACACCTACATAACATTGCCGCACAGCAGCATGCCTGGCTATGATGGCCGCTATCCCGGCCGGTTCTATCCTGTAACCCTGTATCTTTACCTGGTTATCCAGCCGGGAAGCAAATTCTATTTCTCCTGCTGCATTTATTCTTACCAGGTCGCCGCTGCGGTAAAGACGTTCTTTGGTTCCCCTGAATTTATTTTCAATACATTTTTCTTTAGTGAGTGAGGGGTTATTCAGGTAACCGCTGAAAACACCTTTCCCGCCTATGAGCAGCTCTCCCCATATGCCTTTGGCGCAAAGCTCCAGCTCTTCATCCACAATATAGATCGTGGTGCCGGAGAAAGGTTTTCCAATAGGAATAAGGGACTGAGGGGGATCTGCTTTTATCTCATACAATAGTTTACCGATCGTTGTTTCCGTAGGGCCATAATGGTTAATAATGCGGATACCCGGTTGTAAACGCCTTATTTTCTGTACAATATCCGCAGGCAATTCTTCTCCGCCAAAGATGATCAGTTTGGCAGGCAGAATGAAGCTGCCTTTTAGTTCCAGCGATTTCCAATATGTGGGCACTATTTTAATACAATCAATAGTATGCTCATTAAAATAGCGATGCAGGTATTCGGCATTCCTCAATGCATCTTTTGAGAACAGATGCAGGGTGTTCCCATATATCAAAGCGCTGAAAAGTACTGTATTACCAAGGTCTGTAGCCAGGGTAGACATCAGGGCGCTGGTACGGTTTTGCCCTATCCCTGTTTTTTTATTCAGCCCGTAAAAATAATCCGACAGGTTCTGATGGGTGATCATTACACCTTTAGGATCACCGGTGGTGCCTGAAGTGTAAATAATATAGGCATGATCATCCGGGCTGATCTTTCTGTGATCAGCAGGTTGAGGCGCCTCTATAGGTTCATCCAGTATAGGTTCATCCAGGTTAATGATCTGAACCGGGAGATCTGCAAAAACGGCTGCATCTATGTTATTGGTAACAACAAAGACGGCTGCTGTATCAGCTACCAGGTAGGCAATCCGCTCTGCCGGCAGATCGGAATCAACCGGCACATAGGTAGCGCCTGTTTTCATAATTCCCAGCATGCCTATAATGGATCTGTCCATTGCATGATTAAAGCACAGGAAAACACGGTCATTCCTGTGCACCCCCTTATGAACCAGGTAATGCGCCAGCAGGTCCGACCGTTCATTCAGCTGCTGGTAGGTAAGGGTATTACCCTCTGCTATCACAGCAGTGTGGCCTGGCTTTTCCGCAGCCTGTTTTTGAAACAGGTCTATGATCGTTGCTGTTGTATCATTATCGGTACCTGCTTCACCAAATACCAGCAGTGACGCTGTTTCCTGCTTTGTGAGATAACCTATGTCCTTAACCGTTATATCCTCATCAGCCAGCATACCCGATAATATTTGGATATAGTGCCCCGGCAGCTGTTCCATTATCTGCTGCTCGCAGGCATCAGCATTATAGGTGACCTCCAGCGCCAGTGCCCCGGCATCGCTGAAGCTGAAACAGATGTCCCCGGCCGGTGCAGCTGCCAGGTCAGTATATTCTTTTAATATTACAAATACCTCCGGTGTTCCTGCGTGCAGCTGCTGCTGGTGTTCATAAGCATCCTGCAGTATTTGCTGCTGCTGGTTCAGCCATTGTTTTACAGGGGTGTTCTTATCCATCCGCGACCTGATCAGCAGCGTGTGGGCGGCAAGATCGTCGTTTCCCGGCATGCCCATGTTATCACTAAGGGTACCGATGATAATATCATACTGGCGGGTATACTTCTGCAACAGGATATTTACGCCCGCCACCAGGAGGGCAAATAATTTACTGCGGTTCCCCTGGGACCAGGCCACTGCCGGAATATGATCCGGAAATGTACAACGGATCGTTACCGGACGGTATGTTTTAACAACCTGCCTGTTCCTGTAACCGGGAAAATTCAACACCGGAAGCTCAGCTGCCAGCTGCGCTGTCCAATACGCATCCCGTTGCTGGACCGTTCTGTCACTCACCGGACCGGACGTAGTTATAAGCTGCGGCTTCTTATCCTGCGTAAGATCCTTACCAATGGAGTTTATATCTTTCATACTTTTCTATGTCAATTGGAAAATATGCCGGGGTTGGATGAGGTGCCTTCTAAAGGTCTTCAAACAAAGCAAGTTTTTCTTTTCTTTCATACAGGGTGTTATTGCTCCAGATATAGTTCACACCATCCCACTCCATTACACTGTGCACATCCGGGAAAAAACCTTTTCCTTTGAAATTAGCGCTGGTATTGCATAAAAGTGGTATCCCCGACATTTCATTATAACGCTTCAGCAATTCGTAGATCACATCATTTTCTTTTTCATTCACGGTCTGTAACCTTGCGCTGCCATCCAGGTGCACAATAGCCGGCACTTTATCTTTCCATTCCGTTCTTACCGTGTGCTCAAAAAGCATATAGGGATCCGGGCTGCCGGGAGTAAATACAACCGGGGCATTTTCTTCCAGGCAAATAGGCGCCACAGGCCTGTAAAATTCCCTGCCTTTTATTTTGTTCAGCAGGGCCTTCATTTTTGTATTTGTTGCGGTGGAAATAATGCTTCTGTTACCTAATGCCCTTGGCCCAAGCTCGGCTCTGTCATTCAGCACTACCACAGGTTCATCCCGTGTAAGCAGCAGCGTTGCCAGCTCTTTTACAGAAAAAGGTTTTACTGTATAGGTATCCTGTACAGTGCCTTTTTCAACTATTTTAGGTCCGGCATATACATTCCAGTCCAGCACCTGTTTGCCCGTTTTATCTACCATGGCGCTGCATGCAGCTCCTATGGCGCTACCCGCATCGTTAGGGAAAGGAGGCACCCACATATTCCTGAAAAGGCCGGTGTTGCGGATACTGCTGTTCCATTTAATGCTCAGCGCACATCCCCCCACAAAGCATAAGTTCTCTATGGAATGTGAAAGCCCTTCCAGGCGTGCTTTTAGTTTTTCTGTGAGCAGATTGTCCAGGAAAACATGGAAGGTGCAAAGCAGGTCTTCGCTGCTGATACCTGTTTCTTCATACAGCGCTTTTGACCTTGCAATGAACTGGCGGGTAACCCAATTGATATTTTTAATGTTCACATCATCAATGATCCCGGCTTCCAGCTCATAGTACATCCGGCGGAACTCCGCCATCAGCAGTTCATTTACCTTTCCTAATGCAATGTAGGCCATTAGCTTACCGGAGGTCTGGTAGTCGCCCTTAAACTGGTCAAACGGGGGAAACTCATAGGAGAATTCAGGATAAACACCGCCAAACATCAGGAACAACGGCCCGTAGTTTATTACCTTATTCTCATTATACTGATAATAGAATAGCTGGGGAGGCATACCACCATCCCATACAAGTACATATGAATCCTGTTGTGTTTTTGCAAAAGGGCTGGTGCAGTAAGCACAGAAAAGATGCCCTGTAACATGCATATAGCTGGAATAGGATAAATTAAGCGCATCAATTTTTGCATCCAGCGGCGTCATCACATTTTCCTTTTCTGAGATCAGCACGCCATACCGCGCCAGCTGCAGGTCCAGCGTAAGGTCTTTCCCCAGCTTAGCGCCTTTCAGAATAGAAGTGTCCTCTTCTTTAACGGATTCCAATACCACTCTTTTTTCATTTCTCCATCCATCTATAGCAATAAGGTCCAGGGAGCGCAGGTTATAACCATAGTCGTTTAATATAGCGTCTATTTCCGGCAGCGTAAGGTTAAAAGTTTCCAGCCGGTTGTTATTATTCAATTTTTCCATTTCATATGAAAAAATCAGCTTCCCGTTATCTATTAAAGCCATTGCTCCGTCATGGCTTGTTTTAAGTCCAAGAATTTTCACGTTGAATACCTTTTTTATGTGTTTAACTATGGGGAAAGAAATGTTATGCGTTATAGTTGCTGATGCCATCTTCTTCAGACATGGATACCAGCAGGCTTCTGTCGCCGCTGTATGTATCACGGCCATGTGTAAAATTTACATTATCCATGATCAGCAGATCACCTTTGTTCCATTCAAACCGGAACATGGCATCCTGGTAAGCTTTCCTGATCCGGTCAAGATCCGCTACCGCTATTTCCGAACCATCAGCATAAAAAGTATTGCGGGGAAGGTTTTCCATTCCGTATACATCAATCAGGTAAGCGGAGATCTCTTCATTCAGGTTACTATAGTGGAACAAATGCGCCTGGTTAAACCATACCTTACGGCCAAACGTTTTTTCAGTAAGCACCGCCTGTGAAACCTGGTAGATCATCAGCTTCTCATCATCCTGCCACTTATATCCCATTTTTCTTGCTTCACAATATTCTTCTGCGGCCCGCTTATCATTTGTGTTGAAGAAGTCCTGCCACCTGATATCCATTTCTTCTGTAAAGTTCCGGACATACATGACCCCTCCTTTGGATTCAAACCTGCGGGATATTTCTTCAGGAATAAGCTTATACACCTCAGCGCTGTCGCAGATAGGCGTTTGCCCTCCGCTGGCAGCAGGTTGCTCACAATAAAAGAATAATTTCTTCGGCCAGAAATCAGAGTAGGAATGTTCGTTGTGCTGGGCTATTTGTTGTTCTTTGGGATATTCAGTGGAAGTGTAAATATCATCCAGCACCTTTGTTCTGGGGGTGGAAGGTTCTGCATACTGCAGCGCTTTACTGTCGGAAACAAGCCCTACGATCTCTGAAAGATCTTTCCTTTCCTTAAAGGGGGAGAATCCTTTGAACAAAAGCACACGGTCCTGCTGGTACAGGGATCTGACGAAATCAACATGCCCGCTGATCCAGCTTTTAAGCTCCGGATAAGTTTGTGCGGGCGTTATTAACGTAGCCTTTGTGTACTGGTTGCCGATCCTTGTCAGCGTTATATCATCAGGCAGGGCAATGCCCGCATCCAACTGTGTTGGTGCAATTTCACGGTAATTACTTGTCATTGAGATACCACTTTTAACGTTTGGATTTTAAAGCTGGCGGTTCGGGTGAGGGACGGGATTGGGAATAGGGAATTACGAATGGAACATTACACTAATGCGGGCAACTTATAAAGATCCGCTGCATTTAATTCGTAATTCGTAATTGACAATTCGTAATTAAAGTCTAAACGCCTATTAGCTGGGCTACCGGTAACTCTACCAGTATATTACGTTTGAGCAAATTAATTCTGATGATCAGCATTTCCTTATTCTTATGCTGTACCATTTCCCCCTGCAGGCCGGCAAAGGCGCCCTCTGCGATGATAAGCATCTGCCCCGGCTGGAATTCGATGGAAGATACTTCCAACGCTTCTCCTGAGCCCACTACCAGGCGAAGGTCGTTCACTACCGCATCAGCAACGAGGGCAATCTTACCGCCAAATTTCACATAGCCAACCACACCATCGGCATTTAATCCCGTAAAATAATCCTGGGAATTTTGAAGATAGATGAATAGATAAGAGGGGAAGAGCGGTTCATACAATGTTTTAACCCGGTCACTCCACTGGCGTAGAGTTTTAACGACTGGCAGGTAATGTGTCACATTCATTTCCAGGAGCTGTCTGGATATCTTTTTCTCTTGTCGCGGCAGGGTATACAAAAGATACCACCCTTTCCTGAAGTCAGTCATGGTTAAAGAGGATTTATGATAGGAATTAAATAATAAGGTTAACTGCACAAAGTGGCAGATATTAAATGAATAGCCGGTTAACGGTACGGTTTAGATATACCTTTTTTTATGTCTTGCAGAACTCCGTTAAATGCAGATATACTAATAAAGCTATCTGCAGCAATACAAAGCACTTATCCCGATAAAATGGTGGATCTTATCAGGCAGGGTTTTCGACAAAATAAAAGGTGTGGTAAAAAAATGTATGTTGATGTAATTGATGGTTAAGAACAGGCTATAAGGATACCCCTTACCTAACTCTAAAGGACAGAGCTATCGCTAAGGCAACCCACATTTATTGTCTAAAATTAATGGATTAATAATGGTTACTTTTTAATAGGAGTTAAAACAATAAAGCTGGCTATTTTAAACTAAGGTGATCCCAACATCTAAAATTATATTTCCATTTGCCTTCTGCAAAAATTAATTGAAAAAATATTAATGATTATTCAGGCTTAAATATGACACTCTTTAATGTTGCGTTTAACTCGGGGATTAAAAATAGAATAATTTTTGTAACCCGAAAAAAAAATCAGCAGGTGATTATTATTATGTTATCGTTTCCTTTGCATAACCTTTACCAGTAAGCGTTTGAAAGACTCTTATACTTTAAGATTATATTTAAACTATAGAAATAATTCTAATCCGTTCCGTAATCCCGCTGTGCTTTTCCATAAAATGCCAACGTTATATTTACGGCAGCTTCCGCTTCGGAAGCGTTGTAAAATAAATTTATGAAAAGAAAAGAAAAAGTGGTGTTAAAAAACAAGGTTGTATGAGATTGAATACCGGTTCTTTTAATTACGGAAATACGCGCTGAGTATTTGCTCTGCTGTCATCCGCGCCGTAGCTCCGTTGAGGGAATCCAGCTTCGACTTCGCACGGATCACAGGATCCATGGTAATATAATCAAGCATGGTTTTCATTACGGGTTTTTTCTTGATAGAGATAGTATCTTTAAGATACTTCTCAATCATAAGTCCGGCAATAGGCGCAGCATAGGTTCCACCATAACCGGAGTTCTCTACCAGTACGGTGATCGCAATTTTAGGATTATCACGGGGTGCAAAAGCCACGAAGAACGCATGGTTCTTCAGCTTGGTGAGCTTGCCGTTTACAATAGCATTGTTCTCTGCCGTACCGGTTTTACCGCAAACGACCACTCCCTCTACCTGTGCGTTACGCCCGGTGCCGCTTTCCACCACATCTTCCATACCGTATATTACAGACCGGTAGCTGCTATCTGATACATTTGCCACCACGTGTTTCTCTTTATATTTCTTCAGCAGGTCTGTATTATCATTGTCAATGCTTGAAACAAAATGCGGCAGGTAATAGTAACCATGATTGGCAATAATACACATCGCATTTGCCATCTGCAAAGGAGTTACCGATACGGCTCCCTGTCCCATACCTACATAGAGCTCGGTACAGGAGTTCCATTGTCCCCGGTAGCGTTTATTCATACCTATGGTGTCAATAGCATAACCCGGATATTCTCCCGGGATATCAACACCCAGGCGGTGCCCCAGCCCAAAGGAGCTCATGTACTCATACCAGCGTTGGTGGCCTTTTTTTACACTGCCCCATTTCCGGGAGTCTACTGCCAACCGGTACAGGTTTACGAAATACGAGTTACAGGAGTGGGAGATCGCCAGCCGGAGATTGGCGGCATGGCCCGGCTCACTGTGCTCACAGGCAATACGCCCGCAGGCAAGATAAGCCCCACGGCAGGGGTAGCCAAAGCTGGGAGTAATGATCCCTTCATCCAGCGCTACCAGCGCTGTTAATGGTTTCATGGAAGAGCCTGGCGGATAAGTACCCTGCATGGCACGGTTGAACAAAGGCTTGGTTGTATCAACAAAAAGTTTACTGAAGTTCCTGGTACGATAGGAGCCTGACAGCAGGTTCGGATCAAACGTAGGGCTGCTTACCATGGCCAGTATGCCGCCGGTTTGCGGATCAATGGCCACTACACTGCCTATTTTATTACGCATCAGCCTTTCACCTAATACCTGCAGGTCTATATCCAGCGACAGGCGCAGGTTTTTCCCGGCAATAGCCGCTGTATCAAACTCCCCTTTTTCATATGCACCCTGCGGGCGGTTCAGGTTATCTTTTACCAGGTATTGGATGCCACGCTGGCCCATCAGCACACTTTCATAATTTTTTTCCAGGCCGGTCATACCCAGGTAATCACCCATCTGGTAAGCGCTGTAGGCTTGCTTAGCCAGCAGCTGCGGGGAAATTTCACCAATATAACCCAGTATGTTAGCCGCGGCGGAGTAAGGGTAAGAGCGGATCTGCCGTTGCACCAGCTCAAAGCCGGGCTGGAACAGGTACATGCTTTCCTGCAGGCGGCCAAATATTTCCGGGGGTAATAACGGCGCAAATACAGACTGGCGTACGCGCCCGTTCTTTACGATGGCGTTTACAATACGTTTCCTGAATTCTGTATTATCTATCTGTAATATCTGGCATAGGTACGCGGTATCTATTTTTTTAACACTGGCAGGGGTTACCACCAGGTCATACATCACATCATTACGCAGCACGCTGCGGTTCTGCCGGTCAAAGATAATGCCCCTGCTGGGGTACACCACTTTGCGCAGTACGGCGTTGGCATCCGCAAGCTTGGAATATTTCTTTTCCACTACCTGCAAAAAGAACAACCTGGAAACGATGAGCAGCACCATTCCAAGTATGATCAACTGTATAACTCTTCTCCTGGGCTGATTATAAACGGACATCTAAGTAAGCGTGAAGTGCACAGATTAAATTACGAATTATTCAATTACAAATTACGAATGACAGACAAGTGATATTAAATTTTATCTCATTTTTAACAACTGCGTAATTCGTAATTATCTTTTAGAAAAGAACAGCAGCTCGTACAAGACAATCAATACCAGGCTGGCTATGCTGGAAAACACGATCTTCATCAGCAGGTATCCAAAGTTGCCAAAGCCAAACACCTCCAGGGTAAACAGCGCCATGTGATGCAGCACCACCAGTATGGATATGTAGGTCAGGAACTGGGATACACCCATACTGATCATGGAGGGGGTTTTCATATTGGTTTCAAAGCCTCCCTGGGGAGAAAGTATGTTAATGATAAACGGGCGCAGGTATGCCATAAACACACAGGCAAAAGCGTGTATGCCCATGGTGTTCATGAACATGTCCAGGCTAAGTCCCATGAGCAATCCCAGCAGCATAACGGCCGGGCGGGGAATGTTAAAGGGCAGCAGCAGAATAAACAACATATACATCTCCAGGCTTACCAGCTGGTGCACCAGGATCTTGTTCAGCACAAATACCTGTAACAACAGTAACAGCACAAAGCGGATGATATTTCGTAACAGGATACTCATTTTGTCAGGCTGTAGATTGAATCTTCCAATTGTTGTTGCTCGTCCTTCAACAGGTTATCGATCACGTACACGTATTGCAGGTTGTAAAAGTTGGTGGCCAGCTTCACGCGTATGCTGTAAGAGGTGCTGGACTTGTCTGATACAGAGATCTCGTCAATATAACCAACAGGTATGTTTTCCGGGAACAGGGAGGAAAAGCCGCTGGTAATAACCGTATCGCCCTTCTGCACCTTTACACTCCGGGGCACATCCCGCAAAATAGCATAACCGGGGTTGGCGCCATCCCAGTACACCGTACCGGTTTCCTTGCCTTTAATAAGGCGGGCGCTTACTCCAAAGTTGCTGGTGGCAGAGCCGGAGCTTTTTGCCAGCATAGACAGTACCACTGCATAATTATCACTTACGCTGCGCACCATCCCTACCACACCGGTAGGGCTTATAACGCCCATGTTAGGCCGTATGCCCTGCAGGCGGCCGCGGTGAATAGTAATGTAATTCACCGGCCGGTTCACGGAGTTGTTGATCACCTTTGCCTCGCGGTATAAATACCGGCGCATTTGCGTACCTACTACGCGGTGCATGGTATCATCACTGTAAAGGCGGATGGTATCTGTTACCACGCTGTTGCTGGTAAGCATGCTGTCAAAGCTGGAGCGCAGCAGGTTATGCAGGCGTGCATTCTCTGACACCAGGCTATCATTGGTGGCTTTTAAATGAAAGTAGTATTGTACATTATTGTAGCGGTCGTACAGCTTACCGCTTACATTGTTGGCAGAGTTGAGGTAGGCGGTTTTCTGAAAGTTATTATTCCGGAATACCAGCACAATACAAATCACTTCCAGCAGCAGAAATAAAAAGAAGTTGAAGTAACGCCTTAAGAAAATGATCAGATTACGCACCGTATATAATTTTCCAGATTCGGTCCATTTTTGAGCGAAAGGTATAATGTGAAACGTGAAGCGGGACAGGTGAAGGGCGTGCGAAATATACTCTTCACCTGTCCATATTCACAAAAAGCTATTGCATCAGGAACGGATATTTACCAACATGCTTTAACGCTATGCCGGTACCTCTTACCACTGCGCGCAGCGGATCATCTGCTACATGCACGGGTAATTTGATCTTCTGGGTCAAACGTTTATCCAACCCACGCAGCAATGCGCCGCCACCGGTCAGGTATAAACCCCTGCGGTAAATATCGGAAGCCAGCTCTGGCGGCGTTGTTTCCAGCGCCTTCAGGATTGCTTCTTCTATTTTAAAAATTGATTTGTCTAATGCTTCTGCAATTTCCTGGTAAGAGACCATGATCTGCTTGGGGATACCGGTTACCAGGTCACGCCCGTTCACGGGAATATCATCCGGCGGATTATCCAGCTCCTTCAGGGCAGAACCTATCTGGATCTTGATCTGCTCAGCGGTTCTTTCACCGATCAGCAGGCTATGGTAGCGGCGCAGCGCTTCCATGATATCTGCCGTGAACTCATCACCGGCAATACGGATACTCTGGTCGCAAACGATACCGGCCAGGGCTATTACAGATATACCGGTGGTACCACCGCCTATGTCAATGATCATGTTACCCACCGGCTCTTCCACATCAATGCCAATACCCAGGGCGGCTGCCATGGGTTCATGAATGAGGAATACCTCTTTGGCGCCCGCCTGTTCGGCAGAGTCACGTACGGCACGTTTCTCCACTTCCGTAATACTGGAAGGGATACAGATGACCATGCGCCAGCTGGGGGAGAATAATGGTTTTTTGGGATAAACCAGTTTAATCATTTCACGGAGCATTCCTTCTGCCGCGTTAAAGTCCGCAATCACACCGTCTCTAAGGGGACGTATGGTACGCAGGTACTCATGCGTTTTCTCGTGCATCATCATGGCCTTTTTACCTACAGCCACAATTTTGCCGCTTGCTCTCTCTATTGCCACAATGGAAGGTTCATCCACCACTACCTGGTCATTGTGTATGATCAGCGTGTTCGCTGTGCCAAGGTCTATCGCTATTTCCTGCGTTAAAAAGTTAAAAAATCCCATTGTTTGATACGGTCAAATATTAGAGTGCAAAAATGATTAATTCCAACGAATATACGATGCAAAAATTGGATGTTAGAGCAATATACACTTAAATATTAAAAAATCTTATTTATTGTAGAGCGTGCATTGCTAACAGTTGCTCCAAGGACTGATCCGGTATAACGTTGTAAGCCTTGAAAAATTGTCTGAGTAATTAAAAATCAGTTGTCTACATCCGTGCTATCGTATCATTATATGACGTCTGGTGGCCTTATTACATAAATTCAAATCCAATATCGTGGCGATAATACTTCCCTTCAAACTGAATGGTACCGGCTGTTTGCCTGGATAGTGCCAGTGCTTCCCCTAAGCTGTTGGCTAAGGATGTAACCGTTAGTACCCGTCCTCCGTTCGTTAGCAGCTGCCCGTTGCTTTCTTTAGTACCGGCGTGGAATACCAGCTGGCCGGGCTGTTGCGCCGGCAAGTTAGTGATCACTTTTCCTTTTTCATAATCTTCCGGGTAGCCTTTTGAAACTAACATCACCGTAGCAGCGGCACGGGCATCTTCCTGTATGGCCTGTGCAGCCAAAGTGCCTTCGGGTACGGCTTTGAACAGCACTACCAGGTCGTTCTGCAAACGGGGCATCACTACTTCCGTTTCCGGATCGCCCATGCGGCAGTTGTACTCTATCACATAGGGATGGCCGCCTACATTGATCAATCCAAAGAAAATGAAACCATGGTATACAATACCTTCTGCGGCCAAACCGGCCACTGTAGGCTTTATGATCAGGGTTTCCACCTTTTGCATAAACTCCTTATCTGCAAAAGGTACGGGCGATACAGCGCCCATGCCCCCGGGGTTTAAACCGGTATCGCCTTCACCAATGCGCTTATAGTCTTTGGCAGTAGGCAGCAGCTGGTAGCTATGCCCGTCTGTGATCACGAATACGGAACACTCAATACCGGTAAGGAACTGCTCTACCACCACGCGTTTGCTGGCATCGCCAAACTTGGCGGCTTTGATCATATGAGTGAATTCGGCAATGGCCTCCTCCGCAGAATCTACGATCACCACACCTTTGCCCGCTGCCAGCCCATCGGCTTTTATTACTATGGGCAGGCTATGCTGCTGCAGGTAGGCTACGCCTTCTGCATAGGTTTCTTCAGTAAACTCCCGGTAAGCAGCGGTAGGTATGTTATGCCTTAACATGAACTGTTTGGCAAAAGCCTTGCTGCCTTCCAGCTGGGCGCCCAGCTGTGAAGGGCCTATTACGGGTATGTGCTGTAAAGCAGCATCTGCCTTAAAGTAGTCATAGATACCTTTTACCAGCGGTTCTTCAGAACCCGGTATCACCATATTTATCTGCTGCTGCAGGCAAAAGGCTTTCAGCTCATCCAGCGCGCTCACGGCAATGTTCACGTTCTGCCCAAATTGCGCAGTACCGGCATTTCCCGGCGCAATGAACAATTGCCCGCATAAAGGGCTTTGTGCTATTTTCCAGGCCAGGGCATGTTCCCGGCCACCGCTACCTAGTAATAATATCTTCATATTGGATTGCAGACCTGTAGATTTTCCGGGAAATAATAGTTCCCAAAATTTTTGCAAAGAAAGGTCAAAAATTAACCAAACACACCATTTTTTTATGCAGAACCCTGAATTTCTTTATCTTGCCGCTTTACAATTCTATTACACAAACAACAAGACAACCAAAACCTGACCTTTATGAGTCAACCTGCGGTTATGCAAGAACCTGTTATTCCTACTACCACTACACGAAAAGGACACCCGAAAGGGCTGGCAGTTTTATTCTCTGCTGAAATGTGGGAAAGGTTTACTTTCTATGGCAACAGGGCCCTGCTCACACTTTTCCTGGTAAGCGCGCTGAATTTTACACAAGAAGATTCCTCTATTATATATGGCGGTTTTTTAGGCATGGGCTGGTTAACGGCCATTCTGGGCGGTTTTATAGCAGACCGTTACCTGGGTAACCGTACCTGTATACTTATAGGGGGCCTCACCATGTCGTTAGGACAGTTATTCATGTTCGGCAGTGGTATCCTGTATGCAACAGACCTGCCTACTGCCCGGATGGTAATGTGGGCCGGCCTGGTAATACTTATACTGGGTAATGGTTTTTTTAAACCAAACATTTCCTCTATGGTGGGCCAGCTGTATCCTAAAAATGATAACCGCCTGGACTCTGCCTTCACCATTTTTTATATGGGTATTAACCTGGGCGCTTTGCTGGGTATTACCATTTGTCCCATACTGGGCGATATTAAACATGCAGACGGTACCCGCGATGTAACCGCTTTTAAATGGGGGTTCCTGGCTGCCAGCATAGCCATGCTGGTAGGCACTGTTATGTTCTATTTCCTGAAAGATAAATTTGTAGTAAGCCCGGAAGGCAAGCCTGTGGGTACCAAACCCAAAAAGCAGCATGAAATGGAGGGCGAGGCTGCCCAGGCGCAGTTCAGCACCCAGGCCGTTATTATTACCATAATAGCGCTGCTGGTACTGGTATCTGCTTTTCACTGGCTGGTGGGCGTAAACGTGCTGTATGCATTTATTTACAGTACCGGTATAGCCCTGGCGGGATTAATACTAAGCGATAAATCCCTTAACGGTGTAGAAAGACAGCGCATCATTGTTATATACATCGTATCGTTCTTCGTGATCTTCTTCTGGGCTTGTTTTGAACAAGCCGGCTCCTCCCTCACCTTTGTGGCTGATCAGCAGACAGACCGTCACCTCTTTGGCTGGAATATGCCGCCCAGCCTCATACAAAATGCACAATCCCTTACCTTAATTATACTGGCCCTGCCTTTCAGCTGGCTGTGGCTGAAGCTGCAAAAGGTTAAAATGGATCCCGTTGCCCCGGTAAAACAGGCCATGGGCCTTTTCCTGCTGGCTGTAGGATATTATGTTATTGCCATGCAGGTGAAAAACCTGGGTAATGAAAAAATGGGCGTGATCTGGCTGATCGTATTATACACCTTCCACACCGTGGGCGAGTTGAGTGTATCACCCATCGGGCTTTCCCTGGTATCCAAGCTGGCGCCGCACCGTTTTACCTCCCTGCTTATGGGCGTATTCTTTTTATCCAATGCCTCCGGTTATGCACTAGCCGGCACTTTGGGCACCCTGTTACCGCCTACCGGTGAAAAATTTGACATAGCTGCTAAGAACAATATTGACCTGCAGGGCATCCTGAACGGTACCGTTGCCGTTACCAGCCAGTTAAAGGAACAGCTTTTAACACTAAAGCTGCCATCAGCTTACCCGCAGTTTGCCGGTTTTACCATTCATAACCTGTATGAGTTCTTCATGCTCTTTGCCATACTGCCCGGGGTAGCTGCCATCCTGCTATTCCTGCTCTCCGGCTTCCTGAAGAAATGGATGAATGGAGTGAGGTAATCACATCAGCACATTAAACATACACCATCAATAAATCATGGCAGATACTAACTTTAAACCCTTTGTTGCTCCTGACGTAAAGATGAAGGAGCTTACAGTCAAGTCCATTGTACTGGGCTGTATTTTTGGTATTATTTTCGGCGCCGCTACTGTGTACCTTGCGCTCAAAGCAGGTTTGACCGTTACGGCATCCATCCCCATCGCGGTAATTGCCATTACCCTGGGCCGGAAATTTTTTAAGACCACCATCCTGGAAAACAACATTATTCAAACCACGGGGTCCGCCGGTGAAACCATTGCAGGTGGCGTGGCTTTTACCCTGCCGGGATTTCTGTTCCTGTCGCTCCCCAGCAGCGCCAATTACTTTGATTACATCACCATTTTCATCCTGGCCATTTTTGGAGGTATCCTGGGTACGCTCATGATGATCCCCCTACGGCGCTCCCTCATCGTAAAGGAACATGGCACCCTGCCTTACCCGGAAGGTACCGCCTGCGGCGATGTGCTGATAGCCGGTGAAAAAGGCGGAGAGTTTGCTAAAACAGCTTTTTACGGCTTAGGCTTTGCTTTCGTGTATGCTATCCTGCAAAAGATCCTGCATGTTATTGCGGAAACCCCTTTTTATATGACCAAACAGGTAAACCGGTTTTTGCCTTCCGCACGCGTAAGTGCGGATATAACACCGGAATACCTGGGCATAGGTTATATCATAGGCCCGCGCATTGGCGGCGTACTGGTAGGCGGCGGCGTACTGGCCTGGCTGGCCATTATCCCCTTACTGGCCACCCTGGTACCGGCAGATGCTATTGCGACCCAGCTGGTGAAGCTGGGCTACCTGGCCAGCCTTACCACACCGGGCGGACAAGGCGGCTGGGACCCTGCCACCCATACTTTTGCCAACTACTCCTCTGCTATTTATTATGCCTATGTACGGCAAATAGCTGCAGGTACAGTGGCAGCCGGTGGTTTCATTACGCTTATCAAAACCATTCCTACCATTGTTTCTTCTTTTAAAGGCAGCATCAGCTCTCTTAGCCGCGATGGAGTGGAAGCAAACAAAGGGGATGTACCGCGCACGGAAAGGGATCTTAATATTAAAATAGTAGCCATTGGCAGCATACTGCTGGTATTACTCATGGCTTTCCTGCCGCAGCTACCCGGTGATTCCGTTGGTCAGAAATTACTGATAGGCTTACTGGTAGTGATCTTTGGCGCGTTCTTCGTAACAGTGTCCAGCCGTATTGTGGGTTTGATCGGTACTTCCAACAATCCTATTTCCGGTATGACCATTGCCACCCTTATGGCTACCTGCCTGGTGTTTATTGCCATAGGCTGGAGCGGTAAGGCGTATGAGCCTATGGCGCTGGTAGTAGGGGGCATGATCTGTATTGCAGCGGCTAACGCCGGCGGTACTTCTCAGGATCTGAAATCCGGCTACATTGTAGGCGCTACCCCTAAATACCAGCAGATAGCATTGTTTATTGGCGCTATTGTTTCCTCTATTATTATTGGTTTAACAATAAAATTCCTGGACAAGCCTACAACAGATATGATCGCTAAAGGTATGGCGCCTGATGCGCATGCTATTGGCAGCCTTTACTTCCCGGCGCCGCAAAGTACGCTCATGGCTACCCTGATCAAAGGGATCCAGTCATCCAGCCTGGATTGGCAGTATGTAGTGGTAGGCGTGTTCCTGGCTATTACCATGGAATTGTGCGGTATTAAATCCTTATCTTTTGCTATTGGTGCATACCTGCCGTTGTCTACTACCCTGCCTATCTTTTTGGGTAGCGCTATCCGCGGCGTAGTAGATCATCAGAAGAAAAAGAAGAACATCCACGTATCTGCAGAAGAAGAGGAATTAGGTAAAGGCAACCTGTTTGCTACCGGCCTGGTAGCAGGTGGCGCAGTTGCGGGTGTATTGATAGCAGTGTTATCCGGCATGAATGCTACGGGCCCCTTAATGGCCCGCCTGAACCTGGAAGAGGGCATGAGCCATGCTTTGGGCCAGGGCGGTTATTATGTGCTGGCAGTTGCGTTCTTTGCCTTAATGGGGTGGATCCTTTACCGCATTGCCAGACAGCAGCAGAAAATAGAGTTATAGATTTTCCCTACACGCGTATATTTTCAACATAAAGCGGCTGTGTCAGCGATGACGCAGCCGCTTTTTTTACTGCCTTTTTAGCTAACCTTTCTTTTTTGCAGATCCAACGCCGGACCTGCAAAAATAAAGGCAGTACTTCTGGCTGAGTACCGGACACCTTACACGAAAAAAGGCCGCCTCAACTTACGCTGAAACGGCCGGCCGGCTTTAAAATGCACTATCAGTTATTTTAATCCGCAGTTTGCGGCGCTGCTGTTTTCCAGCTATATACCCTTTTAACGCCCTGCGTTTTTTCCAGCTTGTTCACGCACACGGCGCTGATCCTGGTTTCATTCAGGTTCACGGCTTCCAGGTGTTTTAAGGCAGCTAAATGATCGCTGATACCATCTGCGATCGGGTTCTTCTCCAAACGCAGCTTTTCCAGGTTCGTTAGCTGGCCCAGGAAAGCCAGGTCCGTATCGGAAAAGTTGTTATCAGACAGGTTCAGCCAAATGATGTTCTTCCCCACTTTTGCCAGGTCACCTTTTATATCAGCAATGCTTTTGCCGGAGCCAGCGGGCAATGTTACATCCAGCATGGCGGGGTGCTGTAACATAATGCGTACCGTCAGGCCCTTGCGGCGCAGGTTTTCTACCAGCCCCATATCCACAGCAACAGGTATATCAGGATTAATGTGTTGTTCAATACCGGCCTCATTTTCTTCTTCCGGCGCAGCAGCGCCGCCTAAGCCTAGCCAGGCTGCTACCTTCGGTTTTATAGCAGCATTATCTTTCAAAACCGCTATTTGCGCGCCTTCTGCGGCCATAGCTTTTTCTATCCACCAGTGAATGATCTCCACCTCTCTTTTTGCCAGCGGCGGTTTACCATCTGCCGGCATAAATTTTTCATGGGCAGGGTCCATGGTGATACGTTTATACAATTCACTTTCATCCGGTTTGCCGGCTACTACTGCAGGGCCGTTCTTACCTCCTTTCAGCAGGCTTTTTAAGTTCTGTACAGAGAGGTTGCCCTTTAACTTACCGGGCTGGTGGCATTGTCCGCACTTCTTTACCAGCATGGGCTGCACCACATCTTCATAGATCATGGCCTGCTCCACGCTGGTGGGTTTGGGTCTTTCCCGGTATGCTAATACGGCCATGCTCAGGTAATCGCTGCCATGTGTAAGGTTGCCGCCCTGGTGGCCGGCATATCCCATTAAACCAAACAGCCCTACCAGCAATGCTGAAAAGAGTGTAGGCGTTACCGTGTATACAGCCTTGAAACGTTGAGTAGTGAGCAGGAACAGCAAGCCTGCAATCACTGCCAGGCCAATGCCCGCCAGCTTATGATGGCTTAAGGTAGTACGGTCATAATCCCCGCTTAAAGAAAGCATATACCCAAACACACAGGCCAGCAGCGCCATTACAAAACCAGCCAGCAGCGTAAGCGGTACAGCGCTGCGCAGGTGCGCATACTGTTTGGTATATCCCAATATATCAAACAGCACCGCCAGCAGCAGAAAACCAATGGGCAGGTGCACTATCAGCGGATGCAGCCTGCCCGCAAAAGTGAAAATATTCAATAACATTAAACGCGTGTTAATTTAACGGGTGGCGTGTGGTTAGCATTCCACTGGCACAGGTACAGGTTCTTTTCATCATCCACACATACATCATGCCCGTGGTTGAAAACCGGCGTTGGCGCCTGGAAGGTTTGCTGTAACACACCGTTTTTATACACCGGCGCAGTGCCACCCGGGTTGGATATTACTTTGTTATCCGCATCCAGTATGGTCAGGAAGCCGGAGTTATTAAACCGTTCGCCTGTTTTTGCATCTTTTGACCAGCATACACCGGCATATAATTCCTTTTCATTCATCACGGCGCGGCACACATACATGCCCGGCATATCTACCTGTTTAATGAACTTGCCATCCAGCGTAAATATTTTAAAACAATTTTCTTCGCGCGATGTGCAAACGAGTGTTGGATTATTCTTATCCCGCAGGTCCACAGATACGCCGTGGGCATTTACCAGGTTATGCGCTTTGTTGGCATTGTGATGGCCTCCAAAATGCCGGATGTACTGGCCTTTGCTGTTGTATTGAATAATGTAGTCAGAGCCGTAACCATCTGCCACATAAATATCACCGTTAGGCGCTACTGCTGTTTCAGTGGGCTTAAACATTTCATCATCCTTATAAACACCAATGGTGCGCGGGTGGCCAATGGAAAATATTAAGCGCCCGGTCAGATCTGTTTTTACTACCTGTCCGGCCTGTCCTTTATTGGAGCCGTCCCGGTCCTGGTACCAGCCGCAATCTGTGATCAGCAAAAATTCTTCGCCGCCTTCCTGTGAAAGCGTAAGGCCATGCCCGCCCGGAAATCCGTGGCCCCAGTAATCCAGCAGCTTGCCGGACTTATCAAAGATCAGCACATTGTTGTGCGTACTATCGCCCAGCATGATCAGGCGTCCTTTGCTGTCCTGCACCATTTCATGGCAGTTCATCAGCGGTGTGTTGTTCACGCTGATCTTGGCCCAGTTCTTATCTACCTTGTAGGTGTATTGTCCGTGGCCCACAATGGTTTCATCCGGGGCTTTGTCCTTATGCAGGATGTTAAAACCATGTACCGGTTTGGTAGCGGCCAGTGCTGATACCATTGCTGTGTTGCGGATAAAATTTCTTCTTGAAGTCATGTGGAATTAGCAGCTTTTTTTTATGATGACGATATTGTTAACGCTTTTCTTCCTGCTAAGATAATATGCCTTTCACAATCTTTCCCTCTACATCCGTTAGCCGGAAACGCCTGCCCTGGAATTTGTAGGTCAGCCGTTCATGATCAATCCCCATAAGGTACAACAAAGTTGCCTGGAAGTCATGTACATGAACCGGGTCTTTAACAATATTATAACTGAAGTCATCCGTTTCTCCGTAGCTCAGGCCGGCCTTCACGCCTGCTCCGGACATCCACATGGTAAAGCAGCGCGGGT
>NZ_JAGXJN010000437.1 GCF_019091455.1 Chitinophaga sp. GbtcB8
CGTTCTACCCGGCTACATCTATCATACCGCCGATCATAAAGTCGGGGTACAGCTCAAACTTTTTACCCCGCAGGTATTTAATGGAAGCATCTATAAGCACGCAGAAGTTATGCGGTAATATTTTGGTGGAAAGGCCCACGGCAATACCTTCCGCGCCCTGTACCAGCAGCAGCGGGAACTTCATGGGCAGGGTGAGCGGCACGTTCTTACGGCCATCGTAGCTCAGCTGCCAGG
>NZ_JAGXJN010000438.1 GCF_019091455.1 Chitinophaga sp. GbtcB8
CCTGTCATTTTGAACGATCACATCTTTTGTGGCTTGCGGATCAAAAAAAACAGCATTCAAATAAAAATCGGGCTCTTTCGCTTCGTCTAATGAGGGGCATACAACGAACCCTTTGAAAACTAAATTAGGAAGATAACTGGGTGGTGTAAAGACCTAAGAAAAGTCAAAGGGTTCTCCCTGGATATGCCCATCTACCAATTCCTCGGCGGGTATTATAAACATAGACTCCATCAT
>NZ_JAGXJN010000439.1 GCF_019091455.1 Chitinophaga sp. GbtcB8
CATATGATATATTTAAAAATAAAACATTAGTCTGATGGTGGTGTACCATATCACTTGTTAAAAATTGAGAGTTTGAAACCACATCCGACATATTTTACACCGAAAACATTGGTTTGGTAAACCTTAAAAACCTTGACAAATCATGTTAGGGTCTTCGGATCAAATCCTTCGCTACTTATCCTTTGCTTAAAAAGGAAGGATAAATGAAAGACCAAAAACACAACTAACAAAGAT
>NZ_JAGXJN010000440.1 GCF_019091455.1 Chitinophaga sp. GbtcB8
CTTTGCATAAGTTAATGAACCGAAAGGTTTGATATGAGAGTATGAGGTTGTGATGTTATAATGTTGGTGGAAGAGTTTGAGGCTATGATTTTCCTTTTATTCAACATAATATTTAGTATATTAATTTAAAATTACCATATGAGTTGCAAAAGAAAATACTCCACAAATATGTGGTTGGTGTTCAATGATTCAACGCCCTGAAACATCGAGAGGGATATCCAAAAACAAAACAAT
>NZ_JAGXJN010000441.1 GCF_019091455.1 Chitinophaga sp. GbtcB8
AGCTATAGGTTTAAGAGTAAGGCACATTAACTTTGAATCAGGCTTGTTGGAAATTTCAGAAGCCTTTGCTAGGACAGTTAAAGGTCCCAATCATGCAGCGAGAATCCAGAAAGGGACAAAAACAGATAATATAAGGTATTTGCCTATGACAGTGGAATGGAAGGAACTCTTTGTACCACAAATACATGGGAAAAACCCTGATGATCTGATACTCCCATCCCCTCAAAATTTATA
>NZ_JAGXJN010000442.1 GCF_019091455.1 Chitinophaga sp. GbtcB8
CCTTTTATTGGCCTGTCAGGCACCGGGCTGATTATTTCAGGTATGGTGCTGGGGCTGTTCGCTATTAATTTCCTGGGCCCTTTTTTTTCGGTGAATGTAGCCATCCGGGAAGGGCACACTGTTAAGCGGGATGGGATGTTCAAATATGTGCGGCATCCCTCCTATTCAGCGTCGCTGCTCTCTTTTCTGGGGTTTGGCATTTCCATGGATAACTGGGTAGCTCTGCTGGTGGTA
>NZ_JAGXJN010000443.1 GCF_019091455.1 Chitinophaga sp. GbtcB8
TGACAACGGGCAGCTGCCAGTAATATTCCCCGTACACCCGCGTACGGCCAACCAGCTGGAACGTATGGCGCCGGCGCATCCCAATTTATATTTCACCACGCCTTTAGGCAACCTGGAATTTAATTACCTGGTAGCGCATGCAAAAGCTGTGTTCACCGACTCCGGCGGTATTACAGGAGAAACAACAGTAATGGGCGTGCCCTGCATGTCCCTGCGGGATAGATCGGAAGGGCC
>NZ_JAGXJN010000444.1 GCF_019091455.1 Chitinophaga sp. GbtcB8
ATGCAGCAGGATTATCCTTTTATAGTAGACTAATATGTGACTTGGTCCAGATGGTTAGTTGTTAGTATTTTTGCGGAAGGTTATACGCGTACGCTAACAGCTAACCATTCGCCACTAACCACTATTACTCACACCTATGAGTAAAGAACTGAAAACAAACAAAAAAAATGGAAGCAGAAACAAAGCATAAAGCCCCTACACCAGACACTACAACATCCATGCCGGATGTAGACC
>NZ_JAGXJN010000445.1 GCF_019091455.1 Chitinophaga sp. GbtcB8
CCGACTGTAAAATGTTTTATACGGTGTGGCAGGGTTAACGGATACAGAGTTATAGGTATCTTCAACAAATCCAAAATGCCCCTGGCAGTAACCGCTGGCGGTAGATTGGCGGATCTCAGTACCGGCAACCATATTAAGCTGGTGCTGGTCGCTAATGCGTTTGTCAAGGCTTAGCTGCCCCCGCAAAGAATAACCTTCCGTGGCCGTATGGCTGGATAACATAATGCTTCCCAA
>NZ_JAGXJN010000446.1 GCF_019091455.1 Chitinophaga sp. GbtcB8
AACCCCCCCCCTATATACACAAACACCTGTTTCCTAATCCGGTTCTTCCGGTGCTTTTGGTGTGTACCCCTCCTAAGCCCCCCCGGGATCCCCGCGGGGCCAGGTTTTGAGCATTTCATTCCTGTAGCCCGGAACATAATCCTCGTTCTTTTTTTCCCTTATAAAATAAGCGGCGGCATCCCCTTCATAATAGTGTCCTTTGCCCGCCAGCCCTGCGTTCAGCTCTGTGGGTAA
>NZ_JAGXJN010000045.1 GCF_019091455.1 Chitinophaga sp. GbtcB8
GTATTGAGGTGGATGACGCCATTGAGGTAGTGGAGGCCGGCCATGCCAAAATGGAAAAGCGGAAGCTGCCTGCCAGGGCGGCCACAGTGTCGGCCATGAGCGAGATCACCGGCGCCATTGTATCCATTACCCTGGTGATGTCGGCAGTGTTCTTACCTGTAGGTTTTATGGATGGGCCTACCGGCGTATTCTACCGCCAGTTTGCATTAACGCTGGCCATTGCCATCCTGATCTCTGCGGTGAATGCGCTTACTTTAAGCCCTGCGCTTTGCGCCTTGTTCCTGAAGGATGTGCATAGCCATGCTCCCGGTGAAAAAGGCGAACATCCCCAACAGAGGACCAGCTTTGGCAAACGTTTCTTTGCAGGGTTTAATGCCGGCTTTAATAAGCTCACCACCCGTTATGGCCTCTCCGTACTTTTCTTAATAAAAAAGAAATGGGTGGGCTTTACAGCGCTGGCCGGCGTTTTTGCCCTGCTTGTGTTTTTAGCCAAAACAACGCCTACCGGTTTTATACCGGATGAAGACCAGGGATTTCTGATCGTGTCCGTTTCACTGCCGCCCGGCGCTTCACTGGAACGCACAAACGAAGCCATGGTGAAAGGGAGGGATATGATCTCCTCGTTCCCCTTTGTAAAGAATACCGTGTCTGTTTCCGGTCTTAATATTTTAACGAACAGCGCCAGCTCTTCGGCCGGTTTAATGCTGGTACAGCTGAAAGACCTGGAAGCACGCGGAAAAACAAAAGATATTAACCAGATCCTGGGAATGCTGCAAGGCACGCTCATGGATGTGAAAGGCGCCTTCTTTTATGTGCTGGCATTACCTACGGTACAGGGCTTTGGTACCACTACCGGTATTGATATGGTACTGCAGGACCGCACCGCAGGCAGCATAGATAAATTTAATCAGGTGACCCAGGGATTTCTTGGGGAACTAATGAAACAGCCGGAAATAGCCCTTGCATTTACCACCTTTAACACCGGGTACCCGCAGTATGAGATGGAAATAGATGAGATGAAGACCAAACAGCTAGGCGTTAATGTAAAGGACCTGGTAACGGTAATGCAAGGGTTTTACGGCAGTATGCAGGCATCGGACTTTAACCGCTTTGGCAAGTACTACCGCGTAGTGCTGCAGTCCGCAGCAGAAGACCGCGCAGACCTTTCTTCGCTGGATGGTATTTCGGTGTCGAACCGCGATGGACAAATGGTGCCGGTAAAAACACTGATCAACATGAAACGGGTGTACGGTACAGAAACAGTTGACCATTTTAACATGTTTAACGCTATCAGTGCAACGGTAATGCCTAAACCGGGATTTAGTACCGGCCAGGCCATTACAGCTATTGAGCGCGTGAAGGCTGCCAATTTACCAACAGGTTATACAACCAACTGGAAAGGGCTTACCCGTGAAGAACAATCTGCAGGCAGTAAAACCATTTTCATATTTGCGTTGTGCCTGGTATTTGTGTACCTGCTGCTAAGCGCACAGTATGAAAGCTATCTGCTGCCGTTTTCCGTTATGCTCTCCATCCCTACCGGGTTAATGGGCGTATTCATCGGTATAAAGATCGGTGGTATAGAGAACAACATTTATGTACAGGTAGCCCTGATCATGCTCATAGGTTTGCTGGCAAAGAACGCCATCCTTATTGTGGAGTATGCGGTACAGCGCCGTCGTGCCGGCAAATCACTGGTAGCTGCAGCAGTAGATGGAGCCAAAGCAAGGCTGCGCCCTATTATCATGACCTCCCTTGCCTTTATTGCAGGCCTTATACCGCTGCTGCGTGCCGTAGGCCCCTCTGCCCTTGGTAACCACTCCATAGGCTGGGCAGCTGTTGTAGGTATGTTAAGCGGAGTGCTGCTGGGCATATTCATTATACCGGTATTGTTTGTGGTGTTCCAATACCTGCAGGAGCTGGTAAAGCGCCCCTCAAAACAGGAGGTGTATGATGAATACGGACAAGCCATACCCGGGCATATTTAAAAACATTTTACCTGGTGGCGGTGATACCGCCACCAGCTTTTGATCTCATAAACAGTGGCAGATATGTATAAGTATAAACGGTCCGTTCTTTTTCTTTGTGCAATGGTGATCACCGCTGCGGTTAATTCCTGCGTAACGCAGAAGTACAAGGCTCCGGCACTGGACCTGCCGGCTGCTTTCCGCACAGACAGCATCAGTAATGTATCTGATTCCGGCATAGCTACTATCTCTTACCATGCCTTTTTCAGTGACCCGGTGCTGCTGCAATTAATAGACAGCGGCATAACGCACAACTATAATTTGCAGGTGGCTATCAAACAAATTGATTATGCCGCACAGGCCTTTAAACAGGCTAAATGGAACAATGTGCCCACGGTTAACCTTACCGTTGGGCAGGCCTCTATTTCCCGGCCTTCAGATAACAGCCTGAATGGGCTTACTGCCAGCCAGTTCCTGGGGCAGAGTTATATAGCAGATTATACCACTGGTTTAAACATCTCCTGGGAAGCAGATATATGGGGTAAGATAAAAAGCCGGAAAGACGCTGCACTGGCCGACTATCTTGGATCACAGGAAGCGGCAAAAGCAGTGCAAACAAAGCTGGTATCTGATATTGCGCAGGGATATTATAACCTGCTGATGCTGGATACGCAACTGGAAGTAACCCGTAAAAGCATTGCTTTATACGACAGCTCTATTACCGTAACAACCATGTTGCGGGATGCCGGTAATGTAACCACGCTGGCCATACAGCAGCTGGAAGCATCGCGCGAGCAGGCAGCAGCCATGCTGCCGCAGCTGGAACAACAATTGGCAGCGCAGGAAAATGCGCTGTCTGTGCTAACAGGAAAGAACCCCGGTAAAATAGGCAGAACAGGAGGTATCTCGTCCTTATCATTACACGAAAAATTATCAGCAGGCATTCCCGCAAATATGGTACGCCGCCGGCCGGATATACGCCAGTCTGAAATGACGCTGATGCAGGCGCATGCCATGGTAAATGTATCCCGCGCCAGCATGTACCCCTCTTTAACCATTACCGGCCAGGGAGGCCTGAATGCTTTTGATGCAGGCAACTGGTTTAAGATCCCCGGCTCTCTTTTTGCAACAGGCGCAGGTTCATTAGTACAACCCATATTGCAGAACAAACGCTTAAAAACACAATACGAACAATCAAAGATAAGCCGCGAACAGGCGGAGCTGCAGTTCAAACAATCGGTATTAACCGCGCTGGGCGAAGTATCCAATTCCCTTTCACAGATCGTTAAGCTCAAGGAGCAGGAGCAGCATACCAGCCGGCAGGTGCGGGTGCTGGAGCAGGCGGTAAAAAATTCCAGCCTGCTGTATGATACCGGCGATGCCAGTTACCTGGAAGTGCTGACAGCGCAGAATAATAAGCTGCAGGCAGACCTTATCCTGGCAGGTTTGCAGCGGCAGCGTTTGAGCGCGGAAGTAATATTATACCAGGCTTTGGGCGGAGGCTGGCAATAGATCACATTATTAAGATAGTGTTATGTTACAGTATGTAACAGTTGTAGGTTTTAAAACCGGCCGGGGCATTCCTTCCCTGGCCTTTTATTTATGGGCGGAAAAAGCAGCTCAACTTTAACATACCGAACGGGCGGGCAAGTAAGCACCAATAACATGCAGCCACAGATCCCCTAATGATACTTTTTGCTGCCATCTGCCCGCTGCAGAAAATACCTTCTGTAAAAGCCCTTGTAGGCAATACCGAAAGTACCTTCGTAATATCCATTGCCAAGCCGGCTATTGGTTTTTGAGAAACCAGTGGTGGCATATCCTGTACTTATAAAAACCGAAAGGAATTGAAATTCACTTATCCTGAAATATTTATTGAGCGTTACACCTGTTATCAGCCCATTTGCAGTCCGGATATCGTACGACCGGTGCAGGTCTTTTTCATTAATAACTTCAAATACACTGCTCGTCCACCCAATGTAGGGCTCCACCGAGATATTGTGCTTAAGATCTATTGAGTAACCAACATAATAATCCAGCTTAATGGGATTAAGTTCTGCCGACCGGGTTAAAGTATCGCTTCCGAAAGCAAGATCTGTTTTAGGTCTTATGGTCCAGGGTTTAAATCTAAAGCCTATGGTAAAATTCTTATAAACCACCGCAAGCCCCAGTGATCCGCCGAAATGATTGCCAAGCCACTGTTTGGTCTTATTGTTGTAAGCGTATCCTGAAACGCCTATTTCGGCCCGTAGTCCCCATCCTGAAACCTGTGTACAGGCAAACGCGGGGTATGGTTCGTAAAAAGAATACCCGGTAACGGTGTCAGTACCGCATGTTATCTCACGGCTGTATTGCTGGCCATAACAACAGGCCGTACTGAAAACGGCAAGGAGCAACAGGTATCTTTTCATTTTAGCGCGTTGGGGTGTATTATTATCCATTGGCTAAATTTATAAACTGTTCCGGCTTTTAACAATTGGATATGTATATGAAGTTACAGGCAGCGAAATAACTGTTAGCTGCTTACTTTATTGCCGGATCAGGCAGATCAATCATAAAATATTTTTAATATATTTAGGCTGATTAAATATATCCCTTTATCAAACAGCAATGGCTTCCATGAAAGTTAGAAGAAGTCTTTCAGGATTAGTAGTCCTGGCTTTATTCTCCTGTCAACCAGGTGATGCCCAGGCATCTGAAAATATAATCTTTAAAGATAACCTTGGACATGTCTTAACCCAAACTGACCTCGTAGCCACTACGGGCCAGGTAAACTATGAAATTATGAATAACCACCCTATTAACACGGAAGCTAAAAAATTGCATGAAGGCGATCTGATTTTCTCTACCGCAACAACCACAGCTAATGTGGAGCTGGCAAAATTTGCGCTCAAGTCAATAACGGAGAATAAGCAATAGCCATATTTAACCTACGGCTACGGGCTATTGCATTTTGTTTCAGCTTAGGATTGGCGCGAAATCAATTAACAAAAGTAAACACGTATATGTTTGGAGAGAAAACGGACTTTATCATCATAGCATCTGCATTCAGTCTTTTTGCGGTGTTATTCTTTGGATACTTTTTCTTATACGCTTATGGCAAGTATTTCGGCAAAGAGGTAGATGCGGTAATAATAGCTACACCCGGCTCCGCAGGACGCAAAAATAACAGGGCTGTAGTTGCAGTAGATAACGAAGCATATGATTATTATTTATCCAGGCGTGAGTACAACAGCGGCAAGTTCCAGGTAGGAACAACGGTAAAAGTAAGAGTGGTGCCTATAATAAGCACAATTGTAACTAATACTGATTATCCCGAATTACCAGTAGCCATTATTTTATTGGTGTTTGGTATTGGCTTTGGGGGAACATTTTTTAAAAAGTGATCAATGCAGGCAACAGCAATTTGCCTGGTAGTTTTAGGGGCGCTCATTGATCATTCACACAAAGCTGCTGCAAAATTTTTTGTAGTATAGGCTTTCAGTAATTTTCCCGCAGTCGCCAATGTTTGGTTAACTCTGCTATCGGGCTGTATGATCTTTTGATCCTCCATGTAGCGAATGGCTGCACCATCTTTCGCGTATATACGATATTCGCTTTGGGTTACCTCTCCCCCGGCTGAGCCGCCAATAAGCTTTTCATAGGAAAAGATAAAGTTACCGGATTGGTAATAGTATTCTTTTTTCCAGCTGCCATCCCCAATACTACCTGATTCTATGATCTTTACGATCTCTTTGCCCTTAAAGAAGTATTGTACAATACCATCCTCCACGCAGCCGTCAGATTCATACTTGAATTGCTCCTGTTTCAGCGATAGGGTATTGATCTCTTTGAATGCAGCACGAATAGCTGAAATATCCGTTTCAGTATTTTTCTGTTGAGCATGAAGGTTCAGAACAGGCAAAGCAATTGTCAGTAACAGGGCAATAATAATTCGATTCATTGAGCTGGAAATTTCGGCAGTAAACATATTAAATTTTATACCAAAAAGGAGCGTCAATATCTCCGGATCGTATTTGCATTTAATTCCTTACTTAACGTTTTCTGATCTTATAAAATAATCTCCTGCCCTACTTTGGCTTTAGACTTCTGGGATGCATCTTTATCCTTGTTATCCGCAGGCGGTTGGTCAGCAAAAGATGCCGATATCTGTACCTTTGCCCAGGCCCATATACGTTCACTGAACACGGCCCCGATAAAGCAGAACAGGAACAGTACTAACGGGCTGGGATCGGTGTTGCTGCTGGCTACCAGCGCGATTCCTCCTCTTACTGCCAGGTAAACAACAATTGCTGCCGAAAACCCTCTCACCGTTACCTGCAACAGATTGGAACCTACCGAATCCGTGGCCAGGTTGGTGCCTGTTATGAAGATGGCTATGGCGGCCCCTAACAGTCCAAAACCTAACATGCCGCAAACCAGCAGCACATCTACATTCTTACTCTGCGCAATGGGGTTAATGAGCACTGTGAAGACGATGCCCCAGTCCTGCCCTACTTCGCCTGACTTTGGTAATGTTCTGTAGCCGGCCTGCAGGGAATCGGGCATCTCCATGAATGGTGTGTTCTGCGGCAGGAAATTCGTGTTCAATATGGCTGAGAGCTGTAAGTTAGCGAGCGAGGTATCATTCATGACTAGTTTGCCGTGAATAACATCCAGGCTTTGCAGGCTGTTTTGGGTGATCCGGTCAAGTGTTGAAAATTTCCGGCTGAAATCCGAGATGTTGTGATGCAGGATGGTTGCAGCATCTGTTTGATAATCGCCTATCAACGTTATAAGGTCTTCACTGTACTTGGTCAAAAGCCCGGACGACAAGCGTGCAGTTGCGCTCTGGAAGCGGTTGTTGCCTGACTCATAGAGGTTTTCCAACTGGGTTAGAAAGTCCTGGTACTGTTTATAAATAAGATCACTTTCGAGCACCAGGTTTTCTATATGCCGGTTAAGAGTATCAGCAGCTTCGTCCAGCACTGCCTCCAGGCGGGTGTGAACGCGTATGTTCGCTTTCAATACCCCTTCATTGCCTTTAAAGGATTGCAAGCTGCCCACCGTTGAAATAATACCTTTCATGCTCACCATAGTGGGTAAGCTTTCACTGATAGTTGCAAATCTCGTAACGGGATACCGGTAAGTGGAGTCAAAACGTTTGATGACAGCTGCTTTGTCGGCAGGCGAGTCCTTAATATAAGAAAGGGAGAAAATAGCGGAAAGGGCAAGATATAATCCCATCATCATCATCAGAATGATGAGCAACGCATTCTTTACGGTAATGGATTGTTTAGTGACGGACATATTTCTTAGGTTATTGTTATAGGGAATGACAAAACAAAATTGCGAACTGTGTGCGGTCAATAAATTAAATTAAATAATCAATAATTCCAAAAAAACGTAGACAGGAAACTATTTGTAAATAACTCCTAAATTTAAGATTTGAAAGTAAAAGAGACCGGTCAGTTTATATAATGAAATACCTTGTTTTCGCACTGCTTTGTTTTTATTGCCTTGGAGCCTCTGCTCAGACAACAGTTAAGATCTTGTCATGGAACTTAAAAGATTTTGGAAAGTCAAAGGATGGTCCGGAAATAAATTTTATTGCAAATACGGTAAAAGCATATGATTTAATTGCCATTCAGGAGGTTGTAGCTGGCTTTAGCGGCTCCCAGGCTGTAGCCCGCTTAGTTGATGCGCTTAACAGGAGCGGTGATAAATGGGACTATGCGGTGAGTGAGATCACTTCCGGGATCTCTTTACATAAAGCTGAGCGGTA
Organism: Chitinophaga sp. GbtcB8; assembly: GCF_019091455.1. Taxonomy (GTDB): domain Bacteria; phylum Bacteroidota; class Bacteroidia; order Chitinophagales; family Chitinophagaceae; genus Chitinophaga. The sequence continues at coordinate 7,732 of NZ_JAGXJN010000045.1, forward strand.
TGCTTTTATATGGAAAGCGAAAAAAGTTATAAGGGTTGGCCAGCCATGGCTTGAACAAAAATATGGACTTCTCATTGAACGGGAGCCATTCTATGGCAGGTTTAAGATTGCTGACAGAACATTCACACTTGTGAACTTTCATGCAATACCCAAATCCAGGCAGCCAGAGACTGAGATCAAGTATTTTAAATTCTTGCCAGCGTCCTATCCGGATGACAATCTAATCTTTTGCGGTGACTTTAATGTTCCAGCGTCTCATACAGTATTTAATCCCCTGAAAAAGATGGGTTATACCGCTATGCTTAAGGGACAGAAAACATCACTTAGACAGCAGTGTATCAATGGAGATTGTTTAGCCTCTGAGTTTGATAACTTTTACTTTAATCCCTCAACGATCAAGTTACTAAGTGGTGGTGTGATCCACTTTTACAAGGATTTTATAGACCTGAAAGCAGCGAGGAAACTTTCTGATCACGTTCCGGTCTTTGTTGTCTATCAGCTTTGATCTTTATTTCTTTTGAAAAGGTACCATAATCCGTAAACACCAGGCGCCTACTTCACAAACTTCCGGGACACCACGCCCCTGTTTGACTAGAAAACAGTAATATAAATGCCTGATGAAAGCACTATTGGCATACCAATGTTGGAAGTAGCTTTTCCCGGTTTAGCTATAATCTTACTTGCTTTAAAATTTCTTCGATTGGTTGTAAGTCTTCCAGTGTAGTTGCCGTACATTCTGTCACGCAAATGCCCACTACATCAAAACTTTCCTTAAGATTGTTGATAATATTTGCAACATCTTTTATTTTTAAACCGTTATCAGAAGGGAACAGTGAATGTCTGAATTCTTGGGGGTCTAAAACGTCCAGGTCAAGGTGAATGTAAATTTTATTTTTCTTACTTTGTTTAATTGTTAATTCAATAATTTCATAATCAGCAGTTGTCAAAGAAATTATTTTATTCTCCTCAATAAAGATCTTCTCGGCTTCATCTAAATCTCTAAGTCCGACATAACATATCTGACCCGGCTGAATAAAAGAGAAAAGTTTTTGCTTAATAAGTTCATTCCCTTCATTTAATAATAACCGGAGCGGCATTCCATGAAAAGCCTGGCTTGGTGAAGTAGCGGGCGTATTTAAGTCGGCGTGTGCGTCGATATAAATAATAAAGAGATCGTTGCCATAAACTTTATTGAGATACGATATGGGGATAATTTCAATTCCGCAGTCGCCACCAATAGTAGAGATCTTCTCTAATTTACTATCACTAATTATTTGTTTAAAACTTTCAGCCTGTTCAAGGATAGGATAGAACCCTATAATATTGTATACCGTAGTAAGTTCTTTGCCGGACAAAGGAATTGCTGTAAAGTCAGTTTTAAAATATTGAGCTAAAGTATCGGCGCCTTTTTTTAGTTCGTCTGTCAAACCTGAGCCTTGCCATTGTGGATTTATAAATATCATAATTAATATCGTTTTGTTTCTTTTAAAAATTGCCACCAATGCCTGTATTTACGAAACTTACAGGTATTGTATTGCATGATTACAACAAAGGTAAGGTGCAGGCGGGTTCACCGGTATCCCGCAAAGCGGGTCTTTGAAAACAAAGAAAGTATAGTTGACGGAAACCTGAGCGGCTGCGCCGCCGGCTTAAGGCCGGGATGCGCTATCCAGCCCTAAATAAAAAAGCGAAGCCGTTATGACTTCGCTTTGTGAACCGGATTGGATTCGAACCAATGGCCTGCTGCTTAGAAGGCAGCTGCTCTATCCAGCTGAGCTACCGGTCCTATTTTTCACCCAAACTAAAATAAACACTATATTTATCTTTCATTTTGGGAGTGCAAATTTATATAAAATTCATCCAATAATTCAAATTTAGCCGTTTTTATAATACAATAGCCATGGACGTACAAATAGAAGCCAGTTGGAAAGAAGTTTTAAAAGACGAATTTGCCAAAGCCTATTTCGGAGAGATCGTCATGTTCCTCAAACATGAAAAAGCCCTCGGCAAAACCATCTATCCCCCCGGTAATCTCATTTTCAACGCATTCAATACCACCCCTTTCGATGAAGTAAAGGTGGTAATACTGGGCCAAGATCCCTACCATGGCCCCCGCCAGGCACACGGCCTCTGCTTTTCCGTGCAGGATGGCGTACCCCCGCCCCCGTCGCTGGTCAATATCTATAAAGAAATGAAAACAGACCTGGGTCTTACGCCGCCCAGTGGTGGCAACCTCACCAAGTGGGCAGAACATGGCGTGCTGCTGCTCAACGCCTTCCTGACCGTACGGGCCGGCGAACCCGCCTCCCATAGCAAAATAGGCTGGGAAAACTTTACAGATGCTGTAATACGTAAGATATCCGATAAAAAAGAAAATGTAGTGTTCCTGCTCTGGGGTAAGTTTGCCCAGGATAAACAGGTGCTGATAGATGCTACCAAACATCATATCCTAAAAGCAGCCCACCCCTCCCCCTTTAGCGCCGACAAAGGTTTTTTCGGCTGCCGCCATTTTTCAAAGACTAATGAATTATTATCCAAAGCCGGCCTGGAACCGGTTGACTGGCGGCTGGAGTAATGCCACTTCATATGGATTGAAACCGTCAACCAGATGCCTGAGCAGGCACATTTTCGTGTTGATATATTAATTAAATTTATCCCGTAATATGAAAAATAAACGGCATTAAAAGCCGTGGTTCTGTGAAATACTGACTGTCAATTGTTTATGAGCAGGTTAAAGAATATTCTTGGCCGGTTATACGCTATTTATGGATCATTGGTATTCGCTGCCAACATCATCGTGATGTTCCTGCCAATGTGGGTGATCTCCCGGCTGCCGGAGCCCAAAAGAACACGCCGTTTTTTTCCACTGATGCGTGGATGGATGAAAGTATTTATGCCCATGCTTTTTTGTCCCGTAAGAAGAAAAGGGCTGGAAAATTTTGAACCCGGCGTTACCTATGTAGTAGTATGTAATCACAACTCTTTAATGGATGTACCGGTTACCACGCCCGGTGTGCCCGGTTACCATAAAACCCTGGCCAAAATAGAAATGGCCAGCACGCCCCTGTTTGGTATTATGTATAAAATAGGCAGTGTGCTGGTAGATCGTAAAGACGAAGACAGCCGCCACCGCAGCTATGAGGAAATGAAAGAAGTGCTCAGCAAGGGCATGCACATGACCCTATACCCGGAAGGTACCCGCAACAAAACAAATGATCCGCTGAAATCTTTTTACGATGGTGCTTTTGCGCTGGCTATAGATACGCAGCACTCCATTATGCCGGCTGTATTATTCAATACACGTAAGATCCTTCCGCCGGACCGCATCTTTTACGCGCTGCCGCATAGGGTAGATTTTCACTTTCTGCCGCCCATCCCCACAAAAGGATTAACCAAAGATGACCTGCCGGCATTAAAAGAAAAGGTATTTAAAATAATGTGGGATTATATTGAAAATTACAGATCATAGAACTGCCGCGTTCGATTTATGCGCAGATCACGCAGCAGCCCGGATTTGGGGCTAATGGTAATACTGAACTGCCGGTACGTACCAAAGGGTATCAGGTTAATAGACATTTGCCAGCAGTGCAGATCGCGGGAAATATACATATTCGTATAGGCAATCTCGTGATTAATGAAATCATAACCGCTGTTCAGGCCTATCTTCCACTTGGGCGTTAAGCTGAAATCGCCGTTAAAGTTCACATACTGGTTAAAATTCACCACCACCCCGCCGGAATCCGGTATAATAGATTTACTGTAGGTTAAGCTGTAAGAGAGATCAATACGCCAGGGAATATCAAAGTCCACATACTCGCCCGGGTTGTTACGCACCATCTGCATTTGCCGTTGCTGCGCCTGCATAGCAGCATCGCCGGTTTGCTCATTCTCAAGATCTTCCTTCTGCTTTTCCTTATCCTTGCTTTTTTTATCGGCCGACTGGAAGGAGGTGCTCATGGTAATATTCGCATTCGTTAAGCGGCCCAGGCTCAGCTTACCTGCCTGCCATACGTACTGGTCCAGCCGGTGCCCCCGCTTGTCTACAACATAGGGATCAATATTACCACTGGCAGAGATGTTCAGCTTCTCAAACAGGTTGGTACGCGCATAAATGCTAAAGGTGCTCAGCTTAAAGGAATCTGCTATCAGGTTATAGCTGCCGTTAATACCAAAACCATCCAGCAGCTTAATTTTCTTTTCTTTATTGGCAGAGGTATCCTTCTTGGAGGCCACCTTCATTTCAAGGTTGTTATCCAAACCAAACGATATTAACCCGGCCCTCCCTTCGCCAGGCACGCCCACTACAGATCCGTCAAAATAAGATACACGGCTTACATCCTCCGGCTGAAAACCATAACGCAGGGAATCATATGCGCTGCGGGCCAGGTTAGGCTGGTAGCTTAAGCTCATGGTGGGGCGCATCACGTGGCGGATGGCCTTTATCTTGGAGCCCTTTTTAAACACATACATCCCGTACACTGCAGTAGATAATGATACGCTTGCGCTGGCCTGCCGGGCAGCAAAAAAGCCCGTCTGGTAAGTGGTATCTATACCGCCCAGGGTATCGGTAGCCGGGTTAAACCGCCTTGGGTTCCAGCTACGGATCATTTTACGGGTGTACCAGTATTCTGAATAGTTAATGCCGGGCGATAAGGTGAACGTACCTACCGGTATGGAAAAAGAGATGGGTACCGTATGCTGCATACCTGTTTGCAAACGGTCAAACATTTCCTTTTTCAGGAACATAGTATCCTTGAAATTCACACTGTTACGCAGCACCGTGCTGTAGGAAACCCCTATTTTCTGGTACCACTTGGGCGTACCTACCAACTCCTTAGGTTGAAAAGGATAAATGGTATTTACGTTAAAAGAGGCGTCCGGGAAAGAGATGAAGATATCCTTGGTGGATAGATTCTGCTGGTGGTTCAAACTCATGGTAAAGTTATAGGGTTTGCCCTGCCAGGTTTTTGAAAAGCTGATGGACGATCCTATGTTGTTATTTACCCTGGTATAATAGTCAAATACATTGTACTGGTTGTAGGAGGAGGTACCAAAGTTTACGTTGGCGCCAAAGTTCACCCCTGGCCGGGCCTTGCTGTCCATGCTGTGGTTCCAGGTTACCCGGAAGTCACGGGAACGGGTAAACTCTGATTTCACGGCAGGGTCGCCAAAACGCGTGGTGGCAAAGCTCAGGTTCAAACCACCATTATAGCGGTACCGTACGCGGTAGGTAGGGCTGGCCGTTAAGCTCCAGCTGCCGTAGGAATATACATCACCGCGCATGGTCAGGTCAAAATACTCCCCCAGGCCCAGGTAATAACCACCGTTTTCCAGGCCTACGCCTTTCTGCGCATTCACTACATATTGCGGCGGTAAGATGCCGGAACGCTGCCCTTGTGTGATGGGGAAAATAGCAAACGGTATAAATAAAGGTGTGGGCACCCCTTCTATTTCCAGGTTAGCCGGGCCGGATATAACCAGTTTGTCCGGTATTACCTTTATCTTGCGGGCGCGGAACTGGAAGTGGGGGGTATCCAGGTTACAGGTGGTATAACCATTCTTCCAGCCGAAAATGCTGTTATCCGCCTCCCTTTTGGTTTGCTGGCTGTGAATAAAGCCCTCGCCATACTGGGATCGGGTATGATAAATTTTAGCTCTTTGCGTATTGAAGTTGTAGCGTAAGGTGTCGGAATCAAAATTCTGCTCGCCGTCTTTCAGCACCGGCCGGCCATAGGCCTTACCGCTGGTATCCTGTGCGGTGGTGGCTTCCAGCACACCGGTAGCCTGGCTAAAGTTCATCCGTTCTGCTGTCAGGTCCACAGTTTTGTACTTGGTGTTGGCCGTACCGTATAAATAAAAGCGTTTGGCGGGTACCATCAGTACAATGGAGTCCTTAGCCTTATAGTTCACCGGGGCATCCAGGCTGTCTTTGGACAGTTTGGGCATATACAGGGTGTCTACCACGGTAGTGTCAGTAGCGGTGCTATCAGTAAGCCGTGGTATGGTATCCCGGCCGGTACGGGCGGTATCCTTTATCCTGGGCCTGGAAAGCGGCACTGTATCTGACTTTACTGGCACGGTATCTGTGAAATTTTTGTTAAAATTCACACTTCTGTGTGGCCCGGCCCAGGCAAATGCATCTATAATAAGGATAAAAGCAAAGATGGCACCTGCCACGAACAGGTACTGTCTGAAAAACTTTTTATAATTATTTTTGTAGTCAGGGATCATGTGTCAAGCGGGCACAAACCTACATGTTTTTATACAAATTATTATCATTCGTAAAACGAAAAAGAACGCCTGGGGATACACTGGTTTTCTACAATTATAAAAGTATTAACGATTCAGGATGAATTACCAAATTATGAATTATCAATTACGCATTACTAATTACTAATTAAAGGCAGCGGAGATCATGCCATCCCCTCTACCCAATTTGTAATTCGTAATTCCGTGAATTCGTAATTAAACTAACTAACGCCCATTAAACTTTGAAACATGCGCTGGAACCGATTTTGGATCTTAGGATGCGGAACGCTATTTATCTTTACCTTATTTATCCGGGCTACGGACAAGCCTTTTAAAAGAAAGCAGGACAAACCTCTCCGTACCATTGTAATTGATGCAGGCCATGGCGGGCAGGATATTGGCGCCCGCGGCAGCTACTCCACCGAAAAAGAAGTAACCCTGGATGTTGCTTTAAAGCTGGGAAAGATCATAGAAGAGAATATGCCGGATGTAAAGGTGGTGTATACACGTAAAGTGGACCGCTTTGATGATCCCCGCCGCAAAGCAGAAATTGCTAATGATGCCCGGGGCGATCTTTTTATATCCATTCACTGTAACTCTGCCCCTAAAAGCCGCCATGTAACCGGGTACAAAACCGTGTACCGTAAAAGGGGAAAACGGAAAGTAGCCGTAAGGCAGCCTATTTATGCATACTCTCCCAGCCAGGCACAGGGTACGGAAACATATGTATGGGCTACCAGTAAGAACAACGCCAAAATGGAATCCCTGAAAACCAGCTCTGTAATGGTGCTGGACGGCAACTCTGAAGAAGCCAAGGAAGTAATGGACGCTGCTGACCCGGAGACCTTTATTATGCTCAATACCCTGCGTAATGCCTTTTTTGATCAGAGCCTGCGCTTATCTACCATGGTGGAAGACGAATTTACCAAAGTAGGCCGCATCAGCCGGGGCGCCCGCCAGCGTAATGAAAAAGGCATCTGGGTGCTGCAGGCAACTGCTATGCCCAGTGTGCTGGTGGAGTTAGGCTTTATCAGCAACCCGGATGAGGAAGAATACCTGAACTCAGCCAACGGGCAGCAGGAAACCGCCCAGTGCATCTTTAAAGCCGTAAAACGTTATAAAGAAGAGCTGGAACGCTTTGGTAACTTTAAAGAGGAAGCCGCACCACCGCCGCAACCGGTAGTACCGCAGCCCGTAGTACAGCCGGTGATTGAAACCGGTTACAAACAACCCAGGAAAACATCTGCCACTGCTGCCTCCTCCTCCGTTATGTATAAGGTACAGCTGCTGGTAAGCGATAAAAATTATTCTGCCAAGTCCCCCATTTTCAAAAAGATGGGGGGCCCAATACAACAGGAGAAGGTGATCATTAACCGGAAAAAATTTAACAAATATATATGGGGCAGCTTCCGAACGGAACCGGAGGCCGGGGCTGCCTTGCGAAAGGCCAAGCGGATGGGCTTTAAAGATGCGTTCATCGTCCCATACAAGAATGGCCTGAAGTTAGAAGCACAGATGTAATGTAATCCCCGACCAGCAAGCACCCCAAGTAATAATTACCCCTATCCTTTTTACCCTATCACCTGATCCTTACTAAATTATAACTGACCGCCGGAGCTAAAAATTGGAATTTGGTACCGGGAGTTGGATTTTCGATTACTTTTGCAGCAACGTATACGTATCTCATGATAAAAGTATCTAATGAAACCAAAGTGGGAGTGCTAACTGTAGTCGCTATTGTCCTGCTGGTATTAGGCTTTAATTTATTGAAAGGAAAAAGCCTCTTTTCATCCGATAAAACTATTTACGCTGTATACAAACAGGTAAATGGTTTACAACCCTCTAACTTTGTGCAGGTCAACGGTTTGAAGGTGGGAAGCGTATCAGACCTTAACATCATGGATAACAATGCCGGCCGCATCCTGGTAACCCTGCGTATCACAAAAGATGTGGAAATACCGCGTAACTCCGTGGCCCGCATTACCGGCGACCTGTTAGGCACTAAAGCAGTACAGATCGACTTTGGTAACGCCAACGATTATCTGAAATCCGGCGATACCATTTATGCCGCTGTAGATGGTTCCATTACAGATGCGCTTAAAGAGCAGCTGAACCCCCTGGTTAAAAAGCTGGAAACCACCCTCTCCGCAGTAGATTCCGTATTACTAACGGTGAACGCTATATTTGATACTACCACAGAAGGCAATCTTCGTGTAGCCGTGGCCCATCTGAAAAATACCATGGGTAATTTTTCTGCCACCTCCAGCTCTCTGAATCGTATGATGGATCCTGAAAAGGGCAACGTACAGGCAACCTTTAATAACCTGGCCGCTATTTCAGAGAATCTGAAAAATAATAATGATAAGATAACCGGCATTCTTACCAATGCTGAAAAAGCCACCGGTACCCTGGCCAACGGGCAGCTGGATTCTTCCCTGCAGGACCTGCAGCATACCGTGGCCAACCTGAACCAGATGACCAGCAAGCTTAATAGCAATGATGGTTCCCTGGGTCTGCTGATGAATGATAAAAAGGTGTACAACAACCTGCAAACCTCCCTGGGCAGCCTGAATAAGCTGCTGGAAGATCTGCGTGTGAACCCGAAACGGTATGTACACTTCTCGCTGTTTGGCAAAAAAGATAAAGTAAAGCCCCTCCCTTCTGATACGGTAACGGCTCAATGATGATTTGTAAAATGCAGCACTTTATAAGATATGGCCTTGTTCTCATTGGCATTTACCTGTTGGGAATAATGGGGGCGGCAGCGCAGCAGAAAACCGGGGACAGTACCTCCGTTATTCACATCCTGCATGCAGATACGCTGAACAATATTACCCGCGATTCCGTACAGCTGGCCCGTTTTATCGGGAATGCCTCCTTCCGGCAGGGTAATACCATTATTTCCTGCGACAGCGCTTTTAAGAACAGCCTCTCCAACCAGCTGGACGCCTACGGTCACGTACATATTAACCAGGCCGACAGCGTACAGGTGTACGGCGATTACCTGCATTATGAAGGCTATACCAAATTAGCTACGCTGAAAGGGAATGCCCGCTTAACAGATGGTAAGGTGAACATCTCCGGCCCTGAGCTGCAATATGATATGAATGCCCGCATTGGTACCTACACACAGGGCGGTAAATTAATTAACGGTACCAGCACGCTTACCAGTAAAGAAGGTTTTTATTATGCAGATACCAAGGATGTATATTTTAAATACAACGTACTGCTGGTAGACCCCTCCTATACCCTTACCACCGATACCTTATTATATAACACCGATACCAAAATTGCCACCATGGTAGCCCCTACTACTATTAATGATGGTAAAACCATTATGTACACCACCTCCGGTTACTACAACACGGAAAGCGGTTATGGCAATTTTGGCAACCGCCCCACTATTGTAGACAGCGCCAGCACTATTACTGCGGATAATATTGAAACCGATAAGCTTACCGGTTACTCTTACGCTACGGGTAATATGGTGTACAGGGATACCGCCAATAAAATGTCGCTGCTTTCCAACTATGGCAAGGTGAACCAGGCTAATAAAACCGTGCTGGCCACCCAGCACCCCCTGCTGATACTGGAACGCGACAAGGATACCCTGTATATGGTGGCCGATACCCTTTTTTCAGGAGTAATGAGGGGCGACAGCATTATAACGGCGCCGGTTAAACGCCCGGGGGTAGATAGCCTGGCAGAGGATACCGCAGCACCCAGGAAAATAAAAGCGCCCAAACAATTGCCGCCGCCGGATTCACTGCAGGAATTTGCGCAGATGGATTCAGCACGGCGGGCCATTGCAGATTCACTTACCGCCGTACCGAAGGAGGTGGATACTGCCTTAAAACTTACAAAAGCAGATACGCTCATAAAAAGCAAGGATACCCTTATCACCGGCAAGGCTCTACTAAAAAAGGATAGCGCATTGGTTGCTCATAACCTGAAAGGCCCGGATTCACTGGCTTTGGCGCCCCCTAAGGATACTGTAAAACCGGATACAACGGAAAAGCGCTACATACTGGCCTACCACCATGTACGCATTTATTCTGATTCCCTGCAGGGCGTGGCAGATAGTGTATATTACTCCTCCCGCGATTCTATTTTCCGCTTTTACCGCGATCCTATCTTATGGGCTAATAATACCCAGCTTACCGGCGATACTATTTACCTGTATACCAAAAACCAGAAGGCAGATAAGCTGGTAATGCAGCCTAATGCATTGATAGTAAATGAAGCAGAGCTCAACAAACCATTATATAACCAGATCAAAGGCAATATTATTACCGGCTACTTTGCCGGTGATGCGCTGGACTGGATGCATGTGGATGGCAATGCGGAAAGCATTTATTATGTGAAGGATGATGAGGGCGGCTTTATAAGCGTAAATAAATCGCTCAGCGCTATTATTAATATTCACTTCACCGCCGGCGAGCTCAATAAAGTTGTATTCATCAAGGACCCGGAAGGTATCATGTATCCCTTCACACAACGGCCTAAAGATGAGATGCTGCTGGAAAATTTCCGCTGGGACATTAAGCGCAAACCTAAAAGTAAGTATGAGCTAATGGGTAAATAGCCGCCACAGATTATATTTTGTAATCTAAAACACCTTGTGAATGGCAACCTCCGTAACACATAAATTCAAAAGGTTACTCTCACCCCTGTACGAATTTCTGAAGGATAGCCGTGCGGTGGGAATAGTATTAATGGTATGCACCGTTGTTTCCCTTATAATAGCTAACTCACCTTATCAGCTGGCCTATATTAATTTCTGGGAAACAGCCGTACACATGCCGGATGGCTGGCACCTGCCCCACTCCCTGCTGCACTGGATCAATGATGGATTAATGGTGATGTTCTTTTTCCTGGTGGGTATGGAAATAAAACGGGAGCTTACCGTGGGCGAGCTATCCTCCATTCAAAAATCCCTGTTGCCGGTGCTGGCAGCCCTGGGTGGCATGGTATGCCCGGCATTGATATTCCTGGCTTTTAACGGAGGCACAGCCCACGCGCATGGCTGGGGCATTCCCATGGCCACGGATATTGCGTTTTCACTAGGCATCTTATCCCTGCTGGGAAAGCGCATACCCCTTGCGCTGAAAATATTCTTAATGGCCCTGGCTATTATCGACGACCTCGGCGCCATACTGGCCATTGCTGTTTTTTATACGGCTACCCTGCAGCTAACCTATTTGTTATGCGGCGCAGGTGTAATGGTTCTGCTTATTATCTTCAACCTGCTGAAGGTACAACGGCTTATCTTTTACCTTATACCCGGACTGGTATTATGGTACTGTATTTACAATTCCGGCATTCACGCCACCATTGCAGGTGTGCTGGTAGCCTTTTGCATACCGCTTACCAAAATAGCTGACCTTATTCATCACCTGCACGACCCGGTTAACTTTATAGTGATGCCCATTTTTGCGCTGGCTAATACCGCTATTATTTTTCCGCAGGATATTATGCAGGCCTTCACATCGCCGGTTAGTTACGGTATCCTGGCCGGGCTGGTGCTGGGCAAGCCGCTGGGTATTTTCTTATTTTCTTTTATAGCTGCCAGGTTAAAATGGGCGGCGCTGCCGCATAAAACCACCTGGGCGCAGCTATTGGGAGCGGGTATGATAGCGGGCATTGGGTTTACCATGTCTATTTTTATTTCAACCCTGGCGTATAAAGAGGCGGAGCTGCAGATCATTTCTATTATGTCTGTAATGGTGGCTTCCCTGCTGGCCGGCCTTGTAGGATTTATTTACCTGAAGCTATTGAAACCTAACAAGGTATAATAAGCAGGCGCTTCCTTCGTTATTTATAAGCTATCTTGGCATTGTTATTGTTAAATCCTCATACCAACATGAAAGCGGGCATAACAACACATGGTTCAGGGGACAAAAAAAGGTATCAGCTGCAGGTTTACCAGCGGTTTATATTATTAACCCTGATTTTAATTGGATGTATGTACGATCTCAAAGCACAATCAACAGCATCAAAAGGCCCCCAGGTAGGTATCCGCTTAGGTTTACCGCTGGGCGCTACCGCACGCTACTTCTTCACCGATGCAGATGCCGTGGAAGCCATTGCCGGCATTTATAATGAAACATTTACTGTTACAGGCTTATATGAACGCCATTTTGATCTGTCGGCGCTTACCGTACAGGGCTTTGCCTGGTATGTAGGCGGCGGGGCGCATATGGGCGTACGGAAATATGAGGGTAGTACGAAATTTATAGCAGGAGTGGATGGGATATTGGGATTGGATTATAACTTTGCAGCTATTCCGCTGAACCTGGGCCTTGACTGGAAACCGGCGGTACATTTCAGCACACCTTCTGACCTGGCCTCCTTTGCAGTATCTGCCAGGTATATTTTAAACAGGAAATAACCATTTGATCTTTACAATATAAAACCAAACAATAGAACTAAAATGAAAAGAGCGGCATTAATCCTTGGCCTGGTTGCCCTGCTGGCAGTACAGGCAAATGCACAAAAGTTGAGAAGAGGCGCCGAAGCACCTGCTAATTATGGAACAGCCATCGGTATCCGTATGAATCCCTGGATCGTAGGTTTTACCATTAAACATTTCATTTCCGGCCCTCACGCCATTGAAGGATTGGCTTTCACCAACTTCGACAAAGGCAGCAACGTTACTTTCACCGGTTTGTATGAATATCACTGGAATGTGTTCGGTAAACCGGAATTCCTGATGTATGCAGGTGGTGGTGCACACGTAGGTATTTACGACCGTTTTAATTATGACCGCGACCGCTGGTTCCGCAATGGTGACGGTACGTATGTTACCGCCGGCCTGGACGGCATTTTTGGCGTGGAATACACTTTCAAAAAGATCCCGCTGAGCGTGAGTGCTGATCTGAAACCGTTCTTTAACTTCTCCGGTGGTACTCACTTCATGGGCGAAGAGATTGGCGGCGCATCTGCACGGTATACTTTCTAATAGTGGTCACACTATAAATATGAATTGGTTGAAAAGCCCTGGTTTAACGCCGGGGCTTTTCTTTTTGATCAAAACTTTCCCGTATTTTTATACACTACGTGTATGAAAATTTTTACGGCTACACAAATACGGGAAGCAGATGCTTATACCATACAGCACGAACCCATTAGCAGCCTGCAGCTAATGGAAAGGGCAGCCACAGCCTGCGCGCAATGGCTGTTCCGCCACTTTGATGCCCGGAAGCCTTTTTACGTGTTTTGCGGTATGGGCAATAACGGGGGCGATGGGCTGGCCATTACCCGCCTGCTGCTGAACAATGGGTATAAAGCTACCGCCTGCATTATCCACCACAGTAACAAAGCATCTGCAGACCATACGGCTAACCGGCAGCTGCTGGAGCAGCAGTATCCCCAAAGCATATACGATGTTGCCGCAGTGGCCGACCTGCCTACCCTGCCGCCTAAAAGCATTATTATAGACGCTATTTTTGGCACCGGCCTGCGGAGCGCCATAGAAGGCTGGATGGCCGGCCTTATTCACCAGCTGAATGATATGCAGACACGGCACACCCTGGTAGCCATTGACCTGCCTTCCGGTATGCTGGCAGATGCTTCCAGCGCGCATATGCCGGTAGTGCACGCCAGTATTACCCTTAGTTTTGAAGTATATAAGCTGGCCTTTCTGCTGCCGGAAAATGCAGCGCGTACCGGCCAGGTGCACATATTGCCCATAGGCCTGCACCCGGACTACCTTACGCAAACGCCTACCCGCTTTCATGTAACGGATGCGCATATGATGCGTACCATTTACCAGCCCCGCCAGCCCTTTGCCCACAAAGGCACTTACGGGCATGCACTGCTGGTAGCCGGCAGTTATGGTAAAATGGGGGCCGCCGTGTTAAGCGCTAAAGCCTGTTTACATGCTGGTGTGGGGCTACTTACCTGCCATGTGCCGCAGTGCGGGTACCAGATCATACAGATTAGCGCCCCCTCCGCTATGTGCGTAACCGATATACAGGAAACCTACAGCAGCCATTTTCATGAAAGCGCACCACAAACACGCGGGTTGCAACAATATAAGACCATTGGTATAGGCCCGGGGCTGGGTACCGCCACGGGCACGGCTAAAGCCCTGGAACAGCTGCTGGAGCAGTACCGGCAGCCAATGGTGCTGGATGCGGATGCGCTGAATATTATCAGCGAATACCCGTTCCTGTTACCCCGCATACCGTATGGCTCCCTGCTAACACCCCACCCCAAAGAGTTTGAGCGTATATTTGGCAGCAGTGATAATGATTTTGCGCGGTTGGAGCTGTTATCCCGCCAGGCAGTGAACCTGCAGCTGTATATATTGCTAAAGGGACGGTTTACAGCCATGGCCTGCCCGGATGGCGCCGTGTACTTTAACTCCACCGGCAACCCCGGTATGGCTACCGGCGGCAGTGGCGATGTGCTGACCGGCATACTTACTTCCCTGCTGGCGCAGGGTTATGCACCTAAAGCCGCTATATTGCTGGGCACTTACCTGCATGGACTGGCCGGCGATATTGCAGCCTCCCGTATGTCGCAGGAAGCCATGACCGCCGGGAGCATTATAGATTGTTTGGGACCCGCCTTCCTCCAGCTATGATGGTGAAAATAATACGTTATTCCATGTTTCCCGCTACTGGTACGGCTTTCGGGCAAATGCCGGCACATTAAATTCACATTAGCAAAAGTAGTTTGGAAACATTATTTTTGTCAACCTTGTATATTTTAAAATCGCTTATATGAGTATCGTGTACCTTGTTCCATGTTTTGGATTAATTGCATTACTGTTCACTGCTGTCAGAAGCTCCTGGGTTGTTCGCCAGGATGCCGGAAACGAAAGAATGACCGAAATAGCCAAACATATCGCTGAAGGCGCTATGGCATTCCTGAAAGCCGAATACAAAGTCCTTACCTACTTCGTAATAATCGCAGCCTTGTTGCTGGGTTATATGGGAGCTTCGCATGAAAATTCCGACTGGACCATTGCACTGGCATTTATTATGGGGGCCGTATTCTCTGCTACGGCCGGTTTCATAGGTATGCGCATTGCCACTAAGGCAAATGTACGCACCGCGCAGGCCGCACGTACCAGCCTGGCCAAAGCCCTGCAGGTATCTTTTACCGGCGGCTCTGTAATGGGAATGGGCGTAGCTGGTTTGGCCGTACTGGGCCTGGGTAGCCTGTTCATAATACTCAAAACTTATTTCGGCGCTGCTGCCAACACGCCGGAAATGATCAAGACCATTGAAGTGCTCACCGGCTTTTCACTGGGTGCAGAAAGCATTGCGCTGTTTGCCCGTGTAGGCGGTGGTATCTATACCAAAGCTGCCGACGTAGGCGCTGACCTGGTAGGTAAGGTGGAAGCCGGCATCCCGGAGGATGATCCGCGCAACCCTGCTACCATTGCAGATAACGTAGGCGATAACGTAGGCGATGTAGCCGGTATGGGCGCTGACCTGTTCGGCTCTTATGTAGCCACCGTGCTGGCCACTATGGTGCTGGGCGCTGAAACCCAGTCTGTAGACAACTTTGGCGGTATTGCCCCTATTCTGCTGCCTATGCTGATTGCAGGCATGGGTATCATCTTCTCCATGATCGGTACCCTCTTTGTAAGGATCAGCGACAACGCCGGTTTAAATACCGGCGCTGTGCAAAAAGCCCTGAACATGGGTAACTGGGGCTCCATTGTGCTCACCGCTGTTGTAGTATATTTTATGGTACAATGGCTGCTGCCGGAAAGCATGCTGCTGCGTGGCCATGAGTTCACAAAAAGCGGTGTATTTGGCGCTGTAGCCGTGGGCCTGGTGGTAGGTACCCTCATGAGTCTTATCACGGAATATTATACGGCCATGGGTAAACGTCCCGTGCGTTCCATTATCCGCCAGTCGGCTACCGGCCATGCTACCAACATCATTGGTGGTTTGTCTGTAGGTATGGAATCTACCGCGCTGCCCATTCTGGTGCTGGCAGGGGGCATTTACGGTTCTTACGCATTTGCAGGCCTGTATGGTGTAGCCATTGCAGCTGCAGGTATGAGGGCCCCTATTGCCCTGCAGTTAGCCATTGACGCTTTTGGCCCTATTGCCGATAATGCGGGTGGTATTGCTGAAATGAGCGAGCTGCCGAAAGAGGTACGTGAAAAAACAGATATACTGGATGCAGTAGGTAACACCACCGCCGCTACCGGTAAAGGTTTTGCCATTGCATCTGCCGCGCTTACCTCACTGGCGCTGTTTGCCGCTTTTGTGGGTATTGCTAAGATCAGCAGCATTGATATTTATAAGGCCAATGTGCTGGCCGGCCTGTTCGTAGGTGGTATGATCCCCTTCATCTTCTCCTCACTGGCT
The DNA here is from genome assembly GCF_019091455.1 of Chitinophaga sp. GbtcB8. Lineage (GTDB taxonomy): Bacteria > Bacteroidota > Bacteroidia > Chitinophagales > Chitinophagaceae > Chitinophaga. The sequence continues at coordinate 24,318 of NZ_JAGXJN010000045.1, forward strand.
ATTGCGGCCGTAGGCCGTGCAGCTATGGCGATGGTAGAGGAAGTACGCCGCCAGTTCCGCGAAATTCCGGGTATTATGGAAGGCAAAGGCAAGCCGGAGTATGAAAAATGTGTAGCTATTTCCACGCAGGCATCTATCCGAGAAATGCTGCTGCCAGGTGCTATTGCGCTTCTTATGCCGCTGATAATAGGCTTTATTTTTGGCCCTGAAGTGCTGGGCGGTTTCCTGGCCGGTGCTACCGTAAGCGGTGTATTAATGGGTATGTTCCAGAACAATGCCGGCGGCGCCTGGGATAATGCAAAGAAGTCTTTTGAAAAAGGTGTTGAAATAAACGGCGAAACCTACAACAAAAAATCAGAGCGGCACAAAGCTCCTGTAACCGGCGATACCGTAGGTGGACCTTTGAAAAATACTTCCGGCCCTTCTATGAATATCCTCATTAAGCTGATGTCTATTGTATCCCTGGTAATTGCGCCTACCCTGGCACAGATCCACGGCAATAATGCAGATACCGTAGCCAAAAAGAAAACACAGCCTACACAACAGGTGGTGAAAACGGATAAAGAAAGTACACTGATCGTGAAAAAATAAATTCAATGTGCAAATATGCAAATGTGCAGGTGTGCAAATGGTGGCCATCTGCACATTTGCATATTTGCACATCCTCTCATTAATCCCTATCTTTGTACTGTAATTTCATTAATTACAGAATGGTTAAGAGTAAGTTCGCAATATCAGTACATATTTTAAGCCTGCTGAGTACCGGTGGGGAAGAGTGGCTATCATCCGACTACATTGCCGGTTCTATGAATGCCAATCCTGCCCTGGTGCGCAAAGAGCTGAGTGCATTAAGAGCAGCCGGGCTGGTAGAAAGTAAAGAAGGTAAAAGCGGTGGCAGCCGCCTGCGTAAACCTGCCTCGCAGATCCGCATGTCTGACGTGTTCCAGGCTGTAAAGGAGGATCATGTATTTGGCTTCTCCCCTAACCTGCCCAATCCGGACTGCGCTGTTGGCGCAGGCATTAATGATGCGCTGGATGAATTGTTCACTGAAATAGATCACACTATTTATAACCGCCTCAAACGTATGACCCTGGCCGCTTTCACAAAACAGGTCATTAACGCCCAGGCCTGAGTTTAATTACTCCGCCGTGCCCTTCCCGGGCTGATCCCAAACTTTTTACTGAACGCATTACTGAAATGCTGGGGAGATGAGTAACCCAGTTCATGGGCAATATCTGTGAGGGGTTTATGCTGCTGTAATAAAAGCTCCCGCGCATGGTCCAGCCGCTGATCATTCAGGTAACCAAATACCGTAGTAGCAAATACCTGTTTGAAACCGGCTTTCAGCTTAAATTCATTCAGCCCTGCCAGCCTTGATAGCTCGCGCAGGGAAGGCGGCTGCTGCATATCGCTCATCAGCAGGTCGCGGGCATAGTACACCTTTTCCCGGTCTGTGGCTGATAAAGCAGCGCTTACAGGTGTGCTCCCACTCTCCGACCTTTCATATTGTTCGCACTGTAAAGCCAGCAGTTCCAGCACTTTAGATTGCAGGAACAGCTTTTTAATGCCGCCTATGAACTGGCAGCTGCGTATCTCTTCCAGCACCTTTAACATTTGCAGGGTAATGGGCTGATTATTACGCTGGTTCAGGAATACCAGCTTATTGCCGGCTACCTGCTCTGCCAAACGGTCCATTACACGGCCGTTATTTTCTGCAAACTCCAGGAAACGGTCGCGGGCAAAACTAAGCGACACCATTTCTATAGTATCCTGTTTCTTTATTTGTGCATTTTCTGATAAAGTGGGGTTATACAGCAGGTTATGCTCCAGCCGGGAAAAGTTGTAGTTACGCTTACCGGGTAAATTGCTCATAAAATTGCCTTGTAGCACAAAATGCTGGGATACCATGGTGGGCGCATCTGACGCCAGCTCCACGGCAACATTCAGGTTTTCATATACATGCGCATGGCCAAAAGCAATATGCAGCCCGTCAAAATACATTTCCCGGAAACTGGCGGTCCCAAAAGCAAACTGCAATTTCATCTCCTCTTCTATAATACGGGGGCTTAATAACTCCTGGGAGGTAAGCAGTTTATCTTCCCTATGCAGCACATTCCGGGAATCGTTCGTGATAACTACGGGCATAAAAAATCCGTTTAGTGTAAATTTTAATCCTTTTAATGCAACAGTTCTAAATAGGCAGTCCCCAAATTTGCACAAAAATATTCCGAATATAAAAATATAATATCCATGATTGGAATATTTAGAACGAATATAGCCACCCAACATGATAAGAAAAGGGTGATCGGGGAAATAGAAGCCAACTTTAACGTAATGGCCTGCAGCATAGATATTGAGGACTGCGACCGGGTGTTACGCATTGTGGGTCAGCAGGTAGTGGAAGACGCCATTATGAGCTTTGTTAAAAGGCTGGGCTACCACTGCGATCTGCTGGATTAAGGCCGGGAATAATATGGGAACCACGCATGAAACGTCATCTGCCACCAGGTAGGGGCGTTTTTCAATTTTATAACCTGCATAATCTTGTTACAACGTATATGCATCTCCCATTCCCCACTGCATTACATTATTCTCAAGGGTGCTCATGCCCGCTTAGGCGGGTTCGTAATTCGTAATTGAACAATTTGTAATGAAAAATTTCCCTTCCAATTTAGGGGTACACTAATTAACTCCCGTCATATATGCAGAAACACAAAATTTAATACCGTGTTCCTAAAATAAAAGGGTAGGTACTACCGTCTTACATGGACATATATATAAATCTTATATGAGAAAACACCTGATTCTGCTCATGTCGCTGGCCTGCTTTATACTGCAAGGACTGACACTGCACGCACAACAACGTTTTACAGTTAGTGGTTACGTAAAAGACCAACAGAACGGCGAAAGCCTGATCGGCATCTCCGTATCCAAAGCAGGCACCAGCCTGGGAACGGTTACCAACGAGTATGGATTCTTTTCACTCACCCTGCCCGCCGGGGAACATGAGCTGCAATTTTCCTACATTGGTTACACCGCAATTAAACAAACCATTACGCTTAACCGCAACCAGCAGCTGAACATTAAACTGGAAAAATCCAGCAGCCAGTTAAGCGAAATAGTTATTAACGGTAAGCAGGAAAAAGCAGTTAATACACTGAATACCAGTATTAACCGCCTGGATATTGCACAAATGAAAAAGATGCCCACCTTCCTGGGTGAGGTAGATGTGCTGCGCGCCATACAAACCCTGCCCGGTGTAACTACCGTAGGGGAAGGCGCCAATGGTTTTAACGTACGTGGTGGCGCTACTGATGAAAACCTCATCCTGCTGGATGAAGCCCCCCTGTACAACTCCACGCACATGCTGGGCTTTTTCTCCGTGTTTAACCCGGATGCCGTGAAAAGCCTGAACCTGATCAAAGGCGGATTCCCGGCAGAATATGGCGGCCGTACTTCTTCTGTACTGGATATTCGTATGAAGGATGGAGATAACCAGCGCCTGGGTCTTACCGGCGGTATCGGCAACATTTTCAGCCGCCTGGCCGTGGAAGGACCTATCAAAAAAGATGAATCATCTTTCATAATAGCTGCCCGCCGCTCTTATGTGGATGTGCTGTTCAAACCCTTCCTGAAAGGCGACATGGCAGATACCAAGCTGTATTTCTACGATGTTACCGCCAAAGGCAACTTTAAGCTGAATAAGAACAATACGCTGTTTGTAAGCGGTTACCTGGGCCGCGATGTATTTGGTTTTGGTAAAGACATAAACATGAACTGGGGTAACACCACCGGTACCGTACGCTGGAACCACGTATTTAACGACCGCCTGTTCCTGAACATGACCACCTTTTACAGCAAGTATGATTACAGTCTGAAGTTCAGCAATGAGGATGATAAAACGGCTAATGAGCCGGATCAGAATTCTTCCTGGACCTCCAATATCATTAACTACGGTGTAAAACCTTCCTTTACCTATTACATTAGCACCAGCAACAGCCTGCACTTTGGGGTGCAGGGTATCTATTACACCTTTAAACCCGGTAAAGGCGGCGGCACGCAGGATAATCAAGAAAGTGAAGTGCTCCTGAAAGACCAGCACGCACTGGAAGCCGCTGTGTATCTGGATCATGAGTATAAACCCAGCAAGAAGTTCGGCATCCAGTATGGCGTTCGTTTCTCTGCATACCAATACCTGGGTAAAGGCACGGCGTATTACTATAACGATACTACACCAGGAGTACGCAGAAGATTAATAGGTTCCAAGGATTATGGCAATAATGAGCTGATAAAAGGTTATTACTACTGGGAACCCAGGGTAAGCGCCAAGTACAACATCAACGACAACCATGCTGTAAAAGTAGCGTATGCACGCACTACACAGTTTATGCACCAGCTGTCAAACACAGCCTCCCCTACCCCGCTGGACATTTGGACACCCAGCACCAATAACATAGAGCCGCAAGTAGCCGACCAATATACCTTAGGATATTTTTATGATGCGCCTTCCGGCTTACTGGAGCTGAGTGGTGAGCTGTTCTACAAAACCATGAAGCACCAGGTGGATTATATTGACAATGCCAACCTGCAGTTGAACCAATACATTGAAGCAGACCTGTTGCCCTCCAAAGGCCGCGCATATGGCCTGGAATTAATGGCTAAAAAAGAGGTAGGCGCAACCACCGGCTGGGTAAGTTATACCTTATCCCGCACAGAGCGTCAAACTAACGGCATCAGCAAGAATGAATGGTTCCTGAACCGTTATGACCGTACACATAACATCAACCTGGTTGTATCCCACGAGTTCAACAAACGCAGCTCTCTTTCCGCCAATTGGGTGTATGCTTCCGGTACGCCCGGTACGTTTGCAGACAGCCGCCTGGAATACCAGGACTGGGACATCCCGTATAACAGTTCTGATGAGCGTAACAACTATCGTTTGCCCGCCTTCCACCGCCTGGACCTTTCGTTTACCCGTAAAGGTAAGCAGCACAAACGCTGGCAGGGCGAGTGGGTATTTTCACTGTACAACGTATATGCCCGCAAGAATGCCTATACGATCTACTTCCAGCAGAATGCAGATGATCCTTCCAAGAAAGACGCCAAACGCCTGTCTATCATAGGTTCCATACTGCCGGGTATTACGTACAACTTCAAATTCTAAGCTGACAAACTAAGAGATACTCACTGCCGCAAGGCAAATGATAAAGACAAAAATGATGCTCATGAAAAATATTCGCTTCGCCATATTAATCACCCTCGCAGCAGCTGGCTTTACCGCCTGCGAGGATACCATTGACCTGCAAGTGCCCAATGGTAAAACGTATCCCGTGCTGGATGCGTGGATCACTACAGAAGGCGGTCCGCAGTCCATCAGGCTTACACAGTCCGTTACCTCTTATACTAACAATACACCGGCGCCGGTGCTGTCCGATGCCACCATTACCCTGCAGGATCTTACGGATGCCAAGACGTATAATTTTGCTTTCAGCAATGGCGCTTACACTTACGATCCGGGTGGAGATCTAAGCATTGGTAAAGTAGGCCACGTGTATAAATTAACCGTGCTGTATAAAGGTGAAACCTTTGAAGCTACAGACACCATTAAACGCGTACCTGAAATTGACTCCATTACTTACGAGTTCAAAAAAGCAGACGAATCTACCAGCGGTGAAGAAGGTTATTATGCCTACATGAATGCAAAGGATCTTGCAGGTGGTAATGATTACTACTGGATCCGTTCTTACCGTAATGACCGCCAGCACCGCAATACAGACGTTTACGCCATTAACGGCGCCTATAATGATGATGTAGCTGATGGCTGGGTGTTTATACAGCCCATTAAGGAAGGCATTACAGATGATGATAAGCCTTATCAGAAAGGTGAGAAAGTAATTGCCCGTATCGCCTCTCTCTCCCATCCCAGCTATTATTTTATTCAACAGGTAATTGACCAGTTAAACAGCGGCGGTTTGTTTGCCAAAGTGCTGGAAAACGTAAAGCCCAATATAGTAAATGTTACCAACGGCGGCCAGCAGAAGATGCTGGGCTGGTTTGGCGCCTCTGCAGTAAGCTTTAAAGAAAAAGACATCCAATAATTTTTACAAAGAAGAATGAATAATTAATAATCGCGCAACAGACAGGCACAAGGGAATTCAACGCTATCATCCATATACGGCAGGTTTTATTCATTATTAATTATTCATTCTTCCTTCTCCTTCCTCCGCTAAAAAATAAAATCTAAACAAGATGAAAAAAATAGGACTGGCGCTGCTGGTGCTGATTACAGCACAGCAGGCATGGGCGCAGCGTGCCCCGATCGAATCACTTTTCAGCAACAATCGTACAGAAAAGAAAAAGGTAACAGTAGGCGCTTATGGCACCGCCATCGGTAAGCTTACCCCCATCAATGGCAAGCTGGGCGTGCTTACCGGCTTACAGGGCGGTGTGCTGCTGAATAATAAATGGATGTTTGGCGCCGGCGGTTATGGTTTAGCCAACAGCATTAAAGCGCCTAAGCTGAATGTGCCAAATGAAACAGATGAATACATACAAATGTGGTATACCGGCCTGATGGCGGAGTACACTCACAATTCCAATAAGCTGATCCACTGGTCTGCCGGTGCATTATTAGGCGGTGGCGGTGTAGGCCGGGATGAAAGGCACCATGGCTGGCATAATGATGATGATGATCGTCACCACGGCTGGAATGGCGGCAGCGGTTTTTTTGTAGCAGAACCTTTTGTTGGCGTGGAAGTGAATATTACTTCTTACCTGCGCCTGAATGTAGGTGGCAGCTACCGTTTCATAAGCGGTTCTGAAACACCGGGTTTAAAAGACAGTGATCTGAGTGGCGGTGCTTTTCATGTAGGTATTAAGGCCGGTAAATTCTAAAAAATTTTACCCATTATCCTAGCATGCTTAACACTGATGTATGAATGCTTGCCTTTCTGCATCGGATGTTAAGCATGCTTGTTTGAGCTTATGAGGGTATTCCAGCTTTCCTGTATGCTACATCCCTGCTATAATCCACACAACCGTATCACTTCCCCAATATCCTAACTCGCACACTTTCGGGCTTTTCCTTGTATACTGCATTCCTGCCATAGGCCAGCCAACCGCGTTCAGGATTCAGTGTTAAACCTTCGGCGTTTCGCATTCCGCATTCCGCCCTTTTTCCGTAAATTACAGTATGTCCCCTGACCTTATACACTACGCTATTCCGGGTTTTGTGCTGCTGTTGCTGGCGGAGGTGATCTTTTCCGCCATTGAAAAAAAGGACTTTTACGAAACTAAGGATGCTGCCAGCAGTATTGCAATGGGGCTGGGTAATGTGTTCCTGGGGCTGTTTACCAAAGCTATTATTTTCGGTGTATACACTTTTGTATATCAGTACCGGTTGTTTACCCTGGGCTTTGTATGGTGGGCCTGGGTGTTATGCTTTTTTGCAGATGATCTCAGCTATTACTGGTTTCACCGCGTAAGCCATACCGTACGCTTTTTCTGGGCCTCGCATGTCATTCACCACTCCTCACGCAAATACAACCTGGCTACTGCCCTGCGCCAAAACTGGACCGGTAACTTCACGGGCACTTTCCTGTTCTGGGTATGGATGCCTTTGCTGGGGTTTCATCCTGCCATGGTACTGACCATGCAGGCTATTAGTTTATTGTACCAGTTCTGGATCCATACAGAAGCTATTCATAAGCTGCCCCGGTTTATAGAATGGTTCTTTAACACTCCTTCCCACCACCGTGTGCACCACGCTTCAGATATTAAATATTTAGACCGTAACCATGCCGGTGTGCTCATTATCTGGGACCGCATGTTTGGCACCTTTACCCCGGAAACAGAACGGCCTGTTTATGGCCTTACCAGGAATATTTACACCTACAACCCGCTCCGCATTGCTACCCACGAGTGGGTAGATATCTGGAAAGATCTGCGCCATAGCCGCTCTTTTAAGGATGCCTGGCATTATTTATTTGATGCCCCCGGCTGGAGCCATGACGGTACCCGCAAAACAACAAAGCAGCTACGACGGGAACACCCGCTCTCCTAACCTCAACCTTAAGATGCCTGTCTCTTCTCAAGATTCATCTTACCCAACTTAAACCTGCATTTTTCCAAATTCCCTCACCCCTACCACTATCCTCTCAACCTTAGGGCCCCTGCCATCTTTTAAAAATCTATTTTACCCAACCTCAACCCCTATCTTTTCAAACATCCCGTTTCCCTACCACTCATCCCCTCTTACCTTCAGATCACCCTTTTTATTTGCCATTCCCGCCATCTTTTCAAGATTTCATTTTGCATTTACGAAAACTATCGTACATTTGTTTACGAAGATATTCGTATATTCATTGAAAGTATAGTATTACATTGATTATGAGCGCAGGAAAACAATTAAAACCTACAGAAAGCGAGCTGGAAATTCTGAGGGTACTTTGGGAAAAAGGGCCCAGTACCGTTCGGGAAGTGCATGAGATATTGGAACAAAGTAAAGACGCGGGTTATACCACCACCCTGAAGCTCATGCAGATCATGCATGAAAAAGGGTTGTTACAAAGAGATGCCAGCAGTAAAACACATATTTATGCTGCTGCCGTATCGCAGGAAAATACCCAGCGTCAGTTATTGGATAAAATGATAGATACCGTGTTCAATGGCTCTGCTTCCCAGCTGGTGCTGCAGGCTTTGGGCAATCATAAATCATCGAAGGAAGAGCTGGAGAAGATCAAAGAGTATCTGAACGAAATTGAAAAGCAACAACGGAAGTAGTTCGCCTTTGCAATAATCATTTTAAAATCATGGCTGCAATGTTCCTCCCTTACACTACAGACCTGGTAACAGCCCTTGGCTGGGCCATTCTGCACTCCATCTGGCAGGCCCTGCTCATATTTGGCTGCCTGCGTATTGTGCTCAAATTATGGCCCGCTGCTACGGCCAGCACCAAATATAACCTCTCCTTTATTTCACTGGCAGGTATATTCGGCTGGTTTGTAGTTACCCTGTTCCAGCAGCTGGATGCAGTTACCCAGGTTCATGCTGTTGCTAACACGGCAGCTGCTGCATCGCCCATATTGCTAAATGTGCCGGTGGTATATCAGAACCAGCAGGAGCTTACCTGGGCTTTTCCTAACCTGGAGTTCTGTTTTCCCATACTGGTAGCGCTGTATATGGCAGGTGTAGGTGTAATGTGCATTAAACTTTTTGCAGACCTGGCGCAGCTGCAGCAGATCCGCAAACAACAGGGATTGCCTGCAGATACTGCCTGGGAACAATACCTGCGTAAGTTGTCTAAACAGCTGCAAATACCCCGCAAGGTAAAATTGCTGGTATCGCAGCACATACAGGTTCCCGTGATGATGGGCTTTCTGAAACCGGTAATACTGGTGCCTATCGCCATGTTCAACAACCTGAGCGCCGAACAGCTGGAAGCTATCCTGCTGCATGAGCTGGCGCACGTAAAACGCAATGATTATATACTGAATATCTTCCAATCCATTGTAGAAACAACCCTTTTCTTTAACCCCTTTGTATGGTGGATCTCTAAGTACATCCGCCTGGAAAGGGAACACTGCTGCGACGATATGGTAATAGCCCATACCGTACAGCCCCTGCACTATGCCAAAGCCCTGGTAGCGTTGGAAGAATACCGGTTCACGACCAACCCGATGGCAATGGCGGCTGCAGACAATAAACAACATTTGTTTTACCGCATTAAACGTATCATGGAAATGAAAACGTCCCATCTCAACTATAGTCAAAAATTAATGGCAGTTTTAATTATTGCCGTTGGCTTAACCGCCATAGCCTGGATCACTCCTTCCGCTAAACAGGATAACAAAGCTGCTGCTGCAAAGCCGGCCATAGCCGCTGCTCCTGCTGCCACACCGGCAAACCAGGATACCGTGCCTGCTAAAAGTGGTACACCTGCTCCCATGCCAACCAGCACGGATGACCGGGGTAACAAGGCAGCCACCCCTGGTAGCTCCGCTGATCATGCAGACTTTGATTATGACAGTGACAAGGACATGAAGGATGCCAAAGAAAAAATGGATGCTGCCCAGGAGCAAATGATCATAGCGCAGAAAGCCATGCAGCAGGCCATGAAGAACATTGATTGGAAAAAGATCAATGAGGAAACGGCAAAGGCAATGAAAAATGTTGACTGGAACCAGATCAATAAGAATGTGAATGAGGCCATGAAGAACGTTGATTGGAAAAAGATCAATGCAGAAATAAATGCATCGATCAAAGAAAGCCAGCAGTCCTGGGACCCCGAAGTAATTAACCAAAGCGTGCAGCTGGGCTTACAAAGCGCTAAGGAAGCAATGGCCTCCATTAACCTGGAAGAGATCATTAAGAACAGTATGCAGGAAGCCCAGGAAGGCATGAAAAGAAGCTTTAGCCCGGAAGAAAAAGAATCTATGCGTAAAGAAATAGCTGCGGCCCGCAAAGAAGCCCGGCAGGCACAGGAGGAGGCACTAAAAGAAGTGCGGAAGAACACCCGGGAAGCAACTAAAAAAGCCAGGGAGCAAATGGATTATGCCAGGGCAGATGCCAGGCGCAGTGAAACCACCGCCCGTCAGCAGGCACAAGAAGGCCGCCGCCAGGCAGAGGTAGCCAGGCGCAAAGCAGAAGTTACCCGCGCCCGGTATAATGAATTAGTTAAAAAGATGGCTGCCGATAACCTGCTGGATCCCAACAAAGCTTATTCTATCGAAAAAAAGAATGGTCAGCTCTATATTAACGGCGCACAGCAATCCAGCGCAGTAATGGATAAATACCGCTCCTACCTGGAAGAAGGTAACACGATAATTCTCAAAGGAGAAAAGGATAACCTGAACATTAACATACAGGATTAAACCGCTGCTTAATTACATCCGCATACCCGCTTATCTGCCTGACCGCCATTCGCAAATAAGCATTTTTTAAGCGCTACTGCCGTTCATACAGCAGTAGCGTTTAATTTTAGCAGTTACCCTATCTTTAGGATTATAAAACTCTTTTTTTCACATGCGTGTATTAGTGATCGTATTAACCGTACTCTGTGCAGTACAGGTGTATGCCCAAACCAATGAAATTATTGTTCAGAAAAAAAATGCGGCTACCGCAGTAAAAAACCAGGCACAAACCGGCACCTGCTGGTGTTTTTCCACCACCTCGCTGGTAGAATCAGAGTGTATCCGTAAAGGAGCATCCAGCCCGGACCTCTCCGAAATGTTCACCGTACGTAATATGTACATGGAAAAAGCCCTGAACTACATCCGGCGCCAGGGTGCTGCCCGTTTTGACGAAGGCGGCCTGGGGCACGATGTGATACATGCCATGGCTACCTACGGCATTATGCCGGAAAGTGCCTACAGTGGCCTTATTAATGGCCAAACGCAGCATAACCACACCGAGCTGGTAAGTGAGCTGCGAAGCTACCTGGATAGCCTGTTGAAAGTTAAACGCCCTATCCCGGATAACTGGCAGGAGCGCGTTACCGCCATCCTGGACCAGCACCTGGGTAAACCGCCGGCCAGCTTTGAATACAATGGCCATACCTATACACCGCTCACCTTTGCCAAAGAGGTAGTAAAATTTGATCAGGCAGATTATGCCTTCTTTACCTCCTTCAGCCACCACCCTTTTTACCAGTCCTTTGTGGTAGAAGTACCCGATAATTTTTCCAACGGCGCCTATTACAACGTGCCCTTAAATGAGCTGATCAGCCTTACCAAAACGGCCATACAAAACGGCTACACGGTAATGTGGGATGCAGATGCCAGCAACCGCGGCTGGATGCCCGGCAAAGGTTATGCCCTGGCCCCTGCAGAGGATGCACCCATTATGGGCAGCACCATAGATCCCGACCAGCAGGAACGGCCTAACTCACAGGAATACCGCCAACGCCTGTACGAAGAGCTGGTTACCCAGGACGATCACCTGATGCATATTACCGGCTTAGGTAAAAGCCCTAAAGGCAAAGATTTCTTCATCGTTAAAAACTCCTGGGGCACCAATGGACCTTTAGGCGGTTACGTAAATGTATCCGAACCCTACTTCGCAATCAATACTATTACGATCATCGTACCCAAAGCAGCGCTGGATAAGTCAATAAAAGAAAAGTTGGCAATGGCTATGAAGAATTAATGTGTCAACTATATTTTGATAAGTGCATATGCGGATATACAACGTATGAATGAATATATAGCTACTCTCAAACAGATTGCTGTATAATTTAAACAAGACAAGCAACAAAAAGTATAGCGATATAAAACAGGCCAGCCCTTTCGGGGTTATTCATAGTAGCGGCAAATACCGCATGGCAGCTCACCTGTGTAGCTTATACATTCACTTTTACATCGTTGCATATCCGCATATTCACCTAACGTACTACTTCAAATTTTGTATAATGCTGTACAGGTGCATCTGTTAACTCCAGGGCGTTCACTACGGCATGGGGCGGCCCCTGCCGGCACCAGGCAATAAAAGCTTCCATAGCTGCAGCCTCGCTTTCCGCAGCAATCCACACACTACCATCCGGTAAGTTTTTTACCTGCCCGGTAATACCCAGCTGCTCTGCAGTTTGTTTGGTACTGGCCCTGAAATAAACACCCTGCACCTTTCCTTTTACAATTATCTGCTTGTGTATCTTAGCCATAGATTGCATTTTATAAACTAACCATCAACATAGATACCAAAACTACAAATAATCTAAGATCCGGTATGCCGTTGCATCCAATCTCCGGGCCCCTCCGTAACAGCAGATCATTCATCCGAAGCCATAATAGACCATTCCCGGCTCTACCCTTCTATTGAACATTCACCAATCATCTAAACATTCATCATCAATCATCGCTTTCGACAATGCCTTATTTGCATTTACATTATGCCTGCCCGTCAAACCAGGTAACCCTTTCCACTCCCTCCACGCACACGCACCACACAAAAAGAAAGAGCATAGCAATACACCCATCGTAAAATTAAATACGATCGTAGTACAACTGGTAGCCCATGCCCGTGCCGTGCAAATGCCACGGGAGCTGCCTCGGGGGCAAGAATACAGTGGCAACAAGAGCCCACGGGCATTCAAGCGCCCACAAATATTCAAGAACCCACAGGCATTTTAGAGTTACCTGGTATTGACTGTTACTATCACATGGCAAGCAGGGTTAACAACAACAAAACAGGGTTAACAGGGGACATTAATTTTCCGGTTACATTCATGGTTACTGTTCTTTGTCAAGCCAGGCGTAATCAATATAGATATGGTGAAATAAAAACTTATAGATCAGGCTGCGTAGTTAAACAAGGTGCGGTTCTGTTGCGCCTCGCCACCAAACGTAAATTCCTTCACCAGCTCGTAAGCACCACCGGCAGCCGGTTTCCTCAGCAAAGCAAAGCTCCTGCAATTGAAGCTGCGTACAAACAGCTGGTGATCAAACATCGGATATACCTGGTCAAACTCACGGGTGCTGATAGCCCTGGCCACCGTAATATGGGGCTTGTAATCATTTGGCTTCAGCTCAAACTGCTGCAGGATCTTTTTCCGTAATTCCGTTATGGGCTTGGGATTAGCTACGTTTACATAAATAGTACGTTTTACCTTACCGTGATCAAAGTGATCAAATTTGGAAGTGTATACCGTAAAACCGGATTGTTTGCGGGCAATTTCTTCCAGCAGGTGAATACAATCCTCCTGGAATTTTTCCGGGAATACAGAACGGAATAAGGAAATGTGCGCCCTGGAATAACGGCTGGTAAAAATGCCCAGCTCCTGGGCTATTTTTTCTTTGAAGCTGCGTACTTCACCCGCAGTCCGGGCGTCCGGGTTAATCACCACCAGGTAATCATAGAGTGCCGTTTCTTCGGCTGTTAAAAGGATCTGTGTTTGCATAACCAACAACTTTAAACCTTCACGATTGTTGACAACACAAATATACAACCTTTTTTCGGTTTTACTAATTTTTTTAGCATTCCTACTAATTTTTTGCGCAACCTGGTTGCGCAAAAAATTAGTATTGTTAGTATTGATTAACCCAGTTTTGATATAATAGCTGTGAAATCGGCCGCTACCAGGGAAGCGCCGCCAATAAGGCCACCATCTACATCCGGGCACGCAAACAGCTCACCGGCATTCCCGGGTTTAGCACTGCCGCCATACAGGATGCTCAGTCCTAAAGCAGCTTCTCTTCCGTACTTTTCTGCGATCTGCGCGCGGATGTATGCATGCATATCCTGCGCCTGCTGTGCGCTGGCAGTTAACCCGGTGCCAATAGCCCAGATAGGCTCATAGGCAATCACCACCTGCTTCAGTTGCTCCGCAGTCAGGTGATACAGGCTTTCTTCCAGCTGTTTGGCTACATAAGCATTTTGTGTTTCCGCCTTCCGGATCTCTAAAGGCTCCCCGCAGCAGAAAATAGGTTTTATACCATAAGCCAGCGCTACATCGATCTTCTTAGCCAGCATGGCATTGCTTTCCTGGAAATATTCCCTTCTTTCAGAATGGCCCAGTATCACATAATCCACACCGATAGATTGCAGCATTTCTGCAGATACTTCCCCGGTATAAGCGCCGGATTTTTCAGAATAACAGTTTTGTGCAGCCACATAAAAACCCGGGTAGTTCTTCAACAGGGCCTTGGCTTTTAACAGGTAGGGGAACGGCGTGGCAACCACCACTTCCTGCCCGTCCTGTAATTTAATACCGGCCTGCAGAATATCATTGATCAACTGTTCGCCCTGTGCCAGGGTGAGGTTCATTTTCCAGTTTGCCGCTGCAATTTTTTTTCTCATGATGCTGTATTAAGTTTAAAAAGAGTTACGCTTTTTCAATCGGGGGCGAAAATTATTAATTATTATCCTTAATTACTCATTTTTAACAACCGTTTCATAAACAGCCCCTAATATTTTGCGTTCCGCCTCTGTGATTTGCCTGCCTTTAAAGCCCATCCAGGCCACGGCATCCCGGGTAGCCTCCTGCAGGCGGTACACCGTGGTTCCCTCTCCGCCGCCCCAGGTAAAGGAAGGTATGAACTTAGGCGGAAAACCACCGCCAAAGACGTTACAGGACACCCCAATGACCGTACCGGTGTTTAGCATGGTATTAATACCACAGCGGCTGTAATCGCCCATTAAAACGCCGCATTTGCGCCCCGCAGGCCAGGCTTCTTTGCGGGCCTCCATCCATACCTTTACTTCGCCGGCATTGTTCTTCAGGTTAGAGCAGGTAGTATTGGCGCCCAGGTTACACCACTCACCGATTACCGCATCGCCCAGGTAACCATCATGCCCCTTGTTGGAGTAACCGAACATCATTACATTCTTGATCTCTCCCCCGCCGGTACAGCCGGGGCCCAGGGTAGTAGCACCATACACTTTGGTGCCCATCTTTAATACGGCGCCTTCCCCCATAGCTAGCGGCCCTCTTACTAGGCAGCCCTCCATCAGGTGAGCGTCTTTACCAATGTAAATAGGGCCGGTAGATGCATTCAGCACGCAATGTTCTACCACGGCGCCTGCTTCTATAAAAATATTTTCCGCTGCAGTTACCTGGTTAGAAGCAGGTATAGGCGCAGAAGTACGCCCCGCGGTCAGCAGGGCAAAATCTTCCCGGATAGCTTTATCATTTAGGCCAAAGATCTGCCAGGGCAGGTCCAGGGTATCTACGGGTCCGTTATAGTTCTTACGGTCCTCTGCAGGCAGGGTAAGGTCATTACCAGGCACAATCTTTACCAGCAGGTGGTTCTTCTTATACAGCTCCTGCCCGGCTTTTAAGGAGGCAATAGTATCAACCAGCGCTTTATCCGGCACAATATGCCCGTTGATCAGCACATGCTCAGTATTGGCGGTACCTAACCGCAGAGGATACTTTTCCTGGAGGTAAGACATTGTAAAGTGGCATACAGGCGCTTGGAGCCACTGTTCCCATTTTTCCTGAATAGTAAGGATACCGACCCTGCAGGCAGCTACAGGTCTTGTGTAGGTGAAGGGATATAAAAGATCGCGGGCGGGCGTGTCAAAAAGAATATAGTTACGCTCCATACGGGAGCTAAAAATAAAAAAATCCCACCGACAAAAGCCAGTGGGACGGGAAAATATTTGTTAAAAAGCTTATTTAGCGCTTTTCGCGTAGCGTTTGTTGAATTTATCGATACGGCCGGCAGTAACAACTAATACATTCTTACCAGTGTAAAAAGGGTGAGAAGTGTTGGAAATTTCCAGCTTAATCAACGGATACTCATTACCGTCTTCCCATTTAACAGTCTCACGGGAAGGAGCAGTAGAACGGCTTAAAAAGCTGAATCCGTTAGACATGTCCTTGAATACTACAAACCTGTAACTTTCTGGATGGATACCCTGTTTCATTATTTTATTTGTTTTTGCCAGACGAAACGATGGTTTCATCTGATTGTTATTTTTTATTTAATACGGACGGCAAAGGTAAACAGAATATTTTAAATAGCCAATACCGGACGCCCGATTTACGATTTCATGTTCACATACTGCAGGGGAATACCCAGGTTAGCCTCCTTGCATTTTTGTATAACATCCTGTAAGTCATCTATTTTCTTACCCGTTACGCGTATAATATCATCCATAATGGCAACCTGTACCTTTAAACCGGCGTCCTTGATCATTTTCACGATCTTCTTGGCATCTTCCTGTTTAATGCCATTACGTACAGGAACCTCCTTCTTATATACTTTCCCGCTCTGGTAAGGTTCCTTACTCTGGTCGTAAATAGTGGCATCCAGCCCCTGGCGCATGGTACGGCTGATGAGCACCTCTATTACCTGGTTCAGCTTCATGTCACTTTCCACTTCCAGGTTCAGCACCAGGTCTTTCTTATTCAGCTCAATGCTCACGTGGGAGCCCTTAAAGTCAAAACGGGTGGTGATCTCCTTCTTTACCGTGTTAATGGCATTATCCAGCGTTTGCAGATCTATTTTGCTAACAATATCAAAGGATGGCATAATTGAAATACTTTAATAATTGATTCCGGCAAATATAAAAAAAATTCCCGCCCTTGAGATGGACGGGAATAACCGTTAAATATTAAACTTGTTATCCAACTACCTTACCGGTAGAGACCGGCTTAGGTGTAGCGCGTTTAGCCTTCCTTTGAAATTCTGCCCATACCGGAAACCGACTGGGAGATCGCAGGATTGCCTTTATACTTTACGTTCCCCATGCCGGAAACGCCTACTTCTAATTTTTTAGCTGCATTTACACTGGCATTAGCGCTGCCGGAAATACCAATGTGCACATCGTCTGACTGCAGGTCAAAAGCGGCAATGTCCGCCTTGCCGGAAACACTGTAATTCGCTGCAGTGGAGCTGCCTTTAAGCTTTACATTACCTGCGCCGGAAACCGCTACTTTCAGCTTCTGTGCATCTACATCCAGGTCTGTATCTGCAGCACCGCTCACGGAAATTTCCAGCTCATCGGTCTTCAGCTTGCCTTTGCTGTAAAAACCACCCGAACCGCTGGCTGACAGCTCATTGATCTGCTCCATGGTTACATATACATTAATCGGTTTGGAGGGTTTAATGGAGTAACCTTTCTTCACCTTGATCTCCAGCTCTTTTCCATCGATCTCTGTTACTATGTAAGGCAGCAGGTTGCTTTCTGCTTCTACTTCTATAGAATGGGTACTACCCTGTTGTATATATACCTTAAACTCGCCGGAGGTGCCAATATCTTTAAAGGCAGATGCGGTACGTTTTTCCTGCTTTACATCGCCATTTCCTTTCACACGCTCACGCTCCTGCCGTACCACAAATGAGGAGAACACCATAATAGCAGCCAGCAACGGAATGCTCAGGAACCATATAGACTTTTTCATGACTAAGAATTTTTTAGATCGGTGAATGTTTTTGGTTTATACAAAGGTTTTGGAATGACCGTATATACGTCCGCGTTATTGCTCTTTCATGTTCACATCACTCTGTGAGCCATTGATGCTGAGCATAGGTGATTGTTCGCTGCCGCTGGCCGTGGTGGCGCTGTAAGCTAAGCGGGTATTCTTTTTAACAGAGCTTACATTTTTTACCGGAAGCCCGTCTATGCCCAGGTCTCCATAGTTTAAATTAACAGTCAGGCGCAGCGCTACTTTAGGTGCAAAGATCAGTTCAATATCACTATAATTAAGCTGAATATCCCCACCTTTAAAAGCGCTCTGTATCTCTTTTACTTTCAGGTCGCCATAAGTAAGCCGTGCATCCAGGCTTTCCCGCAGGTTGGAGACATTGAAGTCGCTATAATTAGCAGTAGCATTAAGGCTGCCCACCTGCCGGATCTTATAATCACTGTAATTGGCTTTTGTGATCA
Source organism: Chitinophaga sp. GbtcB8 (assembly GCF_019091455.1). Taxonomy (GTDB): domain Bacteria; phylum Bacteroidota; class Bacteroidia; order Chitinophagales; family Chitinophagaceae; genus Chitinophaga. The sequence continues at coordinate 42,646 of NZ_JAGXJN010000045.1, forward strand.
AGGTTCCCACACTACCCAATGTGTAATCAGAGTAGTTGGATTTGGTATCCAGCTTATCGGCTGCATCACAGCGTATGTCTGAATAGTTAGCCTTGATCTGCAGGTCAGCGGCTTTATCTATTTTGCCTTTATTGCAATAGTTCAGGTCCATATCCAGCGTTTTGCTGGCTTCCCGGATAGCATAAAAACAGTAGTTTAAATTCATTTTGGCAGCAAAGGGCAGCTCGTCCGTGATCACATCGCCAAAATTATTTTCCAGTGTAAGCAGGTTTAAACTTTGTGGCACATACAGTTCGTAATCAATGTTCACATAATCCTTTGAATCTTTACGGTTGCCCCAGGAGAACCACTTACTTCCCTTGCTGGGGTTGTAGCTGGTTTGCAGGCTCACGGCGCCGGCATCTGCATTGGTTTGTATGTCTACACCATTGGCTATCTCCTGTGCTTCTGACGAGCTTTTACCGTAACCGGTAATAATAACGGTTGCCTTTATCTGGTTTTTAGCCCAGGTGTGTACGATGATCTTGCCATACTTATTGTGCACATCCAGTTTGGCATTGCTGTTTACGGTAAATTCTTTTGCTATAGTGCGTTTGAACTCAATGTCGCCCTGGTGAGCGCAGGCCCACAACGGCAGTAAAAGAAAGAGTAGAATTTTAGATTTCACGTTCATGATGATTGAATGTTTTGGTTCCAGGCTGTTTGGCCTGCAGTTCTTCCAATATTTTATCTAACAGGTCCAGCTTCATTTGGTAATAGCGGACCATTGCAGAGCGGATGCGTTCATTACCCGGGTTGGCTTCCAGCTCTTTTTCCAAAAGCTGGTAAGTGTCATTGCGCAGCTCCAGCTCCTTACGGGCTGTGCTATCCAGGCCCAGTGCCTCCGGGGAGTACTGGCGAATGTCTTCCAGCTTCTGCTCTATCTGGGAGGTATAGTACAATTTTGCTTCCTGCAGCTCCGGTGAGATGGTACCCAGGTCCTGCTGCTGTTTCTTAAACTGCAGGAACTGGTATATCATAACACTGTTCACCACCAATACCAGCACTGCTGCGGCTTTCAGCCAGTGGCGCTTTAACAGCTGCACCACCTTGGGGCTGTGCCTCTGCTGCGCTTTCAGCTGCTGCTCCAGGTCTTTCCACACACGGGCGTTTGGCCCCTGCTCCTCAAAACCGGCCCTGTGCTGCCGGATAAAATCCTCAAAATTGTGTTCTGACATGCATTTCTGAATTTCATAATTTCTGACTCACCATCTGCCTCACTTTCTCTTTTGCCCGCATATACTGGGTTTTTACGGTAGATTCCGATATATCCAGCATGCCGGCAATTTCCTTATGGGAGTATTCTTCAAACAGGTACAGGTTCAGCACAGTTTTATACCCTACCGGTAAAGCTGCAATGGCCTCTTTTACAGCATTCACCGTTCCGGTAAAGCCCGCCTCATCTACGGAAGTCTCTTCCTCTACTTCTACCCGGTCTACCTCTTCAAAGTATACCTTCTTACGGCGCAAATGACTCAGACAATGATTCACCACGATCCGTTTAATCCAGGCAGTTACACTACCCGCCTGCTCCAGTTTGCCAATGTTTCCGAATACCTGCATAAAGGCCTCCTGCAGGGTATCTTCCGCATCTGTTATATTACCCGTCATTCTAAGACAGATATTATACATAGCGGCGGAATAAGCATCGTACAGCTCTTTGAAAGCACGTACGTCGCCCTTTTTACATCGGGCCACTAATTGGTCTGTTGCGGGCGTTGGATTCAAGTTGTCGGTTAATCTTTGCATTATAAAGACGATAAGGTGAGAAAAGGGTTGCATGCCCACCGGAAAAAATTTCGTGAAATAGAAACGCGGCCTACAGGGCCGCGCTTCTTCCATCCTTATATATACCTAAAAACCAGTTGGCAGTAGTAAGTAGGCAGTTTGCAGCTTATCAGGTAATTTGGGGGCGGATGAAAACTATTGGTTTGATTACCAATCTCTTACCTGATTTTTCAGAATGGCGGCTCTTTTAACTGCCTCCTGCCTGCCTGCCTGCCTGCCACTGCCAACTGATTAATTACCTCCTCCTTTTACACGGTTCTGCTCATCCTCCAGGCCGGTTTTCCGGTTGCGGGCGGCTTTTACATTGGTGTTACCAAAACGATAGGTGAAGTTGAGGCGTACCTGCTGGCTCTCCCACTTGGCGCTTACGCGGGTATAATAGCCGGCGTTGTCAAACGTACCCTGGAAACGCTGGTTGTTGAAAACGTCACTCACATTCAGCTTCAAAGTACCTTTCTTGTTCAGTACTGATTTAGAGATACCCCAATCCAGCGCATACATAGCTTTCATTTTAAACAGCCCTTCCTGGGATATCTGCGGCGACATATAGAAGAACACCAGCTCTGTACTGAAGCCCTTGGGCAGGGTAAAGGTGTGCTGGGTGCGGCCAAAGAAGCCGGCAGCATTCACATTCACCAGACTGTTGTTCACCACTGTCTGGTATTTGCTATAGTTGCCGGACAGGTTGGTGAAGCTGGTCCACCATTTGGTAATGGGCATGGGCACAGAAATGTTCAGGTTAAAGTTGTCTGACTTGGCTACGTTCAGGTACTTATACTTCATTACAATAGTATCGCCGGTTACTGCATCCCGGTCCGCTTCCAGCATCTGGGTGATCATATCCTTTGTATGGCTGTAACCTACAGAGGTGATCAGGAACTGCTTGAATGTATGGGTGATCTCAAAGTTGTTGGAATACTGAGGCCGCAGGTACGGGTTACCGGATGCCTTGGTATAACGGTCCAGGTAAAATTCAAACGGGTTCAGATCTTCATAGCTGGGACGCTGTATGCGGCGGCTATACGAAATACCCAGCTGGTGATTCTTACTGGCAGCATAACTTACAAACACACTGGGAAACAGGTTAAAGTAAGTGGTATCATTAATGGTATTCAATGTTACAGAAGTACCTTTTACATGCGTTTGCTCACCACGCAGGCCTAGCTGCACCCCTACCTTTTTAAACTGCTTGTTGAAGTTAATGTAACCGGCATTGATGTTCTCCTTATATATAAAGTGGTTGGAGCGGTTAGCATCATACACCCAATTGGTATTCCGCAGGGAATCAAAACGGGCATCGTTATCAGATTCCACAAAGCTCACCTTGAAACCGGCTTCCAGCTTGGCCTGGTTCTTCAGCGGGTTTGAATAATCCGCTTTAATAGTTTTAATATCAATAGTAGAAGGCTGCAGGTTGCGGGAAGTATCACCGCGCAGATAGCCTTTATTATTTCCTTCAAAAGTGGAGGCAAAGATGTTGGCATTTTGCTTGGAAGTGTTCCTTGCATAGTCCAGGTCCACATTCAGCTCTTTACCACTGCTGTCCAGCACTCCTTTATAGTTCACGTTATAGGCCCAGCGGTCCCAGTTGGAAGCATTTTCCGTACGGGTGATCAGGGTTGAGTCTACACGCTGTCCATTGCCGATCAGGGTAGTTGCCGTACCGGGACTGCCCCAGGTGTTGAAAGAAGCATCCACCATTACACCAATTGTGTGGTTCTTGCTTACAAAGAAATCTGCACCGGCTTTTGCTGAATGATAGTCGGATTTGTTCTTCATAAGATTGTGCTGATCAAACACATTGAACTCGCCTTTATTAGTACCGGTGCGGTACAGGCCCAGGCGCTGGTCGTTTGCACGGTGATTGTAGTTATAGGAGCCAAACAGGTTCATTTTAGCAGCACGGTGGTTCAGGTTTAAACCGCCATTGTACTTGGAGCTGCGGCCCTGTGCAAAGCCTAGGTTCAGGCTACCGTTAGTACCGTAGCTACGGTTCTTTTTCAGTTTAATATTAATGATCCCGGCGTTGCCCGCTGCGTCGTACTTGGCGGAAGGATTGGCAATGAGCTCTATCTGCTCAATATTATTGCTTGGCATATTTTTCAGCAGCTGGGCAACGTCTTGGGAACTCATATTGGTAAGCTTGCCATCGATCATGATGATCACACCGTTCTTTCCTTTCAGGGAAATGTTATCATCTTTATCAACAGTAATACCTGGTGATTTTTCCAGCACCTCCATGGCGGTACCGCCGGCGGCTACAATGCTGTTTTCTACGTTCACCACCATTTTATCGGCTCTTTGTTCTATAAAAGGCTTCTTGGCAGTTACGTTCACCTCTTTCAGATTTTTGGTATCTGCCGCCAGGGTAATGGAACCCAGGTTTACGGACTCACCATTCACTTCAAACGGTTTTCCGTAAGCTCTGACCATCCCTACATAAGCGGCAGCTACCAGGTAACGGCCTTGTTTAATATTTTCAAATTCATAGCGGCCATTCACATCTGCTATGGCTCCTTTTACCAGGGAGGAGTCTTTTGCTTTTAATAAGGTAATTGTGGCAAACTCTACCGGTTTGCTGTCGGCCCTTACTACCTGGCCGTTCAATTTTACGGGGTTGGATGATTGTGCTAAAGCTGGTTTCAGGGTGGCGCTGCCGATGATGCTACTCAAGGTTAACAGCGCGATCAAATGTTTCATATAAGGCGGATTTAGATTTATAAACTTTTAGTCATTAACGGTTTTTAGAATGCTATAGTTCCTTTCTTTGTCAACTACAGTGTAAAAGTAGGTATTATGCATTACACAGTACATAGTATTACACAAACGGTCGCTATATGGGGACGATTGGTAAAAACATTGAAAAGGAACATTACAAAGACGTTGATGCTACTATTTTGTTACAGACGATTTTTAAAACTACAACCTGTTGGTAGGTGGAATAACCTTTTTGTTACAGCTAAGCTTCACTTTTTTGTACTCATAACAGATCAAAGGTATCCCTGCTAATGGGTTAGTACAAACCCTTTTAGGTAAAATGAGGTTTTTAACCGGTAAGTGGCTGCCGGTAGATAAGTTGCGGTAAAAAAGGCGGTAAAATTACTTGTTTTCCCAGCGGATGTTGTCCAGCAGGGCGGCCTGGCTTTGCTGCAGCTGCTCAAAGAACACCCGTTCTTCCTTGCGGATATGCTCCTCCAGGCTGCGGGCCAGCTGGTCCATCGCGCTTTCCAGGTCGGTTTGCTCAGTAAGGCCGCTGTACATACGGGAGATCTGCTGGTGCTCCAGCACCAGCTCCTGTATTAAAGCATCCAGGGCCGCATCTTTGCCGGCGCAGGCTTCAAACAGGTACTCTTCTTTCTGGATATGCGGTACCATTACCTCCTGGAACACTTTTACTATATACTCCAGTTTAGCGGGTAATTCTAAAGGAAACCCTTCATACGCAGCGGCATCTTTTTTCAGATAACGGCATACAAATAACAGGCGCTTATGTTCCTGTGATAATGGCACTAAAGCTGCATGACGAATCATAAGGAAATCAGGAAATGTTTTTTGCGGAATAGGCTTTACGACGGCTATACCAGATGAGCAGCGCTCCTCCTATTACCATTAGTGTGGAGATGATCTCTGCCTGTGTAGGATGGAAACCAAAAATACTATACCGGGTGTTCACCCTTATTTTTTCAATAAAAAATCTTTCAATACCATTCAGTATCAGGTAAATGCCAAATATTACGCCAGGTACGGTAATTTTTTTACGAATGCTCCATAACACCACAAACAGCAGCAGGCAGGCAATGATCTCATATAACGGTGTAGGATATACGGGCGGTTGCAGCATGTGGCAGTACCGGCCGTCACAACCAGGAATGGGAATACCTTCATTCACTACATTGTGCGCGTAGTTAAAAGACCAGGCCCAGTCAGGCAGCCAGGAGAAAGGATTGGGATGCGTGTTCACAATACCCCAGTCGCCATCGCCAGCAAAGTGGCATCCCATACGGCCTACGCCATAGGCCAGCATTAAAGCCGGTGCCGCACTGTCTATTAAATGAAAAGTGTTAATCTGCTTTTTATTAGCATACCTTATTATAACAATGGCAGCTACTATTAACCCTCCATAAAAGGTAAGCCCGCTAAAAGATATCAGGGAACCAATGGGGTCCTGCACAAAATCATTCCAGTTCTCCAGGTTATGAAATATTTTGGCGCCTATTAACCCGGCTATGGCCGCCATCACCGTAAAATCCGGCACCCGCTGGTGCGGCATTACCATTATGGTTTCTTTTTTAGGCGTTGGTAAGGTCTTCTTTTTACGGTTATTATATTTTAACCACACAAATACTGCCGCCAGTACAATACCGGCTGCCCAGCTGCCCTGTGCAGAAAAGATAAAACCCGGCAGGTCCTGGGAAACGGCCTCCTTGGCAAGGAAAGCCCCTATCAGCTTAAAGCCCAGCAGAAAACCCAATACCCCGTTCCATACCAGCTCACCGGCGCTGGCCGGTTTACCTACCTCTATTACATCCGGCACCCCATGCAGCCAGCCAAGCTTTTCCCTTCTTCTTAATTCAATGGTTAATACATAGGCTGCTGCCAGGAAGGCAATGGCCACAAAAAAACCAAATGTTTGAAAGATTTTCAGGAAAGGGAGCTCAACGCCAAACAGGTCCTTAAAAGCGTAATAAAGATTAGGATACATAGTAGCTATAAAAAAATTTGGTGATCTGAGTTTTCCTATGAACAAAGCCGAATTAATCAAAAGGAAAATCAAACCACCAAAGTAAGTTGGAAAAATCGCAATTTCCAAATTCCCCCCGTTAGCGGAGGGGAATTTTTTAGCAGTACTGTTCAAAAGCGTCCGCCAGGTTAGCGGCGATCATCTGGGCCGGACGGCCTTCGATCATGTGACGCTCAATGAAATGTACCAGCTCGCCATTCTTAAACAATGCGATAGAAGGAGAAGAAGGCGGGTAAGGTAACAGGTGAGAACGCAGCTGTTGTACAGCAGCCATATCAAAACCTGCAAAACTGGTTGTTAAACGGTCCGGTTTTTTTTCGCTGTGGGCTACTGCCATCAACACACCGGGACGTGCGCTACCGGCTGAACAGCCGCATACGGAGTTGATCACTACCAGGGTAGTGCCGTCTTTCTTTAAGATGTCGTCTACTGAGCCAGGGGTCAGCAGTTCTTCAAAGCCATTATCTGTTAACTCTGCCTTCATTGGCAATACTAATTCCGCGGGATACATATCACTATAATTTTTTCTGGTTTTTAAAGATTAATTGCTTCTGCAAAGTTAATTATATAGCATCACTTTTTAAAAATCATTCAAAAAAGACTTTTTGGCATATAAAATCATCCCATACAGACAACATGTCATAACACCTATATCAAAAACTGGCAAAATTGCCTTTTTTACGGCATGGTATTTCATTTGATTAGGTAAGGGTGTTGAACAAACAACAAATGGTTAAACCAAAAAAAAATTAAAACTTAATAGCTATGACATTCGTAAAATTCAATCAACACCCGGCTCACAGAACTTTAGGCGGTCTTATGGATGAAGTATTTAACAATACCTCCAAATTATGGAAAGATGATATTTTAACCAGCGACTTCTTCGGTACCTATCCCCCAGTGAACATTACTGAAAACAAAGAAGCTTATGTACTGGATATCCTGGTACCCGGCTGGTCTAAAGAAGATTTTAAGCTCAACTTAGAAAACAACGTGCTGACTATCAGCGCAGAAAAGAAAGCTGAACAGAAGGCTGAAGATCAGAAACAGATCCGCCGTGAGTTTAACTTCCGTTCCTTTAAACGTTCCTTTACCCTGGATGAAAGCGTAGATGCTGAAAAGATCCAGGCTAAATACGACAATGGCGTACTAAACCTGCAGCTGCCTAAGAAAGAGCAGGCACAGCCTAAATCCAAATCCATTACCGTTGCATAAGTGTTGAGGATGAATAGATTTTAGTGGATTTTGCATAGTCCCGGGGCCTTACCACCCCGGGATTTTTTCTTTTATGTAACACGAAATAGTAATCACAATTCACACAAACGTTTAACAGGTATGCTATTTTAATATGATAATTTGCCCTCTGAACCGAAAATTCTATGGCACCTAAAGCCAAATATAGGTGGGCAGTACCCGGAAAACTCTATGTTACAGTTGAAAAAGCTGTAATAGGTATAGCGTTGAGAAAGACCCTCGACAGCCGGGAGCACTATAATATTAAACTCATATTCGATTACCTTTTCTTTCATATTTTGTTGATAGTACCGGAAGTGTTCTTTACGTTATACTTCCAGAATACAACCCAGCTGATATTATATCCCTTTTTCCTGGCTATGTGCCTGCTGGGTATGAGCATGCTGAAGAAAAGAGTAGCTACCCAGTCCGTGGGTGCACTGGTATCATTTACCACCCTGATATTTGCCATGTTATCCTCTTTCCTGAACAACCAGGACATCTCTGTAACTTATGGCACCGTCTGGATATTAAGCATCCTGTTCTGCTACCTCACCACTAACCTGCCCACCACCCTGCTGCTGGGCAGCCTGTTGTGCGGGTACCTGGGGCTGGCCGCATATATAAAGGTGCATCATGTAATATCTTTTGCGGCGCCCGGTTATTCCATTGAAAATTCTTATGGCGCTGCCCCCATCACCTGCGCCCTGTATATCTTATTTATTATACGGGTCATTGGCCGGCACTATAATAATATTATGATCCTGGAGCAGCGCTTAACGCTGCAAAAGCAAAAACAGCATGCGGCCCTCATCCGCCAGAACCTGACCAAACAGTTTATACTGGTAAAAGGCCTGTCCCGCTCCGGCAAAACAAAATACCTGGAAGGAAACCTGGAACTCCTGGAAGCCTGCCTTACCGAGATTGAAAAACAATGCGAAACAGCTATTGACCTGCTGCAGCATACCCATAAAACATTGGAGGTGGAATCCAATAAAAAAGCTCCTCATTAACTGAGGAGCTTACTCCAAGGCATAGGCTAAGAAATTCATTTCATAGATAGAGCGGAAAAAACGTTCCATTCCATAGGATAGACAAAAACTGCAATTTCACCAGGTATAAGGGAAAATAGCATTTCAAAAGGCATAAGGAAATAGTAAAACTTCAATCGGTACAAGGAAAATAGCAAACTTCACAAGGCATACAGGAAAATAGACGGGCATATTCGGTTAGAGATACAAAGATAGGAAACCCCATAAACCCTGGTAATACCAAAAAGTTGTAATTTTTAACATTCCTTTCACTCCTCATTTATAATAATATGATGTTATTCAACGTTTATCGCCTCCTGATAATTTTACTGGCATGCACACTACCCGGCCATCCAAATACAGCACTACCGCAGGAAAGCGAGGAAGCTGCCGTGAAGACCGCTATCGGGCAACTGTTTGTGGGCATGCGTAAGGGCGATAGCACGATGGTAAAGGGCGCCTTTGCCCCGGGAGCTATTTTGCAGACCATTGCCTCTCCTGCCGGGGGCAGTACCCGGCTGCGTACGGAGCCACTGCAGGGTTTCCTGGAAGCGGTGGGAAAGCCTCACACGGACGTGTGGGATGAGCGGATCACCTACGGTCATATTGCTATTGACGACAAGCTGGCCGCTGTGTGGACACCCTACGAATTTTACCTGGGCGGGCAATTCAGCCACTGCGGGGTAAACTCTTTTCAGCTGGTTAAGCTGGATGGCCAGTGGAAGATCGTGTACCTGGTAGATACCCGGCGTAAAACGTGTAAGTAATGGAAATGAATGTGTTAGAATGCTGATATTCCCTGAAATGAGTAGGGGGCAAAAAAATAAACCCCTCGAAGAATCGAGGGGTTTTCAGTGGATTACTAACCCATTTTTTTAATAACCCAAAATCTTTAACATACTCTGGGCAGTTTGCTCTTTGGCATACAGCCAATCTTTGAGCTGCCCGTTTTTGTCGTATCCTACAATAACATGTTTCGGTGAAGGGATCAGGCAGTGTTTAATACCGCCATAACCACTCAGCTGATCCTGGTAAGCCCCTGTATGGAAGAAGCCGATGTACAATGGCTCCCCGTTACTGAGCTTGGGCAGGAACACTGCGTTAATATGCTCTTCCGAGGTGTAAAAGTCATATCCGTCGCAGGTAAGCCCTCCCAGGTGCACCTCCTGGTACTCCTGGTCCCATTTGTTAATGGGCAGCATCAGGAACTTTTCTCCTATGCCCCAGGTATCCGGTAAGGTAGTAATAAAAGAGCTGTCTATCATATACCAGTTCTCACGGTCGTTCTGCATCTTCTCTCCTATTACACTATATATAACCGCGCCGCTTTCGCCTACGGTATAAGAGCCAAATTCTGTATAGATGTCCGGTACGGGTACCTTATTCTTTTTACATACACTTTTAATAGTGGCTACGATCTCATTTACTATGTAATTATAATCGAAGTCAAAACCCAGCGAATGTTTGATGGGGAATCCCCCTCCTATATTAATACTATCCAGCTCCGGACAGATCTTCTTTAACTGGCAGTACAGGTTCAGCACCCGGTTAAACTGGCTCCAGTAGTAAATATCATCCTTAATACCTTTGTTCATGAAGAAGTGCAGCATTTTCAGCTCAAACTTCTCATTGCCCTTTAGCTTGTCAACATAAAACTCCAGTATATCACGGGAGCGTATGCCCAAACGGGAGGTATAAAAGTCAAAGGTAGGCTCCTCTTCAGCGGCAATACGCATCCCCAGCTTCACGGGTTCCTTAGTGCGTATATGCTTCTGGTATTCTTCCAGCTCCTCCTTATTATCCAGCACAGGTATCACATTTTTGAAACCGCTGTTGGCGAGGCGGGAAATAGCCCGGGTATATGCTTTGGTTTTATAACCGTTGCAAATTATGAAGGTTTCTTTATTGATCTTCTTCCGTTCGTATAATTTATTGATTATATCAATATCATATGCGAAAGAAGTTTCGATATGCACCCCTTGCTTCAGGGTCTCCTCCATTATAAAGGAGAAATGGGAGCTTTTGGTGCAGTAGCAATAATAATAGTTTCCGTCGTACCGGTTCTTTTTAATGGCATCCTGGAACATCTTCTTAGCCTTATTTACCTGCATCCCGATCTTGGGCAGGTAAGTTAGCTTAAAGGGCGTACCATACTTATCAATCAACGCCTTGATGTTCAAACCATTAAATTCCAGATAATTGTCGTTCACCTCAAATCCTTCCTGCGGAAACTCAAAGGTTTGATTCACGAGATCTGTGTAGGTGTTGTTCATCTAAATCTGCGAATGAATTTTAGGTTAGTAATAAAATTTAAACTCAGGTCTAGCTGGAGAAACTCCTGGTTTACACACCTACGTCAGTTCGAAACCCAGCAAAATTGGTTGCAAAGCTAAATATTTTGTTCTATTGCCGAAGCAAAAAATTTGGCCCTTTTTACAGGGAAACGTCATATCAAAGTAAATAATTACGAATCAATTATTTAAGAGGTGTGTTAATTTTTGAGCGTGAGAGGAGAACCGGGCTGGTTTTAGCCCATATAGCATACTAATATTGTGTAAATCAATCAATTAAATAACCTGGCCTCTCCTATGGCCTGTTTGGCCAGCTCAATTTATTAAAATGCTAATAACCAGTTAGTTACATTTTTACCGGCAGCCACATTCCGGCTGGTAAACCCTCAGAACACTACTTAAACGAGTAACATATGACAATGGCTGGCTTTCAAAATTTAAAAATAAATTGATATACAATCACTTATATACAAACAGGCCTTAAAGAGCCTTACAATTCCCATAGTTAATTTATAGCCGTCTGCCAGGTCCATTTCCCTTAATGTTCAGCTGGCCCCGAGCTCTCCAATAGTGTTAAGCTGCGTTTGCCTTCGCAAAAAAGCAGGTCCAGAATACTGAGGTTAGGCAAGAAACCGGTGCGGTCCTGGAACACCTGGGTGTACTCCGGTCCCTCCCAATTTTGCTCCCGCTCACCCGGCTTAAGCTGGTCCCGGGCATCGGTGATCCCCGAGGCGGGATCAACCTGTTTTTCAAACCGGTCAGTAAAGGTGGGTGTACAATCATATCCCATTACCCGGTTGGCCCATTCAAAACAAGCCATGTTCCAATCCAGCAAAAACTGGTGAGGCTGCTCAAATAATCCCTGAAGATCTTCCTCATAATATTCAAACCATGGGGAACGGCGGTAAGCGGACACCAATGTCTTCCAATGCAGGGCCTGCCACTTCTCCTCATTACTGATCCGCACATCCTTCATTATGGTACGCTGATTTTTTCCTTTGGCTAAAGGAACACTGAGCAGGATAGTTCCGTTAGGTCCGGCAACGTAACAACGGTTACGATAACTGAGCTTTTGGTAGTGTTCATATCTCTCTATCTGTAATATGGAGTGGTCAATTAAAGTTTTATAGTAGTAAATTGATGGAAAGTATTGTGATTCAATTAATAAGATTTCGTTTTTTTGTACTGCTGTCATAATGTCAAAATTTGGTGCCTACTATATAAAAACCTATGATGTCAGGTGTTGAGGTAATTACCATTTGCTACTTAACAATTAATTGCAACTACCTCTAAAACAGTTCATAGAAAAATAAAAAATATGCTATTGTAATTAGCATTTTGCCTTTTAAAGCAAAATTTTAGTTACATGCAAAAATACTAAAGTAATTAGTAGTTTTTTTGTTCATTTTCAAGGCTTTTTCACCTGAAGAAAAATGTAAAGCTGAGTTGGCTGAATTGCCACTTGCACCCTACCGGTCTTTGGGAAGAAAGTTGAAAAACGGAAGGCCGTAAAAATGGAAAGGGAAATAAAATGGATGGGATCGCAAGCAGAAAGCCCATTAAAAAAGGAAGATTTAAAAAACATGGATGATTACAAAAATCAAACATTTTTAAACACTCCTATTTTGAGAAAACAGGAGGAAAAGTGCAGGTTTGGGAGTGCTGATGAATTTTATGAAATGGCAGGTTCAGGGTAAAAATTAGGCTTAATGATGGGGACGCTTCAGGTTCAATTTTTAAGAAAACAGCTTTTTTGTACGAACCTTAATCCTGGAAAACGAAAACTTCGTAGACTGGAATTTTCAGAAAAGTCCATTTTCCGGTAGTCAAAAAACGGGAAACCCGGCGCCTGAAAAAGCCATTTTTTGGGGTAATTGGTGATGGGCTCTGCCCCTGAAAAACGATCGTTAACATGGCCAAATTACCGGATAGCAAAAAATAGATCTGGCGTTTTGGGGTAGCTGTTGAATTGCTGTTTATACAAAAGCACCCAAAAATGCAGGCCGGTTCCGGCGCTAAAAACTAAAGCCGGTTGACCGTGGACAAGCACACTTTTTATTACTTAAAATAGTAGGGATCGATTTGTTTAGATTTTGTGAATTTATTAGCCGGCTTACCCCGGAAAAATGTATTTCGCTAATTTTGCCTCATGCAACAAATGACCCGTTTTACTCAATATATACGCCTCTCCGTTTTAGTGCTGCTTACCTGGGGCATGGCCAGCTCCTGCGAAAAAATGAAGGACCTGGAATTTATCCGGGTAGCTGGCGTTAGCTTTGACGAACTGGGTATGAGCACCAGCATTGTCCGCATGACCCTCGCCTATTATAACCCTAATAACTTTAACCTGCAGCTGAAAGATGCCAATTTTGATCTCTTCTTTGACGATACCCAGGTAGGCCATTCCGTACAGGATACCCTCATCCGCATACCGGCTAAAGACACTTTTTACTTCCCTGTAAAGCTGGAGGTAAGCATGGCTAATGTGCTCAAAAATGCCTGGAGCGCTTTTGCCAATAAAGAGGTAACTATTAAGGCTACGGGTAATTGCAAGGTGGGTAAAGGCGGGTTATATTTCCCTTTCCCTATTAAGTGTGAAACTAAACAACCGCTGAATTTCTTCTAAAAAGCAGCCCTCCTATAGGGTCTCCAAAAGCGGGCAGCTGCCTACCAGCTGCCGGTTACCAATTCCATAATGGTTAAAATGTGCCGGCTTTCGGAAAGGTCTTTTATGGGTGGCAGCTCCACCACAGCAGTGCGCACCTGGTTCAGGGCCTGCAGATCCAATTCTTTTATTAATCCATGCTCATAATAACTGGCCAGGGCTATGGCGGTTTTTAATACCGTGGCTTTTACCCGTACGGAGTGCGGGGAATAACGGCCGGGGTGCAGGTGAATGTATTTGCCGGTTTCCTCCTGCCCCATTCTTAAGATCCAGGTTGATTGATCGGATAATGTAAGGGACTGATAACCCTCCTCCTGATCCAGCCAGTGGGCGTATTCCGGCAGGGTATTGATATCCCGCTCCCACAGGGCATCCAGGGTTTCCTGGCCAATTTCTGCTACCTGCAGGTGGCCCAGGTACAGGTCCATCTGGGAATTGCCCAGCACCTTCAGGTGTTGAGATAGCTCTGCTACCGGGCAGGTAGCTATAAAATTACCTATGGCGCCCAGGTGGTGCTTGAGCGCGTTGAACTGTATATTATGTAATCCGGCGGCTGACATCTAAAAAAAGTCCCGTTCCGGAGGGCCGGAACGGGAGCTATTCAATTTACAGTTACAAGAAATTTTAGTGTTTTTTGTCGGGATGCCCGCCACCATCTTCAGGTTTCTTGCAGCAGGTGGGCAGCTTGGCGTATGTTTCCGGGTTAGCGGTTACATTATCCGCATCATAACCTGCGTTGGCAATGGCTGTTTTCACATTTTCAATATTGGTACGGTCCGTAAAGAACTTTACCGTAGTAATGTGCTTTTTAACATCCACTTTGGTAGAGGCTATGCCTTCTTCCTGCAGCATGTATTTTTCAATCCTGTCCTTACATTGTTGGCATTGTACGGTCGGTGTGCTGATCTTTGCCGTTACGAGAGTGCCTTTTTTGGATTGCGCCATGGTAGTGGTGCCTACAGCAACCAGCAGCATTACCATTACGAGCTTGATGATACGCATAAAAAATTGTTTTGATACCCGAAGATAATCATAAATGTAATCACTTCCCCCATTGATCCGGAGTGCTGCGCCAGGATTGCAGGGTAGATTGTTCTGCGGCAGATACCATCCCTTTTTCAACCGCCAGCTCTATTAATGCGTTGTAATTACTGAGTGAGCGGTAGGGTACGCCGGCTTTTTCAAATGCCTGCACCGCTATATCAAAACCATAATTAAAGATAGATACCATGCCTATTACCTCCCCGCCTGCCTGGCGAATGGCCTGCACGGCTTCCAGGCTGCTTTTGCCGGTAGAGATCAGGTCTTCTATCACCACTACGGGCTGACCTTCCTGCAGCACCCCTTCGATCTGGTTGCCCATACCGTGTTCCTTGGGTTTGGAGCGTACATAAATGAAGGGCAGCTTTAACTGGTCGGCTACCAGGGCGCCATGAGGTATGCCCGCGGTAGCTACTCCGGCTATTACAGCTGCTTCCGGAAAGTCGCTGAACACCATGTTGGAGAGCTCTGATTTAATATAGTCGCGCACGTAAGGAAAGGATAACAGCTTACGGTTATCGCAATAAATGGGCGATTTCCAGCCGGAGGCCCAGGTAAAGGGCTCGGCGGGGCGCAGCTTTACGGCCTGCACCTGCAGCAGCTTTTCGGCTACTTGTTTTTCACTGATGTTACTCATGGCCGCAAAATTAGGGGATCGGTTAATGATTATCAACTCCTACCTGTATATCTACGCATTCCCAACAGTATTTTATACGTAGCTGCTCCATCGCGGATCATACGGAATTTATCACAAGGGCTACGCATTCGTCGGTTACTGTTACCCACTTTGTTCACATATAGCTATTTTTGCCGTATGGAACAGACCCAAACAATATATCTCAACGAGAGACCCCTCATCCTATCTGCCAATCAAAGAGAGATCCCGGCCGGCTTTACAGAAGCGCCGGTGTGCCCTAAACCAGATGCTATTACCATCAGCCAAACCCTGCTGGCACTGGAAAAGGGTGAGATACCGGCGGCTGTTTTTGTACAGTCGGATACACAAAAGCTGCTGGATGCCATCAAAGGCCACTTTAGTGTTTTTGTGGCGGCGGGTGGCCTGATCACCAACCCGGCGGGTGAAATATTGCTGATGTTCCGCCGCGGCAAGTGGGATCTGCCCAAAGGCAAGCTGGATGAAGGGGAAAGCCTGGAGGACTGCGCTGTACGCGAGGTGCAGGAGGAAACAGGCCTGCAGCACATTACCCTGGAGCATAAGCTCACGGAAACGTACCACTACTACCCGTTAAAAGAGAAAAAGGTGCTGAAACACACATACTGGTACAAAATGCTGTTTACCGGATCAGAGCTTACGGTACCGCAGATAGAGGAAGATATTATGGATATACAATGGATCAGGCCTGAAAATTTAGGCAAGTACCTGAAGTTTTCCTATCAGAATATTGTGGATGTGTTTGAGAAAGCGGGATATGCGAATAGCTTTTAGCTGTTAGCTGCTAGCTTTTAGCTAGCCAAAAGCTAATAGCTAAAGGCTAAAAGCTTAATTTATTGGTCTCGTTTAGGTAGTATAGCCACGGTTAAGCGGCTGATGCATACCAGCTTATGCTGATCGTCCGTAATGCGGATGTCCCATACATGAGTAGTAGAACCTAAGTGCAGGGGCCTTGCAATAGCATGCACATAGCCTTCCCGCACTCCCCTTATATGGTTGGCATTGATCTCCAACCCTACGCATATTTGCTTTTGAGAGTCTATCACCAGCCCCGATGCCATACTTCCCACCGTTTCTGCCAGGGCTGCAGAAGCTCCACCGTGTAACAGTCTATAAGGTTGTACGGTACGGTGGTCTACCGGCATCATCATCCGCAGATAATCCGGGCCTATTTCCGTGAACTCCATGCCCAGGTAGGTGCCCATGGTATTATCGCCCCATTCGTTTAGCTGATCCAGTGAAATATCGAGTGAATGCCAGATGGGTTTCATAAATAATTAATAATTAAGAATGAAGAATGAATATACAGAAGCGATACTAAATTAATTGCGGGGCGGCTCCTTTTCTTTGGCCAGTGTTTGTAACACCGCTTCCGGTAAGAACTGCGATACATTGCCATTATTCCGGATAATATCCCGCACCAGGGTAGATGCAATGCTGGTGAACTGGGGCGTGCAGGTAAGGAAGATGGTTTCTATACTGTTGTCCATAGCCCGGTTCACATCTGCAATAGCCTTCTCATATTCAAAGTCATTTACGTAGCGGATACCCCTTAATATATATTTTGCATTTACCTGCTGGCAGAAATCAACGGTAAGCCCTTTGTAAGAGGCTGCCTTAACCTTAGGCTCATCTTTATAGATATCCCTGATCCATTGTAAACGCTGCTCCAGCGCGTACATAGGCACTTTGCTGGAATTTACGCCAATGGCAATGATCAATTCATCAAACAGGTTTATAGCACGGTCTATTACATCTTTATGGCCTAAGGTGATGGGATCAAAGGTGCCTGGAAATACACATATACGCATGGAAACAATTTAATGGTCAAATAGTTGCATACCGGGCTTTTAGCTGTGCTGCCGCAGCTCTTCCCGGTTAATGAAAATGGAAAATATAGTAGTACCGTAATTGCGTTCCGTACGGTAGTAGTTATAATGTTTGTAATTGTTACGTGGTGTATGTTCCAGCACCAGCCAGCCTTCCGGGTTCAGGAGCTGCCGTTCAAATATTACCAGTGGCAGCTGGTCTATGGTGGTAAGGGCGTAGGGCGGGCCGGCAAAAATAAAGTCGAACTTGTTGGTACACTGCTGCAGGAACTTAAATACATCCATGCGGAGCAGCTTTAGGGTATGAATATCCAGCGCCTGTGCTGTTTTCTCAATGTAGGCGGCCATGTCCGGGTCCTTTTCCACAATAGTTTGATCTGTGGCGCCGCGGGAAGCCAGCTCGTAGCTGATGCTGCCGGTACCGCCAAAGATATCCAGTGTTTTAAGGGAAGGTATATCCAGGTTGTTTTCTATGATATTGAACAAACCGCCTTTGGCTATATCCGTGGTGGGCCGGGTATGGGGCATGTTGGCAGGCGGCTGAAACCTTCTTCCTCCATATGCCCCTCCTATTATACGCATAGGGCCAGGGCATACAGGTTATGAAAATAGTAACCGGGCATTTCCTGCATTTTGCCAATGTACTGGAACTCCGGCAGGCGCTGCACCCACTCCAGGTGAGGTACAAACTTATGCAGCTCCTGGTAAATATCTGAATCCTTGGCCAGCGGGCCACCCAGCTTCACCTTTACTTTTTGCTCATCCAGGCCCAGTACCCGTACGGCATTTACCAGGTGGTATACTATATCCAGCCCCGACTGATAAGGCAGCTCCTGCTGGTTCATCAGCTTGCCGGCGGCATATATGGTAATGGTGAACCGGTTGCGCTGGGCCATAATATAGGCTACGCCATCGTGGTTACGGAAATCAAAATCATAAGGGTAGGCCTGCAGCAGTGCGGAGTGCGCGTGCACTACACGGTCTGTAGAGAACTCTTTGCGTAAAAAGCCCAGCAGGTCTTTATCTACCGCATACACATTCACTAAGGACATCGGTGGCGGTAAAACATCGGCCAGCACGGCTTCCTGCAGTTTTTCCGGGTATACCAGGTGCAGGAAATCCTTTTTCAGCTGCGGGCTGTACTGGTTTTCCGGCACCAGGGTGCTTACAGAGGCATCAAAGGCCAGCAATACGGATTTGAAGGCGGTAAAGAGCAGCTTGTCTGCATCAAATACCCGCTCAATCATTTCCAGGTCGGCTACGGCCAGCTTTTGCGGTTGGAAATTATATGACTTCAGCGCCAGGAACTTTCCTCCTGCAGGATCAAATACTACGTAGCTGAAAGTGCCCTGGCCTACCAGCACCAGCAGGTGACAGGTGGTAAGGTCCGTTTCCAGCAAAGAGGCATCGTCTACTGCAAATGCCGGCTGCATATTATATGTTACGGACATATTGTACTTGTGAATGAAGCAGCAATTTAAGGCGAAAAATGCTGAATGCCTAACGCTGAATGCAGAACACTGCCTACATTTTGCCGTAATACATGACGCATATGAAGTACTAAGCGTTTAGCATTAGGCATTAAGCGTTAAGCCTTTTTACTGCAATTCCTCCAGCATTTTCTTGCACTCCGCCTTAATACCGGGATCGTCCTGGGTTACAGGGCGCAGGGTAACGGCTTTGCGCAGCACATCCATGGCCAGGGTTTGCTGATCATTCTTATTATAGGCGCGGGCCAGTTCATAATAGTTCAAAATAAACCCGGGATCCAGCTTGCGGCATTTTTCATAATTGGCAATGGCCAGGTCCATAGAACCATCCGGCAGCCCGCCGAATAAGGCTTTGGCGGCATTTTTTTCCAGGAAGCTGAGGTTGGCCACCTCGTAGTTCCATTTGCCCAATACATGGTATGCCTGTCCATAGTTCGGGTTGAACTTAATGGCCAGCTCCGCATACTTCTTTACATCGCGGGAGGCAGCTACTTTTTCCTTGGCGCCGGAAATAAGCGCCAGCCGGCCCATGGCTACTGCCATTGCATAGTTGGCGTTGGCATCATTAGGGGCGGCTTTCAGGGCCTCTGCGGCGTATTCTTTTGCTTCGTTAAAGTAACGGGTTTTATCTTCCTTCTCTTTCTGGCGGTTGCCTTCGCGGGAGCTTAGCTCACTGGCGCCTATAAGGGCTTCCAGCTGAGCAGGTTGCGCCTTTAATACTTCCTTGTATTTAGCCAGGGCCTCTGCCTCTTTCATTTGCTTTTCCAACTGCCTGGCCTGATCTAAGGTTTCATCCACGCTCTGGGCGTATAGGGCGCCGGTGCTAAAAAGCAGGCAAAGGGCGGCCATCATGAACTTTTGTGCCATAGGTGGGTCAGTTTTTTTATTTATATAAAAATAATAATAATATTTAAATAAAGCGAAAAGCTTAAAGCAGAAAGCATAAAGCCGAAAGCATAAAGCATAAAGCTGATCCCTTTTTGCTGTTAATGCTTTTGAAGGCTTCTTTGGCTTTGGGCTTTCTGCTCTGCGCTTAATACTCTTTCTCGAGCGATACCAGGGAGTTCCGTACCTCTGCGCCCATGGGCGGGTTCATTTTGCGGAGGGTTACCACTGTTTTTTTAACCCGGGGGTACCTTTCCCGGATGGTGTGGCTGATGCCTGCCACCACCTGCTCCAGCAGGGGCTGTGGAACGGCCATTACCGCTTTTACAATGGTAAAAATGTCCTGATAGTTAACGGTGTCCGACAGCTCATCTACCGGGATGGTATCTGCAATGGTCACATATACATCCAGGATGAAATCATTCCCAATGATCTGCTCTTCAGGGTAAAAACCATGAAAAGCGCGGAATTTAAGTTGTTCCAGGGCGATTGTTAACATGCGCAAATGTGAAAATATGCAAATGTGCAAATGGTAAGATGCTAACATCTGCTCATTTGTACACTGCATATGAATGGATATACGAAATTGCCGGCGGGCCGGGTTTTACACCCGGGTTACCGGCAAAAGACCTAATTACTATGTTCCAGCTGGCCTGGCTTCAGGGTGCTGTGCTCCAGCGCGGATAAGTATCTTTCTGCATCCAGGGCGGCCATACAACCGCTACCGGCAGCTGTTACCGCCTGGCGGTATATTTTATCCTGTACATCGCCGCAGGCAAATACTCCTTCTATATTGGTGCAGGAGGTGCCGGGGATGGTTTTTATATATCCCTGCTCATCCATCTCCACAAAACCATTAAAAATACCAGAGTTAGGCTGGTGGCCAATGGCTACAAAGAATGCGCTTACGGGAATATCGGTTTCAACATTTGTCTGATTGTTGATCAGCCTCACTGCTTCCACCTTTTTATCGCCCAGCACTTCCTTGGTTTCGGAGTTCCAGTACACAATAATGTTGGAGGTTTTCATGACCCTGTCCTGCATAACCTTGGAGGCGCGCATTTCCTGGCGGCGCACCACCATATGCACGGTGGTGCACATTTTGGAGAGATACAGAGCTTCTTCTGCTGCGGTATCGCCGGCGCCTACAATGGCTACCTCTTTACCACGGAAAAAGAAACCATCGCACACGGCGCAGGCGCTTACGCCGCTACCGTTCAGGCGCTGTTCAGAAGGGAGGCCCAGCCATTTGGCAGATGCGCCGGTGGCAATGATCACGGCATCGGCAGTGATCACCTTCTCTTCTTCGATCACCACTCTATAGGGACGAACGGAGAAATCAACGGAGGTGGCCATACCATAACGTATGTCGGCCCCCATGCGGGCTGCCTGCTTTTCAAAATCCACCATCATTTCCGGCCCCTGTATGCCCTGGGGATAACCGGGGTAGTTCTCTACTTCTGTAGTAATAGTTAGTTGTCCGCCGGGCTGAATACCCTGGTACAACACCGGTTTCAGGTTGGCCCTGGCTGCGTAAATAGCAGCGGAATAACCTGCCGGCCCGGAACCTATGATCAAAACATGTACATGTTCCTGCTGTTGTGTGTTTTCCATACTAAATACTAATCTATATTATGTCTACTATTTCCTGATCCTAATGCTTCTGTAAGTGGTTTTATAACCGCCCCAGTAGCCTAATGCGCCCTGTATATTACCTCTTACCTGTATGGGCGATGCGAAAACATTCCCGTTACTGGCGTAAGCAAAATCCAGCGACCGCCAGAAATCAAAAGTGGCTTTGTCAATATTGCTGAACTCTATACGTACGCTATCTCCTTTATTAAAATACCCGTAGGTATCGTAATTGATCTCCTGTGTTCTGTCGTGCCCCGCTTCCAGCATAATATTAAAGCGGGTGCCATTCACGATCTGATCATCGATGGTAGAGTTGATACCTGGCCGGAACACCCCTCCATTCTTTGCCGTTTTATAACGTACATAATTACCACTTTGCGGCGGGTCTGCTATGCGGGCCATTAGCTTAGCTAAATTATCGCCCTGGCTGGTGCCGGTTGACCAGAGCGAGTCTATACCCATGCCGGTGGCCGGAATGGTGGTAACTGCCTGGTACACAGTATCTGCCACGACTACACGAAGTGTATAACTGCTACCGTTTATTCCTTTAAAGGCGCCTGCCTGTGTGGTGTCTGCGGCATAATAATACCACTTTACCTTATTGGTAGTGTCTTTAGAGAATTCCTTCAGCTGCATGGTGTTAGCACCATCTGATATGGTAATAACGGCGCCGTGCACAAAGGCTGCTTTGAGCTGATCAACTGTAATATGGCTAAAATAACTGAGGCTGCGCGTAAGTATCACTTCCGGATACTTACCGGTGGCTATTGTTCCTTCTATTACCATTTGCGCCTCTCCCTGTGGAAGGTCCACTGTCACGTCTTTTTCACAGGCGGCAAATGCGCAGCAACCAACAAGGAACAAGGTTTGGATACGCATATAGCTTACAAAAATACGGTTACGCGGGGTAATAAAAAAACACCGGCCATGATATACAGCCGGTGTCTATATTTTAGATTGTAGATCTTAGATTTATGATCTGATAAAAGTTGTTTCCGGCCTTCATCAAATCTAACATCTGAAATCCACCATCGTAAATCATCTTTATCCTAAATAGGATTTCAATGAGCCACTGTAGCGGGCTTTTTGGAGCCGTTTAATGGCGCGTTCCTTGATTTGGCGGATCCTTTCCTTGGTCAGATCGTACTTTTGTCCGATCTGTTCAATTGTTGCTCCGTTTTCACCATCCAGACCAAAATAAGCGTTCACGATCTCTGCTTCCCGCGGGCTCAAGGATTTTAAGACCCGGCGAATTTCTTCGCGCAGTGAATCCCGCATTACATCATCATCGGTAATATCGCCTCCTTCCAGCAAATCGCCCATAGCTACATCTTCTGCCTCGTGTACCGGGGCATCTAAAGACATATGGCGTGTATTGCTTTGAAAAATGTTGTTTATTTCCGATTCGGACATTTCCAGGATCTCTGCAAGCTCCTCTGTAGAAGGCTCTCTTTCATTCTCCTGTTCAAATGCCATGTAAGCTTTGTTCGCTTTATTATAAGTGCCAATTTTGTTTTGAGGCAAGCGGACTAATCTGCCCTGCTCTGCCAACGCCTGCAAAATGGACTGGCGGATCCACCATACGGCGTAGGAGATGAACTTGAAACCTTTTGTTTCATCGAATCTCTGTGCGGCTTTGATCAACCCTAAATTGCCTTCATTAATAAGGTCACTGAGGCTCAGCCCCTGGTGTTGATATTGTTTAGCTACAGAAACTACGAAACGCAAGTTTCCGGTTGTAAGTCTTTCAAGAGCTTTTTGGTCACCCATTTTAATACGTTGTGCCAAAACAGTCTCTTCCTCAGGTGTTAACAAAGGGATCTTTGATATTTCCTGCAGGTATTTTTCTACCGCCTGCGAATCACGGTTTGTGATCTGGGTGGCAATTTTAAGTTGCCTCATATTAAAGTGAATTGGTTTATTAAATAATTAACAGCGTAGCGTTAATTTTGTTGCAATTGAGAAATTTTATATCTTGTAAAATTTCCTATTTCGCTAAAATAGCCTGCAAAGATCGTGCTAATACTCCACTCTACCAAATTCCTTACAGGTGTTACTTTGCTGTTAACAAAATACTCTATTATAACGGATTTTAATAGCCATTTAGTGGGTAATTTTGCCAGTTTATACAATTTTTAACAACTGATAATAAACCACCTTTAAATTAAAATCTTAACTAATTTATACTTAATTCCATTGCAAACCATTTAACGAAAATGACCATAGATTACAGAAGCGATACCTTTACCCGCCCCACTCCTGGTATGTTACAGGCCATGGCGGCAGCAGAAACCGGCGATGATGTGTTTGGAGAAGACCCTACCGTAAACCGGCTGGAAGCCATGATGGCAGAATTTTTTGGCAAAGCGGCAGGCCTGTACTGCCCTTCCGGCACCATGAGCAACCAGGTAGCTATTAAAGCCCATACCCTGCCCGGCGATGAAGTGATCTGCAGCCACCAGGCGCATGTATATATTTATGAAGGCGGTGGCATTGCCTTTAATGCCGGCGCCCAGGTACACCCTATTCATGGGGAACGCGGCATGATCAATGCTGCCGAAGTTGCTGCTGCTGTTAATCCTGATGATGTACATAAAGCCCGCACCTCCCTGGTGTGTTTGGAAAATACCTCTAACCGGGGTGGTGGCTGCTGTTATGACTGGGAAGAAATGGTGAAGATCAAAAGCGTGTGCGAGGAACATCAGCTGGCCCTGCACCTGGATGGCGCCCGCCTGTTTAATGCGCTGATCGCCACCCGGCAGGATCCTAAGGCTTATGGTGGTGTATTTGACACTATTTCCGTTTGCCTTAACAAGGGCATGGGCTGCCCCATGGGCTCTGTGCTGCTGGGCAGCGAAGCCTTCATCCGCGAAGCCCGCCGCATCCGTAAAAAATTTGGCGGTGGACTAAGGCAGGCCGGATATATGGCGGCCACCGGCATCTATGCGCTGGAAAACCATTTACAGCGGCTGGAGCAGGATCATATACACGCCAAACAGATCGCCAATGCCTTACTGGAAAAAACTTTCACCGGGCATATGCTACCGGTAGAAACCAACATCCTTATCTTTGAAGTAATTGGCAGCTGGAACCCGGTATCTTTTGCAGAACACCTGATAAGGGAGGGCATTAAAGTAATGCCTATTTCCAGCACACAGGTAAGAATGGTAACACATCTGGATATTACGCCGGAAATGGTAGCCAGGACCTGTGAGGTAATTGAAGGGATGGCGTAAGTGCGGAAAGAGACCTTATGCGCTTTTCCCCTGAATGGTATGCGGCTTTAACAGGGAGTGCATGCGCCTTTAATATGGGATGCACTAGGGATTCACTAGGGAAAAACATGGGATCCAGTAGGGAAAGACATGAGAAACACATGGGAAAGACATAGGAAAACAATAGAAAAGCCGGGGTCCTGTAGTGCACCCAAAAGTTTGGACGGCTTTTAAAGATTTAGGCGGCTTGAGTTCGATATTTTACCGGACTCAAGCCG
>NZ_JAGXJN010000447.1 GCF_019091455.1 Chitinophaga sp. GbtcB8
CATCTGAACAATACACAGCTATATGGTAAACCATAGCCGTAAAAGAAGAATTCTATGGTGCTAGTAACGAACAAAGAAGAGCGTCAAAAAAAGTCTAACAAGTATATCACAGAATCAGTCCAACTGAAAAGCAATGCATCTGATCGAAGCAGAATAATACGTACAACAAATAGATCAAGAATCTTGACAGTCAGTTTCAAGAAACAAGAAGACTTGGAAGAAGAACAAGTAAAC
>NZ_JAGXJN010000448.1 GCF_019091455.1 Chitinophaga sp. GbtcB8
AAGCCAGTAAAATATCTGGGGAACCTTTTCTGTGTTCGTTTTGTCCAATGGGCAACCCTTTTTTTTGTCCTCTCAACAAAACCTGCTGGTCGTTATCTTTCCTATCTTTTTTTGGACTAAATTCATAAATTTTCAGGGGGACAACCCTTTAAAGCAGGGTGTAGTGGGTTCGCTGGATTTTTTCCAGGGAAACTGGTTCATCGTTCTCGAACTTTGTTGCCGATGGGGATGTAA
>NZ_JAGXJN010000449.1 GCF_019091455.1 Chitinophaga sp. GbtcB8
CACAGCAAATCGTATCCCACCTGCTGTTTCCATAACCTGACATGAAAGAACACAAAAACCCTTTAACTTGTGTGTGTGCGTGTGTGAGAGAGAGAGAGAGAGAGAGAGAGAGAGAGAGTTCCATTGGCATGGCATTTGTGAGTGAATTGCAATATATTTGTCGTAATACTTGTGATTAAATGCTTCCATTTTCCAATCGCCTTCCCCACTAAATGCCTATACCGAATCAACGCG
>NZ_JAGXJN010000450.1 GCF_019091455.1 Chitinophaga sp. GbtcB8
TAAAGGAGGGGGAGCCCGCAAAGGGGAAGGGATTAAAACCCTTGGTAGGAAAAAAGGAAAGAAGGGGGGGGGTTAAACGGCCGGGGGAGGGGGGTTCCCCCCCCCCCCCGCCGGGGGGGGGGGGGGGCGGTTTTGTTGGGAACAGCTCCGGGGGGCCGGGCGCGGCGGGGAAGAACCGCCGCAGGGGGGCCCATTCCATCCACGCCCGTAATGGTCCCCCCCCTTTATTTGACG
>NZ_JAGXJN010000451.1 GCF_019091455.1 Chitinophaga sp. GbtcB8
AGAGTGGATCGATGTGGGCAGACCGGAAGATCTCGAACGCGCCAGGGTGGCGTGGGAACGGAGAACCAGATGAGGATCTGCACGATCACCGTGCGCGCCGGTTCGAAGGGAGTCCCGGGGAAGAACCTCCGCATGGTCGCGGGGCGGCCGATGTTCGCTCATTCGGTGGCGCAAGCTGCGGCGACAGGACTCTTCGACGAGGTCGTCGTCTCCAGCGACTCGGAGGAGATCCTT
>NZ_JAGXJN010000452.1 GCF_019091455.1 Chitinophaga sp. GbtcB8
TTGCCAATATCCAGCAGGGTTCTTTTTACCGTAGCGCGGTAGTGTACACAGGCCGCCGTCATCAGGTGACCCATATTATAGGTTTCAAAATTCAGCTTGTCCACAAATTCCTTTACACCGGCTTTAGCATGCCGTGCAGCTATCATTACAGGGGTGTGAATATAACCGTCTGGCCGCTGTGAGGCTGCAATTACGGGGATCACGCTATCCATCAGTGTTTCCAGCTGTTTATC
>NZ_JAGXJN010000453.1 GCF_019091455.1 Chitinophaga sp. GbtcB8
AGCACAGGCAACAAAGGAGGGGAGTCTAGATGAAGAAGTTCATCATAGATTTAGGAGTCCTATTAGGCAATAAGGAGCCAATTCCCTTATATTACGATAACTATAGGGTGATTGCTCAAATGAGGGAACCCGAGTCTCATCAAAAGTATTCTGAGGAGGTTCTAGCTTGTTAGAGAAATCGTGGCCCGAGGAAATATAGTAGTGGAAAGAGTTCCATCCGAAGATAACATTGT
>NZ_JAGXJN010000454.1 GCF_019091455.1 Chitinophaga sp. GbtcB8
TTAAAGTCTGTGAGGCAATGCTTGTTAAAGCTCTAATAGACATCCACTCAGTTTAAGCAGCACGAGACATTTGAGAAACCGGCACATAAAAAGGAAGGTCCTTACTTTCATCTAAAGGGTCCGTAGGAACTAACAAAGATCAGCATAACTCGATCGACCCCACACCAGAGTTAGAGTTATTGACGAGTTGAAGTAGCGTGGCGGATCAAAGTTCAATTACTCAATAATAATGG
>NZ_JAGXJN010000455.1 GCF_019091455.1 Chitinophaga sp. GbtcB8
GAATTACTATATACCCCCAATTGATCCCACTGAATCCGGATTTCCGATACTTCCTTTACCGTGAGCCTGACAATATCAATAAGAGCTTTTACAGCCTGTCCGCCATTGTTAAAGAACAGATGCATACAGAACCGCTCACCAGGGATGTATTTATATTTCTTAACAACCGATGCAACCAGCTTAAACTGCTGGTGTGGCAGGGAGATGGTTTTGCCATTTTTCATAAAAGGCTG
>NZ_JAGXJN010000456.1 GCF_019091455.1 Chitinophaga sp. GbtcB8
ACATCGGTTCTTAAGTTATTTTACGGTTATTTACCTTTAATAATACTTTGGTCTTTTACCTTGATGAGTAACTGTTTACCCTTAAGGACCCTAGGGTTGACTTTTTGTAAGAAAATTATTCTGGGAAAACTTTCTTCATGAAAGTTGTAGAGGACATTAATACGAATTCATAAACATGCTATACGTTAAAATCAGAGTTAACATGAAAAATTTATCAACTAAAAGGGTAAATT
>NZ_JAGXJN010000046.1 GCF_019091455.1 Chitinophaga sp. GbtcB8
AAGCGGACCAGGTCGATATGGATAACCTGCTAACACTGCTGTGCGTGGCAGGTTGTAACTACATAATGGTCATACCCGGTGCAGATGATATTATGCTCAATTACCAGTCCACATCTTTTCATGATGCGCTGTATGTGCGTAAGGTGCTGGGTTTGCGACCGGCTCCTGAATTTGAGCAATGGCTATTGCAGCAGGGCATTATGGATGCACGGGGGAATCAGCTGCCCGTACATACGCACAGACTATTAGAGAATTTGAAGTAATTATGCGCGTCATTGCGAGAAGCAGGGTGGAAAAAGCGGGAGGCGCGACGAAGCAAAATCCCCCTGCTCCTCGCAATGACGGGCTTTTGGGTCAATTAATTCATCGTTTATGCCCGATCCCTGGATACAGCTAAAATCCTTCACCCCCGCGCGCATAGCGCTGGGCAGAACCGGTACTGCCATTCCGTTAAAGGAAGTATTGCAATTCCGCATGGCGCATGCCCATGCGCGGGATGCCGTATATTCCTTAGCAGATGTAAAAACCTTGCAGGATCAGCTAAGCACATTCCAGCTACCTGTACACATACTGCACAGCAGTGCAACCGACCGGCATGAGTACCTGCAGCGCCCGGATAAAGGGCGTAAGCTGAATGAAAGCTCCGCGCAATTATTAACGGCAGCCAACAGTGATGTAGCCATTATTATTGCAGATGGTTTATCTGCCACTGCGGTGAACAAACATGCAGTGCCTTTACTGCAGCAGCTGATTCCTTTGATACAGGGCGCTGGTATGAGCATTGGCGCCATTTGCCTGGTACAGCAGGGCAGGGTAGCAGTGGGCGATGAAGTAGCCGCTTTATTACAGGCAAAGGCCGCCATTATGCTCATCGGGGAAAGGCCGGGTTTAAGCTCACCGGACAGCCTGGGCATGTACCTTACCTACCGCCCCAAAGTGGGGTTAACAGATGAGGCGCGAAACTGTATTTCCAATATCCGGGAAGCAGGCTTATCTTATGAAGCAGCCGCGGCCAAAACCTTTTATTTGCTGCGTGAAGCGGTACGCCTGCAGCTATCTGGTGTGCAGCTGAAAGACAATGAACATTTACTTTCCTGAAAACGTATATTTACATACGTGAGATACTCCCTTTACATTTTCCTGTTGTTGTGTTGCACACAAACCCATGCGCAAAAGCTGCGCGTTACTTTAGTTAAGAATGAGCTGATCATGCAAAACCCGCCCTTTGCAGCCTGCCATGCATCCACCATTACGGCATTATCAAATAACCGCTTAATGGCAGCCTGGTTTGGCGGTTCGCGGGAAAGCGCCCCGGATGTATGTATTTACACCTCCACTTATGAGGATGGGCAGTGGAGCGCACCCCGGCGTGTAGCCGACGGCGTGATCAATGATACCCTGCGTTATCCCTGCTGGAACCCGGTACTGTTCCGCACAAGGGCTGGCCGCTTACTGCTGTTCTATAAAATAGGTAAATCGCCCCGCGAGTGGTGGGGTGTAATGCGTACTTCCAGCGATGACGGCAAACATTGGTCGGCCGCGCAAAAGCTCCGGGATAGCCTGCTGGGGCCTATTAAGAACAAGCCGGTGCAGCTGGCCAATGGCGATATTTTATATCCTTCCAGCACAGAAAGTAAAGATGAAAAACAGTGGCATATTCACCTGGAAAAGTCAGATGCAGAGGCGCAGCACTGGCAATACCTGCCCGTTAACAACGATACCTTTGGCGTAATACAGCCCAGCATTTTATTTCATAAGGGCGATAGTTTGCAGCTGTTGTGCAGGAGCCGGCAGAACTATGTGGTGCAATGCTGGTCCGGCGACCAGGGAGTTACCTGGGGCCCCTTATCCAAAACAGACCTGCCCAACCCTAATTCCGGCACGGATGCCGTAACCCTGCGCAATGGGCTGCAGGTGCTGGTGTACAATCCGCTTAGCGCAGGCAAAGAGTGGTTTGAAGGCCGCAGCAAATTAAACGTAGCCCTCTCTTCAGACGGGCGGCACTGGAAAGACATCTATGCATTGGAAGATCAGCAAAAAGGAGAGTTTAGTTATCCCGCCATTATTCAAACACCGGATGGGCTGTTACACATAACCTATACGGCTGATAGAAAAAATATCAGGCATGTAGTGTTACGTGTGAAATAGGTTCCTCAATATACCACCATGTATACACACCTTTAGGGGCGCGTTATAGCGGTTTTATGTGGTATGTCATTTGCAGCTATTCCCTTAGTTAATAGGGCATGAAGAAAACAATAATGATAACAGATGATGATCCGGGCATTCAGGATATTTACAAGTTAATACTTGAAAAGGCCGGTTATGCTACCGATTTGGTCCCTGATGGGGAACAGATCATGAAGAACCGGTTTGTATGTCCTGTTATCTTTTTGCTGGATAAACAGCTGGTTGGTTATGACGGGTTGGATCTTTGCCGCCATCTTAAAAGCCAGGAAAGCACCCGGCATATTCCTGTAATAATGATCTCCGCTACCCCTGGTTTAAGCAGGGCCGCCCGGCAGGCCGGTGCAGATGCCTTTATGGAAAAACCATTTCACCGCGATGAGCTGCTGGCTATAGTAGAGAAATATGCCGGTGCCCCTGTTTAGTTACTGCTGCACAAAGCAATACCTATTTTTCCATTATACTTTTAATCTCTTCAATAAAACGCTCAATTTTCCTGCTTTGCCGGATGGTTGATACCACCATTACATTAGGCTGTTTTATATTAGGCGGTGTAAAATACATCTGCACTTCAGTACCTGCGTATACCATGTTGTAAGACTTACGTACGGTACGGAATCCTGAGAAATCACTGAAAGCATATTTTTTATTGCCAATACCTATAGGGCTTATTCTTTCAATGGTACGGGCAGTGGGATTTAATATGATACGTGTAAAAGCCGCCAGCAGGAATATCAGGCCTAAGCCAAAGCAGCAAAGGAGGAATATTATTCTGCCGGTAGTGCCGTTGG
Source organism: Chitinophaga sp. GbtcB8 (assembly GCF_019091455.1). GTDB lineage: Bacteria > Bacteroidota > Bacteroidia > Chitinophagales > Chitinophagaceae > Chitinophaga. The sequence goes on from NZ_JAGXJN010000046.1 coordinate 2,979, forward strand.
TTTGGATCCAGGCGCTGCCGGTGCACTCATGAATGCCTAACGCTAAAAGCACAATACCTATGATGATAGTGCCGGCCTTTTTATTTTTAAGTGTATAAACACCTGCACTTTCGTTAAAATACTGGTAAGCTGTAATGTTGCTGTTAGTATGTTCCGTTAGGGGTGCATACTGCGCTATGTATTCATGGATCAGGGGTATTACTTCCTGGCTGAATGCAACCGCGTTAGGGTCTGTTTCTTTTCCGTAGCCGGATGAAATAGTAATGCCTTTTCCGTATTTATTATTTTTGGGAAATATCCTGAAGTTAAAACCGCCGTACTGTTGTGTTACCGTATTTACGCCATGTAAGCGGTCAAAAGGAATGGTTCTGATGGGGATCAGTCCCAGCAGTTTTTGCTGCATGTTACCGGTAGCCCTGTCAAAAATGATCTGTGTTCTTGAATAGGCAAGGAACAGGATCACAATAGCCGCCAGCAAAAGCGCAACAGACCCCATAGTATTGGCGCTGCTGCGTTCTATAGTTATGAACAGGAAAAGCAATCCGCCAAAAAGAACGCCTAACACTATACTGAAAATAAGAAATACGCGGTAGGGATATATGGTTATACAGGCGTCGTCAATAGTCCATCTTGTTTTAGTAAGGCCTTTTTGTGGCATGGGAAAGCAATAGTTTTTTATTGGTTAGAAATAAGTTAACAGTATAAAAGATCCCGGTGTATAACAAACATCAAAAGCGTACCCTCGTTCCGGTAATATATTGTCCTCTGTAATTGTGGGAGCTAATATACTTCCGTTTTTTTATAATAAAAAGCCGCCCCGGTATTTACCGGGACGGCTATACTATTTTGAGGCAGTAATGTTTAGAACAGGTTCTTTTTCACATAGTCTGCGCTTTGCTTAATACTCACGAAAGGATCAATAGTGATCTGGTCCTGCTCAACAAAAAAGTATTGTACACCGGCGGTTTTAGCTTTTGCAAAAATAGCTTTGAAATCAATGGTGCCGGTACCTACTTCTGCAAACTTAATATCATTGGTAATTTTGCTAAGGTCTATGGTGCCGGTATCTGCCACGGGCTGCGGGGCATCCTTGCTCATGTCTTTCACATGCCACATAGGAAAACGGCCGGGCGCTTTTTCAAAAAGCTGAACCGGGTCCTGCCCGGCTTTTTTAGCCCAGAACAGGTCCAGTTCAAAATGTACCAGCGCGGGATCTGTTTCATTCAGGAGTATATCATATGCAGTAGACTTTCCATCAGCCAGTTTACGGAACTCCCAGAAGTGGTTATGGTACGCTACTTTTATGTTTGATTTTTTTAACAGCTCGCCGGCCTTATTCAGTTGTGCGGCTACAAATTTATAATCATCTGCCGGCACAGGGTATTTAGCTATGAGGTCCATGGGTGGAACGGGTATGGTGAAATACTCCTGCCCCAGGGCTGCGGCCAGGTCGGCCTGCGCTTTCAGCGCTTCATCTTTCCCATTGCCCAGGGTTAAATAATCACTAAGCTGGTAATGCCCGCTGGGCGTAGTAAGGTTATGCTCTTTCAGCAGGGCTTTCAGCTGATCGGTTGTTAATCCCCAGAACGTAGAACCGGGACCGTTATACCCGAAATAGGTTTCTACTTGTTCATATCCCGCCTGGGCTACCTTTGCTATGGTATCTTTTACATCTTTGGTCAGCTGATCGCGCAGCGTATAAAGCTGTATGCCTAATTTGCGGCCACTAGCCTCTGTGGCGGGTTTACAGCTGAATATGGAAGAGGGGAGGGCTAAGCCGGCGGTCATTAATGCCACCTGCTGAATAAAAGACCTTCTGCTGTTGTTCATAACGATGGTTTTAAGCTTAGGAAGAATAAAGAAAGAATGTGCACAATCTAATATTTTAATTGCAAATAAAACAGCCGGAGCCGATTAAAGTGTCTCTACTACAATCATTAGCGCAGCACTTTATATTTCGCACTACCCAATTCGTAATTACTCACTCGCATCTCTATAATTCAGCGCCGGCTTCCTATCCCCCAGCAGGGCTTTATACTGGAAATCTGCGCCTCTTACTTTCTGGTATTCCTGTGTGGCTTTTTGTATCAGTACCGGATCAGAGAGCAGGTCTATGCCCGTCAAGGCCATGGTTTTAGCCGCCACCATCATACCTTTGGCGCCAATGTCGGTTCCGCCGCTGGCTACCGCCTGCCAGCTATGCGCCGGTGTGCCGGGCACCCAGGTAGCTGCGCTTAACCCTACGGTAGGCACATTCCAGCTTACATCTGCCACGTCTGTAGATCCGCTGATATCGCCTTTGCCCCCGGATTGCAGGGTATCTATGGTAGCAGCCTCACTTATTGCCGGCACTTTATAGGTAAAGCTGGTTTGTATCTTTTTCCCAAACGTTATTTCTTCGGGTGTGTAATTTACGCCGCCCACCTGTTGCAGGTTGTTATACATGGCTGTTATCAGCGTCTGGTTAGGCAGCAGGTCATATACGCCGCCGGTAATTTCGTATTCCACTTTGGTATCAGTGCCCAAAGCTGCGCCCCTGGCGGCATTCACCACTCTGTCAAAAACACTGCGCACAATATCCCGGTCCACGTTGCGCACATAATAATATACTTCTGCAAAATCAGGCACCACGTTAGGGGCCTTGCCGCCGTTGGTAATTACGTAATGGATGCGGGTAGAGGAGGGGATGTGTTCTCGCATCATATTCACCATGTTATCCATAGCTTCTACACCATCCAGTGCAGAACGGCCCTTTTCCGGCGCGCCTGCTGCATGGGCGGAGAGGCCATGAAAGCGGAATTTGGCGCTGATGTTAGCCATGGTGCTGCCCGTCATTACTCCGTTATTGTCGCCCGGATGCCAGTGAATTACGGCATCCACGTCCTTAAACAAACCGGCACGCACCATATATACTTTGCCGGAGCCGCCTTCTTCGGCCGGGCAGCCATATACTTTAACCGTGCCTTTTAGCTTACCACCGGCTATCAGTTTTTTCAGTTCTATGCCGGCAGCTATGGAGGCCACGCCAAATAAATGATGCCCGCAGCCATGCCCGGCGATCATGCCGCTTTTAGGCTGTTTTTCCGGTACTGCTTCCTGCGACAGGCCGGGCAGCGCATCATACTCCGCCAGGATACCGATTACCGGTTTACCGCTGCCATAGGTGGCTACAAAAGCGGTGGGAATGCCTGCTACGCCGGTATCTACACTAAAGCCATTGTCTTTCAGTGTTTGCTGCAGCAAGGCAGTGCTTTTATATTCTTTGTAACCTACTTCTGCATAATTCCATATTTGCAGCTCGGTTTTTTTATAGAAGTCGTATTGTGACTGTATGTCCGTGACAGCCGTTTGTTTTAAAGCAGCCGTACCCTTTTGCTGTGCCCATACTGCAAGGGAAAGTAACAGGCTGGCACCGCTCAGCAATAGCAGGAAATTTTTTTTCATAGTTGCAACATTTTATTGAATAATAGTGGTTATGTAATACAGGTATAACATACCTGTATCCTTAAACCATTTTCCTGGAAGGGAATGCTGTAAACAGTGTAGAAAGATTTTGGTTTGTGTTCTTCGTATAGCTGGGCACGTAACCCGATACCTAAATAACAAACAATTTCTCTCATTTTCACCTCCCCGGCATACATATTTATAAAGCTAAAATGTAGGGTCAGATAACTTTTAAATGACATGAACAAGCGGTGTGGATATCTTTAATGTGGATAAATGTTACACGTGGAACATTTTAAAAAATCGTAACTAATTGTATTTCAGTATACAACTAATATGTGAATAACTCTGCTGTGGAAAACATCTTTTGGTGTGAATAAGTGCGAGCGCTTTTTTCATGTTTGATGGGCATTCCGGGGTAGATGACCCGGCAAAAGGGCTATTGGTAGTGGATTTTCTGCAGAAAAGGGATCATTACAGGTAAATTGTCCTGCTAAAATTTACAGCAGCGCTTCCCGGGGATAGTTATGGAATTATACAACTAACCGGGGCTATTATTCAATATGGCGGTTATTTCTTACTTGTGACTTTACGGGAGGTTTGGTTTGGTATACCGGTGCATATAAAGAATATATCTTTGCGTTGTATATTCGCGCTGACCTGTTACTTGTCATTTATACATTTAAAACGTTCATGAAAACACTGATTTGCACTACGCCCGGGCAATTTGCCTACGGAGAAAAGGAAAAACCGGTTCTAACAAAAGGCCAGGCTATTATCAAAATAAACCGCATTGGCATTTGCGGTACGGATCTGCATGCATTTGAAGGCACCCAGCCTTATTTTGAATATCCCCGCATTTTAGGGCATGAGCTATCCGGTGAGTTAGTGGAAGCCGATGGTGCACCCGGGTTTGAAAAGGGCGAAGCCGTAACCTTTATACCTTATTTTAATTGCGGTACCTGTATTGCCTGCCGCTCCGGCAAGCCCAATTGCTGCACCAGCCTGAAAGTATGCGGTGTGCATGTGGATGGGGGCATGGTGGAGTATTTATCTGTACCCAGCCATACCCTGGTACATGGGCAGGGGCTTTCTTTTGATGAGCTGGCCCTGGTAGAGCCGCTGGCCATTGGCGCGCATGGCGTACGCCGGGCCGCCGTGCAACCGGGCGAGTTTGTGCTGGTAGTAGGCGCAGGGCCTATTGGCCTGGGCATTATGGAATTTTCCCGTATTGCCGGCGCACAGGTAATTGCCATGGATATTAATGAACACCGCCTGGCATTCTGTAAAGATAAATTGCAGATAGCCCATACGGTAAATGCTACTTCTGCCGATGTAATGGAGCAGCTGAAACAGATCACTAACGGCGACATGCCTACGGTGGTAATAGATGCAACCGGCAGCTTAAAAGCCATTCAAAACGCATTTCAATATATGGCCCATGGCGCCCGTTATGTGCTGGTAGGGCTGCAGAAAGGGGAGATCAGCTTTTCCCATCCTGAATTTCACAAACGGGAATCAACCCTTATGAGCAGCCGCAACGCCACCCGTGAAGATTTTGAGCATGTAATAAGCTCCATGAAAAAAGGATTGGTAAAACCAGCTACTTACATTACCCACCGCGTTGGCTTTGATGCCGTAAAGGATAACTTTGAAAGCTGGCTGGATCCCAGGAATGGCGTGATCAAGGCGATGGCATCGTTTTAATTAGCAAAGCAAAGTATTCTCAGTCTGCCCGCAAAGCGGGAATGCCAACGTACTATCAAAAGCAAATTGATCTTGTTTTTAGGGAAAGATAACTACACTTGTAAGGACTCTTTTGTTACATGCCTGCCGTTAGTGAAAAAGAATTTAAAATAATTGATAATTATCTTCGCTTCCATCCATTCGTAATTGACAATTCGTAATTCATGAAAAACGTTCTCCTCTACGTCTCCTGCCTCTTCCTCTGGGCCTGCAACGGCAAACAATGCGGTAAAGCAACCGTTGCAGATAAAGCCACCGATTCACTCCACACCGCTGAAAAATGGCAGGGCGTGATCCATGCCGTTACCTGCCAGGATATTGATGTGCAGCTTACCTTTACCCGCGCACGCGGCGCAGATACCGGCACTTACCAAATGAGCCAGCACTGCCGGGAAAACGATAATACCTTTACAGATAGCGGCACCTGGCAGGTGAAAAAAGGGAAGGACATGATCTATCTGCTGCAAAGCAAAAGCGACGGCACATCCCACAGCTACCGCATTAACGGTAACCGCCTGATGGAGCTGGATGCAGACCGCAAAGAAGTAGATAGCTATTACCTGGAGAAAGTGGAGTAACAGCGCCTTAATTAAATATCCCCTACCTTTATCCCCGTAATTCGTGAACCAGAATGGGGGGCCAATATTTACAGATCGCTTTTAGGCGCAATTCCACAATACTGTTCTTATGCCTGTTAATGATGGTAGTAATACCAGCCCGCGCACAGCAGCCGGTAACCATCAGCAATGAGCTGGAGCAGCATATTTTTACTTTTGGAGAGATCGAATACCTGCAGGATCCATCCGGCGCCCTTACCATTCAGCAGGTTAGCAGCCCGGCCTTTAACGGTTTTACACCCAATAAACAAAGCACTCCGCAAAACCATCAGTTAGGAAAAGTATACTGGTACCGCATCAAAATAAAAAATGATCCCGCAGTAAAAAAGCATTTTATCCTGGAATACTTTGACCAGACCATTGATGAGCTAACGGCCTACATGCCGGGTACAGACGGGCATTTCCGGCAGCTGCAAATGGGCGATCAATACCCTTTTCAGCAGCGCATGTTCCTGCACAAGAATTTTGAGCTGGACCTGGATAACAGTACAGCAGGGGAGCAGGTGTATTACTTCCGCATCCGCTCTGCACAAATAGCAGATGTGATCATTGTGCTGCGCTCCGTTAACAAATTTGTGGGATACGCCCTCAACGAATACTTCAGCTTCGGGATCTTTTATGGTATGATCCTGATCTTCAGTTTTTACAACCTGATCATGTTCCTGGCCGTACGGCAGCGCCAGTATTTATACTATGTATTGTATAACCTCAGCGTAGCGCTGTACGAGATGTGTACGGATGGTATTGCCTACCAATACCTGTGGCCGCATTCCCCGGCCTGGAACCAGTATGCCTTTGCCGTACCGCTCTGCTGTATGAGCATTTTTGCCCTGCTGTTCACCCGCAAGCTGCTGTATGTAAGGTCAAGGGCGCCCTTGCTGAATAAGATCATCATGGGCATTATTGCCGCGCGCGTGTTATTCTTCCTGGCAGCCCTGGTGCTGAACCGTAGCTGGTTCAATTACAAGTTTATAGAAATGCTGCCCCTGGCCGTTGCTTTTGGTACCGGCATTTATATATGGAGGCGGGGATACCGGCCGGCCCGTTTTTTTGTGCTGGCCTATAGCTTTCTGTTCGTGGGATTTATGCTCAAGTTCTTTATTATGCTGGGGTATGAGTGGCTGAACTTTGGGGTGATCAGCTATTACAGCCTGAGCTTTTGCTTTATCCTGGAAATGTTCTTCCTGTCCTTTGCCATTGGCGATAAGGTGCGCCTGCTGAAAAAGAAAAAAGACAAGGCGCAGCGGCAGATCATTAGCCAGATGACAGAGAACGCCCGCCTGAAGGACACGCTGAACCGGGAGCTGGAATCGCAGGTAAAGGAGCGTACCCGGGAGCTGTTTGAGAAATCAGAGCTGATCGCGCAGCAGAATGAGGAGCTGCAGCAGGCCAATCAGCTGCTGCAGGAGCAGTCCCTGGAAATATCCCGTATGAACGACCTGCTGGAACAGGATAACCGGCAGCTGCAAACCAATGTGGAAAAGGTATCCCGGGCCAGGGTGCTTTCTGCCCCGGTGGATTTTGAGGAGTTCAGCAAGATCTATCCCGATAAGGAAAGCTGCTTTAAGTTCCTGGCAGAGCTGAAATGGAACCAGGGTTATGCCTGCCGGAAATGCGGGCACGATCATTATTTCAACGGGCATTTAATATACAGCCGCCGCTGCGCCAAATGCGGGTACGAGGAATCCGTAACCGCCAATACCATTTTACAGAATACCCGTATAGATATCAATAAGGCCTTTTACATGATCTTCCTGGTGTACTCCACCAAGGGCAAAATATCTTCCCATAAGCTCTCCGAGATCCTCAGCATCCGCCAAAGTACCTGCTGGTCTTACAGCACCCGTATTAAAAAAGTTATGGAGGAAAGGAAGAAAACCCTGCAAAATTCCGACGAAAAAGGATGGAGTAAGCTGGTAATGGAATACGATTAACCCCTTTTCAGACAGGTAATCATCCGTATCAGTTTCTTGCAATTTACCCCCCGGCAACGGGTGGAATGCCCTTGATTATCAGGGTCGTTCACCCGTTTCAATTTACGGTAGCCAAGCGTATCAAAATAATTATAACAACTTTATTATCAACAAGTTATAAAAAATATTTTTGGTTTTCAACTTAATTTTCAGATAACTTTACAGCAATAGTTCTACCGTAAGTTTTTCCATGTTGTGAGATCAGAACCGCGAACGTTTATGAGATCCAACCAAAACAGATACAAAACCAAAGATTCGTTATTCTATTACATTTTATGTTTATCCACATGCAAAAGAAGTTTACACTTTTAATGGCCTTCCTGTTGCTGGCGGTGCTGTATGCCGGCGCACAGGATCTTGCCATAAAGGGACATGTCCAGGACCAGCAGGGAAATCCCCTGCCAGGTGTGTCCATCTCAATTAAAAATACCAGCAAGGGCGCCATTACCCAGCCGGATGGTAACTTCAGCATCCAGGCAGCTGCATCGGACGTGCTGGTATTTTCCTACATCGGGTTTGTTGCCCAGGAGGTGCCGGTGAACAACCAAACCACCGTCAACATTACCTTACAGGATCAGAACAAGCAGCTGAATGAGGTGGTAGTAGTAGGGTATGGCACCCAGCGGAAAAAGGACATTACCGGTTCCGTATCCGTGGTAGGGGAAAAGGAATTTGCTTCCCGTCCCAATACCCAGCTGGGATCTGTGCTGCAGGGCAAAGCGCCCGGCGTGCAGGTGCTGGCCTCTTCCGGTAAGCCCTCTGCCGGGTTAAACATCCGCATACGCGGTACCAGCTCTATCAGCAGCAGCAGCAACCCGCTGTATGTAATAGATGGAGTGCCTACTACAGATACCCGCTCACTGAACCCATCGGATATTGAAAGCGTATCTGTATTAAAAGATGCTTCCTCTGCCGCTATCTACGGCGCTTCCGGTGCTAACGGCGTGGTATTGATCACTACCCGCAGGGGAAAAACGGGCGATCCCCGGTTTGAGTTCAATGCCTACGGCGGTTACTCCTCTGTATGGAAAAGAATGGATGTGCTGAACGGCCCCCAGTATAAAGACCTGATGACCGAATTAGGCTACATTACCGACTGGAACAAATACAACCAGAACACCAGCTGGCAGGATGAAATATTCCGCAAAGGCACTTCTCAGAACTACCAGCTGTCTATGTCCGGTAAAACGGATAAAACCACCTATTACCTTTCCGGTGGCTGGGTACAGCAGAACGGTGCTATCCGTTCCGCTACCATGGACCGTTTTAACTTTAAGGTAAACCTGGAACAAAAGGTAAATAACTGGCTTACCATGGGTACCAACGTGGCTTACAGCCGCTGGCACGATGTGGATGTAACGGATAACATTGGCGTGGACAGAGGCGGCGTGCTGTTAGGCACCCTGGCCACCCCGCCGGTAATAGGCATTTATAACCCGGACGGTACTTTTACCAGCAACCCTTTCCAGGACTGGGAAAACCCCGTTGCCAGCACAGATGGTGCGGACCGCGGTTATAAACAACAGCGCCTGCTGGGTAATGTGTATGCAGAAATATACCTGCTGCCGGAGCTGAAGTTCCGCAGCAACTTTGGGGTAGATTATAACAACTCCCTATACGATTATTTCCTGGACCCCTTCCGCACCAGCTATGGCCGTGCGCAAAAGGGCAGGGGTAAGAATACAACCGACCTGGTGAACTACTGGATCGCAGAGAACACCCTTTCCTACAACAAAACCTTTGGCAAACATACCATTGGTGCTTTGGGTGGTGTGGTAGCGCAAAAAACCAAATGGGAAAGCGCCACTATAGAAAAAACAGGTTTTTCCGGTGGCAGCATTCCCACTACCAATGCCGGTTCTGTTTTTGTGAGCGCAGACAATACCAAATCAGAAAAAAGCAATGCCTCTTTCCTGGGCAGGATCAACTATGGTTATGCTGATAAATATTTGCTGACGGCTAACTTCCGCGCAGATGCATCTTCCATTTTCGGGCCTGCGCACCGTTGGGGTTATTTCCCATCCGCATCAGTAGGCTGGCGTATTTCACAGGAAGAGTTTATGAAGGGCGTAACCGCTATCAATGACCTGAAGCTGCGTGCCGGCTGGGGCAAGGTAGGTAATGACCAATTGGGCGATAGCCGTTATGCATGGCTGGGCCTTGTAGGCAGCGGCAGCAACTATCCCATTGGCGGTGTGGTATTGCCCGGTAACACACCTTCTTCTTTCGAGAACAGGAACCTGAAATGGGAAGCTACCGAACAGTATAACGTAGGTATAGATGTAGCCGTGCTGGATTCCCGCCTGAGCTTTAGCGCAGATGCTTATGTGAAAAATACCTCTGACCTGCTGCTGAATGTGCCAGTGCCTAAATCAACCGGTTTTGATATCTCTACCCAGAACATTGGTAAGATCCAGAATAAAGGTTTTGAGTTCCTGGTAAGCTCCCGCAACTTCGTAGGTGAGTTCCAGTGGGAAACGGATTTCAATATTTCATTTAACCGCAATAAGGTAGTAGACATTGTTGGGCAGGATATTTTCAACGCCAATGTATCTAACCGCGGCAACGTAAGCCTGGCGCGTGAAGGCGAGCCCCTGGGCGTGTTCTACGGTTATGTGGCCGCCGGCGTGGATCCGGAAACCGGCAATATGCAGTACCTGGATAAAACCGGTAAAAAAACATTTACGCCTGCTGCTGAGGACCGCACGATCATTGGTGATCCCAACCCGGATTTCCTTTACGGGTTAACCAACAATTTCAGCTATAAGAACATCCGTTTGAGCGTATTCCTGCAGGGCTCACAGGGCAATGATATGTTCAACGCCTCCCGCATAGAAACAGAATCCATGATAGACCCGCGTAACCAGAGCACAGCCGTGCTGCGCCGCTGGAAAACACCGGGCCAGGTAACAGATATTCCCAAAGCAGTGGCTAATAATTCAGATAACTCCCGCATCTCTACCCGTTATGTGGAAAACGGCTCTTACATGCGCGTGAAATCCGCTACCCTGAGCTACGATCTGCCGGCAGATCTGCTGAGCAGGATCAAGCTCAAAAACCTGCGTGTATACATAACCGGTGAAAACCTGTTCACCTTTACCAAATACACCGGTTTTGATCCGGAAGTGAATTTCCTGGGTAACAGCACTAACGCTACAGAAGCTAATACCTCTATGGGTGTTGACTTTGGCACCTACCCGCAAACGCGTAACCTGATTGTGGGCTTAAATGTTTCATTCTAATTCTTACAACTATGCAAGCAAGATATATTGTATTATGTGTGTTGGTTTTGAGCCTGGGCGCCTGCAGCAAATTTGTGGACCTGTCGCCCATTTCAGACGCCACAACGGGAAATGCCTACCAGTCTGCCAGCGATGCGGAAGCCGCGCTCACCGGGGCTTACGACGCCTTTCAGCAGGAATACTACGTATGGGACAACATTAATTTTACGGATGTAGTATCCGATAACTATTATGCCGGCGGCGATAACCCGGAAATTTTCCAGATGGACCTGCTCACCTACACACCGGTTAACAGCCGCCTGTTTAATGCCTGGAGCCAGCTGTATACCGGTATTGCACGCGTCAACATCATCCTGCAAAAAGTGCCGGATATAACCGATCCCAAGCTGGACGCCAATAACCGCAAAGAGCAGATCTTAGGGGAAGCATCTTTTCTGCGCGCTTACCACTATTACCAGTTAGTGAAAACTTTTGGCGGCGTGCCGCTGGTGCTGGAACCCGCTACCTCTGCAGATCCCGGCGAAACCAATAAAGCCCGTGCTACGGATGCGGAAGTATATGCGCAGATCATTAAAGACCTGGAATTTGCTTTAACCCGCCTGCCGGATTCTTATTCCGATGATGCCAGCGTAAATAAGGCACGCGCCACCAAAGGCGCCGTAAATGCGCTGCTGGCAAAGGTATACGCTCAGAAGTCGGACCGTGATTACAACAAGGTGCTGGAATACTGTAATGCGGTAACCAGCAGCCCGGCCGGTTACCAGCTTATTAATTATAATTTCCTGTTTGATGGCAGCCATTATAACAATGATGAATCCATCATGGAAATACAGTACACCGGTGGAACAGAAGCTAATTTTGGCCCGCAGCTGCTGTTGCCGCCTTCTGTAAGCGGCGATACCTGGCGCAAATTCGTAACACCCTCCCAGGATCTGGTAAAGGCTTTTGACAGCGAGAAGGATGTTATTCGCAAGAACGCCAGTATCCTGTTTGAGAACGTAAGCTGGACAGATGAATACTGGGCTATTGGCGGCGGCAGCGTGCCATTTGCCTACAAGTGGAAAAGCGCTAACGGCTGGGCCAGCACCAACCGGCAATACCTGTTCCGCCTGGGCGATATTATACTGTTAAAAGCAGAAGCCCTGAATGCTTTAAGCCGTACGCCGGAAGCTGCTATTGAGCTGAATAAGGTGCGCACCCGTGTTAATCTGCCTGGGGTAACCGCTACCACTAAAGAAGCCATGCAGCTGGCCATTGAAAAAGAACGCCGCCTGGAGCTGGCACAGGAAGGCCAGCGCTGGGACGACCTGCGCCGCTATAACCGTGCAGAAACCGTGATGAATGCGCTGAATGAAATAGACCTGCGCAACAACCAGCGCGTGGATTACAAAATGACCAAGGATAAGGAGCTGATGCCTATTCCGCAGCAGGAGCGCGACCGTAACAAACAGTTATCACAGAACCAGGGATATAATTAATATCTCCACGTCATTAATACCGCGGACCGGCCATCATTTCAAGCCCTGGCCGGTCCGCTTTTTATTACTAGTTTAACCAGTGTGTATGAAAAGAATACCATACGGCATTTGCTGCCTGGTACTGGCCGCGGCTTGCGGTAAAAGCCCCGCTAAACAAACCACTACGCCGCCTGAAGATACTATAGCAGCAGCGGGTAAAGCCAAAGTATGGGTAACCACCGGCAACCAGGTGAAGCTGTTACAGCCGCAAAAAGACATTGATATTACTACCGGCGCTGCTTCAGCTGACGCCATTATAAATATTGACTTTGCAAAAAAGCTGCAGGAGGTAGACGGTTTTGGCGCTGCGCTCACCGGCTCATCAGCCTACGTGATCAATAAGCTTAACAGCACACAGCGCCAGCAGCTGCTGCAGGACCTGTTTGATCCGCAGCAGGGTATAGGCATCAGCTACCTGCGGTTAACCATGGGCGCATCGGATTTTTCCCTGGCTGATTTTACTTACGATGATCTGCCCGCAGGGCAAACAGATCCCGGGTTAACACATTTTTCTATAGAAAAAGATAAGGCCGATGTGCTGCCCGTTCTAAAGGCCATTAAAGCGCTGGCGCCGGACCTGCAGCTGATGGCCACGCCCTGGAGCGCACCTGCCTGGATGAAGGATAATGGTAAGCTGGCCGGCGGCCGTTTAAAAGCAGAATGGAATGCAGCCTACGCCAACTACTTTGTAAAATACCTGCAGGCCATGCAGCAGGAGGGTATTACTATTAATACCATTACCCCGCAGAATGAGCCGCTGTTTGAAGCCAAATATCCTTCCATGTACATGGATGCCGCTATGCAGGCCGCATTCATTAAAGATCACCTGGGACCTGCTTTACAAAAGAATAAGCTTGGTACCGGCATTATTGTATATGATCATAACTGGGATCATCCGGAATACCCCATTAACATACTGAACGATGCGCAGGCCAAACAATATATAACCGGTTCCGCATTTCATGCCTATGCAGGCCAGGTAAGCGCTATGACGCAGGTACATGCGCAGCACCCGGACAAAGGCCTGTATTTTACAGAAATTTCCGGCGGCGCCTGGGCCACGGATTTTGCATCCAACCTGGACTGGAACATGAGTAATTTATTCATTGGCGCCATGAACAACTGGTCTAAGATCACTTTGCTCTGGAACCTGGCGCTGGACAGCAATAGCGGGCCGCGTAACGGAGGTTGCCAGGACTGCAGGGGCGTGGTAACCATAACATCGGGCGGCAATATTACCCGTAATGTGGAGTATTATGCAATTGGCCACTTGTCGAAATTTGTACGGCCCGGCGCTTTTCGTGTAACGATGACCGGTAGCGCCATTCCCGGCCTGGAAAGCGTAGCATTTTTGAATAAGGATAATTCCAAAGTGCTGGTAGTGCTGAACCGGGAAGAGAGCGCTAAAACCTTTGCGGTTACAGATGGTACGCATCAATATACTTACTCCATGGAAGGCAGGGCAGTAGCCACTTTTGTGTGGTAGGCTGCCGGGGCGCAAAAGTCAATGGACCATCAGCTATGGACCATCGACTTTTTCATTATTTTTGCCCCCATAACTAACCATCTTATGCTACAGCTTTCCAACGACAAAATAAACATCACTATTGCTGAACACGGAGCCGAGCTGCAAACCCTTACCCGTAAGGATATGCCGCTGGAATACCTCTGGAATGGCGATGCAGCGTTCTGGGGTAAAAAAAGCCCGGTGCTTTTTCCCATTGTAGGCGGCCTGCATAATAACAGCTACCGGTATAACGGTGAAACGTACACGCTGGGCCGTCATGGTTTTGCGCGGGACATGGTTTTTACAGTAGTGGAGCAAACAGCCACCAGCGCCACTTTACGCCTGACAGATAATGCAGATACGTTAAAGGTATATCCCTTCCGTTTTCAGTTTGAGGTAGCATATGCGTTGCAGGATGCCGGCTTAACTGTTACCTACCGCGTAAAAAATACCGGCAAGGAAAAGCTGCTGTTCTCCGTGGGCGGCCATCCTGCCTTCAGGCTGCCTTTGGCAGATGGTACTGCTTATGAAGATTATTACCTGTATTTTAATAAAGAAGAGAATGCCGGTAAATGGCCGCTGTCTGCAGCCGGATTAATTGAGCGCACTACACAGCCTTTGCTGGAACATACGCATACCTTACCATTAAAACGATCTTTATTTTACCAGGATGCCCTGGTATTTAAAGACCTGGCTTCTGATACCGTTACCCTGAAAAGTGATAAAACGCCGCATGGCCTTACTTTTCATTTTAAGGGATTCCCTTACCTGGGCATCTGGGCCGCTAAAAATGCAGACTTTGTATGCATAGAGCCCTGGTGTGGAATTGCCGATCATGTGGATGCCAGCGGCAGGCTGGAAGAAAAGGAAGGCGTCATAGAACTGGTGCCGGATGCGGAGTTTGAGCGGGCATGGAGTGTGGAATTGTTTTGACGCATTTGAAAAGCATAGCTACTCTCTTTGCATTCAGAACACCTTGCATACAATACCTGTTACGCAAACCGGCAGAGTGAGCAATGCCACGCCGGCAGCCGTTTTAGCTGCCCCTTCCATAAACAGGCTGGCACCATTTTAGCGCTGTAAAAGTGGTTAAACGGAAACTATTTTTTAACATTAAAACTAATAGATATGCCGGCAAAAGACAGATCAATCGGAAGCCAGGGTTTAGAACAGGGCGGCCCTAACGTAGGGAATGATTACAGCCGTAATATTACCCGTGAGGCACAAAAGAATGATGTCTCAGATATAGTAGTAGAAAAGAACAAAGCAAAAGACCGCCAGAAGTCCGGCCAACCGGCTAAACCCGGCAATACAAAACACAAATAATAATTATTATTGACCCTATACCAACATCCATCCCCAATAAAAAAGCAGGCTGTGTTCTATAAAGGAACACAGCCTGCTTGGTGTTTATCCGCTTCGTTATATTAATTATTAATTCTTCATCTCCAGTAACACCACAGATTGTGGAGGTAAGCTCACGTTCAGGTTATTGCCATTCTTTTTGGCGCCGCTAAATTTGGCGGGTTGCACAGTATGTGGTGCCTCAAAGGTATTTACAGCAGTGTATTTGGCCGCTGTTAACACCTGTCCGTCTACCGTTTTCCAGGAAAGGTTACTGATCTGTGTAGATACATTAATGGTACGGTGCGGATCCAGGTTCACCAATGTAACATGGATCACATTATTGGAATCCACAGAAGCAGATGCATTTACTGATGGGATCTTTTCATCACCCATGCTGTACTGCGGGCTATTCAGTAATATAGGCAGCAGCTTGGCATCCTGGTGTACTTTAAACAGGTCAAACACGTAGTAGGTAGGTGTGAGCAGCATTTTTTCCTTGTCGGTAAGGATAAGGGCCTGCAGCACATTCACGGTTTGCGCCAGGTTAGCCAGGCGTACGCGGTCGCAATGGTTGTTAAAGATGTTGAGTGTGGAAGCCGCTACCAGCGCATCGCGCAAGCTGTTTTGCTGATAAAGGAAACCAGGATTGGTGCCGGGTTCTACGTCGGTCCAGATGCCCCATTCATCTACGGCCAGGGCTACACGTTTCTGCGGATCGTAGTGATCCATGATGGCGCTGTGGCGGCTTACCAGCTCCTCCATATGAAGGCATTTCTTCATTGTGGTAAAATATGCCTGCTCATCAAATGCGGTGGCGGAACCTTTTTTCTGCCAGGTTCCTGGCACGGTATAATAGTGCAGGGAAAGGCCCCACATCTGGTTCAGCGGAATGTTCTGCATCTCGGTTTCCGTCCATTTATAATCACCATCAGAAGCGCCGCAGGCAATTTTCTTCAGCGTAGCGCCCGGGTAATTTTTGGCAAAAACGGCATAACGGCGGTATTCGTCTGCATAGTGGGCAGCAGTCATATTGCCGCCGCATCCCCAGCTTTCATTGCCTACTCCCCAGAAATGTACATTCCAGGGTTCTTCGCGCCCGTTCTGTTTCCGCATTTTGGTCATGGGGCTTTCTCCGTTAAAGTTCAGGTACTCTACCCATTTATTCATTTCTTCTACGGTGCCGCTGCCCACATTGCCGCTGATATAAGGTTCGCAGCCCAGCAGGCTGCAAAGCTCCAGGAATTCGTGGGTGCCAAAGCTGTTATCTTCTGTAACGCCGCCCCAGTTGGTGTTCACCATTTTAGGGCGCTGGTCGCGGGGACCAATGCCATCGCGCCAATGGTATTCATCTGCAAAGCAGCCACCTGGCCAGCGGAGGTTGGGAATTTGTATTTTTTTCAGGGCCTCTACCACATCCAGGCGGATACGGTCCTTTTTTTTCACCGGCAATTTTTCATCTACCCAAAAGCCGTCGTAGATGCACCTTCCCAGATGTTCGGAAAAGTGACCGTAAATATGCCGGCTGATGGTTGCACCGGTATTATTTTGCTGAATAGTGAGCGTGGCATCATTTTGCCCGGACACATATAAAAAAGATAACAAGGCCGCAAAGGAGCTGAGTATTTTTTTCATTATAACGTGAAGTTTGAGTCACTAAGCTAGGTATAATTTTTATAAATGTCAATTATACAATTAAAAGTTTTTGGTTAAGGGTCCATGGTCGATGATCCATGGTCCATTGCATATTGCGTGGTGGCAGGACTGCGGTGGATTATGTTCAGAGTCCATGGTCGATGGTCCATAGTCAATAGACCATTCTCCTCCCCGCAGCAGGCCGTGGACTATGCACTACCGACTATCGGCCATTTTCCGTAACTTTAAGTAAAAGCGTGTTTTATGGCCCAGCCTAACATTGAACTGATAGCCGCTTTACGTGAAACGGCCAAACGCCTGAAAAACGGGGCCCCGTATGCATGGGGCAACCATGGCACCTGCAACTGCGGCAATCTGCTGCAGGTTGTTACAAACCTGAGTAAAGACGATATCCTGTACTATGCCCAAACCGGCATAGGGGAGTGGACAGAGCTGGCAGAGGAGTACTGCGTGGTATCCAATGCCCCGGTAGCCATGCTGATCACCAGGCTGCTGGAAAAAGGACTTACGCCAACGGATATACATAATATTGAATATTTACAGGACCGGGATGTGCTGGACCGTTTACCAGGTGGTTTTCGCTGGTTAAAAAGGAACCAGCGGGATGATGTGGTGGTGTACCTGGAAACCTTTGCTACGTTATTGGAAGACAAGCTGTTGCAACAGGTGGAAGTGCCCTATAAACAGTGGCTGCAACCCGTGGGTTTAACATATTCTTAACAGCGGGATTAACGGCCTGTTAACTACTGCTAAATCGATTAGCGTTACTTTTGGTACTGTCTACGCAATGAGAACAGCGTAATTGAACCGCTGTATTTAGCTCTATGCTTTCAGCTTCATTGTCATGGTATATTTTTCCTCAGAATGCTGTTCAAAATTTTAACTTATCACCAATTGGCACTAATCGATCAAATGGAATATACTCAGGAGCATATTTACGAATTGCTGTTACGCAAGAAGAAGGGGAACATTAACCATGCGGATAACCAGTACCTGGAACAGCTAATGGCAGGCAACGAGGACGTTAGCCGCTTATGGGATGATATCAGGCTGCACGATTTTGATGAGGATGTCTGGTATGAGATCGAGGATAATGAGGCCGCCTGGCAAAAAATTGAACAGGAATTGCTGCAACCACAACATAAGATCCGGCGGCTCCCAATCGTAAAATGGCTGGCAGCCGCCTGCGTGCTGGGTGTTATGGCCACCGGCGCGTATTTTCTCCTGAAACCGTCTGCACCCATGTCTGGTGCGGAAATGGCCGAAGCAGCCTCCCATGCAAAGGGACTGCGCTTAAAACTCTCCAACGGTAAAACCATTCAGCTCCCTTACAACGAACCTTCACAGCAGATCACAGCCGGCAGCGTAGCGCTGAACGCCGGCGCCAGAACCCTGCAGTATACTACAGAAGACCGTACCATGGGTGGTTTGAATACCCTCATTGTACCGCCTAAAATGGACTACCGCCTTATTTTATCCGACGGTACGGAAGTATGGCTGAATGCCACTTCCACCCTGAAATTCCCCTTTGCTTTCCGCGAAGGCCGCAGAGAAGTGTATTTAGAAGGGGAAGGATATTTTAAGGTAACCAAAAATGCAGAAAAGCCGTTTATTGTACATACACCGCAAACAGATGTAGAAGTGCTGGGCACAGAATTTAACATTAATACCTACAAAACCGGCATCACCAGCACCAGCCTGGTATCCGGCGCAGTAGCTACCCACTCAGGCTCGTCTACCCTGGTCTTAAAACCCGGTCAGGAAGCGGTATATACCGAGCACCTGGGCTTTACCGTACAGCAGTTTGATAGCGAGGTTGTGCTGTCATGGATGAACGGCGTTTTTCAGTTTGATAATACCCGCCTGCGCGACCTGGTGCCGGTGATCAAACGCTGGTTTGGTGTAAATGTGGTGTTTGATGATGAGGCACTGGCCAACGCACCTTTTACCGGTGTGCTGGATAAACATCATGATCTGCCTTTTTTCCTGAAAAATCTGAAAAACACAGGCGTGGGAATAGATTTCTATTATGACAAGGAAACCCTGCACCTGAAAGAAACGCATTAATCGTATTATTAATAACCATTACAAGGGTGAGTATGGAAGCTTGAAGCAGCTTTTATATCTCACCCTTCACTTTTTAACAGGGCTGCGATAATTAGTATATTAGTTATCATGAAAGCAGCAACCGATGGCCCGCATATCTTTTACGAAGGAAATACCATCCTGGTAAAGTCCATTACCAGCAGGCAGGGTAAGCCGGTTGCAGCCGTTCAGTCCCTTCCCCTGGAAGAAAAAGACCGCATAACCGTTCACTGCACTTTCCCGGAACACCCGGAATGGAATTTTTCCACCCCCTTACAGCCTGTTTTACAGCCGCAGCCATCTGTTTACCCGGCAGCCGGTAAGCTGTTAGCTATTTCGGACATAGAAGGCAATTTTAACGCCCTGCGCGGCCTGCTGCTAGCTAATGGCGTAATAGACCACCAATACAGCTGGACCTTCGGAAATGGGCGCCTGGTGCTCACCGGCGACTGCATGGACCGTGGCCCGCATGTAACGGAATGTTTATGGCTGTTTTACAGCCTGGAAATAAAAGCCAGGGAGCAGGGTGGTTACGTGCATTTTATACTGGGTAACCATGAGATCATGAACATGACGGATGACCTGCGCTATGTGCCTGAAAAATACCTGGACAATGCCCGCTTGCTGCAGCGCGGCTATACGCTTTGGTACAAGCCCCACACAGAGCTGGGGCGCTGGCTGGCCACCAAGAACATTATTGAAAAAATAGGCGCCGTGCTGTTTGTGCATGGAGGCATCAGCAGCCTGGTAAATGCCTTACAGCTCTCCATCCCGGATATGAATGCGCTGTGCCGCCCCTGGTACTTTACGGGCAGGCCGCCCTGGCATCCGGCCTTATACCTGCTCATGTACTCACCGGCTTCGCCCTTCTGGTACCGTGGGTATGCCCTTGGGCAGGCCACCCCGCAGGAAGTAAATGACACCCTGCACCGGTTCCAGGTGCAGCATATTGTTATTGGCCACACTACGGTAGATCAATTAACCACCTTTTTTGAGGGGAAAGTAATAGATGTGGATACGCTGCATGCAGAAGGCATTTCAGAAGCTGTGCTGTTTGAAAATGAGGCCATTTTCCGGGTAGATAAACAGGGAAGAAAAGACCCGCTTACCGGTTAATATTTTTCCCCATTTGCCTTATTTGATTACATTTATTTGAATAATTGTCGAATTGACAATATATTAGTACCGTTAATACTGTAATTCACCGTTATGAACAAACTCGCACTAATAGACTACGTTATTTTTATTATCTACTTTTTGGTAGTAGCTTCTTACGGATACTGGATCTACCGGCGTAAGAGAAAGACCAGCATGGATACCAAGGATTTTTTCCTGGCAGAGGGTTCCCTTACCTGGTGGGCCATTGGCGCCTCTTTGATTGCCTCCAACATTTCGGCGGAGCAGTTCATTGGCATGAGCGGCAACGGTTTTTCTGTAGGTGTGGCCGTAGCTGCCTATGAATGGATTGCGGCTATTGCGCTGATCATTGTGGCCGTGTGGTTTATGCCCGTGTATCTGAAGAACAAGATCTTTACCATGCCGCAATTCCTGAAAACCCGTTATAATGAAACGGTAAGCCTTATTATGGCTATTTTCTGGTTATTCCTGTATGTGTTTGTGAATCTTACCTCCATCCTGTTCCTGGGCGCCCTGGCCATTAACAGCCTGGTAGGCCATGGTAATTTTCATTTGATCATGATCGGGTTATCGGTATTTGCGTTGCTGATCACCCTGGGCGGCATGAGGGTAATTGTTTATACCGATGTGATACAGGTAGCTGTATTGATCATTGGCGGATTAGCCACTACATATCTGGCGCTCACTATGGTGAGTGAGCACTTTGGCCTGGGCAGCAATGTGCTGGCGGGTTTCCAGGCACTCATGAAAGATTCTCCGGATCACTTTAAAATGATCATGCAAAAACCGGCTGCAGATGCACCGCAACATGAGATCAATAAATACCTGATGCTGCCCGGTTTATCAATGTACTTAGCAGGGCAGTGGATCGTGAACCTTAACTACTGGGGTTGTAACCAGTATATTACCCAACGTGCGCTGGGCGCCAATCTGCAAACAGCCCGCAACGGTATCCTGTTTGCCGGTTTACTGAAGCTTATGATGCCTGTAATTGTAATGTTACCGGGTATTGCTGCTTTTGTTTTATATAGAAATGGTGCCTTACAAAATGAGATGGCGCCGGGCGGACATTTTAATGCAGATAATGCATATTCTGCTATCCTTGGATTTTTACCCACCGGCCTCAAAGGCTTGTCACTGGCGGCTTTAACGGCAGCCATCGTAGCATCGCTGGCAGGTAAGGCCAATAGTATCTCTACCATCTTCACACTGGATATTTACAAAAAATACATTAGTAAGGATGCTAATGAAAAGCAGCTGGTATGGACCGGCCGCCTGGTGATTGTAGCAGCTATGTTGCTGGCTATTTTATTTACCTGGAATGATCTGTTAGGTATTGGCGGGGAAGGTGGTTTTACTTTTATCCAGAAGTACACTGGTTTTATTAGTCCGGGTGTATTTGCCATGTTCCTGCTGGGTATGTTCTGGAAGCGCACTACCGGTGCCGCCGCAGTGGCAGGCATTGTTACGGGCTTTGCTTTATCAGTGGTATTCAACAACTACGCACCGCAATGGTTTGGTAATGAAACACTTTTATACACTGCATTTCCTAACGGGAAGGGCAAATACGAAATTCCGTTCCTCATTTGTATGGGATGGGCTTTCTTTTTCACAGTGTTAGTGATGGTGCTTATGAGTTTAGCCGGTCCTAAAGTGAATCCGAAAGCATTTGAACTGGATGCCAGCATGTTCCGTGTAAAACCTGCAACTATGGTGTTAATTGTAATTACATTATTGATATTGAGCGCGTTGTATGTACGTTTCTGGTAATAATTACAAAGGCGCAATGGCTTACTGCTATTGGGTTTCAGCCGTTAGGCATTCAGCATGAAGAACTTAGAAGAAATAAAAAAGGCGGTAGGAATACCGCCTAATTTTTTAACCATATCCTATGAAAAACCTATAACAAAGATATACCCTCAGCCTTACCAAACCCTATACATTTGGTGAAGTGTGGGTTTTATCTAGTAAACGTGAATATTTGGCGTTTCTTAACGAGGAGTTAACAAACTTTGCGCTAAAAAGAACGACAATGAGCGTACGAAATATCCCCTATTTATACCCCCGTTATCCTCAGCAGCTCAAATCCGTTACAACGTCTGTTGTGTTTTTGTTAACTTTGCGGTCTATGAGAATAGAAGAAGCCATTAAGCAGGGCAAGTTCAGCAATAATTTCCACAAGGCCCTGGTCAACCTAATATTCACCAGCAACTGGCTTCGGGATGCAAATGCCGAAATTTTCAAAAAATATGACATCCTGCCTCAGCATTTCAATGCTTTGCGTATCATCAAAGGCCGGCATCCCAAACCGGTGTCTGCAGGAGAGATCAAAGAGGTATTACTGGATAAGGCCAGTGACGTAACCCGTTTGCTGGATAAGCTGGTAAAACAGGGATATGTAAAACGCCAGCTTTGTGAGTATAACCGCCGCAAAATGGACATTACCATTACCTCTGAGGGGCTGGAGCTGCTGGATGAGCTGGAAACACCTATGAAAGCATTCTACGAAGACCTGGGCACCCGCATAACCAGCGAGGAAGCACAGCAGCTCAGCGACCTCTTAGACAAAATACGCACCTAAGGAATTAAGAATGAATAATTAATAATTAATTTGTGCTGCAATAACATCGGCAGCATAGTCTATTTTATTAGCTGTTATTTCCTAACCTTTAATTGTTTGCATGCATTTACCCGCACTTATTACAGATCTGGCATTAATACTGGCGGCCGCGGCCGTTACAACACTGATCTTCAAAAAGTTGCGGCAACCGCTGGTGTTAGGGTACATTGTAGCCGGCCTGCTGGTAGGGCCGCATGTATCGCTGGTACCTACGGTATCTGACGAAGCCAATATTCAAACCTGGTCCGAAATAGGGGTTATTTTCCTGCTCTTTAGCCTGGGCCTGGAGTTCAGTTTCAAGAAGTTAATAAAGGTAGGAGGGAGCGCCTCTATTACCGCTGTTATAGAAGTAGTTATTATGCTGGGGCTGGGGTATGCAGCCGGGCATTTGCTGGGCTGGTCTACCATGGACAGCATTTTCCTGGGTGGTATCCTGTCTGTTTCCTCTACTACCATTATAATCCGCGCTTTTGAGGAGCTGGGTATTAAAGGCCAGCAGTTTGCCGGCCTGGTATTCGGTATCCTGGTGGTAGAAGACCTGGTGGCCATTGTGTTACTGGTGTTATTATCCACCCTGGCAGCCAGCCGGCAGTTTGCCGGCATGGAAATGTTAGGCTCTGTGGTAAAGCTGTTGTTCTTCCTCATCATCTGGTTTGTGTCAGGCATCTTTTTCCTGCCGACTTTGCTGAAACGCACCCGTAAGCTCATGAACGAGGAAACCCTGCTGGTTACTTCCATTGGCTTATGCCTGTTAATGGTGGTGCTGGCTACACAGGCTGGTTTTTCACCGGCCCTGGGCGCCTTTGTAATGGGTTCTATACTGGCTGAAACTACGCAGGCGGAAAAGATAGAACACCTGGTAAAACCGGTAAAAGAGCTGTTTGGCGCCGTGTTCTTTGTATCAGTGGGTATGCTAATAGACCCGGCCATGATCCTGAAATATGCCGTACCGGTAGTCATTATCACCGTTATTACGGTATTGGGCAAGCTGCTAAGCACCACTATTGGCGCACTGGTAGCTGGCCAGCCATTAAAACCGGCAGTACAGGCAGGTATGAGCCTGGCGCAGATAGGGGAGTTCTCCTTTATCATTGCCACGCTGGGGGTAACATTGAAAGTAACCAGCGATTTCCTGTATCCTATTGCAGTGGCAGTATCTGCCGTTACCACCTTTACCACCCCTTACCTTATAAAAGTTTCAGAGCCGGTATACACGCGTATTGCAGCTGTATTACCGCACCGCTGGAAGACCACATTAAACCGCTATAGCGCAGCTACACAAACCATTGCAGTGGTAAGCGACTGGAAGCAGGTGCTGCGTTCCTACTTCATGAACATCATCCTGTTCTCCGTGATCATTGTGGCTATTGTGCTGCTATCGGCCTATTACATACTGCCCATGACCGGTGGCAACACACCAGACCATCACTGGGCACGTATTGCCACTGCGCTGGTAACCCTGCTGGTATTATCGCCATTTTTGTGGGCGCTGGTATTCCGCGGGGCGGGCAGCCAGGCAGCCGCTAACATCTGGCAGCAAAAGAAATACCGGGGCCCGCTGGTGCTGCTGCGTACCTTTCGGGTAGCGGTGGCAGTATTCTTTGTTGGTTTTTCTGTAGACCAGTTCTTTTCCACCACAGTAGCCCTGGTGGTTACATTGGTTATCATAGGGTTACTGCTGATATTCTCCCGCAGGCTGCAGGCATTTTATGGCTCTATTGAAGCGCGTTTCTTTTCCAACTTCAATGAAAGGGATGCCCGTGTAGGCAGTATTAACAAACAGGTACTGGCGCCCTGGGATGCGCACCTGGCCGTAATTGAAATACAACCTACCTCACCCGCTATTGGCAAAACATTGCTGGAGCTGGCCCTGCGTGAAAAGTTTGGTACCAATATCGTGTTAATAAAAAGGGGGCAGCAGCAATTTGCAGCTCCGGGTGGTACGGAACGTTTATACCCTGGTGATGTAGTAACGGTAATAGGTACGGATGACCAGATCACGCAGCTCAATCATTTCCTGGAAGAGGCAGATGGCAGTCTGGAAGGAAAGACCATGCGGGGGCACGATATTGTATTGCGCCGCTACCTGATAAAGGAAGGTATGCCATTGTTCCGCAAAACCATCCGCGAAGCAGGCATACGGGAGAAAACCCAGGGAATGGTATTGGGTATTGAACGCAGCGGGCAGCGTATCCTGAACCCTGAATCTACTACGGTATTGGAAGAAGGAGATATTGTGTGGGTAGCCGGAAGCGATAAAGGATTATCAGAGTTTTTTAAGAGAACAGAAATACACTAATTACGGATCATCAATTACGGATTACAAATTAAAAAAACAGCATGCAACTAAAACATTCGTAACCCGTAATTGAATAATCCGCAATTAAATCATCCCCCCCTTTAATATGACACAATTGCATTCGTAAATTCGTAATTATCACTCGTAGCTCAATCGTGTTGTCTCCCTGCTCCCGTCAGCACCATAAATGGCCGTTACGCTGGTTGGATATTGAGCGCTATTATATTCGTATTTATAGCTCGTCGTAGTTTTATCAGCACCCTGTGTGCTGATAATTTGTTCGGTTAAAACATTGTTGTTGGATAAAAAGGCCGGCATAATGTCGGTAATGTAACACAGCCCGTTTATGCGCTGCTGCGGATTCAGCTTTTTATCATAGCTGTACAACATGGTGCTGCTAAGGGCAAAGTTGCCACTGGTGCCCATTCTGCCGTAATTATCCAGCTGGATCACATTTCCTGCATTGTCCCAGGTGTAAGCCTGGTAATTATGATTTTCAAAATGATTGTTTACGTTTTTGCCGAAAAAGTAACGGGCGGTGATATGGCCGGTTTCGTTATATACCAGCGAATCGTAAGCCTGAATGCTGCCTTCAGTGTAATAGTGGATCTTTTCTATGCGGCTGTAATCATCGGTGTAATCAAAAGAAGAAAAGAGCTGGCTGTCTTCCCCGTTTGCCCGGTCAGATACCAGGGTGCTTACCAGGTGCCCGCTTTCATACACCGGAATACGTATATCGGTATACGTTTCTTCTACGGTGCGCTGTATGCGTGTTAGCCTGCTAATGGCATGCTGCAGATTGTAAGTGATCAGTGTAGTACTGGCATGACTGTTAATAGCTTGCAGAAAGGGGCGATCCGTATTACCCTCGTCGTTGTTCCGGAATGATGTTAATGCGATGGCAGCAATCGTGGCAACCAGGGCCACCCCCTCCTTAAAGCTGTTGGTCTTCATAGGTGTACAAGTCGGTTAATAGGAATATTGGAATAGTGACGTTTCAAAAATAATAAAAAACGATAATATGTAGATATGGCATTTTAGTGGTATCTGTTTCGGGATGGGATAAACATTTTATGCAGCGTGCTGTTATAATTATAACCATGCCACCCTTATGAGGAACCGTCATACGCTACAAATTCACATAAAATGATCGTAATGAAAAAGTTGCGGAGTGTTCTGCTGGGTATAGGCATTGTTTTGGGCGCCTGCTCAGGTTCCACACGTATTACCGGCTCCTGGAAAAATCCGGAGGCCAAACCAGCTGCAAAAAGTTATAACAGCGTTTTTATTGCCGCCATGATCCGCAATCCGGAAGTTCGTGTGAAGCTGGAAAATGCCCTGGCCGTGCAGGCTGATATGCGCGATATTAAACCCTTCAAGAGCACAGATTATTTATCCCCCCGTTTTGTAGAAAAACGTATGCCGGAGCGGCAGGAGCTGGTACAGAAGATCCAGGCCAGCGGTGCACAAACTATTTTTACAGTGTCCTTATTGGATAAGCGTAGTGAAACCCGTTATGTACCGGGCGCCATTACTTATGCGCCGGTGCCTGCTTATGGATGGTACCGCGGTTTTTATGCTTATTACGCACACTGGTATCCCTGGGTGTATGATCCGGGGTATTATGCAAAGGAAAGAACGTATTTCCTGGAGGCTAACCTTTATGATGCCGGTAATGAGCAGCTGTTATGGTCTGCCCAGTCTGAAACTATTAATCCCGCCAGTGTAGATCAGTTTGTGCGGGAATATCCGCAAAAGCTGGTGGCGCAGCTGCTTAAGGACGGTGTCCTTAAGAATTAATAATAATGAAGAATGAATAATTAATAATCGCCCCCCTCATTTTTTGCACTCCTGGCTATCTGACTATTAATTATTCATTCTTAATTCTTCACTATTAGTACTTCATGGTAGTATCCTTCTTCTTCCAGTCCTTGTCCTTTTTCTTCCACTCTTTGTCTCCTTTCATTTTGTGTTTTCTCATGGAAGTGTCCCGTATTGAAGTGTCCTGCTGATATGAATTAGAGGGGGCTACATTATGGGGCATGGTGCCCTGTGCTATGACCAGGCCACCAAAGGCCATGGCTAAGCTTAAAATGGTGAGATGCTTTTTCATGACTTAATTTTTATGGTGAGTGATAAAATTTCATTAATACAGGTAACTAAAACCCTGCATCCTTTTTAAGGCAGAAGGAGTATGCTCTATTGATATGATTATCACGTAATTATAGACTGTGCATGCGGTTGGCAGGAATTAGCAGGCGGGTAATGAATGTGGATTTTTAAACACGGATTGTAAACAGAATCCCCATATTTGAAATTGCGGTAGCCCGTGAAATGCGTGTACAACACACGTTTTGAGGCTGTTGAATAGCTGGGGTTATGTGTTATTTCCATTCCGTTGTTTGTGTCTTAGCTATTTGTAGGTTTTCCGTCCGTTAATTCATCCTCTTCAAAACCGGATTCATTCAGATCCGCTGTATCACGATGTTTTTTGTCCTCCTCATCTTCGCGCTCATCCTGGTCCTGCATCCGTAAACTCTGATCATCCTGTGGGTTTAACCCCGAATTTTTGCTGTTGGAAGGATCGCGCAGATCATTGTTCTGCTTCTGTTTCGGGTCAAGTTGATCTTTTGTTTGCATAATATCAATTTTTAAAGAGTGATCGCTACTGTTTTTCCTTCATGGTACCTTTTTTGCCACGGTAAGGCCACACGATATAAATGATCACTAACAAAAGGAGAATACCCAGCACAACTAATGAAGTAAGCATAACATTGGGTTTTGGTTATACTATGCCTATACAAGCATCAGGCCAGCTAAAACAGCAGCAGCCACAGGCGTAACACCCAAAATGGCCTAACCTTTTTAATGGACAATATTATTATCAGGTTACGGGGGTAAAACGGAGAAGCGCCTGGGAATGCCTTAATTTTAAAGGGTTTTAACCGTTTTTACATAGTGGTGGAATGATGTACAAAAAGCGCAGGTAACAGCAGGGGAAAAATGCGGGCAGGAGTAATAATAGCAGGCAATGACCGCGCAGACTACTGTGGTGAAATGCCCTTTAATGCGTGTCAGTACTGGCATTGCGGCAAAGGAGGTCCGGTGATTTGTAACAGGTGGTACTCTTATAATAGCTATGCGGCCGGTATACATTAGTGAGCAGAAAAAATAGAAAAATTGTCCATCAATTGAAAAAGAATCTCTATTGTCAGCAGGCTGGGGGATATTGTAATTTAGCGTTGTTATGAAAAATGATACGTACAACCACCTTTACCTGTTTATTATTTCCATGATCTCCGCAATGGGCGGGTTCCTTTTTGGGTACGACTGGGTAGTGATAGGAGGGGCTAAACCTTTTTACGAACGCTTTTTTGGTATCACCCAGTCACCGGCTGCACAGGGCTGGGCCATGAGCTGTGCCCTGGTAGGCTGTTTGGCAGGCGCGGCTATTTCCGGTATCCTCAGTGACCGGTATGGCCGTAAAAAACTGCTGATGCTGTCTGCTGCCTTGTTCCTGGTATCCTCCTGGCTTACAGGCGCAGCGCATTCTTTCCAGAGTTTTGTGGTCTATCGTATTATTGGCGGCATTGGTATTGGCCTGGCCTCCAACCTGTCGCCTATGTACATTGCAGAGGTTACACCGGCCCATTTGCGGGGCAAATATGTATCCATTAACCAGCTTACACTGGTAATAGGCATACTGGCTGCACAGATCTTTAACTGGCTGATCGCAGAACCGGTACCTACCGGCGCTACGGACGATCTTATCCTGCAATCCTGGAACGGGCAAACCGGCTGGCGTATTATGTTCTGGGCTGCGCTGGTACCCTCTGCATTATTCCTGCTGTTGCTGATCTGGTTACCGGAAAGCCCGCGCTGGCTGGCCACTAAAAATTATAGTGATAAAGCCCGGCAGGTGCTCACCAAAATAGGTGGCGCAGCCTATGCGCAGGCAGAGCTGCAGGCCATTACACAAACTACGGATGGCGATACCCGCGTGCGCTTACAGCAGCTGCTGAAACCCGGTGTGTCACGCATTCTGCTCATAGGGATCGTCATTGCGGCATTCCAGCAATGGTGCGGCATCAATGTTATTTTCAATTATGCGGAGGAAGTATTTGCGGCGGCCGGTTATGGCGTATCGCAGATACTGCTGAATATTGTGATCACCGGCGGCGTGAATTTAATATTCACACTGGTGGCCATGTACACGGTAGACCGTTGGGGCAGGCGCCGTTTAATGCTGATTGGGGCTGGTGGTTTGGCTATGATCTACGCCATTATGGGGCTGTTATACTTTATGCATTTCAGCGGCTGGCCTTTGCTGCTGCTGGTGGTAATGGCTATTGGCTGTTATGCTATGTCGCTGGCGCCGGTAACCTGGGTGGTGCTTTCTGAGATCTTCCCTAACCGCTTGCGGGGTAGTATGATGTCTATAGCCACACTTTCCCTCTGGGCGGCCAGCTTTGGGCTTACATACACCTTTCCTTTGCTGAACAGCGCCCTGGGCGCCTCCGGCACATTCTGGGGCTACGGCGTGATCTGCATTGCAGGTTTCATATTTATCCGGAGCTCTTTACCCGAAACAAAAGGCAAAACGCTGGAAGAGATAGAACAATCCATTGGCACAACGGCTGTTGCAGACGGCCGGCATTTTGCCGCTAATTAACAAGCGTACATTATCTCATTTAAATACAACAATTTGTTATGGAAGTTAAAGCCTGGCAGCAGGCCGTCCGTATCCCAACCTATGGCATCGGGCAGCCTGAGAAACATCCGGTATTCCTGGAAAAAAGAGTATACCAGGGCAGCAGCGGCGCCGTATACCCGTACCCGGTAGTAGAGAAAATATTGGATGAAAAAACGGACCAGGAATGGCAGGCCGTTTTCCTGGAAAATGATTACCTGCTTATTATGATCCTGCCGGAACTGGGCGGCCGCATACAACGCGCCTATGATAAAGTGAAACAACGGCATTTTGTATATCATAACCAGGTTATAAAACCTGCGCTGGTGGGCCTTACCGGGCCCTGGATCTCCGGCGGCATAGAGTTTAACTGGCCCCAGCACCACCGCCCCGGTACGTATGAGCCGGTTGACTGGAGCATTGAACACTTCGCGGATGGCAGCGTAACCGTATGGTGCAGTGAGCTGGAAAGAATGTTCCGTACCAAAGGCATGGCCGGTTTTACCCTGTACCCGGATAAGGCGTATATGGAAATAAAAGTGCAGCTCTACCACCGTACCCCATTGCCGCAAACCTTTTTATGGTGGGCCCACCCCGCGGTGCATGTGAATGAGCACTCCCAGTCCGTATTTCCGCCGGATGTACATGCAGTGTTTGATCACGGTAAGCGGGATGTATCGCGCTTCCCGGTGGCTACAGGCACTTATTATAAAGTAGATTATTCCGCGGGCGTGGATATTTCCCGCTACCGTAATATACCCGTACCTACTTCTTACATGGCCATTACCTCTAACTACGATTTTGTAGGCGGTTATGAGCATGATACGCAGGGTGGTTTGCTGCATGTGGCCAATCATCACGTATCGCCCGGTAAAAAACAGTGGACCTGGGGTAACAGTGATTTTGGACTGGCCTGGGACCGCAACCTTACGGATGAAGACGGGCCTTATATAGAGCTGATGTGCGGTGTGTACACCGATAACCAGCCGGATTTTTCCTGGCTGATGCCCTATGAGGAAAAAAGTTTTACGCAATACTTTATGCCTTACAGCCAGGTAGGGCTGGTGAAAAATGCCAGCAAAGACCTGGTGATGAACCTGGAGGTAAGTAACGGCACGGCTATGCTGAAGCTTTACGCTACCGGCGTTTTCCCGCAAAGTCGCATTGTGCTGTATGACCAGGGTACGGAGATCTGGAGCCGCACGGCAGACCTGTTGCCTGCCGCTTACCTGGAAGAAGCCATTGCTTTAACAGATGCAGGCGAAAGCACCCGTTACCGTATTGCCATCTACAACCAGCAGGGTAAGCTAATGCTGGAATGGCAGCCCGCGCCGGATACTATACAAGCTATGCCCCTGGCAGCCCGCGCTGCACTGGCGCCGGCAGATATAACGGAGATAGAACAGCTGTATCTTACCGGCCTGCACCTGGAACAATACCGGCATGCCACCTATAACCCGGTAGATTATTACCAGGAAGGCCTGCGCCGCGATCCTGGAGATGTGCGCTGCAACAATGCCCTGGGGAAATGGTACCTGCGCCGTTTGTTATTAGAGGATGCGGAAAAATGTTTCCGCCGTGCTATTGATACTTTAACCAGCCGGAATCCCAACCCTTATGACGGAGAGCCTTATTACAACCTGGGCCTGTGCCTGCGCTGGCAGCAGCGTTTAACGGAAGCCTACGGCGCGTTCTATAAAGGCGCCTGGAATGCAGCCTGGCAGCCTGCCGGTTACTACCAGCTGGCGCTGATATCTGCTACCCGCCAGAACTGGGATGCTGCGCTGGACGAAGCTACCCGCTCCCTGCACGGCAACTGGCACCATCATAAAACACGCCACCTGCTGATCAGCATTTTACGGCAACAGGGCAAACAGGCAGCAGCGCTGGAATTAGCCAATGCATCCCTGCAGCTGGATCATTTTAATACCGGTGCGCACTTTGAAAAATACCTGCTGACGAACGATCAAAAAGTATTACAGGAGCTGCAGGTATTGTTACGCGGCAATATTCATAACTACATAGAGTTTGCATTGGACTACCAGGCTGCCGGCATGTATGCGGAAGCATTGCAGCTGCTGCAAGCCGGTATTGACCAGCAAACCAGCGTATACCCTTTAGCGTGGTATTTTATGGCATCCGCTGCATGGGAAGCCGGCAATACAGCCGCTGCACACAATTACTGGAAAAAAGCAGCACAGGCTGCGCCGGATTATTGTTTCCCGCATCAGCAGGAGGCTGCCCTGGCCTTACAGCTGGCCATACAGCAACACCCGGAAGATGCGCGTGCGCCTTATTACCTGGGTAACTACTGGTACCATTTCCGCCAGTATGAAAAAGCCATTGCCTGCTGGGAAAAAGCCCGGCAGCTGGACGACCGTTTTACCACCGTGCACCGTAACCTGGCCTTAGCGCTGTATAACAAACGTAACCAGCCTGCAGAAGCTACGGCCAGCCTTGAAAAAGCTTTTGAGCTGGATGAAACCGACGCCCGCATTTGCATGGAGCTGGACCAGCTGTACAAACGCCTGAATAAACCGGCGGCCACCCGCCTGCTTATGCTGGAAAAATACCCTGCACTGGTAAATGACCGTGACGATCTGTTCCTGGAAAAGATCACCTTATATAACCTGCTGGGCCGCCACCAGGAAGCCTATAACCTGCTGATGCAGCGCAACTTTCACCCCTGGGAAGGCGGTGAGGGAAAGGTAACTTTCCAGTATGTGTATAGCCTGGTTTCTATGGCCAAAGCGGCCATTAACGCGGCTGACTATACGAAAGCATTACAGCTGCTGGAACAGGCCCGCCAATACCCGCATAACCTGGGAGAAGGCAAGCTGTATGGCGCGCAGGAAAATGATATTGATTACTGGAGCGGCTGCGCCTATGCCGGTTTGGGAAAAACCGCAGAAGCAAAAGCCTGCTGGGAGCGCGCTGCCACCGGGCAGGCCGTACCTTCGGCAGCTATGTATTATAATGATCAGCAGCCGGATAAGATCTTTTACCAGGGACTGGCCCTGCTGCGGCTGAACCGTACTGCAGAAGCGCACAGCCGGTTTAATAAGCTGATAGACTATGGGGAGCAGCATTTATTTGATGAGGTAAAGATCGATTACTTTGCCGTGTCGCTGCCTGACCTGCTGATATGGGACGATGACCTGAACCGCCGTAACCGCCTGCATTGCCACTACCTGATCGGTTTAGGGCAGCTGGGCTTGGGTAAAAAGCCACAGGCTAAAAAGATGTTTGAGCAGATCCTGACAGCAGACCAGTATCATACCGGTGCGCATATTCACCTGGGAATGGTGCTGCAGCCTACCTTACAATTAAGCTAAGCGCGCAGGTCGCTAAAAATACAAAGGGTCCCGGTGCAAATACCGGGACCCTTTGCTGTAACTAAAGAATTATTTCTACATGAACCCCAGCTCCAGCCGGGCCTCTTCTGTCATCATTTCCTTGGTCCAGGGCGGGTCAAAAGTAAGGTGCACATCTACATCGCTCACCCCTTCAATGGCACGCACTTTCTGGTCTACCTCCATTATAATATCGCCGGCAACGGGGCAGCCCGGGGCGGTAAGGGTCATGGTGATGCCTATGCGGTTATTTTCGCCGATCTTAATTTCATATACCAGTCCCAGCTCAAAGATATTCACCGGTATCTCCGGGTCATATACGGTTCTGAGCGTGGCTTCTATCTGATCCCGTAAGCTAAGTTCTTCCATGTTTTTAGTATTGAATTGTACGTTAACTTTCCATTTTTGCCTTGTAGGCTACTGCATACAGCTTCATTTGTTTAAGCATGCTCAGTAAGCCGTTGGATCGGGTAGGGGACAGGTGGCTGCGCAGGCCGATGGCGTCAATGAAATAAATCTCTGTGGCTGCAATATCCTTAGGTGTCTGGCCGGAGAGTACGGATATCATAAGGCTGATGAGGCCTTTGGTGATCACGGCGTCACTGTCGCCGGTGAAAAAAAGTTTGCCGTCTTTTAATTCCGTATGCAGCCACACTCTTGACTGACAGCCTTTGATCAGGTTATCGTCGGTTTTATATTGTTCTGCTATCAGCGGCAGCTCTTTTCCCAGTTGAATAATGTATTCGTATTTATCCATCCATTCTTCCATCATGGAAAAATCCGCTACCAGCTCATCCTGTTTTTCGTTGATCGTCATTTTCGTCGGTTATTTAGCGCAGCATGGCGGCAGCCCTGTTTACGGCAGCTACCAGCTTATCCACTTCTTCAAAAGTATTGTAAAAGGAGAGGGAGGCGCGTACGGTCCCGGGTATCTTAAACAGGTCCATTAAAGGTTCTGTACAATGGTGGCCTGTACGTACGGCAATGCCCTGTTTGTCCAGCAGCTCACCCA
The DNA here is from genome assembly GCF_019091455.1 of Chitinophaga sp. GbtcB8. Classification (GTDB taxonomy): domain Bacteria; phylum Bacteroidota; class Bacteroidia; order Chitinophagales; family Chitinophagaceae; genus Chitinophaga. Next base: position 37,221 of record NZ_JAGXJN010000046.1, read on the forward strand.
GGTCATAGGGATGAATATCATCCACCAGGAAAGAGATAGCGCCGGAGCGGTGTGCGGCCTGTCCTATAAAACGTATGCCGGGCACCTGCTGTAATGCCTGTAGGGCATATTCCATCAGCTGCTCTTCATACTGCTGTATTTTTTCCAGCCCTACCTGCTGCAGGTAGTTTAAGGCAGCAGCTAAGCCAATAGCGCCGGATACATCCGGGGTGCCGGCTTCAAATTTATAAGGGAGCTCGTTATAGATCGTTTTGGCAAAGGTCACGGTCTTGATCATATCGCCACCGCCCTGGTAAGGGGGCATTTTATTCAGCCAGGCCTCTTTTCCATACAGCACGCCAATACCGGTAGGGCCGTATATTTTATGGCCGGAAAAGGCCAGGAAATCAGGCTGCAGCTCCTGCACATCTATGGTAATGTGCTGAATGGCCTGTGCAGCATCCAGTAATACGGGTATATTACGTGCATGCGCCTGTGTAATAATGTCCTTTACCGGGTTAATGGTGCCCATGGTATTGGATACATATGTTACAGCTACTATTTTCACGCGCTCATCCAGCAGCCGGGAAAATTCGTCCATCAGCAGCTCGCCCCTTTCATTAATGGGGATCACCTTCAGTTCTGCGCCTTTTTCTTCGCAGATCATTTGCCAGGGAACAATGTGGGAATGATGCTCCATGGTGGAGATGAGCACCACATCGCCCCCTTGCAGGAAGGTGCGGCCAAAGCTGCTGGCTACCAGGTTAATACTGTCAGTAGTGCCTTTGGTAAAAATAACTTCGTGGCTGTATTGTGCGTTGATGTAACCGGCGGCAGTTTTGCGGGCTTCTTCGTAAGCATCTGTAGCTTTTTGGCTCAGGTGGTGTACGCCGCGGTGCACATTGCTGTTATACCCGGTATAATATTGCTCCAGCGTATCCAGCACCACCTGCGGCTTTTGGGTTGTAGCGCCATTATCAAGATACACTAAGGGTAAACCATACACGGTGGCTTGCTGCAACAGCGGAAAATCTTTCCGGATGCGTGCTACGTCCAATGCCGGGGCGGCGAGAGTTGATACGTTGTCCATACTATTACGATTTTCAATTACGAACTACGAAATTACGAATTACGACATCCACGCTATACCCAATTCGTAATTATTCATATCATAATTACTTTCAATGGCATTCATGAATGCTTCGCATTTCGTAATTGACAATTCGTAATTATTAATTACTGATCACAGTTCTGATCTCTTCTGTCAAATAGTGCTGCAGGGCGGGGATATGCACCTGGTCGGTGATATCAAAGGCAAATGCATTCACCAGCAGGTGTTTGGCTGCTTCTGCGCCAATACCGCGCGTGCGCAGGTAGAACAGGGATTCATCGCTGAACTGACCTACGGTAAAACCGTGGCTGCATTTTACATCATCTGCATATATTTCCAGCTGGGGCTGGGAGTTGATGGTGGCCTTTTCGCTCAGCAGCAGGTTGTTGTTCTGCTGGAAAGCATTGGTCTTTTGTGCATCCTGGTGTACATGGATACGGCCGGTGAATACGCTGTTGGCGGTATCCAGCAGCACGCCCTTGTACAGCTCATTGCTGTTGCAATGGGGTACCAGGTGGTCTACAAAAGTATGATTGTCCACATGCTGATTGCCGTTAGCCAGGTACAGGCCATGCAGGTCTGTTTCTGTATAGCTGCCGGTCAGCGCTACGCTGGTATTATTACGGATCATGGTAGCTTGCGGCAATGCAAAGTTATAGTGGTGGTAACGGCTGTAGGTTTCCTGCCGGGCAGCGGTTTGGTTTATGTGCCGGCTGTTCTGTACAGCATTCTGGATGTTGTAATGCCATAGTTCGGCATTTTCTTCCAGCACCACTTCGTTCACGCTGTTCACAAAGGCAACTGCATCATTATGCAGGCCCAGGGTGCTTTCTATTACCGTAGCCGATGCGTGCGGATGTGCGATCCACAGGTGGCGGGGTTGCAGGAAAGCATGTTGTGTAAGCGTATATACGTGAATGATATGTAAAGGTTTATCCAGTACTGCGTTGGCTTTTAGTTCTATGAAAAGTCCGTCTGCAAAAAGCGCGGTGTTCAGCGCTGCAAAGGGCTGATCTGCCAGGTGCGGGTGTTTGTCAAAGAAGGTCTTAAAACCTTTTTGCTGAGTAGCTTCGCTTAGTTTGGTAATAGTAATATCCTTAGCGGCAGGCAGCTCAGAGAGCTCCGGTTGCAGGTGTCCGTTCACCAATACTGCACGGTAGCAGGAGAGCTCCGGGATAAAAGCGGGCGCCAGCTGTGCAGCCGTTACAGGTAATGCCTGCTGCTGCAGCACAAAAGGCTGTTCCTTTAAAACACGCTGAATGTTGGTATAGCGCCAGGCTTCTGTTTTCAGGTCGGGCAGGCCCAGTGTCCGGAACCTTGCCAGCGCATCCTGCCGCACGCCATACAGCACATCTTCCTTGGGTGTAAGCCCATTGCCCCCATCCAGGATATATTGGTAAAATGGTGTTGTTATATCGCTTGTCATCCTTTTTAATTAATAATTAATAAAGAATAATTAATAATAATGGTGGCGGGTTCATCCTGCAACATCGCTATTGTAATTATTCGTTTATTAATAAGTCCTGTAGTAATAATTAATAATTAACAATGAATAATTAATAAGTGCTACGAAAAGCAGGCTGTGAATTGAAATGCCTCTTCCTTTATTATTAATTATTCATTCTTCATAATTAATTTAGACATGCACCTCAGCCTCTTTCAGCCAGTCGTAGCCTTTTTCTTCCAGTTCCAGCGCCAGTTCTTTGGTGCCGGTTTTTACAATGCGGCCGTTGTACAGCACGTGTACAAAGTCGGGCACTATATAATCCAGCAGGCGTTGGTAGTGGGTAATAACCAGGAAAGATTTTTCCGGGCCACGCAGCTTGTTCACACCACCGGCTACAATACGCAGCGCATCAATGTCCAAACCGGAATCTGTTTCATCCAGGATGCCTAATTTGGGATCCAGCATAGCTAACTGCAGGATCTCATTACGTTTCTTTTCACCACCGGAAAAACCTTCGTTCAGGGAACGGTTCATCAGGTTGGCGTTAAATTCTACCAGCTGTTGTTTTTCTTTGGTAAGCTTCAGGAACTCTTTTGCTTCCATGGCCGGTAAACCTTTATAGGCGCGTATTTCGTTCAGGGCTGTTTTCAGGAAGTTGATGTTGGATACACCGGGTATCTCTACCGGGTACTGGAATGCCAGGAACATGCCTTCACGGGCACGGTCTTCGGGCGACAGTTCCAGCAGGTCCTTGCCGTCAAAGTTCACTTCACCCTGTGTTACAGTATAATTTTCGCGGCCTGCCAGTACAGAAGCCAGGGAGCTTTTGCCGGAACCGTTAGGTCCCATAATGGCATGCACCTCGCCTTTGCGGATCTCCAGGTCTATACCCTTCAGTATTTCTTTTCCGTCTACTTCTGCGTGCAGATTTTTAATCGTCAGCATGATATTGTTTGTGTTTCTCTGTTGTTTTATTCGTTATAATTAACCTACGCTGCCCTCTAATGTGATGGACAGCAGCTTTTGCGCCTCTACGGCAAATTCCATGGGTAACTGGTTCAGCACTTCCTTAGCATAACCATTTACGATCAGTGCTACTGCTTTTTCCGTATCAATACCTCTTTGGTTCAGGTAAAAGATCTGGTCTTCCCCGATCTTGGAGGTAGTGGCTTCGTGCTCTACTGTGGCGCTTTTGTTCCGGGACTCAATGTAAGGGAACGTATGCGCGCCGCAACGGTTACCGATCAGCAGGGAATCGCATTGGGTAAAGTTACGGGCATTGTGTGCACGGGGGCCTACCTGTACCAGGCCACGGTAGGTGTTCTCTCCCTGTCCGGCAGAGATACCTTTGGAAATAATGCGGCTGCGGGTATTGCGGCCCAGGTGGTAGATCTTGGTGCCGGTATCTGCAATCTGTTTATTGCGGGTAACGGCTACAGAGTAAAACTCACCCATGGCATCATCGCCCTGCAGGATTACGCTGGGATATTTCCAGGTAATGGCGGAGCCGGTTTCTACCTGTGTCCAGGAGATCTTGCTGCTATTACCTTTACAGATACCGCGTTTTGTTACAAAGTTGTAAATACCGCCTTTACCGTCCTTGTCGCCGGGGTACCAGTTCTGTACGGTGGAGTATTTGATTTCCGCGTGGTCCAGGGCTACCAGCTCCACAACGGCTGCGTGCAGCTGGTTCTCGTCGCGCATAGGAGCGGTACAGCCTTCCAGGTAACTTACGTAGCTGCTGTCATCAGCAATGATGAGCGTACGTTCAAACTGGCCGGTGTTCTGTGCGTTGATACGGAAGTACGTGCTCAGCTCCATGGGACAGCGCACGCCTTTAGGAATATATACGAAAGAGCCGTCGGAGAATACCGCGGCGTTCAATGCTGCAAAAATGTTATCGGAGTGGGGAACTACCGAGCCCAGGTATTTCTTTACCAGGTCCGGGTGCTCTCTTACCGCTTCCCCAAAGGAGCAGAAGATAACGCCCATTTCCTTGAGCTTGCCTTTAAAGGTGGTAGCAACGGATACACTGTCAAACACGGCATCTACGGCTACGCCTGACAATGCTTTCTGTTCATTCAGCGGGATACCCAGCTTTTCAAAGGTGGCCAGCAGTTCAGGGTCTACTTCATCCAGGCTGTTGAGTTGTTTTTTCTTCTTGGGAGCTGCATAGTAGGATACTTTCTGAAAGTCCATTTCAGGCATATCAAAATGCTGCCATTTCGGAAGCTGCATTTTCTTGAATGCCTGGTACCCTTTCAGACGCCATTCCAGCAGCCATTCCGGCTCTTCTTTTTTGGCAGATATAAAGCGGATCACGTCTTCATCAAGACCTGCCGGCGCTATATCCATTTCAATATCGGTGGTAAAGCCATACTCGTATTCCTTGTTGGCAATATCATCGATTATCTCGTTACTATTTCTCATACTGCTTTGTGTGATTTACGATCTTAGGTTGGTGATTTTAGTTTAATATGAGGATTGTTACACCCGGGCCTAAAATCGTAAACCTAAAATCCTTTAAAAGTTCCTTTCCTTACCTTTTAATCTTATACGGCAAAACTTTCCCCGCAGCTGCAGGTCCTGGTGGCATTCGGATTGTTGAAATACAATCCTTTACCATTCAGACCGTCCGAATAGTCCAGTTCTGTGCCGTAAAGATATAAGAGGCTTTTCATTTGTACCACTATCTTAACGCCTTTATCTTCAAATACCTGGTCGCCAGTCTGTTCATCCTGTTCAAACTTAAGCACATATTCCAGGCCGGAGCAGCCGCCACCCTTTACGCCTACGCGCACAAAAGTGCCGGGTACATGATTTTCCCTTACCATCTGGTCCTTAATGTATTCACTTGCTTTTTCTGAAATGGTAATCATATATATCGAGCTTTTAGCTTTTAGAGTTTAGCTATTAGCGGCGGCTTTCAGCTTACTGCCAAAAGCGAACGGCCAACAGCTTTTATTATATGGCTACGGGCCTTGCATCGGCCAGCAGCGTTATCATCTGGTCAAATTTGGTCCGGTATAAAGGTGCAAAGGTACTGCTATCCGGCTCAAATAAATGATCTCTTAGCACAGGTACTGAAAAAGGCAGCACCCATGCGCGTAGAGCCTTGGCTACAGCATCCATGGCATTAATACCCTGCATGGCCTGAGTGCCATTGGCCCAACTCACCAAAGCTACGACCTTTCCCGTTAAATAGGGGCGGCCATGCCTGCTGGTAAGCTCCAGCCAGTCAAGGCAGTTCTTCATTACCCCGGTCATGCTGCCATGATATAAGGGGGTAAGCCATACCTGCAGCTCCGCTTTGCAAAAAGCATCACACATGGCCTGCACACCGGCTGGTATGCCAGGTTTAGCCGGGTCAAAGAACGGTATCTCTGTGCTGGCCGGACTAAACACCTCTGTGGTAAAGCCTTTTTGACGGAACGCATCCTCAAAGTAGCCGGTTACCCGCCCCGCCGTAGCATGTGGCCGGTCATCCATGGAGCCGTTAAATATCAGGACGTTCATTTAACTATCTAATTATCAGTTTGTTAATTGTTGTAACGTGATAAGATCGGTTGGGATGCTTCCGCAAAGGTCGTATAACCTTACAACAATATTTTTTTGAATAACACAAAATTACGACATTTACAATAAAACAAGCAAGTACTTGGAAAATTATATGCCAAAGATCAAAGCTGCGGCCGACCGGTTTCTGGTATTATTAAAGACCCGTGGACCGCAAACTGCTGCCTCCCTGGCTGCCGAACTGGGCATGACAGGAGAAGGGGCCCGTTTGCAATTGCTGAAACTGGCAGAAGAAGGGCTGGTGGCTGCTACTACAAGCGCCAAAGGCGTAGGCCGGCCGGTACAGGTATGGAACCTGACCGCGCAGGGCAATGCCCATTTTCCGGATACCCACGCTGCACTTACCCTGCAGCTGATGCAAACCATCCGTCATGAGTTGGGACAGGAAGCGCTGGACCAGATTATTAGCGCCCGGGAAAACCAGCAGCTGGAAAAATACCGTGCTGCTTTGGAGGGTGCTGCCGATGTAGGAGATAAAATAGCCCGTTTTGCTGCCCTGCGCACCGCCGAAGGCTTTTTAGCAGAATGGCGTAAGGACGGGGATGGCTTTACCTTTGTTGAGAATCATTGCCCCATCTGCAGCGCTGCTGCCCAATGTGTAAATATCTGCCAATCAGAGTTAAGGACCTTCCGCACCATCCTGGGGGATGAAGTAAAGATCCACCGTACGGATCATATTGTTTCCGGCGATCACCGCTGTGTGTACCGTATTGATCTTATCGAAAACCTGGCGCTCAAAGAAGATTAAGTGCGCTTTTAATAGGAGTGGTATACGCTTTTACTATGGCTTTCATACGCTTTTACCCCAGGTTGCACCCGTGTTTCTTTCATGTTGCTCCCAGGTCCCTCCCAGGTCCCTCTCATGTCAGATCCTGGTTACTCCCTCATACAACCCTGCTTTTATCCAGGGAACTACCCCTAAAAGATCAACACCAACGTACCTCCTATAATTAATAATGCCCCAATGGCTGTTTTCAGGGTTAGGGCCTCGTGCAGGAAGATCACGGACAGGATGATCGTGAGCGCCACGCTCAATTTATCTACCGGGGCTACCTGGGATACTTTACCCAATTGCAAGGCTTTAAAATAAAAGATCCAGGAAAGGCCGGTAGCTATGCCGGATAATACCAGGAACAGCAGGTTGTGCTTAGACAGGCCGCTGAGTCCTTTTGCCTCCCCGCGGGCCAGCACAATGCCCCAGGCTATTATTAATATAATAATGGTGCGGATGGCCGTGGCCAGGTTAGAGTTCACTGCTGATACACCTATTTTGGCAAATATGGCTGTAAGTGCGGCAAAAAGCGCGGAGAGTAATGCATAAAGCCACCACATATTATTAAGGATTTAATGGTAATAGTATGAATAAAAAAAACCTGTCTGAACAGACAGGTTTTTGATAAATTGAAAAACGTATGAAATTATAAAGATTGCAAGAGCTTCATAAAGGTAGCGGCTTGCTCTTTGGTTTTAATTATTTTATGCAAAGAGGACCCATTGCGGATAGCGCCTGACCCTTTAAGGTTAGCTCCATTTTCTTTGGCCTTTTTGGTGAGGGCCAATAATTTAGCTTCTATGGATTCTTTCATGAAAGTAAAGTTAAGAAAAAAATAGTAAGGCTAAAAAAATTATGTTTAAAGCAGGCACACTCTATTCTGCAATTTTTGAATTGAAAATGAAATAATTATACATAACCGGTGGTGGCAGCCGGCTGCCTTTCAGTATGCGGTCCGGTACCGGCTGTATATCTGTAAAATCAAAAGGATTATCGTACTGGTTCTTACCAAAGCGGGTAATACGCACATAATACTTAAGCCCGTAAATATTGAAGTACTTGCTCAGGTAGTCATAATTCCTTTGCAGGAACATATAATACATATAGGCCCGCGCATTGTCAGAGCCATCTATGCCCAGGTAATGACCTTTATTATTGTTCAGGAAATTAAGCCCATCGAACAGGATGGTGGAAAACACACGGGAATAATCCTTATGGGATAGCTGGGCCTTGTCATTGATCTCGCCCTTTTTATCCAGCGGGCCAAAGGCCAGGTTATACACATTGGGCAGCAGGGTATGGCATTCATTACTGATCTCCACCTTTAGCGGTAAATAGGTACCGTCTTCCAGTTCGGTTTTAAAGGTACTGATGCGGAGGTCTTCGGAAATGTGCTCTATCTCATACAGGTTCTCAAAGTCAATTTTTACGGATATGGCCATTTTACAATAGGGGTATGGTTAAAGCACACAAATTTAGGGATTGAAAGTATTTAACGGTCATCCATTTAGCCCTTTACCTTTTTTCCTAATATTTTCAGGCTCCGTTTTATGCCGTCTAATTCAGCAATATCGGGCATGTGGGCCCATTCTTCAAAACCCATTTTTTCAAACAATAACAGGCTGGGCTGGTTATGCGCAAAAATAAATCCCAACAGGGTTTCTACACCTAAGGCCGGGCATTGTTCCATGGCGTAGCTTAATACGGCTTTGCCCAAACCCCTGCCGCGGAAATCAGGATGCAGGTAAATACTGATCTCCACCGTGGCATTGTATGCCGGGCGGCCGTAAAAAGATTGCAGGCTTACCCAGCCGGCTACCTGGCCATCTGCTTCTACCATCCATAAGGGACGCTTACCCGGTACATGGGCATGGAACCAGTTTTCACGGCTTTCAACGGTAACAGGTGCGGTATCTGCAGTTACCATCCGGGAGGGAATGGTAGTGTTGTAAATATCTACGATCAGCGGCAGATCGGAGAGGAGTGCATTACGGAAATTGAGTGACATGGGAGGTAAAAATACTTTATTCGTCCGGTGTGGTGAGCTTTATCTTTTTCTTTTTGGGCTTTTCCGGCAGCTCACCCAGCAGAATGGCCCAGGGCTGCATTACCTCAATATGCTCAAAAATGATCTTCAGGATGGCAATAATCGGAATGGCCAGGAACATGCCCGGGATACCCCAGAGCAGGTTACCGGTTACTACACCAATAATGGTTACCAATGCATTGATCTTTACCTTGGAGCCCACGATACGGGGCAGCAGGATATTACTGTCCAGGAAGTGCACGGTGAGCAATGCAACACCTACCTGCACGCTGGCGCCAAAGGTGCTGGTGGTCATGGTTACCACCATACTAATAATAATAGCGGTAAAAATGCCCAGGTAAGGAATAATGTTAAAGACGGCTGCCATAATACCCAGCAGCGTGGCATATTTAATGCCCAGCGTCCAGAAGATGGCGCAGTTTACAACGGCCACTACTACCATTTCTATCATTAACCCACTTACGTAGCTTTTAATAATGATGCGGGTCTGTTTTATCACATCCAACAGCTTTTCCCGGTGTTTTTCCTGGAAAAGCCTTACCAGGAAGGCTATGAGCAGGGAACGGTATAACAGCAGGAAAAAGGAATACAGCAATACAAAAATGATGAACACCAGCATGGATGATACGGCGCCTAAGGTTTGGCTCAGGAAGGTAGTGGCAGAGCCCAGGGTACCCATGGCCAGCTGCTCCAGGTAATCCATTTGCTTATGTGCGTTCATGTGAAATTCTTCGTTTATCCATAGCTGTAAGGAATCCAGGCTTTTTATCAGCTGTTGCTGTAAATGCGGAAAGTCGGATACAAAAGCTCCCATTTGCGTGGTAAGCAGGGCTACTACGCTGGATAAAAGTATTATGAAGATGAACACCGCGCAAAAAGCGGCCAGGCCCCGGGAAAAGCGGAAGCTCTCCAGCAGGTTGGCCAGCGGCAGCAGCATAATGGCCACCAGAAAGGCAAACACCAGCGGAATGAGGATGGTGGCGCTGAAATGCGCAATGTAAATGATCAGTACAAGTGATAACAGGGTGAAGGCCAGGCGCGCATTAAAAGGGAGTCTGCTTTCGTTCATCTTATATAAAGATTTATTCAAAAATAACAGATTATTGGTTAGTTGGTTTATCAATTTATTATTAGTAGTTTAAGCTGCCTATCACATCATCAATGATTAAACCAATTTAACCAGATGCAAAAATTGCTATACCTGTTACCGCTATGCCTGATACTGCTGGTACATGCTGACAGCCATGCCCAGTCCACGGCAAAATACAATCCAATAGACAGCCTGCCGGTGCGCGGATTCTGTATTGGCGCACCTTCCGTAAAGGGGCTGGATGAATTTATCACCTTCATTCACAAGGAGCTGGCGCCCCGCCATATCAATACCTTAGTGCTGCGCATAGATTATAATTACCAGTATAAAAGCCACCCGGAGCTGAGTGATCCCGGTGCATTATCCAAACAGGATGTGGCCAAACTGGTACAGGCCTGTAAGGAAGACCGTATACATCTGATACCACAGGTGAACCTGCTGGGGCACCAATCCTGGGCAGGCAGCACCGGTACTTTGTTACGGGTATACCCTGCGTTTGATGAAAACCCGGAGGTGAAAATGCCGGCTAACTATGTATGGCCCAATGAAGACGGCCTTTATTGTAAAAGCTATTGCCCGCTGCACCCGGAAGTGCATAAGGTGGTGTTTGATGTGATGGATGAAATTTGTGATGCGTTTGAAACAGATGCTTTTCATGCCGGTATGGATGAAGTGTTCTATATAGGCAATGATAAATGCCCGCGTTGTGGCGGCCGTGATAAAGCGGAACTTTTTGCCGGCGAGGTACGTACGCTGCGCAACCACCTGGCAGAGAAACACCGTGAGCTGTGGATCTGGGGCGACCGCCTGCTGGATGGTAAAACCACGGGCATGGGTATGTGGGAGGCCAGCATGAATAATACCCACCGTGCAGTAGACCTGATCCCGAAAGATGTGATGATCTGTGACTGGCACTATGACCGCCCGGATAAAACGCCGGTGTATTTTGCTATGAAAGGCCTGCGCGTGATCACCTGCCCCTGGCGCAAACCGCAGGTAGCTGTAGCCCAGCTGGATGACCTGGATCATTTTCGCAGGGATGCTACCAAAGAGCTGAAACCAATGTACCAGGGTATGATGCAAACGGTATGGTCGCCGGCAGAGGCTTTTCTGGATGAATATTACGGCCGCAAGACCAATGCAAAAGACGGGGAAAATACCTCAACCAACTGCTTTAAGGCAGTGTTTAAATAGATGTGCAGATATGCAAATATGCAGGTATGCAGATGGATTGAAGCGTAATCCGTCATTTGCACATCTGCATATTTGCACATCCGCTCATTATTCAGATATTCTTCATGTAGGGAATATAGATCTCGCACAAATTGGGACCTGTGAGTGACATAAAGAAATGATTGCCGCTCATCTTATAAATGCCTTCGCGGCAGCAGCGGTTAATAAAGTCATACATGGGCACCCCGGCGCTAACAAAGTCCAGCGGCACCTGCAGGCGCAGGTAATGGCCACCTGATATACGTTTCCGAATTAAATTCTTCACCTGCTCGCTTAACTGGATATTAGCCTGGGTATCCTTAACGGGAATGCATACACCGGCATACATGCTTAGTCTTTCATAATCGGTAACCGGCACAGCATCCAGGGTACCGGTAACAATTTTACCTTGTGGCAGATCCAGCAGATCCAGCATTTTGCGGAAGCGCTGCTCGTAGCGGCTCATTCTCATTACCAGCTGGGCTATGGGGTCCTGGCCATAGGAAATGAGGGTGTAATACATGATGGAATCGGGCAGTATTACATGTTCTGCCCTTTCAAAGCTGAAAAAGTTGCTGATAGTGCTGCCTTGCTGGGCATGTACAGCCGTGATCATGGCCGTCATTTCCAGGGTTCTTTTTTCGTTGGGCAGCTCCTCTATCCGGCGAAAATAACGCGGGCTGCCGCCGAAGTGGTTGGTAAAGGCTTTGGTGAAAGCGGCCATGGTAGCGTAGCCTGAGAGGTCGCTGATCTCCCCGATATTATACCCGCTGTGGCGCAGCAGGCCGGCGGCCAGTTCCAGGCGATGACGTTTTACGTACTGCCAGTAAGGTTCGCCCATGATCTCTGCAAAGATGTGATAAAAATAAGAGTAGGAGATCCCCAGCCAGTCGGATACTTCCTTCATGTTAAAGGACTCCATTACATGATCATCGGCATAACCCAGACCGCGCAGGGCATATTGCTCCAATTGATCTTTTGTGGGCGCTTTGGGCTTCATTATTAGTTACAGGTTTTAGTGAGGTTAGATTAAGTTGCTGGTACACAGTCGTTTATAGGTGTATGTAAAAAACAATAAATAATGTATTTTTGCCAATTAAAATAAAATTAATGTTTTTGGCAGGAATGGAGAAAAAATTATTAACGGGTAACTGAAACTTATAACTTTATACTTTTTTTCAATTTTTTAACGTTATTAATAATAATTCTATTAGCCTCTTAAAAAAACCTTATCAAGTTGAAACAGATCAAATGGGTACTATTGCTTAGTTTTCTGGCCCCACTCAGCGCGTTTTCACAAGACTGGCATATTGGTGGTTTTGCTGGGATCAGTAATTACAGCGGCGATCTTGCACAGCAGCGGGTAGATATGAAGTATACGCGTCCTGCGCTGGGCCTGATGGTAAAAAGAGACATCAACCGTTATCTGACCTTACGGGCCGGTCTTAACTGGGGGCACATTGCAGGCGCTGACAGCACCAATGAAAGTAAGGACCTGCTTAAACGCAACCTGAGCTTCCGTTCAGTGATATGGGATGGGCATTTCATTGCAGAATTTAATTTCCTGGATATTTATGAGAAAGGCTTTACACCCTATGTATTTGGGGGGATCGCACTTTTCCAGTTCTATCCCACAACAAAAGACTCATTGGGTAATAGCGTGCCTTTGCGCCGCCTGAGCACTGAAGGGCAGAACCTCCCGGAATACCCGGACAGAAGGCAATATGCGCTGCACCAGTTTGCCATTCCTTTTGGCGCGGGTATAAAGGTAATGCTGAATGATACCTGGACCCTGGGACTGGAGATTGGTTTCCGTAAAACCTTTACCGATTACCTGGATGATGTAAGCAAAACCTATGTTGACGAAGCAACCCGCTTAAGATACTGGAGAGGGCAGGAGGCCGTTGATTTTGCCTACCGCGGGGATGAAGTAAATACCAAAGGCATTACGCCCGGCACTTACCCTGCAGACGGCACTATCAGAGGATCTGATAAAAATAAGGACTGGTACATTTTTTCCGGCTTAACCCTCACTTATCGTATAGGCGGTCGCGGTATGTTCGGCAAACAAAAGTTTTCTACCTGTCCCAAATACTAGTACAGCACTCATTTTGGCATAGTACTTGTTGGTTAAGCGTACAATCATTCGCCCCCAACAAAGTCCACAATAAAAAAAAGGTATCCCGTCAACTATCTTGTTGACGGGATTTTTTTTATTTGGCATACTCTTTGAAATATATACAACAGAACAGGTATATAAGAAGCGGATGACCCACCGGCAACTGCCATAAGGATCAGAAACCGCGAAGAGAGTAAGAGCCGGAAAGGCCCGCCAGGAGGGACGCTTCAACTACCTGTTATAATATACACCGTATCATTGCTAACTTAAATCTATCAACCGGCAAACCGAAAAACACAATCCGCCTTTGACCATTCTCTGGTAGCATCTACCATCTGCTCACAACAATTATTAAGAACTAAAATTGAAACAGCATGAAACGCGTACTATTCATGATGCTGCTGTTAGGGGGCATCGTATTATCTGCTCAGGCGCAAAGAAGGGGCTATGGACCTCCGGGACATCACAAACACTGGAAAAGAGACCGTTGCGATGACCGCCGTTATTATGGCGGGTATTACAATGAGTGCAGGGACCGCAGGGTAGTAGTGTATGAACGCCCGGTAGTATATGGCCCCCCGGTATATGTTGCTCCTCCTCCACCTCCACCTGTAGTTTATTACCCGGCAAGACCACGTGCCCACGTGGTGATTAATGCGGGTGTTACATTTGTCCGTTAATATATATTGTGAAAATGCCTTGTGCTGTCTGAAATGTTTAGATGAAGATTGAAATAGGTAAAGTCCCGTCATGGATTAGTTCCGTGACGGGACATTTTTTATTGACATATTTTTGAGCTTACTTTGTCTTTTCATTTCGCTATGTCATACAAGCATTTAAAACACTTCATTGATACGCTGGAAAAGGCGGGAGAGCTGATACGCATCAAAACTTATGTAGATCCTAAGCTGGAAATAGCCGAAATCACCGACCGGGTAAGCAAATCGCCGTGCGGGGGCAAGGCCCTGCTGTTTGAGAACACAGGATATGATTTCCCGGTGCTGATCAACTCCATGGGCAGCTATAAACGTATGTGCCTCGCGCTGGGCGTGCAGGAGCTGGATGATGTGGCTTCGGAGATTGAAGGGCTGTTTAAAATGCTGTCAAAACCCAAAGAAAGCATCCTGGATAAATTATCTATGCTGCCCAAGCTTAGCCAGTTTGCTTCCTGGATGCCCAAGGTAGTGGGCGGCAAAGGCAGCTGCCAGGAAGTAGTGATGGCCGACCCTGACCTGGCCAAACTGCCGGTAATGCAATGCTGGCCTAAAGATGGCGGCCCTTTTATAACCCTGCCGGTGATACACACCAAAGACCCGAACAATGGCAGCCGCAATGTGGGCATGTACCGCATGCAGGTGTTTGATAAAACCATGACGGGTATGCACTGGCATAAACATAAAGTGAGCGCCAAACACTTTATGGAATACAAAAAGCTGAACAAGCGTATGCCCGTGGCAGTTATACTGGGCGGCGATCCCGTATATACCTATTCTGCTACAGCCCCCTTACCGGAGAATGTAGATGAGTACATGCTGGCTGGTTTTCTGCGTAAGCGGAAAGTGGAGCTGGTAAAATGTATAACCCAGCCGGAGCTGGAAGTGCCTGCAGATGCGGATTTTGTAATAGAAGGATATGTAGACCCCGGGGAAGAGCTGATATGGGAAGGACCTTTTGGCGACCATACCGGTTATTATTCCCTGGCCGACTGGTACCCGCGTTTTCATGTAACCTGCATTACCCACCGTAAAGACGCCGTATACCCCTCAACGATAGTAGGCATACCTCCGCAGGAAGACGCCTGGATAGGCAAGGCCACAGAACGTATTTTCCTGGCGCCTATAAAAATGACGCTGGTACCCGAAATAGTGGATATGGATATGCCGGTGGAAGGCGTGTTCCATAACCTGGTAATTGCGCAGATCAAAAAGGATTATGCCGGCCAGGCGCAAAAAGTGATGAACGCCATGTGGGGCGCCGGGCAAATGATGTTCAATAAAATACTGGTAGTAACAGACGAAGGTACTGGCATACAGGATTATAAACAGCTGGCGCAGTATGTGTTCCGTCACCTGAACCCCGCTACGGATATTTATTTAAGCCAGGGCCCTATGGATGTGCTGGACCATTCCTGTTCTAAAATGGGCTTTGGCGGTAAAATGTGTATTGACGGAACGAGGAAGTACGAAGAGGAAATAGATGAGAATTACGAATTAGGAATTACGAATTACGAATTTAATGCAGCGGCGCTGCTGGAGCGGTTTGCGGAGATAAAGGGAGTGAATGCGGCGCTGCTGAAAATGGATATTTCCTGTTTGCTGGTAGCAGTGGAAAAGAAACGGCCTTTTCATATTAAAGAGCTGAATGACCGTTTATATGAACTGCCGGAAATGGCAGGTATTAAAATGGTGCTGTATGTAGAACATACCGTGGATGTAAGCGACCTGCCTTCTGCCCTGTGGCGGTTTTGCAATAACCTGGACCCTAAACGCGACAGCTTTGTAGTGAACCTACCATTGCCCAATGGTAAAAGAAGGGCCGGCATTGGCTTTGACGGTACGCTGAAAACCCGCATCCTGGATAATTTTGAGCGTGACTGGCCTAATATTATTGTGGCAGATGATGCTACCATCCAGAAGGTAGATGAAAAGTGGAAAGCGCTGGACCTGGGACCTTTCATAACATCACCCTCCCTGAAATACAAACACCAGATATATGGAGAAGAAGCGGTGGTGCAGCAGTAGCCTGTTCCTGCTATTGATCCTGTGGGGCGCTACGGCTGCGGGGCAGGCCCGTACAGCAGACTTCCATTATTTAAACCTGCTGGAAGGTACCTGGAACATGCGTACCCGGGAAAGTGTGATCACGGAGCAGTGGCATAGGGTTAATGACTCCACCTGGCAGGGCCACACCTGGCGCATTGTTGGCCGGGATAGCAGCCTGCAGGAAAGTATGCAGCTGGTGCGTGCCGCAGATGGCATTTATTATATTCCTGTGATGACCGGGCAGCTCAATAATACACCGGCACGCGTTAAACTCACCGTACTAAAACCCATTGGCTTTATAGCAGAGAACCCCGCTAATGATTTCCCTAAAAAGATCACCTATCGCTGGAAAAGCGAAACTCACCTTGATGTGAAGGTGGAAGGGAAGCAGGGGAATACGGTGGGGGAATTCTTATTTCAGTATAATAAGCAGGAGTAATTAAATAATCCGTAATTAAAAGAAAGCCGCTCCCGGGAACAGGTGCGGCTTTTTTTGTACGACCAACTCAAATTAAACTACGTTGCTATTTCTAAGAAAGCAAATTGCTTTACCACGTGTTAATTGAATGATGCAAAAATAAGAGTACCCTGCATAAGGCATTTATGCATTCGGGAAAACGATTTACGTGAAGCGGAAAGATGTAAATGAGCAAATATGCAGATATGCAAATGTGCAGATGATTTAAAGCGGAGTACCTTCATCCGCACATCTGCATATTTGCACATCCACACATTTATTTATGTATTTCTGAAGTAAAGTGAAACTCTATTTCCGGGTTGTTGGTACGTTCTGTATTCAGGTACCATTCAGACTGGGCCAGGTATACCAGGTGGCCATCTTTATCCTCTACAATGTTAGCCTGTTTAAAACGGGTAAATTCTTCGATCTTCTGTTTATTGCCGGTGATCCAGCAGGCTTTGTAAAAGGGCAGGGTATTGAACTGGCAGGCTGCTCCGTACTCCTGCAACAGGCGGTACTGGATCACTTCAAACTGCAGGTCGCCCACGCAGCCTATGATCTTGCGGTTGCCGCCATGCTGGGTGAACAGCTGGGCCACGCCTTCGTCCGTTAGCTGGCGGATGCCTTTTTCCAGCTGTTTTGTTTTCATCGGATCCTTATTCACCAGCTCTTTGAACAGCTCCGGTGAAAAGCTGGGAATGCCGGTGAAGTAAAAGGATTCGCCTTCTGTAAGGGTATCGCCGATCTTAAAGTTGCCGGTATCAAAAAGACCTACCACATCGCCGGGGTAGGCATCATCTACCACGTTCTTTTCACGGGCCAGGAAAGTGTAAGGGTTGCTGAAGCGCACATCTTTATCCAGGCGTACATGGTGGTAAAATTTGTTACGCTCAAAACGGCCGGAGCATACCCGCAGGAATGCAATACGGTCGCGGTGGCGGGGATCCAGGTTGGCGTGGATCTTAAATACAAAGCCGCTGAACTTATCTTCCCCTACCGCAATAGGGCGGGTGCTGGCTTCCCGGTCGCGGGGCACAGGGGCTATCTCCACAAAAGTATCCAGCAGGTCTTTTACTCCAAAGTTATTCACCGCGCTGCCAAAGAACACAGGGGCCTGTTTGCCTTCCAGGTAGGGCTTATTATCAAAGGGATCATATACGCCTTCTATCAGCTCAACATCGTTGCGCAGCTGTGCGGCATCTTTTGCGGAAAAGTGTTCATCTATATAAGTGGAGCTGAGATCGGCCAGCGGCACTATATCATCATCTGTAGCCTTTTTATTGGGCAAAAAGGATACAAAGCTTTTGTTATAGAGGTTATACACGCCTTTGAAATCCGTTCCGCCGTTAATAGGCCAGCTCAGAGGGCGTACTTTGATGTTAAGCTTTTCTTCCAGCTCATCCAGCAGGTCAAAGGGGTTTTTACCGTCGCGGTCCATTTTGTTCACGAAAATGATCACGGGGGTATCGCGCATGCGGCATACTTCCATGAGCTTTCCGGTTTGCTCTTCCACGCCCTTTACACAGTCAATTACCAGCACTACGCTGTCTACCGCGGTAAGGGTGCGGTAGGTATCTTCTGCAAAGTCTTTGTGACCGGGGGTATCCAGCAGGTTTACCAGCACATCGCGGTATTCAAAGGTCATCACGGAGGTAGCCACGGAAATACCGCGCTGCCGCTCAATTTCCATAAAGTCAGAGGTGGTGTGCTTCTTGATCTTATTGGATTTTACCGCACCGGCCGTTTGTATGGCGCCGCCGAATAACAGGAATTTCTCCGTTAAGGTGGTTTTACCGGCATCCGGGTGGGCTATGATGGCAAATGTTTTCCGTTTGTTGATCTCGCTGGAGTACTTCATTCGTAGTTTTTGTAAAATGGGTGCAAAAATAGGTAAAATTTTTGGGTCCATGATCCATGGTTGATAGTCCATGGCATAGTTAAGCATTACCAGCGCTGCGTTGCCGGTACCATGGCCCGGATAAACTTGTTATGTGGCGTGTGCCATGGACTATCGGCTACTCAACTATTAACTTAATAGATTATATTTGGGAATATGTTAGCTACCCTTAAAATACTATGGAACAGCCTTAAAATGGCGCTGCTGGAGCTGAAAGTGAATAAGCTACGCACTTTTCTCTCCTTACTGGGCATTACCATTGGCATCTTTTGCATTATTGCCGTTTTTACCGTTACAGACAGTATGGAAAACAACATCCGCAGCGATGTACAGGCATTAGGCAGTGATGTGATCTACATACAGAAATGGCCCTGGGGCGGCGGGGGCGAATATCCCTGGTGGAAATACATGAACCGTCCGGAGCCTGAGCATAAGGAGCTGAAGGTGATACAGGATAAAGTGCAAAGCGCTGCCTCTGCTGCCTTTGCTTTTTCGGCCTACAGCAAAAAAATAGAATACCGGGATGATTATATGGATGGGGTAGAGGTGATGGCGGTATCACAGGATTTTGATAAGATCCAGAACCCGGCGATCATTAACGGGCGTTATTTTACAGGTAATGAAAACAGCTCCAACGTAGTGATACTGGGCGCCAACATCTGGGAAGGGCTGTTCAACAGTTCGGATGCCGCATTGAATAAGGTGGTGCAGGTTGCAGGCCGCCCCTGTAAAGTGATAGGCCTGCTGAAGAAAAAGGGAGAAAGCCTGCTGGGCGGTATTAATTATGATAACGCGGTAATAGTGCCTTACGGTTACGGGCGTACTATTATGGATGAACGCCGTTTTGGCGATCCTTATATAATGGTAAAAGCAGCGCCCAATGTGCCCCTGGTACAGCTGAAAGACGAGCTGCGGGGCGTGGAGCGCGCCATGCACCGTTTACGGCCACGTGAGGAAGATGATTTTTCCCTCAACGAGATCACTACCCTGAGCGATAACCTGAACGGGCTGTTTTCCATCATGAATGTTGCCGGTGGCATCATCGCCATATTTGCCCTGATAGTGGGAGGTTTTGGTATTGCCAATATTATGTTTGTAACCGTGAAAGAACGTACCAACATCATTGGGCTTAAAAAGGCCATTGGTGCGCGCCGCAGTGTAATTTTGATGGAGTTTCTGCTGGAAGCAATTGTATTGTGTTTGATAGGCGGGGGCTTTGGATTACTGATCGTGTATACGGGTACGTTATTGGCATCCGGCAGCCAGAGTTTTACCATTACCTTATCGGTCAAGAACATTATTCTTGGCCTGAGCATATCCGCCGTTGTGGGTATTGTGGCCGGGTTTATACCTGCTTTTTCTGCCTCCAAGCTGGATCCGGTGGTTGCTATCCGAAGCAATTAACATGAAAAGTGAGGGCGGAATATTAACTTCGCGCTTTCATGACCAAACATTGTCTGTGTATGAAACTTCGTATATACATTGCTGCCTTTTGCCTGGCAGCCTTTGCTTATTCCTGCTCCACCACTAACCAGATCAATACCCGCGACTGCCGTTATGAAGGCATTGTAATGGACATGAGGGGACTGGATGGCTGCGGGTTAATGATCATACTGAACGACAGCGCACATACCCGCCTGCAACCATTGGCCATTATAGATACAAGCTTTCACCTGCAGCCCGGCCAGCGTGTACGGGTAAATTATACGGAGCTGCGCGGGCAAATGTCTGCCTGCATGTCGGGTAAGCTGGTGCGCATAGACTGTATTAAGGCGCAATAAAAGCTGCAAATGCTGTAGTTTTGCACCCATGCCCGTACATATTTTAGCTATAGAATCTTCCTGCGACGAGACCAGTGCAGCCGTACTTACCGACGGTAAGGTGTTAAGCAATATCATTGCCAATCAAACCGTACATGAACAATATGGGGGCGTGGTGCCTGAGCTGGCATCGCGCGCACACCAGGAGAATATTGTACCTGTAGTGGATATGGCCCTGAAGCAGGCCGGTGTGGACCGCAGTGAGCTGAGCGCCATTGCATTTACCCAATCCCCCGGGCTGATAGGCTCCCTGCTGGTAGGCAGCTGTTTTGCCAAAGCCATGGCCCTGGCATTAAATATACCGCTGATAGCCGTGCATCATATGCAGGCGCATGTGCTGGCTAATTTCATAGCCGATCCCAAACCCAGCTTTCCTTTTCTTTGTTTAACAGTGTCCGGCGGTCATACCCAGATCGTGCGTTGCGATAGCCCGCTGTCTATGCAGGTGATCGGCGAAACGCTGGACGATGCGGCCGGAGAGGCCTTTGATAAAAGCGCTAAGCTATTGGGACTGCCTTATCCCGGTGGCCCGTTAATAGATAAATATGCGAAAGAAGGGTATGCTGCCCGTTTCAAATTTCCCGAACCGCAGATACCGGGATTAAATTTCAGCTTCAGCGGATTAAAAACTGCTATCCTATATTTTTTGCAGGAGCACCAGCAGAAAGATCCCGGGTTTGTGCAGGCTAACCTGGCAGATATCTGCGCATCTGTACAGGAGCGTATTGTAAGCATACTGCTGCATAAGCTGGTAAAGGCATCCAGGGAAACCGGCATTCAGCAAATAGCCATTGCGGGCGGGGTAAGCGCTAACTCCGGCCTGCGGAACGCCTTACAGCAGTATGGTGAAAAATACGGCTGGCAAACCTATATTCCCAAATTTGAGTATTGCACGGATAATGCCGCTATGATTGCCATGACGGCATGGTACAAATACCTGGCAGGTGATTTTGCAGGGCTGGAAGCAGGAGTGAGCGCGAGAGCGGGTTTTTAGTTCAATTATGAATTGTCAATTACAAATTATGAATTGGAATGCAGCGGAGATCTGATTACAGTATGTTTAAGCCTCTGTATATTTTTTGATGGGCAATAACTATTTTCAGTTTAAACAGTTTAGGGTTCAGCAGGATGAATGCGCCATGAAAGTGTGTACAGATGCGTGTTTGCAGGGGGCTTTTACGGCGCAATACCTGTTGACACAGCCCGTAGGAAGGATCCTGGATATTGGTACCGGTACAGGTTTGTTAAGCCTGATGCTGGCGCAGCAAATACCGGTCAGCATTACTGGTGTGGAACTGGATACCGCTGCGGCGGCGCAGGCCCGGCAAAACTTTGCAGCATCGCCCTGGGCAGAGCGTTTGCTGGTAACGCAGGCGGATATACGCGCATGGCCGTTTACCCAATTATACGATCACATTATTACCAATCCTCCCTTTTACGAAGGCAGCTTAAAAAGCGGTGATACCCTGCGCAACCAGGCCATGCATGCTACCACGCTTGGCTATGAAGCGCTGTTACAAGCCATCAGCGATCATTTGCAGCAGGAGGGCAGCTTTTCTGTATTGTTGCCGTATGCGGCTTTCCCGGGCTTCAGGCAATTGGCGGAAGCAGCTGGTTTTTATCCTCAACAAATACTGGAAGTGAAACAAAGTGTGCAGCATGGGTATTTCCGCGCTGTAGGCATTTTCAGCCGGCAGCCGGTTACGCCGGTAATAATATCCTTAGCTATCTATGAAAAGCAAAATGTGTATACGCCGGAATTTGTGGCGTTGCTGCAACCTTACTACCTCTATCTATAGATCTTAATTTTCACTGACCGGCACATGAAAACTGCAGCTGGTAGTGCCTACGGATACCGGTACCAGGGTGGTGCCAAACTCCCCGGGAACACCTGCGCCATAAAGGGAAATAGTTTGTATGCCTGTGGTGGTAAAAATGCCTACATCGGAGAAGGTGATACCATTGACGGTGCCGCTGACAACGGACCACCTGCCGGGAGTAATGACATTCACTTCCAGGGTCACCGTTTCATTCTCCGTTAAGTATTCACCGGAAACATACGTACCCTGCACCTGGAAATTGGCGCATTTTCCTGCGCTGACCACCAGCTCAAAGTTGGCAAAGCTATCGATATTTACCACGGTATCCGGCGGATTGGTGCCGGTTGTGTCTGTGGTATCTGTCCCTGTAGTATCTGTAATGCCGCCGCCCGGGTACGGAATTTCCTGGCTTAATTCTCTTTTACAGCCAAATATGATACAGCATAGCAATGCGATTATAATAATTGGGGCGTTGGCAATGCGCATAAACTGTTCTAATTATAAATAACGGGGAAAAGACTCTGGTGTAAAGATACGCTTTCTATTCATTGGCCGGATACCCGATCCTGTACATATCCTTCCAGGTAAGCGAATCTTTCTGTGAGCTGTCCGTTTTTAGCGATGGTAGCATTTTCAATGGTTGTGCTGTAGGGCTGCAGCAACTCTTCAAACACATATTTCATCAGCTGATCGCCGAAGTACTGGGAGGCATCGCGGGGCAGCTCATTAGGGAGGTTGCTTACACACATCATGTCTATGGAGCGGGAGAGGCCGGGGGCTGTACGTTCCCGGCTAATGCGGTCTACGCCGTACACGGGGTCGGCAATGGTGGAATCGCCCAGGTTGCAGGGGATGGAGCCGTTGGTGTCGTCTGTAATGTCGGCAATCACCTGGATGCGGAAGTTATCTTTAGCCAGATCGTTCCAGGAGAAAAGCGGGGCTATACCTTCTTCCCAATAGATGCCATTCATCAGAATATCGCTGGCCGTAACGTAGGGCAGGAAGCGGCATTCGTAATTTTCCGGGCTGGTGTGAAAATCGTCCCGGCTGTAGGTTTTATCGGAGCGGCGCAGGTACAGCTCACCGGCTTTCAGCTGCGTGTACACGGGGTAGGCATAGCTGTTTATGAGGAACTCCTCCGGGGTAATGTATTTAATACCCAGCATACCCATTACTTCCAGGATGCCTGCGGCTACGCGACCGGAGCCGGTGATCACGATCTTTAGCGGCGGCAGCTTGATGCCGAAGTAATGTTTGATAAGCTCCTGCAGGTCGTGGCAGGTATGCACCGGGCGGTAAGTGAACAGTCCCGTGCGTTTACCATAGGCCAGTAATCCATTATGCGCGCCTACCACGCCGGCAAAAAATCCGAAACCCAGAATGCGTTGCCCATCTTCATGTACCAGGCATTCATAATCCACCAGGGTAATGTGCTGATCTATGATATGCTGCAGCATGGCCTGGTTATTAGGCTGCTGTTTTTTGGTATGGGAAAAGAAGAGGTAGGTTTTGCCGGGGAGCAGCTTTTCCTGTGGTACTTCTTTAATGCCCAGCAGGATATGGCAGTGGGAGAGGTCCTCTGCCAGCGGAATACCTGCCTGCGTGTATTCGCTATCCGTGAAGCAGCGGTGCGGCGAGGGCTGTACGGTGATTTGTACGTGAGGATAATTCTGTAAGATCCATTGACATTGTTGTGGTGTAAATGCGGCCCGGTTATCGTGTGGTATTTTTTCTTCCCGTATAAGGCCGATATGGATGGTGGAATCAGTTACTTGCATGGGCCAATTTACGGAATAACCCAATTCAGATTTTTTATTTGGGTTTCCGGGAAAATTTTCTACATTTGCGTCCCCGCAATTGCGGGATTGCCCAGATGGCGGAGTTGGTAGACGCGCCAGGCTCAAAAACTGGATATCGCAAGATAGTGCAGGGTCGATTCCTGCTCTGGGCACT
>NZ_JAGXJN010000457.1 GCF_019091455.1 Chitinophaga sp. GbtcB8
TGCTGCTAGCCTGGTTAGTATCCTCCCGGAGCTGTGCCGCCCACCCGGCGGATACCGCCCTGAAGGCAGGCGCCAACATGATTACAGCCAGTGGCTGACAGATGATCTCGTTTTTGGCTATAAGCTTTTGCAGCGGCGCTTTGGTAATTATATCTAATATCTGGCGCCACGACATGTTATTTGTTCTACGGAGTACACCCAGGGATTGAAAAGTCAGTTCATTTGAAGTAAAA
>NZ_JAGXJN010000458.1 GCF_019091455.1 Chitinophaga sp. GbtcB8
CTGAAAAGGCCAGAACAAGCCGCATCATTAAGCTGTCGACTATTGTATCCTGGACGGCTGGTTCCGTTGTAGGGCTTATATTAATGAGTAGCGCAGAAGTGCAGGCTACCCGCTCATTGAACGCGCCAGGTCTTGCAAACGACATCAAATAGGGTGCGCTGGCTATTCTTTTTTATTCTGTTAACCGTGCACAGAACGGAACATTGGCAGGGTATGAAGCATTTAAGAGCATC
>NZ_JAGXJN010000459.1 GCF_019091455.1 Chitinophaga sp. GbtcB8
TTCCGTTTAACAGCGGAAACTGTTTTTACGGCATTGCCCACCTGCCGCCCCTGCATAATGGTATTTTCCAGGCGCAGGCCCGCCTGCAGCGAGAGTTTTGCCCACCCTTTTGAAAAGTTGCCATAGGCGGCATTGATATGTTCCTTATACAGGAGATGATTGGTTTTATCGTAATCCGGTGTGGTGATACCTTCAATGGTATCCCCGTAATCGGCCTTGTTATCCGTAGAGAT
>NZ_JAGXJN010000460.1 GCF_019091455.1 Chitinophaga sp. GbtcB8
CGCTCAGGCATAACAGGGAGGCCCATAAGCACTGGATCCACATACCTTTTTTCGGTACGCTGTATCGGTTCAGGGAAGCCGCCTGTTTAAAGATCAGCCCATCCTGTGCCATGGTGTAGTAAATGCGCGCGCCTGACAGTATTAAAGCGTTATTACAGTCAAAGGTGGAGATCATGATCATAGCAACAATGATCAATGAACTGCTGTTATAAAGGATTTTTTCTGCAGCAGCC
>NZ_JAGXJN010000461.1 GCF_019091455.1 Chitinophaga sp. GbtcB8
CGGCACGGTAAAATAACCGGCTGGTGTATACTGTGTGGTAAGGTTGGTGGGAGAGCCGGCACACATGGTGTACTCGCCGCCCTGCTGGTCGGTTTGCCCGTCAAAGAAAGTGTAGATATATGGTGTGCAATAGGAAAAGCTGATAGCGTCAACCGCAAGGTTGTTACCACTACCACCGGGCGCATTATTACGCATCTGTACAATTACATCCGTAAGGCCGGGCAGTGTTTTAA
>NZ_JAGXJN010000462.1 GCF_019091455.1 Chitinophaga sp. GbtcB8
TGGAAGTGCACAACAATGATGTAAAAAAAATGGTGGAGCATGATGAAGATGAGCTGGTGCCTGCGCCGTATGTACAAAGCGCGAAAGCTATAGCGGGCCGCAGCTCCCTGGCAGATGGAGCGAATGAGCTGATGTTTGCATTTCTGGAATATATGCAGAAGGCTTAATGCTGCTATTAGCTGTTTGCTTTTAGCTTTTAGCGTCCGGAACTGAACATTGTTTGTACTGAAAGC
>NZ_JAGXJN010000463.1 GCF_019091455.1 Chitinophaga sp. GbtcB8
CTTTCCAGCCGTATCGGCCGGATACCGCATTTCTGATGGAAGCTTTCTTAAGGACAATCCAAAGCTTACGTTCATTGATAACAATAAGTTCCGCGCCTCTTATGGGGTAATGGGCGATGCCAGCGGCCAGCGTTTCCAGTATCTCACCGGATACGTCTAACCTTCATCCGGCAACCTGCAAACCCCGCCCGGCGGAGCTGTGTTTGATGGCAGCTACAGCAACGACCCAGGTT
>NZ_JAGXJN010000464.1 GCF_019091455.1 Chitinophaga sp. GbtcB8
AGGGAGCGAATAAGCCCACAATAGTTTATAAGTTTGGGATTTGACGTGGCACCAACCAGAAGTACGCTATCGGATGCTAACAGGGGCAGAAGGTACCTTGTGTTTGCAACGATTTACCAGGGATTAATGAATAAGTACCATGGATATATCTCGGACCGCCGGCTGAAGGGATTAAGTAACAATAATCTGAAGATGATTGACAGTAGCACCATTAGCCTGTTTGGAGATATTCT
>NZ_JAGXJN010000465.1 GCF_019091455.1 Chitinophaga sp. GbtcB8
TAAAATTTGTCTATAGTAGTTGCAGTGCTGTATTAGCTATGCTGTATGATACCTACCCTCAGCTTGCGTGCATCGGTAGGCGCATTTTTTTCGCCCTTCAGGAAAATAGTGTAGGGGTAACCTACGCTTAAGGGTACGTTATCTTTCAGTGCAATTACAGAATCCTTACCAGGTGCTTTTACTTTATTTGATACGTTACCGCTGCCGGTAGCATCTGTAGTGGTAAAGGCACT
>NZ_JAGXJN010000466.1 GCF_019091455.1 Chitinophaga sp. GbtcB8
CTTCAAAACCACTACCGCCAACCCTCAGGGGCCAAACTTTTTTATTGGAGACGATATCGGCGCCGGGGGTGGCACGCTTGCCGGTACTGCAAAAATGCTGAAAGAGAAAGGCGCGGTGAAAGTGAATTTTATTGTAAGCCACGGGATCTTTAGTAAAGGGACTAAGATTGAGTTTGTACATGCGGTATATACAACGGGTTCTTTCAGGAAGGTGGAAGGAGTGGAGTGTGTAG
>NZ_JAGXJN010000047.1 GCF_019091455.1 Chitinophaga sp. GbtcB8
ACAAACACTACTATCAGCGCGCCTTCCAGAAGGTTGCGCTCTACAGTGCCGATGGCGTTCTCCACCATTTTGGTACGGTCCAGGAAAGGATCTATGATCACACCTTCCGGTAAGGTTTGCTGGATCTGTTTAACCCGCTCTTTGATGTTGCGGATCACGGCATTACTATTGGCGCCTTTTAACATCATTACCACGGCGCCGGCAACCTCACGTTCACCATTATACGTCATAGCGCCGTAACGGGTAGCATGGCCCAAACGTACTTCTGCCACATCCCTTACCAGCAGCGGCGTACCGTTGACGGTATGTTTGATCACGATCTTACTGATATCGTCCGGGCTTCCTACCAGGCCTTCACTGCGGATGTACAGGGCAACAGGCCCTTTTTCAATATAGGCGCCGCCGGTGTTCTGGTTATTGTTTTCCACGGCGGTAAACACATCATTGATGGTAATACCCTGTGCACTGAGCTTTTCCGGCACTACTGCTATTTCATATTGTTTCAGGTAACCGCCAAAGCTGCTCACATCCGCCACACCTTTTACGCCCAGCAATTGCCGGCGTACTATCCAGTCCTGTATGGTACGCAGCTGCATGGGATCATATTTATCCTCATATCCTTTTTTGGCCCGTACCGTGTACTGGTATATTTCTCCCAGGCCGGTTGTAACGGGCGCCAGCTCCGGCATGCCCAGCCCCTGCGGGATCTGCGCCTGTACATGCTGCAGGCGCTCTGTTACCTGCTGGCGTACCCAGTAAATATCTACATCATCCTCAAATACAATGGTTACTACGGATAAGCCGAAGCGGGAAAAGCTGCGCATTTTTTTCAGGCCGGGAATGTTGCTGGTGGCCTGCTCTATGGGAAATGAGATGAGGCGTTCCACATCCGGCGCGCCCAGCGAAGGGCTTACCGTAATTACCTGTACCTGATTATCTGTAATATCCGGCACCGCATCAATGGGCAGCCGGGTTACTTCATAAACGCCATACCCAATAAGGGCCAGCATACAAATACCCACGATCAGTTTATGACGGATCGAAAAACGAATAATATGGTTAAGCATGATTGTTCGATATGCAAATATGCAGATATGCAACTGTGCAAATGAGTATACTGTAGCGCTCATTTGCGGTTTGCAAATTCAGTAATAGAAAATGGATACAATGGGAATGTGCTAACAGCTATGTGCGTACAGCGTGTATTACACCTGCACATTTGCCTATTTGCACATTAGCACACTGGCTTCGGAGGCTGGAAAATATCAGGATGGTAAATAAGCGGGTGAAAGCGGTTGATATAAGCGGGATATACCACTACTACCTGGCGGTGTGTGGCTATTGTTAATTGTGGTTGTGAGGGGGGCGGCGGTACCGGGCTGGCATTGGTTACATGCTCATGTGATTTGAAGGGCAGCTCCATATCACGCTCCCAGTCTTTGTCTTTAACATCGCCGCTGAAATAGTGCTCTACTACAAAGCCCCATACGGAAGTGCCGGGTTTTTCGGCCCGGTGCTCATTTAAGTGTGCAAAGAACACAGGGATCTTGACGAGCTCGATCAATTCCGTCGTGTTACACAAGTAAATGGTGAGTAGTAATATGCTGATAGCGCGATGCACCGGGCAAAAGTAAGTAAAAAAGCAGAAAGCGGAAAGGATAAAGCAGAAAGCCGGGGAGTACTGAGTAGCTTAAAGCGCAAAGCAGAAAGCAGAAAGCCAGGGAGTACTGCACCTGGGAAAGCGAACAGGTTAAGGAAAAGGTGAAAGCGGAAAGCATAAAGCTTAAAGCGAAATTTTGCGCGGGGATAATGACTAATTAAAAAGCAAAAAGCATTGAGGCAGCTGGGCTTTCTCCCTTCTCCTTTATGCTTTATGCTTTATGCTTTGCGCTTTATGCTTTGCGCTTTAATCTTATTTAACAGCTTCCCTCCACGCGGTAGCCATTAAGCTGGCGCCGGCTACGCTGGGGTGTACGCCGTCGCCGGTCCAGTAGGAACCGGGGGCTACTTTCTGTGCTTTATCAAAAATGCTTTGATAAGGTATGAATACGGCGCCAAAGCTGTCGGCTATTTCGCGGGCGGCCTTACGGTAATCATTAAATGCCGGGAACCATTTATCATCAACAGCTTTTACACCATTTACGGCAAAGGGCTCACCGATCACGAACTTCACATTGGGCAGCTTTTCCCGGGTGCGGGTCAGCAATGCTTTATAATCATCGCTATATTTCTGTACGGTGCCGGTATAACCGCCGGTAAGGGTATGCCAGTAATCATTTACGCCTATCAGGATGCTCAGCACATCGGGTTTAAGGTCCAGGCAATCAGCATCCCAGCGTTCTGCCAGCTGGTATACCTTATTACCGCTGATCCCTTTATTATAGATCTGCAGGGTTTTATCCGCATGTTTTTCCAGTAAAGCGCCGGCTGCCAGGAAAGCGTACCCATGGCCCAAAGCGCCGGCATCATTTGCATTCGTGCTATCGCGCTTACGGCCTACATCGGTAATAGAATCACCCTGGAAAAGAATAACGGCATTTTTCTTCAGCTCAATTTTAGCGGCAGCAGGTGCATTACGGCGTTCCGCAGCCATTGCGGATGTTACAATTTCCTGTAAGCTCATGGCCATTACACTGCCTAAAGCGGCTTTCTTCAAAAAATTTCTGCGATCAGATTGTGGAATCATATGATTTCGGATTTACGATTTTACAGTTTAGATTTGGATCGTGGCGAATGCGTATCCCGGTTATAAATCTAAAATCTAAAATCGTAAATCTAAAATTAATGGGCGCTTTTCTCAAAAACTACGGCAATATTATATGGCTATTGGCGGGTATTATTGCCGGCAGTGTACTGGGATTGGTGCTGGGGCCGCGGGTAACCGTGCTAAAGCCTATTGGCGATATTTTCCTGAACCTGTTATTCACCGCGGTGATACCGCTGGTGTTCTTTGCCATTTCATCGGCCATTGCCAATGTAGACCGTACCCAGAAACTGGGCCGCGTAATGTCCGTGATGGTAATGGTGTTTGTGGGTACGGTGCTGGTAGCGGCTTTCCTGACCATTGTGGCCATCTGGATCTTTCCTATTCACCAGCAGGTAAGCGCGCAGCCAGGTGTTACGGAAAATATACAGGCGTTAAGCTTAGGGGAGCAGATCACCGCCCTGTTAACCACCAACGAATTCTTTGAGCTGCTATCGCGCAAAAGCATGCTGCCACTGATCATATTTTCTGTAATGATAGGTTTTGCCGTGTTAAGGGCCGGCGATGCGGGTGAACCTTTCCGCCGTTTCCTGAACAGCGGTAACGAGGTAATGAAAAGCCTTATTATTCTTATCATGAAGCTGGGACCTATTGGCCTGGGCGCTTATTTTGCCTACCAGGTGGGCATCCTGGGTCCGCAGCTTTTTGGATTATATGCGCGGTCTATGGCGCTGTATTACGGCTTTTGCCTGTTCTATTTTGTGGTGCTGTTCAGCGTATATGCGTTTATTGCAGGTGGTATAGGGGGTATTAAAAGATACTGGAAAAATAACGTGGTGCCTTCCCTTACAGCGGTGGGCACCTGCAGCAGCATAGCCACCATTCCGGCTAACCTGGATGCTGCTAAAAAAATGGGAGTGCCGGACCATATCAGCAATATTGTGATACCGCTGGGCGGCACGCTTCATAAGGATGGATCCAGCGTTTCCTCCATTGTAAAAATCGCAGTGGTGTTTGCCATGTTCGGCCGCTCACTGAACGGAGCAGATACTATACTTTTAGCATTAGGTATTACCGTTATAGTAAGCATGGTAGAAGGCGGCGTACCTAACGGCGCATATATTGGCGAGCTGTTAATGGTATCTGTTTACGGATTTCCACCGGAAGCCTTACCCCCGGCCATGATCATAGGCACGCTGGTAGACCCGATGGCCACCTTGCTGAATGCTACCGGCGATACGGTGGCGGCTATGATGGTGACGCGCTTTGTGAAGCGAAAAGCAGAAAGCGGAAAGCAGAAAGCTATCGAAGCGGTTGTTTGACCCGCTGCATTGCATTGAGCGTTCAGCGTTAGGCATTGAGCGTTTCGCTTACTTAGCCAGCTTCTTCCCTCCCCTCCATACTTCCACTATTTTACGGGTATTGCGGATGTCCTGCGATGGGTCGCCGCTGAGTACAATGAAGTCGGCCTTTTTGCCGGGCTGCAGGGTACCATAGTCGCTGTCAATGTGCAGCATTTGCGCACCATTACGGGTGGCGGCGGTAAGCACTTTCAAAGGAGTCATGCCCGCTTCTGTCATGAGCTGCAGCTCCAGGTGTTCGGAAAAGCCCTGGGCGCGCACAGGTTGTGCGCCGGAGTCGGTACCCATTACGATCTTTACGCCTGCGCTGTCCAGCTTGTGCAGGTTACGCTGCGCAGTATGAAAGGCATTTATTTTCTTTTGCCGGTTAGGATCATCCTGCTGCTGTTTTTTATAATCGGCGCTAATCAGCATTTCCCACACGCCGGGTTCCAGGGAGGCTTTAAACAAAGAATCGTTTAGCCATTCGGGTTGGTCGGCATACGCGAAGTTAAAATCATCAATGCAGAGGGTGGGTATGTAATAAGTGCCTTTGGCCTTAATATCGTTTATGATAGCTGCGTCTACTTCCTTGTCGCGGATGCTGTGTGCCAGCACGTCCACACCAGCTGCTACCAGGCGGCGGGCATCTTCCAGATAATATACGTGTGCGGCTACACGTAAACCTTGCTTATGCGCTTCTGCAATGGCAGCTTCATATACAGCGGGCTGCAGCCTGGGCTGGGTGCTGTCCCCATCTACCCACATCTTCACAAAATCCACCTTCAGGGCGGCCAGCTGCTGAATGGCTTTTACTGCTTCTTCCGGCGTTTGCGGGCGTAAAGCTTTGTCGGCAAAAGCGGCGGGCGGGGTACCGTCTTTAGCGGCTAAGCCATAACCTGCGGTATAAAAAGTAGCGCCGGGCAGCTGTCCATGCTGTGAGGCATTACGCAGCGGAAAAATGATCTCCCTGTCTGTACCCAGGCTTAATACCTGGCTAATGCCAAAGGATTCATATTTCTTTAGCTGGCGGATAATATTGCTCTGTGAATAATTCTCCGGCCCTGCCTTGTTGCCTTTAAGCAGGCCCAGGTGCCCATGCCCGTTCACCATAGACGGCATCACCGTTTTACCGGTGCCATCTATTACCCGCGCATTGGCCGGGGCCGGGGCGCCGGGAGCTAAGATCTTTTTTATACGGTCGCCTTCCAGCACCAGGCTTACCTTCTTTTTAGGAGCAGCGCCGGTGCCATCTATTAATGTAATGTTCTTCAGCACTATACTGCGTGTGGTGGCAGCAGGCGCCTGCTGCGCATTCACATGGTATACAATAACTAACAGGAGTATCAATACTAAATAGCGGCGTAGGTTCATAAGATGTTACTTGTTGATAACACCGAAGGTAGCTTTTTCTCTGCGCTTTTAAAAGCCTGCTCAAGGTCGGTTATAAGGTCATCTGATTCTTCCAGGCCTACGGACAGGCGGATCAGGCTATCCGCTACACCGGCGGCGCGGCGTTTTTCGTCCGGGATGGATTTATGCGTCATGCTGGCGGGATGGCATAACAGGCTTTTAATACCGCCCAGGCTTTCGGCCAGCTTAAAGTAATGAGTGCTGGTTACAAAGGCCTGTGCCGCTTCGTCCGTATCTTCTTTTAACGTAAAGGATACAATGCCGCCAAAACCTTTCTGTTGTTTTTTTGCCAGCGCATGGCCGGGGTGGGATGAAAGGCCGGGGTAAAATACTTTATCTACCGCAGGGTGCTGCTCCAGGTACTGCGCTATGGCCAGGGCATTGGCGCAATGCTGTTTTACGCGCAGGTGAAGGGTTTCAATACCCCGTATCAGCAGGAAGCTGTCGAACGGTGAAAGGATGGCTCCGCAGGCATTCTGATAGAACTTAATTTCTGCACCCAGGGTTTTATTACGCGTTACCACCACACCGGCAATCAGGTCGCTATGTCCGCCTAAATATTTGGTGGCGCTGTGCACTACTATATCTGCACCCTGTAACAGCGGTTGCTGCAGCACTGGTGAGGCAAAGGTATTATCCACACATAACCAGCATTGATGCGCTTTTGCGATGGCGGCTATGGCGCTGATGTCGGAGATCTTTAATGTTGGATTGGTGGGCGTTTCCAGCCATATTAAACGGGTGGCGGGTGTAATGGCATTTACTACGGCCTGTAGATCAGCGGTATCTACATAATGCACCTTAATACCAAACTTCTCATACACCTTGCTGAATAAACGGAAAGCACCGCCGTAAATATCGTCTACCGCTACAATCTCGTCGCCTGCCTGCAGCAGCTTTAAGATAGCGTCAATGGCTGCCAGGCCGCTGGAAAATGCAATACCGGTTTCCCCGCCTTCCAGCTGTGCTACAATGTTTTCCAGTGTTTGGCGCGTAGGGTTGTTGGTACGGGCGTAGTCAAAGCCTTTGTTCACGCCGGGTGCTTCCTGCACGAAGGTGGAGGTTTGGTAGATAGGTACGGCGATAGCGCCGGTTAATTCGTCTACGGGGATTGAGTGGATTAGTTGTGTGATTGTGCTCATATTCTTTTTTTAGTTTAAAATTTTCTTTTGTTCCTTTTTCTTTGTTCCTTTTTGCTTCCCCAAAAAGGAACGCAAAAAGGGGACCGCAACCGGTTACCGCCCGGTTGCGGGGTGGTACGTTGATTGGGCTGTGTGCTACTGTGGTGCCAAGCGTTTGTGCCTTGATACCAACGCGGATCAGGCGAAGACCATAAGATATCAACGCGATGGGCAGGCAATGCTATACGCTGAGCTATAGCGGTGCCGGGCATTTGTGCCTTGATAGCAATGCAATGGATCAGGCAAAGGCCATACGCTGTTCGGTAGCACAGAACGTAGCTAATACTTTTTAATACTTATTTAATCCTTATCAGAAAGGTGAGCAAGACAGGTGGGTGCCAGTTTACGGGAGGCCGGTTTATGGATTGCCATAAAACAAAAAAACTCACCTGATAGCCAGGTGAGTTTCTCTTTATTGTACAAAACCTTAAAGTAAACTTAGTACTGGGCTTATCTTTCCCGGTATTACCGGGATGGATGTAGCACCTTGCTCACCGCGTAAACGGTGGCTGGTTGCTAAGGCTTCGCAGGGCCATTTCCCTCTGCCTTTCTTGATAAGTGATCGTAAAGAACTGGTGCAAAGATACAGGCGGGATTGAAATCTCCAAAAAAAATTTTGGCCACTCCCCTCCCGTTAACATCTGATTAGGGCCTTAATACCGCTAACAATCGTAATCTTGCGCCACAACAAATTGTAGTGTAAATTCTAGGCAAAGTTATAAAACCGCCCATTCCTGGGTGGTTTTTTTATTATTGCTTGGCTGCGGCGATAGTAGCTTCAATCCCTTTTTCGTAGGTGCTTGGCTGATAGTTAAAATAAGCATTGAACTTGGTTGAATCAAAGATGTACGGGTGATTATTCTGGTACAGCATTTCATGCAGCTCGCCAATAGTAGTATTAAAAAGGCCGGCCATCTTCACCATAAAGCCACCCAGTTTTGAATAAGCCGGTTTTACCTGCAGCTGCTCCGCTATCAGCGCGGCATACTGTTTACCGGTAAGGGCGGGATTATAAGTGGGCAAATGCCATACCTGGTTATCGCTGGCCAGTGTTTGTCCCAGCAGGTACATGCCTTTGCCGGCATCCGGCGTGTAGGTGTAACTGTGAGGCAGCTCGTCATTACCCAGCCACATTCCTTTTTTACCTTTTAGCATATTGTTGATGAGCAGGTTGTTAAGAATGCCCGTGGTATCAGCGCCAGGGCCATAAAAATCCGCTGATCTTGCAATGCTGGCCTGCAGGTTGCCTGCTTTTACTTCGTTCATTAAGCGGGTGGCTATCTGCGCGCGGATCTCGCCCTTTTTGCTGATGGGGTTATACGGTGTATCCTCTGTCATAGGCCCGTTCACCAGGCCATACATATATACATTATCAAAGAAGATGAGGCGGGCATTGGCAGCTTTGCAGGCGTCTATGGCATTCTGCATCACCTTAGGCCAGGAGGCGGCCCACACCTTGCGGTCATACACCAGACCGGCGCACAGGTACACCACGTTTGATCCGCTTATGGCAGCTTTGGTTTGTTCATAATTGGTAAGGTCTGCTGCGGCTATATCTGTTTTTGCAGAAAGGGCTTTGGGCTGACGGCTTACCAGCTTTACTGATTGTCCGTTCTTTAGCAGCTCTTTTGTTAACTCTGTGGCAATGACGCCGCCGGCGCCCAGGATGGTGTGTGTCATAGTGGTTAGTTTCCTTTATTATTGATAGTTGAATGGCCTGACGGTTTAAAGACGAATGAAGATAAATATTATTGTATGAAAATTTATTTGGATTACTGAACACTGTTCAGTAAGTTTGCATCGTAAACAAATTAACATGGGCATCGCAGACAGAAAGGAAAGGGAAAAGCTGGAAATGAAACGGCTGATCATGGAGGCATCTATGCGCATGTTCCTGGAAGTAGGTTATGAAAAAACCTCCATCCGCAACATTGCTGAAAAAATAGAGTATAGTCCTGCTACCATATACCTGTATTATAAAGATAAGGACGAGCTGTTGTACGATCTGCAGGCACAGGCTTTTGAACAGCTGTTTGAGGTATTCAAGGAAAAAGCCACCAGCAGAAGCCCGATGAAAAAACTAGAGCAGATTGCCAAGGCATATGTGCAGTTCGGCCTGGAAAAGCCGGACCTGTATGACCTGATGTTCATTATCCGCTCACCCATGAAAAAATTGGAAAGGGAAGATGGCAGTGAAGCCTGGGATAACGGAGCTAGTTGTTTCAACTTTTTACTGGAGGTGATACAGCAGGCCATTGACCAGAAACTGCTGAAATTTAAGGATAGATCTGTGGCTGCGCTGTCTATATGGGCTATGGTACATGGCCTGGTATCGCTGAATGTGCGCTGCCGTTTGAAAGTGATGGACATGGAAGAGGATGGGATTGTTGGTGCAATTGATGTTACCATTGATGAATATTTAAAAATGATAAAAATCTAAAGGGGAATTGGCTTCCCTTTTTTTTGCCCAAATACTAAACAGTGTTCATTATGTCAACGAAGGTAAAAAGATTATTAACAGTCATATTAATTGTGCTGGTTAGTGTGGCTGCTTCTCCCGCGAAAGCCCAATCAGGGCCGCTGGAGCAGTATATCCAGGATGCTTTTGCTCATAACCAGGCCTTACAGCAACGGAACTTTCAGCTGGAAAGATCATTGTACGCCCTGCAGGAAGCCAGGGGCATGTACCTGCCGCAGGTAAGCCTGCTGGGTACTTACACCAAAGCCAGTGGCGGCCGTACCATTGACATTCCTACCGGCGACCTGATGAACCCTGTGTATGCCACGCTGAACCAGCTTACCAATTCGCAGAAATTTCCCAACATCGAAAACACATCCGTACAGCTAAGCCCGGATAACTTTTACGATGCCAAACTGCGCACCTCCCTCCCACTGATCAACTCAGAAATATGGTATGCCAATAAGATCCGGCAGGAGGATATTACCCGGCAGCAGGCAGCAGTAAATGTGTACAAACGCCAGCTGGTGAAAGACATTAAATCAGCTTACTATCAATACTTCCAGGCAGTACGCGCGGTGGACATTTATAACAATGCATTGCTGCTGGTACAGGAAAACATCCGCGTAAATCAGAGCATGTTACGCAACGGTGTACGTAACAGCACAGCGCTTACCCGCTCGCAAACAGAACAGGAGAAAACCCTGGCCGCCATTACCGCTGCCCGTAACAACCAGCAGAATGCACGCGCTTATTTTAACTTTTTACTGAACCGGCCCTTAACAGATAGTGTAGTAATAGACAGCGCGGCGCTGGCCGTAACAGAACGTGCATCCGTTAACGTGAATACTGATATCAGCGGCCGGGAAGAGCTGCTGCAAATAGATAAAACCCGCAGCATGGCCCTGTTACAGCAAAAAATGCAGCAAAGCACTTTAGTGCCCAAGCTCAGCACCTTTCTGGACCTGGGCTCACAGGCTTATAACTTTAACTTCAACAGCGCATCGCGCTATTATATCTGGGGGCTTGACCTGCAGTGGAACATTTTTACCGGCGGGCAACGGCGTAACCGCGCCAAACAATCGGCCATGGACGCCGCTACTGCCAAGGCTGCGTATGATGAAACTGCACAGTCGTTACAGCTGGAGCTGAACACTGCCTCCAATAACTACCGCACTGCACAAAGCAATTATAACAGCGCACAGATCCAGCTGCAATTAGCTGAAAAATATTACCGCGATCAGCTGAAGGTGTATAAAGAAGGACAGCTCCTGTACATAGAGCTGCTGGATGCGCAGCAGCAGCTAACCAATTCCCGCCTGGAATCTTTACAGGCATATGCAGGGGTGCAGGTGGCGCAGGCGGAGATTGAGAGAGCGGAGGCCAGTTACCCGTTGAGGAATTAATAATGAATGATTAAGCATTAATAACGATACCATTCTAACAATAAACTTTACTGATATGAAACCGCTCCATGCCATACTGCTGCTGATAACCGGTGCTGCACTGTTCAGCTCCTGTGGCAGTCCAACTACTGCTTCTGAAATACCTAACACCACGGTGATACCGGTGGAGCTGCAGCCACTGAATGCAGAGGCTCGCGCCATTAACATCCCGGTATCCGGGCAGTTCACTACAGATGATGAAGTGCTGCTATCTTTTAAAACCGACGGTATTATACAACGCATCCTGGTAAAAGAAGGAGATGCCATCCGCCAGGGGCAAACCGTAGCTACGCTGAATCCTACTGAAATTGATGCACAGGTACAACAGGCGCAGCTGGCATATGAAAAGGCCCAGCGCGATCACCAACGCGCCAATAACCTGTACAAGGACAGTGTAGCCACCCTGGAACAATTGCAGAATGCCAAAACAGCTTTGGACATTGCACAGCAACAGCTGCGCACAGCACAGTTCAACCGCAGCCATTCAGTAATTACCGCACCGCGTAATGGTTATGTGCTGCGCAAGCTGGCCAGTGAAGGACAACAGGTAAAATCCGGCACCGCAGTGCTGCAAACCAACGGCGCACAATCCGGTAACTGGATGCTGCGGGTATCTGTAAGCAATAAGGAATGGGCGGCTATCCATTTACAGGACAGCGCTGCTGTAGAAGTAGAATCCGTACCCGGTAAAACCTTTCATGGTATGGTATCCCGTAAGGGCGAAGGTATAGACCCTGCCACCAGCTCGTTCCAGATAGATATTCATTTAACGGGCGAGAAGCCGACAGCTATTGCCTTTGGCATGTTCGGCAAAGCTGTGATACACCCGCATAACAGCGGTAACACCAGCGCCAGCGGCCCCTGGGCCATCCCCTATGACGCCCTGCTGGACGGCGATGGCGGCAGCGGGTATGTATTTATAACCAACGACGGCAAAACTGCTAAAAAAGTAAAGGTAAACATCGCCGGTATGGAAAAAGATAAAGTGATCATTAGCGAAGGGCTGGAAGGCGCGCAGAGCCTGATCATTTCAGGGAGCGCTTATTTAACAGATGGAAGCAGCATCCGTGTTGCGAAGTAAAAAGCTTTCTGCTCAATCAATTTAATTCTTCAAACTACCAACATGAAAATATCAGATTATGCGGTAAAAAATTACCAGTTCACGCTGGTGATCTTTATCATGATCATTGTGCTGGGTGTGGTTACCCTGCTGAACATGCCCCGCTCAGAAGACCCGGAAATGCACTCCCCTGCCTATACCGTAATAGTGGTGTATCCCGGCACCAGTCCTAAAGATATGGAGGAGCTGGTGGTAGATCCCCTGGAAAAAGAAATATACGGGCTGGAAGATATTAAACGCATCCGCTCCACCATCAGCGATGGATTAGCTGTGCTGCGTGTTGAATATAAATACAGCAGCAACGTGGATAATAAGTACCAGGAAATTGTGCGTACGGTGAACAATAAACGCCGTGACCTGCCGCAGGACAATATCAGCATTGACATTCAAAAGCAGCAACCCTCTGATGTAAACATTGTGCAGTTAGCGCTGATCTCTGAAAATGCTCCCCGCGACAAGCTGAAATACTATGCAGAAAACCTGCAGGATGAGCTGGAAAAACTGCAGCCGCTGAAGAACGTAGAGATCTTTGGCCTGCCGGAACAGCAGGTACGTGTGGAGCTGGACCTGGAAAAGCTGGCGCAGCTGAACCTTCCTATTGCCAATGTGATCAACAGCCTGCAGAATGAAACCATCAACATTCCTGGTGGCAGCATTGATGCCGGTAACCGCATCTTTAACATTAAAACCAGCGGTAATTATCATACCATGGAAGAAGTGAAGAACACCATTGTGTACACTTCCAACGGGCGTAACCTTTTCCTAAAAGATATTGCCAATGTGTACTATGGTTATGAAGATGCTACCTATCAAACGCGCCTGAACGGCTTCCGCTGCATATTTGTAACAGCTGCACAAAAGGAAGGTGAGAACATCAGCAAAACGCAAACCGTTTATAAACCGGTTATAGAAAAGTTCAAAAAAACACTGCCTAAGAATATAGACCTGGTACAGAACTTTGACCAGGCCAGTAATGTAAACCGGCGTTTGAGCAGCCTGGGAGGGGATTTCCTCATCGCTATTTTACTGGTGGCCATAACCTTACTGCCATTGGGTTTCCGGCCCTCGCTGATCGTAATGATCTCTATCCCGTTATCGCTGGCCATAGGTGTTATTTTGCTGCAATTGTTCGGTTATAACCTGAACCAGCTAAGTATTGTGGGCCTGGTAGTGGCGCTGGGGCTTTTGGTGGATGATAGCATTGTGGTGGTGGAAAACATTGAACGCTGGCTGTTGGAAGGGCATACGGCGCTGGAAGCTACGTTAATGGCCACCAAACAGATAGGCATGGCCGTAGCCGGATGTACGGCAGCGCTGATCATTGCCTTTATGCCGCTGGTATTTATGCCGGAAGGTTCCGGCGATTTTATCCGCAGCCTGCCGCTTGCAGTAATATTCAGCGTACTGGCGTCTATGTTAGTATCGCTTACGATCATTCCTTTCCTGGCCAGCAAGCTGCTGCGCAAACATACCGGCCACCCGGACGGCAACATTTTCATGCGTGGCCTGAAACGCCTGATACATGGCAGCTACGCCCGTTTCCTGGATAAAGCCCTGCAACGGCCCGTGCTTACCATTGTGATCACAGTCATCATTTTTGGCGGCTCTGTTATGCTGTTTGGCGTAGTAGGCTTTGGCCTGTTCCCTGCATCGGAAAAACCACAGTTCCTGATCAATATTACCGCTCCGCCGCAGTCCAACCTGCAGTACACCAATAATGTAGCAAAGGATATTGAAGCTGTGCTGCGCAAGGAACCGGCTGTGAAATACTTTGCCACCAATGTTGGAAAAGGCAATCCGCGTATATACTATAACGTGATACAGGAAAATGAGCATACTGACTTTGCAGAGATCTTTGTGCAGCTGGATGAGCATACCAACCCCTCAGATAAGCTGGCGCTGATAGAAAAGCTGCGTCACCAATGGACGCCCTACCCCGGCGCCAAAGTGGAAGTAAAGAACTTTGAGCAGGGCCCGCCGGTAGCGGCTCCTGTGGAGGTGCGCCTGTTTGGCGAGAACCTGGATACCCTGCGTGCACTGGCCGGCAAAGTGGAAATGATGCTGCAACGCACTCCCGGCACCATGTATGTTGATAACCCGGTAAGCCTGTTAAAAAGCGATATCCGTGTAGCTATACAACCTGAAAAAGCGCAGCTGCTGGGCATTCCCTCTGTGAACATTGACCGTACCGTGCGGCTGGCCGTATCCGGCCTGAATGTAGGCAAGTACACCGATAATAATGATAACGACTATGACATACTGCTTACCCGTGCACATGAAGGCCGCCCCACGCTGGACGTATTCCGTAACCTGTACGTGAGCAATATGCAGGGCAAACCTTTCCCGCTGGGACAAGTAGCGGAGCTTACGCTGGAAACCTCGCCGGTGAACATTAACCACCAGGAAAAACGGCGCGTGGTATCTGTAAAAGCCTTTGTACAAAAAGGTTTCCTGGTAGACCGGGTCATTACAGACGTAATAGGAAAAATGGATAAACTGGTTCTGCCGGCCAGCTACAGCTACGAGATGGGCGGCGAGGTAGAATCGCGGAATAACTCCTTCGGCGGTTTTATGAGCATTATTATTGTTACCATCTTCCTGTTCATAGCAGTACTGATCCTGGAATTCCGCACGTTCAAAAGTACGCTCATTGTACTGTCGGTGATACCCCTTGGAATGGTGGGCGCTGCTGTGGCACTGTGGCTCACCGGCAACTCGCTTTCTTTTGTGGCCATTATTGGTATGATAGCCCTGGCAGGTATTGAGGTGAAGAACACCATATTGCTGGTAGACTTCACCAACCAGCTGCGGGAGCAGGGCAAATCGCTGGAAACCGCCATCCGCGAGGCCGGCGAGGTACGCTTCTTACCCATTGTATTAACTTCTTTAACGGCCATTGGCGGTTTAATACCCATTGCCATTTCCAGTAACCCGCTGATTGCGCCGCTGGCCATTGTATTAATTGGTGGATTGATCAGCTCCACCCTGCTTTCGAGAGTTGTAACACCAGTGGTGTATAAGCTGATGCCACCGAAGGTGTAGCCATGTAAATGTGCTGATGGAAAAATGTGCTGATGTGCCAGTTATATTTACCAGCCCATCAGCACATTTTTTTTGTATTTTGGCGTACGGATGGCATTTCATTTGCACATACATTCCTGCACATCCGCACATTAATTTTTTATGATCTTCCGGAAACTATTACTCTGCTGCGCCCTGGCTGGGGCAATGCCGGCAGCGCTGCAGGCACAGAACCAACCGTCTTTTGACCCTGCTTACCAGTTTGTACAAAGCGGCAACCTGGTGCAAGACAAAAACTTTTACCTGCTTACCCTGCTGGAGCAGGAACCTACCCTGCACAAGGCCGTGGAACGTAATAAGATCTTACAGCAGGTTTATAAGCAACAGCTGAAGGAGGTGGATAAAATAACAGACAGCTGTAAGAATGCCGCCTGTTTTGCCACTCCCCTGCTGTTTGACGGCAATGAGATCAAAGCAATTGGCAACGCGTTGGAACAGGTGTATAAAACGCAGCCCGCTTTCCGCGCCACCTTGCAGCAACACCTGAAACCCAGCGGCGCTTTTATGCGTTATGAATCCCTGCCGGATGTAAAGATCCTGGAAGAGCGCTGGCGGGAAGAAGCCAATGGGCTGAACTACATCCTGGTTGCCTATACCCGGAACACCGGCCTGCGCTACCCGCGCATAGATTCCGCCATGTACAATGTGCACAGCGATATGTATACCAGCGCGGTCAGGAACATACTGGTAACTTACAAACAACACCCGGAAGCATCCGGCTTGTTCTTTACCCCTACCCTGCATTTAGCTATGGACCTGCTGCAGCTGAATAAAAAAGATCATGCAGCCCGGCATGAACCCATGGCCCTTACCAATCAGAAAACGCTGGCACAGCTAAGCAGCGTGCAGTGGGATAAATTTGATTATTCGGCCATCCTGGTACTGGGTGCAGGCCCGGATGATGATGCGCCGATCAGTGTAATGAACAAACTGCGCTGCCGCACTGCTGCGGATGTTTACCAGAAAAATAAAGCGCCGTTTGTGATCGTATCCGGTGGGTACGTGCATCCGTTTGGAACAAAATACAGTGAAGCCATAGAAATGAAACGTTTCCTGGCAGATAGCTGTGATGTGCCCGAAACGGCCATCCTGGTGGATCCGCATGCACGGCATACCACTACCAACCTGCGGAATGCCAACCGCATATTATTGCGCAACGGTTTCCCAACAGATAAAAAAGTATTGTGCACCAGCAGCAAGGCACACCTGATCTATGTGGCCAGCGTGTTCTTTGAAAAGGTATGTCTTAAAGATATGGGCTACCTGCCCTACCGCAAGCTGCGGCAGGTGGATGATCTGAGCATTGAGTATTACCCGGTGGCGGAGAGCCTGCATGAAGATCCGCTGGATCCGTTGGATCCGTGATGATGTGAAGATTATTTTTTGCTGGTATAAACCAGGTATTCAAAAGTGTTAAGGCTGTTGTTTGGACTGGGATTAAGGACCTTTATTTTTACCTGGTGTTTTTTGTCAGGCAATTG
Organism: Chitinophaga sp. GbtcB8; assembly: GCF_019091455.1. Classification (GTDB taxonomy): domain Bacteria; phylum Bacteroidota; class Bacteroidia; order Chitinophagales; family Chitinophagaceae; genus Chitinophaga. The sequence goes on from NZ_JAGXJN010000047.1 coordinate 16,224, forward strand.
GTAATTCCAGCACAGGTCATTACTGCGGCTTTGAAAGCTGGTGGGCAGCGCTATGGTAGCGGTTTTGCTGCCATCAATATATACTTCCATGGTAATGCTGCTATCCGGCACGTTGGGCCCTTGCTTACGGGCATCTCCCTTTAAAACAAAACCCGTTCCTTCAAAATCAAAGGAGAGCTCCTGTACATGGTCTTTGTAAAGCGGTATACGGTCTACCGGATGCAGGCCTTCAAAACTTTGTTCCAGGCGCACAGGCTGGGGAGTTTGCACGGCAATGGTCACCTGCTCATTTGCTACCTTACCGCCGTTACGGCGTATCATTTCCAGGGCATGTTTATAGCTGGTGTTATATACTTTATTGAGGGAGGTGCCGGTGTATTTAAAATCCAGTTCTTCTGCTGCCTTTAACCCCATTTTCCAGTAAGCAGGTATACGTTTATATCCCAGCATAGCACCCAGGATACCGCCGGCAGATGAGGGGTTACAATCTGCATCCTGCCCCGCCCTGGTGGTTATGTCCAGGGTTTTAGTGAAATCTCCGTTGCCATATAATAATCCCAGCACAACATAAGCTGCATTGACCTTGGCATCTATATCAAAGGCATTAAACACGCCATCGGGGCAACCATTTTCGCTGGACCATTTCTGCTGGATCTCGTACCAGCTGCGGTGCCAGTCGTCCGGGTACTGCTGGTGCCAGCGGATCACGTCTTCAATACACTGGCGGAATGTACTTTTTGCCGGTACGGTTTTCAGCGCTTCCGTAACAATGTATTGCATATCATCGGCAATAAACGCCAGCGAGTACATGGCGCCTATGTATACACCGCCATACCAGCCATCCCCATAGTTCATAATATGGCCTACCTTATCGCTGATGGCCGATGCTGTGTTAGGCATACCCGGGCTCATTAAACCGGCAAAATCCGACTCTATCTGGTAATCAATATCATCTGCATGAGGGTTGTTGGTCCAGTGGCCGGACGCGGGTGCTTTAATACCCTGCAGGATATTATAACGGGCCGACTGGTTGGCATGCCACAGCATATAACCGGCACGGGCAAACGCCTGCGCAAAAGAATCTACCGGGGCATCCAGCCCGGCGCGGTCCAGCACTTCCACAAAGGTGAGGTCCATGTAAATATCATCGTACAGGCCGGGATTTTCCAGCATGGTCTTTTTCAGATAACCGTCATACCAGCGCAGGGGCTGATAGTCCTGTATGAAGGTGCCATTGAAACGGAATTCGTAAGGCCCGCCAAAAGTAACGCCAATAGTTTGCCCTGCCCAGCCGCCCATGATCTTATCTCTGAGCGCCTGTTGGGAAAGCGTTATGGTAGAAGATTGCCGTGTTGTGCAATGAAACGAAAGGCAGGCAAATGCGATCCATACTATGGAGTATCTCATTCCGTGGAATTTAGGAGGTTTAACTATGGATAATTTAAGGAAAAAACATCAGATCATCCATAAATTTCCCCTTATGGTGGGGGTAAACGGCCGGATCATCTATTAAGTGTTACATAGTGTGCTGTGGTACCCCATATTTGTATCTCTATTTTGCATATCTATGATCAAGAAACTATTTACAGCTATTACCGGCCTGTTATTGGTGGCGGGTGTTTCCTATGGACAAAAGCTTCATTACGGGTTAAAGGCCGATCTGCAATTCACCAGTCTTAATGGTAAGGGAATGCAGGGCAGCTTTAATCCCGGGTATGATGCGGGTATTTTCCTGGAGTATAATATTACTTCCAAATGGGGTATTCAGCCGGAGGTATTGTTCTCTCAGTTCAATAATAAAAAGGATGATGATTTCCTGACGTATTATGTGAACTCCGGTAACAGCAGCGCTAAATCTTCTATAAAGCTGAGCTACGTAAGCATACCCGTGCTGCTGGCCTACAAAGTGAACGACCTGTTCACCCTGAATGTGGGGCCGCAATTCAGCGTGCTGGTATATGATAATGAAGATATATTACTGAAAGATAAAGCTGCTTTTAAGAACACCGATTATGGCGTGGCGGCAGGCTTAACCCTGCATGTATCGCAGGTGCGTTTCTATGGCCGTTACACACTGGGCCTGGGGAATATTAATAATATTGATGACCGCTATAAATGGCATAGCCAACAGATACAGTTGGGATTGGGAGTAGCTATTAAATAGCGTAAAGCTGAAAGGATAAAGCAAAAAGCTATTGGAGCGGACAAGGGATTTATGGCAAGCACCCATCCGCTTCAATAGCTTTTTGCTTTCTGCTTTATCCTTTATGCTTTGAGCTTATTTCCAGCGCCTTTGTAGTAGTATAATATTTAGCGATCATGCCCGGTACTTCCCAATCCGGCAGGCTGCCGCCTTTCAGGTACTCCATATAACGCTGCAGCACCTGCGCAAAATGCGCTTCGTGGCCTACCTTATATTTAGCAGGGATCACGATCTTGAAACCCTGTTTACTTTTTTCCAGCGATAGGCCGGGGTACTTGCTTTCCAGCTGCTTTAAAGCTGCCTGCAGGTGCTGTTCCAGGTCTGCGGCCTTGGTTTTACCTACCGCCTCTACGTATAAAGTTGGTTCAAACTTTTCATCCTTTCCCTGGCGGATCACCAGGTTGCTGTTAGTGCCGCGCAGCATGGAATAATGCGTGTCACCGCTGCCTTCAGGGCCTGCATATTGCCATAGGGCGGTTACTTTTACATGCACGCCTTTAAGCGTGTAACGGGCTTCACCGTTAGCATGTACGTTCAGCACCGTGTCTTTGGCAAATGGCTGCAGAAAATCCGGGAAGCTATCCAGGCCGGTGATGGTGCGGAACTGGGATAAGGTGATGGGCGTAGGCCAATGACGGGCGCCCTGTAGCTGGATATCTTTTTTATAATCCAATACTACTGCGGGAAAACATTCCCATTGCACCAGGTCAACCAGATGGGTGCCTACATCCACAATGGCATCGCCCTGCTGTGCAGGATCAAAGAACCAGGCCGGCCGGGTAAGGGCTTTGCCGGATACATATTTGTAGAAATTGTGCACGCTTTCCATTACCACGCCGGGCTCTTTATCCGTGCCCTGCTGTTGCTCACCAAAAACGTCGTGTATGCGCGACAGTTCGCCCTGCAGGGTGTTGGTGATCTCTGAGCGCTCCGTCATAATATCATAGAGCAATACCTTTTTTGCTTTGGCATCCTCAAACGTTTTTTGCAGCGTGGCAAAACCTTCGGAGCTAATGGCCATGGGCTTATCGGCCAGTACGTTCATACCGGCTGCCACGGCCTGCTGTATGTATTCTGTTTTGCGATGGTTGTTACCTGCCATTACCACTACATTCCCTTTCTTTTCCTGCACCATTTTTTCCAGGAAATCCGGGCCTTTGTACACATCCTCCTGCCAGTGGGTAGGCGCTTCCGTACGGGTGTTGTACTGATCAATGAAACGCAATTGTTCTTTCAGCTCCGGACCGTCCGGTGCATATACATGCACTACAGAATCTATACCTGGGCTCATAGATTTTTGCACCAGCGCCGCGTGAAAGTGGCCGGGATCCAGCGTTATGAGCTTAATGTCCGCTTCACTTGTGGCAGCAGTTTCCTTTTCTTTTTCCTTTTGTCCGGTGTTGCAGGCATTGTTCATCATGCTTAACACTAATAGTGATGTTACGATCTGTTTTTTATTCATGGTTCGTCTGATTGCTTTATAATGTATAAGGCCAGCGCTGCGGGCGGGTGAGCATTGCATTGGCGGCATCGTCGTTCTTAAAACGTTCATTCACCGGGTCCCAGTACAGCTTGCGCTGCAGCTTCATGGCAGCATGGTTCAGCAGGCAAATGGTACAGGCGCGGTGGCCTACTTCTATGGGCGTGATGGGCGCTTGGCGGGTAGCTATACTATCCAGCCAGTTACCGTGATGGTCTTTGGTATCGTATAAATGCACCCCGCTTGCCGGTATCACGGTACTGAGTATACGCGGATCGCTTGCTTCCAGCGCTTTCGTATTCTGGCCCTTTGCTACCGGATCGCTGGAAGTAGCGGCGTAGTTGCCACGGGTAACAAAGATCCATCCTTCTGAGCCTACAAATTTTACCCCGTTTGGGTAATCATTACTGGCCAGCACCTTTACCCCATTGGCAAAGATAGTTTCTGATTTAAAAGGGCCATGCACATCCCATAAATTACCGGCAGGCGGAAACTGGGCGGTGGCACTTATTTCCACGGGACCGGTATATTCCGTATCCAATCCCCAGTTTACAATATCAAAATGGTGAGCGCCCCAGCCGGTGATCATACCTGCGCCAAACTGCTCGCAGCGCAGCCAGCCGGGACGTGAAAAATCGGCCTGCGGGTGCACCCGTTTTTCTGTGTAAGGCACATAGGGCGTTTCACCCAGCCATTTCTCATATAACAAGTTGGCGGGCAGCGGCATTTCTTTTTCCACCGTGCTTTCTTTGGGATCGTCAATGGGAAGGCCTACATATACCGTATGCACTTTACCAATGGCGCCATTACGCACCAGCTCACAGGCCTTTTTAAACTGCGGCATAGACCGTTGCTGGCTGCCTACCTGCAGTATGCGGCCGCTGCGGTGCACTTCGTCGCTAAGCAGCCGCCCTTCTGCAATGGTTAAAGAGGCCGGCTTTTGCATATATACGTCCTTACCGGAGCGTACAGCATGTATGGCGGGCATTACATGCCAGTGATCCGGTGTGCTGATAAGCACTGCATCCACATCTTTATTGTTTAACAGCTCCTGGTAATCTTCGTAGGTTTTCACACCATCGTAGGGTTTACCGGTTTTCTTGCTGTAATAATCGTTCACCAGTTTTTGCGCGGCTGTTACGCGGTTGCTGTCCAGGTCACAAACAGCTATGATCCTTGCCTGGTCGTACTTCCATACACCGGGCATATCATGCCCACGGGATATGCGGCCGTTACCAATGGCGCCAATGTTAATACGGTTGCTGGGGGCATATTTGCCTAATACATGGGCGGGCACAATAGTAGGAAAATTGATAAGGGCCAGTGCGCCGGCGCCTTTTACAGCGTTTTTCAGAAAACGCCTGCGTGTGGAATGATGGTTTTCCTGTTTTTCCATGGGTTATTGTTTTAGGATGCAGTGAGAACTGCTTTTCATACGTGGTTTGATCACTAGCGGGGGAGAAAATACAACATTTATGGGAAAGGTGGTAATGAGGGGTGAGAGTAGGCTCTGACCAGGGATGTACACGAGTGGGACATGGACCGGACATGAGAGGGACATGGATGGAGTGCGCTTTTACCCAGGGTTAAATGAGAGTGTAACATGGGAAGGACACGGGAGAGCAGCGCATAAAAGTAGGGAAGGATATGTAAGTGAGATAGTATGGAGTAGGAAAGATGGAGCGCTCAAAATGTGCATTTTCGTTCAAAATGTTCATTTTCGCTCAAATGTGATCAAAACGTTCACTTCATTTGGGTAGTTCTGTGAGGGCCTTTATTTTTGCCGGGTACACCAAAATTATATCGTTATGGCAAAACAAGTTGGTCCTGTTTTCCTGACAGGCACTGTAGGTAATATTACCTATTACAAAATGGACGGGCAATATTATGCACGGTCCAAAAGTTCATTAAGCCGCAAGCGGGTAAAGCGTTTCCGCAGTTTTAAGCGCACCATGGAATATGCGGACTGGCTGGCACAGGCGTCTAAGATAGCAGCGGCTATTTACCGGTTATTTCCCCGTAAAACAAGGCAGCATGATGATTACCGGACCATTACCGGTCAGGCTATGCAGCTGTTGAAATCAGGTGTGGAAAAGGCAGTTGTACAAGAGCTGCTGGAAAAGGAGTACCGGCATAAATTTGATCCGGAATTAGCTGGATATATTGATCTGGATCAAGAAACGGGGAAGGGTGAATTACAAAATGCTGTGGATATGCCCATACAACAAACAGCTGGCGCCGGCATGCCTTCGCCCAAAACAAGCAGGCGTTTGCAATACTACAATATAAGGGGCGAGAAAATACAGCGGAGACAAGGCGGATGGACAGTTATACCAGAAACATGCGAAACACTGCCTGCATCCGCGATTCAGCCAAACGGTCAACTGATATATGCTGAAGACACGGCACTTACACCTCCATCAGGTAAAACGGGCATTTGTAACCTTCACGCACCAGCACCGGTTTAGATACATTAAATACTTTTACACCACCCGGCGCTTCCCCAGCCAGGGTGCCCATATGCGCATGCCCGTGAAAAGCGGCCAGCACTCCCCTCCTGCTTAAAGGTTCTGCCAGGCGGGATGAGCCCAGGAACGGGAAGATCTGCTCCGGTTCGCCCATTACTGTGGCTTTTATAGGCGAGTAATGCATAACAGCTATCTTCTTTATATCTGCATGCTCCTGGTCCAGGCGGGCCAGGGCGCGGTCCAGGTGAAGGGTTTCATCTACTGTTTCCTGCACAAAGGCTTTCATAGCGCCTTCGCCAAAAAATGACAGCATATGGTTATCAAACCCGCCGCCAAAACCTTTGATACCGGCAAAACCCACGTTTTGGATCACCACGGCTTCCCCATCCAGCATCGTTACATTATGGTGCTGCAGCATGATCTGCCGGATCAGCTTATGACGGCCTTTTTCATGATCATGATTGCCTAACACGGCTACCACGGGAATGGTGCAGGCTTTCAGCTCTTCTACCAGCACCTGTGCTTCAGATTCATCGCCGGTATCCGTAAGGTCGCCGCATAAAAGCAGCACATCGGCCTTTTGGGATACTTCCTGGAAGAATGGGATCCAATTCCCTTTGTCTGATTCACGAACATGAATATCGCCTACTGCTGCAATGCGTGTTTTTCCGGATGCTACTGCCATGCTATACGGTTTTAATGGTGTATGATCTATAGTCCCAGTCTTTCACATCTACCTGGTATTGCGTTTGGTCTATCATAGGCCCGCGGCAAACGCGTTCTAGGGGAGCGGGCAATTCGTATTGTTCCTGCGTTCTCTGGATCAGCTCATCCAGCAGCCATTTGGGAACAATGTCGCGGTGATCTGCCGGGTACACGAACTGGAAATTGATCAGCTGTGATAACAGTAAATGCCAGTGCTGATCCAGGCGGGTAAGCAGGCGTTGCCAGTTCAGCTCCTTCCCGTATTTGAGTATGACGTGATTGATATCTGCCCCATCAAAACGCTCCCGGTTCTGCACATAACTCTTACAATAGATCAGCTCTTCCGGCGGTAATAATTTCACCTTTACGCCGGTAAATTCTGCTTCTGGCGCGTATTCAAACCAGCTATCATCTACATGGAATATGTTGGCGGGGGAAGCAAAGATGATGTCAACAAAATATTCGCCTTTGAACACTTTTGCCAGCCAGCGAACATCTGTTAACTCTGTGCGGTAACCTTCCTTAGCTGCAAAAAGCTTCAGGATGGCCGGGTAATCGGCGGGCGCACAAAAAATATCCAGGTCCTTGGTATCCCGGTAAATGCCGGTGTAATGGAACATGGCAAAGGCGCCGCCCAGCATAAAGGGCACGCCGCTCCCCTGCAGGTGCAGTAAAGCTTCTTTATAAAATACGTGCGAGGTATTGTTTTGGTGCTCTTTTGGAATCATATATGGGGAATGCTTCAACAATCATTCCACCACAAACGTGCCCGGCTGTAGTGTTAATCTTCCCAGCTGCTCCATTCCTTTGATTGGAGGTTGATCCGGATAATAACACCTGCAATGAGGATGCAGGCGATGGATAAGATGATGAGGATGATGGCGATCATAGGTGTAAAACGATTTGCAGATAAACACTGTAAAGATGCGAAAATATTTGCAGCCATGAACATAACATGCTGCATCTACAACTTTTCACACATAATTATTACATTTAGCGGTAACGGACCACGGATCATTCAACAACAGCTATGAAAAAATTATTAACCTATAGTTTTTTCCTGCTTGCTTTAGCACCAGGAACTTTTGCGCAAACAAAAACCGCTTACACTGCCCCTATTTACCAGGAGCTGCCGCTGGGCGCTATACAGCCATCAGGATGGCTGCGTAACCAGCTGGTCGTTATGCGGAACGGTACTTCAGGCCACCTGGATGAGGTATATAAAAAAGTGAAACAGGATAACGGCTGGCTGGGCGGAAAGGGCGATGGATGGGAGGAGACACCCTACTGGCTGGATGGCGCGCTGCCCCTGGCCTACCTGCTGGATGATAAGACCCTGCAGGAAAAGGTGTTACGTTATGTAAACTGGACACTGGACCATCAGCGCCCTTCCGGTTATTTTGGCCCGCTTACAACAGCAGAACGGGAACAGCATATTACCATTGATGCGCAACATGCCGCTGATGGTGAAGACTGGTGGCCTAAAATGGTAATGTTAAAAGTGCTGCAGCAATATTACACTGCCACAAAAGACCCGCGGGTACTGCCTTTTATGACCCGGTATTTCCACTACCAGCTGCAGGCATTAAAAACAGCACCGCTGGGTAAATGGACGGAATGGGCTACCTCCCGCGGTATTGAGAATGTGATGATAGCGCAATGGCTGTACACCAAAACACACGATGCAAAACTGCTGCAGCTGGCAGAGCTGCTGGAATCGCAATCCTTTGCCTGGACTACCTGGATGGGTAACCGGGATTGGATGATCAGCACCACTACTTACAGCCATATGGACGACTGGATGAAACGCCATGCCGTAAATGTGGCCATGGGCCTGAAAGCGCCGGCCATTAACTACCAGCGCACCGGCAATAAAACCTACCTGCACAACCTGCAAACCGGCTGGCATGACCTTATGACCGTGCATGGCCTGCCCATGGGTATTTTTTCCGGCGATGAAGACCTCAACGGTAACGACCCTACGCAGGGTGTAGAATTATGCGCTGTAGTAGAAGCCATGTATTCCCTGGAAAACATTATTGGCATTACCGGGGAAGTACCATATATGGATGCGCTGGAAAAAATGGCGTTTAATGCCCTGCCCACGCAAACCACAGATGATTATAATAACAAACAGTATTTCCAGGTGGCTAACCAGGTACAGATCAGCAGGGGCGTTTTTGATTTCTCCCTGCCCTTTAACCGGGAAATGTGTAATGTGCTGGGCATGCGCAGCGGGTACACCTGCTGCCTGGCAAATATGCACCAGGGCTGGACAAAATTCACCCAGCACCTGTGGTATACCACGGCTGGCAATGGTATAGCGGCATTAACGTATGCCCCTAACCGTTTGACGGCTAAAGTGGGTAAAGACAGCACCGCTGTTACCATTAACGAAATAACAAGCTACCCTTTTGAAGACCAGGTACGTTTTGAGCTAACTATGCCCAAAGCAGCTGCCTTTCCTTTTCAGCTGCGCATTCCCGGCTGGTGCAAAGAAGCTGCCTTACTATTGAACGGGCAACCCTTGCAACATGCCAAAGGCGGAGAAATAACTACCATAAACCGTACCTGGAAAAGCGGCGACCAGCTTAGCTTACAGCTGCCTATGGAAATAACCACCACAGTATGGGGACGTAATTCCCGCTCAGTAGAAAGAGGGCCGCTGGTATATGCATTAAAGCTCAATGAAAAATGGGAAAAGGGAACAGATGCGGAAGAGGGCGATTACCTGAGCGTGTATCCTGAGGGAGCATGGAACTTTGCATTACAACGGGCAGCAGTGGAAAAACCGGCCACACAATTACAGTTCAGCAAAGTAAAACCTGCGGGCGATGATTTTGTATGGAACCTGGAACATGCTCCCCTGCAGATCACGGCGCCGGCTAAACGCCTGCCGGGCTGGGAAGCGGTGAACGGGGTGGCTTACCAGCCGGTAACAGACCGCAACGGTTTTTATAAAGGCAAAACAGATAGTACCATACAGAAAATCACCCTGGTGCCATATGGATGCACCAAGGTGAGGATCGTAGCGTTCCCGGTAGCGGAATGAAAGTAGCTATTAGCTGTTAGCAATTAGCTTTTAGCTGTTTGGTGTTTTGCTAATAGCTAACAGCTAAATGTTAACAGCTACTTTCCGGCCGCCCCTTATTTATATTATTTCAATCCACGGCTCTTTAACAGCGGCCCTATCTCCGGATCGTGCCCGCGGAAATCCCTGAACATTTTACCATAGTCCAGCGTATTACCGCGCGACAGGATCATATCCCGGAAGCGCTGCCCGTTGGCGCGTGTTAAACCTCCATTCTCTTCAAACCAGGAGAAAGCATCATGGGCCAGCATTTCCGTCCAGGCGTAGGCGTAGTATGCGGATGCATACCCGTTGGACCAGATATGTAAAAAGTAGCTGGAACGATAGCGGGGCGGCACTTGTGTCAGATCCAGCCCGGCGTTGTGTAAAGCGGTGGCTTCAAAAGCATCTACATCTTTGGGCCATGTGCTGGAATCTGCAGGCAATGTATGCCAGGCCATATCAATGGCGTCTGCTGCCAACGCTTCTGTTAAGGAATACCCCTGGTTAAAGGTGGCTGCTTTTTTAATTTTATCTACCAGCTGCTGCGGCATTGCTGCGCCGGTTTTATAATGTTTTGCATAATTGCTGAACACCTTTGGATCCATAGCCCAATGCTCATTGAACTGGGAGGGGAACTCCACAAAATCGCGGGCGGTTTGCGCACCGGAGATTGCGGGGTATTGCTGTGATGCAAAAAAGCCATGCAGCGCATGTCCGAATTCATGGAACATGGTTCTTGCTTCTGTAAAGCTAAGGAGCGCAGGCTGGCCCGCTGCTGGTTTGGTAAAGTTGCATACGTTGTAAATAACCGGTTGCTTACCCAGTAATTTAGATTGCCCTACCAGGTTGTTACACCATGCACCGCCGGATTTATTATCGCGTTTAAAATAATCACAGTAAAAAAGACCGATCTGTTTTCCATCCTGGTCTATTACATCAAACACGCGTACGTCTTTATGGTACACGGGCAGATCATGCCGTTCCTTGAAATCCAGCCCGTATAATAAATGCGCGGCATAAAACACGCCATTGGTAAGCACGGAGTTTATTTCAAAGTAAGGTTTGATCTCGTTATCGTCCAGGTTGTACTGCGCTTTGCGTACCTGCTCTGCATAATAGTTCCAGTCCCAGGGAGCCAGCTGTATGCCTTTAGCTTTCTGGTCGATCAGCGCCTGGATGGTAGCGGCCTCCTGTTTGGCTTTGGCTGTGGCGGCAGGTCCCAGCTTTTCCAGGAAAGCGGTTACTGCTTCGGGAGTTTTAGCCATCTGGTCCTGCAGGTTATAGGCTGCATAGTTCTTAAAGTGCAGCAGCTGTGCTTTTTGTGCACGGATGCCTGCCAAACGGATAATGAGCTGGCGGGTATCATTGGAATCTCCTTTCTCGTTACGTGTCCAGGAGGCGTTAAAGAGCGCCTGCCGTGTAGGCCGGTCTGTTATAGATTGCAGGGAGGGCTGCTGAGTGGTGTTCTGTAATGGCAGCAGCCATTTACCATCCAGCTTGCGGTCTTTGGCTGCCTGCGCGGCGTTGGCCAGCGCATCGTCCGTTAAACCGGCCAATGCTGCTTTATCACTTACCACCAATGCCCCGGCTTTGGTGCCGGCCATTACCTTAGCATTAAAGGCTACACTGAGTGAGGCCCTTTCCTGGTTCAGCTTTTTTACAATTGCTTTATCTGCATCGGATAAATTAGCGCCGGCCATTTCAAATTGCTGGTTGTAGTATTCTACCAGGCGTTTGGATTCTGCATCCAGGTTCAGTTTGTCGCGCTCCTGGTAAAGGGTGTGCACGCGTTTGAAAAGTTTTGTGTTCAGGTAAATGGCATCATCATTGGCGGCCAGTGCTGCGGCTTCGTCCTCTCTTACCTTATCCAGTGTGTCGTTGGTATTGGCATCTGCCAGCATGTCAAATACGTTCCTGACGCGGGTTAATAAAGCCCCGCTTTTTTCCAGCGCCACCAGTGTATTTTCAAAGGTGGGCGCAGCGGTATCTTCTGCAATGGCCTGTATTTCCGCCTGCTGCTGTTTAATACCTTCTTCTATGGCAGGTTTAAAGTCGGCATCTTTGATCTTTGTAAAGTCCGGCGCTTCAAAGGGCAGGCTGCTTTTTACAAAAAAGGGATTGGCGCCTGTGGAATCTTTGCCGCTGGTGGATGTGTGATCACCGTTACAGGCAGCCAGCGCGCCTAACAGTAATATGCTGAATGGTAATTGAGTAACTTTCATAGATAAGCATTTTTTGGGTATTGCTAAGGTATCTACAAATTACCAATCCTGATGGAATTAATGTGACCACCGGTTATTGAACAATGTAATCGTTAATGATCTTCTGGAAGATGTGTACAAACAGTACTGCCACATAGGGCAGAATGAAGCTTTCCTTTGCGTGTTTTACAATCAGCACATCGGCCCACAGATCATATTCAAATACATATTCCTGCAGGCGGCCTACATAGTGTGAAGCGTCTATTTTATCCAGACCCAGCGAATGCACCAGGTAAGGCTCGGAAATGGGTACGGGCACGGCTTCCAGGTATGCTACCCCATTGAGGTTGGTGGTAAGAATGCGGGAATGCTCGTCTGTGGTGGTCAGCAGGTCGTAGGTGAAAATAACATCTTTGCCTTTTACACGGATCAGTGATCCGTTGGTGATCTCAGATAAAGCTAACACAGGAGCGCCTGATTTTTTTGCAATATAGTTATTATAATGTTCAAGCGCCCCTGTGCCTTATTTTTTGGCAGTGCTGTAACACCAGTTAGCCATGGTAAATACGGTTCCCGGCGGGGCCTGGTCCGCGGCTTTTTCTGCGCTAAGGAATGAGGATGCCTGCGCTGGCTTGGATACATCAAATACAAATCTTGCACCCAAACCCGGTAACCGGCCTTGCGCCATTGTTCCCTTGTCCTCACGAAAAAAGCTCCGTTCTATATATGTAGGGTCTGGGCTTGTAGCAACCCAGTCACCGGTTGTATCTCCATGAGTCCCTGCTCCTGCATATACGTGGGCGCCCGGATTTTTCCGTTCCAGATGCTCCAGTACTAATCTAACACCATATGCGTCTGTTACTGAATCAAAGGTGATATTATTTCCTTTGAAACAGGCAGCAATAGGTGGAGCTCCACCGGGAGGATTCCCGTAGAAAATGCGGGTACCGCCGATGTCTACTGCAGATTTCAGGTCTTTTATATCATCCGTGGGAGCGGGGCCGGTGGCGCCGGCAGTGGTGTTAGCGGAAGTGGGGTTCGGGGGAGACGACGGGCGCTGGCCGGATGATGACGGCGCTACCAGATCACGTGCCTTTGCCTCGGCCTTCTGCTGTTGTTCCTGCCGGGCATTATCCCTCACCTTTGTTGCAATACCCGTGGCCAGGGGCAGCCCTGCGCCTTCTATTGCTGCGCCCAAACCGGCAGCGCCGGCAATTTTTTCCGGATCGTCAGTAAAGATCCTGGCAACACCGGAAGCTATCCCCGCAAATACAGAACCGGTCACATATTCGTAGCCCCTTACGTTGGCCTGCCATATTGCCTCTTTCTGTTCTTTTGCTTTTGCGGCCTTATCATCAGGAAGGCTTACGAAAGATGCATTGCCCGTGTATGCTGAATCATACCGGCGTATAGCACTGATCACGCTTTTTTGCAATCCCATCTGGGTATGCCAGTCATCCCCATCAAACCCATAATGCAGCAATACTTTATCATCTCCAAATTTTGCAAGAATGTCTTTGATCTGGCTTTTACGGTAATAAATATGCCCGTCAAGGATCTGCAACAGCCCTATGAGCCGCTCATGCCGGGTCTTATTTTCTTCTGCACTTTTTGCCCACTGGAACTGGCTGTCATCTGTTCCCAGCACATCCATTCTTATTACGGGGTTATTACTGCAATAGCGGTACAGGTTCATACCGCCGTTCACGCCAATGGGGTCTGCGCTCAGCCACCTGGCCAGCCAGGGTAAATAGTAACGTGCACCATGATATTGCAAACCGGTTTCCTCATCCCTTTCCATACCGGTATAACGGTAACGCTTATGCGCAGCGTTGATGGCGGCGTTCATGGCCTGGTAGGCTGTAGTGCCGTAAGGGTGATACTCTTCATAAGAAATAACCGTTGCATTTTCATCCAGCTCCAGCGCTGCAGATCCCAGGTGATTGCTGTACTGGTACCGGGTTAATTGCTGGGATGCTGCGGCGCCGGCTATCACAGTTCTTGTTTCCACCATGGCCAAACGCGCACCACTGTCCATTATATGCAGGGTGGATGTGCTTTCCTGCACTTTATTGGCATTATCCGTTCTTTGAAACAGCTCAATAACACCCAGGTATAAGCGCTGCTCTTTTATACCGCCCTGCCGCTCAATTACTTTGCGGATGCGCTGCCCGCTGCTGTCATATACGTAATAGGCGGTGCCTCCCCCACCCAGGCTCACCTGTCTTAATTCATCCTTATCATCCCAGGTTAATGAAGGCAAATGCGCCAGGGCTGTAATGTTGCCATGTTCATCATAGGTAAATGTTTCTGTACTGCTGCCGGTTGTTTGGCTATGTAAACGGTTATTGCGGGTTTCATAATTATAGGTTCTTGTCCAGCTGCCGGCGCCTGCTGCGTGGATCATTTGCAGGATATTGCCTACTGCATCATAGGCATAACTTTGATTGTAATTACGCAGGGCTGCGCCATCGCCGGGTTGCGGCAAATTAATACGGCTTTCATCAAAAGGCGATGAGGGCTGGTTTTGCCCTATGTGTTCCCTGCCGCTTGCTTTACTGAGCCGGTATACCGCATCATAGGTATAATCGCAGGCAGGGCTTACTACATTGTTGTTGAAGAAAATGGTTTGCTGTGCATTGTCTTTGATCGTGGTAATATTGCCCACCGGATCGTAGGTGTATAACAGCTTTTGCAGCAGGTCTGTTCCGTTCTTAGCGGTGGTTTGGATCTGCGTGATACGCAGTGTACGGGGATCGTACTTATAAGCAGTGGCGGTATTGTTGCCATAGGCAATACTTTCCCGCAGCCCTTTGGCATTGTAAGTAACAGTTTTTATAAACGTTGTTTTTACTGCTGCTCCCTGCAGCTGTACTTCCAGCTTACTTAGCTGACCGGTTTCATTGAAAGACGGCATAAGAATGCTTTGATCCGGGGCCGTTACTTTTATGGCGCGGTTCAGCGCATCAAACACAGTGACATAGGTATATGTTGCGGGTTCCAGCGCTGCATTGGTATTCCAGTTTATATTGGTTTTATACTCATTACACAACTGGCGGGCAGATTGTAACAAGTTGCCTTTAAAGTCAAAGGTTATATTCGTAACCATACCTGCGCTGTCAAAATGCTGGTAGGGTTTACCGCGCAGGTTTAAAGCTTTATCATCCGGCAGGCCTTCGCCATAAAGGGTTTTCTCTGTACATATTTCTGCTGCTGTATCTGTTTGCAAAAATGTTTTTAGGGGGCGGTGCAGGGTATCGTATTCATAACGGAACTGGTGGCCGCGGCTGTCCAGGTTCTTTAAGGCCTTACCCATTACATCGTTAATGGTCCAACGCTCACCGGCATCCATGCTTAGCTGGTACAGCTGTGCACCCAGCATATCGCATTTATACTGCATTACTACATTACCACGGGCGTCTGTAATGCTGCGTATATTGCCTGCCAGGTCTTTTAAACTGGTGGTTTTATATTTTCCATCTGTACCATTATCGGCTATTGTGATGAA
Source organism: Chitinophaga sp. GbtcB8 (assembly GCF_019091455.1). Taxonomy (GTDB): domain Bacteria; phylum Bacteroidota; class Bacteroidia; order Chitinophagales; family Chitinophagaceae; genus Chitinophaga. The sequence continues at coordinate 31,862 of NZ_JAGXJN010000047.1, forward strand.
GGTAACGCCCTGTGCATCCAGGTGAGTGGTACCGGGTGTATTGGCATGTGCGGCGGTTTTATTGGCGGCAGCTATCTCTTCCGGAGTAGCAATGGCGGGCACCGGCGTGGTGATGCGGTCTTTATACCACTGGCTTTCCAACACGGTATCATTACGGTCAAAGCTGCGCTCCATCCAGGGATCAAACTCCACTTTTGAAAAGGTACCATCCGGCTGCTCTGTACGGACTAAACGCCCGGCAGAATCATAATACAGGATGGGTGATACCCCTCTTTCTACCAGCTCTTTATTATCTTCAAATTCAAAAGTTGTGCTGAAGTAAGGCTCATATTGTTTTACCGGCAAACCCTTATTATTTATGATAGTACGGCCGTTGCCTATCCAGCGCAGGTCGGGAGCCTGGATCTTTTGCATCAGCGTTTGCCCGCTGCCGTTAACGTAGGCATAAGCGGTTTGGGTAATGGATTGAGGACTGTCGTGAAAATGTGTTTCGCGGGCTGTAGTTTTTGCATAGTTGGGTTTAGCATTATCCTGGTAATTGGTCAGGTCATATGTTATGGATACGGAGGGCTGGTCATTGGCGGAGGCTTCTGCAGTAGTGGTATCCATCTCATCTCCCTTGTTCTCATTTTCCTTCCCCATTACAAAGCTGCTCAGCACCAGGCCCAGCTCGTCCGTGCGTACGCCGGTACGGTTGCCGTTTATGTCCAGCATCAGGTAAGGCGATAAGGTGCGGTAGTTAAAACCGGCTACTTCACTTTTGCCGCCCAGCATATCGCTGGTCTGCTGCACAAAAAAACGATAGGCCGCATCGTAACCTATTTGTGTTTTATACCCGAAAGGGTCCGTTAAGGTAGTGGCCTGGTAAAAGTGTGCAGGGTCAAGGGTTTGGGTGCCGCCGGGGATCCAGTAGTTATCATCATCCAGATGCACGTATTTCCCCTGCTGTAACAGCAGATCGTCATTTACCTTATCTCCAAAAATAAGATCGCGCAGCGCGGGTGTTAAAGACAATTTGTAGGTTTCATACGGCAATGCCAGGGATTCCATTACACCTAAAGGCAGCGGCCCGCTCCCGTCGTTTTTCATTAACAGGGAACGGGTAAACACCATCAGCCGCTTTTCTGTTTTCCCCGGTGTTGGCAGGGCATGGAAAGGGATACTAGCGGCGGCTGTAAAGGCATTCTTTATTTCGTTGATGGCAAAGTAATTACCGGCCGCAGGTTGCAGACCGGTAATTTCCCAGGTTAATGCTTCACAGGGTAATGGTAAATGATAATCTGTTATTGTATCAATTTTATTAGTGACCTTATTATCTGAAAACACGATGAGTGTTTTGCTTTGTGCGGCCTGCTCTGTGGCTGTGAGATCAGCATTCGTAGTTTTTCTGCCATAGCTGATGGCGGCTGCTTTGAGCACGTTGCCCGTTTCATCCACTTCCAGCGTCATGCTGTGGGTAATACGCGGGTCAGCGGGGTTTCGTTCATAGGTGTACGTGAGCACCTCGCTTTCCTGTACTTTAAATACTGCATACTGGTTTTGCAGGCGGGGTTGTAAAAATTGAATGAAGCAGCTGTGAAAGGAGGTGGTATACGGCACATCCTGCTGCGCGCTGCCATCCGGCGTATATACTTCTGTACGAAGTGGCATGCCCCTGCAGGCGCGCAGGGCTTCCCGCCATTCATCCAGCGTAAGGTTAGCGGGTAAAGCAGGGTCCTGTAAAGTATGCTCCTCTACACTATTGTTCTGATAATATTCACCCGCAAACTGGTTGAATATTTTTTCCTTATCTAAAAAGGCGCCGGTATGGTACCAGGTTTTAGTGAGCACCGGTGGCTGGTGAAAGCTGGCATCCACCAACTGTACATTGCCATTGGGGTTAGCAAGTTTTTTGTACTGCTCGAAATCTTCCGTATCTACCTGGTCTACCCGGCCAAAACCGCGGAACTCCCGTTCCGCATGATCGTAATAACCATGATGGTAGGTATACTGACTGGTAAAGCGTGTTCTTTGCACCTGGTCCATTACTTCTACCTTACTTACACATTGCACGGGGAAAGGCAGCTGCGTGATCCAGGGCGTGCCCGCTTTTTTATCCTGCAAATAAAAGTAAGTAGAGGACATATAATGAATAGCTACCTCCTTGCCCATATTATTTTTATAGGCTGTCATTACATGCGGCTTCCTGCCTGCCATCAGGTCAATATAACGCAGGGTACCAGCGTACTGCGGCAACGGCGATGACCATACTATACACCCGGTGCCCTTGCCCAGCAGATCTACGATTGTTACCGGGCAATAGGCATCCATGGGTGAAAACGGTAAGGGCTCAACGCCGTTTATGATATTTGCATCGCTCCAGCTATTGCCGCTTTGATTAAAATAAACTTTAAAGGTGTGATGACCGATATAGACTATGTCTGTGGTGCCGGATCCATCTATATCCGCCAGCTTTACATATTGGGGGTTAAAATCTTCGTTCGTATCAAATACCGGCGCATTGCCCATGCTTACCTTTGCGCCAAACTTTCCGTAACCAAGGTTAGGCCAGTACACTATGCTGCTGTTGCGGATGCGCACTATATCCATCAGGCCATCCCCGCTCATATCTGCCAGCACAACAGACTGGGTGCTGTCTGCAAAAATGATGTTGGGCCCTTTTTCTTCATCAAATGGTTTGGGTGCAGTGTGGTTCCTTTCATAACCTTCTTTGCCTTTTGAGGCGTACCAGGTAAATACTCTTTCTTCTGAGATAAGGATGTCCGGGCGGCCGTCGCCATTGAGGTCCAGCAGCTTCAGGTTAGGATCCTGCAGGTTAATGTTGGGTATTTCATTGAAGCTCTTAAAGGGCATCCATTCCTTATTATCATCCAGCTCATAATATCCCTGCAGCCCGTTGCTTACCAGGAATTGCTGCCCCCTTGCTTCCAGGTCCTGGAAATGTATCGCGCCTTCCAATAAGCCATTCAGCGAAGGTTTGGGCGCTACCAGTTTGATGGCGTCAAAATTCCCATCACCTAAATTACTTTTGTAATACCAGGCGCTGGCCTGTTCGGTGAGAACACCGGCTATCCCTTCATTGTAGAGATCTATCCATTGGTAATAACCATCGTTGATATCTGCAGGTATATTATCAATGCTCAGGGTCCTGACCGTTGGATCCCAGGCCAGGGGCTCGTAGGAAAAAGCTATGGGCGGCACAGCTTTTTCCGAATAAGTACCATCTGCCTTACGGATATATCCTTTTTGCGTTACTGATTGCAGGAAAGTGAAAGTAGTGCTGGTATTATACTCCATATGCATGGCGCTTACCAGGCAAGGTCTTGGGCCCAGCTCCGTAAAATGGTGGAACATAAGCAACCGGCTGCAAAGGCGGCAGGTCCTTATCTCAAAACCGGCGCGGTAATCTGAAAAGGGATCCTGCCGACATAACCAGCCTTTATCATCATTGGGTTGGGGGTCGGTTATGTCGTGCTCCCCGTAATCCAATACCAGCTCTAATAAATACTCAATACTGTTCAGGAAGCTGTCCCAATTGGCGAGGTTAATGCTGCTCCTGTTGAAGTGTACCTTATTGCCGTACCTGATACGTTTCAGGTACACATTAGTGCAGGCGGCAGTATCATTCAGCCGGTTGCGTTCCTGTATTTGCGGGTGCACATTTGTTTTATCTTCCTGTTTATAGGCAAACTGGAAACAGTTGCCTTTATCATCATAACTAAATTCCAGCAACCATTTAAAAATCATGGCAGGACCGGCGGGGTTGTACAGCTGTGCTGATTTACTTTTTCCAAAGATCAGCACACTATTATCGCCGGTGGTAGCTTTCCAATATACGTTGCCGTTAGCTTCCGTGATCTTTTCTATACGTGCATAACCGCCTTCTACCCTTGGCCGGTAACGGGCTATGGTAGCGCCGTCTATAATTTGCTCATCTTTTACCCAATTGCCTGCTTCCTCTTCTTTATATACCGGCACCAGGTCTTCTGCGCCGGAGAAGATAAAAACATCTTCCTCATCATTGTACCGGGGCAGCTGTTTATCTGTTCTGCGGGCAATAGCTACCGGCGCGGCATCCCAGCCCAATCCAAAAACACTGTTACCGCTGCCGGAATTATAACCCAGCGACATAACAGGTACAAAACCATTCCGGGATGGGGAAAAAGGAAAAGGGAAGCTGTAACCGGCAGTGCCATTGGCGGCATTTACGGCAAATTTATCGTCAATGGACTTTATTCCCCCGCCGCTTTTGGGTAAGCTGATCTGCGGAACGGATAACGTGGTATAACCACCTTTGCTTTTTTCGTTGCTGGTAGCAGCAGGCGTTACCGGCTGTTTGTTCACCCGGGATGTAGCAATCTCTTTTTCCATTGGAAAACAGAAGGGGTTTAACTGTCAATAATTTGGGGCCATTATGTAATCTGAACATTTCCATACTAATAGCAGGAAACAAGAGCAAGTAAATAAAAAAGCAGCGTACAAACAGGGGTATCTAACAGGTGGCGGCGCGGGGATGATCAAAGGCAGGAGCGGGTTTACAAACGGCCAAATATTAATCCAGCACAAAGCGGTATCCTACCCCTTTGATAGTGAGGATCTGGAGGTTTTCATCCTCTTTCAGATGCACCCGCAGGCGGGTGATGTACACGTCCAGGTTGCGGCTATTGAAAAAGGAATCGTGGCCCCAGAGCAGATCCAGGATATTTTTCCGGTTAATGATGCCGTTGCGGTTCTCATACAGGATACGCAGCAGCTCACTTTCCCGGTACGACAGCTTTTTTTCCTCCAGGCCATTGGACAGCAACTGCCGGTTGGTATAAAAACGGAACTTGCCCATGCGGATGGGGTCATTGGAAGGAACGGGCGCATTTTCTGTTTTGCGCAATACATTTTTTATACGTGCGATCAGCTCTTCCATGCTGAAAGGTTTACGGATATAATCGTTACCGCCGAGCGTAAAACCCTTTACCAGGTCGTCTGTTTGCGTTTTGGCCGTGAGGAATAAAATGGGTACTTCTGTATCGATGGCACGGATCTCTTCTGCAATCTCAAAACCATCTTTATTGGGCAGCATTACATCCAGCACACATACGGTGGGCTTCACTTCTTTGAACAGCGACAGCGCATTGGCGCCATCCCGCTCCATAATAACCTCAAAGCCGCGCCGCTGCAGGCTTTCCTTTACGATCTTTCCCAGTGATATTTCGTCTTCAACGTATAAGATCTTTATACTCATTTTACATTATTTTTTTCCGATGCGATACGGCGGTTCCTGTCATAATGAATAACCGGCGCCTCTATAAAAGGTATCTTTACAGAGAATGTGCTGCCTTTATGCAGCTCACTTTCCACCTCTATAAAACCCATATGGCTCATTACAATATGGGCTACATAACTTAATCCCAACCCATAACCTTTTATATTATGCCGGTTACCACTGGGTATACGGAAGAACTTTTCAAAGATGCGGTTCTTATATTCTTTGGCTATGCCTATACCGTTGTCGGTTACACGTATTTCCAGGTAATTCTTATGATCAATAATGTGGATCAGGATCTCCGGATCTTTGGTGCTGTATTTTAAGGCATTATCCAGCAGGTTGTATAATACGCTGGTCATATGCAGCTTATCGGCAGTAATAATAAAGTTGGTACCGGTAGCTTTTAATGTAGTAGTGGCCTGTTGTTTTTCAAACTGCAGCTTCATGGATACCATCACGCTGCGTGCCAGCTCCCTGATATCAAACTGTTCTTTGTTCAGAGCAATTTCCCTGTTCTCAAACATTGACAGCTTCAGCACTTTATCAACAAGCAAAGCCAGGCGCTGCATTTCATTGGCAGATATATCCAGGTATTCCTGGGTGGTTTGCGGATCATCCAGCGCATCAAAATTGCGCAGGGCTTCAATGGCTACGCTTACAGTGGCAATGGGCGTTTTCAGCTCATGCGTCATGTTGCTGATAAAATCATTCTTCAGCTGCGCCAGCTTTTGCTGTTGTTTAAGATTACGGTATAACAGCAAAAAAGATAATACCGTTACTCCCAGCAGCAGGCATGAAATACTGATAGGCTGGCTGATACGTTTTAACAGGTACCAGGTATTGTCTTCAAACACCAGCTGGTAGGTAACAGGTTTTGTAAAACCAATGGTTACGGAATTGGCGTCCAGCTCATCGGGGAACGGGCTGAAATCCCTTTTTGTAGTATCCACCGGTATTTCAAGAACGCTAAAGGGTACGTTGATCTGTTCCCTTGCCAGCACTCTGCTATATTGCCTGGCAACATCCTTTATTGTAATGGAATCGCTCAGGGAATCTACACCAGACAGGAACTCAACGGTCCTTTTACCGGGAGGGCCCGGAGGACCGGGGCTGGCCAGCCTGTACTGCACATTCACGGAATCACTCCCGCTGACAATTCCGTCTTTCACGGCTACCACCATGGCACGCCGCAAGCCAGGCATTCTTCCCACTATCATATCCCTGTCCCTTTCATCCAATACACGGGAAATGCTGATCATGCCCTGCCGCTCATGAATGCGTATATTATTGGGATTGGCTTTCAGTTTAGTAGCCTGCAGGCGGAAAATGGTTTCGCGGAACAGCACATTGGTGCGGGCAGTGAACAGCTGCCGCTCTTCACGGTAATTCTTCCTGAGCCAATACACCTGGAAGGCTGTAATAACCAGGATGGTAAAGACTATCAGGACAGCAGTAACCGGTATGGAGATCTTATATCGCAACAGCAATGTGTTTATAAGCGCAAAATACATCAAATGTATTACTTCCCTTTTCCAACCGGCCGAACATTAACCTAAATTAACATTAAAGCAAGGCATGTTAACCTGCGTTGCAACAGGAACGGCCTAGCTTAGTTCCATAAAATATATTACATGAAAAAGATAATCCTTACCTTTTCTACGGGCCTGTTGATACTGGCTGCACATGGGCAGCAAACACAAGGCCGGGTAGTGTATGAGCGTACCATACAGTTGAAGATGGACTTCCAGGGAATGGGTGATGAGGCCACACATGCCATGCCCAGTACTCATAAAGAAAAGCTGGAAGTATTGTTTGGCAATAATCAGTCGCTACGCCGCGCAGTGGAAGAAGAAACCCCGGATGAAATGGCGGAAAGTGCAGGCGGCGGCCTGCATATACGCATGGATGTAGCCGGCGACAACGACATCATCTATAATAATTTTAGTACCGGCCAATCCGTGGAGCAACGCGAGTTTGGCCCGAAGAATTATATTATTTCAGACAGCATTGCACACCTGCACTGGAAGCTGACGGGCGAAACTACTACTATCCTCAATTATCCCTGCCAGCAGGCCATTACACAACGTATCAGTAAACATATGATGACCTCTATGGAAAATGGTGAAATGAAAAACCGGGAAGTAGCTGATACCGCCAATATTATTGCCTGGTTTACGCCGGCTATTCCTGTACCGGCCGGGCCGGAGCTCCAGGGACAATTACCAGGGCTGATACTGGGCCTTGATATTCATGATGGGCGTGTGATGTATAAAGCTGTAGAAGTAGCTCCGCAAGCGGATCTGGGCGCGGTGAAAGCGCCATCCAGGGGGAAGAAGGTAACGGCAAGTGAGTTTGAAGCGGAAAGGGAGAAGATGATGGCGGAGATGCAGAAGAATGCTGGAAAAGGGAGGAATATGATTAGGATTGGAGGATAAATTAAAGTACCTTAATTAAGATGGCTAATGCCTGAAAGGGATCTTTTAAGGTGAAACGATCTTTGGGAGGTGTTGGCGAAAAGAAGTTGTTAAGCCGGTAAATCAAAAGTTTCCATTGGCAAGTGTGCAAAGCAAATTATTCAAGGTTCTGTTAAGACTGATCAATAAAAAGGGCAATGTAGGTACAATTGCACTGACAAAGACCCGTTTTTATGATTGCCCGGAGCCGCCTCCAAGCGTGAAGAAGGCCTGTTATGTCCGGAAGTCGCAGATACAGGGGCATAATGTGTTTACATTAGAACCTAAAGGAGTAGATAGCGCCAAACATGTACTTTATTTACACGGAGGCGCCTATACGCAAAATTTCCTGGTACTCCATTGGTGGTTCCTGGCAAAATTGGCCCGGAAAGCTCATTGTATTATTACCGCACCCGATTATCCACTGGCTCCGAAACATACTTATACTGACACCTTTGAGATGGTATCCACTCTCTACAGACAGCTGATCACGATGGCAGCCCATTCCCAGCTAACTATTATGGGTGATTCGGCCGGCGGGGGCCTTGCGTTGGCATTGGCTCAAAAAATGAAGGTTGAGCAGGTATGCCCACCCGGCCAGATCATCCTTCTTTCTCCCTGGTTGGATATTACCCTTGCCAACCCGGCTATCTCTGAGATAGAAGCCGAAGATCTTTTCCTGAATAAAGAACGGCTTCAACGGGCCGGTCTGCTCTATGCCGGTGGCGCCCAACCCGATCACTATTTACTCAGCCCCATCAACGGCCCTTTGGATGGGTTGGGTATAATATCTGTTTTTGTGGGTTCAAATGAAATTCTCGTGGCCGATACCCGACGGCTACGATCACTGGCCGGCTCAATGGGGATCAAATTCAATTATTATGAATACGCCGGTATGATGCATGATTGGATGTTGCTTAACTTCCCTGAGTCAAAGCAGGCGGCCCGGCAAATTGTTGATCTGCTGAATCCAATTCAGGTATGAAATATCCGCTTAAAAAGGGAGACCAGATTCCAGTTAAACGGTCTTTTCCGTAGCTTTTCCTTTTTTCTCTCAGCCGGTGATGCTATTTCTTCCTTTTGCAGGTTGCCATATTGCCGGAAACCAACGGATATCCCTTGCTGCTCTAAAATTTCCAAGAATTGCTGCTCCACTTTATCGGAGGCGGTAATGTTGGAAAAGCCCAGCAATAGTTTATTGTCAAAGCCAACCACTCCGCAGTTGACTTTGAGTGTTTTATTAGGCGGAGGGGGTATAAAAACAAAATGATCGATAAACCTGTTGAGGTTCGATGGAAGATCGATCCTTCCCAGGTTGGTGACCACGCCGCTGTAACGGCTTGTTCCGAAAGAATAGAGTTTTGCAAACAACAACGATTTAATAAATAAGGGTATGGATTTTACAAACGGATTCTTTTCTCCGCCCACATTGCGGGAAAGAATCTTAGCTATTAGCTTTTGATCTGTCTCCAACCGCATCAGGTGATAAACTGTTTTAATGATCTCTTCAAAACTGTAATGCCCCAGCCGGAGATCGATCTCCGGCAGTACATATAGCGAGAAATTCCGCATGGACCTGGTAGGATATATCTTCCGAAGGTTGACAGGTACTTCTATCCTGAATATTTTACGACTGGTCCGTTTTCTCAACGCGGGTAACGATTCGTAGATGTTTTGTAACGCTAAAAGATATACAGAAATTAGGTACTCCGTCAGGCTGACGCCGTATCCCTTTGCTTTCTTCGATATTTTGTCAACAGGCATCTCCATGATGGATATGTGGAGGTGCGGAGGTCTTTGTACAGGAAACGGCAGATGGAAGGCTGAACGAAAAGTCATCGGGGCAGAAACGGTTTTCCTGAAATAACGTTTATAAGCATCTTCATACTCTTCTTCCGCGGGTATTTCCCCCGGACGCAGGTAGGATAGCCCTGCAGGAAGCGGAACGTCCACATTTTCAAAATAGACCAGCAAAAGCGATTTGAGGAACTCAAATGCGCCGGAAGCATCTGTTAATATATGGGAGAACTCAACATTAATGGAATAGTCCCCTGCCAGCACCCTGAACATCAGGTCTTTTTTATGAAAGGACCGGCAGGGATAACCGGTATCAGCTTCCACGCGCAGCGGTAGCTCATAATGCTGCAGATAAAACCAGAAAAAACCGGCTTTTAGTTTTACTTTATAATAGGGAAACCTGTCTTCAAAGGCGTGCGCGGCCTTTAGCAGCTGTTCCCGGTTCACCTTTTCTTTCAGGACCACACTAAGACGGAAAACGGATGTCAGCTCCCGGGTCCGGATGGCCGGGTAGATCTTTGCTGCGTTATCGAGGCGTAGCCAGAATTCGTCATGCATTGTGGGCCGTCGTTCCTTCATAAAGAATATTGTTAAATGCCTGCATCAAATATTTTACCAATTTGTAATAGCTACAGTTATGCAATAGCACAATATTTGCAGAAGTTACTATATATATTTTAAAATGCACCTAAATGGGATCCGGAAAGTTGAATATCGTTCGCTTTGCTCCCCGGGGAGAAAATAGCTTTATAGAAACGCTGAACAGCAGGGTCAAATCATACTTTGCCACCCATCATATTTCTCCTTACGCCAATGCGGGCATGTGGATAAAAACAATCACCATGCTTCTTTTGTACTTCGTGCCTTACCTTTTAATAGTAATGGGTTTGGGTGCAGAAAACCGCTGGATATTTATGGGCCTTTGGTTCATTATGAGCTGGGGAATGTCTGGCATTGGCACGGCTGTTATGCATGATGCGAACCATGGCACTTATTCACCCAGTAAAAAGGTGAACCGGTTCATTGGGCACATATTGGAGATCATTGGAGGGTATACGGTGACCTGGAAGATCCAGCACAATGTGCTGCATCATACCTACACGAACATTGCAGGGCTGGACGATGATATTGACAGCATTATATTATTGCGCTTCTCCCCAAGGCAAAAGTGGCATTGGTTCCACCGGTATCAATATTTATATGCCTGGTTCTTTTATATGGTGATGACCCTATTCTGGATGACCGCTAAAGACTATTTACAGGTAGTCCGGTATAAGCAGCATGACCTGCTGGTGAAGCAAAAAGTTTCCTTAAAACAGGCCCTGCTCCGGATCACCGTTTACAAATTGGTTTATTATGCCTACATACTTGTACTGCCCATATTATTTTCCGGGCAGCCCTGGTATTGGGTGCTGGCTGGGTTCTTACTGATGCATTTCACTGCCGGACTTTTCCTTTCCTGCGTTTTTCAACCGTCTCATGTGATGGAGACTTCCGCCTATTCCTTACCCGTTGGCACGGACGGTAACCGGCAAATGGAAGATTCCTGGGCGATCCATGAGCTGGCTAATACCACCGATTTTGCACCGCGCAGCCGTTTTCTATCCTGGTTCATTGGCGGTCTTAACTACCAGATAGAACATCATTTATTCACGGGCATTTGCCACGTGCATTACAAGCGGATCGCTCCTATTGTGCGGAGAACAGCTGCTGATTTTGGGCTGCCCTATCATATGCAGCCTACTTTCTTCCATGCGCTTGCAGCGCACGCCAACATGCTGAAAGCGCTGGGAAAACCGGATAAATAAAATCTTAAGTAAGATCTGTTATCATCTGCTCATCATCCCCCAATCATCCTCATCCCTCCAACCTTCTTCCCTGCAGAAAGCCCATTTTTATTAAGGCTATACGTAAAACTTAACTGAAAAAACCGCTGCAGGTTCTTAATACGGCTATCTTCAATATAATTCTGGTTGCTGGTACGGCTGATGCCTACATTCTGATTCAGCAGATCATACACACTCAGCTTCAGCTCTCCCCTATTGAAATGCAGGAACTGCCGGCTAAAGGAGGCATTCCATAAAGGCACACTGGCATTAAAGCCACTGGCACGCTGGCTGTTTATGGTGTAAGTAAAGCTGGTATTGAAATAAAACTGTGCAGGCAGCTGCCAGTTGAACTCTCCCTCATATTGCTGTGAAAAATAAGTGGTGTTCAATGCGGACTGCAATGAATAGCTGGTTTTATAATAATTGAACCCGCCGCTAAGCGACAGATCTATTTCATCAGATGGGTTCAGATCCAGGCGTAGTGATGGCCCCAGGGTAAAAGTATTGATATTGTTTTGCACTGCGTTAATGAACTGTTTTGTTTTGCTGTAACCCATATTGCTGCTGCAATTAATAGTGCCTTTCAGGATGCGGAGCGGCAGCCCCAGGTTAATGTTGCCGGTCATGTTATACACGCCATTCACATTTACCGGGCGGGTATGCTTAATACCCAGGCTATCCAGCACATCGTAATTCACGATCTTATTCTGCGTTTCCTGCAGATTAAAGAACCCGAACAGGTTCTTATTCTTAAAAGGATTCACGGATACAAAATGCAGCTGTACGGCATGGGTAAATTCCTGCTTCAGATCAGGATTACCTTCGCGGATATTGAGCGGATCGGAAATATCGGGCACCGGCTGCAGCTGCGACATATTGGGCTGGTTGGTAATAGCCGCGTAATCGATATTAAGGTGACGGTAACGGGTAAAGTCGTACTTAAACCGCAGGGATGGCAGCAGGTTGTAGAATGTTTTGCTGATCACGGAATCCGTAGTACCGGCAATGACCTTGCCTTCTAATGCGGCCCGCTGCCAGTTAAGCCCCGCTGCAAGGCTGAACTTTTTTTGCTGCGTGCGCAGGCGTAAGCCGGCGTTCGTATAACCGTAACTGTTTTCAAAGTTATTGGTAAGGTCCTCGTTCAGCTGATCGAACTTGCCGTTTAGCTTGTTGTAGTCATAGGTTATTTTTTCGGATGTGCTGTTGGTATTACTGCGGCTCAGGCTAAATTCCAGCAGGGAGCGTTTGAAGATGGGCTCTGTATATACTGCCCGTACGTTATAGCTATTCAGGCTTCCGGATACGGTATTGTGCTGGTTAATAGAATCGTACGATGCGCTGTTGTTGTAAAAATGATTCACGGATAACAGGCTGCCATCGCTTTCACTGTTATTAAAACTGGTTTGCAGGTTCAGTGAAAGAGTTCTGCCCTTACGGTGGAATTTTTTCCTGAATAACAGCTCATTACGGAAGTTGGCGCCATGCCCCTCCGTAGCATTATTGCTGAAACCCTGGTTGGCCAGCTGTTTATCTTCCGAAAATGTTTCGTAACTGTTGTAGCTATTGTTGCGCGTTTCCTGGTACCCGAAGGAAGGCGATATTTTAATGGAATGGAAAGAATCGATGCGGATATCTGCGCTCAGGTTTAACCGGTGCGAATTATTCAGGTTATCGCTGACAGCATGCTGGTTATAGAAATAAGAAGAATCCGGTAAAAAATACTGGCGCTGTACATTGCTTTCCTGGTAAGGGTTGTAGCTGTTGTAAAAATAATTGCTGGTAAAATCGGTTTTAGTGCCGATCATATTATTATAGTTTAAACCTCCGCCCCTGACGGTTTTAATACCGTTGCTGTTACCATTACCTATGAGCGCTGTCATGGGATCATCTGCATTCAGGGTAAGGTTGACGTTACCATTACCGCTTTGCCGCATGCGGTTCAGCTCACCGGTAAAATCCATGAGGTCCATAAATGAAAAACCTTCTGCATTGGTATTGTTGGCCATACCGATGGCGGAAAACTGGCGCGCACCTTTAAAAGAGTTCATATTAAAACGGCCTTCATACCGGTCATTGGTGCCTGCGCCTGCCATGGCTTTGCCGAACAGGCCTTTCTTTTTATCCTGCTTTAATTTGAGGTTGATGGTTTTTTCGCTGTTGCCATCGTCAAAACCGGTTAGCTGGGCGGCATCACTGAGGCGGTCGTACACCTGCACTTTGTCTACCGCATCGGCAGGCAGGTTCTTGGTGGCGATCTTGGGATCAGTGCCAAAAAACTCCTTACCGTCAACGAGCACACGATTTACTTTTTCCCCCTGGGCTTTTACGGTACCGTCCTTATCAACCTTAACGCCGGGCAGTTTTTTCAGCAGCGCCTCTACGCTGGCATTGGGCTGGGTTTTAAAGGAGCCTGCGTTATACTGAATGGTATCCCCCACCAGGGTAACGGGGGGCGCTTCGGCGGTGACTTCCACTTCATTGAGGGTGCGGCTCAGATCATGCAGCACAATATTGTTAAGGTTACTATTAGGGGCAGATGCGCTGATGGTAACCGGCCGGCTGGTGCTGTGGTAATTAACATGGGTTATCAGCAGGCGGTATTCTCCGGCGGCAAGGCCTGTGAGCTCAAAAGCGCCCTTGTTGTCCGTCATGGTGAAGCTGACCAGCGAGGAATCCTTTTTTTGCAAAAGGGTGATGGTGGCCGAAGGCACGGGCTGTTTTTTGGCGGTATCCGATACCGTACCTTTGATAATGCCATTTTTTTGCGCATGGGCTGCGAGCACGCAACAGCAGGTAATCAGGAGTAAGCAGATCTTTTGCATGGGAGTGATTTACAGGCCGCAAAGTAGCCTTACCACCTGCAAAAGCCGGTTAACGAGCCTTGCATTAATGTTAAGAAAGGTTAATAAAACGGTCCCGGACATTCAGAAAAAAATGTTAATATTCCGGTTGTCCTTGATTATGTTTAGAACCTGTCCTAGATTTCGGATGAAATGAACTTTACCAGACGTTTACAAATATTCATAATCTTCATGCTACTGGGTACGGCCACCTACGGACAGGTGCATATACAGGGTACTGTGTATGAGCGTACCGGGCGTTTGGGGATGGAAGGCGTAAGCGTAAGGAGCAACTCCGGCGCGGGAACGGTAACAGATTCATCCGGCCACTACAGCATCCGGCTGCCATATGGGGATTCCATTAGTTTCTCGTACCAGGGAAAATCTACCCAGAAATTTGCTATCAGGGAAATTCCCTGGAACCATGCATTTGACATGAAAATACATGTGGACATTCAAATGCTGCCCATGGTGGAGGTCAAAGAAAAGAGCTATCACCTGGATTCTATAGAAACCCGCAATGAATACCATAAAATATTTGACTTTTCGCCCGAATACCTGACCAGCGGGAACGGCGGCGCCGGTGTGAACCTGGATGCATTGCTCAGTTTAAGGAAGATCAAACGGATGCAGGTTTTTCAACGGCGGCTGGAAGAGTATGAGCAGGAGAAATATGTGACCCACCGGTTTAGCAAAACCCTGGTAGCGAAGATCACGGGGTTAAAATCACCGGATCTGGAAAGTTATATGGTTGAATACCGGCCTAATTTTCAGATGCTGATGAGTTTTGAGAATGAGTACGATTATTATAGGTATATTTTGGAAACGAGCCGGTATTACAGGGACGATCATGGGGTGAGAAGGTGAGGGTCTATTTTTTGTTCCAGGTCGGCAACCCTTTGCAGCTCTGTGCTGAATTTATCCGGCTGGCGCTCTATATCCGGGCTTTTACGGACCTGCTCCAAAAGTAAAACAGCCTTAGCCTGATCTCCCTGCGCAATGGCAAGATCTGCCCGCAGGATCATTACTTTATAAAGATTGCGGCAGTGATTGCCTTTATCTTTTTCAATTGCTTTGTCGAGTACTGCGGATACTTTTTCCAGCTCACCTTCTTCATCTTCGCTTTTGTAAGCAAAATCCAGTGCCAGCGAAAGCCTTTTACTGGCGGCTTCTACCTCCTTGCTGTAGATCTCCTCTTCCTGTATAGCTATCTTTCTTCCGATCCTGATACAGTTTCCTGCAACATCTGAAAACATAAATTCACGAACGCCGTATTTTTTGTCCCTGATCTCGCTGATCCTCGGCAGACCGCGGGTGGGGAGTTTTCCATAATGGCTACGGAGCGCGCTGGTAAAAACCTCATACAATTCATCTGCTTCATCTGTCAGTATGTAACAAGTATGATAACACTGGTTGGGAACATGTTGTTTGGTACCGTAAAAATCGAGCCTTAGCCAGCCTTTTTCCAATATAGCATAAGGGTTGGGGCTTTTCTGGTGATAGGTAACTTCAAAGCCAAGCACCCGGTAAAAATCAATTAGTTCATCCAGGGATCTGCAGGGGAAAATGGGCGTGATAATGTTCATTTGCAATTTTTCTGTATTGCAAAGCTAGATACCCGGCGGCATCTAAAATTGTAAGTTTTCGACATTCAGCAGCTGGGAACAGGCAGCCTGTCAATGACCTTCAGGTAAGTATTCGGCTTTAGCCCGGTAAATTCCATGAAATCATGATTAAAATGCGCCTGGTCAAAGTAACCAGCCTCCAATGCAATTTCCGCAAAGGAAGCCTTTCTCCTGAAATCATTTACCGCAGCTTCAAACCGCGCGATCCTTGTATACAGCTTGGGTGAAAATCCAGTAATTGCTTTGAAGAGCCGCTCAAATTGCCTTTGGGATAAGGGAACATTTTTAAGAATTGTATCCATATCTACCAGCCCCTTTAGTTTGTCAATGTTCTGAACGGCATTAACAATGTGCGGATTTACCGGTCTTTTTACAAGGGATTCCAGGAAACCGGTGACTATATGCAATCTTTCCTGGTTTGTGGATGCTGAGAATATTCTTTCTTCCAGCTCCTTTCCTTTGCTGCCACAAAAGGATACGATATCAATATACTGATTGGTTAATGCCGATGCAGACATTGAAAATAGTACAGGGATGGCGTATGGGAAAAATTCAACCCCGAGAATGCCTACATTTTCCGGTGATATAAACCGGGCATGCGTTTTTGATTGCCCTTGTATGCCTGAAGTAAAAGAGCTGGTAAGCTGTCCGGTTGCAGCTACTTCACTGAATTTTCCTTTATAATGAAAAATAAGTTTGGGAGCGCTGGTGGCGATGGAGATGTGTGTGAAACGGTTTTCTGTGGATGCAGGAGCTTCGCCGATCCAGAAGAATTTTACGTAAGGGGAGAGTGTTGGGGAGGGTGGCATTTGGTAGTATTTCATAAATGTGTTCTACAAGATAGTCATTATCTAAAATGCAAAGGCCAAATTTCCATGATCCGTTTATTATACGATATACCTTACCGTACAAGGTAACACCTTATACTTGCATACAATATTACCAGAACCAATAGACATCTACGATAAGACAGGCAATACCTACAACAATTGCCGCTTCGGTTATCAAATCAATAAGTTTAAGCATACTCGAATACTATTCTCTAGGATTGTCCGGTAGGAATTCAGGAAAACTTATATAGAAAGCCTTTTTTTTCTCCTCTATCCATTTATCAAGTTTAAAATTTTCAACATCTTTCATAAATCTTTCAAATTCCTCTTTTACATTAGACCCATCAAATAATTTAAAAGGAACATTATGCAATAGATGAGATTTCCAATATAATGGCTTATCATCCGTTTCCATACCTTGCGCCCGAAATTCTACAAGTGTAGAATATAAAATATATGCTAAAAAATATTGCTCAAACATATTTCATTTCTGCTTTTAATGTTTTTATACCAGTTGGCAATGAGTTAGTTATTCCTGAAGCAATAACGGCATACGTTTATAGAGCGGTTTGCTACTACTTATCAAGATTAACTAGCTACCTATTCCAATAACAGAATATGGATCATCCTATAATTTTGAAAAGAAAGTTTCAAATGACAAAAGGGATTTCAATCAGACTGATTGCCCAAAACTCAATACGTACAATTTATAGCATTCTTTCAAAATTTCCAATAACCAGAAACTAGCTTGAAAACCAAAATCACCAAAACAAAGCAATGAGCCACAGTGCTTATATAGGGTAAATTCAATCCACTTTCATACGTTTTCTTATGCTATGTAGCGGATAAAGCTCTACCATGTCAACTTTATTAGAATACCTATTCACATTCAAATAGAACTCTTTTATTTCTTAAGGTTTAATATGATTTTGCATTTCAAACGAAAGCACATCATCAATAATAGTAGAAAGAGTATTGACGTTAACTCCTAACCTAGTCAAGGCATCCATTTCCTTTTTGTACTTCATTATGGTTTGGGTTTGAGAATGAGCAATAAATTACACATTTCCATCGTGGCTATTATACCAGATTATAAATCCTTTTTTTTCCACTCGTAATGAATGCCAAACCTGCTCCAAAGCATTGGTGATATTACCTTCTAACACCTCATCTATCCTATCACAATCGGGTTCAAAAACTACTACCCACTTGTCCTCATGGCCTATTAAGGCATTTTATAAATCTGACAAAATAACGGCATCAATTACTGTCTTGCTATTAACATCCGGTATGCGATTACTAAATTCAACCAGTCCTTCAACTACCGATATACATTGCCATTTACATTCTTGCAATGCAACTGGCAAAAATGATGCAATATGATCTGGAACTGTTGATTTTCTTAATTTGAAGTACTCAAAAAAAGCTTCCTCAGGACCTTGGGGATACAATCCCCCATCCCATTCATAACCAGGTTGATTAAACCGGACTTTGGATATTTCCGATTGGATCGGGATTAAAATTTCAAAGCATACATTCATGTTATTTGCCCTTTTATTAACGGCCAAGTTCTCCCAGAGGATCGCTTAACAATTTCATAAAAATCAATTGGAACAGACATATACCCACTCTTTCAAATGTGCCTATATCTGTCCCAATATCTTACGATTATTATTTGTTACTGCTCTTCCTCTATAATCAAGGCATTTATATAAGAAAAGTCACCATAAGTTGTGTTAAGTGATGCATATACCGCTATGCCTATTTTGCCAGTGGCATCGGGAGCCGCACCGGTAACTACTGTTTGAACGGCTGTATTACCCAGCGCATTTTGCTGTAGTTCTGCTCCACCGTTGATACGCCATACACCGTACCGGGCATCCGACACACCTGTTTTACGGGAACCCACGAGTTTCAATGTGTAAGTCTTAGCTGCATTCAGCCCTGTAACAAGCAAGTTGTCTGTTGTAGTATATTTCGTACTATAATTAAACCAGAAGCTTTTTAACACCTGGTCAGGTACAATGCCGCTATCGTCTCCTGTAATTTGCCCGGAATCATCGTTGCCATTAGAGCCGCCGAAGGCAGTCCAGTAAGTGCCCGTAGCGCCACCGTTGTCTATTGTCCAGCCAGTGGTGGGATCTGTAGCTGTAATGTGGTTATTTGTAACCGGCCTATACACATTAAACCAGCCTGGCACTGCGGGTGCCTGTGTATTGGAGAAATTAATACGTAGTATTTTAGGACCGCCTGCCGGGTATACCTGCACAGTAGCATCATCACTTACCTGCTGACCACCGGCAGTGGTAACCGTTAAACGGAAAGTATAGGTACCGCTTATTAATCCGGTAATAGTGCAGGTTTGGGTAGCCGCATTTGTTATGGTAGATGTATTAGGGCCTGTAAGCTGGCTCCATTGATAGCTGCTGATTGTATTACCGTTAGGAGTGATTAAGCCGGAGAGCTGCAATCCGCTGTTGGGTAATGTAATGCTGGTATCCCGTACTACAACCGTCGGTATTCCGGCTGATAGTTGGAAATTAAGGCTTATACCGAATAGTGATTCAATATAGATCCGGTCTGCCTGTGCTAATGCAGGATAAAACCGGATACGGCCGTTTACACTGTCTACCATTATGCCATCAGTAGTATCGCGGTATTGGAATAAACCGTTACGCCAGACTTTTATGTTTGCATATCGTAGACCGGCATTGGTATAGCTGGTATCGCCGGCATTGGACGCACCAGCGCCCCCTACCTTGAACTGCAGGCTTTTACCGATGTTAGCGCTTTTATAAGTGATAGTATCCTGGCCAACAATAGCCAATGCAGTGTCGTCAAGGTTCACCAGTTCCAGGCGTTTGAATTGCGTACGACCGTTACCGGTGTTATAGAGGAAGCCTAGCGTATCGCGGGTTTTGTTCTCTATTGCGAATTCGGCTTTTTTTACTATTACGGTGTCTTTCTTTACCTGCAGGGTTGATTGGGAGAATGCGGTAAAGGTGAGTAACAGGAACAGGGATGTTACTAGTGTTTTACACATGACGGTTTGTTTGGTATTGGGATGTATGTACTTTGTTTATTATTCCTTCATTATAAATAAGACGATTATAGCATTTGAGACTATTACAAAAAGTGTGTCAGTAAAAAGTTGATTAACTTTAAACTGACCATATGGAAAAGCAAAACTTTGA
>NZ_JAGXJN010000467.1 GCF_019091455.1 Chitinophaga sp. GbtcB8
CCCTTAATAAGCACCCTGCGCGAAACTGTGCCGCTGCCCATTGTATTGCCTTCCCATGATACATCCTCCGTGCAGGCCGCCCCTTTCCTGAAAGCCATAGAAGCCGGGGTGAACGTGGTAGACGGCGCTATAGCCTCCCCGAGCGGGCCCCCCCCCCACCCTAACCCGAATGCGCTGGTGGGCACTTTAGACGGGCATGAAAGAAGCCGCCCCCTGAACCTGGCCCCACTGAA
>NZ_JAGXJN010000468.1 GCF_019091455.1 Chitinophaga sp. GbtcB8
CCAGGATGTGTGTGTAAGAGCTGGCAGTTCGGAGAGCAGCAGCTCACAGAGGAGTTGAACATTGTGCAGTGTGTGGATCCACACCAGCAGGCTACTGATGCAGTTGCAAAATTTTTTTCGTCGTCAAAGCAGAAAGATGGAGGAAAATGTTCACCGGAAGATAATTTCAAGAGAGATGAACGAATACGGGAGCCAAGAGAAATAAAGTTAAGGAAACAAAACAAGAAGAAAGT
>NZ_JAGXJN010000469.1 GCF_019091455.1 Chitinophaga sp. GbtcB8
TGCGGTTTCAGGTTCTGCAGCTCCTGCCCTGCCCCTGGCCGGAGCGGACCTTGCAGGAGGTGGTGCGGTTTCAGCCGGTCTATTTAGGATTGCACGCCCACCATAGCGCCCACCATAAAGGACAGGGGAATATATACATCAAACCACTGCCGGGTCCAGGTGGCATTAGGCCATTGGGTGATTAGCGCGGCGTAGGGTTGTAACACCAGGGTCAGCAGCTGTATCACCCGCCA
>NZ_JAGXJN010000470.1 GCF_019091455.1 Chitinophaga sp. GbtcB8
ATTTGTTTTGCCCAGCCTTTACTGGTGGGCTTATCCCGTAGGCTGCTGGCAGGGGCGGGTGTTTATTGTTACCTGGGGGAATTGTTACCGCAGGCAGCACCCTTGGGGGAACAGGGCCGGGAAAGCACCGTTACGGAATATTTACTGCAGTGGAAAAAATATTAAGCCAGGCAACGTACCGGGTTATCTGCACACCTGTTTAAGGCAGGTGATCTGCATCACCTGCTCCGCCC
>NZ_JAGXJN010000471.1 GCF_019091455.1 Chitinophaga sp. GbtcB8
CACCTATTGCCTTGGCTTCTAGGATCTGGTATCCATCGATCAGAAAATCCTTACGCAGAATAGGTATGTAATGGGCTGCCCTTGCCTGCTGGAGATCATCGGCGGGGCCGCCAAAGAATCTCTCATCTGTAAATACGGAAAGGCCGGGGGGCCCGTAGCGGGTATATGCCGGGGGAATATCCTGTAGTGTAACATTCCCGTTGCAGAATCCCTAGGAGGGTGGGGGGGGTGTG
>NZ_JAGXJN010000472.1 GCF_019091455.1 Chitinophaga sp. GbtcB8
AGAACAAGATATTTTTTGGGAAAATCAAAAGATAAAGACATGGAAATGGGAGGATAAGAAGCACAAAGAATATATATCTCTGCATGTCTCTCCTATACTAAATGTATATTCTTTTGTGAGTGAAATCTTTAAATATATACGTATTCATATATATAATGATAATCAAATTTTAGTTATAGGTCTTGAGGCATATATTCAAATAACTCTTTTTTATTCATCTTTATGACTTGTTT
>NZ_JAGXJN010000473.1 GCF_019091455.1 Chitinophaga sp. GbtcB8
GGAGATGTGTGCCGCGCCTTGCTGAATGGTGGCAGTATGATCATTGCCCCGGCAGATCTGCGTACTGATCCTGAAGGTTTGTATAAATTAGTTGCACAGCATCGTATTAATATTTTTGAATCCACACCGGCTCTGGTGCTGCCACTCATGGATCACATCTATGACGCAGGATTAGATAGTTCCTTTATGCAGCTGGTGATCCTGGGTTCAGATACCTGCAGGGTAGAAGATT
>NZ_JAGXJN010000474.1 GCF_019091455.1 Chitinophaga sp. GbtcB8
TTAGCATATGCTACAAGCAATGATCTTTGTTATTAAAATTTATTAAATTTTAACGGCTCCTTATCCATCAAATAAGCGGTGAAATCAATAAATGGGCACCCCTGCTATTCCTGTTTGGATAGCAGTTTTTAAAATTGTTTAGATCAAATGGAAAATAAGCCGGACCCCGGCCTTATTTATAAGTGAGCCGGGGATTAATTATGGAAGTCCTTAAAGGTTGGAAAGAAATTCA
>NZ_JAGXJN010000475.1 GCF_019091455.1 Chitinophaga sp. GbtcB8
TCTTCCAAACGCCATAATAGGTTTTGCTACTGGTCTTATCTGGTTACATCCAAATTTAATATTTTACTGTACAATAATTGTCTAAGTGAATATTAGTTAAATTAATAATCCACACTGGTGAGTCCGGTATATTAAGTTTACAAGTGATGGTCTACCGATAAAGTCATACGAGGTAGATGTACAGTTTCCATAGAAGACTATAAGATGTGGGTTGACTTGGTCTGATGTTTAG
>NZ_JAGXJN010000476.1 GCF_019091455.1 Chitinophaga sp. GbtcB8
GCCCAGAACTTTTTTCTCAATTATTCTTGCACAATCTCTATCTTAAACCATGACTGTTTTACATATCTTATGTCTGGGTACAATAATTCTCTTTCATATTTAGCTAGCTAGTTCGATCAGCTTCCATTACCACAGAAAAGGTGATAAAATAGGGACTGATAAGTGATGAATAGCTACGTGAGAAGATATATGTGGGCATGTGGCTTTAGTTAGAGATAAAAGTGGCTGAAAG
>NZ_JAGXJN010000048.1 GCF_019091455.1 Chitinophaga sp. GbtcB8
AAAACTGATTTGAAAAGGGTGAATGCTTCTTCGCCATGGCCATGGAAGTTGACCCAGGGATAAATTGCTCTCATAATTTTAGTTTTTAAATTGTTAAGTTTTTTTCCTTTCGGCTATTAGTATAATTGGCAATTTTCTTCTTATGATTTTTGCGATAAGGTTTCAAACAGATCATCCAGGTTTTTAATAAACGGTCTCAGGCTGGTATCTATTGATCTTGCAAATGGAGAACCGGAAGTTTTCCTTATCATAAACTAACACCTTAAGACTGTTCGCAAACATCCCGACAGCATGGTTTTCCTCATAAAAATCTATGTAATAATAAGCTTTGTTTTGATCTGAGTATTCATATAAGTTGCCATCGATCTCAAATCGCCCTCGATAAAGCGTGTCTAAAGCTGGTCCTTTTTACTTTCTTTTGTTATGCTTTCAAATAATGAAGTGCCACACACCCCGATTTGAAATGTATGGTATTGGCCAGCTTTAGATCAAGTTTTTCCTGAAGGCTTCCGGCATCCAGCAATGGTCTCCCCTTTCCTGCGATCACCGGATGAACAACCAGGTTAAATTCATCGATAAGGCCTGCTGCAATCAACTCCGGAAGCAGGCTTACACTGTCTACTGAAATTTTTTTACCGGGTTGCTGTTTCAGTTCCAGGAGTTCTGCCGCAGGATTGCTGCGGACAATCCGCGTATTTGCATCGCCGCTGTCCAATGATCTTGAAACAACAACACTATCGATAGCGCTAAGCCTTTTGGCAAATCTATTTTCAGCTGCTGTGCCGGATTGACTTTTCGCAACATCGCTCCAATAGGGAAACATGAGCTGGTACATGACACGGCCAAAAAATAACAGGTCAACATCGTCCATCATTCCTGTAAAATAATCCATCAGCTCTTCATCTGGATTAAAAATAGTATGATCGCAGTAGCCGTCTATACTAATGTTCATACCGAACGTTACAGTTCTCATTTTATCAGTTTTTGTTTTTAAGACTATAAGCTAAAACTAAGGGAGGGCATTAAATATTATGAGGGTATTCCGCGACAAAAAAAGGGGTTTTAACGCCATCTCCCAACCCATCATATGAATAACCTTACATTTTACTTCCCAAATAAAAAAATACAGCGCTGCCGTTATAATAGGTATTTTGACAAATTTAAGCGCGGGTGGAATGGAAATTCAGGGGTCTTCATGGCTTACTTTTCCGGCCGGACATTTTTGATCAGTTTATGTTTTTAACGCTTATATGCATAATAGGCATCAGTTTCCTGGCAACGCTGGTGCGCTCTACTTTCGGGTTCGGGGAATCTCTGATCGCAGTTCCCTTATTTGTGCTTTTTCTCCCGCTTAACGTAGCGGTTCCCTTATCTGTACTGATGTCCGTTTTCGTGGCATCTGTAGTTGTTATCCAGGATCACAGGGAGATCCATTTTAACAGCGCTAAGTGGCTGATCATATATGCCATACTGGGCATACCATTGGGACTGCTGATCCTTACATACGGGAACGAATACTGGGTAAAAATAGTTTTGGGATTACTTATTATAGGCTATAGTGCTTATACCTTGCTGCTAAAAAACCCTCCGCGGCTTGAACATGACAGCCGCTTCTGGCTGTTTGCCTGCGGCTTTTTATCAGGTGTGCTTGGCGGGGCTTACGGTCTTAATGGCCCGCCGCTGGTAGTGTACGGCAATATGAGAAAATGGAGTGCAAAACATTTCAGGGCCACCCTCCAGGCTTACTTCCTGCCGGCCAGCTTTATTGGTATTGTTGGTTATGCTATACAAGGATTGCTGGGGTTGGAAGTGATCAGGTATTTTTTGTTTTGCCTGCCTGCTATAGTGCCGGCTATTTTCCTGGGCAGGTATTTCAACCGTAAGCTACGGGATGGCTCATTCTTCAAATATGTTTATTGGGGATTGATCGCCATTGGTTTATTATTGATCGTTTTTACACTGTCGGGAATGAAGCATTAAGCAATTCCCTGCTAAATATCTATACTTCAAAATCTGCCGAAATAGTTACCGCTTTCCAATCCTCTATCTCCTGCGTCATAACTTTAAGCTTTTCCAACGCCCGGTTATAGGCATCTTTCCCTAAGTAAAGGTGCAGCGGCGGTTGTTCACTTTCAGATAATTGGATCAGTATTTCAGCCGCACGGTCAGGATCACCGGGTTGTTTGCCGTTACGGGCCAGGTAACGGGTCTGTGTATCTTTCACCGCCTGGTAACCATCGATCCTGCTCTCCGTATAAGCCAGCGAGTTTTGGGTGAGAAAGCCGGTACGGAAACCGGATGGTTCAACCACGGTAACCTTGATGCCGAACTCTTTTACATCCAAAGCCAGCACCTCTGAAAACGCCGCCACAGCGGCTTTGGTAGCTGCATATGCCGCGCCCCGGTTACGTACCATACTTTTGATGTGTTCATGGCTTTAACTTTTTAGCGTGTATATGTTCCGGTTAGGGAGGTGGTTTCTTCAATGAGCGACTGCATCAGCGCGGCCGCTTTTTTGTGGCGTAATACCGGCGCTATCTGGCCGCCCCAGAAAAGTATCATATCATGTTTCTGCTGCTCCAGCGAAGCCTTGCGCAAGGATGACATGAAGGTGGTTTGCAGGGGGAATGGTAGTATCTGGTTTTCCTTTCCTATCAAGTCTTTGGCAATACGCGTAGTGATGCCCCTGCCTAAACGGCCGGTAAAAGCTCTTGACAGCATAGTATATTTTGCAGCATCAGAGAATAACATTTCCCGGTGAATGGGCAGCGCACCCGATTCGTCACAGGCCAGGAAAGCAGTACCTATCTGCGCTGCATCGGCGCCCAGGGTAAGGGCTGCGGCTATTCCACGGCCGGTAGCAATGCCTCCTGCGGCAATGATAGGCAGCTTTACTTTTTCCCGGATCAGCTGCAGCAATACAAAAGTACCTGTAGTTGACTGTTCAGCCGGGGCCAGGAACGAGGGCCGGTGACCACCCGATTCAAAACCCGAGGCAATGATCATATCCACACCGGCATTTTCCAGCGCAATTGCTTCATCCAGCGTGGTAGCCGCCCCCACGGTTTTAATACCCAGCCTGCGGCACTGCTCCAGGATATCTGCTGTGGGTATGCCAAACATAAAGCTGAATACTTTAGGCTTAATGCTTAGTATAACTTCCACCTGGTTCTCAAATCTTGATCTGAAGGGCGCGGGCTGTGGTGGCAGGGGTATGCCGGCTTCGTCAAAATAGGGCTTGAACAGCTGTGTTACCTTTTGATATTGTTCAGCGCTAACAGTACCATTCACCGCATCGGTATCTGAAACCCACAGGTTAATGTTGTAGGGCTTATCCGTAGCAGCTTTCAACTGCTGGTCCAACGCGTAGATCTCCTGCGGGCTCATAGTGTAAGCGCCATAGCCTCCCAGCCCGCCGGCATTGGATACTGTTGCTACCAGCTCAACGGACGACAATCCACCGCCAAAGGGTCCCTGCATAATGGGATACTGAATGCCTAAAATTTCACTTGCTTTTGTGTTGTACCACATGCCTTTCTATTTTAAAGATTAACGTCGCTGATCATTTTATTTACGATGAGCCATTTGCCGTCAATTTTATGGAACGACAGGAACTCGTCATAATTAAACTCATACATTTTTACATGCACTTTAGCTACAGCGATAGAATTGATCACATCCACGGCTAAAATATCGCCCTTAAATGGTTTGCCCGAATCTTTGGGGCTTTGGCGATGCGCCACCCCATCCAGGTACTGCTCCAGGGTTTTGGCATAGGGCTGCCCCTTTACGTCACCGAATAATAAGGTGCCGGGATGATACACCTGTGCTAACAGGCTAACGTTCCCTTCATAGATCCCTTTGAAGTAAATGTTCTCCAGCGCCTGTGTAATGGCGGCTTTGTCTTGCTGATCGGTTTGCATTTTCTTTAGCTGTTGTGCTTTCAAACCCGGTACGATGCCCAGCAGGAAAGCTGTTGACAAAATTGCTTTCATATCAGTTTAAATTATGTCCGGCGGCCATGCCACCATCCACATTAATAATGGCGCCATTGATAAACGTGCTCTTAGCTACGGTATACACCATTTGAGCTACATCTTCTACTTCACCCACGCGATTGAGAAGATGCAGGTGAGCGCTTTTATCGTCCTGGCCATTGTGCATGGGTGTGCGTATTACGCCCGGGGCCACGGTATTAATCCTTATATTATGTTTGCCAAACTCCGCTGCCAGCTGAAGGGTAAGCGCATGGATGGCGCCTTTGCTGGACACCGCCGCACTGGCAGGCACCCCGCCAAAAGCATGGTTAACCATGGGCGTACCAAGGTTGATCACCACACCGTTCTGCTGTTTTAACATTTGCGGAATGACTGCCTGGGTGGTGAAATAGGTTCCCTTCAGGTTGGTGTTTAAAAATTTGTCGAGGTAAGCTTCATCCACTTCCAGGAAAGGTTTGGTGCCAAAGATCCCGGCATTATTCACCAGCACATCTGCCGAACCAAATTTTTCAACGGCGGTGGTTACCAGCTTTTCGCCGGTACGTTTATCACTCACATTACCCGCAATCATAGCCAGGTTGGGGCCAGCGCCAAGCTCCTGGTAAACCTGCTCCAGCTTTTCGGGGGTGGAGGAGTTAATGATCACATTATCGCCCCGTTCTAAAAAATAACGGGCCACTTCTTTCCCTATACCGGATGATGCACCGGTAACGATTATTGTTTGCTTTTTCATTGGAATAATTCTTTTAAGTGAGCATGAAGCCATTATGAGTATCCTCATAATGGTTCCATGGTATTATTTCTTTTCCGCCGTTATGCCCTTTTCTCTTAAAACAGATACCTGCTCCCCTGCATAACCCCAGTCATCCAGGTGAATTTCCTGGATCACCACGTGGGTAAGATGAGGGTCCTTATTCAGCGTGCTGGTAATGAGGTCTGTAATACCTTTTATTAACTGCTGTTTTTGTTCACGGGTAACGCCTTCACGGGTCACCTCTATTTTTACATATGGCATGGCTGTGGTTTTAAGCTAAAACATTTTCTTTAGCAGCTGTAGCAGTGATATTCACCTGCAGCTCAAAATCATTATAGATCAGGATATCGCCCAGGTCTTTGAAGAAACTTCCAGAACGGAACTTCATACCGTATTGGGTGCGGTCCACCACGATAGTGCCTGATGCGGTTACCACATCGCCGGAAAGATTGATCTGTGCATCAAAACTGATAGGATGCGTGCTGTTTTTTATGGTGAGATCACCTTCAATATGGGCGCCGCTTACTGAAGTGATGTTAAATATTGCTTCGGGATATTGCGCTGAGCTGAAGAAATCATCCGAAGCCAGGTGCCCCGCAAACTGCGCATTGGTGGCGGGGTCCATTATGTCCAGTATTTTGATGGAGGTGGTATCAGCAACAAACCTGCCGCCGGTCAAACGATCATTATCAAATAATAATGAACCTTCTTTGATGCCGATGGTGCCATTATGTGCACCGGTTACTTTACGGCCCACCCAATCAATATTGCTTTGGGTGCTTACGATATTAAATTTTTTAGTTTCCATTTTCTTTATGTTTTTAATGACAACACAAAGGTGGAGTGGAATGACGAGGAAAGCATGTGACCTGCATCACATTTATAATAGTGCCCGTTTTATGTGATCTACATCAAATTTTAACCATGGTAGAGGCGGCTTAGCGTTTCGCGGGAAACGCCCAGGTAAGCGGCAATAAGTTGTTTGGAAACGATATTATATAACTGTGGATAGGTATTAAGCAGCTCTTCGTACCGGTGTTTTGCATCGTTGTTCATGAATGACAAAAGCCGTTTCTGCGCCGCTACATAACCTTTATTGGTACGCCAGCGAAAGAAGTGTTCAACCGCATGCAGCTCGCTGCACAGCTTTTCGCGGTCGGCATTGGACAGGCAAAGGACTTCGGCATCCGTAATACAATCTACACCAATGGTAGCTTTAATACCATTGTATAAAGCATTATAGTCTGATGCCCACCAGCCAGGCATTGCAAACTGGAGGATGAACATTTTCAGATCGTCGTTAATATAGAATGATTTCAGGCAACCGGCTGTTACAAAGTACTCGCAGCTCACTTTATCTCCCTCTGCAATAATGGCCTGGCCCTTTTTAAAGGACATGGGTTTGAAATGGGAGAATACATAACTAAACTGTTCGTCGTTAAGATCAATTATTTTTAATAAATGGTCCTTCAGAATAGTTTCAGCTTTCATGAACCGAAGTTATTAATTAACTCCTGATCATCCTAATCCAGCTAAAGACCTGGCAGGGGCTTCCGGATGTCATTCCTGCCGGAAGCTTTTTAAGCTTCCATCTTCATTAAACTGTATATCATAACGCTCACGGGTACCATTAATAGTTCCCGGGAACCAGCGCATCCTTTTATCCCAGATGGATACATAAACAGTGGTCGCCTGTTTTGCACCCTCCACTTCTGCAGCCTTCCCATTATAAACCCGGGCCACCCTGGCTGCATTGGCAAAGCTGATCCTGTCTAAAGAAACCAGCTTGCTGTCTACATCATCATGTAAGAATATTTGTGCAGGTGTGGGCGCAGACCATTTGCCATCACTGTACGTGTAATTGTCTACGTACTTAGGGTTTTCAGGATGCCGGAGCATAAGCATAATATTTCCATCCCCATAAAAATGAACGGAGCGGTAAATGAAGATCTCCTTACCGGCAAATTGTGGCAGGGCTCTTAAAGCCTTCTCCGCCTTTTTTAAACGGGTAGTGTCTGTTAAGAATTTTTTGCTTTCCCTGGTGGGAGCATGAGTATGGGTGGTGGTGGAAGTTGAAGTATGTGTTTCCGTTGATATATGTGCTTCTATTTTTATACTAAGGCTTTCCTGTTGTGTTGCCACCGGTTTAGCCGAACTATCAGCAGCAGCCTGCTTTTGAATTTCCCTGCTTACGGCAGCACTATCCGGTTTAAAAGTTTCCTCCACACTTTTTAATACCTGCTTGCAGCCGGAACTGCACAGGACCAGCACAATAATAACGGAGCGTAATGCCTTCATAGATGATTCAGCTTAATTCGTTTAGATCGCTTGCAAATGCTATTTTTTCCGGTTTCTCTTTGAGGTAATAAATAGAGATATGCTCCTGCTTAAGGGTATCTAATTCCAGCAGGCCTACAATTTTCTTCAGGCTTGCGTGGTGGGTCTTTTTCAGGTGATCAGTATATTCAAGGTCAAATTTTACCTGTGGCTGCTCATTAATGTAGGTACCGGTTTGGCTGGCCTTAAGCAGCCGGGCATCGGTTTGTATGCCTTTAAACTTAATAGATACTGCATCACCGGGCTTAGCCAGCTTATGGTAAATAAGTGTGATGATAATCCGGAAAAATAAGAGGATGGCCGGGCAAACAATAAGCGGGTGGCCCAAACTCATAAAACGCCATCCCATACCTTCACTTTCTGATAAATAGGCGTAGCCGTAATAAGCAATTACCAGCGCAGTAAGCGCTAACCAGCCGAAGCTGATTAGCGCAATAGCTGCTTTTTTAATAGTGGCCTCTGAAGTTGCAAAAATAAAATAGGGCTCATGCTTTACTTCTTTATCAAGTAACAGCTCAATCTTTTTTCCTACTTCAAAACGGCGTTCATAAGGCTTGGCGTCATTTATACTTGCCTTTTGTAAAATTTCAGCACCCACCAGGTTTTTAAATGACAGGTTAAGATCATAAGCATCGTAACCTGCATTGGGCTTTGATGTTTTTGTGACCGCCATGATCTTAGCTTCCCGTCGTATCCCTTTCTCTCTCAGGTAGGTTATATTCCGTTTGGCAATAAAAATATTTATGATCCATTTACGGAAATATCCGGCTAACACTACCCCCCAGATCACCACAGAAGCTGCTGCAACGCTCAGCGCAAACCAGGGATCCCTTTCCCGGAGGTTGGGTGGGTATTCACTTTTGATGTTGTAATACAAAAGCATGGGAAGGACAATCGCAAAAAACACCGCGTTAATTATTGCGAATAATAAAAAGCCACGTTTCATTGTCAGCCGGATGGGTTTTAATTAAGGGGTGATGGATATAAAGGCCGGCGGCGACTACCCAATGAAAGAGAACTTATATTCGAACATTTTACCAATTACCGGGATAGGTTTTTGCGCACCATTGGCGGCATTAATAATACCCATTACCCAAAGCACGAAAATAACCAGGCCTATCATGCTCAGAAAAGACAGGGAGGGTACTATAGTGGCGATAACACTTAATATTACATTTAATATAATACTTACAATGGCCAATCCTAATGCCTGCCGCAGGTGATATTTCAGCAGGGGATCCGCCTTTTCTTTTCCACTAAAATAGGCGATTGCCCAGCCGATAAGAGTAATGTAGGAGATCACAGATAATGTTTTGTTGTTCATAAGGCTTAGTTTTTTAGGTTTTAAGTTGCCTGCACAAAACTGGGTTTAGTCAGAGGCCTTTCCAAATATCAGCCTGCTACAGACCATCTACACCGGGCTGAAATACCATCTACAATGCGTCTACAATTATTTTAAATACTTGTTTATCAAATCATTACAACTCCTGTAGATGTAGACTTTTTTGCCCGGGCGGGCGGGTCTTTTAATCTTTATACTACTTTTGCGGTATGAAATATATAGGGGTAAAAGGTGTATTCTTTTTGATAGGTATAAGCTTATGTTGTTTCATAGCTACTGCGCAAACTTCTTCACCGGACCATTCACAACCGGCTGCCGGGTCAGGCCAGAGGGAGCAAGCCGCCCACCTTACCCACCTGGCAGAAGCTTACCGTATAAACGAAAATTATCCATCCGCTATAGCAACAGCACAACAGGGCGCGGGCATTGCCCTGCAGCTGAAGGATCTTACCGCAGCCACCAGGGCCTATACGGTGCTGGTTAATATTTACGCCAATACCAAACAGTTTGCCATCCTGAAAAAAACAAGCGACACCGCGCTGTCCATTGCCCAAAAGGCGCGTACCCCTATTGCCATGGCTTATGGTTATTACACCCAGGCCTTATTATATAATGCGCTCGACAATGCCGATTCCGTAACCAACTACGCCCAATTGGGCCTTAAGGCACAGGGGCAAAACCCGGAACCTTATATTTCCGCTAAAATATATTACCTGATGTATGCCCTGAACACCCTGTGGGATGATGTACAGAAAGTGAATACCTATGCACAGAAAGCTACTGAAAATGCCCTGCAAACCGGTGATTATAACCTGCTAAGCAACTGTTACATAGCGCAATCAACCGCTGCTGATTATAACTACCAAAAATCCCAGAGCACAGACCAGCGGGATCTTATTATTTATTATTTAAGAAAAGTTGAGGACCTGCACCAGCAACACCCTAAGGAAGTAGCACAAAAAACCTATGCTATAGCCTGTATAAATAGTGCTGATTATTATTTAAGAAATTTTCCGGCAACAGACGAAAAGGCGAAGGCAAACGCCATTCAATATGCCAACATGGCTAAAACAGCGGCAAAAAGTACTTTATACGGGCAGGAAATTATGGCCAGCAGCCTGGGTATCTTAAGCGAATATGCTAAGCGGGATAAAAAAACAGCACTGGAAGAAAATTATTTGCTGGAGGCTTACACCGTAATGCAAGACCAGAAGGATCCTTACTATTACACCCTTATTAACGTAGTAACGGCGCTGGCCAACCTTTATGAGAAAAACGGGAATTACACAAAAGCCCTGGAATTTCAGAAAAAAATAACCGAATATAAAGCCAAACTCTTTGACCGGCAGCAGGCGCTGAATGCCCAAAAGCTGGAAATACAGTACGAGACCGAAAAAAAAAATAACGAAGTACTAATGCTAAAACAACGGGAGCAATATAGCCGCATGCAGAACTACTTCTATATTGGCATTGCCGCCGTTTCCCTCCTGGGGCTGATCTTTATGTTCCGCTCCTACCATTTCAGGCTGCGGTATTCACTGCAACGGGAAAAACAGCTGCAGCTGGAAAAGCAGGAAGCTGAATTGCAGATGAAGCTGGAAAAAGAGGAACAATCCCGGTTAAAGGCCGAACAGCAGCTGCTGGAAGCCCAGCAACAACAGCTGCAAAAAGAAGCCATGGCCAACCTGCTGCAATTGGAGCATAAAAAAGAGATGTTATTGCAGATCAAAGAAAAAATTAACGATAATGACCTGTTAAACATCAATAAGATCTGGAATGAGGAACAGCTGCTGGATAATGATTTTGAAGATGTGAAATTGCAGATCCAGCAGGTACACCCCGATTTCTTTTACCTGTTAAATGAAAGAACCCAGCAAAAGCTCACCCCTCTTGACCTGAAGCTGTGCGCTTACCTGCACCTTAAGATGGATACGAAGAAAATTGCCCAGATCCTGCATATTGAGCCTAAGAGTGTGCGCATGAGCCGGTACCGGATCAAACAAAAGCTGGGATTAGGGAAAGAGGAAGACCTGAATGTTTTTTTACAGAACCTGGGGTAAGCTTCCAATTCGGTCCTATCATATATTCTTCGCAGTTAGCCTCAATTTTTCCCTTTTCCGTAAAAACTTTTCCGGATTGTTAAAATGTCTTCCCATTTCTGCCCGCACCTTTGCGGAAATCTGATATTGTCATGAAGCGGGTTATACAATTTATACTCCTCCTACTCCCTCTCTTTGGTTTTGCCATGAACGATGAAAATGAAACGGACTTCGGATCCATTAAAGGGAAAATCACCACCAATGATAACAAGGCCGCAGCAGCGGTAAGCATTGTAGTAAAAGGAACTGCTAAAAATACACTGAGTAATGATGATGGTACTTTCAGCATTCATCACCTGGCGCCCGGCAGCTATGAGCTGGAAGTATCGCTGGTAGGCTATGAAACACTCACGGAGAGTGTAACCGTAGAAAGGAATAAAACCGCCACTGTTAACTTACAGCTGCAGGTATCCAGCACACAGCTGCAGGAGATCATTATTACCCATACCAAAAATAAATTTGCAAAAAAGGAAAGTGAGCAGATTGCACGCCTGCCTATCAAAAACCTGGAAAACCCGCAGGTGTACCAGGTGGTGGGTAAAGCGCTGATGGATGAACAGGTAGCCACTGAACGTACGGATATTTACCGGAACATTCCCGGCGCCGTACCTAACTTTATAGCCGGCGGCTCACAGGGTATGACCATGCGCGGCTTTTCCAATACCGTGGGCATGCGGAATGGTTTGGTTACCAGCGCCGTAGTTCCATTAAACCCCATCATCCTGGAGCGGGTAGAAGCTATTAAAGGGCCTGCCGGTACTTTATTCGGCAGTAACCGCAACATTACTTTTGGCGGTGTTTTTAATTACGTGACTAAAAAACCGTATGAAGATTTTGGCGGTATGATCAGCTATACCGGCGGCAGCTACGAGCTAAGCCGGGTTGCTGCAGATGTAAATGCCCCGCTGAATAAAGATAAAACCTTACTGTTCCGCATGAACGCCGCTGCACAATCAGAAGGCTCATTCCAGGACCAGGGATATGCAAAGAACTATACAGTTGCGCCCAGCTTCTCGTACCAGGTAAATGAGCGGCTGAAGCTTACGGTAGAAGCGGAGCTTACCCGCGCTAACTATACTACTGCCTCCCTGGCCATTGGATCACTGAAAAATGTAACCGCCCATAACTTTAAAGATCTGCAGCTGAATTATAAAGCTTCTTACATTAATAATGGTGTAGATGTTAGTAACGGTATTAATAATGTACAGGCGCTGGTAGAATATAAAA
The DNA here is from genome assembly GCF_019091455.1 of Chitinophaga sp. GbtcB8. GTDB lineage: Bacteria > Bacteroidota > Bacteroidia > Chitinophagales > Chitinophagaceae > Chitinophaga. Next base: position 11,758 of record NZ_JAGXJN010000048.1, read on the forward strand.
TATCCGATAAATGGAAGTCACAAACCAACTACCTGTATTCAGACGGCTTTTACAAGCATTTTTACTGGACCACCCTTACAATGCTCACGGATTCTACCATGGGCCGTTCTGTAAGGAACCAAACCCCGGAAACCTTTGGTAATACAGAGCTGCAGCAGAATTTCATCGGTGACTTTAACATAGGATCACTGCGCAACCGTATGGTGATCGGGTTGGATTATAATTATAACTATAACGACTTATACCGTGTTACTTTAAATGTGGATACGGTAAACATCCGCCAGCCTGTAAAAGACGTTAGTGCTGAAAAGCTGAATGCACTTTCTGTTCAGAAAGGTTTTGCCAGCACTACCACTAAAGCTTACAGCTACAGCGCATATGCTTCCGATGTATTGAACATTACGCCTAACCTGATGGCCATGTTAAGCTTACGGGTAGACCGGTTCACCACAAAAGGCACGTACACCCCTGCTACGGGTAAGTATGCCGGCGAATACAGCCAAACCTCCCTGTCGCCTAAATTCGGGTTGGTGTACCAGGTGATACCGGAAAAAGTATCTGTATTTGGTAACTACATGAATGGCTTTGTGAACCTGGCGCCAGCTCCACAGCCGGACAATACCATCCTGGAGCTAAAACCTCAATATGGCAACCAGTGGGAAGGTGGGGTGAAGTTTGATGTGATCAGCGGTAAATTAAGCGGCTCTGTTAGCTATTATGACATTTCGGTTACCAACTCCACCCGTATAGAAGTAATTGACGGGCAAAATTTCACCGTGCAGGACGGCACCCAGCACAGCAAAGGCTATGAGGTAGAAGTGATCGGCAACCCCGCTACCGGCGTAAATATTATAGCGGGTTATGCGCATAACGAGAACAAATACACGAAAGCATCTTCTGCACTGGAAGGTAAATATGTAACTTTTGCACCTAAAGATGTAGCCAACCTGTGGGTAAGTTATGCTATTCCGCAAGGCAAAGTGAAAGGCCTGGGTTTTGGCGTGGGCGGCAACTATGTAAGCGATTCGTGGTTTGAAGCTACCAACACATTTGTGCTGCCGGGGTATACCTTACTGAATGCCACTATCTTTTACGACCAGCCTAAGTTCCGCCTGTCTGTAAAAGGCAACAACCTGTTAAATAAACAATACTGGAATACCAATGGTACACCGCAGAAACAGCTGAATTTTCTGGCTAGTGTAGCATTTAAGTTCTGATAGCCTTTTCCATTAAAACAAAAAAAGACCTGAGCGTTCAGGTCTTTTTTGTTTTATACCTTTTCTGCCAGCCCCACCTGCTGCATGGCAGTATAATCCACTTTTCCGTTGGGCGTTAATAATATCTCATCAACCTGCTGTATCCGGAAGGCGCTAACATGCAGCTGCAGCTTTTCGCTTAGTAATTGTTTGATGGCGCTTCCGTCCAGCGTTCCCAGGTGCTGCACCAGCAGGTACTTATCTTCCACGCCTATGCATGCCACCGTTCCTCCATTCAGCGCATTTTTCAGGATGGCCTCTACCTCATCCAGGTTCACGCGGGTACCAAATAGTTTTACAAACCGTTTCATACGGCCGGTAATGTAATAGTAACCCTCCGCATCTTTTTCGGCCATATCACCGGTATGCAAAACAGGGTTGTGATCAAAGGTTTGCAGACCAGCCAGGCCGGTAGCATAACCGCCAAACACATTAGGGCCCGTGTATACCAGCTCCTGCGTGTCAGGGCTTATATCAAAACGGCCGTTCTTAATGGGTAAACCAATGGAGCCGGCCTTGCTGAGCAGCGCCTCCGGCGGCAGGTAGGCCATACGCGCCGTGGCTTCCGTTTGTCCGTACATAATGAAGAATTGTTTATCCCGGGCAGCCGTATATTCCCCGAATGTTTTGGCCAACACCGGGCTAAGCCTGCCGCCGGCCTGCGTCATATACCGCAGGGATGCGTATTCTTTTTTACAGAACCCAATGCGGTGCAGCATTTCATATACATAGGGCACGCCTGCTATTGACGTGTAGCCATACCGGGTAAAATCTTCCCAGAACTCTTTTTGCACCACATCCCGGCTGGTACATACCACCTGCCCGCCAGCCATGCTATTAGTGGTGAGAACAGATAACCCGTATGAGTAAAATACCGGCAGGGTAAGCGGGGTTACATCATGGTGCTGTATTGGTAAATAATCAATAATAGATAAGGCATTCTGCACCAGGTTATCTTCCGACAGCTTTACAAACTTGGGCGAGCCGGTGGTACCGGAAGTGCTTAACAATACTTTAATATCCGGGTGAATGGAGTAGTCAGATTGCGTACTATTTCTGAACAGGCGGGTGGTAGCTTCAAATCCTTCCACGGTTGTGCGGGATGGATCATAAATATAACAAGGCCTGTACAGCTGCTCCAGCTGCTGCTTGTAGGTTATGTTTAGCTTAGGGCTTAGTAAAGCAATGGTGAACGGGCTATCCAGGAAGTTTAATAAAGCTTCAATAGCCGCAATGCTGTTATCAATATATAAGAATGCCAGGCCACGCCGCGGCTCAATATCCAGGGTATGTGTAAGATCAGTTACCCGGAAATGCTGGCCAGTAGCGGGATCTACATATACCAGCTGCGGGTTGGCAGCTATCAGGTCATACAATCTCATCATCAGTCAATAGCTATTTGATGTTTGCGCAGTGTTTCCTTTACTTTTTCCACGCTGCTCATTTCCAATACTTCTTCCGTATCAATAGAAATATTAAAAGCAGCTTCCAGCTCAGTGATCAGGTAAATGTGTGATACGGAATCCCATTCGGGGATGCTTTGATAGCTCAGCTCATTGGTGACCTGCGCTGCCGGGATGGATAAGGCGGCAGCGAATATATCCTGCAGTTGTTGCGTTGCGTTCATGTTGAATTATATTTTTACTTTTTTCCAGTTACCTCTTTTAAAAACAGTGATACAGGCGGCGGCCAATACCAGCTCTGAAACCAGGATGGCAATAAAAATGCCTTGTGCACCCCAGCTGTAATGCAGGCCCAGCAAGTAAGCCAGCGGCAGCTGTGTGATGTAGAACATCAGCACATACAGTAAGGTTACTATGTGCACGGAACCGGCTGCGTTCAGGGAGCGGGAAATGACCATGGTATACCCAAAGAAAAAATAGGCAATGGCCATATAACGCAGGTACAGCGCTGCATTTTGTGCAACAATGGTTTCCCGGGTAAATAAATGCACAATGTTTTCCCCGGCCAGTAATAATACCAGGGCAATGGCGCCCAGGAAGAACATGTTAAAAGTGCCGGTTTTCCACACAGATTGCTCTGCCCTTTCCGGCTGGCCTGCACCCAGGTTTTGCCCGGTTAGCACACCAGCTGCATTGGCAATACCCCATGCCGGTAATACGGTGAACATAATAATACGGTTAGCCACAATGTAACCGGCCAGCACACTCTCCCCCAGCTTTGCTACAATAATGATCATCAGAAAACGGCTGGATGAAGGCACCAGGTATTGTACCGTACCGGAAGCTGCCAGCTTTAACAGCCGTTTAATAATGTCCGGCACCAGCATCAATTGTTTTTTGCCGATCACAATCCTTTTTTCCTGCGTGGCAAAATACCAGCATTGGTAGCCCACACCTATGCAGTTGGCAATACCGGTGGCCATAGCGGCGCCCAGCAAACCGAAAGCAGGTATAGGCCCTGCTCCTAAGATCAGGATAGCGCATAACACGGCATTCACCGCATTGGACAACATCAGCGTGCGCATAGCCATGGCCGCATTACCGGCCCCGCGGAACACGCCGTTCAGCAATACACGCATCACCACAAAAATGATACAGCCAAACATAATACGGGAAAACAGGTCGCCTTCCACCACCAGCGCCGGTGAAGCGCCTGCCAGCTGCAGGATGCCTTTGTTAAAGCACATAGCCAGCACACTAAATAATACGGAAAGTGTTATGCCCATGTAAATAGCCTGCATAGCGGCCAAGCCAGCGGTTTGCGGTTTCTTTTCTCCTACCCGCCTGGATATAATGGCCGTAGCTGCAATGCTTAAACCCATTGCTACAGAATGGAAAATGATAATCACAGAATTGGTAATGCCTACAATAGTAATAGCCCTTTCTCCCAGGCTGCTTACAAACAGCAGGTCCACCATCACAAACAGTGATTCCATGGCCAGCTCCAGCATAGTAGGCACGGATAATAAAAACGTAGCGCGGTTCACACTACCGGAAGTAAAATCTTTTTCAGTGCCGGCAATGGCATGTTTCAATAAGTTAAATATAGAGCGGGCTCTGAAAAGCACGGCGTTCATGAGTGATTGTTTAACGTTAAAAATGTTCCTGCACCAGCTGTTCTACAGGCGCTTTTGCAGCAGCCACGCCAAATTCCTGGTAAGCAATACGTTCCTCTACCTTGTAGATCTCTTTACCGGTTATGGTATTAATGATGCGGGAATTGCGGTAAGCGCCCATACCCAGGTCGGGCGTTACAAAGCCATGAGTGTGCAGCTCCACGTTCTGAACAAAGATCTCGCTGTTATTAATATCAATGGTATAGTTACGATGCACATCCGGCAAGTTATCCGGCATACGGCGTATGCGCTCATGAATGCCCTGTATAAATGCGGGCTCATTGTACTTATAACCGGTAGCCAGCACCACCGCATTGGTATGGTGTGTAAAGGGCAGCTGCTGCTGTATCTGTGTAAATTGTAACGCGTAAGCATGTGACCCGGTACCGGCTGTAATGCTGTTTAGCTCACTGCAGGTTTTCAGCTGCACATTTAAGGTTTGCCCGCCCACACTCATTTCATACAGGGTATCAAAAATTTCGTTGATGAGGTCATAATTAATGCCTTTAAACAATGGGTTCTGTGCCGATAAGATCTTGCGGCGTTTTTCCGGCGGCATGTTGTAAAAATAATCCACATACTCCGGGGAGGTCAGCTCCAGTGTGAGCTTGGAGTACTCCATCGGGTAAAATCTTTCTGCCCGGGTGATCCAGTCCAGCTGAAAACCGTTCCTGGTTTCCGGCAGCAGGTCGTGAAAAATTTCCGCAGCGCTTTGTCCGGAACCAATAACAGTAAGCGCCCCTTGTTTTAAAATATTGGCTTTGTTGGATAAATATTCCGATGTGTGGATCACGTTCGGCAACACCGTCCTGTTCACAAATGCCGGTACATAAGGCTGGGTACCGGTGCCCAGCACCAGCCTTTCCGCATAATAAGTAGCTGCCTGGCCGGTTTTAGTGTTTTGCACACTTACTTCATACAGCTCATTGTTATAAGTTACTGATACTACTTTATGCGAAAACCGGCAGGAGGGTAATTGCTCAATAACCCACTTGCAATACTGGTTATACTCCTTACGCAGCATGTAAAAACTTTCCCGGATAAAGAAGGGGTACAGCCGGTTTGTTTGCTTCAGGAAATTCAGCCAGCTGAAATGGCTGGTAGGATCGGCCATGGTAACCAGGTCTGTGCCCATGAACGGGGTTTGCAATGTAGCATTGTCTAACATTAAACCGGGATGCCAGTCAAACACATCGCCCTGGTCAAAGAAAACAGCATGCACGCTTTTAACGGGGTGTAACAATGCAGCCAGCCCAAGGTTAAAAGGACCAATGCCAATGCCGATGAGATGATATACCTGTTGTTTATTCATTTTAGATTTGTTTTTCAGTTTGTGGGGTAATGTGCTGCGCCTCGGGGAATTTGGCCCAATACCATTCCCGGTAGCAGAAATTCAGGTTAGCTTTTTTATGCGGCAGCTCAATCACTTTCTCTATCCTGAATCCTACATGCGCTTTGTTCATAATAGCTGCCAGGGATTCAACCGATCCTTCACCCACCATTTTGCCTACCTGTGGTTGTGCAAATACAAAATCCAGCATGGATTGCGTGGATGGGGAAGCAAATTTTTTCCTGGGATCAGTAGGCGCAATAAACTGGTGCGTGCCATAATCAGTAGGCAATGCGGGATAGTAGTCAGCCAGCATATCGCGCACAACCCAGTACACTTCAAAATTGTACGTTGGCTCGCCATTTATTTCACCAATGTAGCTATGGGCGGCATTGCCCGGCAACATAGTACGGTAGTAGGTTTCCAGCTGCTGTAAGGACCAGTCCATTTTCCAGATCTTTTTAGCATGCTCCCGGTTAAACCACTCGTGTACCATTTCCAGGTCACGGTCTACATCAAACGGGCGTATGCTTACCGTTATATTTTCTTTGGGAAAATAGCGGCTGTATACCGTGCCTGTTCCTGTTGGGTTAATGAGCGCCCTGGAAAAAAAGTGTTTGTGTAAAGGGTTAGGCGTATTTCCCAGCTTATTATTGGATAACAGCTGTTTAATTACATCAGTGCCCTCTGCTTCAAAAAATCTATACGCCAGCTGAATTAAATAAATTTCATCTGCCTGGTAATGATAACCCAGCGTGCCTATTACCGGCATTAGCTGATGCAGTATAAATTCTTCTGCCTGTGCTGTTAGCAATGGCAGGTTTTGCTGCAAATAGCTTTCAAACCAGGCTATAGGATCAGGCATCCCCCGGGGCACATCCGGCAACGGATCTATGTGCATTGCATTCAAAGCCGGTGCATAACGTTCAATAATAGCAGCCAGGCCATCTGCATCTATCACTTTTATTATCCCTGTAGCTATCTCTCTTTCTGCCGCAGGAAGATCAAAAACATGATACCCGCTTTCTGAAAAATATTGCAGGGGTACAAACACTTCCAGCCCAATGGATGAAAAGTCCAGACGCAGGTGTAATGCATAACCGGTAGTTTTATAGAATGCAGCCAGCGGTGCATCATACTTTGGCATACCGCCATAACAGCTACTGTTATTGAGCTCCAGGCAGCAGTAATGAAGCAGCGCTGAAATTTTTTCACTTGGTGTTTGCGTTATTGGCGGACTAATAACCTGTATCTCCATTTTAATTTTTTATTTTAATTAACCATGCACGTATTTCAGCTACTGCCAGCTGCACACGCAGCTTGCCAAATAGCTGTCCCTGCTCAGGTGTAGCCATACAGGGATCGCCGGAAACACCGGCAGCATCCAGGGGCCCATTACCACCTTTGGTAGTATCACCGCTGGCGAAGTAAGCGGTTCTGACAGCTGCAGGTGTGGCGGCCCAGGTTTCTGCAGCATCCCACAAACCTCCATGCCCGCCGGGCACCTGGCCCTTGGCGGCAATCATGGCTTCTATTTGCGTTCTTGCTTTTGCATAACCATCACTGGAAAAAAATACGCGTACACCTGTTGGCTGCAGCATGCTGTCTAAGCGGGCAGCCAGTATTTTTAAAGGCTGCTGGCTGTTGAAATGATCGCTGAGCAATACTATGTGCCGGAAACCGGCCATTACCATGCTGCGCACCAGGTCTTCATGCACGCTGGTAAATGTTTGATCGCTCAGGGAAATAGTTCCCGGGAAACGTTCCAGCACCGGGTGATTAGGCGCAAAGGGCAGTATAGGCGCTATCAGCGTATTCCCTAAACTATCTGCAATCTGCGCGGCATACCGGCGCACCCGGTAATTATGCTTGCCCAATACCAGGTGCGGGCCGGATGCCTCTGTGCCTCCGCTGAAGATCAATACCGTTTGTGCACCGGCACGGATCTTTGCGGCCAGTTCCCGCGAGGTCAGATCTTCTATAAACAGCTGCTGCTGCTGCGCATGCAGCCGGCTGCACACTAATACGGCCAGCAGGCAAAAACTGATTAGCTTTCTCATATTATTTCCAGTTGCGGGCGCAGTTTGGTTTTAAAAGCAGCCACCGGGTTTTGTAAAACGCCCACAGCATGCACCTCAAAAGGATTAGCGCGGTTGCGCAGCTGCCGGTTATTGCTGATCTGCATTTTATTCAGCGCATCCGGGCTAAACTGCGGCACAAACAGATCGTCGCGTTTAAACTTTGCCGCCAGTTCCGGGTGCGCCTGCTGGTACTGTAATATTGTTTCCGCAACCAGCTCCCAGAAACGGGCTTCCGGGTAATCTGCATGCTCTACCAAAATGGCGGAGATGAAACGGAAAATGGAATCAAATACCTGGGTAAAAATTGGCAGTGTGCGCGCTTCTTCAGCCACCGGTACCAGCAGGCGTTTAGCCGCTTCCGGTAGTACGGTATCTGCATTCATAACAGATACTTCCTCTCCAATGTCTTTCATGATGGTCCTTACCGGTACATTATTTTCCAGCACCAGTATAAGGTTTTCCCCATGTGGCATAAATACCATATCGTACTTATAAAAGCAATGCAGCAAGGGGCTCATATAACAATAGAAATATTGGCGCAGCCAGGTATCTGTATCCTTACCGGAGCTGCGGATCAGTTCCGGGAGTAAGGCATTGCCATTTACATCCGCATGCAGCAGCGCGGCCATGGTCATCAGGCGCTGGCCCGGCTGCACTTTCGGCAGAGGGCTTTCACGCCACAAGGCCGCCAGCATTTTTTTATAGGGGTTATCTGTTTTGGTGGCCTGCTCATAAATATGGTTGGAATAACCCGTGGTGGCTATTTCCCGCAGGGTACAAAAACCTGTTTCCTGCAAATAGGCATCTCCTTCTACCAGCGTATGCACCCATTCATTAATTACCGGCGTGGTACGCATAAAGTAGGGCGACAATCCCCGTACATAACCCATGTTTAAAATAGACAGCGCGGTTTTTACATAGAACTTCTGTGGCTGATCTACGTTAAAAAAAGTGCGGATAGACTGCTGGGGCAAATACTCATCATCCCCGTAACCCAGATACACCAGCTTATGGGCGGCAATATCCGGTGCAAAAATGCCGGCCAGCTTATTAAACCATTGCCAGGGATGCACCGGCATAAAAATATATTGCGCCGGATCCAATGCTTTCCCGGTAAGTATAACATTAAAGGCGGCTACTTTTTCAGCGCCCAGCTCCTGCTGCTGCACCTGCTCATAGGTAAGCGGGTCTATGCTGGTAAATTCCGTACAATCCCGGCGGCCGGCCAGCCATATTAAAGGAAATGGCGTAGCTGCTTCCGGCGCAAAACTTTTATAGTCTGTAGCATCAAAACCTATACGCCCATTGTTAGCTACAAAACGGGGATGCCCCGTCATGGCATGCTCTACTTCCTGGTAACCCGCCGTGGCAAGGTATTCAGCGGAAGGCCCCTCCTGTGTATGGATGTAAGCGCTGCCATACAGCGTAGCGCTTACTTCTTCCATATACACCGGCAGCAGTGCCGGGTCCATGTTCATCTGTTCATTAAATTCCACTATGAAAGCCAGCGCATCCAAAGGTGCAGGCGCGCCATCGATCAATTTTTTTATAGAGGGCATATCAATATACCAATGCCGGAGCTGCAAAATTTTTGCGCGGAAATGATATACCACTTTTATACTTTCTGCAGCCAGCGCATAATAATTCCACCCTTCTTTTGCATACTCAAATGCAGGCTGAATGATCTGCTCATGGGCAAACTCCGCGATCATTTTCCGGAGCTGCAGGCGGTTCACCTTTTCCCAGACAGCCGGTTGCAGGTGGGCCACTGCTTCCCGGGGATCTATTGAATAAGACATGATATTGATGTTTAGTTTAAAGCACACTTGTTTTAAATACTGCCAAAGGGTTTTTAAATGTCCCTGCAAACTGCTGGCTTTTGAACGGGTTGTTCGGCTGTATCATCCGCTGGTTATTGCGGATCTGCAGGCGGTTCAGGCAGGTTTTAATGATCTCGTCCGCAAACAGATCGCTACGCCGGAACTTTTCTTCCAGCTCCGGGTGCCGCTGCTGGTAGTCCAGGATACAGTCTGCTGCCAGCTCCCAGAATTTTTCTTCCGGGTAATCTGCATGCTCCACCAGTACGTGTGATACAAAGCGGAAAAAACAATCGAAGATCTGTGTAAAGATGGACAGGATCTTCAGCTCTTCCGGTACCGGTATTACAATGCGTTTTACATGGTCCGGCAGCTCCAGGTTACTGTTCACAATGGCTACTTCTTCTGCTATATCCTTCATGATGGCGCTTACCGGTACATTGTTCTCCAGCACCAGTATCACATTCTCCCCATGCGGCATAAAGCGCAGATCATAATAGTAAAAGCAATGCAGCAGAGGGCTCAGGTAACATTGCAGGTAATGCTGCAGCCAGGTAGTAATATCCAGCCCGGATGATTGAATGAGCACCGGCAGTAAAGCCTGCCCCTGCGCATCAATATGTAGCAATGCCGCCATGGTCATTAAGCGCTGGCCGGGCTGCAGCTTGGTCATGGGGCTTTCCCGCCAAAGGGTAGCCAGCATTTTCTTATACGCGCTTTCTGTTTTAATAGCCGTCTCAAAATACCGGTTGGTGTAACCCATGGTGGCTGCCTCTCTTAACATGGTAAAACCTTTTTCCTGCAGGTAAGCGTCACCATTTACCAGGTCGCTCACCCATTCATTAATGGCAGGTGTAGTGCGCATGTAATAAGGCGATAAGCCACGCATGAAACCCATGTTCAGGATAGACAGCGCCGATTTTACATAAAACCGTTCAGGCGTACTCACGTTAAAGAGCGTACGAACAGATTGCTGGGGCAAATACGTATCTGCTCCATATCCCAGGCATACCAGGTAATTGGCAGCTATGTCCGGTGCAAAAATGCTGGCCAGCTTGTTATACCATTGCCAGGGGTGCGTGGGAAAGAATAAATACTGTGCAGGGTCCAGGCCTTTTGCTGTCAGTATTTGGCTGAAGACCGCACGGGTAGCTCTATCCAGCTCCCGTTCCATTACCTGCTGGTAATCCAGCGGCGCTATAGCGGTGAATTCTGTTCTGCTTATATGTCCGGCCAGCCATATCACCGCAAAGGGGCTGGCTGCTTCCGGCGCGTAACGGCGGTAATCAACCGTGTCATATCCTATGCGCCCGTTATTGGCTACAAAACAGGGGTGACCGGCCATCATGGAATGTTCCACTTCCTGGTAATCTGCCCGTGTAAGCGCTTCTGCTGTAAGCGTGTTGTAAGTGTGCATGTAGGCGCTGCCATACAAGGTGCTGATGATCTCTTCCAAATAAGTAGGCAGCAGCTCCGGATCAAAACCCAGCTTTTCACTATACTCTATAATAAAGCTTACGGCTTCCAGCGGTGCGGGTTTACTATCCACATACTTTTCAATGGAGTTAGTATCTATATACCAATGATCCAGGCTTAGGATCTTTGCACGAAAGCGGTAACTGATGGCCTTTGCTGGCGACAGAACATAATACTGCCAGCCTTTATGAATATATTCCAGCTGCGGTTCTATCAGCAGCTCGTGTGCAAATTCCGCAATGATCTTTTTCAGATGTAAGCGGTTCACCTGGGCCCAGGTGGCCGGATCCAGGTGCGCTACTGCATCCTCCGCAGCTATTTTCAATGATTCCTGTAGCATGTGCAATTAGTTTTTTTGGTGAGAGGCTGCGCCATGTTGTTTGATCAGCTTCAGGATGTGGCGGATATGATCCAGCGTGGTAAGGGGATTCAGCATAGTGAACTTCAGGTAAAAGTCGCCATTCACCCGCGTGCTGGCTACCAATACTTCACCGCTGTTAAACAGCGCCTTTTTAATGTATTGATTGAGCTCACTCAGGTCACTGCCCTTATAATTTTCCGGTGCATAACGGAACAGGATCACACCAATGTCTGAATAGCTTAGCAGCTCCAGGTCAGTATCCAGCGAAATTACTTCTGCAGCCTTTTCTGCTGTTTCAATAATAGTTTCTGTATAAGCGCCCAACTTTTGCTTGCCCATCAAACGCAGGGTGAACCACAATTTCAACGCATCAAAACGGCGGGTGCTTTGGGTTACGGATTTATTGATCTGGTTCAGATCATCATAATCCTCATCCTTGGGATTTAAATAATCCACGTGCATACGCAGTAACTGCAGGTACTTTTTATCCCTTACAATAAATGCGCTGCTGCTAATGGGCTGAAAAAATGATTTATGATAATCAATAGTAACAGAATGCGCCAGCTCCATACCATTCAGCAGGGAACGGTATTTTTCCGTAAGCAGCAGCCCGCAGCCATAAGCAGCATCTATATGATACCAGAGCCTGTATCTGGTGGCTATACGGCCAATTTCTGCCAGCGGATCCAGGTTACCGAAATCCGTAGTGCCGGCAGTAGCTACAATAGCAATGGGTATGTTGCCCTGGCTGATCTCCCGTTCAATGGCATCCTGCAGCAGCAGGGCATTCATGCGGAAACGTTCATCTGTTTTTATTTCCACCAGCGATTGTTCTCCCAGGCCCAGTAAAGCGGCATTTTTATGATTGCTGAAATGCGCTTTTTCCGAGACAAAAATGCGGTAGCGGGAGGCCTCAGCCGGTAACCCCGCTTTTTTAATATTATGCTGCGTGTATTCGGTAGCGTAATAATCCCTTGCCAGCAAAAGGCCCATGAGGTTACTTTGCGAACCACCGGCAGTGAACACCCCATCAGCCTCTTTCCCGAACCCTATTTCATTACAGGTCCAGCTGATGAGCTTTTGCTCCATGAGCGTGCCGCCTGCGCTCTGATCCCAGGTATCCTGTGAGGAGTTAATGGCGGCAATCAATACCTCTGCACCTATGGCTGGTATTACCACGGGGCAGTTCAGGTGCGCAATATATTCCGGCAGGTGAAAGGCCGTAGCATGTTTTACATACAGCTCCTGCACTTCCTGCAGCAGGCTTACATAATCAGGCAGGGGCGTATCAAAATCAATGGCTGCAAAAGCGGCCTTCAGCTCTGCAGCAGGTATACCGCTGAAAGGTTTGCGGTTCCTGTGCAGGAAATTCACTACCAGGTCATGTGCACCGGTAATGGCTTTGCTGTATTCAGCAGCTGCGCCTTCATGAAAAATATCAGGATAGGTTTCCTTTTCCCTGGTTAAAATATCCGGTCCGGATTGCGGGAGTTCAGCATACATTGTGTTGCTCATATAATGCATTAATTTTTATAATGGTTCCATTTAAAAAAACGTTGGGCTCAGGGCCGTGTATCACGGTCCTGGAAAGGGGTAGTATGGCGTGTGTGTATTATTACATATTCGCTAATGCGGAATGATACACTTTACCATAATGTTCTTCCATAATGAGGTAGGGATTTTCCGGGTGCGTAACAGACCGGATATTAATTAAGCTGGTTTTACTCATCATACGCAGCATGAGCCTGCGCTCACATTTCACCATCTGGCCGTACTCCTCTCGGAACCCCGCCAGGAAAGCATTACGGCCATGTGCGCATAAATGGTTATTTACAAATATCAGGTCGCCTGCTTCGGGAATAAATTCATTATAGATCAATCCCTTTGCTTCTTCCCAGAAACGTTTTAAATTCTCCAGGGCTTCCGGCGCCTGGTCTGCATTTACATTATAGATCTGCTCTGCTGCATCAAAACGCATAAAAGGCGCGTCCTCATTACCATATAATACTGCTGTGCGGGTTTCTTCGCCGGTAGCGTCATCCTGGTCATAATTAGCATCCTTGGGGCATTTGTAGATGGGCCTGAACAGCTCTTTCATAACATCATTAGGCTTGCCATGGGAGCGGATAGAGTATAACATAGAGGGTACCCGTTCCTCATTGCGCAAGAACAGAAAGCTTAAAAAGTCGGCCGCATTGTACAGAAAAGCATCTTCCGTATGTACAAACAGATCGGTCCTGGAACCGGAGCCGGTTTGTGTGTGCATCATTTTTTCATCTGGAATAATGGCATGCATTAAACCACCGCCTTTACGCTGCGCAAAATATTCCACCGGTTTAGAGGGAACCGCACCATGTAATAAAGAAGAAATAAACCCATACTCCACTATCTTATTATAGTCTGTTTCCTGCCAGGAAGGCGGCGTTGGACCCAGCTCTTCCTGTCCAATTTCTATTAGCCCTCTTAGCACAATAGCGCCGTATTGCTGCGCAGTAAAATCGGTTCCAAAACTGCTTAAAATACGTGCAATACGTTCCGGTAATAATTTAAATGCGTTCAAATGTAAAGTGGAAATAAATTCAGGGTTCTCGTAGTCCTGGTATTTCCGTTTTAGCTTTTTACCAATGTAAGTGATCTCCATTCTTTCTTCATCGGTAACATCAATAATTAACGGTTGCATAGGTGGAGAAATAGCAGGATACGTTGTTGCTGAATATGCCTGCATACTGGTGCCAATCCTGGGAAGCGTCTCTATCCTGGGTTCCATGGTACTAAAAATTTTTTAGGTAAACTATGAGGTCTGGTTACTTCGGGTTTTCTGGTTTTAAAAAAGATAATGTTTGTGTGTACAGCTATATGCTGTATCATTAGGTTAATGCAAATGTGCAGCTTCCGGATGTAGGCTTTTGATCGAAAGCGGAAAACAATTTACGCAAAGAGGAAATTGATACGCGCATTAAATGACTGTTATCTTATAATAAGATACCGGCAGATTTAATATCTTTATCAGACAGGGAAACCATAAAGCGTAGCGTATGTCAGTAATTAAAAAAAACGTATATCTGTTATCGTTGTTTGTACTTTGCTCGTGTGTAAATAATAAAAAGGAAGAAGAAGTATATAAAGTGCCGGATGTGCCTGTATTAACAGCGCTGCCCGATAAATATGTACCTGTTAACACAGTGGATACTGCAGAAAACATAGACCTGCTGCCTGAAAAAAAGGAAACATTAATAATGAAGGCCGCCTATATGCCGCAGGATTCTATAAAATTATATGGCCTGGATACCATGCAATTTCATCATCCCTTTTACTATACTGATATTGATAAAGGTTACGGCTGGCAGTTTAGTAACGGTATTCTTCCCCACTATACCCGCGACGACAAGGGAATTGAAAGGGAGGTTTATTCTGAGATGGCTCCATATGCAACGGTTACACGCTACGCCTCCCGCAAATCAGATGGTATAGGAGAAAGAAAAGGCACTTTTGATTTCAGGATCTATGGGGTTGTGATAGGCACCCGGCGCAAAAATGACCAGGAGCTGTATGTTAAAGCGTATCCGCTGCTTAAAAAGGTAAGAATAGCAGATTACTGGAGTGTAACAATGGAGAAAGATTCCGTTCCCATACCTAATTATGAGGACAAGATAGATTCTGCACACGCGGTGTATATGAATCTTTCAATTACGAATTAGCGTTATACTACTTAGCCGGTTTTACCGGTACACTCCGGCGGCCGGCCACTTTGGGTACTACGGGCAGGCTTTCATTCCCCGCTTCGCCTACAGATTGTACGGCAAAAAAGTAATTATCTTTTGAGTAAGGGAGCTTAATGTTCGTATCAGCAGTAAAAAATTTCTTTTGCCATACTGCGCTGCTGGATTCCCGCATCATTACATAGTAACCTTTTACTTTTCCATTCAACGGCGCTTTCCAATGTAGCGTGGTAGCATTACCCAAGCCCGCTACATCTACCAATACCTCTTCCGGCATAGACGGCGCCTTGGCCAGGTTTGCAAGGTTCGACAGGTTCATGGCGGCATTCTTGCGCAGGTATTCAAAGTCCATGAACTTTACCAGGTCGCCATACTCAATACCATTTTCAGTGCGCAGGTCCTGGTGCTGATGGTAAAAGTTCTCATTCATTTCTGTAAACCGTACGGCAGCATATCCATTCTCTACAAAAGGGGAATGATCCCCGCCGCGCAGAAAACGGTCGTTACGGTAGATCAGCACTACCTCCAGGTTAGCCACATACCGCTCGCCGGTTTCTTTTACATAGCGGGCCAGCTGCCGGGCCTTACCATCATTTTCCAGGCCCATTTGCCGGATGGCGGCAGCAGTAGCGGAATCTGTTTTATAAGGCAGCCCTTCGCTGAACACGCGGATCTGCGTATTATTAATAATGTTGGTTTCGTTGCTGTTATTGCTGCCTACAATATCATTATTCAGCATAGCCTCAATATCCCAGTGTTGTTTGCGGGCCTTGTCCGCTAAAAAGTGTGCGCCCAGCAGCCCCTGCTCTTCGCCACTTACGGTTACAAAGATCACCGTGGCTGGAAAAGCATGGCGGCTCATTACCCGCGCACATTCTATTACGGCGGCACAACCGCTGGCATCATCATTGGCGCCTGGCGCAGTGCCTGTACGGTCCATTACATCTGTACGGCGGCTGTCCAGGTGACCGCTGATAAGGAATATACGTTTATCATTTGGATCTGTTCCTTTTAAAACACCCATTACATTACCCAGGTTTATCGGCGCATCCACCCGCTTACCGTCAGGCATATACGTAATGGTATCTATATAGGCTGTTAAACGCCCGCCGGATTGCGTGGCAAACTGGTTGAACTTACTTAACACCCAGTTCCTGGCTGCGCCTATACCGCGTTTAACCTCTTTCTGCGTGCTCAGCGTGCTGCGGGTATCATAGGATACCATGGCCTGTACATACGCCTGCAGGGAATCCGCAGACACTTCCTGCACCATTTGCGCTATTTCAGGGTCTTGTTGTATAATAACCGGTGATTGTGCTTTTGCAGCACCAGCGCTTACTGCCAGTAAAACAGTTATGAGGGCGTATTTCATATGCTTATTATTAGATCGTTGATAAAGTGGTTCACTAATATAGGGTAGTATCCCCAAAAATTCATAGCACAATAACAGCTGCAACCATATTTCATTGTACGCTGAAGTATTTTTTTGCAGCAGGTTGTAACCTTGCAATATGAAACACGCGTTGTTCCTGCAATCTGAAATTGCCGATCCTTTCGCCATCTATACACAACAGCAAACCAATAATCCTGTTTATTGGGATGCACACAACGGCATTTGGGCGGTATACAGCTACGCTGCCTGCAAAACAATATTAGACAGCAGCAGCGCCTGGATACCGCCCCTGCCTGTTGTAAGCAATGCGCCGGTGGCAAACCTTATCCGCAGCCAGCTGGCACGCTTAAGCAATACACCGCAACATACATCTGCACGGGAAGCTGCCTTACAGCTGTACCGGCAATTGTACCCCGTAAACATCCCTGCATTAATGCAAATGCTGCTGGATAATAAAACAGAAACAGACTGGGTGCAGGCGGTTTGTAAAAAATTACCGGTGCTTTATTTATTAAAGGGATTGGGGGTTACAGATGATGACGGTGTTTTCATCCTGGATAATATGCCCCTGCTTACACAGCTGATGCTGCCTCATGATACCCTTACACAGCCCTCGGTGATTAACCATATCTATGAAATAGCGGCTAAATATGTACCGCCCGGGGCAGGTATGATAAGCAATCTGATTGGATTATTGATACAGGCCTATGATGCAGGCCGCGGGGTGTTAAGTAATGCCTTATTACAATTACTCCATAACAAACAATGGTTACACCTGCCATTCCCCGCATTGGTAACAGAAGCACTGCGGCTGGATACACCCATTCATACCACCCGGAGAATATTACAGGAAGATCTGACGCTGGAAAACTGTACCCTGCAAAAAGGGCAAACCGTGTTGGTGGTGTTAGCTGCTGCTAACCGGGATCCACAGCAGTTTTCAGACCCCTGTACATTCAATCCCCTGAGAGCAAACAATAACAGCTATCTCACCTTTGGCAGCGGGGCACATGCGTGCATAGCCAACCATTTTACTGTGTTCTTAGCGGCTACTGCACTGCAATATCTTTTTTCGGAGTATAAAGCCATGGCGCTAACAGGTGCGCCTATAACCTATGAAGCGGTAATGAATGCAAGATTGCCCCTAAGCATTTATCTTTCACTCAGATCCCGTTAGCCTGCGTTAAAATAACCGGCTGGCCATCTGTGATCATAATGGTGTGTTCATGCTGGGCCACAAAACTGCCGTCGTTGGTAACCAGCGTCCAGCCATCACCTTTGTTATATGCGTAGGTAGCGCGGGTGGAGATGAAAGTTTCAATAGCTACAATACCATTCTTCCTGAAACGGTCCAGGTTAAAGCGGTCGTAAAAACAGGGAATTTCCTTAGGCGCTTCATGCAGGCTTCTGCCCACGCCATGGCCTACCAGGTTTTTAATTACACGGTATCCCGCTTTCTTGGCTTCTGTTTCTATTAACCTGCCAATTTCAGCGATCTTAACGCCGCCTTTAATATGCTGAATGGCTTTATGTAATATTTGTTTGGAAGCATTTACCAATGGAGCATGGCTGTGCAGGTCCTCACCTAATATAAAAGAGCCGCCATTATCTGCCCAGTAACCATCCAGCTCACCGGAAACATCCACATTCACCAGGTCGCCCTCCTGCAGTATGCGGTTGGAGGGTATGCCGTGCGCTACCTCGTTGTTCACACTAATGCAGGTCCAGCCGGGAAAGCCATAGGTTAATTTAGGAGCAGACTTTACACCTGCAGCCTGCAGCAGCTGCCCGCCATATTCATCTAACGCGCTGGTAGTCATACCCGGTTGCGCGTATTCCCGCATTTGCCGCAGCACCGTGCCCACGGCTTCACTTACCTTCTTAATGCCTTCAAGCTCTGTATTGGATGTAATTGACATAATTCAAATTTACGAATTATTTAGGATCAGGCGGTTATACGCTGAGCGCAATTTCATTTTCAGTATCTGTTAAACCATGGGCATTATACGCAGTCTATTCTACATACACCTTAAAAACTATATGCGTATGAAACGTATTATTTTTACTAGCGCTTTTGTAGCCTGCATGGCCATCAGTTATATATCCAATGCGCAAACCGCCACACCCCGCGTTACCAAACGCCAGGTAAATCAACAGGAACGTATAGCCGGCGGCGTTAAGTCCGGCGAGCTAACTGCAAGGGAAACAAAACACCTGGAAACAAGGGAAGCTAAATTACAGCAGAATAAAAAAGAAGCTAAGGCAGACGGTGTTGTAACCGGCCAGGAAAAGCGCCAGCTGAAACGCGGGGAAAACCGCAACAGCCGCGCCATTAAGCGCCAGAAACATGATGCACAGCAACAGCAACGATAAAAAGATCTGGTTTTAGTTGTTATAATTTCAAGGGCTGTACCATTTACCGGTACAGCCCTTTTTATTAAAATATCAAAACATTTATACAGATCAAAAAGCGCCCGTGAACGCATATTTGCCGGAGCCTACATTTACCACCACATACCCCGCTTCCGTGCCGCTTACCTTTATATCTTTCTGGGATGAAAGAGCTTGCCCGCCTTCCTGGATGTTTTCCGCGCTGCTGCCCGGTATGTAAATGGTAGCGGTAGTGTTGGCCGGTACCTCTACATTCAGTAAAATTTTCCCATCGCTTATTTTCCAGCCGGCAGCTGCTGCGCCGTAATAGGTTTTTAAGCTTGCATTGGCGCTGGTAATACCACCACCAGGGTGCGGCTGTACTTTAATATGTTTGTAACCCGGCGCATCTTCATACGTATCCAGGCCTGCCATGGTACGGTACATCCAGTCGCCAATAGCGCCGTAGGCGTAGTGGTTAAAGGAGGTCATGCCGGGATCCTGGAAAGTGCTGTCGGGTTTCATGGAATCCCAACGCTCCCAGATGGTGGTAGCGCCCATTTTTACCGGGTATAACCACGACGGATATGTTTTTTGCAGCAGCAGCTTATATGCTACCTCTGTTTGCCCGAAACGGCTTAATACATGACACAGGAAAGGCGTACCCAAAAAGCCGGTGGTGAGGTGGTTATGATAATGTTTAATATTCTCCACCAGCTCATCTACAATACGCGGGCGCATGGCTTCAGGCAGCATATCAAAATATAAGGTTAGCACATAGGCGGTTTGCGTGCTGGATACCAGCCTGCCGTTGGGTGTTACATACTCCTTTAGAAAAGCAGCTTTAATGCGGCGCAGCTGTTCTGTGTAATGGTTTACATCCTCTGTTTTACCCAATAGCTTAGCAGCATTGATCATGATCTGCGTGGAGTTGGCCCAGAAACACTGCGCCACCAGGCGGCTGTCTGTTATGGCCGATACCGCGTTAAAAGCATCATTCTCCTCTGCGCGGTAAGAGAGCCAGTCGCCAAACTGGAAGCCGGTATTCCACAGGTCATTTTTGGCGGCCTTTTCAATATAACCTACCCAGGCTTTCATGCTGGGATATTGTTCTTCGATCAAACGGGCATCCCCGTACGCTAAATAAGTGTTCCAGGGAACAATGGTAGCAGCATCAGACCAGCCGGTAGCGCCCACGGGATCCGGGAACACCGATGTTAGGTTAGGTATAACAAACGGCACAGCCCCGTTGGATGCCTGGTCAAAAGCCACGTCTTTTAACCATTTGGCAAAAAAGTTATTCACCTGGCGGTTAAAGGTGGCGGTGCGGGAAAACATGGCTGCATCGCCGGTCCAGCCCAAACGTTCATCACGCTGAGGGCAATCCGTAGGCACATCCAGGAAGTTGCCCTGCTGGCCCCAGCGGATGTTGTGCTGCAGCTGGTTCACCAGCGGATCAGAACAGCTGAACTCCCCGGTTAAAGGCATGTCAGAATACAATGCCACGGCAGTAAAATCAGCCGGGTTCAAAGGTCCGTTAATGCCTTTTACACGGATATAACGGAAACCATGGAACGTAAAATGCGGCTCAAACACTTCCGTGCCATCACCTTTCAGTATGAACATATCTTCCGCCCTGGCGGAACGGAGGTTTTCATAATAAGGCTCCCCTTTTTTATCCAGTACTTCTATATGCGCTACCTTAACCGTGTCGCCTGCTTTGCCTTTTACTTTTACCTGCACCCAGACTACCAGGTTTTGCCCAAAATCCAGCACCTGGTCGCCTTTGGGTGTGGTAATAACTTTGACGGGTGCAAAGGTTTCATGTTTTTTTATCAGCTCATTATAGGAAGCGGAAAGATTATTAAGCGGTGCATCTTTGATCTTAACTGCTGCCCATTGGCTGTCGTCAAAGTCCGCGCCGGCCCAGCCTGTTTTTTGCAGGCGGGCATCAAACACTTCCCCATCATAGATCTCAGATGATACAATGCCACCCGTAGCTGCTTTCCAGGAGTTATCAGATACTACGGTTTCCGTAGTACCATCTGTGTAATGAATATTCAGCTGGAACAACAAAGCCGCATCCTTACCATAATAATTTTTCAGCTTACTCCAGGTAAGCGGGCCACGGTACCAGCCGCTGCCGAGTATTACCCCAATAGTATTTTTGCCGCTTTGCAGCAGCGGGGTAACATCATAGGTTTGATAAGTAAGATGCTTGTTATAGCTGGTCCAGCCCGGGGTCAGGAAAGCATCTCCCACCCGCTTGCCATTCAGCTGCGCTTCATATAATCCGTGCGCAGTTATATAAGCAATGGCCGACTGTACTTTTTTAGCGGTACTAAACGTTTTGCGAAAAAAAGGAGCAATGCCGCCGGCACTGTCGCCCGGCAAACCGGAAGTGATCCATTGTGCTTTCCAGCTACCGGCATTCAGCAACCCGGTTTGCCAGTAGGCAGGTGCACTCCAACCGGAGGTTTTACCTTTATTATCCCATACCCGTACCTGCCAGCTGTAGCGGGTATCCGGCTCCAGGGCCTGGCCTTTGTACGCTACGTGTACGGAAGAATCGCTGTTCACTTTTCCGCTGCTCCATACCACCGTATTGTTTTTGGAGATCTTTAATTCATAAGCGGTTTGTAATACATTCCGCTGGGTGGTAGCTAATTGCCAGCTGAAGCGTGGCTGCAGTACATCCAGGCCAACAGGATTGTTCAGATTTTCACAGCGCAGCTCCTGCACTTTAACCTGTGAAAAGCCGGTATAGGAAAAGAGTAATGCGGCGCCTGTTATGGCGGCAAAAACGTGGATCTTTTTCATGCAGTTATAATATTATGGACGTATTTACAAATATCCTACACGCCCCTGTAAAAGTATCCTATACTGTCCCACAAAAGTAAGAGGAAGCATCCTGGTGCTTCCTCTTAATTATTGCCTGCTTCCTTGTTATTACTTCACACGCTTCACCACATACCGGGCCTGCATTTTCCGGTAACCATACCAGCCTACTCCCAAAAGTATCAGGAAAGGCCATAGCTGCAGCAGGAACAGCACTACACTACGGAAAGCATCCGCTCCATTACGCAACGCTGTTAACAGCTCCGTACCAAAACCGGCGCGGGTTACCTGCTCCGGGTTCACCACCACCTGTATATCTGCTACCTGCGGCTGGAACAGCTGCACGGTGAAAGTGGCATAGTTCACATCATCCAGGATGGCCAGGTTCATGATCTTACGGTCAACGGCATACCCTTTTTTCCTGTCCTGGTAAGCCATTACATTCAGCGGGGTACTGTCTTTGCCAGGTTTAACCGGGGATGCGTTCATCTCTTTGTTCTTCAATGCATTGGTCAGGTAGTCCCAGGTTTTGTCCTGCTCTTTCAGCGTACGGTAATCAATAAACGCTGCCATGCTGGTAAGGGCATGCACTACAGAATCCAGGCTGGCAGCAGGTACGCGCAGTGTAAGATTAGCCGTAGGCGTGTACAGCTGAATGCATTTCAGTGAATCCGTGGTGTAGGATACCTCTTTTAACCTCCCAAACTCGTTCTGCAGGTTGCTTTCCACTACAATACCGTTCAGGCCTGTAACTACCTGCTCCAGGGCAGATGCTGCCTTGAATACATTATTCACGCGGCATCGCACATCAGCGGTGCGCACTCTTTTCCGCGAGGGGGAATTGAGCGCAGAAATGTCATTTGCAAATTTGGTGGAATCGGCCTGCACTTCATAAGCAGCGGCAGTTTGGGAGGGCTCTCCATTATGCGGTGCTGACTGACAGGCAGCTAATACCAGGAGCGGCAACATGAGGTAAGAAAATGAAGAACGCATAGGGTGTAGTTTTCACTTTATATCCCTGGTCCATTAAAAGTAACCTGCATAAAAAGTTAAAATAACCCTAAAGCATTTTTAGTATTGGTAAACAATTAGTAAGAGAGAGGGGAGCCGGATAACGTCGCAATAACAAAAAAATTGTTATGAAAATGATCAATAATATTATCTTAGTCATAAATCACACTATTCCAACAGGCGCCGGCGTTCCTATGCACCGGGTAAGGCCATCCCTAAACCAGGACAAAAACAATGATATGAAGGTAGATAAAACCACACTTACAGACTTTATTAATACATCCTTCCCCTCTTATAAGGTAGATATAACTGCATTTAATTCAGGCGTGATCGTGATAGACGTGTTCAGGTCAGGGGATGTAGTGGCTATCCAGTATGATGGCGAATCTTACATTGGCGTATCCGTGGTGCCTGACACGAAACGTGCTGGTGGCGCGGGATTACCGCAAAATGTTTTTCATACCGTAAAAGAGTTTGAGGATTATATTAAGAGAATAGCATAAGCACAACTATCCAACATTCCAGTTACAAGAACGGACAGCAGATCACGAGAGGCTTATTATCCCGGACATTTTTTCACCAATAATTTTTAGTGACTTCCCCGGTCAACGCCTAATGCGGTGTTGCGGTTGGTGCTGTCGTACTCATCCGTACAGTCGCAGTCAGGTCACTAACGTTTACGGATATACGTCATTTTCAGCTAGCTTGTCAGTTGTAATGATGGAATATGGCAGCGCGGTTAATGGGCAATCCTGAACTGATTCTATAGCGATGGGCGCCACCACTTTTATGACCGGCCGCCTGCTGGACCTGGTTAAACACTTTGAATATAAAAAGATCCTGGAAAACATTTGCCTTATAAGGCCCCTCCCTGTATAAACGCTTCCAGCCTTTGCCGGTTAATAACCTGGTTATTCCATACCCAGGTATCCTGGCTTTGCAGGTTAGCCATGCTGGCATCTGACTGCGCGGCCAGCCATTGTACAAAGCTGGCCTTATCCGCAAAGGTGCGGGCGCCGGGTGCAAAACCGCCATCCCAAACTTCTCCGTACAGGTACTGCCCTTTAGCATCTTTTCCCAGTCCCATGCCGCAGTAATCCCGGTGGCTGTTCATAAGGGCGCAACGGTTAAGCGCCTGCGCAACCTTGGTGGCTAATGCCTGGCCGTAGGGCGTGTTATTAGCCAGCAGAGCGGCTTTCATGTCCTGCAGGCGCTGATCTGTGTCTGCTTTTTCCTGCAGCGCATTTGCTTTTTCCATGGCCTTCATTTCCGCCGGTGAGGTAAGCCGGTACACAAAATTATTCTGCTCAATATCTATATCAATGGTAAAAGCAGCGGCCTGCGGCGCCTCCAGCGTCAGGTATTGATGAATGAGCCGCTGCAGCGGCATTTCCAGGTCCCAGAAAAAAATGTTCTTCCCATCTGCCGTTTGCCCACGCAGCGTAAGCAGCGTGCCCGAAGTTACCTGGCACTCCAGCCGGCCGCCAGTGCAGCTTGCTGCATACAGCTTGTTGCGTAAAAATTCGTTGATCTGCTCCTGTATGAACATGACAATGGTATTCATAAAAAAGGACCGCCTGGGCGGTCCTTTCTGTATATCCTGTAATGGTCTATTTCTTTTTCTTAGCAGCAGTGCTGGTGGTGGTCCGCTTTTTAGCGGTGCTTTTCCTGGCAGTGCTGTGTTTTTTGCCGGAGGTTTTAGCCTTAGCCTTGTATACTTTGGCAGTACCTACCGCTTTTCTGGCGCTGCTGGAATCCCGTACCGGTATCTTAGCCGGGGGCGGGAATTTAGCCCTGGTGGAAGCTGCTGCCTTATCATCCAGTGTCATTTGAACGGATTCTTTCAGGATCTCATCCTTCTCGTTCATGAACACTCTCATTTTGTCTTTAGGTACCCGCAGGTCGTAGCTGTTCTCCGGGCCGGCCAGTGCCTGCGCAAAGCCAGGGTTCAGGCGGTTCATTTCAGCTACCTCTATGTTCAGCTTTTTGGCAATGGCCTCTATGCGGTATTTGCCGGAAATATTGAACTCTACGGTGTTGAACATATCATCTTCCGTAAGCTCAGCGGGTGCTGCTGTAGTGAAAGTAGCCGGTTTTTCCACGGAAGCTACCAGGCTGCTGCTGCCTGCATCATCGCCTACACCAAAGAAGTTATTGAACCTATCCAGTATATAACCGGTAGCAATGAACTTGTACACATGGTTACGGGATTCTGCCGGTAAAAAGTACTGCATGCCCCAGAAGTCTTCACGGCCGCTGGCTTTCATAGCACGCTGCACCCCGCCGCCACCGCAGTTATAAGCGGCTACTACCAGCAACCAGTCGCCAAACTGCTCATACAGCTCGTTCAGGTATTTGGCTGCTGCCAGGGTAGATTTGTAGAAGTCTTTTCTTTCATCCACTTTTTTACCTACGCTCAGGCCAAAGATGCGGGCGGTACCGGACATAAACTGCCAGGCGCCTACGGCTCCTACCCTGGAACGGGCGTTGGTATTAAAGCTGGATTCAATTACGGCCAGGTACTTCATTTCTTCAGGAATACCATGTTCCCTGAAAATTTTCTCGATCATTACGAAATAGGGCTCGCCCCTTTCAAGCATGATCTGCAAATGCTGGCTGTAACGGGTAGCATAGGTGTTAATATAACCTGCTACCAGGTTGTTGTTGATCTGTTCATACACCTTGGGGCTGCGAACACTGGAGGGCAGGCTTTCTGCGCCCCTTCTTACCGCCGCAGTAGCGGCAGCTGTTCCAAAAGGTGTAGTAGTGGTATCTTTCGGCAGTTTTACCTTACTCATAAGGATCGCCGTGTCAGGTGCTGCCAGATGGGGAGCAACCATCTCTTTAGATACCACATCGCCATCTGCCGCAAACACACTCATTGCACTCATCGCTGGCAACAGCAGTAGTAAAAAGATTTTCCTCATACACATATTTATTTTAAACAATAGTAACCTGTCTCACTGAAATCATTTGCATAACGTGATCTGCAATGTTTAACAAGCTCGCTTCGTCAAATTGCTTTGTGATGATCTGCACACCAAAGGGCATTCCGTTTGAATGCCGGCGCAGTGGCACGGATATGGCCGGTACCCCTGCTAGGTTCGCCAGTACCGTATAAATGTCGGCAAGGTACATGGCAATAGGATCTTCGGTTTTTTCTCCAATTTTAAAAGCTGTACTGGGAACAGTTGGCATTAAAATGGCATCATACTCGGATAATATCTGTGATAGTTTGTCTACCACCAATCTTCGAACCTGCTGTGCTTTCGTGTAATAGGCATCATAATAACCTGCACTTAGCACAAAGGTTCCCAGCAATATACGACGTTTTACTTCCTTACCAAAACCTTCCGACCGGCTTTTTTTGTAGAAATCGGTCAGATCCAGGTCCTTTTGGGCGGTTCTGTGGCCATATTTTACTCCATCAAATCGCGAGAGGTTTGAGGAAGCTTCTGCCGTGGTGAGCACATAATACGCGGGTACTATATAATCAAGGTAGGCAAAATCTGTGGCGGTTACTGTGTTTCCGGCTGCTTCTAACTCTTCAAAGAAGCCGGAAAATCCATCCCGCATTTCAGCATCCAGTCCCTCGTGATGCAGCGCGTCTTTTAAATACGCGAATTTGTATGTTTTATTGTGCGCCAGGGCAGCCTGATAATCAGGAACTTCCTTTTGCGCTACTGTACTGTCATACTCATCGGGCCCGGCAATAACTTGTAAAACCGAAGCCACATCTGCAATATTCCTGCCAAAAACTCCTATCTGGTCAAAAGAAGAAGCATACGCAATCAACCCGTAACGGGAAACGCGGCCATAGGTGGGCTTTAACCCTACTATACCGCAAAAATCGGCCGGCTGCCGTACGGAACCGCCGGTATCGCTACCCAGGCTCACCTGGCATAAACCAGCCTGCACGGCTACTGCAGAGCCGCCGGAAGAACCGCCAGGCACCCGGGTGTTATCCAGCGCATTCAGCACCGGCCCGTAAGATGAGTTTTCATTGGTAGATCCCATGGCAAACTCATCGCAGTTCAGGCTGCCTATAATAATAGCATCCGCTGCCAGCAATCTTTCAACTGCGGTAGCGGAATACAAAGAGGTAAATCCTTCTAAAATGCGGGAAGCGGCGCTTACTTTATGCCCTTTGTAGCAGATCACATCCTTATTGCCTACCACTACCCCTGCCAGCGGGCCTACCGGCTCTCCTTTACGGATGCGGGCGTCCAGCTCAGCGGCTTTTTCAAGGGCTTCCTTTTCATATACTTCCAGGAAGGCATTCAGATGTGAAGATTGGGCTATGCGCTGCAGGTAATAGCGTACCACCTCCGTACAGGTAGTGCTGCCGGCGTATAAGGCTTTGTGAAAAGACGATATACTGCTGAATTCAGACAATGCTAAACCAGTTAAATTCTTTAATGTTAAATTGGTGATATGGTTAAATTGGCAAATAGGCTGATCTATTCCGGCAATTTAACATAAAGCTCCGTAACAATTTCCGGTAGCCGGGCGGCGTAACGGGAATTACTTCTTAACGTCAGACGTGGAAGGCTGTTCTTTCATACCATCCTCTATTTCCTGACGCACATTATTCTTGGCATCATTAAACTCACGGATACCTTTACCAAGACCACGCATTAATTCGGGAATTTTTCTTCCACCAAACAGTAATAATACAACCAGTGCTATTAACAGTAATTCAGTCATACCAAGATCTTGGAACAGTAAAAGTGGTGATTTTACAATAACGGCAGTCATTTTCTCAGTTTTAAAAGTTCAGTGTACAAAGATAGACCTTATAATTGGTATTTTCTGACGCAGGCTATTAGTTTAAGTAGATTTTAACCTCGCGCCGGGCAAGCATTCTGAGCAATAGGGTTCATAAAAATAGAAAACGGAAACCGTCAGGAACGGTTCCCGTTTTCACTAATTTCCCTGTATTGTGTACTAAACCCTTTTTTCTTTGATACGGGCTGCTTTACCAGCGCGTTGACGCAGGTAATACAGTTTTGCCCTTCTTACCTTACCTACTTTATGCAACAGGATGGAATCAATGTTAGGAGAGAACAGGGGGAAAACCCTTTCAACACCTATACCATCAGAGATCTTACGCACGGTAAAAGAAGCAGTAAAACCAGTACCCTGGATCTTCATCACATCCCCTTTAAAGGACTGGATCCTTTCCTTGGTACCTTCCACGATTTTATAGTTAACGGTAACATTGTCACCGGCTTTAAATTTCGGAAATTCTTTTTTTCCTGTCAGTTGCTCGTGAACAAAAGAAATAGCGTTCATCTTTACAATTATTTATGGGACGGCAAAGGTAAGTATACAAATGAGAAGTTCCAAATTATTGCGGAAAAATATTGACAGAGGCTAACTGGCAGCTATTAGCTTTTAGCAGTTAGCTGCTAGCTCCGGGACAATCAGCTAATAGCCAACTGCTAAAAGCTAAAAGCCAACAGCTAATAGCCTATTTCAAAAGATCCGGGCGGCGCTGTTGCGTGCGTTCCAGCGCCTGCGTATGCCGCCAGTCCTCAATTTTACGGTGGTCGCCGCTGAGCAGCACCTCCGGCACCTTCCAGCCCCGGAACTCCTCCGGCCGGGTATAAACCGGCGGCGCCAGCAAATGGTCCTGGAATGAGTCGAAAAGGGCGGAAGTTTCATCATTCAGCACCCCGGGTATCAGGCGGCCAATAGCATCTACCAGCACGGCAGCTGCCAGCTCCCCGCCGGACAGCACATAATCGCCAATGGAGATCTCCATGGTAATGAAGTGTTCCCGGATCCGCTCGTCGATGCCTTTGTAATGGCCGCATAATAACAGCAGGTTACCTTTTAACGACAATTGATTAGCCATAGACTGGTTCAGGGTAGCGCCATCCGGGGTCAGGTAAATCACCTCATCATAGGTGGTTTTGGCCTGTAACAGCTCAATAGCGTTGACCACCGGCTCCATCATCATTACCATACCGGCGCCGCCCCCAAACTGGTAGTCGTCCACCTGGTTATGTTTGAAGGTAGAGTAATCCCGCAGGTTATGCACCTGTATTTCCAGCAGCCCCTTTGCCTGCGCCCGTTTCAGGATGGAATGGGAAAAGGGGCTTTCCAGCAGGCCCGGTTGTACGGTGATAATGTCGATGCGCATGAGTTAAGTTTTGGGTCCATGGACCATGAACTACCCCAAGTAAATATCCAGCAGGCCATCCGGCAGCTGCAGGTGTACTACCTGGTTCTTTTTATCAATTTTTACCAGCGACTGCTCGTTAAGCGGCAGCAGGGCTTCCTTACCCTGAATGGTCACTTTGGCCAGCACCTGCATGGGCATTTCAATCACTTCTTCAATAACGCCCAATACGCCCTGCGCAGCATCGTGCACGGTAAAACCCAGCAGGGACAAAGGCGCAGCGGCAGCGGTCTGTTGCTTAAAATCCGTTTCCTGCATATATACCGGCGTTTGCACCAGCTTTTGCGCAGCCTCTTTACTGTCAATCCCTTCCAGCTTTACAAAGGCATGCTCATGATCTTTAATGCTGGCCTTTTGCAAAAAATAAGGGATAAAGCTATTCTTCCGCTGTTCCAGGAAAAGCACCTCTACCCCTTTAAGAGCGGTTCTTTTACCCAGGCTATGCCGGAGTATTAACTCACCCTGCAGGCCAAAAGCGGCTACCAGTCTGCCTATGCTGAAGTAATTATTCATATTTGGGAAGCGGTTCAAAATAAAAAAAGGAAATATTTGCGGACAAATATTTCCCTTTTAAGTATGATCAAGCAAATAGCTTATGCTTCTGCGTTACCACCTTCAGCCGGTGCATCTTCTACCCTCTTAACGATGGGTGTAATAGCACGTGCTTTCTTGTGGGAATCGCGGCGGGCCGCTACTTTCTGCTCATGTTCTGCCTGCCATTGCTCAAATTTCTTGTAAGCAGTAGGCTCATCAAACAGACCTAATTTAACCCCTCTCAACAGGTGTTTCAAATACAGCACACCTTTGAAAGAAAGAATTCTCCTTACCGTATCAGTGGGCTGGGCACCTTTTTGTAACCAGCGCAGTGCTTTTTCGGTATCAATGTTAATAGATGCCGGAACGGTTAAGGGATTGTAAGTACCGATCTTCTGGATGAATTTACCATCTCTGGGCGCGCGCGCATCGGCTACTACAATAAAATAGAAAGGTCTTTTCTTCGCGCCATGACGTTGTAATCTGATCTTTACTGGCATAAATAAATCGAGTTATTTTTTTGCGAGTTATAAAAAAAATATATAGGGGTGCAAAAATAACAGAATAATTGTGAATCTCAAAATAATTTCCCGCCGGGCTCATAGTTCACGGTCCATAGTCCATTGCATATGCCTGAAAACCAGCATCCATACTATAGGCTATGGACCATTGGCTATGGACCACGAACGCTAAAACTATCTTCCCAGCGCTTTTAGTCCTTTGCCTCCTGCACCCATTTTATTCATCATCTTCATCATTTGCCGCATTTGCTCAAACTGCTTCATGAACTGGTTCACATCCTGGATCTCTTTACCGGCGCCTTTGGCAATGCGCTTACGGCGGCTGCCGTCAATCAGATCCGGGTTACCCCGCTCCTGCGGGGTCATGGAGCCTATCATGGCTTCAATGCCTTTAAAGGCATCGTCACTGATGTCAATATCCTTGATAGCCTTACCTACCCCGGGTATCATACCCATCAGGTCTTTCAGGTTACCCATTTTCTTGATCTGCTGCAGCTGCTCCCGGAAGTCATCAAAATCAAACTGGTTCTGACGGATCTTCTTTTCCAGCTTTTTAGCCTGTTCTTCATTGAACTGCGCCTGCGCCCTTTCTACCAGGGTGGTAATATCACCCATGCCCAGGATACGCTGCGCCATACGCTCGGGGTAAAACACATCCAGCGTATCCAGCTTTTCGCCCATGCTCACGAACTTGATGGGCTTTTCCACCGTGTACTTGATGGTTAAGGCCGCACCACCGCGGGTATCGCCATCCAGCTTGGTAAGCACTACACCGCTGAAGTCAAGGCGGTCGTTAAAGGCCTTAGCGGTGTTCACCGCATCCTGGCCGGTCATGGAATCCACTACGAACAGGATCTCCTGTGGCTGCACCGCTTTGCGGATGTCAGCCACTTCGGTCATCATAGCCTCATCCACGGCCAAACGGCCGGCAGTATCTATAATAATTACGTTATGTCCGTTCTGTTTGGCTTCCTTAATAGCGTTTTCAGCTATCTGCACGGCATTCTTATTTTCCGGCTCGCTGTACACGGGCACTTCTATCTGCCCGCCCAGCACTTTTAGCTGGTCAATAGCCGCCGGGCGGTAAATATCCGCCGCCACCAGCAAAGGTTTCTTACCCTTCTTGGTTTTCAGGAAGTTGGCCAGCTTGCCGGAGAAGGTGGTTTTACCCGAACCCTGCAAACCGGCTATGAGTATAATGGTGGGATTGGCTTTGAGCTCCAGCTCTGCCGCTTCGCCCCCCATCAGTTCAGCCAGCTCATCCTTCACGATCTTTACCATCAGCTGCCCGGGAGAGATGGCGGTAAGCACCTTTTCCCCCTGCGCCTTATCCTTTACCCGGTCGGTAAAGTCTTTGGCTATCTTATAGTTCACGTCCGCATCCACCAGCGCACGGCGTATTTCCTTCACGGTGCTGGCTACGTTGATTTCAGAGATACGGCCCTCTCCTTTCAAGAGTTTGAACGCGGAATCCAGCCTTTCTGATAATGATTCAAACATTAGTAGATCTATTAGTTGTTTTTACGGATCAAAGTTACGTTAATCGTTCGTGATTGCCGGACCGCAATCTGCGGCCGGGCTTTCCGTAACGGCAAAAAAAAATGGTGAATATGCTAACATATTCACCATTTTTTTTGCGAAATTATGTTTTTACGGTCTGATTACAAAACTAGCATAGATTACAAAAATACCAGCAACGCTTTACTGCACCACTAAAACCATTTAGCAAACTCAGCTACCTAAATAGTTCCGGAGCAGCTTGCTTCGAGAGGTTGTACGCAGTTTTGTGATGGCTTTATCCTTGATCTGGCGCACGCGTTCGCGGGTAAGACCAAATTTTTCACCAATATCTTCCAGTGACATGGGATGTTCAACGGCTATGCCGAAGTACAGCATGATCACATCTTTCTGACGGTCGGTTAAGGTAGACAGGGAACGTTCTATTTCCCGGCGCAGTGAATCATGGTGATCCAGCTCTTCATCGGCGCTTACTGCATTCGGGTTTTCCAGCACATCCAGCAGGGAGTTGTCCTCACCATCAATGAACGGAGCGTCCATAGATACGTGGCGGGCAGCTACACCTAAGGTGGCCTCTACCTCTTCTGTATTAATTTCCAGGATGGTAGCCAGTTCGTCGGGAGAGGGTTCTCTCTCAAATTCCTGCTCCAGCTGGGAATATGCTTTACTGATCTTATTGCTTAAACCCACTTTGTTCAAAGGCAGGCGTACAATACGGGACTGCTCTGCCAATGCCTGCAGAATGGATTGACGGATCCACCATACGGCATACGAAATGAATTTGAAACCTCTGGTTTCATCAAAACGCTGGGCCGCTTTTATGAGGCCCAGATTACCTTCATTAATGAGATCACTGAGCGACAGGCCCTGGTTCTGATACTGCTTAGCCACGGAAACCACAAAGCGTAAATTGGCTTTGGTCAGTTTTTCCAGTGCCCGCTGGTCACCCTGCTTGATTCGGATGGCCAGGTTCACTTCTTCCTCCGGCGTAATCAGATCTACTTTTCCAATTTCCTGCAAGTACTTCTCCAGGGATTGTGACTCCCTGTTCGTAATCGACTTCGTGATCTTGAGTTGGCGCATTGACATAGAGTCGGAACAGTTACAGGTTATTAATAAAAAGTTAATTTTTGACGAATACCAGACAAAAATAAGTTTTTTTAGACACCACCCAAAAAAAATGTTTAGTTGTTAAACCGTTTTCAAGCAAAATCGATTGATTATTTATTTCTGTCTGATGGTAGGTGTTACAACGTGATCCAATTGGAAAAAGTGTCTAATAGACTCTTAATCAACATAAATATATTAAATATTATTTTAATAATAATAAAATTTATAAACCATCAAATAAATGCCGGAATTGATTAAAAAAAAACAGCAAATTATTTTGACAGAATAAATATTTTTCTATAATTGCAGCCGGATGATATTGATTTACTAATTACATTGAGCGATGTCTAAGAAAGTGCAATATGAGTTGGAATACCCGGTACGGTGCTCACCCAGTATCTTATACGAATTCCTTTCCACCCCCGCTGGTTTGCAGGAGTGGTTTGCCGATAAAGTAGATTTCAGGGATAATGTTTTCTCATTTTCCTGGAATGGCGCTACTGAAGAAGCCGAAGTGCTGGAGCAGGAGGAAGAAGAATTTATTCGTTTGCATTGGTTACATGCCCCTAACGGAGAATTTTTTGAATTCCGTATCCAGATATCAGAAGTTACCAATGAAACGATACTGGTAGTGAAAGACTTTGCAGAGAAGAAGGAAATAGCCGACCAGAGCCAGCTTTGGGACTACCAGGTAAAGGACCTTTTTCACCGTATCGGGAATTAATACCCGTTACGGTAGCTAGTAATTGACTTTGTAATACCCCTTATTTACCAGTCACTCACTACCTTCATTACCCATTTATTATTGCCAGTAAGGTTGTATAACAGGCTACTGCTTCAGGGATTATTTTTTCCCAAATTTCCAGTGCAAACGGTTTGGCCAGCTTTATAAAATCTTTTTGTTCAACCCACGCATCCCACTCCTGTGGCGTAAAAGCGGCTACTGCCCGGTAATTTCCATTTTCAAAATCGTGCATCCAGGGATCGTTCTGTACATATACCTGGAAGCCCTGTGCTACCAGCGTTCCGTAACCGGCTTTTAACGCGGACACATAATGTATTTTCACCGTACCGGCCAGGTGTAAGGTGCAGCTGAAATAATGCCCCCACCAGAACATGGTACGGAAGGCCAATACCGCCTCCTGGCTAAAGTAACGCGGGTAATCCAGTATTACATAGGGCAGCTCTTTATACCGCTCTCCCTTTGATATTTTACCACCCTGCTGCAGGCAGGGCACCGGGAAGGCAGCTGCAGGCACCTGTTTTTCCAGCTCCCGGTGTACTGCGCCAAACAGCTCCATTACCTTGGTTATCACACTGTTCTTATGGTAGATCCAGGCGGCGTCAAAAGCTACCTGCCGCTCCGCTGGTGTAAGCAAAAAATTTCTCATATAATTAACGCTATCATCATACCCGCGTGGCCGCTGCTACGGAAAATCGAAGTAAATTTGCGGCTCATACAGGATCAGGCGCCTGTTGCTCCGGCAATTTTTTGCGGCCTGATAACATGGTAAAAATCGTAAATAATAACTATTATTACGAAGTGAAAAAACTCGATAAGCTCATTATTAAAACATTTCTGGGGCCCTTTATAGCCACTTTTTTTGTTACCTGGTTCGTATTGCTGATGCAGTTCCTCTGGAAATACATTGACGACCTGGTGGGCAAAGGGCTGGACCTTCCGGTAATACTGGAGCTTATTTCCTATACCAGCGCCAGCTTAATTACCCTGGCCCTGCCACTGGCAGTATTGCTTTCTTCTATAATGACCTTTGGCAACCTGGGCGAGAGCTTTGAGCTGGTGGCCTTAAAATCATCCGGTATTTCCCTGCTGCGTTTCATACGTCCGTTACTGTTTGTTTGTATTGTTATTGGCGTACTTGCTTTTTTGTTTGCCAACTACGTGATACCGGTTGCTAACCTGCGCGCAAAATCACTGTTATACGATATTACCAATTCCAAGCCGGCCTTTAATATTAAGGCAGGCGTGTTTTACGGTGATATTCCCGGCTATACAATCAAAGTAGCGCGCAAGGAAAAAGATAACAGGACCATTCACCAGGTAATGATCTTTGATCAGTCAAACGGTGGCGGCGGTGCTGCGGCTGATAAGCTGATACTGGCTAACAAAGGCACCATGGAGCTTTCCAGCAACAAACGTTTCCTGTACTTTGTACTGAACGATGGCTGGCGGTATGAGGAACGTAACCTGCGTGGCTCCAACACACCCGGTGAGCTGATCCGCATGGGTTTTAAAGAATATAAAAAAGCATTTGACCTTAGCTCCTTTACTTTTAGCCGCCTGGATATGGGCCTGTTTGCCTCTAACCAGCAAATGCTGAACATACGGCAGCTGGATAAAGCGATTGATTCCCTGAACCGGGAAGCGGCCAATGTAAGCAAAACTGTGAGCGCATACGTAACCTCCCGCTATCCTTTTTATAAATGGAAAGACAGCGCCTGGCTGCCCTCCGCCCCTTCCCTGGGCGTACAGCAGTTTAAGGATATAATACCGAAGAAGAATTACCGTTATGTATTAGACCGTGCGGAACAGGCCCTGCGTGAAACGCAAAGTAACCTGGAAGCGCCAGCCAAGGAATATGGTGATAAAAATACCATTATGATCCTGCATAAGGTGGAATGGCAGCGCAAGTTCACCCTGGCGGCCGCCTGTGTGGTGATGTTCCTGATAGGCGCCCCCCTGGGCTCCATTATCCGCAAAGGCGGTTTGGGAACTCCCCTGGTATTTGCAGTGATATTTTTTGTTATATTTAACATCTTCTTCATGGTGGGCGAGAAAATGGCGCGTAAAGATGTGCTGACCACCTTTGGGGGTATGTGGCTATCGAATATTGTGCTGTTGCCCATTGCGGCATTCCTGATCTACAAGGCCATGAATGATTCACAATTATTCAACAAAGAATTTTATTTTAGAGCTTTTGAAATAGTCAAGAAGTTCATACAAAGAATTAGAGAACGTAAGCGAGAACAACAACCTACAACATAAAAAACGCACACCTTGAAAACGTTCGTTACACTGTTCAGAAAGAATACCTACTTCTTTCTTCCGCTGCTCTTATGGGTATTGGCAGGCGGATTAATGCAAAGTATCTTCTCACCGGAGGAGCTTTTTATGGGTATTAATCAAACCCACAATTCCGTTGCCGATGTGCTGATGACGGGGATCACTTATCTGGGAGATGGCTGTTCTTTTGCAGTAGTGCTGCTGTGCATGTTAATAGCCCGCAAGTACAAGCTGTTCTTAATTGGCCTGGTAAGCATACTAACGGTAGCGCTTATTGTGCAAATAGCCAAACATGCTATAGAAGCACCCCGGCCCTTATTATATTTCCAGAATGCTTCTTTTGTGCATGTGGTAAAATGGGTATCTGTGCATTATAATAACAGCTTTCCTTCCGGCCACTCTGCAGGTGCTTTTGCCTTGTTCAGCTTTCTGGCGCTGATCGATAATAATAAGCTCCGCGGCCTTTTATTTGTATCCCTGGCTTTAATTGCAGCCTATTCCCGTATTTACCTGGCGCAGCATTTCTTTGCTGATATTTATATTGGCAGCATTATTGGCGCCAGCTGCAGCTTTGTGGTATACAGCCTTTTTGAGTTTAAGAACCTGACCAAAACGCCCGTGCTTTGTCCCAAAGCAGCGGAGGCAGCCTTACTGGCAGAAGCCTCCCTGGGATAACTATTGCCGGGTAAGTAACGGTAACAGGTACTGTTAGTTGAATAGTTTATTGGGACGGATTTAAATAAATCTGCTATCTTACCGTTAACCTCATAACGGACAACCAATAAGCGATTTAACTGTTTTACCAATAACCACTTAACTTACCCGGATGAAGTACCTTCTGATTGCCATAGCAGCAGGACTACTATTCATTCCCTTTTTGGGAAGTGTGCCACTGCAGGATCCATTAGCACTTTATAATGCTGCAACAGCCCCGGTTACCGAGCCGGGTAACGGTAGTTTTGCTCCATTTCCTTTATGGGGCTGGCTGCAATCCGGCAGCGTATATTTTCTAGGCAATACCCCCTTTGCCCTGCGCCTTCCCAATGCCCTTATTGGTATTATTACCTTACTTACTTTTTATGCCATTGGTAAAAAACACGCGGATGACAGGCTGGGAACCTGGTGGGCGCTGATCTATGCCGGCTGCTGGCTGCCATTCCTGTTCTTCAGATCTGCCCTGCCGGACCCGCTGTTCAATTATCTATTCTTCCTGAGCATCTATTTCATATATCGTATAGCCTATACCGTAAAACCTCTGCGCCTGGTTATCTTAAGCGGCATATGCATGGGGCTGGCTGTATTGGTGAAAGGCCCGGCGGCCATTATACTGGCCCTGCTGTTATTACTGGGTTACTGGATAACCAGCAAGGGTAAAACCTGTGTTAAACCGGCACAGCTGGTATTGTGGCTGCTGTTTGCACTTATACCGGCTGCCGTATGGCTCAGCTATACCGGCATCGTATATGGATGGCTGGTAGTACAACAGTACGCACATTTTGTGGCAGGGTTGCTGGCAAATCCCTGGCCGCAAAGCAACCTTGTTTATTATATGGTATTGCTGCCTGGCTGTTTTCCGGCAGTCTTGCTCCTGCTCTGTTACTTTTATGCAAAACGCCGTTCTATTTATAACACCGGTGAGCCCCTGGATCTGAAAGAATTTAAGGTATGGATGTGGCTTTTTTTCTGGGTGCTGCTGTTGTTATGCCCATCGTCACTTTACATGGTACCACTCTCCTTCCTGGCTGCCTGGCAGGTGTACCGGATCAGCGCGGGGCGGCAGCGCCTGCGTGCCTGGCATGTGGTGCTGTTATTATTAACAGGGCTGGGATTAGGGCTGGGATTAGCGGCTATAGTACTGGCCGGCGTGTATAAGACCACGCTGCTGCCTTATGTGCAGCTGCCGGCGGCCCGTGCATTTTTACAATCACCCACAAGCTGGAGCTGGTGGGAAACCCTGTATGGCCTGGGCTATATACTGCTGGTAAGCTGTAGCGTAGTGTTCCTGTTCCGGAGAAAGTACCAGGAGGGGTTGTTATGCCTGTTCATAGGCTCCCTGATCTTTATAGCCGTTGCCGCTTTGCATTTTGTGCCGAAGCTCATTTTCTAAAAGAAGTGGTTAGTAATCTATAATCAATACGGTCATTATATTTATTATGATCACTAACCACTATCATTTTTATTTTATAGCAAGGTCATATTGCTTTTCAACCTCATTCCAGTTCACCACATCCCAGAAAGCTGCAATGTATTCCGGGGGGGGGTTCGGGTATTTCAGGTAAGAGGCGTGCCCCCATAC
>NZ_JAGXJN010000477.1 GCF_019091455.1 Chitinophaga sp. GbtcB8
CCATGAGTTCTATCTGTTTGTAAGACTGAATGAAATCTTGCTTGCAAACTTAATTGCTAGAGTTCCCACATGCCTGATAACTGCACATTACCAGAAATGATTTGAGGACTTGAGTTTTCATACATGAGCAATCCAGATGAACGGAACTAAGGCCGAAATATATTTCCATTCTGGAATTGCATTTGAATTGTTTTAAGCATTTGAGTTCTGGACTGCATTGTTCAAATCTTGT
>NZ_JAGXJN010000478.1 GCF_019091455.1 Chitinophaga sp. GbtcB8
CATCATATTGTGACCGATGGCTGGACTGTAAATATATTGTCCCGTGAGCTGGAAACGCTTTATGCAGCGGCATGCAAAGAAGATGTATTACCTCCGTTGCATTTGCAGTATAAGGTCTATGCGCATTTCATGAACAGCCCTGCTGTTGTTGAGAACCTGGCCTTAAACCGGCAATACTGGCAGCAGCAGTCTACTCGACCGGCGCCGTGGCTGGCAGTACCACTGGACTTTC
>NZ_JAGXJN010000479.1 GCF_019091455.1 Chitinophaga sp. GbtcB8
GGGGGCTAAGTTATGCCAGGGTTTCCATTATTTTATCTTAATTTGAATTTTGAGAAAGTAGTGCGTACAAGGTATGACCGGTGAAAGTTTCCTCTTTCCCCCCTGTATTTTTGCAGGACTGAATTAACTAACTGTTATGGCTAAACGTTTATTGCCCACTCCGGATGCGTTAAATCCTTTTTAGGGAAAAAAGCAGCGCATCATGAACTACAATCCTGCTACCGGTATTGCA
>NZ_JAGXJN010000480.1 GCF_019091455.1 Chitinophaga sp. GbtcB8
TTTGATACCGTAGGTCCTGAATAACCGAAGCGCCGTTTCTAATATCCGTTCCTGTAAGGTCATACTTTCCGTCTTTTGAATTGGATGCCTGTTGTTTGTAAGAAATCCTGCTTTTTATCCTTTCTTTCTAATTTTCGTCTATTTCCGTTTTCGGGTCAAAGGTAGGGGAAATTTCCTTATTTGGTAAGAAGAGTTGACCAATAAACAGTACCTTAGCAATGGTAGGAACACA
>NZ_JAGXJN010000481.1 GCF_019091455.1 Chitinophaga sp. GbtcB8
TATCAAGACGGCGCCTACGTGGTAACGGATTGCGAACCACACCCGCCCATGGCCCCGGCAGTAAAAAAACAGCTGCCCGAAGTATAGGATTTTGTGCGGGTACAGCGGCTGGGACAAAATGAAATACCCAACGCCCGGCATCAGGCTTTTCTGGTAGATCATGTATATGCAGCAGATCCCTCTTTCTTTTCCATTTTCAATTGCAGCTTAATACAGGCCGACCCTCCCACGG
>NZ_JAGXJN010000482.1 GCF_019091455.1 Chitinophaga sp. GbtcB8
GCTGCCCCACAGCACCACAGTGCGACAATTGGCATGAACATCAATTTCAACTACCAGGAAACATACCTCCGGGTGCTGGCGCAACATGTTTATTTTTAAACCTTCCCTGGAATGCGCCAGCAGGTAATTACCGTTAAAGGCAAAGCGGATGGGTACTATGTACATCTTTTCATCATTGCTGCAGCCAATGCGGCTGGTGATAATACGTGACAGTACTTCGTCATTCACCTGT
>NZ_JAGXJN010000483.1 GCF_019091455.1 Chitinophaga sp. GbtcB8
CGCACGCTCCCTGCAGCAGGCAGACAGCGGCAACGTAAATGCCGGTGTGGCATCATTAGTCAAAACATTCAATGATTTTTATGTGAACCAGCGGGCATATTTCACCAGTGATTCGCCGGACTTCTATACTTCTTTTAACCTGACCACCCGTTACTATATGAACCACGAGCAGGACTATATTTCGTTTATAGCAGGCCTGCGGACCTCGTCGGAGGACCGCACCCGCGTGTTA
>NZ_JAGXJN010000484.1 GCF_019091455.1 Chitinophaga sp. GbtcB8
GAGGCATCACATTAATGTGCGCAGTAAGGGTCATTGTGCTAAAAAATTTGAGTGCAAACCTAAATAATTAATAGTTAATAATGAATAATTAATAATGGGGGAGGCTGTTACTGCGTGAAACACAGGCAGTTCGGAGCGCCCAGTTAATTATTCATCCTTAATTATTAATTGCAGTGGCTTTGACAGGTGACTGTATAAAGGAATTCATGACATAACAGACAAACAGGAAAGG
>NZ_JAGXJN010000485.1 GCF_019091455.1 Chitinophaga sp. GbtcB8
GATACGGGTTAATATTATGCATTTTGCATGTACCCAGCAAGCTGAATAACATAGCAGATCTTTTTGCAGCCTCGTGAGACCCTGCAAATAAAGGATTTTTGCGGCCCAGGGCAATAGGCCTGATACTGTTTCCTATCCTGTTATTGTCAGGAAGCAAGGAACCACTTCCGCCATAGGCGCCCAGCTTCTTCCTCCTTTGGTGGCTATAAGCCAACGCTGGTCCGTTGGAGCT
>NZ_JAGXJN010000486.1 GCF_019091455.1 Chitinophaga sp. GbtcB8
AGCAGCCGTGTATTGCCGCTCCCCGAAAGGGAAATCGGCCGGCGGTGGAATGATCCGCGCCCCATGTTTGTAGGCATGTTCATAACGATAGTTCACATCCCGTACGCGCACCACCAGGGAATGCCGGTCCTGCTCACCCCCTGGTTAACCCACCGGCGCCGCGCTCAGCGCAATAGTGCCTCCTCCAAAAGCCTGCTGTGCGAGAGGGTGGCCGGCCTGCCACGTGTCTGTA
>NZ_JAGXJN010000049.1 GCF_019091455.1 Chitinophaga sp. GbtcB8
CTCATAAAATCCCCACCCACAAAAAACAGCAGCTCATCACTGCCAATATTGCTATGGTAAAAGGGTGCAGGGAGGGCCGGGGGGTGATAATCAAACAAGCGCGGGCAAAAAGAGCATACCACAAAGTTGCTGCCCTCAAAGGTCTGGTGCACCGGCGGCGGGTGGTGCACGCGTCCTGTAATAGGCTCAAAATCATGAATAGAAAAGGCAAAGGGGTATTCGCAGCCATCCCAGCCCACCACATCAAAGGGGTGATGGGCATAGTGGAGGGGATACATCATGCCCTTCTTTTTAATGCGGATCAGGAAATCCCCCGCCTGGTCAATGGTTTGCAGGTGCTGCGGCTGGCGGATGTCCCTTTCGCAGAACGGCGCATGCTCCATCAATTGCCCATATTGGCTTAAATACCGTTTGGGAAAACGGATAGGGCTAAACGATTCTACAATGAACAGGCGGTTATTGGCATCTGAAAAAGCCACCTGGTAAATGGTGCCCCGCGGTATCTCCAGGTAATCGCCATAGCTGAAAGGCAGCTGCCCATATTGGGTATGCAAAATACCGGAGCCTTCATGCACAAAGATCAGCTCATCTGCATCCGCATTTTTATAAAAATAATCCTGCATGCTTTGCTGCGGCGCAGCCAGCACTATATGGCAATCAATGTTCACCAGCACCGCTTTGCGGCTGGCCAGGAAATCAGGGGTAGGCTTAATGTTAAAACCCTGGAAACTGCGGTGTTTCAGCATTTTTTCCTCCGCAATACGCGGCGCTGCGGAATAAGGCTCATCCACCTTTATGATCTCCGTAGGCGGGTGACAATGATACAGCAGCGAGTAATGGGAAGAAAAACCTTCCGTGGAAAAAAGCTGCTCTGAGTATAAAGTACCGTCAGGTTTACGGAACTGGGTATGGCGTTTATGAGGGATCTGTCCCAGCTGATGATATTGAGGCATGGTTCTTTTTTTTGAAAAATGAAGCAGGAAGTTAGAAGAAGGATATAAGGTACAAGATGCACGAAGTCATACATCTTACCGCTGGTTTCATTTCACCGAATCCATGGCCAGGGTGGCCAGCAGGAAATAGTATTTCCACCTGCGCTTATCTATATAATACGTGAAATTCCGGAAGTAAGGCATAATAGCACCTTTATATATTCAAATATAGCCTATTGGTTTAAATCAGCAAAGCTGCTGCTGTATAACAGCACCTGCTGCACATCTGCTCAACAAAGATGTGTGCAAAGCTGTTATATTTAGTATTTATTCGTATTAACCCAATTTTATTTAAATTATTTCAAAAATTTGACAATTGAGTTGTTTTTTAAGCATAAAACCACCACTTTTGTTACCAGAAAGTAAATTTTCTATAATAGTGCTACCAATATCCACATACTTCACTACCGCTGCACGCTCCTTCTCCGGGGCTGGCATCAGCACTATTACAACATCCACCATTACAACCCCTGAGCGGGGTTAATATAAACATATCGTCTCACGACCACTCCGGTGGTAGGTCCCGAAAAAGGGAACCATACTTTTTCTACGCATTCACTAACTTAAGTTTCACATGCAGGTATTAAAATTCGGCGGTACATCCATGGGTAGTACCAGGGCCATAGAACAGGTTTGTAACATTATCCTACACCAAAAACCCCAGGGCCGCTTTGCCATCGTAGCCTCTGCCATGAGCGGCATTACAGATAAGCTGATCCGCTGCGGACAGCTGGCTGCCAAAGGCCAGGAGCAATACAAAACCGTGTTACAGGAAATTGAAACCTTACACCTGGATACCATCCGTACCCTGTTTCCCATTACCGCGCAAAGCAGCCTGATTAGCCAGGTGAAGAAAAAACTGAATGTGCTGGAAACCCTGTGTGACGGTATTTTCCAGGTAGAAGAGCTGAGCAAACGTTCCCTTGATAAAATTATGAGCTTTGGCGAGCTGGTATCTTCGTATATGCTTGCCGAAAAGCTGAAACAGCTGGGCGCCACCGCTGTATGGAAAGACAGCCGGGAGCTGATAGTTACCGACGCTTTCTTTGGCAGCGCCCGGGTAAGTTTCCTGGCCACCAACCACCAGATCGCAGAATACTTCCAGGAAGAAAAGGCTGATTATGTAGTGATACCCGGTTTTGTAGCCGCCAGCGCCGACGGGGAAACCACTACCCTGGGCCGCGGCGGCTCCGACTATACCGCCGCTATTTTAGCGGCAGCAGTGAATGCCAAGGTGCTGGATATATGGACGGATGTTAGCGGCATGATGACCGCCGATCCCCGCCTGGTATCACAGGCCATTCCCATTCCGCATATCAGCTATGAGGAAGCCATGGAGCTGTCGCACTTTGGCGCTAAAGTTATTTACCCGCCCACCATACAGCCGGTAATGACCAAACGCATTCCCATCTGGATCAAAAACACCTTTGCTCCGGAAGATCATGGTACCCTTATTCATGTGCACGACGGCCATAACCGCAGTTATCCCGTAACCGGCATTTCCGGCATCCAGAATATTGCATTACTCACCCTGGAAGGCAGCGGTATGATCGGCATACCCGGTTTCTCCCGCCGCCTGTTTGATTCCCTTTTACAGGAACACATCAACGTGATCCTCATCACCCAAAGCTCGTCGGAACACTCTATAACGGTAGGTATACACGAAGCAGATATGCTGAAGGCCAAAACCACGGTAGACAGTGAGTTTGCACAGGAGATCCAGGAAAAACAGATAGAGCCGCTTATTGTGGAAAGAGACCTTTGCATAGTAGCCGTAGTAGGCGATAAAATGAAGAACCACCACGGCACCAGCGGCAAGCTGTTTGGCGCTTTAGGCCGTAATGGGGTGAATGTGCGGGCCATTGCACAGGGCTCCACGGAAAAAAATATTTCTGCCGTTATAAACCGCCCGGATATTAAAAAAGCGCTGAACGTAATTCACGAAGCCT
This sequence comes from Chitinophaga sp. GbtcB8, assembly GCF_019091455.1. GTDB lineage: Bacteria > Bacteroidota > Bacteroidia > Chitinophagales > Chitinophagaceae > Chitinophaga. Next base: position 2,942 of record NZ_JAGXJN010000049.1, read on the forward strand.
TTTTTGAAACCCCGCTTAAACAGGTGAATGTGTTCATTGCCGGCGTAGGCAACGTAGGCGGTAAGCTGCTGGAACAGCTGGATCAGCAGCATGCCTACCTGCAAAAGGAGCTGGGCCTGCAAATAAGAGTAGCCGGTATTGCCAACAGTAAAAGAATGCTGTTCGGGCATGAAGCTATAGATATTCAAAAATGGCGCGGGCTGCTGAATGAGCAGGGCGAAGCCACCGATATCTGGACCTTTGTACAAAAAATAAAATCACTGAACCTGCGGAACAGCGTATTTGTTGACAATACCGCCAGCGCCGATGTGGCCGCAGTATATAGCGAGTTCCTGCAGCATGGCATTTCCGTAGTAACCTGTAATAAGATCGCCTGCGCATCAGACTACGCCTATTACAAACAGCTGAAAGAGCTGGCCCGCCAGTACAATGCATCGTTCCTGTTTGAGACCAATGTAGGCGCAGGCCTGCCGGTGATCAATACCCTGAACGACCTGATACGCAGCGGCGATAAGGTGAACAGTATAGAAGCCGTATTATCCGGCAGCCTGAACTTTGTGTTCAACAACTTTGTAAAGGACGCCTCTTTCCGCGAAGTGGTAAAAGCTGCGCAGGATGAGGGTTACACAGAGCCGGACCCGCGTATAGACCTGAGTGGTACCGATGTAATGCGCAAGATCCTGATACTGGCCCGCGAAAGCGGCGCTGTAATGGAGCTGGATGATATTACCAACCATTCCTTTTTACCTGTAGAAGCCCTGGAAGCGCCCTCTGTACCGGACTTTTATGAGCAGCTGGATGTGCATGCCGGCCATTTCCTGGCGCTGCGCCAGCAGGCCGATGCCGAAGGCAAACGCCTGAAGTTTGTGGCCAGCTACAAGAATGGGCAGGCTGCTGTAGGCTTGCAGGCCATAGGCCCTGACCACCCGTTCTACCAGCTGGAAGGCAAGGATAATATTGTACTGTACACCACCAACCGTTACTCCCAGCAGCCGCTCATCGTAAAAGGTGCCGGTGCGGGCGCAGATGTAACGGCGTCGGGGATCTTTGCGGATATAATTCGCACGGCGCGGTAATGCTGAAAGCTTAATGCTTAACGCCGAACGCAAAACGCTAAAAGCTAAAGGCTAAAAGCACTGCATTCAGCATTTAGCATTCAGCTTAATTAAATAATTCGTAATTATAAACCATGGATTCAATAAAAGTATTCGCTCCCGGAACCGTAGCCAACGTGGCCTGTGGCTTTGATGTGGTAGGGTTGGCAATGGATGCGCCAGGTGATGAAATGATCATTCGCAGAAGTGAGCAGCCGGGCGTACAGATCAAAGCGGTGCATGGCGCCAAACTTTCCACCGATGCTGCGCAGAACGTGGCAGGAGTAGCCTTACAGGCCCTGTTGCAGAAATACGATAACCCGGATGTTGGCTTTGAAGTAGAAATATTCAAGAACATACAACCGGGCAGCGGCATAGGTTCCAGCGCCGCCAGCTCTGCCGGCGCAGTAGTAGGCGCTAACCATTTATTAGGTCAGCCCTTTACGCCCAAACAGCTGGTGCGTTTTGCCATGGAAGGTGAGCGCCTGGCCAGCGGCGCAGCGCATGCGGATAACGTAGCACCCGCCATCATGGGCGGTTTTACACTGGTGAGAAGTTATAAACCGTTGGACATTACCAGCCTGCACACACCTGCCGACCTGTGGGTAACAGTGATCCATCCGCAGATAGAAGTAAAAACTTCCGATGCCCGCGAAATACTGAAACAAAAAGTATTGATGACAGACGCCATCCGCCAGTGGGGCAATGTAGGCGCGCTGGTAGCAGGTTTGTACCAGGAGAACTATGGCCTTATCAGCCGCTCACTGGAAGATGTGATCGTAGAACCGGTGCGCGCTATCCTGATCCCCGCTTTTTATGAGCTGAAGCTGAAGTGTAAGGAAACCGGCGCTTTAGGCGGCGGTATCTCCGGCTCCGGCCCTTCTGTGTTTATGCTTAGTAAAGGGGAAGAGATCGCCCGCCAGGTAGCTGCTACAATGGACAGCGTGTATGCCCCGCTGGGCGTGGATTACAAAGTCCACGTATCCCCTATTAATAAAGAAGGTGTAAAAGTGATCGGGTAAAAAATTTTAGGTTTTAGATTTTATGACCACATGTAAAATCATAGATCGCTGTATTAAATCTAAGATCGCAAATCAAAAATCGTAAATCAAAAGAATGCAGTACTATAGTTTACAGAACAACCAGCACCGGGTATCCTTTGAACAGGCCGTTGTACAGGGCCTGGCGCCGGATAAAGGTTTATACTTCCCGGATCATATTCCTTCACTGGAAAAAGACCTGGTAGATTTCCTGGATAACTACGATGATCTTGATATTGCCTACCGGGCCATTCATCCCTTTATAGAAGATGAAATACCTACGGCTAAGCTGCAGCAGATCATTCACGATACGCTCAATTTTCCCTTCCCGCTGCATCCTGTGCAAAAGGATATTTATACGCTGGAGCTTTTTCACGGCCCTACTCTTGCGTTTAAGGATGTAGGCGCCCGTTTTATGGCCGGATGCTTAGGATACTTCCGTCGTAATGACGCCCGCCCGGTAACAGTGCTGGTAGCCACTTCCGGCGATACCGGCGGCGCTGTGGCCTATGGTTTTCATCATGTACCCGGCGTACGCGTGGTGATCTTATACCCCAGCGGCAAAGTAAGCACCCTGCAGGAAAAACAGCTCACCACCCTTAACGGCAACATTACTGCACTGGAAATACAAGGCACGTTTGATGATTGCCAGCGTATGGTAAAAACCGCCTTCCTGGACCAGGAGCTGCAGCAGCATAGCCTGCTCACATCCGCCAACTCTATTAACGTAGCCCGCTGGCTGCCGCAAATGTTCTACTATCTGCTGGCCGCCAAACAGGTGAAGGTGATGGGTGCTGATCCCAACATCGTGTTCTCTGTGCCCAGCGGCAACTTTGGCAATATCTGCGCAGGAGTTATGGCAGCAGCCATGGGCCTTTCTGTAAAACATTTTGTGGCCAGCACCAATGTGAATGATACGGTGCCGCGCTTTATGCTCAATGGCCAGTATGATCCCCGCCCGGCCACACCTACCCTTTCCAATGCGATGGATGTGGCGGATCCCAGCAATTTCGTACGCATCTTACAGTTATTCGCCAACAGTCTGCCTGACTTGCAGCAGAAAATGTCGTCTTACAGTTATACGGATCAGCAAACAGTAGCCGCTATGGAGCAGGTATGGAAAGAGCAGCATTATATGCTGGACCCCCACGGCGCCGTAGGTTACCTGGGCCTGCAGCAATACCTGCAGCACAATCCCGGCAAGGCTACCGGCATTTTCCTGGAAACAGCCCACCCGGTTAAGTTTGCGGATACTGCCCCTAAAGACCTGCAAACGGCCATTACTATTCCGGAGCGCGTACAAAACCTGTACAAGCTGCAAAAACAGGCCGTGCTGCTGCCGGCGGAATATGGCGCGCTGAAAGAGTGGATGATGCAGCACTGATCAACGTTTACACGGTATTTTTCCAATAAAAGGAGCCCCAGTGGCTCCTTATTTTTTGCCCTTTTTACCACATCAACCCTACATTAAGTCCACATCAAGTCCACGTCATATCCACAATGTATTGGTGTACCATGGCGTTATAATTGCACAAAAACCTTACTATGACTGTCCTTCTGCCGTACTCCAACCCGGCTGCTGTCTATGAAACTGGCTGCCACAGGCGCTTTACAAAGATTGTTAGTATTTATGCGCAGCATGCTTATTTTCGTGCCATGAAATATTTGCCGCTCCTGTTATTTGTCCTGTGCCTAGCCTGTAACAATACTGCCACACCAGGTAAACAGTCCGCAAAGGATTCTGTATTATACACGCCGCTTATACTGCCCTTAACAGATTCTATTCTCCAGTTCCCGGATAATGCCGCCCTGTACTTCCGCCGGGCCCTGCTTCTGTTCAATACAGATCCTGCACTGGCCCAGGCCGATTTTGAAAAAGCGGCCACCCTGCAGCCCACGGTGACAGATCATTGGGCCGGCGCCGGCGAAGCCGCCCTCGTAACAGAACATTATAAGGAAGCAGGCGCTTATTTTGAAAAAGCCTTACAAACCGCTCCCGCCAATAGTTACCTGCAATACCGCCTGGCCATGGCCTGGATAGAGATCAAACAATACAAACGTGCCGATAGCCTGGCTGCCCGTATGGAAAAAACTTCAGATGGTTATGCCCAGGCATTTTACCTGAAAGCCCGCATTGCAGAAGATCACCAGGATACCGCGCAGGCCATCACTCACCTGAAAGCGGCAGTAGCTAAAGCCGGCGCCCAAAGCGAGTTTGAAGCTGTAATGGAGCTGGCCGACCTGCTACGTGCCCGCCGGAATGCAGAAGCGGTGAAATATTATGAAATAGCTTTCCGGCAGGACCCTACCAATGCTGATCCGCTGTACGACATGGCACAGTATTACCAGGAACAGGGCAAACAAAAGGAAGCCACGTTCACGTATAAACGCTGTATAGAGGCAGACCCTGGTTATGCGGCTGCTTATATAGCTTTAGGTAAACAGGAGCTGCAGCAACAGCAATGGAAGCCTGCCCTGAATTATTTTACCCTGGCCGCCAAAGCCCAGCCTACAGATGCAGAAGCCTATTACTACCGTGGCATGTGTTATGAGCAGCTGGGCAACAAAACTGCTGCCCGGGATGATTACAGCAAAGCGCTTACTTTCCGCAAAAGCTACCCGGAAGCAAAGACAGCACTGGAGAGAGTGAAGTGATTGTAAGGCTCCGCTGCACGATAATCATTTTATAACTATCATTGCAATAGGTATTAGTTAATTAACAATTCGTAATTCATGGATAAGAACACAATCATCGCTCCTTCCCTGCTGGCTGCTAATTTCCTGGAAATAGGCAAAGAGGTGGAAATGGTGAACCGCAGCGAAGCCGATTGGCTGCACCTGGATGTAATGGACGGGCAGTTTGTGCCTAACATCAGTTATGGCATTCCAGTTATTACAGCAGTAAAAAAGGTGGCTAAAAAGGTGTGTGATGTGCACCTGATGATAGAACATCCCGAACAATATGCCGAAGCCTTTAAAAAGGCCGGCGCAGATATATTAACGGTTCATGCAGAAGCCTGTGTGCATCTGCACCGCAATATCCAGCAAATAAAGTCCCTGGGCATGAAAGCGGGTGTAGCCCTGAATCCGCATACACCGGTACAGATCCTGGAAAACGTGATCGGCGATATTGATGTAGTGCTGGTAATGAGCGTGAACCCCGGTTTTGGCGGCCAGTCCTTTATACCGCAAACCCTGCCTAAGCTGCGTCAGCTAAAGGCTTTAATCCAGCAACATCAGTCCCAGGCGCTTATTGAGGTGGATGGCGGCATTACCGTAGCCAATGCAGCTGAAATAGTGGCTGCCGGCGCCGATGTGCTGGTAGCAGGCAATACCGTCTTCTCTGCCCCTGATCCTGAAGCGGTGATCAGGCAGCTGAAAAATGCAAAATGATGTACAGATTCCCTACAGTCCCAGCTGCAGGATCGTGTCCCTGGACAATGGCTTGGTAAGATAACCTTTCACAAAAGAATAGCTCCCTACCCGCTCGCGGTCATTCTCGTCAATGGAGGAGGTTAGCACATAGATCTGGATCTTCCTGCATAACGTGTTGGATAAGGTGGAATAGGCTTCCAGGAACTCCCAGCCATCCATTACCGGCATGTTAAGGTCTAATAATATCACATCCGGTAATGCGCTGCCATCTCCCTGGTGTCCCGTCAGGTAATCCAGCACCTCCTGGGCATCAGAGAACGCCTGCATGGAGTTACTGATCCCCTGCCTGTCTATCATGATCTGTGTAATTTGCTGATGAATAGGATCGTCATCAACAATAAAAATCAAATTGAGCCGGTTCATAGATGGGGATTATTCAGGTTTATAGCTTTAAATGTAAGAATAATATTCGGTCCTGAACCTTATACGCCGTTTTGCTGCAACAAGTTATGAAAGCTTAGCACCGGAACTGCGTTTATACTTACCATGCAGTAGGCCTATGATCGCTTGCCCCTATAAACAAAACCGCTCAAAAGTGCTATAGCCCCGGCCCCCTTAGCTGCTTATCTCACAGGCACACCGCAGCCTTAACACCTGGCAGTGGCAAGCCCCTCAATACCTCCGATCGATAACTTTTCCACTATTGTGGATTTCCTTTTTCGACAATTCTTAAAGGAGTAATATCTTTGGGCACAAAACGAAGAAAGATGAAAGTAATGATTATCATGGGATCGGAAAGTGACAAGCCCGTTATGCAGGAATCGCTGAACCACCTGGCGTATTTTAATATTGAAGGCGAGATGATAGTAGCCTCCGCGCACCGCAATCCTGACAAAGTACGTGATCTGTGTATCAATGCGCAGAAGAACGGGTTTGGCGTGATCATTGCCGCGGCTGGTATGGCAGCTGCATTACCCGGCGTAGTATCCGCTTACACTTCATTACCCGTACTGGGCGTACCTTTGGAAGGTGGCTTATCCGGCGGCGTAGATGCTTTGTACTCCATTGTACAAATGCCGGCAGGTTTACCGGTAGGTACCCTGGCAGTTGGTAAAGCAGGCGCCCGCAATGCAGCCATCCTGGCCGCCCGCATACTGGCATTAGGCAATCCGGCCATTGCAGAACGCGTAGAAGCATTTAAACAAAATGCCTACCGGATTTAGTAATTGCTTAACAATTCTGCCAGCCGGGTTTGACCGAAAAAAAATTATATTACAGCTTATTAGCTAAAATCAAACTAGATTTTGACAGAATCAATTATCAACTTAGATAGCATTAACCCTATCGAGTTTTTCGGTGTCAATAACGGAAAGCTGGACCTGCTCAAAAAGAAATTCCCGCTGCTAAAAATACTTTCCAGGGGTACGCAGCTTAAATTATCCGGCGCGCCTGAAGAGGTAGCTACTGCCAAGGATAAGATAGGCCAGATCGTAAAGTACCTGGAACGTAACGGTAACCTCTCGGAAGGATATTTTGAACAGATCCTGGGGGAAGAGGAAGCTGGTAAGGTAGACAATTTCACAGACCGCAACCCGAACGATGTGCTGGTATTTGGTCCAAATGGCCGCACCGTAAGGGCTAAAACAGCCAACCAGCAAAAAATGGTAGGCCTGGCAGAAAAGAATGATATTGTATTTGCCATAGGCCCTGCCGGTACAGGTAAAACCTATACTGCCGTAGCCCTGGCTGTACGCGCCTTAAAGAACAAGGCGGTACGCAAGATCATCCTCACCCGCCCTGCGGTGGAAGCCGGCGAAAGCCTGGGCTTTTTACCCGGTGACCTGAAGGAAAAGATAGATCCATACCTGCGCCCGCTGTACGATGCGCTGGACGATATGATCCCCGCCGTCAAGCTAAGCTATTTCATGACCAACCGCGTAATAGAAATAGCGCCGCTGGCGTATATGCGTGGCCGTACGTTGGACAACTCCTTTATAATCCTGGATGAAGCGCAGAACGCAACCGACCTGCAGCTTAAAATGTTCCTGACCCGTATAGGCGCCTCCGCCAAAGCTATTATCACCGGCGATCTTACGCAGATCGACCTTCCCAAGAACCAGAAATCCGGGCTGGAAAAAGCCACCCGTATCCTCCGGCATATTGACGGTATAGGTTATCTGCAGCTGGATGAGGAAGATGTAGTAAGGCACCGCCTGGTAAAAGCCATTATCAGGGCTTATGAAGGCGCCAAGGAAGAAGAGGAGCAACGCAGCGGCGAGCCGCGGCCGATCATAGACCGCCGGCATTAGTTGCGCGCCCGCGCGCAACGTCCATAGTCCATGGCCCACTGCATAGACCGTAATACATAAATACGCAGCAGGCTATGGACTATCGGCTATGCACCATGGGCTGATACCAGTCCCTGGACCCTGCGCCACCCATGCACAATTAACACTTCCTTAACAGCGTTTATAGTAAGTTCAACGCCTGAATAACGGGGACGCTTGCGTATGGTTTGCAGTTGATACGTGTGAACGTATAGCTTTCTTTGTAGATTTAGACTTTCCCCCTATTTTTGCCAATGTTATTTTTAATTTAGCAACTGCATGACCAAATTTTTGCGAATTCTTACCCTGCTGTTAATAACAGGATACTTGCTGAGCGGTTGTAAAAAACGGGCTTCACCACAGGAGGTGGCGCTTGAATTTATGCATGCCATCCAGGAATCCAACTTTGAACAAGCCAGGGACTACGCCACCAAAGAGTCGCAACAGGTAATTCAGCTCTACTCCTTCTTTGACGCCCGCCGCAATGAAACAGAGCGCGAAAAGATCAAGAATGCCCACATAGAGGTGATAGACAGCAAGGAAAACGGCGATAAAGCCACCGTTACCGTGCTTAACTCCTCCTCCAAACAAAAGGAAATGTTACAGCTCATCAAAGAGCATGGCCAATGGAAGATCTCCCTCACCTTTGAGAGCATTATCCCGAACTATATACCGCCTGCCACCTTTGATTCCAGCAACATTATGCAGCCAGATACCCTGATGCCTCCTGTACCGGTAAAGTAATTTCCCCGCCCACAGGCCGCCCTGCTACCTGATCAATGGCCACCAGCCATAGTATAACAATACCTGTTATCAGTCACTTACGCTATTTTAGCCCGGAATTTGGAATATGGGAATTGACGCTTTATTTTTGCGGCGCGTAAACCGTGCGGCCTTAAGGCACTGCCCCATCCATTACAGTTCACCTTTCAGAGCCGGTTAACAGTGAAAATGAGCATATGCCTTGTGCAGGGTGCTATAATGCGGCATTAGCGTTAAGCATTAGCATTCAGCTTTAAGCATTTTATTTTAGAGTAGTAACCATAAAAAGCAAGCAGATTATTATGACAACGAATCCATGGCACAGCGTTAATCCCGGGGCCGAAGCACCGCATATTGTAAATGCGATCATTGAAATACCTAAAGGCTGCCGCGCTAAATACGAGCTGGATAAGGAAAGCGGGCTGCTAAAGCTGGACAGGGTATTGTATTCATCTGTATACTACCCCGCCAATTACGGTTTTATACCCCGCACCTATTGCGATGACCATGATCCGCTGGATATCCTGATCCTTTCCCAGGTTGATGTAGTACCCCTGTGTATTATGGATGCCAGGGTAATAGGCGTAATGCAGATGATTGACAGCGGCGAGGCCGATGACAAGATCATTGCCGTTGCAGCCAACGATATGAGCGTAAACCACATCAACGATATTACAGAACTGCCGCCCCACTTCATTGCTGAAATGCGTCATTTCTTTGAAGAATACAAAAAGCTGGAAAACAAGACTGTAAAGGTGGAAGAGTTCCAGAACAAACAGGTAGCTGAAAAGATCATTAACGAAAGCATTGTTGCTTACGAGAAGATGTTCACGAACAGATAGTATTAGTTTAGTCGATGGTCAATAGTCCATGGACTATTGACCATCGACCCTTTTAATTATCCTCAGCTTATGCGTGCGCAAGCCGCTTTCAGCATGAATAATGCCCTGGTTATCGATCGGATCTATACGTACTTTCCCGGATGAATGAATGATCTCATGATCATTCAGCAGAATGCCCACATGGGTGATACGGCCCTCTGCATTGTCAAAGAAAGCCAGGTCGCCGGTGCGTACCTCCTGCAGAAAATCTACCGTGGCGCCTTGTGTGGCCTGCTGATAGGCATCGCGTTGTAAGGGTATGTTTAACAGCTTGAAAACAGACTGGGTAAAACCGGAACAGTCAATCCCAAATACGGAACGGCCGCCCCATAAATAACCGCTGTTCAGAAAACGGGATGCTATGCGCATAATATTTTCAGGCTGCGGCTGACCTTCCTGCTGAATAGGTTGGATTTCCTCAAACTGTACCTCTGCCTTTCCCCAAACTGTTCGTTTGCTGTTACCGGCAGGCGCTTTCAGCAAACAGCCGTAAGGAATATACATGGGCCAGCCGTTGAGGGTTACCGGCGTTACCCAGTGAGGAGCATAATGAGTATAAGGGGCATCAAACAGTTGCTGATCAATCGTTTCAAAATGAGTGGAAGTGCTCCAGCCTTCGTACCCGTCGTACTGGTTTTTCACTTTTACCCATCCGTCAGCACCGGTTTCTAACAAGGTTACACATTCCCCCCAGAGACCCTGGGATACCATTTCACTTTTATGGGCTGGCTCTGCCCGCAGAGGTGTTACCGGTACTACAATTATGGCGTGTGGCATATTAATTGTATTAATACTATGTTCGTATCTTTAAAGTGTGACGAGAATAGTACAAAAATAAATGAACCATTTTGGCATTCATACGTAAATATATAGAATAACACAATGTACCAGCAATTAAGCAACTTATCTGACAAGGAATTGATTTCCCGGGCCCGCAAATTAAAGGACCGGGAAGCCGAAGGCGTATTGCTGGAAAGATATAGCCATTTAATGGTAGCTGTTTGTTTACCTTACCTGAAGAAAAACCCCGGCACAGGCGCCCAAACTGTTTTTCCCCAGCTGCTGCAGCGCCTCAGCAATGGCCTTAAGATCCAGTCTATTCAAAAGGCCAATGAATGGGTACATCAAACCATTAAAACGTACTTTGCCCAACCTGAAAAGCAAGTCCCCTACTACCCATCCAGGGAATCGAGAGACCGGCTACACACAGAGAACAGAGTGGAAAAAGCCGCTAACAATACAATAGAGAAACAGGCATTGATAGCCCAGGTAAAAACGGCAATAGCTAAACTGGGCAACGATGACCGTTACTTAATGGAACAATTTTACCTGGAAAATAAAACCTTTGCCGACCTGGCTGCTCAAAAAGGAACAACCGTTGATAAGATCCGTAACCAACTGAAGAAAGCCAAGAGCAGACTGGCCACGCAATTGACGAATTAGCCCATGCCAAATAATACGATCCATAACGAAAACGAAAAGTTGTTGAAGATCTTTGCAGGCATCCGTTGCCTGAACAAAGACCAGCTGCCACGCTACCTGGAAGGCCGCCTTACCGATGTGGAAAAACACCTGGTAGAGCAGCACCTCGTAGACTGCGACCTATGCGCAGAGGCCTTGCTGGCCCTGCAGCAGGAAGGTTTGATGGAGCAATACCCCAGCCTTTCCTCCGGCATTCAGCAATACATACGCGACAGTATTAAACCCGTATCACAGGTACATAAAATGGAGCATTACGCCCGTAAGGTAAAACAGCGGGAAAGTATGCTCATTTATTTCTGGCTGGCAGCCTTTATACTAGGTGGCGGTGCACTGCTGTTCGGGCTCAGCCAATATAGCAGCCGTAAACCTGCTGCTGCACGTACAGCCGTTCCCGTAGTAGCGGCAAGTGTAGCCAGCCCGGCCCCACCACCTGCCGTTGTACCGGTGGATAGTACTCAGCTGCTGCAATCATCGCACAAGCCTGCCGCACTGTCCGCAGCCGCTAACCCGGCCACGCCCGCCCCGGTAATACCTGCCGTGAAAAAGGATACGGTAAAAGCAGCCCCCGCGGTTAAAAAACCGGTAGTGGACAGCGCCGCTAAAAAGCCACCTGTTGCAGCACCTAAACCGCCGGATAGTTCAAAGAAGGCGGCAGATAAACCAAAAGATAATACTGCTGTCGCCGCTAAACCCACTGCCAAAGACACTCCGGCAGCACAGATCACAAAGAATAAAGAAAAAGAGAACGATAACGATAACAAACCCAAAACAGGCGCCAACGCCGCACCCGCTGCGGCACCGGCCACTTCCGGTAAAGTGGATACAGATGAGTACCTGTATAAAGCTGCCATGGTATACCAGCAGCATGGCGACCTGGATGAAGCCATCTCCCGCTACAAACATCTTTCCAGTGTAAACAACAGCCGCGTTGGCGAAATGGCCCGTTACCAGATGGCCGTATGTTACCGCAGCAAAGGCCAGATGGGCAAAGCCAAGCGTATGTTCAAAGAAGTAGTACGCATAAACGGCACCATGAAGCAGGCCGCACAGCAGGCATTGGATAATATGTAATTGTGCAGATTATAACTGTGCAGATTATAACTGTGCAGATGTGCAAATGAACCATCGTTTGCGCCAATCCCTGCATTATACCTGCGCATTTACACATTGCATACCTGCACATCTGCTTGTTTTATGGAAACTTTCGTGCTATGCATCATATAGATGAAGCATCTATCTTTACCCTGTGATTAATAACCTGACACCGACGGACGAGGAATTACTACAACGCTACAAAGCGGATAACAACAGCACCCATATAGGTCAGCTGTTTGACCGTTATGCACTGTTGCTGCTGGGTATGTGCATGAAGTACCTGAAGAACGAAGAAGATGCCCGCGACAGCGTGCAGCAGGTGTTCCTGAAAGTGTTATCTGATGTGAACCGCCATGAGATCCAGTACTTCCGCGCCTGGATATACCAGGTAGCCAAAAACCACTGCCTGATGCAGCTGCGTAAAAAACATACCCGCTACCAGGAGGAGATCGCAGAAAAACATATGCCGGACACCGCAGCGCTGGAAGATACCAGCACGTTCAGGGAAAAAGACCAGCTGCTGGAAAATATGGAGCATGCCCTGGAACAGCTGAATACGGAACAACGTACCTGTATACGGCTTTTTTATCTTGACAAACTATCGTACCAGCAGATCACCGGACAAACCGGTTATACCCTGCTGCAGGTAAAAAGTTATATCCAGAACGGGAAACGGAACCTGAAACAATTAATAGAAAAACAACCCAGCCATAAACGTTAATATTGCATACTGTGAAAGAGGATCTAAATGACATATTTGTAGTAACCGGGCAATGTCCTGCACAACAGCAGCTGCTGAACTATGTGCAGGGTAAGCTAAGTGCGGCAGAGCAGCACGAAGTGGAAAAACATGTAGCGGATTGTGAGCTTTGCAGCGATGCGCTGGAAGGGCTGGCTGCCATTCCCCGGAAAGAACGTTTACCCGTAATGGTGAGGCAAATGAAATGGCAGCTGTTGCGCAAGCTGCGTAAGAAAAACCACCGCAGAAGATCAGCGGAGTACCCGGTAGATTATTATATTCAGCTTGTACTGATCGTAATGGCTGTTTTATTCCTGGTACTGGCAGCTTTCTGGATGATGCACTTTATGTTGAAATGATGAAAATGTGCACATGTGCAAATATGCAGATGTGCAGATGATGAAAGTGTTTTGTTGCTTATCCCTATTTGCACATCTGCATATCTGCATATCTGCACATCAATAAAGCGTTTTATCCCCTTTCGCCTTCCAATCCTTAAACACCTGTAAAGCACCGGCATCCGGGAAAGCAATGAACGGTATCTTCTTGCCGCTATGGTGTACTTCTATTTCATGATAAATAAAGGAATCGTCAAAGTCAATGGCAGCGGCATCTTCCTTGGTATTGGCAAAGTATACTCTTTGCGGGCGCGCCCAGTAAATGGCGCCCAGGCACATGGGACAGGGCTCACAGGAGGTATAGATCTCACAGTCGTGCAGCTGGAAAGTGTTCAGCTGCTTACAGGCATCGCGGATGGCCACTACTTCTGCATGCGCGGTAGGGTCATTGGTTAGCAGCACCTGGTTCCAGCCTTTACCTATGATCTCCCCCCCTCTTACCACAATAGCGCCAAAGGGGCCGCCGTCGCCGGTTTCCATTCCCTTGCGTGACAGCTCCACCGCTATTTGCATAAAACTTCGCTCTCTTTCGCCTATCATAAAAATGTGTGTTTATACCAAATGTAAATAAAAAACCCGGGCGAAGAATCGTCCGGGTATTTCCTTGTAACTGTATATCGTTATATTTTGTCAATGCTCGTTTAATGCTGCCCGTTACCGTTGTTCCTGATCACTACTACACCGTCAAACACATCTACCAGTACCGGCTTGCTCTTATCAATCTCACCTGACAGGATCTTCTTGCTTAACAGGTTCACAATCTCTTTCTGGATCAGGCGTTTCAGCGGGCGGGCGCCGAACTGCGGATCATAACCCTGTACAGACAGGTAATCCAAAGCGTAATCAGAGAACTCAAGTATCATGCCGTTTCTGGCCATCAGCTCTTTGAGCTGCTGCAGCTGTATGGTGATGATACCTTTGATCTCTTCCCGCATCAGCGGCTGGAACATGATCACTTCATCCACCCTGTTCAGGAACTCCGGACGAATGGTTTGTTTCAGCAGGGTCATTACTTCCTCACGGGTAGCGTCCACTACTTCTTCACGGTTCTTTTCATTGATCTTCTCAAAATTCTCCTGGATAATGTGGCTACCCATGTTGCTGGTCATAATGATGATGGTGTTCTTAAAGTTCACCACACGGCCCTTGTTGTCTGTTAAACGGCCATCGTCCAGTACCTGTAACAGGATGTTGAAAGTGTCAGGGTGTGCTTTCTCAATTTCGTCCAGCAACACCACGGAGTAAGGTTTACGTCTTACGGCTTCTGTAAGTTGTCCGCCTTCTTCATACCCGACATATCCCGGGGGCGCACCTACTAACCTGCTCACGGCATGTTTCTCCTGGTACTCACTCATATCTATCCGCGTCATCATGCTCTCATCATCAAACAGGTAATCTGCCAGCGCTTTCGCTAACTCCGTTTTACCTACACCGGTAGTTCCCAGGAAAATAAAGGAGCCAATAGGCCTTTTAGGATCCTGTAACCCGGCACGGCTGCGGCGGATGGCGTCTGCCACTGCAATAATGGCTTCTTCCTGTCCTACCACCCGTTTGTGTAATTCATCTTCCAGTCTTAACAACTTATCCCGCTCACTCTGCATCATACGCGTTACCGGTATGCCGGTAGCTTTGGCTACATTTTCGGCTATATCTTCCGCGTCCACTTCCTCTTTCAACAAGCGTTTGTGGTTGTCAGACAATTCATTCAGCTCCGCTGTGTACTTTACAACCAGCTGCTCCTGTTCTTTTACCTTGCCGTAGCGGATCTCTGCTACTTTACCATACTCACCGTTCCTTTCCGCCTGTTCGGCTTCCTGTTTCAGATCTTCAATTGCAGCTTTCGCATTCTGTATCCTGTCCACTACTTCTTTTTCCTCCTGCCACTTAGCTTTGAAGGTGTTCCTTTCTTCGCTCAGGCGGGCTATTTCGGCATTTAACTCCGACAGCTTTTCTTCATCATTTTCACGTTTAATGGCCTCGCGTTCAATTTCCAGCTGCCGGATCCTTCTCTCCAGTTCATCCAGCTCTTCCGGCATGGAGTTCATTTCAAGCCGCAGCTTGGCTGCGCTTTCATCTATGAGGTCAATGGCCTTGTCAGGTAAAAAGCGGTCGGTAATATAACGTTGTGATAATTCTACTGCCGCAATAATGGCTTCATCTTTTATTCTTACATGGTGATGGGTTTCATAGCGTTCTTTTAACCCTCTCAGTATAGAGATGGCGTCTTCTGCGCTGGGCTCATCTACCATTACGCGCTGGAAGCGGCGTTCCAGGGCTTTATCTTTTTCAAAATATTTCTGGTACTCATTCAGCGTGGTGGCGCCAATAGCACGCAGCTCCCCGCGCGCCAGGGCCGGCTTTAAGATGTTGGCTGCATCCATAGCGCCTTCCATTGCCCCTGCACCAATGAGCGTGTGTATCTCATCTATGAACAGGATGATCTGTCCTTCGCTTTCCGTTATTTCCTTTATTACAGCTTTCAGCCTTTCTTCAAACTCACCGCGGTATTTGGCGCCGGCCATCAATGCACCCATATCCAGGGCAAAGATGGTTTTGGAGCGCAGGTTATCCGGCACGTCGCCGTTAATGATGCGGTGCGCCAGCCCTTCTACGATGGCTGTTTTACCAACACCCGGCTCACCTACCAGTATAGGATTGTTCTTGGAACGGCGGGAAAGGATGTGGAGCGTTCTCCGGATCTCTTCATCCCGGCCTATCACAGGATCCAGCTTGCCGGCGCTGGCCAGCTCATTCAGGTTTTTGGCATATTTCTGCAGGGAATTGTACTGCGCATCGGCTGTCTGGGAATTAACCGTATTACCTTTACGCAGATCTTTTACAGCGGCCTTCAGGCCCTTTTCCGTTAAACCGGCATCTTTCAGCAATTTGGCAGTATCATCGTTGCCGCCCAGTAACCCAAGCAGCAGGTGTTCTACACTTACAAATTCGTCTTTAAACTCTTTGATGCTGCTGCCGGCGCGCAGTAAGGCACTGTTAGCGTCGCGGCTCAGGGTTTGTGCCGGTTCTGCACCGGATACCCTGGGATATTTCTTTAATTGCTCATCCAGCTTACCGGAGATAAAACCGGTATTTACATCATTCTTCTTGAGTAAATACGCGATGGAGTTATCTTCATCTTCTACCAGCGCTTTTAACAGGTGGCCTGTTTCAATGGCCTGCTGCTGGCTGTTAAAGGCCAGCTGCTGCGCCTGTTGCAGCGTTTCCTGGGATTTGATGGTAAAATTGTTGAGGTTCATTATCTTAAATTTTCTCCTTTTGTTATTGAATTTAGTCTGTTGACCATGGCTCCTTAACAACAAATCACGCTCCAACCCCATTTACTGGCAATTTTGGCATATTTAACACGCTTTCACTGCACTTTTTTCAGGTTGAGGTAGCTTTAGCTGCTATTATTTCAGAGGGTCCCATGGTCGATGGTCCACGGGCGACTAAACAAATCGCCCAGCCTGCCTGTTTATGTTATACACCCAAAAAATAGCACCCCATGTCTTTTGACTTACTGACCGCTGTTAAAGGTCTTTTCACCAGCGATGTTATTTCCCAGGCCGCAACGCGGCTGGGCGAAAGTGAATCCGGCGTACAGAACGCCGTCAGCGGTATTATTCCCGCCTTACTCACCGGCCTTTTATATAAAGCCGGCCCGCAGGGCGATTCCAATGGCGCCCTTAACCTGGCCAAAGAAGCGGCCGGCGCCAATACCACCGGTACTATTATCAGCAGCCTGCAAAACAATGCAGGTGGCTGGGTAGGTAAGGGTACGGAGCTGTTACAGGGTCTTTTCGGCCATAAAATTGGGGACCTTACCAGCGCTATTGCGGCTTATGCCGGTATCCGGGAATCATCTGCCGGCACCCTGCTGCATGCAGCCACCCCGGCTGCCCTGGGCGCTGCAGGAGAATATGCCGCTGACCAGCACCTGAGCGGCAGCAGCTTCCTGGCCTTTTTGAACAGCCAGAAAGAGCAGATCCTTTCTGCCGTGCCCCCCGGGTTTAACCTGGCCGGTTTATTAGGCTTAGGCAGCCTTACGGAGCTAAGCCGTAAGCTCTCCAACATGGCAGCCGGTTTTGCCAGCACGGCATCCGGCAAAACCTCCGAAACCATGACGCAAACCGCCCAAAAGGCGGCCGGCAGCACCCGCTGGTTATGGTCGCTGTTATTGATATTAATAGCCATTATATTACTCTGGTACCTGGTAAAAGGCTGCGGCGGAGGTAAAACCACAGATACCGTGATCACGGATACCGTAAGCGCCGAAACCATGATGGATACGGCCATGGCGCAGGTAAGCACCCCGGAAGTAGTAACGCGTGAAAGTATTAAGGTAAGCCTGCCGGATGGTACGGTGCTGGATGCATATAAAGGAGGTATTGAAGATCAGCTGGTAGCTTTCCTGAAAGATGACAGCAAACAACCCGGTAAGGAGATATGGTTCGACTTTGATAACCTGAACTTTACTACCGGCAGCGCCAACATTAGCCCGGAAAGCAAACCGCAGCTGCAGAACATTGCGGATATCCTGCGGGCATTTCCCAAAGCAAAGATCAAAATAGGCGGTTATACAGACCGTTCGGGCGATAGCCTGGGTAACATTAAGCTGTCCCAATCCCGGGCAGATGCGGTACGTAATGCACTGTTAAAGCTGCATACAGATGCGGCGCAATTAACAGACGCTGAAGGATACGGCTCACAGTTTGCCAAAGCACCGGCTACCGCTTCTGATGAAGAAAAAAAACACGACCGGCATATTTCTGTGAGTGTGCGGGAAAAGTGAGGCCCATCGCCTACTCTTTTTTCACCAAAACAATCTTACCCCGATCTGCCTTATACATGCCTTCATAAAACTGTTCCAGCTCAGGGAAAGTGCTGGCCGGGAAAGTGCCGGCATTGCGCTGTACGGTACGTATATACGTTATAGTACTATCCTTTACCAATACTACCGATGCATAGGTACCGAACCGGCTTTTTAACAGTGTGGGCTTCGGCAATGTTTCTGTAGTGTAGCCAGCAGGAATGGCAAGCAATACTGTATCCACATCCGTATAGGCAAATACCTGCCGAATATCGGAACGGCGCTGCTCCTCGGTATTAATGCGGATGGAGCTTTTATTCAGGACATTGGGCTCAATGAACATCCGCTTGCCGCTAATAGAAACATAGTTACGGGCTGTTATATCCAACTGCTGCTCAATGGCTGGTATAATGCTGCTTTGTTCATTGCAGTTATAACTGTTCACATCATAGCTAGGCAGGGAAAGTGCCGTACGGATCCATTCCATTAATTTCCCGCGCGATAAAGTATGCAATCTTTCCTTCAGATCGTCCTGCTGCAGGCCGGTGCTGATAGTATGCACCTGTGCCTGTACGTTGCCCTCTGGCGTAATATGTGCTTCCAGCCGCTGTAGCTGCTGATTTTGCTGAGTGCCATAGGCCGGTGTGTGTATCAGCTTTCCCCCGTTCTCTGTAATGATCAGTACCGGGCGGTCAGCTGTAAACCCGCTTAAATAACCGGCAGGTAAATAAGCACTGGTACATTCCAGCCAGGTAGTGTCTTTACCACGCGGTACACAGGCGATCATGTGATTAAACTGATTGCTGGGAAAATCATTTTCAAACTCAATTTCCCCGTCGCCCGCATGCACCAGCGTACAATAGGCTGTAATGCCCGCTTCTTTTAACAGGGCGCACATGTAGTTGGAAAGCGCCTTACAATCGCCATAACCCTTATTAGTTACGTAATCCGCATCAAAGGTTTGCCAGCCGCCTATGCCCAGCTGTATGCTCACATAACGGGTATGCTGCTGTAAATATTGGTACAGCACCCGGATCTTTTCTGAAGGATCGCTAATGCCATCTGTTAGCTGGTGCACCGTTTGTTTGGCTGCTGCGGGCAGCACATCCCGGTCTTTATTCAGCGCATACATAAACTTACCGTATTCCTCCCAGCTGTTCATGTTTCCTTTGTAATCGCCCATTTCAAAATCGCTGGGCGCCAGCAAAATAGCGGTAGTACGGCGGCGCCAGCTTGGGGCCATTATTTCATCTGGCCTTGCTTTGATCTGTTTGGCCTCCCAGGTATAAGTGCGTGTATCCTTCTCCGTAGCTATTTGCGGGGCTCCTTCATATAATACCTGCCGGTACCGTAATTGGTATACCAGCGGCATACTTACCAGCAGACGGCTTTGCTCTACGGCCATATCCCGGGCATCCTGCGGCACCCAGCCGGGAAAAAAAGCAGTACAGTTATAATCCATTGTTATTTCATACTCTATCGTATAGGGATATACGCTGTAGTAAAAAGAATGCTGTTTTACCCGGCTGTCGGAGATCATGGAACCATCATAAGCTGCCCGGTCTGTAATATCGCTTTGCTTCAGCTTTTTAATGGCCTTCCCACTGGCATCATATAACACCCCATGGATGGAGCGGATGGTCCGGAACTTATCATACTGCTCTACCATGTTGGCATACTCCGCCCCGGATTCATCCAGCACGGTGATCACGTAATGGTTAACCAGCCGCGCCTCGCCGGCACCTGTTAACTTAAACTGCACCTCTTCCCAGCGCTTTACTGCATGGGCGCCTGCTTTCAGCTCCGCAGGAATAGCAGCAGCCGGGTATTCCGGGTCGCCTGCTTTGGCCGTGGCAGCGGCTAACAGTAAAAGGCAGCAGCAGGAAAAGGATAACAATAATGTACGCATGATCATTTTTTCTTTTTCAGTACGATCTGTTCACCCTGTTTCTTCACGATCATATCAAAAAAGTCACGCAGGGTTTCGTATTCTTCCGGCATAAAGAGCGCCTTGTCCAGCTTTATACGGGAACGGAACTGTATAAAGTTATCGTTCTTAGCAATCAGGTACTGGAACAGGCCTTCATCATCATTGTACTTTACCATAGCGGGTTTAGGCAGCTCCTCCACTTCATAACCAGCCGGTATTTCCAGATTCATGGTATAGATCTCGTCAAAAGTGGCCGGCATTTCTACCGGGTAAAAACGTGTGGCCGATTTAAAGGGATTGGTTTTGGTAGCTTCGCCAAACATCGGGTTCAGGTACAGCATATCTTCATCACCGGGCTGCCATTCAAACTCATAGGATAAACCTAAAGGCACATCCAGGCTGTCTGTATTTAACAAAGCAGTATTGCTCAGCTTTGAATAGGTTTTGGCAATATCCTTAAAACATTCCTCTTTACCTTTTTCATGTATCAAGCCACGCAGGTTATAGGATTCAAAGTAAGAAGGCCGTTGCTGGAAAGTTCCTTTCAGCGCACCGTTCTCTCCTGCCGCCAGTATTACACTGGTGATCTTTTGTTCCCGCAGGGAATCTGCGCTAAAAAAAGTGGGAGTAGCTTCTTCATCCATAATACGGGCATGGCCGTTATAACAGGAGGCATGCAGCTTACCGAAACCCAGCGGGTAAGATGCATCCAGGTAGGCAACAAGGTTATCACCCAACTGCAATTCCACTACGGTATAATTAAAGCGGCCTAATATAGGATATAAGGGATTCACTATACCATGACTGCGGGTACTTAGCAGCACCGGGTATGCTTTTAGTCCTGCTTTGCGCAGCATGGCCACCAGCAGCAGGTTAATATCTGTTACATTCCCGTTCTTAGTAGTGAACACCGTTTTCATGGATTTATCCATGTACAGCGAGGAGTGATCGTTACAGGTAAAGTTATTTCTCACATAAGAAAAGATCTTACGGGCTTTTTCTTCATCAGATTTAGCGCCTTGCGTAAGGCCATCTACCACATCGCTCATGTAACCATTGTTCTTATCCAATCCGCCGCCATAAGAGCTTTCTTTCATCAGGTCCTCCACCAGCTTGGGCCAGGTGCCCAATACCGGTTTCACAATACCGCCCGGTGGTTTAATGGCAGCCAGCTGAAAATCGATCTTGGTAATGTGGTTGTTAATACTGGTGGTAAAAGCTTCTTCTTTCAGCGCAGGCACCTCTTTAGCTACCCAGTGGTAAATAGTAATATTAGCTTTTACATCCGCCTGCTCTGTTCTTGAAGTGGCAGGTTCACCGTACCCGCTGTTGGCGCTCACCCGGAAAGGAAAGGTATGCTGTGATTCCTCTTTTTTACCTGTTAACGGATGATACCCCTGTGATATAAAAACATATTCATAAAACTCAGGGATGGCGGCCGTGTATTCACTCCAAAGAATAGGATACTCTCCCTGGAAGGCCCAGGGCTGCAGGTTAAAGATAAAAGGAGAAGTCACCGTGTAGGTATATTCAATAATAGATCCTTCCTTTACGGCCGGCAGTGTGAACTTCTTTGCGCGGTGGTTCTTATCCAGCTCCTCGGTGAATACGCTTTTGCTATCCATCCGGGTATCTACTACCTTCCCATCCTCCAGGTTATAGGTAACGGCTTTAAGGTTGCTCACCTTCTCCTCATCATTGCCGCTTACATACAGGTAAATTTCTTCATTGGCGGCTTCATAACCTGTTTTGTCCAGGATCTTAACCCGCCGGTAGCGGGTGTACACTAAGCGCAGATCACTCTGATAAGCTTCAAATTCTGTGGATCCAACATCTGCCAGCACCACGGCATGTGCGCCGGTATCCAGCTCGTAACGGGATTTCTGGAAATCGTCCGGGGAGATCTTTCCATACCGGATCTTGTTCTTCTCTTGTGCTACCGTTGTTAAGGTCAACAAACAACCGGTAAGAACAATTACTGCTCGTTTAAATTGCATATAGGGATAAATAAAACTGTGGCGAAAGTAATTATTTTACTATTCCAGGCCATCACACGAACGGGGCAGTCGCAAAACGCCCGCTTATCCCAATTTTAACCCGCACCGGCTGCCTTATTTTTTCTTTTTCAGCACAATCTGCTCGCCCTGTTTCTTCACGATCATATCATAAAAGCTACGCAGGGATTCATATTCATCCGGCGGAAAATAAGTTTTGTTAAGCCTTATACGGGAACGGAATTGAATAGCAGCATCCGTTTTTTCTATTACATACTGGAACAGTCCTTCGGTATCATTAAACTTTACTACGGTAGATTTAGGCAGCTCCTCTACTTCATAACCAGCCGGTATCTGCATATTCAGCACATAATCATATGCTACTTTAGCAGGCATTTCTACGGGGTATAAACGCTGCTGCGATTTAAAGGGATTACTTTGCAGAGCCTCTCCCAGCATGGGATTAATGTATAACATCTCGTCGTCCCCGGTGTTCAAAGCAAAGTCATATTTTATTGTCACCGGCGCATCCAGGCTATCCAGGTCCGCAATCTCCGCCCCGCTTAGCTTTGGATATGATTTGGCCAGCGAGTTAAAGTAGGCTTCTTTGCCTTTATCATGTATCACCCCGCGCAGGTTATAGGAATTATTATAGCTAAGCCATTGCTGTAAAGAACCTTTCAGACCGTCTTTATCTGCCACCAGGAAAATAGCAGTGGTTCTCTGATCGGGTAAGGAATCTGCATTAAAACTTACGGCCCTGGCGGCGGTATCCAGTATGCGGGCATGGCCGTTATAACAGGAGGCGTGCAGCTTACCAAAACCCAGGGCATAGGCCGCATCCAGGTAATGAGGGCCATCTGCCAGCTCTACATCTGCTATGGTGTAATTAAATTTAGAGATCAAAGGATATTGAGCATTCGTATACCCATGCCTGCGGGTGCTTAATATCACCGGGTAAGCTGTAAGCCCGGCCTTGCGCAGCATAGCCACCAGCAGCAGGTTCACTTCCGCTACATTACCGTTCCTGCTGGTGAAAACACTTTTTAATGATTTATCCATGTACCGGGCATTATAATCGGTACAGGCATAATTGTTCCTTACATAGGCGTAAATGTTACGTGCCTTTTCTTCATCAGATGCAGCGCCTTGCGTAAGCTGTGAAACTATATCGTTCAGGAAATTGTTGTAGTTGTCCAGGGGAGCGCCATAGCTCTCACTTTTCATCATATCCTTAGCAAGCTGTTGCCAGGTACCCATTATCTGTTCCACAGGATTACCCGGGTATTTTCTGGCAGCAAGCTGGAAGCTTATTTTAGTAATGTGGTTAATAAGGCTGGTGGTAAAAGCTTCCTCTTTTAACACCGGCACGTCTTTAGCTACCCAACGGAAGGTGCTCACGTTTGCGTTCATAGTAAAGTGTTCCGTTTGCCCGGAGCTTGTTCCATATACACCTTTCGGATCATAGTGAAAGGAAAAGGTTTTCATCGCATCTTCCCGCGTTTTAGTTTCAAACTTCTGATAACCCTGCGCATTAAAAACATACTCGAGGACCTGGGGAATACCAACGGAATATTCACTCCATAATACGGGGTATTCTCCCTGGAAATACCAGGATGGCAGGATAAATTCAGAAGGGTATGTAACGGTGTAGAAGAACTCAATAATGGAGCCCTCCTTTACGGCCGGCAGCGTAAATTTCTTTACCCGCTGTTCTTTATCTATCTCCTGGGTAAATACATCTTTACTATCCATTTTAGTTTCCACCACCTGCCCGTTCACCAGGTTATAACAGGCTGCTTTAAGGCTGGTCAGCTTTTGTTCATCATCGCCACTCCCGTACAGGTAAATTTCTTCATTGGCAGCTTCGTACCCGGTTTTATCCAGGATCTTCACCCGCCTGAAGTATTTATACAATAAATTAAAATGAGCGTCCTTCGTTATAAACTCAGTGGAGCCTATATCTGCCAGCACTACGGCATGCGCGCCGGTATCCAGCTCATAACGGGTTTTCTGGAAATCATCCGGGGAGATCTTTCCGAACCGGGTTTTGTTTTTCTCTTGTGCGAGTGCTGATAAGGTAAACAAACAACCGGTTAAAGCAATAATTGTCCGCTTAAATTGCATATAGGGATAAATAAAACAGGGCCAAAAATAAACCTTTTCCCATTGCGCCCCTATAACACGAACAGGGCAGCGCCCGGCCTGCCGGGTTATAACAGTATGTTTTGTACCTTGCAGGGGCAATGCTAACGGCTATAGAAAAGAATACGCGCTTTATTAAACAACAGGCAGCAGCACTGGGCTTTGACCATTGCGGTATTGCCCGCGCCGTGCAGCTGGATACGGATGCCCGCCGCCTGGAAGAGTGGCTGCACAAGGGCATGCATGGCTCCATGCATTATATGGAGAACTATTTTGATAAACGTATTGATCCCCGGAAGCTGGTAGATGATGCACAATCTGTAATAACCCTGTTATTAAATTACTACCCTGCGGAACAGCAGCACCCGGAAGCCCCCAAAGTAGCAAAGTATGCATACGGTAAGGATTACCACGAAGTAATTAAAGCAAAGCTGAACACCCTGCTATTGCAAATGCAGGAGCAGATAGGTGAAGTAAGCGGCCGCGGGTTCGTAGATTCCGCACCTGTGCTGGAACGCAGCTGGGCGCAGCGCAGCGGCTTAGGATGGATAGGTAAGAACGGTAACCTGATACATAAGCAGGCCGGCTCTTTCTTTTTTATTGCAACGCTGATCACCAACCTTCCGCTGGAATATGATTCGCCTGTTGGCGACTATTGCGGCAGCTGCACCCGCTGCCTGGATGCCTGCCCCACACAGGCTTTGGTAAAACCGGGCGTAGTAGATGGCAGCCGTTGCATCTCTTATTATACTATTGAGCTAAAGGATATGCTGATCCCCGCTGAAATGCAGGGCCGCTTCCAGGACTGGATGTTCGGTTGTGATATTTGCCAGGATGTTTGCCCCTGGAACCGCTTTTCAAAACCAAATAAAACTGTGGAGTTTGTCCCCATTCCTGAAATACTTAACTTCAGCACGCGCGACTGGGAAGCCTTATCTGAAGAGGCTTTCAGGGAGATATTCCGTTACTCTCCGTTAAAAAGAGCTAAGCATAAAGGCATACAACGTAATTTGAAATTTATAAGTTAAGTACTACATTTGTACAAAGCAGCAGCAATAAAATAGACAATACATTTCTCCAGCGTAATCCGCTGTTCCATTTCCTTCATAAACTATTATGCGCAACATAAATTATTCGTTAAAGATCTTATGGACCTGAGTGCCATAACGTGGAATTTTAGCATTAAAAAAGGCCGAATTCCTTCGGCCTTTCTTTTTTTCTGCATTTAACGTACATTGTATATCCATCTTTCTAAACCGTCTGGTATTTATGGATATAAGCGTTCTGACTGCTCCTGGATTGGGCAGCTCCGGTCCTTTACATTGGCAAACATTATGGGAACAGCAGCCTGGCATTCAACGGATCGAACAAAAGAACTGGGATACGCCGGTATGTGCAGAGTGGGTTGCACAAATAGAGCAGGCAGTGGCGGCCGCAGGCCCGCAGGTGGTTATTGTGGCGCATAGCCTGGCCTGTATAGCGCTGGTACACTGGGCCGCGCAAACAAAGCTACATATCAAGGGCGCCCTGCTGGTAGCGCCGGCTGATGCGGAACGCCCATCTTTCCCAAAGGAAGCCAAAGGCTTCTCTCCCATTCCCTTACAGCCTCTTCCCTTTAAAAGCATTGTAGTGTCCAGCACGAATGATGATTACACCACACCGGAACGTTCGCACCTGTTTGCAGATGCATGGGGCAGCCGTTTTGTGAACGCCGGTCCCAAAGGACATATTAACGCCAGCTCCGGGTTAGGGGAATGGCCGGAGGGACAGAAATTGTTAAAAGAATTGCTCCATGACTGGAATACCCTTTGAATTGCTGGATAACTTCATTTAAAGCTGTAATTTCGCTTTTCAATTGCTATAAGCTAAAAGATTATTGTATGGATACCAAGAAAGTGGAGAAGATTGCCAAAGCGCTAGCAGACCCTAACCGTCTATTGATCTTAAAGGAGTTAAGAAAAAACCAGGACTGTTTGTACTGTTCCGATATGTATGAATTTATAGATCTTACCCAACCCTCTATCTCCCACCACCTGAAACAGCTGTCCGATGCAGAGCTGGTAATTCCTGTAAAAGAAGGCCGCTACGTAAAGTACCATTTGAACGCTGCAATGATAGACCAGTACGTTGAATTTTTACAGACCTTAAAAAGCTGACACTTTTTTTACATTCAATCTATCGAAACATTTCAATACGTCTATATCTTTGTAGCCCGGATGAACTTTTTGGGTTTCCCAGGTTCTAACCAATCGAAACATTTAAATAAGTCTATAACAAAGTACCCTTTTTTATGAAGCATCAGTTATTGTTATTCCGTTCCGGCATCAGCCTGCTCCTGCTCTCTTCCCTGATCTCAGTGTTGCTGCAGGCCTGTGCCACCAGGGCCAGTGAAAAAGAGCCCGCACCCGCCGCCACCGCAGCATCTACAGCCATTCCGGCTGACGGCCATATTGTACGTACCAGCAACTTTAGCGATGAGCTGGAGATCACCGGCTCCCTGGTAGCCAACCAGGAAGTAAGTATTGTAAGCGAGCTGCAACGCAAAGTTGTGCAGGTACATGTAAAAGAAGGTAATGTAGTTTCCGCAGGCACCCTGCTGTTCCAGCTGGATGATGCAGACCTGCAGGCCGACCTGGAAAGGATACACCAGCAGGAGAAGCTGGCTATCCTGAATGAATCGCGCCTGAAAGACCTCATAGAGCATGATGCAGCCGTGCAGCAGGATTATGACCAGGCTATCACTAACCTGAAAGTGCTGCAGGCAGAGATCCGCGCGCTGCAGGTTACCATTGCCAAAACACGCATCCGTGCGCCGTTTAATGGCCGTATAGGTATTATCCGCGCTTACCAGGGCGCTTTGGTATCTGCCAACACCGTGCTTACAAACATTGTGGACGACAGCCGTATTAAAGTTGAGTTCCAGGTACCGGAAAAATATGCAAACCTGATCAGCATTGATGAGCAGCAGACTTTTAGCGTAGCATCTGATACGATGCAGCATCACGCTATCGTGATTGCAAAAGAATCCAGCCTGGATGCGCAAACCCGCACGCTGCTGATAAGAGCTATTACGCCCAATGCGCAGCACACGCTGGTTCCCGGGCAAAGCGCACGTTTAACATTATCCCTGCACACTGCAGACAATGCACTGAAGATCCCCAGCCAGGCGCTGATGCCATCTTCACAGGGATACGCGGTATACGTATCTAAAAATAAAACCGTTCAATTCACAGAAGTACAGATAGGACAACGCGGCGCTTACGATGTACAGATCTTAAAAGGATTAGCCGCCGGTGATACCGTGATCACCAGCAACCTGCTGCGCCTTACACCCGGTGCAGCCGTGGACCTGGTTACGGTTAAATAAAGTGATGTGTTGAAAGGCGGAATAATATTACAGTAGCATCAAACATATTGCGTCTTTCATCCTTCACCCCTCTCTCATTTATTTCTAACAACTTTTTTTTATGAGTGCTATTTCACAAATGAGCATCTCCAGGCCCGTATTGGCCGGGGTGATGTCAGTACTGCTTATACTTTTTGGTATAGTAGGTTATAGTTTCCTGGGCACACGGGAATACCCGGTAACAGATTCTCCCATCGTAACAGTTACCACCGTGTACCCCGGCGCCAGCGCGGATATTATTGCCTCGCAGGTAACCAAACCGCTGGAAGAGGCTATTGCGGAAGCCAACGGTATCCGCGCTATGTCGTCCGTATCACGCGAACAGGTTAGTGTTATTACCGTAGAATTTAACCTGAACGCCGACCTGGAAGCAGCCGCCAATGATGTGCGGGATAAGGTTTCCAAATCAAGGCAGCAGCTGCCTACGGATATAGAGCCCACCATAGTGGAAAAATCCGGACCGCCGGAGTTCCTGGTGTTCCTGACCGTAAAAAGCGCTACCAAAAGCCTGGAGGACATTACAGACTTTGTAAACATTAACATTAAGGAACGTTTACAATCCATTCCCGGGGTACGCCTGGTGGATTCCTATGCAGGCCGCAAACGTTCCATGCGCTTACGTATGGACCCAGTGAAGCTGGCAGCATACGGACTAACGCCTACGGATATACAAACGGCGCTGCAGCGTGAGAACGTGGACCTGCCCAGCGGCCGTATTGAGGGACAAAACACGGAAGTAACGCTACGTACACAGGGAAGATTAGTGACGGAAGCGGATTTCAATAATATGATCATTAGCCAGAAGGATGGCGCCATCGTAAGGTTCCAGGATGTAGGTACAGCAGTAATGTCATCACAGAATGAACGCACGGCGATGATAGAAGTGGAAGGCAAAACAGCGCTGTACGGGGTAGGTACCGGTGTACAGCCGCAGCGTGGCGCCAACTCCCTGGCTATTGTGGATGAGTTTAAAAAACGTTTTGAGGAGATTGTAAAATCAGCGCCCAAAGAATACCAGATCTCTTTAGGTAAAGATTTTACCGTGCCGGTGCGTAACTCCTTATCAGAAGTAGAGGAAACGTTAATGATTGCTTTTGGGCTGGTGACGCTGATCATCTTCATTTTCCTGCGCGATTGGCGCAGCACCATTATTCCCATTGTAGCTATCCCGGTATCCATCATCTCCGCGTTCTTTATTATGTACGTGGGTAACTTCTCCATCAACGTATTAACCCTGTTAGGATTGGTGCTGGCCATTGGCCTGGGGGAGGATGATGCCATTGGGGTGCTGGAGAATATTTACAGTAAGGTAGAACAGGGTATGCACCCCATGGAGGCCGCACGCACGGGTTCCAATGAAATATATTTTGCGGTGATCTCCACTACCATTACGCTGGCAGCCGTGTTCCTTCCCATCTTATTCTTAGGTGGTATCACCGGCCGTTTGTTCAAGGAGTTTGCAATAGTGGTAGCAGGTTCCGTGTTAGTGTCGGCATTTGTGGCGTTAACCTTATCGCCCATGATGAGCGCTTACCTGCTGAAAGCCGGCGCCACGCATGGCTGGTTATACCGCAAAACAGAACCATGGTTCGTTGGTTTGAACAACGGGTACGAACGTTCGCTGCGTTTCTTTTTCCGTTATCGCTGGACTGGTTTTGGATTGCTGCTGCTGTCATTTGCCATTGCATATGTGCTGGCGCCCAAGCTGCCATCTGAACTGGCGCCGCTGGAAGACCGCTCTATGATAGGCCTGGCAGTGATTGCACCGGAAGGTACTTCCTATGAAAGTATGGAAGCAACCATGAAAGAGATCAGCAACTACATAGCGGATTCTATCCCGGACCTGAACAACAGCCGCACCTATGCCGGTATTGCAGCCAGCATAGGTACCCTGGCGCAGCCCGTGAACGGTGGCTTCCAATGGATATTCCTGGAAGATCCGAAAGACCGTAAAAGCGGCCTGTCGCAGGCGCAGGTGTACCAGAAACTGATGGGCGCTGTAGGGCGTTTCCGCAATGTATTATGTATTCCCATACAGATCCCTACTATTGGCGGTTTTGCTACTACACAGCCGGTGCAGTATGTTATTAAAGCGCCGGACCTGCAGCAGCTGGTGAACATTATGCCCAAGCTGATGGGCGAAGTATATCAAAGCAAAAAGCTCAGCTTCCAGGATCCTGACTTTAAAGTGAACCGCCCGGAGATCAGTATTTCCATTGACCGGCAACGGGCCGCCCAGTTAGGCATCTCTACCCAGGAAATTGGCCGTACGCTGCAGCTGGCGCTGAGTGGCCGCCGTTACGGATATTTTATTTATAACGACCGGCAGTATGAGGTGATCGGGCAGCTGGACCGTAAAGAAAGGTCCACACCGGAGAACCTGCGCTCCCTGTTTGTAAAAGCCGCTAACAACGACATGGTATCGCTGGATAACCTGGTGTCTTTGAAAGAAGGCATCAGCCCTCCCGCTATTTACCGTTACAACCAGTCATATGCGGTAACCATTTCCGCTACACCGCCGCCTGGTGTTAGTCTGGGCCAGGCTATCAAGGAGCTGGATGGTATTACCGCAAAGGTATTGCCCAAAGGTTTCTCCACGGACCTGGCGGGCCAAAGCCGCGATTATGCGGAAAGCAGCTCCAGCCTGTTCTTTGCCTTCATCTTTGCCATCATTCTTATTCACCTGGTGGTGGCCGCGCAGTTTGGAAGGTTGATAGCTCCCGTCATCATCCTGTTAACGGTGCCTATGGCTGTAACCGGCGCATTACTGAGCCTGTGGCTCACCGGGCAGTCTATCAACATCTTCAGTGAGATCGGTATCATTATGCTTATAGGTTTGATCACGAAGAACGGGACCCTGATCGTGGAGTTTGCCAACCATAACAAACAGGCCGGGCAAACAGTAAGGGAAGCAGTGCTGAATGCCGCGGTATCCAGGTTCCGCCCCATTTTAATCACCACGCTGGCCATGATCTTTGGCGCATTGCCCATTGCACTGTCGCTGGGTAACTCCTCCGGCAGCCGTACCTCGCTGGGTATTGTGGTAGTGGGTGGATTGATCTTCGCCGGTGTGCTTACCTTGTATGTGATCCCCTCTGTTTATTCATATTTCTCCCGGCCCGCTAAACCAGCGCTACGGGATGTTAACGGGGCTGCCGGGTTAGCGCATGCTGGCGGCCACCCTGTTGCTGTACATACAAACGAAACATTATGACAAGTAGAACATTTTTTCCATATAGTATTTTATTATCGGCCGGGCTATTCCTGTACAGTGCTACCGTTCACGCACAAACGATCTCTTTATCGTTACAGGATGCAGTGTCTATGGCTATTAAGAATAACCGCCAGCTAAAGGCGGCCAACATTGATATCAGCGTGGCGCAGGAACAGCGGAAAGTGGCGCGCAGTCTGTCCCTGCCCTCTGCGGGTATAGGTGCGCAGTACGCACATTATTTTGACCTGCCGGTGTTCTTTGGCTTAGGGGAAACGAATGACAAGGATAAAGTTCCCTACAGCCGTTTTGGCGGGCGCGATCAGTTCTCTGCCGCGCTCTCTGCCTCCTACCCGGTATACAATCCGGCTGCAAGGCCCTCCCGGCGCGAAGCGCAGCTGCAGGAAAAAGCCAGCCGCAGCAGCTATGCCACTAAAGAAATAGATGTAAGCGCTGCTGTAAAACGCACTTACCTGGGCATACTGGTGCTGAACCAACGGTTAAAGCTGCAGTATGAAAGCCTGCAGCGTAATAAAAAAGCCCTGCAGGATGCCAGCTCCTTACTGGCGCAAGGCCGGGCTTTGCGGGTAGACACGCTGCGTGCATACACCACCGTTAAAAACCTGGAGCCCGATATTCTGCGGCTGAACAAAGCCATTGAAGTAGGCAAGCTGCAGCTTACCACGCTCATAGGCATTGACTCCCTGCAGGAAGTGAACCTTACAGACTCCCTGCTGCGGCACCCGGAAGCTATTGTGATACCGCAGGAAACCGCGGTGTATGAGGAGGCAAAAGCCAACCGCCCGGACCTTCAGCAGCTGAACATTAACCGGCAGATCAGTGAGCAGGGCATTGCCCTGGCCAAAGCAAGACGCTTACCCGTAGTGTCTTTGGTAGGCCAGTACCAGCTGCAAACACAGGCGCGTAAGTTTGATTTTACCAATGCCTCCTGGCCCGCAGCCTCTTTTGCAGGTGCACAGGTATCTGTACCCTTATTCAGCGGCAGCAGCAACCTGGCTAAGATCAGGCAGGCCAAGCTGTCCTATGAGCAATCCGGCATTGAGATCACGGATGCTTATGAGCAGCTGAAAACAGAAGTGCGGCAGGTGGTAGCCAACTTACAGGAAACTTCTGAAAGAATGCAAACGCAGCAACAGGTGCAAACCACTGCGGGTGAGAGCTATACAATTGTGCAATACCGCTATCAGAAAGGCGTAACAACAAGACTGGAATTAACGGATGCGGAACTGGCCTTAACCACGGCCCAGCTGAACTACCTGGAGGCGGTATATGATTACCTCTCTGCCAGGATTGAGCTGGACCGCACTACCGGCAAGCAGTAACAGCGGTTCTATTTGTTTAGTGTTTTTTAAATGTACAAAGGCCGGATTCTTCCGGCTTTTGCTACAATTGCCATATCTACCCCCATAAAAAAAAGGCCGGAAGAATCCGGCCTTTTGTTATTCCACGTCATCAATGGCTGATGGTTAATCAGCAACTAATTTTATGTTTATCGTTTATTGATCTGATAAAATACTTCGTTCCAACGCAGCTCATTCCTGAACTGGTACAGTTTTGTTTCTTTGTCGATACGCACATATTCAATACCGGCCATGTCTGCAAAGTCCTGCATATGCGCAGCGGTTAAGTGCTGGCTGTAGCAGGTATGGTGTGCGCCGCCGGCCTGGATCCAGGCTGCGCAGGCGGTGCTCATATCCGGCAGGGGCTTCCACAGCACCCGTGCTACAGGCAGCTTGGGCAGCTCATGCTGCGGTTTTACGGCTTCCACTTCATTTACCAGCAGGCGGAAGCGGTTACCCATATCAATTACGGAGGCATTAATGGCGGGGCCTTCAGCTACATTAAATACAAGTCTCACGGGGTCAGCCTTTCCACCAATACCTAAGGGATGCACTTCACAGGAAGGTTTGCCGTTAGCAATGGAGGCACATATTTCCAGCATGTGCGCGCCTAATACTAAACGGTTATCCGGGTCAAAGTGGTATGTATAGTCCTCCATAAAAGAGGTACCACCCGGCAGGCCGCTGCCCATTACTTTCATGGCGCGCACCAGGGCCGATGTTTCCCAGACGCCTTCACCGCCAAAGCCGTAACCATCTGCCATCAGGCGCTGCACGGCTATACCGGGCAGCTGGTCAAGACCATGCAGGTCCTCAAAGGTATCAGTAAATCCTTTAAAATTACCTTCTTCCAGGAAAGCACGCAAGCCTAATTCTATTCTTGCTGCAGTTTGTAAAGAAGCATGCTGATCGCCGCCTTTACGAAGGGAGGCTGCCAGCTGGTAGCTTTGTTCGTATTCAGCCGTCAAGCGGGCTATTTCCGCATCGCTTACCGCTTTTACTTTAGCTACTACATCCCCTATCCCATAACCGTTTACGGAGTAACCGAACTGCAGCTCAGCTTCTACCTTATCACCTTCAGTAACAGCTACCTGGCGCATATTATCGCCAATACGGGCAAAACGGGCGCCCTGCCAGTCGTACCAGCCGGCAGCGGCGCGCAGCCAGGTACCTATTTCTTCCTGTACAGTGTTTTCCTGCCAGTGGCCTACTACCACCTTGCGGTTCATGCGCATGCGCGACATCATAAAACCAAACTCTCTGTCGCCATGGGCCGACTGGTTCAGGTTCATGAAGTCCATATCTATTTGCGCCCAGGGAATATCGCGGTTAAACTGGGTATGCAGGTGCAGCAAGGGACGTTGTAATACTTTGAGGCCGCCTATCCACATTTTAGCGGGCGAGAAAGTGTGCATCCATGCAATGATGCCTATACAATTAGCCGTGGTATTGGCTTCCTGACATACACGGTATATTTCATCCGGGGTTTTTACCACGGGTTTAAATACAATACGAACAGGAATGCTGGCTGCGCCATCCAGTGACTTGGCAATAGTTTGCGCATGTTCTGCTACCTGTTTTAATGTTTCTTCTCCATACAGGTGCTGGCTGCCGGTAATGAACCAAACCTCGAAATTCTTTAAGTTTATCATGAATGAAGCTTTTTTAATTATGAATTAGGCTTAACGCTGAATGCTTAATGCTGAACGCGAATGCAGCGGAGAATTATTCCTCTTGTCCGTAGTAGGCGTCTGGTCCGTGCTTACGTTCAAAGTGTTTGCGGATCAGCGTATCCTTTAAGCGCGGGGCCTGCGGGTTGGCCTGTTCTGTTAACAGGGCCATGCGGGCCACCTCTTCCAGTACAGCAGCGTTATACACGGCTTTATCTGCATTCTTACCCCAGGTAAAGGGAGCATGATTGCCTACCAGGATCATTTCCACCTCTTCATAGGATAAATTTTTATCCTTAAAGCAGTTCATGATCTGGAAGCCGGTTTCGTATTCATAGTTCCCTTTGATCATGTCATCATCCATGGGCGGTGCGCAGGGAACATCTACAGTCAGGTGATCGGCATGCGTGGTACCAAAGATGGGAATATCACGCTGCGCCTGTGCCCAGGCTGTAGCGTAGGTGGAGTGCGTATGCACAATACCGCCTATTTTTTCCCAGTGTTTGTACAACACGGCATGTGTTTTAGTATCAGATGAGGGACGGTGTTTACCTTCTACTACGTTGGCATCAAAGTCCACTATCACGATCTGTTTTGGCTTTAACAGCTCATAGGGCACACCGCTGGGTTTAATGGCAAACACACCTTTTTCGCGATCCACCACGCTCACATTCCCGAAGGTGAACAGCACAAGCCCTAAACGGGGCAGCGCCATATTGGCTTCATAAGCCTGTTCCTTAATGGATTTATACGGATTGTTGCTCATGCATAAAATTTTTCGGTGAAGGCTCCCAGCTCCATGAACTTCGTATACCGGTTAGCGTAATACTTTACTTTTTCCGGCTGTGGGTGCCAGGTATGTTCAAAACCGGATGACATAGCTTCCTGCGCAGCGGTTACATTTGGGTAAATGCCGGCGCAAACAGCGGCAAACATGGCAGCGCCTAATGCGCAGGCATGCTCACTGCGTACTATTTTAATGGGACGGTCCAGCACATCGGCCAGCACCTGCATGGCATATCCTGACTTTTTGGATACACCGCCCAGGGCAAGCACTTCGTGAATGGGCACGCCTTCCTTTACAAAACGTTCTACAATGCTGCGGGCGCCAAAGGCAGTAGCTTCTACCAGGGCGCGGAACATTTGCACTGCATCTATACCCAGGTGCAGGCCTACTACGGCGCTGGTTACGGTATGGTTGGCATCCGGCGTACGGCGGCCGTTGAACCAATCAAGCGCCAGCGGATCATTTGGCGTTAAGGGCAGCTGCTGCGCCTGTTCTGCCAAATATGCCAGCAGCTTGCTTTCTGCCATGGCCAGCTGTTCTTCCTCGTCCTTCATGATGGCGTATAAGGGCTGCATGATGAAGCGGCGCAGCCAGGCATATACGTCGCCGTAGGCGGATTGGCCGGCTTCCAGCCCTAACATGCCGGGCACCACGGAACCATCTACCTGCCCGCAAATACCTTTTACAAACAGGTGGCCGGCTTCTTCCAGGGGCGCCATTAATATATCGCAGGTGCTGGTGCCAATTACGCGGCATAATGCATAGGGCTGTATGCCAGCTCCCACAGCGCCCATGTGTGCATCAAAGGCGCCGGTACCTATCACCGTATCTGCCGGGATACCCAGGCGTGCGGCCCACTCTGCGCTGATGGCGCCGGCGGGTACCGTAGCCACTACGGTATCTGTAAACATTTTATCGTATTTGCCTAACAGCGGGTCCAGCTTTTGCAGAAAGCTGCCGGGAGGTAAACCTTCCCAGGCTGCATGCCACATGGCTTTGTGGCCGGCGGCGCAGCGTCCGCGTTGTAAGGTAGCTACCTGGTTATTGCCGGTAAGCACCGCGGGGATCCAGTCGCAATGTTCTACCCAGGAAACGGCTTTTTCGCGCACGGCTGCATCTGTTCTTATCACATGCAGGATCTTAGCCCAGAACCATTCGCTGCTGTAAATGCCACCGCAGTATTTCGTATAATCCGTGCCGTTAGCGCGGGCTACTTCGTTTATCAGGGCAGCTTCTTCATTGGCGGTATGATCTTTCCATAATACAAACATGGCATTGGGGTTCTCCTCAAAGCCGGGTAATAATGCCAGGGGGGTACCCTGCGCATCTACGGCTACGGGGGTAGAGCCGGTGGTATCTACAGAAATACCTTTTACCAGCTGAGCGGTACCGGCGGGGCATTGCTGTAAGGCAGCCTTAATGCTCTGCTCCAGGCCTTCCAGGTAATCCAGCGGGTGCTGCCGGTATTGCTGCAGGGCAGCATCGCAGTACAGACCCTGTTTCCAGCGGGGATAATAATGCACTGCGCTGCCGGCCTCCTGCCCCGTCCGGGCATTTACCACCAGTGCGCGTACAGAATCGGTTCCAAAATCCACCCCTATTACAAAAACATCATTTTTCATAACACCAGATTAAACTGTGCTTTTATTGTCGTAGTGACATTTATTAAAAAGAACAAAAAAATTAAGAACGCAAAAAGGCATAAAGGCTTATACCTATCCTACCCTTTTTTAGGGTGGCAATTACGAATGACGTGGCAAATTAGCCATAAATAACTGGTGATACCGTTTTCATAACGCCCGGTTATACGGGTACTCCATCCATTATTTCAAATTGCCCGGATCAGCCACAAAGTTGAGGAACGCGTGGAATTTGGCGCTGTACTTTCTTTTGTCCAGCTTATAATAGAACGCACCTCTTTTGGAACTGGCTCTTTCCTTGTCTTTCTGTTTTACCAGCAAGCCGGTAGACAATACCTTCCTGCTAAAATTACGCTTGTCGAACACGGTATCATATACTGCCTCATACAGGATCTGTAACTGTGGAATCGTAAACTTCTGGGGTAATAGCTCAAACAGGATGGGGTGAATGGCTGCCTTGTACCTTAATCTTGCCTGGGCCTGCGAAACCATTTCTACATGGTCAAAGATCAGCTTCGGCAATTTCTTCAGGGAGATCCATTCTGCGCGGTATTCCTCGCTTAGCTGCTGCTTATAGGTGTTAATGTCTATCAGCGCAAAATAAGCTACAGAAATGGTGCGCTCCATCATGTCGCGGGTGGGGCTGCCAAAGGCCATCAGCTGCTCCATGTACACTCCTTCCAGGCCGGTAAGCACTTTCAGGGTACGTGAGGCGGCTTCCTCAAAGCCTTCATCCGGCTGTACAAAACCTCCCATCAGGCTCCATTTGCCCTTCTCCGGCTCAAACCCACGTTTTATTACCAACAATTTCAGGTCCTGCCCGTCAAATCCAAAAATAATACAGTCTATGGCTACCAGCATTCTAGTTTGCCGGGAATAACGTGTCATACACCCAGGTGTTTAGTTTATGCTAATATATATCACCCGGCTCATATTCTATAAACAACTGCTAAAAAACCATCAGACCGGTAGTTTTTTGCCTCCGGGGGGTTAAACCGGCCTTTTGCCTGTCTATTTCCTTTTGCAAGATATACAATTAAATGTCATCTATACAATTAATTTTAAAGGTAAGCAAAAGGTGGTTAAAATCATATGCGCAACGGTTAAAATGTAAGCGGAACACAACCGTAGCTGCTTATAGCGCATCCACATCCAGCGTGGTATAATCATCTGCAAAGGCAATGATGTTGGAATAACCCTCAAACTCCTCACGGGTGTGCATAGTGGTTAGCACTACACAGCGCATGCC
Source organism: Chitinophaga sp. GbtcB8 (assembly GCF_019091455.1). Classification (GTDB taxonomy): domain Bacteria; phylum Bacteroidota; class Bacteroidia; order Chitinophagales; family Chitinophagaceae; genus Chitinophaga. The sequence goes on from NZ_JAGXJN010000049.1 coordinate 40,338, forward strand.
GGCATTGGCGGCGGCTTCTACTCCTTTGGGCGCATCTTCAAACACAATACAATCCGCAGGCTGCACACCTATGAGGCGGGCGGCCAGTAAAAAGGTTTCCGGGTGCGGCTTGCTGATCTGCACACTTTCTGCGCTTACAATTGCCTTAAAGTAGTGGCGCAGGTTCAGGTTATCCAGCACAAAATCCACGTTAAAAGTAATGGCGGCTGAACCAATGGCCATGGGAATACCCTGCTGGTAAGCCTTTTCCAGGAAGGCCGGTAAACCGGCTATAAGCTCCAGGTGCGGCTTATAGGTTTGCTGGTAACGCCTTTCCTTTTCTACGGAAAGCTCCGCCATCTCGTCGGCAGTAAACCGTTCTTTCCCGAATATGCGGATCAGCAGCTCATCGTTCTTACCATACATCTGTTTTTTTACGGCTTCCCGTTCCAGGCTGGCTCCCAGGTCCTCCGTGAGTATCTTATACCAGGCGTCTAAATGATAGCCCATATCGTTGATCATGGTGCCGTTCATGTCGAAAAGAAATGCTTTCATAGCGCAAAAATAAAAAAAACGCTGAACGCTGAATGCTTAATGCTGAACGCTGCCTTTAGCGGATGGGAGGATATTTTGTTACTCCTCTTCTTCACTGATGTTCTTCAGCTGCATTAACAGGGAGTACGCGCCTTTGGTTACAAAGGCCTGCCGGCCTATGTTCTCATCCCCTGAAATGATGGCTACCAGGCCTTCTGCGTGCGCGCCGGTTTTCACGGGCTGCATTTCAAAGATGCGCTGATCCTTTTGTACAAAAACATATTGCTGATTCTGGTAACGTACAATAGCTTCTTCCGGTAGGGCCCAGGCAGTATCTGCGGTGGTTTCTATGGTGGCGTTCATGAAGGTGCCGGGTATCAGGGTGCGGTCATAATCTTCAAAATGGCAGTGCACCTGCACACTCCTGTCCGGCTCTACATCCTGGCCTACCAGGATGATCTTACAGCGGTACTTTTTAGCCGGGTTGCCATTGGTATAGGCCAGCACTTCCTGGCCTATGGCCAGCTTGTTGATGTCTTTTTCAAATACGGTAAGGCCCAGGTGTATATCGTCCGGGTTCACGATCTCGAACAGCACATCCGGCGGGTTCACATATTTGCCTATGTTCACATTCACTTTGGTTACAAAACCATTAATAGGCGCGTAAATATTTACCTGCCGTGAAATAGAACTTTCATTCAGGCGGGCGGCGTTCACCCCTATGAGCTTTAACTTTTCATCCAGCCCCCGTAACAGGATCTGCTGGCTTTTATACTCTGCTTCTGTTTGCTGGAACAGCTTATCGCTGCTGGCTTTACTCTGGTTCAGCGCCTGCTGGCGGGCGTATTCCTTTTCCAGGAAACCCAGGCGGGCTTTGGAGGTCAGGTAATCCTGCTGCAGCTGAATAAACTGCTGATCTTCCAGCACGCCAATAATATCACCTTTGTTCACATGCATACCGGGCAGCAGGTTGGTGGATTTTAAATATCCGCCTAGTGGAAAGCTTACGCTCACTATGTTCTGCGGCGGCACATCAATTTTACCGCTTACCCGCAGCTCTTCGGCCATGTGGTGTTTTTCCGGCCGGGCAGTAACAATGCCTGCGTTCTTAAACTGTGCATCTGTTAACTGTACCAGGTTACCGGCTGTTTCCTGCGGCACTTTATCCTCTGTTGCTTTCTTTTGCCCGCAGGCTGCCAGCAGGAATGTTAAAGCCCATATATACCGTTGTGTATTCTTCATCTTATCTGTTCATTAAAGCATTGATGTTAATAATAGCGCTGTTCAGGTTATTCAACGCATCTATATATTCATTGCGGATACCTGCTGCCTGGTTGGTAAGCAGCACCCATTCCAGGTAGTTGATCTCCCCGTTCAGGAACTGGTCATTGGCGCCCTGTATGATGGTATCTGCACTCTGCAGGCCGGTATCCTCAAAATAAGACACGGCCTGTAAGGCTTTGTGGTACTGCTTCAGCGCCTGGTCGTACTGCGACTGCAGGTTTTGCACCCCGGCCTGGTAATTGTTCTCCGCCAGTGTTTGATTGATCTTTTGTGCACTGATCCTGGCTTTTTGCGCGCCAAAAAAAATGGGGATGCCTATGCCTACCTGTACAGACTGAAAGCGTGTGCCGGCTGAATAATACTTATCATCTGCCCCGGTACCTTTAATGCTGGTATTGTTATAGGCCACTAAAAGATCCGGCAGCAGCCGGGCCTTTTCCACGCCGTATTGCATAGCGCTGATCTGTTGCTGCTGCGCCAGCAGCTGCAGGTAAGGATGCTGTAACAGGCCGGTAGTATCTGTAATAACAGGTAATTCCATTTTTAAGGGGACCCGTTCCGGTTCCACATCTGCAGCGGTGTTCAGCAGCAGCTTTAGCCTGGATTGCAGGATGCTGTAATCCTGCGATACCTGGTTGAGCTGCAGGCCTGCCTGCCCGCGCTGAGCCGTAGCCGTAGCTTTTTCCACTATATTACTTTCTCCCAGCTTCAGGCGCAGAGTGGCCTTGTCCAGGAAGGCTGCATACAGACTGTCTATATACCGCAACAGCTGCTGCTTTTGCCGCAGGTACAACATATTGTAGTATACCGTGGTCACCTGTTGCCGCAGCTCTTTTTCCTTTACAGCGGCGTTCAGCACCCCACCCTTCCATTCTGCATCCAGCAGGGCTTTTTGCCTGGTGTAAATGGCGGGGAACTTCATACTCTGGGAAATAGTGAATTTTGTATCGTTGTAGGCGCTGTTAATTTGTCCATAATCGCCGGTGAGCATGGTTTGCGCCACATCCCAGCCGCTGCCTTTAAGTTTTTGCAGATAGTCTGCCTGCAGCTTATCGGTACGCAGGCTGCGGTTGTTCTTCACAGCGGTATCAATGGCTGCCTGTAAAGAGATGGGGGTTTGCGCCTGTGCAGCCGGTAAACACAACAGTAGTAAGGGCAGTAGTACTGCTGCTACCGCCGCTTTGGGCGGGCGTAGATGCGGGCTTTTTTCAAACAACAGGTACAAAGCCGGCAGCACAAACAGCGTGAGGAAAGTGGCTACCAGCAAGCCGCCTATTACCACGGTGGCCAAAGGCCGCTGCACTTCTGCACCGGCGCCATTGCTTAATGCCATGGGTAAAAAGCCCAGGGAGGCCACAGAGGCCGTCATTAATACCGGCCGCAAACGCATTTTAGTGCCTTGTAAGATCAGCTGTTTTACATCTGTAATACCGGTTGCTTTTAAACGGTTGAACTCTGCTATTAATACAATACCATTTAATACGGCTACGCCAAATAATGCAATAAAACCAACGCCGGCAGAAATGCTGAAAGGCATGCCCCGTATGGCCAGCGCCAGTATACCGCCAATCGCAGATAAGGGGATGGCGGAGTAAATGAGCAGCCCTTGCTTAAACGAGTGAAAGGCCAGGTACAGCATAAATAAAATGAGCAGCAATGCCACTGGAACGGCAACGTATAAACGTTGTTTGGCCGCCTGCAGGTTTTCAAATGCTCCGCCATAGGCAACATGATAACCGGGTGGTAAGGTAATGCGCTGTTGTACTTTTTGCTGTAACTCTTCCACAATGCTCTGCACATCGCGCCCGCGCACGTTAAACCCTACTATAATGCGGCGCTGCGCATCTTCCCGCTGGATCTGGTTAGGGCCTTCCTCTATACTTACCACCGCTACCTGGCTTAAAGGCACCTGGGTGCCGGTGGCTGTTGGTATCAGCAGCTGCTGTACATCCGTTACACCTGTACGTTGGGTACCGCTTACACGCACTACCAGGTCAAAACGTTTTTCCCCTTCATATACTAATCCGCTGCTTTGCCCTGCAAATGCGGCATTCACGGTTTTATTAATGTCGCTGATGTTAAGACCATATTGCGCAATGGCATCCCGGTTATAGCGGATCACGATCTGCTGCATGCCGGTGGCCTGCTCTACGTAAAGCGCCTGCGTACCTTTAATAGTTTGCACAATGCCGCCCAATTTGCCGGCCATGCGGGCCAGCGTATCCAGATCCTCACCATAGATCTTACATACCACATCCTGGCGGGCGCCGGTCATCAGCTCATTAATACGCATCTGTACCGGGTACTGGAAGCCAAAAGTAACGCCGGGCACATCTTGCAGGGCCTTACTCATTTTGTCTGCCAGCTCATTGAATGTTTTGGCAGAGGTCCATTCCTTTTTATCTTTCAGGATCACCATCATATCGCTGGCATCCAGTGGCATGGGATCTACAGGGATCTCACTGCTGCCGGTTTTACTTACCACTTTTTGCACTTCCGGGAATTTTTCCAGTAATATTTTACTGCCCTGGGAAACTGCGTTCACGGAAGTATTAAGGTTACTGCCGGTGAGCACGCGGGTTTCTACTGCAAAATCCCCTTCTTCCAGCTGGGGAATAAACTCGCCCCCCATGCTGCTCAATACTATCAAAGCCAGCACCAGCAAGCCTGCGGCGGCAGCTATCAGCATCTTAGGATATTGTATTGCCCTGCCCAATATACGCTGGTAACGGGTGCTGAGCTTATCCATCATCCTGTCTGACCAGCTTTCCTTAGCAGGTATTTTTTTACTCAGGAACAGGGCGCTCATCATGGGCACATATGTTAATGATAACAGGAAAGCGCCTATTAATGCAAAGGTTACGGTTTGCGCCATGGGTTTAAACATTTTGCCCTCAATGCCGGATAATGCAAATACCGGCAGGTATACAATGAGGATGATCAGCTCCCCGAACACGGCGGCATTCAGCATTCTGCCGGATGTTTCCTGTACCAGGCCGTCCATTTCCCCTTGTGTGAGCCTTACCTTATCAGAGTGATGCAGCCGGTACATACAGCCTTCTACTATGATCAGGGTGCCATCTACAATAAGGCCAAAGTCCAGCGCACCCAGGCTCATAAGGTTGCCGCTTACGTTAAAGATGTTCATGAGTATTACGGCTATGAGCATGGATAAGGGACTCACTGATGCCACCAGTAAACCTGC
>NZ_JAGXJN010000487.1 GCF_019091455.1 Chitinophaga sp. GbtcB8
AAAAGGAAGTAAGTGTGCTGCAAAGCGCAGTATCCACTGCAAATGACCTGTTCTAAAGTGGTTATGCTTCTTATCTGGAGATCATTACCGCGCAAAAAAGTGTGCTGGAGGCAGAGCTGGCGCTTGTTCATGCCCGCGGTGATAGGTTGCCCGGCACCGAACAATAATACCAGCCCTTGGGCGGCGGATGCCAGTAAGTACTTAAAAAGGAACCATTAACAAAGCAGCAGGA
>NZ_JAGXJN010000488.1 GCF_019091455.1 Chitinophaga sp. GbtcB8
GGGGGTCCCTCGCTGGTGTTCGGTGGACCTCTTTATCCAAGGCAGGGTGGTTTCAGGCTGCCAGTTAGTGGTGGTGTTGTTGTTCATGATAGCAACCCCGCCCTGGTCTTGTGATAAGTGCGGCAGATCGGCTGGAGAGAAATAGTTAGACTTGAGAGAGTTCAGGTTTTAACCCAAGTCTGTTTTTAAATCCAGGTCTTTGGTGATATGAAAGTTCAGGTTAGCATCGCCA
>NZ_JAGXJN010000489.1 GCF_019091455.1 Chitinophaga sp. GbtcB8
AAGATATCTCCATGGGGAAACTTTCAAACTCTTAACCGAGAGAAGAATGGCATCTACCCCACTGCAAAAGATGGCCCAGGTATCGCTAAAGTAATGAACTCCATTGGCCTTGTTCCATCTGGTGCAGTACTTCTTTTGAAGAGCCCAACTTACCATAAGCTTAAAGATGACAACAAGAATGGTGCCTTGGTTCATGACTCATTTGGGGAAAGAAAACTCCTGTCTCAAGCCC
>NZ_JAGXJN010000490.1 GCF_019091455.1 Chitinophaga sp. GbtcB8
CCTCGCGGGGCCTGAGCGCCCGGCCGGAGCGGGAGACGATACGCACGGCGATATAGAAGGCGGCGAACAGCAGCATGACCCAGATGCCGCCCTGTACGAGCGGCAGCATCAGCAGGATCATCGCCTTGGTCTGCTCCATGCCGGACGGGTCCGGCGTGAAGGCGGGCTCCTGGCTCTTCAGCGCCTCGGTCATGGCGTCGACCATCTGGCCGGTGAGTTCCGGTCCGTAGCC
>NZ_JAGXJN010000491.1 GCF_019091455.1 Chitinophaga sp. GbtcB8
ATAGTGGCGCACATAGCAATATATATCATCATGACATTCTCGTCGGCGGCTGTAATAGCGAACTCATACTTTTCTTATCATTTTTAGGGGTGAATCCTATTTCCCACGTTGTGTTTGCTGTAGGTGTTGTTATAACATAAGATCTTATTGACCCCGGAACTATCATTCATGAGCCTATCCATACTCACCTTATTGACTTACCTATACCATTAGCTTATTGACTTCCCTATAC
>NZ_JAGXJN010000492.1 GCF_019091455.1 Chitinophaga sp. GbtcB8
CGGTAAGCAGGGTGGGGGGCAAACTGCTGCAGCGCCTCCGGCGGCCAGATGCCAAAATATTCTCCCCGCTTAAAACGTGCGTTGTGCAGGTAATTAATACTTTTATTGGTGTTCATTTTTACCAGGTAGGCTTTGCGGTGGGGAACATCCTCCCCCGCCATTCCCATCCTTTCCAGGAAGGGGTCCTGCACCAGGTCCTCCGCTGCTCCCACTTTGCCCAGCATGTAAGAGG
>NZ_JAGXJN010000493.1 GCF_019091455.1 Chitinophaga sp. GbtcB8
CTCCTCCTCTGTGGCACTTCATGCGCTTACAATATCTGCTTTTGACGAGCAGCTTCCATACGTGGGTGGCTGTAATATCCGCTATGTGCACGTGCAACACATACTCTCCGGCATGCATCCTACCTTCTTTCTATCTTAAAGTCTCTTATATAAGACTCGAACCAAACCAGGTTTCGGCAACATTTGTGTTCGATTGTGTTCCCCCACCGAAGCGCACAATGGCGAGGCCGAT
>NZ_JAGXJN010000494.1 GCF_019091455.1 Chitinophaga sp. GbtcB8
CAGAGTGGTAGACAATTCCGGGGAGGGGGGTGATTTTTTTGACAACCACCCTTTCCTGAAAACCCTTTTTGTAGATTTCTTCCTTTGTTTCCTCCCCCCTTTTTCCGCCCCCTTTTTTTCTTTTTTCATTTTTTATTTTTCATTTTTTTTTTCCCCGCTTGTGGCCCCGGGCTGCCAAATTCGGTCTTTAACAAGTCGGTAACCCGCCCTGCAGGGGCTTTCCGGAGCTTCT
>NZ_JAGXJN010000495.1 GCF_019091455.1 Chitinophaga sp. GbtcB8
GAGTTAACCCCTGAAACTGTCCCTGCCAACTACTCTCAATCCGGTGTTCAAGCCTTATTTGCTCTTTTGACTTCTGATTCAATACGGAGTTCCTTTTCGAGCCGTTACAAGAACAGAGCGGGGAAGGCCAACTATAGAGGAATTAGAGGGAATAGCCTACATCCTAAGAAAAGATAAGAAATGCCACTCCGCTCTGGAAGAAGAGGATCGCTCAGATATGAGAGTTTCGGCC
>NZ_JAGXJN010000496.1 GCF_019091455.1 Chitinophaga sp. GbtcB8
TTATACAAGGTGCAGGAGAAGATAACCCGCATGAGTTTGATATGAAGGCGTTACCGGCAGGCGATACTTTGTTACGCTGGTAAATAGGAGCAGGCGGATTACGGTAATGTGTTAAAAGATGTGAGGCAAGAGGAAAGTATATATTGAATAATAATTATATTACAGTGTTCTATCCTTAGATTGATTGATGATACCCAAAGATTTCTTACCTTTTAAAAGAATGAAATGATT
>NZ_JAGXJN010000005.1:0-216417 GCF_019091455.1 Chitinophaga sp. GbtcB8
CCCACACAACTGGACACCTGCATAAAAAGTAGAGCCTCCCTCTTCAAGAAAAAAACATGTACTTGCTCGTGGGGATACATACAGGCAACCAGCTCCGCTCAGCCGGCACGGGAAACGACGTAGCGGTGGTCCATAACAAATTAGTCAGGACTGATATTATTTACTGGCTGGACCGCAAACATAACGACCCTCATGAAAATGCCTTTTTTGACTTGATGGATAGTTTTGTGAAGCATCTGAACAGCACCTGTTACACAGGTATTACCGGCTACGAATTTCATTACACCTTATACGACTTTTACAAGCGGCACCTTGACCAGTTCAGGAGCAACCAAAGCCGCCAGTACTCTATGATCATTTACCTGAATGGAGACTGGCAGGAAACTGACGGCGGGGAATTATGCATCTACCATGCCGGTTACGATCAAAGGGTGACCCCCATAGGTGGTAAAAGTGTTTTCTTCAAAAGCAGTGAGCTGGAACATGAAGTATTGTTCACCAATAAACCAAGGATGAGTATTACTGGCTGGCTGAAGCGGGATGTCGGGCAATATGGCCAATGAGTTGGGGTTTATTCTCCTATTGTAATAACAAAAATTATATAGTATATTTAATTTAAATATTAAAACATCACTTTATGATTTGGACTATTATTATCGGGGGCATAGCCGGCTGGCTGGCCGGGAAATTGATGCGTGGTGAAGGGTTTGGGATAATTGTGGATATTATTGTGGGCGTAATAGGCGGCTGGCTGGGTGGCTGGCTTTTCAGTCAACTTGGCATTCATATAGGCAGCGGTCTGTTAGGCTCACTAATTGTGGCCCTGGTGGGGGCTATCATACTGATCTGGCTTATACGGCTAGTGAAACGATGAGGATGACTGTTTGTTAGGAAAGTATTTTGGGAAACGAAAGCCGAACCGGCGGTCTTGTAACCGGTTCGAATTCTGTACCATAGGGATCCCTGGAAATTTGCAAAACCTGCGCGTGGCGTGGGTTTTGTTTTTTTGTCTAGTGAATGGTCGAGTTCCTTTTGAACAACCTCTTTTTTCTTTTCATACTTTATACAGGTTAACCAGCTTTTACTAATTTACGAATTAAAGCAACAAGCATTTACAAGTTTTTGACGAAACCGGGCAACAAAGTTCATAGATCGTCTGCATCAGGAAGCTTTTTGGAGGGCATTTTGTATATAGTACGCTGTCGCGTTCTATTTCGGAATCACGCTTTTCACTGCACTTGCAAAATCGCCCCAAGTTCAATATACTACCCCGATTCTATTGGCTAAGAGCTATTTAATAGATAATAATTTTCTCAAATCTTCCAATAAAGAGTTCGAACTTTGTACCAACAGGTTCACAGAAAAAGTTCGAGACAGTATCAAAGCCGCATAAATCGCACGATTTACGCGGCTTTCCTGTTTTGAGGCATAAAAGGTAAATCACCCCAAAGTAATCTGGATGGGAACGAAAAAGGTTACATAACCTTTCCTATACTGCTAGTTGATGAGCGCTAAATACATGCAATATCCATGAGCCTGATTAATCATTGTATCATATAATCCTTTACGGCCACTTCCGATAATCTGAAATATCCATAAGCGAAGTTTGCGAAATGGGTCTGATTGATGATATTCCCTCTCACCGAACCTGGTGCTGTTTGAAACGGGCCATTCTGTGCCCCGGATGCCGCTAATAGTTTTCTGAAATAATCATAATATCTCCTGGAAATTCCATACAGCCTGATGTTTATCATGTCTCCGGCCTTCAGGACTTTGTCAGAAAAATATTCCTGCATTAAGTTGCCCTGGCTTTTCCCATCATCTTTGGCTTTATAATCCGGAAACGCTGATACAGGGGATAGAATACGGTGCAGATAGTAATTATCCTCATTGCCATTATCCTGGTAGTAGTATTTGATCTCTACTTCATCACCTCCAAATCCGCCTTTATCATTCTGTTCAATATTATTTTCAATATCCGGCACTTCTATACAGGTTTCGGTTGCGGTATAGATCTCCCCATTTAAAACTACTTTTAATGTATAATTTTCCCCGATAACCGGATGGAAATTGGAGCAGATATATTCTCCTGTACCGGGATTCTCTATAAAACTAAAAACAGTATTCTCCGAATTTGTTATAACAATATCTGCTCCTGAAACTGTTGGAAATGTAGTACTGTAATATCCGGTTGTGGTGGAGAGTTTGATTTTCTGCTCATTGCCGGTTGTACCCTTTACCCAATCAATCGATGCGTCAATTACCAATTCCGGTTCTGCTGTTTCCAGGTCCACCTCCACTACTTTTGTGCAGGACAGGAGAATAAGACAGAATAAAACTACCAGGTATATAAGTATATTTTTCATTTTTATTTTATTAGCATTAAAATCGGAAATTGTAAGCCACGCCCGGAATGATACAAAAAATCGAGATCCTCTTTGCTTCGCTCAACCCTGTTTCCCTGTTTTGCTCAAACATAAGAGATGCGGCATTACTTCTATTGTAAACATTGTAAATACTGAACACCCATTCACCTTTCCACCTCTTTTTGCTGTCAGGTTTTAAGGTGTAGGTTGCCGATAGATCCAAATGATGATAAGCCGGAAGCGAATTAATATTCCGCTCTCCGTAATTTGCGATCCTAATTCCCTGGTACTGATATTTGCCGATGGGATAGGTTGCAGCCTTCCCTGTTTGGTAGGTAAAAATGCCGCCGAAACTCCATTTTTTCGTCAGCTGATAAGCGGCTGTCAGTGAAAGGTTATGCCTTTTATCGTAATTGGAACGATACCATTCGCCGTTGTTAATGCCAGGCTCCTCTGCATTTCTTCCCGGTGTGCGCTGCGCTGCTTTAGAAAGTGTATACGAAAGCCAGCCTGTAAGCTTTCCGGTATTTTTCTTCAGCATCAGCTCTAGTCCGTAAGCCCTTGCCTCCCCGTTTAGCATTACCTGTTCTATGGCTTTTTGGGCAATCAATTCGGCGCCGTCAATGTAATCTGCTTTGTTTTTAATTTTCTTGTAAAAAACTTCTGTTTCCAAAGAATATTTCCCATTGCTGAAATCTCTGAAATAGCCCAATGCAACCTGGTCAAGGATTTCGGGTTTCAAATTTTGGTCGCCCGGAGATCAGATTTCGAGTGGAGAGACGGAAGCTGTGTTGGAAATTAAATGGATATACTGGCTCATCCGGTTATAACTGGCCTTAACAGACTGGTCGTCATTTATGGAATAAGAAACTGCCAACCGTGGCTCTAAATTTCCAAAACCAATAATTTTTTTGTTCTTATTGTAATGTGTTATGCTCGTGGGCGTTCCTTGCTCATAAATTTGTAACTCAGGATTGAAGATCACTGCCTGATCATTGGCATACTTATTTATATTCTGTTGCCCCAGGCGTTGAAAATTGCTGTATCGCAGTCCATAGGTCACGGATATTTTATCCGTGAGCTTTTGCTCTGCACTGATATACAATGCATTTTCCCAGGCATATTTTTTTTCAATTTGGTCAGCATTGATAGACGAGGTAGAATCCATAGGTTTTATTGTGCCGGGATTGAATTGGTAGTAGATGGAATTAACGCCATAATTCAAAACCAGCTTATCAGACAGATGATGGTTGAAATCGTATTTAAAATTATAATTACGGATGTCCGATACCCAATCAATGCCAACATATTTTATCTTCAGGCCATAATCGTACTTACTGTAAATGACCGATGCATTGGAAAAAAAATTCTCGGAAAAGATATGATTCCAACGAAGATTAAGGAATGAGTTCCCATAATTGTTGCTGAAAAAATTGCTGAAATCCATTTTATCCTTGCCGGAATATCCTGAAAGGAAAAGCCTGTTATTGTCATTGACCTTATAATTCAGCTTAGCATTCAAATCGTAAAAAGAAACAGCATTGGGATTGTCAGCCAGCTTCAGAAACAAATGAGCATAAGAAGTACGGCCAGCAACTACGAACGAGCTTTTATCCTTTACAATCGGGCCTTCTGCCAACAATCTGCTCGAAACCGCCCCTATACCACCCGTTACGTGATATACTTTGTTGTTCCCTTCCTTTTGATAAATATCCAAAACGGAGGAAGTACGCCCGCCGAAATTAGCAGGTATTCCGCCTTTATACAGTTTCAGATCTTTAATCACATCCGCATTAAAAACAGAGAAAAAGCCGAACAGGTGTGAAGTATTGTATACAACGGCTTCATCTAACAATATCAAATTGCCGTCAACCGAACCGCCCCTGACGTTAAAACCTGTTGCTCCTTCCTGTGCAGTGGAAACTCCCGGAAGCTGCAGAATAGCTTTCAAAATATCAACCTCGCCCATAACTGCCGGCATCTTTTTAATGGTGGAAATAGTGAGTTTATTTACACTCATTTCCGGTTTTCGGATGTTGCCTGCTGAACGATTATATTTTATCACTACTTCATTTAAAGTTTTGCTTTTTTCAAGCATGGAAAAATCTTTCCTGATGTTTTCTGTCAGAGAGATCTGTTCCTCAATATTCTCAAATCCTATACAGCTGATAACGATTGTATATGCTCCCTTAGACAGGGTGACAGCATAAAAGCCATACGCATTGGTAATTGTTGAAACTTTTGCTTCAGGAATGAAAATGCTTGCGCCGGTTATTGTTTCAGTGTTTGTTTTCATGGTGATTATTCCACTCAATGTGACCTTCCCTTGTGACCAGGCCCCGAATGAAATGGTTATAAACAGCAGTGTACAAATGATCTTGTATCTCATCTTTTAAAAGTCGATTTAACAATTGTAGATTGGACACAAAACTATCCATTTGGGCAACCGCCTTTTTCTAATTATACCAAAAGCGGTATCTTTTATAGGAAAGTATGCCGGGACACTACGAAATATATATCCTGCTTTATGCGTTTTTATAATACTTCCCGCTTTCGTATAAAAAGCCCACACTTTCGTATAAAAGCAGATCAGAGCATAGCTTTAAATGTTAAGTTTGTTCTTACAATTTTATAAATGAATGATTTTACCCATCAGCAGCCTATTAGCGAAAACGTGCTTTTTCGTTTCCTGATCTCACCTGACCGCAGAATACTACGGCATCTGCTGCTCATTGCTTTTATAGGTGCTGTGCTGTACAACAGCAGCTCCGTAATTGCCAACCCGGTAACGGTATTTGTATATTTTATTATATTGTTCTATGTAAATATGTATGTGCTGGTGCCCAGGTTTTTGTTCAGGAACAGAAATATTGCATACTGCTTATCTGTGATCAGCATCGTTGTTGTAGTGGCTATTTATGGTTATTTTTTCAATCCTTTTAATAAAGAAAATGGGGTGAATATCCCACTTTTCTCCTTCCTTACCGCGCTGCTGTTAGCGGCTTCATCTTCCATAAAACTGTTTCAGAAAGGAATGATGGACAAGCAATTGATCTACGAGCTGGAACAGTCGAAAATTTATGCAGAACTGGAACAATTGAAAAACCAGATCAACCCGCATTTTTTGTTTAATATGCTAAACAATGCCAATGTTCTAACGAAGAAAGACCCTGATAAAGCCTCGCAGGTTTTAATGAAGCTGAGCGATCTGCTTCGCTACCAACTTTATGACAGTGCAAGAGATAAGGTGTTGTTGACTTCGGACATTCATTTCTTAGAAGATCTTTTAAATCTGGAAAAAGTAAGGCGGGATAGTTTTGATTTTCTAATTTCAAAAGAGGGAGATCTGAGCGGTGTGCAAATTCCTCCGTTGCTGTTCATTCCGTTTGTGGAAAATGCTGTGAAGCACAACAATGATGCAACAAAACCATCTTATGTAAACCTGTATTTCGATGTCAGGAACGATGAGCTTTTCTTTAAATGCATCAACTCCAAGCCTATGCTTAAATCCGTTAATGATACAGGCGGATTGGGGTTGATAAATATTAAACGAAGACTGGAACTTTTGTTCCCGGCAACACATCGTTTAAATATAGAAGATGACTCAGAAAGGTATTGCGTAACCTTAATAATAAAACTATGAACTGTATTATTATAGATGACGAACCATTGGCAAGGGAAGCCATAGAGATATTGATTAACCAAACTGATGGTTTAAATTTAATCGGTTCGTTCAACAGCCCTGAAACCGCCACAAATTTTATAGAAAGCAATACAGTTGAATTAATCTTTCTTGACATACAAATGCCGGGAATTAACGGAATTGAATTTGCCCGGTCCATTCCGAAAGAAACATTTGTGATCTTTACAACTGCCTATTCTGAATTTGCTACCGACAGCTACGAAGTAGATGCGATTGACTACCTGATAAAACCCGTAAAATCAGCGCGTTTTCAAAAGGCTGTTGAAAAAGCCCACACCTACTCCAAATTATTCAAGGCGGATTACGCTAATAACAATATCGAACAGGTAGCAGACGACTTTTTCTTTGTGAAAGCAGACCGGAGAATTTTTAAAGTCTATTTCAATAACATACTTTTTATTCAGGCTTTAAAAGATTATGTCGTGATGCACAGCGAAAATCAGAAAGTAATTGCGGCGATGAATATCAAAACCATCTACGATCAATTACCAAAAGACATGTTTGTGAGAGTAAGTAAATCCTATGTCATCAACGTTAAGCATATTGGTTCTGTGGATAATAACACGGTGTACATAGGTACAAACGAAATCCCTATCGGAAATATTTACAGGGATTTCTTTTTCAGCGAATTTGTAACAAAAAAGATTATGGGCAGGTAATTTACGCGTTGTTTATTATCAAAAAAAAGAGGAGCCTCGAAAAGAAGCTCCTCATCACCAAGGTATTCACCGTTCTGTTACTTATCCAATACTGTAAATGCGGTCCTGCGGTTTGCCTGGTGCTCTGCTTCCGAACAGGGCACATTATCAGCGCAGCGGTTCACCAGTTTTGATTCACCGTAACCTTTCGCTGTGAGCCTTTCTTTGTCAATACCCTTTGATACCAGGTAATTTACTACAGATGCTGCACGCCGCTGCGACAGCTTCATATTATAGCTGCTGCTGCCCCTTGCATCTGTGTGTGAAGAGATCTCCATCTTCCATGTGGGGTTGTCCTTCAGTAGTTTTATGAGCCTTTCCAGTTCTGCAACGGCATCCGTCCGGATGTCGGATTTATCCAGATCAAAATAGATAGCCTGCAGTACAACAGGTTTGTTCAGCACTACCTGCTCCATATAGATATCATGACGAAGACTGTTGACAGACAGGCCGGTTGTTGTTACGTTTATGGCTGTTTCCGCAGAGAAGCCGGTCTTTACAACACTCAATTTATAGGAGGATGCGGTATCCAGCGTAAACTGGTATTCACCAGCGCTATCTGTTATAACTTTCTGTGGTGCGCCTGTCTGGTTATTATCCAGCGTCACTACCACACCGGCCAACGGCGTATTGGTATGCTTGTCCAGTACTTTTCCGGATAAGCGGAATAGAGCTATCCTGGCGGCATTGAACCGGTAAATGTCATCGCTGCCCTGGCCACCAAACCTGTTTGAAGAAAAATAGAATACAGTATTGTCAAAAGCAGGAGCAAAATCGTCCTGCGCACTGTTGACAGGGCTGCCCATATTTACCACTTGCCAGGCATCGTTTTCGCCGGTCCTGCCGGCCCTGTATAAATCCAACCCGCCCATTCCGGGGCGGCCATCAGAAGCAAAATAGAATATGCCATTCCCATCAAGGGCGGGCGTGCGCTCGTTACCTGATGTGTTGATACCGGGGCCCATATTTACCGGGGTCTGCCACTTTCCTGCTTCATCCATCTGGCTGTAGTAGATATCTGTTCCACCATAACCTTTATCTCCATAGTCAGCGGCAAAATAAAGTGTTTTGCCATCAGGAGTGATACAGGGGTCACCAACTGAGTAGTTGAATATCCCGTTATAAGGGAACAACGCTGTCTGCTTCCATACCTGCTTAACGGTATCCCACCGCTGTTCTATGATCTCAACATTTAATGTATAGGGTTCATCCTTTCCCAAAAAGCTTCCTCTTTTTCGCAAAAGTTCGGTCACCGCATAGTAGAATCTTTTTTCATTAACTGTATAACTGGCGCTGGCGCTGTGATAGTAACCATTAATATCACGCCCCATTAACCGGGTACTGCTGGTGTCCTTACCATTACCTTCGTAAAGATGAAGATAGCTCTTACCGGTCCAGCCATAATATCTTTTACTGATATGGGATGTGCCTGTTAATGTTTTACGATGCAGAGAGTCTGTAGGACGATCAGAAGCAAATATGATCCTGCCGTCAATGAATGCAGTGCTCCAGTCGGACCAGGAGCTGTTCAGCGCCTGCACATTCTCCAGGCGGCCTTTTACCGGGGCGGCCAGCCATTTTATTGCGCTGTCACATCCTTTACGCATGTTTCCCGCAATGCCGTTTCCGTCCCCTTTCTGGAGAAAACTGTCCAGCACCGTTTTTGCTTCGGCATACTTGCTGTTGTTCATTAGTACCTCTGCATAGTGCAACTCGTCTGTTGCTGTATGTCCTGATATCTGCATCAGCTTTTCATACCAGGATTCAGCAAAGACGTATTCGTTGATATACCGGTACCCCTCCGCCGCGCCGCGTGCAGCTTCAGCGGTTACTCTCTTTTTGTATGCCTTTTCATACAGGGGAATAGCGCGGGCATAATTATACAGCTCTGCCTGATCCTCTGCCCTTTTCTTCACATACTGGCCATGGGCGGTTCCTGTTACGGCTATGGCCAAACCAGCAGCCGCTATTATATTGAACAGTGTAGGGAAATTAAATTTTCTTTTATCCATCTTGATTGGCTAATAGTTCTAAAAATACCTCGGGGACAACATTCTTGCCTTGCGGCTATTGAAGAAATAACTCAATGATACCTCATGGGTGGTGTAACTGGTGGCGCCCGTTCCGTTCACGGTCTGGTCGTAGGCATATCCTATGCGTAGCTTGCTGTTAACAAACACTTCTGCCATACCTACAATGGCCCCTGCCTTTTTAACTGAGTTATCGATATTGTCCTTATTTAATATGGCTGTACGGTATGAGCCACCCAGCCATATCCGCTGGCTTAACAGGAAGAAAGCACCGACATCAAGACTTGTAGGCCCTGAAAAATCCTCCTTTACCAGCAACGACGGCTTCAGTAACACGTCCTCAGATAATGGCACAAGCCCGCCGAATGTAAAATACATGTGAGGTTTCAATGGTAGGTAGGTTTTAAGCCCGTCTGATTTCTGAAATGAGTTCGTTATCAGGTTATCTGCTGACAGGCCTGCGTACAGGCGTTCGCTGTTATAATAAATCCCTACCCTGGCATCCGGCATAAACGCTGTTTTCTTTGCGTTCATCAACAATGCATCGTTCTGGGTGGCGGGGTTAAGCGCTTCCATATCCAGTTTTTGCTGTACAAATCCGGCGCCTATGCCCAAAGCAAGCGTTCTTTCTCCTGTTTCATCAATGGGGATACGATAGGCATAGCTCCCATACATTGCAGTATTATTCTGTGCACCCAGTTTATCGTTCACCACCTGGATGCCCAGCCCTATACGCCCCTCATTTACCGTTCCATCGGCTGCAACGGAGAAAGTTTTAGGAGCGCCGGGAAATCCGGCCCATTGGGAACGATAGAATACATTTACATTCCATTGCTCGCGGTAACCGGCATAGGCTGGATTGATGTATAAGCTGTTAAACATATACTGGCTAAATTGAACGTCCTGCTGTGCAAATGCAGATAAACAGGAAAATGTGCCCCCCAGTAAGAAAAAAATCTTTGTAAATATTTTGTTCATATTCTCATTTTTGCTGTAAAAGAACCGTATCAGCTTGCGAAAACATCTTTAAACCCGGCCACCGTGCTCCCGGCAGCCGGGGTCACCGCATGTTAGCGCAGCAGCATGATATAACCATTATATGTTTTCCACTGTCCACCGGTTTCCTGCACTTTCAACGTATAATAGTAAGTGCCTGCATTCAAGCCTTTACCTTCCCAGTCGCCCTGGTAGTTTCTGCTTCGGTAGAGCATATTATTCCAACGGTTGAAAATGATAATTTCATGTTGCGTATACTTTTCCAGTCCTTTTATTACAAATCTGTCATTATTGCCATCGCCATTCGGTGTTATTACATTGGGTATCTCAAGGTCATTAGGCACTACTGAAAGTTTTACAGTAGCGGTATTGCTCCAGTTGCCTGCTTCATCCTGCACCCTATAGGTGAATGTATCTTCTCCGTAGTATCCCGGATCGGGTGTATAAACGATCGTGCCGTCTGCATTGATCTTTACAGTGCCATGCGCGGGTGGTGTTATCAGCTCTATTGTGGATGGAACGATTGGGCTTGGAGTGGCGCCATTGCCTGGTTTATCGTTATCCAGCACAGATATGGTCACGGTATTACCGGTTTTACCTTCGATTACATCGTCTGTTGCCACCGGAGGAGAAGTAACCGTTACCGGTGTGATTGCCGGGGTAGCGCAAGCAGGGCATGCTGGTACCGGATCAGGTGTTGCGCTGGTAACAGTTACTGTGTTACTCAGGGGATCCTTGAAATCAACTGGTGTGCGGACGGTTACTGTGTAAGCAACGGCTGCTCCGTTGGGAAGGGTGGCGATTGTCTCATTCAGGTTACCAGTACCGCTGGTATTGGGCAAGGTTACCGTACCAGTAGTTACAGCAGCGGTCCAGCTGCTTATAGTGGTACCAGCAGGAGCATTATCCAGCACTTTTACGGTCGTTGCATCACTTGGTCCATTGTTGGTTACCGTGATAGTATAGATCACATCATCACCCGGCAGGAACGTTGTTTGTCCTGCATCCTGCGTCTTCTTCACCGTTACTATATCTGCACTTGATACCACCGGAGAAAGCGGTGCCGTGGTGCAGCTGTTACAAGCAGGAACCGGGTCAGGCGTTGTACTGGTTACGGTAGCTGTGTTAACCAGGCTGCTGTTATAATTGGATGGGATATCAACCGTTACCGTATAAGTTACTACGGCGCCATTGGGCAATGTTGCAATTATTTCATTCAGGTTACCAGTACCACTGGTGGTAGGCAGGGTTACCGTACCGGTAGTTACAGCGGCGGTCCAGCTGCTGATAGTAGTGCCCGCAGGAGCGTTATCTATTATATTCACATCGGCCGCATCACTGGGTCCGTTGTTGGTTACGGTAATAGTATAAGTTACACTTTGGCCAGGTACATAGTCTGTTGCACTGGTGCTCTTCACTGTTACAAGATCTGCTTTAGATGCTGCAGATAACGGCGGTGTAGTACAACCCGTACAAGCAGGAACCGGATCAGGCGTTGTACTGGTAACACTAGCTGTGTTAACCAGGCTACTGTTATAACCAGATGGAATATTAACCGTTACACTATAAGTAACTACGGCGCCGTTAGGCAATGTTGCGATCGTTTCATTCAGGTTGCCCGTACCGCTGGTGGCGGGCAGCGTTACTGTACCGGTAGTTACTGCAGCGGTCCAGCTGCTGATGGTAGTGCCCGCAGGAGCGTTATCCAGCACTTTTACAGTCGTTGCATCACTTGGTCCATTGTTGGTCACCGTGATGGTATAAATCACGCTTTGGCCAGGTACATAATCTGTTGCACTGGTGCTCTTCACTGTTACAATGTCTGCTTTAGATGCAGCAGATAACGGCGGTGTAGTACAACCCGTACAAGCAGGTACCGGATCTGGTGTTGTACTGGTTACGGTAGCTGTATTAACTAGGTTGTTGTTATAATTGGATGGGATAGCAACTGTCACAGTATAAGTTACTACTGCGCCATTAGGAAGCGTTGCGATTATTTCATTTAAATCACCCGTACCACTGGGGCTAGGCAGGCTTACGGTGCCGGTAGTTACCGCAGCGGTCCAGCTGCTGATGGTGGTACCCGCAGGAGCGTTATCAATTATATTCACATCGGCCGCATCACTAGGCCCGTTGTTGGTCACCGTGATAGTATAAGTCACACTTTGACCAGGCACATAGTCTGTTGCACTGGTGCTCTTCACTGTTACAAGATCTGCCTTAGGTGCTGCAGATAACGGCGGTGTAGTACAACCCGTACAAGCAGGTACCGGATCAGGCGTTGTACTGGTTACGGTAGCGGTGTTAACCAGGTTGCTGTTATAATTGGATGGGATAGCAACTGTCACAGTATAAGTTACTACTGCGCCATTAGGTAATGTTGCTATCGTTTCATTTAAATCACCAGTACCGCTGGTAGTGGGCAGGGTTACCGTACCGGTGGTTACTGCAGCAGTCCAGCTGCTGATAGTAGTGCCCGCAGGAGCGTTATCTATTATATTCACATCGGCCGCATCACTGGGTCCGTTGTTGGTTACGGTAATAGTATAAGTCACACTTTGACCAGGCACATAGTCTGTTGCACTGGTGCTCTTCACTGTCACAAGATCTGCCTTAGGTGCTGCAGATAATGGCGGTGTGGTACAACCCGTACAAGCAGGTACCGGATCAGGTGTTGTACTGGTTACGGTAGCTGTATTAACTAGGTTGTTGTTATAATCAGATGGAACAGCAACCGTTACTGTATAAGTTACTACTGCGCCATTAGGAAGCGTTGCGATTATTTCATTTAAATCACCCGTACCGCTGGGGGTGGGCAGGCTTACGGTGCCGGTAGTTACAACCGCTGTCCAGCTGCTGATGGTAGTACCCGCAGGAGCGTTATCTATTATATTCACATCGGCCGCATCACTAGGCCCGTTGTTGGTCACCGTGATAGTATAAGTCACACTTTGACCAGGCACATAGTCTGTTGCACTGGTACTCTTCACTGTTACAAGATCTGCTTTAGATGAAGCAGATAATGGCGGTGTGGTACAACCTGTACAAGCAGGTACCGGATCAGGCGTTGTACTGGTTACGGTAGCGGTGTTAACCAGGTTGCTGTTATAATTGGATGGGATATCAACTGTCACAGTATAAGTTACTACTGCGCCATTGGGCAATGTTGCAATTATTTCATTCAGGTTACCAGTACCACTGGGGCTGGGCAGGCTTACGGTGCCGGTAGTTACAGCGGCGGTCCAGCTGCTGATGGTGGTACCCGCAGGAGCGTTATCAATTATATTCACATCGGCCGCATCACTAGGCCCGTTGTTGGTCACCGTGATAGTATAAGTCACACTTTGACCAGGCACATAGTCTGTTGCACTGGTACTCTTCACTGTTACAATATCTGCTTTAGATGAAGCAGATAATGGCGGTGTGGTACAACCTGTACAAGCAGGTACCGGATCAGGTGTTGTACTGGTTACGGTAGCGGTGTTAACCAGGTTGCTGTTATAATTGGATGGGATAGCAACTGTCACAGTATAAGTTACTACTGCGCCATTAGGTAATGTTGCTATCGTTTCATTTAAATCACCAGTACCGCTGGTAGTGGGCAGGGTTACCGTACCGGTGGTTACTGCAGCAGTCCAGCTACTGATGTTAGTACCGGCGGGAGCTGCATCCTGCACATTTACATTGGCCGCATCACTGGGACCGTTGTTGGTCACGGTAATAGTATAAGTCACACTTTGACCAGGCACATAGTCTGTTGCACTGGTGCTCTTCACTGTTACAAGATCTGCCTTAGGTGCTGCAGATAACGGCGGTGTAGTACAACCCGTACAAGCAGGTACCGGATCAGGCGTTGTACTGGTTACGGTAGCGGTGTTAACCAGGTTGCTGTTATAATTGGATGGGATAGCAACTGTCACAGTATAAGTTACTACTGCGCCATTAGGTAATGTTGCTATCGTTTCATTTAAATCACCCGTACCACTGGGGCTAGGCAGGCTTACGGTGCCGGTAGTTACCGCAGCGGTCCAGCTGCTGATGGTGGTACCCGCAGGAGCGTTATCTATTATATTCACATCGGCCGCATCACTGGGTCCGTTGTTGGTTACGGTAATAGTATAAGTCACACTTTGACCAGGCACATAGTCTGTTGCACTGGTGCTCTTCACTGTCACAAGATCTGCCTTAGGTGCTGCAGATAATGGCGGTGTGGTACAACCCGTACAAGCAGGTACCGGATCAGGTGTTGTACTGGTTACGGTAGCTGTATTAACCAGGTTGTTGTTATAATCAGATGGAACAGCAACCGTTACTGTATAAGTTACTACTGCGCCATTAGGAAGCGTTGCGATTATTTCATTTAAATCACCCGTACCGCTGGGGGTGGGCAGGCTTACGGTGCCGGTAGTTACAACCGCTGTCCAGCTGCTGATGGTAGTACCGGCGGGAGCGTTATCTATTATATTCACATCGGCCGCATCACTGGGTCCGTTGTTGGTCACCGTGATAGTATAAGTCACACTTTGACCAGGCACATAGTCTGTTGCACTGGTGCTCTTCACTGTTACAAGATCTGCCTTAGGTGCTGCAGATAACGGCGGTGTAGTACAACCCGTACAAGCAGGTACCGGATCAGGCGTTGTACTGGTTACGGTAGCGGTGTTAACCAGGTTGCTGTTATAATCAGATGGAACATCAACCGTTACCGTATAAGTTACTACGGCGCCATTGGGCAATGTTGCAATTATTTCATTCAGGTTACCCGTACCACTGGGGCTGGGCAGGCTTACGGTGCCGGTAGTTACTGCAGCGGTCCAGCTGCTGATGGTGGTACCCGCAGGAGCGTTATCTATTATATTCACATCGGCCGCATCACTAGGCCCGTTGTTGGTTACCGTGATGGTATAAGTCACACTTTGACCAGGCACATAGTCTGTTGCACTGGTACTCTTCACTGTTACAATATCTGCTTTAGATGAAGCAGATAATGGCGGTGTGGTACAACCTGTACAAGCAGGTACCGGATCAGGCGTTGTACTGGTTACGGTAGCGGTGTTAACCAGGTTGCTGTTATAATTGGATGGGATATCAACTGTCACAGTATAAGTTACTACTGCGCCATTAGGTAATGTTGCTATCGTTTCATTTAAATCACCCGTACCGCTGGGGGTGGGCAGGCTTACGGTGCCGGTAGTTACAACCGCTGTCCAGCTGCTGATGGTAGTACCGGCGGGAGCGTTATCTATTATATTCACATCGGCCGCATCACTGGGTCCGTTGTTGGTTACGGTAATAGTATAAGTCACACTTTGACCAGGCACATAGTCTGTTGCACTGGTGCTCTTCACTGTCACAAGATCTGCCTTAGGTGCTGCAGATAATGGCGGTGTGGTACAACCCGTACAAGCAGGTACCGGATCAGGTGTTGTACTGGTTACGGTAGCGGTATTAACCAGGTTGTTGTTATAATCAGATGGAACAGCAACCGTTACTGTATAAGTTACTACTGCGCCATTAGGAAGCGTTGCGATTATTTCATTTAAATCACCCGTACCGCTGGGGGTGGGCAGGCTTACGGTGCCGGTAGTTACAACCGCTGTCCAGCTGCTGATGGTAGTACCGGCGGGAGCGTTATCTATTATATTCACATCGGCCGCATCACTGGGTCCGTTGTTGGTTACGGTAATAGTATAAGTCACACTTTGACCAGGCACATAGTCTGTTGCACTGGTGCTCTTCACTGTTACAAGATCTGCCTTAGGTGCTGCAGATAACGGCGGTGTAGTACAACCCGTACAAGCAGGTACCGGATCAGGCGTTGTACTGGTTACGGTAGCGGTGTTAACCAGGTTGCTGTTATAATCAGATGGAACAGCAACCGTTACCGTATAAGTTACTACGGCGCCATTGGGCAATGTTGCAATTATTTCATTCAGGTTACCAGTACCACTGGGGCTGGGCAGGCTTACGGTACCGGTAGTTACTGCAGCGGTCCAGCTGCTGATGGTGGTACCCGCAGGAGCGTTATCAATTATATTCACATCGGCCGCATCACTAGGCCCGTTGTTGGTCACCGTGATGGTATAAGTCACACTTTGACCAGGTACATACTCTGTTGCACTGGTACTCTTCACTGTCACAAGATCTGCCTTAGGCGCTGCAGATAACGGCGGTGTGGTACAACCCGTACAAGCAGGAGCCGGATCAGGTGTTGTACTGGTTACGGTAGCGGTGTTAACCAGGTTGCTGTTATAATTGGATGGGATAGCAACTGTCACAGTATAAGTTACTACTGCGCCATTAGGTAATGTTGCTATCGTTTCATTTAAATCACCCGTACCACTGGTAGTGGGCAGCGTTACCGTACCGGTAGTTACAGCGGCGGTCCAGCTGCTGATAGTGGTGCCCGCAGGAGCGTTATCAATTATATTCACATCGGCCGCATCACTGGGTCCGTTGTTAGTTACGGTAATAGTATAAGTCACACTTTGACCAGGCACATAGTCTGTTGCACTGGTGCTCTTCACTGTCACAATATCTGCCTTAGGTGCTGCAGATAATGGCGGTGTGGTACAACCCGTACAAGCAGGTACCGGATCAGGTGTTGTACTGGTTACGGTAGCTGTATTAACCAGGTTGTTGTTATAATCAGATGGAACAGCAACCGTTACTGTATAAGTAACTACAGCGCCATTAGGCAATGTTGCAATTATTTCATTCAGGTTACCAGTACCACTGGGGCTGGGCAGGGTTACGGTACCGGTAGTTACAACAGCGGTCCAGCTGCTGATAGTGGTACCAGCAGGAGCTGCATCAACTATATTCACGTTAGCTGCATCACTGGGACCGTTGTTGGTTACGGCGATGGTATAAGTCACACTTTGACCTGGCACATAGTCTGTTGCACTGGTGCTCTTCACTGTTACAAGATCTGCTTTAGGTGCTGCAGATAATGGCGGTGTGGTACAACCCGTACAAGCCGGAACCGGATCAGGTGTTGTACCGGTAACACTAGCGGTGTTAACCAGGCTGCTGTTATAATCAGATGGAACATCAACCGTTACAGTATAAGTTATTACGGCACCATTAGGAAGTGTTGCAATTATTTCATTTAAATCACCCGTACCGCTGGGGGTGGGCAGGCTTACGGTGCCGGTAGTTACAACCGCTGTCCAGGCACTGATGGTAGTACCCGCAGGAGCGTTATCAATTATATTCACATCGGCCGCATCACTGGGTCCGTTGTTGGTTACGGTAATAGTATAAGTCACACTTTGGCCAGGTACATAGTCTGTTGCACTGGTGCTTTTCACTGTTACAAGATCTGCCTTAGGTGCTGCAGATAACGGCGGTGTAGTACAACCTGTACAAGCAGGTACCGGATCAGGTGTTGTACTGGTTATGGTAGCTGTGTTAACCAGATTGCTGTTATAATCAGACGGAACATCAACCGTTACCGTATAAGTTACTACGGCGCCATTAGGAAGTGTTGCAATTATTTCATTCAGGTTACCAGTACCACTAGTAGTAGGCAGGGTTACTATGCCGGTAGTTACAACCGCTGTCCAGCCACTGATGGTAGTGCCCGCAGGAGCGTTGTCAATTATATTCACATCGGCCGCATCACTGGGACCGTTGTTGGTTACGGTAATATTATAGGTCACGCTGTTACCGGGCACATAATTCGTAGCAGCCGTGCTTTTGACAGTAACTATGTCGGCGCTGGCAGTAACCGAAACTGAAGAATTATATTTTATATTATTACATGACTCTGTCCCGGTACCGTTTTCACACTCAATATGAGGATCCGTAGGGGGAACAGCAGCATCCGGATTAGTGGCGTCGGGGTCAGTTACATCATTGGGACGCATGATACTGGCCTCCATGTTCAACGAACCTCCTGCCAGTGATGCCCCCGGCGTACCGGTGATGCCAAAAGTGATCAGACATCCGTTGGGCAGATCCAGCAGTGCAGTATAGTTTCCGCTGGCATCTATTGCAGCGCTGTTAACAGCGCCACAGCTGGTGGTTATTGTGATATCTGACAGACTGGCAATAGTAAAACCGGCAGGCACCTTAAACATGAACGGCGCGCCGGTTACATCACTCGGGCCATTGTTAACTACCGGAATGTTATAGGTAATGGACTGCCCTGCTGCTACCTGTGTAACCGGAGATGAGGGAGTGACAGATTGCACTGCCAGATCAGCCCGTCTAATATTGAGAGTTGTATTAGTAGATGCCACGTCTCCCAGCACATATGTCCAGGTATCCATCGTCTTTCCATCCCCATAACCGGGAGAGCCACCACTCCATTTATGGCCGTTGGTGTTGCTGGATATACCACTGCCGGTATTACCGTTGAATTTGGGGTTGGGTACGCCGGTGGCAGTAGGCAGATTGGTGTCATCCCAAAACACAAAATCACTCTTCACTGTGCCGTCGTCATTCAGCTGTTCAATGACAATACCATTGACATTGTTCTCCACATCCATAAACGGGAAATGTACTTCTGCACCCTGCAGCTGTATGTTAGCCGTAATGCTAGCGGTTCCCAGGGAAGGAGCTACGCCTGCGCCGTCCTGACCATCCCAGTATACGACATTGCTGCCGGCTGTAGCTGAGCCGGTCATCGTTCTTGTTACAAAACTACCTGATCCGATTAAAGAGATCCGGTAAGTACCGGCCACACTCGCATTGAATTTAATATTAGCTCCTTTACTACTTACCTGTCCCGGCGTTCCTTCCACTCCTTCTATGACAATACTGTTTACTGCCGGTGCTATTTTGGGTACTTTCAGCCAGGTGCTGCTTCCGCCGGGTAATGGCGCTGAAGCCGGCAATCCGGCATCCGGCAATGCGTAAAATATCTTTTGTGTGATGGTCTGCGCCCCATCCGGTGTTGTGGGGTTCCACATCGTTACACCGGTTGTTCCATTAAAGCTTTGGTAAGTTGGCAGGGCGGCATCGCTGCTACCGTTGGTGATGCCTTTGTTGTTAACAAAAAAAACGAAACCGGCACCAGCCTGCCCGTTATTGTTTACTTTATATGTATAACCATCATTAGTCTGCACATACAGTTTACCGTAGTAGTTCCCATTATTTACAAACATATCCATCACATTCGCATATACTCTACCAGGGACAATTGTGCCGGCATTGCTCACCGATACATCCCAGGCGGCAATTGCACTGCTGGGGTTAGGTTGTGACCAGGCAGCATCTGCCAAAGTAGTGGCAGCACCAGTATAAGAAACCGTTGAGGGATCTCCTGTTGGCAAAAAATCTATTCTCCAAAGGCCGCCCTGACCGGCGCCGGCTACCTGTGTAAAAGGCGTATATCCCACAAAGGGGCCTGACAGCTCGCCTGCGCGATTCACGATCTGCCCTACTGTAGCAGAACCGACCGTAGTCGTATATACGGTACCGTCAGGGGCGGTCAACCGGATCTGCCCGTTGCCGCGGCCCTGCGCGCTGGAAGCTGCAGCGATCGTCTCCCCTGCATTAACATAGGCATAATGAGTGCCTAATGACGGAAAAACCCACGAAACGTGGGTAACGCTGGCACTCATGAGGAAAGCCCTATGGCCGGTTGCACCGCTTGGGTACAAGTCCTTTGAGCCCTCTGCGCGGCTGTTCAGGCATAGGAATAACAAGAAGGAACAGGAAACGAAAAAGATTCTGTAAAGTTGCCTCATAGGTAGCTGTCTAAAATATTGCGGTATTTTTGGGCGCTTCAAAGGGATATGGTGCAAAGGAGAAAGCAATAATATGACGCCTGTTGCCACAGGCTATTTCATAGGACAGTCATGATATTACCTATTTGCTTTTTTTCTGATGTGGCAAAAATAGAATACAGATGCACACTAAAACATAGCTATCCCCTACAATGCTTGTAGTAATTTTACTACACGTAAATAGTATTACACATTTGAAAAATATATTATTTTTGCCCATGCATCATTAATTGAGAAAATGTTCAATGTCCTTGTCGCCGATGACCACTCTATTGTCACGTATGGCCTTGCCAAAATTATAGCAACCCTGCCGGAATCTGTTAACGTAACTGCCGTTGAAACGTTTGATGATGCGGTCAATATTCTGTCAAAACAACCCTTTGACCTCCTCATACTCGATATAAACCTGCCGGGAGGCAACAGCAGCCAGATGCTGCATGCCATAAGATTGCAGCATCCTGATGTGATGGTTCTTATTTTTTCGGCTTATGATGAGAAAATGTATGCCATCAACTATTTACTGGCCGGCGCGGATGGTTACCTAAGCAAGAATTCATCGGAAGAAGAAACAAAACTGGCTATACAAACTCTTTTAAAAAGGGAAAAATACATGAGTGCCGTTACGCGGCAGCAGATGCTGAATAAGTTCAACCAGCACAAGGCACCTGAAAAGGACCCTTTTGCTGTGCTTTCGATCCGTGAAATTGAAGTTATGAACCTGCTGATCAAAGGTATCCCTCTGCAAAAAACGGCAGAAATGCTGCATATACAGGTCTCCACTGTAAGCACTTATAAAACGCGTATTTTTTCAAAACTGGGGGTCAACAGCATTGTAGACCTGCTGGACAAGATCCGGCTGCATAAAGTTCCTATTCAATAACAGTCAACCTAATATTAATAACGGTCCCACTGCCATCATTCGGGTTAACGGTAATACTGCCGTTGATCAGCTGCAGCAGCTCCATTACCATCAGCAATCCTATTCCGTCATAGGAAGGTGGTCTTCCTGCTGTAATAGACATCCCGTTCCTGTACTGGTTTATCCATGCTGTCATCTCCGGCGGCATACCAATGCCGGTGTCAATGAACTGAATATGGATATCTTCCCCATCGCAGGAGGCTTTTAACCGTACATATCCCTTACGGGTATACTTTACGGCATTATCCAGCAGGTTATGGATCACTATAGCCAGCAGCTGGCGGTTTACCAGCACAAGGGAACGGGGCTGCGTATCATTCACAATACTTACATCCTTTGCTGCGGAAAATCTGCGGAAAATGTTCACCTTTTCCTCCAGCAGGTAATAGAGGTCCGTTGTCTCCAGTGATGAATCATCACTTGTATATTGTGATTTCATGTAGGAGATCAGATTCTCCACCAGGTGGAACATATTATACAGGCTTTCAAAGATAACATTCCGCTCGTCCTCTCCTATTCCCGTTTTGTCGCCGTAACCTTTGCGCAATACCTGCATCATATATTTCAATGGCGTCTTCAGATCATGGGACATTGCCGCCGTTAACCGCTGCTGGATAAATCCCTGCTTGCGTAACTGCTGTTCAGAGAGCTGCAGGTTATCCAGCGTTTCCATCAGTTCCTTCGTACGTTCCATTACATGTAACTCCAGTATGCGGTTCTTTCGCTTCATCCTTTCCGCCATCAGGTGGAAAAAAGCAAACACCAATAACATTGATATTGCAGCTACCAGGATCCGGAACCAGTTTTTTTCATAAAAAGCCTTCTGTATATTGATCACAAAAAGCCTCTCCGTGATGCCATCAGCGCCAAAACCGGCTATTTTACGTATTCTCAGGTTATATTTTCCTGAGTGAAGAGATGAGAACTCAATAGACCTGTTATCATTTACCTGTAACCACAACTCGCCGCCATCGGCATCCTCTCTTGTCAGTGAATAATAAAGCCGGAGGTTATTCTGATCTCCAAAATAAGGTGTGCTCAAATACAACCTAAGATGATGGAAATTACCGGGTAGCGAGATGCTGCTGTCAATGTCTACAGGTTTTGTATCTAATTCAGCTGCGTCAATAAATATTTGCTTGTCTGGCAGCTGCTGCCGTATGGTTCCGGGCGAGAAATATACCAGCCCGTCCAGCGAAGGGAGGGAAATGTCGCCGTTTGGTAGCTTTAATGCGCATGGCTGGCATCCACCGTTAAATTCATTAGTATTGAAACCCTGCTCCATTCCATAATAAAGATAGAACAGGTCTTTCCTTTCCCCTTTTTCATACGCTATAACATCCTTGTAGCTCAACTGGAAAAGCCCTTTATTGGTAGTAACCCACAGGAATCCCTTTTCGTCCGCAATCACGCAGTGGGCAGTGGCCAGGTATTTTTTGGGGTCCAGCGGCAGATTGGTAAGCCGGCCGTTCCTGTACAGGAAGACGCCATTGGTGTAAGTAGTGATCCACAGCTCGCCCTTTGCCGGCATATAAAGGCTTCTTATGTAAAGATGCTCCAAACCCGGTATGGTATCAACCCGGCGGGAAAGCAGGTGAATACGGTACAGGCCTTTTCCCGTGCCGGTCCACAGCGTCTGCCCGTCGTCCAGAATATAACTGGCATCTTTCACATCTGGCAGGAAGGGCTGGATCTGCGGGTGCGGATCAGCTGTTTCAAGGAAATATAAGCTGCTATTCCTGGCTCCTATCCATAGCCGGCCGGTTTTATCTGCATATAAAACGGTTATTTCATCATCCATTGATCCGCTCCATAATATTTTCGTAAGGTCCCGGTTAAGCTTGGTGAGCCGGTGATAACTTTTATACCAATAGTTACCGTTGATGTCCTGTGTTATGCTATACTTGTCGTTTGTCCATATCGAATCCGGCAGCGGAACCCTGCCGATCTTACCTCCCCGGTTAAATACGTTCCCTCCCGGCGTTACAATGTTATCTGTACGGAATATGGCCTGAGCGTAATAGACATCATTTTGCGTTTCTTCCGTTTTAAAGATCCGGAACTGTTTGGGCGTGCATATAAACAGCCCTTTGGTATGGCTGCCCAGGAACACCTTTTGATTAGTACTGTCGTGGTAAATAGAAATAATAGCTTTGCCGTCAATATCAAATCCTTTCAATATTAATGCGGCCTGGATAACGGACCTGTTTACCAGCCGGATCCTGAAGCAGGAGCCGCCTGTGTAAAGAAATTGCTGTTGTGCGGCAAAATTCCAGAAGATCTCCCCCTCATCCTTTGCGGTGGGTGAAAGCGGAAGCGGCGGCAGATCTCCCTCCCATTGCAAAACATGCGCTCCGTTTCCGTCAAGCAGCACAAACCGGCCGCCCCGATCCAGGTAACAGAGCTCTCCATTCTGCGTAAAGGCTCTCTTTGGATCAATACCGGGGTAGCATATACGGTAACGTTCGCGGCCTTTTTCTATATAACGTACTGTATCCTTCGTAATCCTGAAGTAACGGTCCCCATTAACAGGAATCAGGTAATGACTGGCTTCCAGATCCCGCAGGCCATTGCGAAAGCCCATAACAGGAATAGCTTTTGAAGGATCATTATTGGAGATGTAACCGAAATTACCAGTATGAGGTACTAACACTGCCTTTCCGTTAGAGACGGAGATCTCTTCTTCATTTACTGTTCTAAAAATCGTGTTTTTTCCGCCTGTTCCGGGAAAAGCATACTGTATACGGCTGTTCTGGAGGCTGAGCTTACTATTGAATGTAGCAAATTGCCGGCCGTCGAATCTTGCAACTCCGTCCTCAGTTGCCGTCCACAGAAAGCCGTATTCATCCGGGGCAATGAATTTCACACTGTTTTGCGGCAATCCGTCCTGATCTGTGTAATGTTGTATTACATAAGGCCCTTGCTCAGCTCTTGCGGCCAGATCAGCCACTGTGACCAAAAGGGAGCAGAGCAATAGAATAATCTTCATTGGAAAGCTAGAACATAATCGAAACGGCGCAAGATACAAAATCAGCCGGTCAATGCAATTAGTCCGGATGTTTAAATAATTGGATATAGTTTATTTAACTTTTTAATATCTCTTTAGGGAGGAACAGCTTGTATAAACCGCTATGTGTTCATTATCCAGGCTGACGGTGAGTAATTGCAGTAAATAATTATTCCTTGATGCTGATCACTTGTTGCCAGTGGTTCCTCGTTTTAAAAAGTACCAATTCACCACCAGCCCTGGTAAGATTTTCTGACGTACGCTGTGCCTGAGGTGAATGATGTTGAAAATACATCCGTGGTAGTTATAACCAAACGAATATATCAAAATTCATAAATACATTGATTATCCATTATATATCTATTCAGACAAGAGTAAAGAGATCAGAGTTACCATATTGAAAAAAGAAAAAATTGTGCTAAATTGGAATACTTGTGAATGTTCAACAGATCGTTAAGGCCCCCTCAAGCATCAATCATTTTTCACCCTCAAACCATTTTTCTATGGAATCCCAAGTCAAATCTTTATCCGTTTCCCTGTCAGAGGCCGTTCAGTACGCCAAATTAGTTAACCTGGCAGACATTATTTACAAACAGGCAGTAAAGGAGAATGATACGTCAACACAACTTAATCCTTCACTAAAGGCGTATCAAAATATCTGTAACAACAAGGACTACCAGGCGCTGGTGGACAAGGACTTTATGACAAACTACAATGTATTGTACAATGTTCAGATGAATGACATTATTTTCCCCGGAAAATTTGACCTCGTCTATTACGGGTTTATAGCACAGCATAACAGCACCCGGGACTACGTGATCGCCATCCGCGGTACAGAAAACGAGTTTGAAGTCATTGCAGATGCTTTTTTTGTTCCCACTCCCTTTAAGGAGTTTAACAATAAAGGGTTGGTTCCATCCGGCTTTTACGATCTTTATGAATCAGGTCTGATCGTGTCACCGCAAGATGCCACTACGCAGATTGTGCCCCTCCTGTTAAAGATTGTTGCAGCCGATCCGGCACTTATGATGCCGGATGCCGCAAATGTGCGGACAGTGGTTGCCGGTCATAGCCTGGGAGCCACGCTGGCAACCTATTATGCCGCCGCTGCCTCCACCGGCCTAGGTAAAGGTCTGGATCTTAGCGTGTATACTTACGCGTCTCCGATGACTGGCGATGCCACCTTTGCCGATACGTACAACAACAGCGTAGCTGACAACTGCCGGATATATAATGTGCCGGATGTTGTTCCAAAAGTTCCGCAGTACTTCGAAAACAAGGTTAATATCTACACCCAAGTAGCCGGGGGCTACAAGATCGATTCAACCCAGTACCCGCTAGTAAACCCCGGCGCCCCGTGCGCACACCAGCTGCCGGTTTACCAGTATGTACTTGATAGACTTAATGGAACCGATGACCCAGACATCCTGAACTTCGGAGATGGTGGCTGTAGAGTAAAAAGCTAAAAAAGCGGACCCATGACGGAATGACCGGGGCCGTTATTCCGATGCAAACCTTTTTTTGGTGCAGGTTTCAGCGAAAAGATCAAAATGGGCAGGAGCAGATTCTTTGCTTTTGGATCTTCATTGCCCGTTATGATTTTGCCACTACCTTAAGTGACTTGTTTAAAAACACAGCGGATCGCTAGGAATGGCGATCCGCTTTTATCTTTTGTTACGATTATAATTCTAAAGCGTTTTTCCAGACTGTACCCAATGCGAGCCGTTTTAGCTGAATGGTAACAAAAAATTCTTAGCAATCAGAAATACAATTCATAATTGTATAAATAACTCCAACACTTCTCCTACCGCCACTTAAACCAAATCCCAATTGTACCTGCTATTTTTCCGATGCTTTCCGGGATATCATCAAAGCAGTACCACAAAAAGCTAAACAGGTCAGGAAACCAATAAAATTTTCACCTTCCTGCCACTGCGGAAAGTTAATGGCGTAATAAAGGTGTAGCAACAGTAACCAGATAAATAAATTTAACCCAAGCAGCAGCAAAATCAGTTTTACTTTATAGTTAGTAAAAATACTTATCGCTGACCCTACGAGTGTAACACCGCCCAGGAAAGTCCAGAATTGAGGAAAAGGAATATACTTTGGCACTAAATGGCTGACTCCTTCCAAACTAATGAAATGGCCAATGCCGAAATTGAATAACATGATTGCAAATAAGTACTTACCCAAAGAGCCTGTTCTGGCAACCAGTTCCATTAAGCTATGTCCCGGTTTTGGTGGATTAATCGTTGAGACTACCAGGAATCCCCCGGACAATGCTAAAATCTTATTCAGATTCACCCAATAATCACTAAGAGAACCTGTTGATAAAACCCTGGGCAAATGCCCAAACAGGAACAGTAAAAAAAACAGGATCCCCATTAACAGTGAGAGGTTATTATACTTTTTACCAATGGCAATTAAAACTCCTGCACCAATTAGCAACACACCTATCAAATAAGCGATAACAGATAAATTCAAACCTGTCAATCCAGGTATTATAATTGGCCTGATTCCCGGATAAAAAAAATGTAGCACTCCTATGCCTGCTATTCCAATTGCAAAAAATATGCGGCCTACGGTCATCCATATATTCATATAAGATCTTTTTGTTCTCAATTAAAAATGTCATGCAAGTAAACTATGGAGCATAATAATTCATTGTCAAAAACTCAGCAAAAGCCCCCAAAACCGGATAAATATGTGCTGGGCGGGATTTTGGGGTTATCAGAGCCTAAAACTTCCTTCAGCGAAGCTTTGAACGCTGGCCAGGTTGACCTAACCATTTTGCCAGGATACCGAAGTATGACGGAGAATCTGGTGCAAACGCGGTCGCATTGGAAGGGTCCAGCTCTTTCTCAGGAGCCACGGTGGTTGCCATCTCGTGATTTGCTCCGGCAATAACGGCATAGCTCAGGTTTGTTTTTTTGTCGGCCATTTTGCTGAGAAGTTCTGCAGAGATCCTGACTGGCACCCAGGGATCATCTGCTCCAAATAATATGAGTACGGGACAACGGACCCGGTTAAGCGTTGTGATTGGATCGAGCGCAATCTCCTTCGCCCACTGAGAATGAGCAGGATTGTCCAGCATTGGCGAAATATAGCAATATTTAAACCAGGGTCTTTTAACAGCATCAGCCAGCATTTGTTCCACAGCGGGCCGATCTCCTCTCCCACGCATAAAATCGTCAACAGCTGTTCGTGTCCTGATTGCTGCCCTGATATCTTCATCGCGGAAACCTTTAACGCGTAGAATGTTTCCCACCGCAAAATTCATTTGCACATCCGGCGTTGTCAGGGGAGCGGATATAGATATGGCGAAGGCCACCTGCTGTGAGCGGGATGCGGCGAGCACTGAAAGCCAGCCTCCCTGGCTCAATCCCCAAAAACCGATCTTTTGTGCATTGATCCGCTTGTCAGTGGCAAGCATCCGCAATGCGGCCAGACCATCATCCGCCAGCGTATTGAAATCCGTACCGGCGCGTTTACCGGACGATTTGCCGCTACCACGCCTGTCATAGATGAACACCGCATAACCCAGGGCAGGCAGCAGATCTTTTAAATGTTGATAGAGTGGAAGATCCCGTGTCGCTGACGAGGCGGAATGTAGTGCAATAACAGCGGGAAAGGGTTTCGGGCCGCCCGGCAGGTAAAGCGTGCCAGAAAGATGAACGTCACCGTTCTGAAATTCCCTTTCCTCAGCTACCACGATCGTCGATGCCGGCGCGCTCCAGGCGGGTGTCATGATTTGCGCAGCTGCCGGCAAACTACTTCCATAAAAGACCAGAACCGCCATCGTTAGCGCCCGCAGAAATTTTGAAGTTGAAGCTGGTTTATCCATTGTAAATTGTTTAACGTTAACAACCAGATCTAATCCTTTCATGTTATACTTATTTATAATTAAGCCATCATTGAAATGTTATGCAAGTAAATGACCGGACATAAAAGCTCATTACCAAAAGCCTGGCAAAAGCCCCCAAAACCGAACAAATACCTGCCCTCAGGGAATTTTAGGCAGCTTGATAAGAATGGAGGGTTCATTTTATCGGGGCCATTTACATTAACTAAATTTGACCGTATTAAGATTGCTTTATGAATGAACAGGCCTTAGTAAAAACCAGTATAATAGAGATCTTTAACAAAAATGGGTATAGTGATCTCACCAGGATGACCCAACGCGACTTTGATCATATTGGGGAGCAGCTACAACAAAAGTCCGGTATTCTGATAAGTGGAACCACCATAAAACGGCTTGCTCATGGTGAATTCACACGTTTGCCGCAAATAGCCACCTTAAATGCGATTGCCAATTACTATAATTATAAGACCTGGCAGGATTTTAAAGCCAGCAAGATCGAAGAAGAGCCCGAAAAGGAATCAACAAAAAAACTAAGGAGGAGGTTTAGTATAAAATATTTGTCTATACCGGTTGTTATCATCATCCTGGGAAGCCTTTATTTTTTCCGCCCAACAAAAGGAACAGTGAACCATGCAGAAAAGGCATCTTTTTCATTCCGGAAGACCACCCCGAACGATCTTCCGAATTCTGTGGTTTTTAGCTATAATATTGATGAAGTGCAGGCTGATAGTTTTTTCATTCAGCAATCCTGGGATAAAAATCGCAGGATAAGGATTTACAAAAACAACTACACACTAACAGATATATACTACGAACCTGGTTATCATATTGCAAAGCTCATAGCTAATGATTCTGTCATCAAAACAGCAGATGTAAGTATTCCTACAGACCGCTGGTTTTTTTATGCAATTGACAATATAGCCAACTACAGCACGCAGTATATTAAAGTGGATACGTTCAATAATAATGGCAGCCTTGGCCTGAGCATACAACAATTACAGAAAAATAATATTGAAGTCAGCAAAGACAAACGGTATCATTACGTCTACTTTCCCAGCCAGATGAATATACCCGCTGATAATTTTCAATATAAAACCAGGGTAAGAATGCAGGAAGTACGAAATAGCTTATGCCCGTACATTGAAATAGAGCTATATTGTCAACGCTGGTTTATAAATATGAGATGTACAACAAAAGGATGTGCACATGAAGCGTTCATAATATTCGGTGAACAATTTAAAAAAGGGATTGATAATGATTTACTTCCCATAACTTTTGACGTAAGCCAGTGGACAGATATAGAAATAACAGTAAAAAATAAAGTGGCTGTCGTGAAAATAAATGGCAAAGAAGTTTTTTCAACACGATATACCACAAATACCAAATACCTGGCTGGGCTTGGCTATATTTCAAACGGGTTATGTGAAGTGGATAGAGTAGAATTATACAGCCTGGATGGAAAGCTTATGTACAAAAATGAATTTTGACGATCTGTTTAAAAGTCACAGCCGAAACCGTGGACAAAAGCAGCTCTTAATTCGTTTAAGTTTGAACAAGCATTCTTTTATCTCATTATTGGTTTTCTTAATTTAGCCAATAACAGTACTGACACCGAAGGGCCCTGCCCTTGCGATTCTTTGGATTTAAAAAGCTATTTGAACTCCGATGAAAATTAGAAACCTTGTTGAGCTATTTAGTATTCTTCCTGAAGATGAAAGAATAATTGTAGATGTTTTGCGGCAGATAATAATCGAAGCTCTTCCTGAATATTGCAAAGAGAAGATATCATACAACGTTCCATTTTTCTATGGCAACAAAGGTATATGTATTATCTGGCCTTCAACTGTTCCGAGGGGAGGTATCAAAAAAGGAGTTCTTTTAGGTTTTTGGTATGGGCACCAATTAAATGACCCTGACCGCTTTCTGTCTCATGGAACTAACAAGCAGATTTTTTATAAGATCTACGATACGCCGGAGGAAATTGATGATACGCCAATAAAAAATCTTTTAAAAGAAGCGATCAAATTAGATAGCACTTTCAAAAAAAGATCCTAAGCATACTCAGGCCTTCACACCATTCCAAAAAAAAGCTGCCCCACACATAAATGAGGCAGCTTTTCGTCTTTTAAATTACCGCGGCAATTTAAGTGGAAATTCCTAGCGCTGCGGCTGCAGGTGGCAAGGGGAAGCCGGGAATACTCTTACGGCTTTTCTTTTCTGTAGAAAAAACAGATCCCTCCTATCGCCACAACCATAACAAATACAAAAGCGGCTAATCTCACGGTTTGCACTTGCGATTCATATCCTTTTTCAGTTATGGCTCCCCATATTCCAGGCTAAACACAAAAACCAGTGCAAAGGTCAAAGCTGTTGATAGCAGCATAGAGGTATGGTCAGCTATTTGAGCTGAGATGCCTTTTGTTATCCCTGCGGAGAAGGCGAATACGATTACGCTGCAGATATAGAAAAAAAGGACCCGGGCTAACGTAGCATACCATTTGGGGCCTGC
This sequence comes from Chitinophaga sp. GbtcB8, assembly GCF_019091455.1. Classification (GTDB taxonomy): domain Bacteria; phylum Bacteroidota; class Bacteroidia; order Chitinophagales; family Chitinophagaceae; genus Chitinophaga. The sequence continues at coordinate 29,828 of NZ_JAGXJN010000005.1, forward strand.
CTTTATTTTTTGGATTGGCATATAATAGATGTATTGGTTGCTAATGTATAAAACTTATGTCATGACGTTGCATCCCGGTATTAAAAGTTAGGGGAAAAGCAAACTTTCCTGCCGGTGTTCCGTTTTGTACAATTTTAAGTGTCCCAACAGTCCTACTTTTACAGCATAGATCACAAATTAAACCGCCAAACATGAAACCGAACTTTTTTAATCATTCAAAGAAGCTGCTCCTGGTAGCAGCACTAGCCATCTTTTCGCTATCCCGTGTAACAGCAGCAGCCAGCGAGGAGCTGATCCGGGTATTTAACCACACATTTCCGGATGCCAGGTATGTGAGATGGACGGAAGACCATGAATATAATGTAGTTTCCTTTACACTGAATGAAAACCAGTGCAAAATATGGTACAATAGAGAGGGCGCATTTGTTTATTCATTAAAATACCTCCGGGAAAACGAATTGCCTTTAAAACCACTGCTGGCAGTGAAGAAAAAGTATAAAGGCAAACAGATTGTGGGTGTGGTGGAGTTAACCAATGGAAACGGCGTTACATATGAGCTGATACTGAACGATGATAAGAAATGGTACGTAGTACAAGCCGATGCCCTTGGCTATGTATATACCAGGTATGCTTTTAATAAACCGGCATAGGATAGGGAGAGATCCATATCCTGTAGCCTGCCGGCAATACCGGTTATGGATCTCCTTCATCTTACCATGTCCCGCTTCAAAAAAATTTTGACAAAGCCGGACTGTTTACTATCTTCCGCTAACAATCCCCGCCAGGGGGTTCTTAGCATACGGCTTAACCGCCGTTTCAGATGCTGTAGCAATCATCATCAGGCACTTACCCGGCCTTGTGTAGTTTAACCGGAACCATGTTACGATAACATTGCCATGTAAAGGCAGTGAACACCTATATTATGCACGAGAAAAAACCGTTATGATAAAAAATTGCTTTTTGCCTGCATTAACCTATTGCTGCCTGGTATCCTGCTCCAATAACGGATCCTCATCCACCATGTATCCCGCTCCCGAACCAGATACCATAGCGCAGGTGTTCTTACCGGGCATTGTTTCCATTGATACGCTTGATTTCAACGCAGCCTTTTCACCGGACGGCAAAACTTTTTATTTTTCAAGATCACACAACAGGAAGTATATTATTCTTGAGAGTAAATATAACGGCAAGGCCTGGACGGCCCCCATCCCCTCCCCTTTGTTTGATACCACCTACTCCAACGCAGACCCCTTCTTTTCACAGGAGGGAGATCTTTATTTCATTTCCAACAGACCGAAAGACTTAAGCGATAGTACCGATGATTATGATATTTACAGATTGCCTAAGAATGGTAAACCTGAACGCCTTGATCAGGTCAATAGTGACAGCACGGAATATTATGTTTCCCTTTCCAATAATGGCAATATCTACTTTGCATCCTACCGCGATGGTAACCTGGACCTGTATATGAGCAGGAAAACAGCCGGACAATATGAAAAACCAGTGAATCTGGGCCCCACCATTAATTCCAGCGCTGACGAACATGACCCGCTGATAGCCCCTGATGAAAGCTGGCTGGTTTTTACGTCAGGCAGGCCCGGCGGACTGGGAGAAGCCGACCTGTATATCACTTTTTCAAAGAACGGTCAATGGCTGCTGCCCAGAAATATGGGTGAACGGATCAATACAAAGACCTATGAGTATTGCCCGAATCTATCACCGGATGGAAAATACTTTTTCTTTAGCAGTGAATCCGATGTTAAATGGATCAGCAGTAAAATATTGAAGGAATATGCTGCCGAATAGAAATGCCCCTTTTTTTTTAAAGCCGTTTCCCTGCTGACACACTGTTGTCTTAACCTATATTGAAATTTGCTTTAACAAACACAAACGCATGAAACAGCATCTCCTTTTGCTAACCGCCATTTTTATAGCCGTAACCATAAATGCACAAACAAAAAAAGACAACATGTTCACTGTAAAACCTTTCAGGATCAATGTACCTCAAACTGTACTGGACGATCTTCAGAACCGCCTCCGGCAGACCCGCTGGCCCGATGCCCCCGAAAACATTGGCTGGAAATACGGTACTGATCCCGTATTCCTCCAAAGCCTTGTTGCCTACTGGCAAAATGGTTATGACTGGCACAAGCAGGAAGCTGCGCTTAATCAATTCCCGCAGTTCACCGTTGAAATAGACAGCCTCACTATTCATTTCCTGCACATCAAAAGTAAAAATCCGAATGCCAAACCCCTGCTGCTTTCACACGGATGGCCCGATTGTTTCTATCGCTTTTACAAAGTAATTCCCCTGTTAACAGACGACTACGACCTGGTGATCCCTTCCATTCCCGGTTTCGGTTTCACCAGCCGCGTAGCCCTGACAGACGACGGTACCGCAAAAGTTTTCGCCACCCTGATGAAGGATGTACTTGGCTACAAAACTTTCTTTGCTGCCGGCGGAGACGTGGGCAGCAACATCACCAGATCACTGGCCAATCTTTACCCGGAGAATGTATTAGCCATCCATCTCACAGATGTGGGGTACCCTAACGGATCGGAGGATTGGAGTACGATGTCTAAAGCCGAACAGGAATTCGGGCAGGTTATCCAGCAATGGTGGTACCAGGAAGGAGCCTATGCCATGCTACACGCTACCAAGCCGCAAACGCAGGCCTATGGCTTAAATGATTCCCCTACAGGTCTTGCATCCTGGATCATTGAAAAGTTCAGCACCTGGGGCACACCGGGTGGCACTATTGAGGACCATTTCACAAAAGACGAGCTGCTCACCAATATCATGATCTACTGGGTTAGCCAAACGATCAACTCCTCCATGCGTACCTATGCCGTAGGCGCCTTTCAACAGCTGGCTTCCGGCCAAAAGGTGAATACACCCACCGGCGTGGCAGTATTTCCCGGCGATGCTCCAACACCCAAAGAATGGGCGCAAAGAAAGACCAATGTAAAACGGTTCAGCGCCATGGAAAAAGGCGGTCACTTTGCTGCACTGGAAGCACCGGAATTATGGGTGAAGGAAGTGAATGCATTTTTCAAAAGCGATGCTTTAAAATAATCTTAGCATAAAATAAAAACAGGGTGTATCAAAGTACTTTTGATACACCCTGTTTTATTAAATATATGCAATCTATTGTTTGGTATACTCTCTTGGATTACCCGGATCCCGGTATGTGGAGCCACGAAGCAATATCCAGCTGTTCGGCAAATAGCAATCAGGATATAGATCTCCTGAATTCAGACGGGGATATCTTTGTATGTTTTTTAAAGTATTTCACAAAGTATGAGGGATCATCAAACCCCAGCCGGTATGCCGTGTTTAATGCATATGTAGGCATCACAGAAATTCATACATTCAGGGTAGAAGGAACTGCAATGCCCGGGTTCCAGGCAGACTATAAAAAGATCCTAGAGAATTTGTAAAATATCAGACCATGAAAGAGTTTACATTAATATTCAGATTAAACGACATCGCTGATTTTAAACCAACTCCTGAACAGATCCAGGAACGTATGAGATGGTTAGAAGGTATTGCTGCTCAGAATAAATTAGTCGATAAGGGAAACACACTGCTGCCAACTCCCGGAAGCGCAAAAACAGTGAGGGCTGATGATGTCGTCACTGACGGGCCTTATACGGAGATCAAAGAGTTTATTGCTGGTTATATAATTGTTAAAGCAGCAGATATAGATGAAGCAGTGGCAATGGCTAAAGAGAACCCGATCTTTAAAATTGGAGGATGTATTGAAGTGAGGGAAGTACTAAAACGCGATTAGCCCGGGGGGTATCACCGTTAAAAAAAGAGCGCACTCCAGGTGGGCTTTTTTTGCCTGCTATTTCCATCACGCCTTGTGATGTTTTCCTTGACTCCCATCAGTCCAGCATTGTTCCCTGTTTTTGTGCCAAAGCCCGGCGGTAGTAATATGCGCCAATCGCAACATCAAATACCGCCATACCCATAGGATTAAACATAATAACGGCCGCTGTATCTATACTACTTAATAAATCCCTGCAAACAACATCCTGAATGGTGTGCGTATCCTCCTGTGAAATAAGACCTTGCTTATACATTACTTCAATATCTGTATTTTCCCTACACACTTCTTTCCAATCATCTACAATTAAGCAATCCACATATTGAATGAATTCAGGCAAATAATCCCGCAAAGACACATTCAAATGTAACGATCCCTTTTTGGGCGTCTCATTGATATACCGCTCACTACTAACCGTGCAGGTAATAAAAATATCTACATTACCAAAGAAGTCGAGGGAAGTTTCAAACCTTACATTATCAGGCATTTTGTCTTTTATTATAGTATCAACTTCCTTTATGTCATAAATAAAGCAGGTACCCATCCGGCTCCCTAATATATCGGAAATCATTTGTTGATGAAGCTGCCCGATTGGTCCAAAACCAACGATTCCAACGTTAAGTTTATCCTGATCTTTTCTATTTTTCAAAAAGTGGTGCACGATCGTTGCTGATACAGCAGATGTTCTTATTGCACTAATCAGGTTGGTGTTGATAATACAGAGTGGTATACCGGTATCCACTTCGTTCAATATGCTTACTGCGTGCGCCCTTTGCAAGCCATGATGTATATTATCCGGAAAACTGGCAATCCATTTAATGCCGGCAGCAGCATTTTTTCCACCAATATAAGCAGGCATGGCAATTATTCTGTTTACCGGGTTATTATACCTCAGGTAAGGCTTTATCGGTTGTGCATAATTGTTATCTGATAAAACAGCTACAGCCCCACTTATTTCATCTATTAGCTGGTTCCAGTTAACGCCTATTTCCCGCAGGTCTTTTTCATTTAAATAGATCATTTTATTTCTTTTATGTGGATAGCATAGGAATAACATCTAAATGGGGAGATTAAGATCGTACCTATACATATTTATTATGAATGCGATCCAGAATAAGCGTGGTGGATCGGTCTGGCAGCAAAGGAAGCAGTGTTACTTCCCCACCAAGCTGCTCCAGTAGTGCCGCCTCCGGTAAACTTTCTTTTGTATAGTCAGCACCTTTCGCAAAAACGTCTGGCCGTATAAGTTGTATCAGTGATCTGGCGGTATCATCTTCTTCCCTGCCAAAGGATACAATATGATTGACTGCCCCCAGGCCTGCCAGCACAGCTATCCGGTCATTTAAGCCATTGATCGGGCGGTTGCTGCCTTTTAGTCTTTTTATACTTTCATCCGTATTAATTCCTACGATCAACACGTGCCCTAATTCTCTGGCCCGGTTCAGATAAATTACATGTCCGCTATGTAAAATGTCAAAACAACCATTTGTAAACACTACTTTTTTCCCCTGCGCCCTATACATCGCAACCAAATGCTCCAATTGCTCCAGGTCTGCGATATACTTTTCGTTAGTAGACAGGTAGGCATCCAGTTCCTGGTAAGTACAACTGGCTGTAATATTCTTGCTAATGGCAACAGCAGCAGCAGCAGCTGAAATTTCAGCAGCTTCTGATATTTTAGCGCCGGCCAATAGTGACAGGGTGAATGCACTGATATACGTATCCCCGGCTCCCGCCACCTGAGGAACCGCCACCTGATGTCCATAACAGCGATAACATAATTCGGTACCGGAGAATATCGTAGCTCCTTCGCTATCAAGTGTAACCGCAGAGATAGCAGCACCGGTGCGGTTAAACAACTCTGTTCCCAGCTGATTGATCTGTTGTGTCCTGTTAAGATTGTTAAGACGTTTTATATCCAGATTCAACAGATGAACCACCTCTTCATAATTAGGCTTTACGAGCGAAGGAGAAAGTCTTCTGAAATATGGTAATCTTTTTGAATCCACCGCCAGTAATTTGCGCTCCTCATTTTGCAGCGCTTCCAGCACATCAAGAACAGCCGGAGTTATCAGTCCTTTGTTATAGTCGGTTATAATGATGGCATCGTGCTTTGGATACTGCTGACGCAATAATTCAATAAAGGATTCTTCCAGCTCCGGTGGAATACATTGTTCTGAACCGACGTCATAACGCAGGAGCAGCTGATTGCCGGAGACCACCCTGGTTTTAACGATGGTTGTTCTGTTGACATCCTGTAAAACCAGGCTGTTGATATCCAGGTTCTTTAGCAAGCTGATAGCCATATCTCCATTCTCATCCTTACCGGTCAGGCTACAGAAAGTGACCCGGGCCCCCAGTTTTTTCACGTTAGTAGCCGCATTGGCGCTTCCCCCCAATACTACTGCCCTATTCTGAATATCCACTATGGGTACCGGACCTTCCCGCGTTAAACGGGTGCTGGCGCCTTGCAGGTATATATCCAGTATAAGGTCTCCGATTACCAGGACTGAAAAATCCCTGAATTGCGAAATCAAGTATTTATACATCTTTGAAAATGGTTGATCCGCCAACCAGTTTAGTTATATAGCCATCAGATATTCTGCCGGCAATGTCAATAACAGGTTCCTTTTCAGCAAGTCAACACGGACAAGCAGTTTCTGGTGGTTTCTGAACTGGATCACCTCACAGGATAATCCGATCATCACTCCCCGGTTAATAACAAGCTTCTGTCCGGGCTGGAAGTGGCTTTCGGATATCTCAATATCAACTGGCTGAGAGGTAACTAATTTAATATTATTAATTACCGTTTCGCTGACTGAGGCAATTTGTTTTCCTGCCTTCACATAGTAGAGCGCACCTGCTATGTCCATCCCTTTATAATAATTTTCAACGCTTTTCAGATAAATAAAAACGTAAGAAGGGAACAGGGGCTCATGTACAAATTTTTTCCGGTCGTTCCATTGCTTCAATAGTTTTTGAGTCGGCAGAAAGGAAGGGATCTCCATCTCACCGAGCCGGTCATGCACCTTTTTCTCATGACGGGACCTGGTGTAAATTACATACCACCCTTCGGGAAACTTGCTCATCTGCATAATATAAGTTTTTGGGTAAAGCAGTTAACAGCATTCTAAAAAAGTAGTTTTCAGTCCCTCCTTCGGGTGCTGCAGATGCTTCCTGGAAGCAAAGGGTCATTTGAACTACCTCAAAAACAAAATAGATAAAATAAAAAGGTAATAGCCGCAATTTTGTTGCGGCTATTACGCTACTTGTCCCTAATCCACTGCTTCGGAACGGTATGTTCAAATCTTTTCAATAGGTTTTCCCGATGCTTATTTCTCTTTCCGCCAGGGCAGTGATCTTTTCTGCCCATGCATCATTAAAAATGTTATTCAGATAAGCATTTCCTTTATCGGGGCAAATAAAAGCGGCTACCGGCTTTATTCCGGAAAACCGGTGGCCGGAAAAATAAGTTTTGACCGCATGATAACATGCTCCCGAAGAACCGCCCGCAAAAATCGACTGTTCTTTGAGCAGCTCTCTGCAACCCCGGATAATATTTCTATGTGAAACGTGTACCACATCATCAATTTTCGCATGCTGCAAAAAGTCGGATCTTTTGCTGGCGCCTATACCTGAAATATATCTTTTCTGAGGTGTATCACTAAAAACCAGCGATCCTTCTATGTCTACAGCGACCACTTTTATACCCGGAAAAAATTCCCTTAACCGCAGCGATAGCCCTGTAATGGTACCCCCGGAGCTTACGGCTGCAAAAACATAATCCAGCTTTTCAAAAGATGCTCCCAGCTCCGCCCCTATGCTGTGATAGTAGCTCAGATAATTATTTACATTAGCATATTGATTAGTCCAGAAAGCATTTTTATGCTCTCTGACTATTTCCTTTACCTTCTTGATCCTGGTTAATAAATATCCTCCTGTTTCGTCTGTCTCAGTTACTTTCACAACATCGCAGCCTAAACGGAGTATTTTCTCATAATCCTCATTAATATTGGGATCTATCACTGGCATAAAGCCGATATCCAGGGCATTGCAGATGCCCATCAGTGCAATAGCAAAGTTCCCTGAACTGGATTCCACAACAAAGTTACCGGCGGTAAGCTGCCCATTGCGGATAGCCTCTGCTATTATATAGAATGCCGCCCTGTCCTTGATACTGCCGAAAAGGTTTTCATATTCCAGCTTTGCATACACATCAATATGTTCAACATCCAGTTTTTTGATACGGGTGTTGCCTATCAATGACCGGAACCCTTCGAGTTTCGTTAACAAATCGTGCATAGGAATTTTTTAAAAAATGTACCTAATTTTCATATATAGCTTTTAGGGAATTATGCAGGATGTTAACTGCATCGGTAAGAATATCCGGCGTAATGATGAGCGGGGGCAGCAATCTGAGCACATTGTCGTGATAACCGCCCAGCTCTATGATCAGCCCGCGCTGAAAACAATTATCCCTTATTTTTTTGGCGGTCTGCGGCGCCGGTTTTTTTGTTTGCCGGTCATCAACAATTTCCACGCCTATCATAAGTCCTTTTCCCCTGATGTCGCCGATTACCTCAAATTCATCCTGCAGCGCTTTTAACTTCCCGTTTAAAAGGATGCTTATGTTATCGATATGCGCTATGAGGTTATGCTTCCTTACGAAATCGAATGCTCCTTTCGCTCCTGCCAAACTAACCTGGTTGCCACGAAATGTACCAACATGATCACCGGTACTCCAGGCTTCAATCTCTTTTTTGTACAGTATCGCGGCAATCGGAAATCCAACCCCGCCAAGGCCCTTTGACATCGTAATAATATCAGGTCTGGCATCTGAGTGGAGAAAGGATAAAAACCGGCCAGACCTGAAGAATCCGGCCTGTACTTCATCAAATATTGTCAACACATCATTCTCTTTGGCCACCTGCGCGATCTTCTCCAGATATCCCGGCGGAGGAACTACGATTCCGCCCTCTCCCTGAATGGGTTCCAGGATAACCGCTGCCGGCTTTACAATGCCCGAAAAAGTATTTTCCAACACTTCCCCCAGGTAATCAACGCAATCTGTATGGCAGGTATCAGGCGTTTTTTTAACGGGACACCGATAGCAATAAGCATATGGAATAAAGTGTACATTGGCATCAAGTGACTTAAATTTGGACCGGAACCTCGTATTTGAAGTCAGCGCGAGAGCGGTAGTCGTCATCCCGTGATAACCACCTCTGAAAGCAATAATATTGTCACGGCCGGTCTTTATCTTCGCCAGTTTTACCGCTGCCTCAACAGCGTCAGCGCCGGTAGGCCCTACAAAGCTCACCTTATACTGGTCTGCCATATCTTCCGGCAAACACGATAATATGTCTTTGATAACGTCCAGCTTTAACCTTGTGGGATAGTCGAGCGCATGGATAAGCCGGGATTGCTGCTGGCTGGTGTACTCAAGTATTTCCTCGTTACAATGGCCAAGATTGACCACACCGGCCGAAGAAAAGAAATCGATCAGGTGATTCCCATCTACATCTTCAATAATGGCGCCCTTCGCTCTGTTAATGGCCATCGGAAAACTTTTTGGATAGGAAACGATACTTCCTTCCAGCCTGGACTGCTCTTCCAGCAGTTCCCGTGAAATGGGGCCAGGTAGCTCCTTCGTAATTATTTTCGATCTGTCAGACAGATGGAAGTTTGAAAAATCGCTCATATTTTCCCTGTTAATGAAGCCGTTCAGTAATACTTAATGAAGTCACATTACGGTTGTGGCACCTGTAATTGTCGGATTAATGCAGCAGATACTTCCGCCACCGTATGCTCAGCGCACTCCTGGCCGTACGGGCATTTATAGCCGTCCAGTGTTACAAAACATGGCGAGCAGCTGAGTTTTTTATACATATTAATATTGTTCTGATGTCCCCAGAGCATGGGCGTAGCATCCATAAAGAGAACAACGCCTCTTTTCTGGAACGCATTGGTTACATGTGCAAAGAAGGATTCTATCCCCACAAAGGAATCAGCATGTTTAATGATTGACAGGGCCTGTCTTAGTGTGGTTTTTCCTCTCAGATCAATGGCATTCGTCACGCCTTCCTCTTTTGCCAACCCCAGCTGAATAAAATCAATATCCGGATGAGCAGCCACCAGCTGATTCCATCTTTCCAGTTTCCAATGACTATTTGGAGAGTGATCAGAAGTGATATGGATGACGACCTTCTTCTTTTGGGAATACCCGGATAAAAGCCGGACAGCCCAGGCATCTTCCTTTGCTGACAAGGATATCTCCAACGGTTCGTTTGTTACACGCACCCCTAAAAAAGCGCCCAGTGTTGTTCTTACTGAAACCGTCGTCACTTTTTCAAGCGGATACCTGGATAAATTATTATCCCGGAAAAATTTCGGGAAAAAGATATAAGCAGGTGAAAAAACCGGCTTGTTAAAAAAATAAAGCGGGATCAGCAGGTCGATATTAGGGTTTCGCTTAAACAGGGCTATTTGCTTATGGGGGCAATATACAATGAGGTAGCTGCCAGGTTTTTTCTTTTTAATAGCCCTTAGCGCAGGTGTAACCAGGACAGCATCTCCAAAACCTCCCCAGGAAATTATGATCCGGATGATCTTCATGTGTTGACTATTTCATCGATCTTTTTAAGTTCATTTAGTACAGATTGATACATTTTACGTTCATCATAGATAAACGCCAGGAAAGAAGATCTTCGCAAGCTGAACGGAAATTTCATTTCCGTATCCCAATGATCCTGTAACACCAAAAGCTTGCGCTCCACTTCCGCGATCCTTATGCCGAGATATTCCTGTAAAATCAACATTGAAAACCTATTTAGTATATAATAGTTCCTTCTCGCCGAAGAGCCGTTCCGCTATTACATTTTTCTCCCTGCAATAGGACAGCATCTTATTAGATTCAACGATGGGGCCGGATTCTTCCGTATACTTGATGCTACTGATGAACTCCACCCAGGGCTCCATGCCCATGGCATATACATATATTTCTTTTGGATGAAAAACATCCACAAAGCCTTTCCCTTTTGCAAAGTTAGATCCGGCAAGTCTTCTGGAATGATCTTTATCCCTGGCAAGCGTATAGGTCAGCAGTGGACCGTATAACCAGGAAAGCGCGGCGCCCTCGCACTCCATTCCAAAACAGATCACATCAATATCACCGGTAAATTCATGAATTCTATGATAGAACATTGGCTCACTGATACAGGAGTCGGCAACGAAGAGCACTGAAAATTTTCCAAAATGAATATGATAACACATCTTTGACATGATATCCAGATCGCAGTGTTCTCCAAGAAATGGAACGCCAGTGATGGTACAGTCCTTCCCTATGATCTGTTCAAACTCTGATATCTCCAGCACGCTCTTAAAGCCGATGGCTTCGAACATGATCTTTAATCTTGGGTCCTGGATTGATCTGTTTCCTCCATCCGGCACCACGATGTTCTTTATCTTATGTCTTAGCGGCAATAAAGTTTCCAGCAATATGTGATCCTGGTGGTTGTGAGTGATCAATACATAATCAATTTCATCCGGAAGGTCTACATCAGAGAATTTGTCAATATCTGACATAAAGCCGTAGTAGCTGATCAGCGGGTCCACCAGTATGCTTACGGTGGCGGTTTCGATCAGGATACATGCATGCCCGAAGTATCTCATCCGGATCTTATCACCGGTATACTTTTGGTATCTGACAGGTTCTTCTTCTGTAAAAAAGGTAGAAAAAAGCTGCTGCTGTTTGTCGTCCAGGTTTAACCTTCTCATCATTTCAGCAGCATTACCTTTTGTTTTTTTCATTCTTGCAAGATCGTCGATGATCCCGTTATCGAATGCCAGTGGAACATGGCAAACGTTTTCGTTATCCAGGCGCGGGGTGCTCAATACAAAAGGCCGCTCGTCGTTGGCAGTGAGCCAAAAAACGATGCTTTGGCTACTCTTATTATAGAATTCGCTGCGGTACAGCAGTGATTCATAAAACCTGTAGGTGGGGTTATTATTCAGATCGTATACCAGCTCTACCAGGCCTTTGAGGTTCTCCGGCACATCCGGATAAAGTGCTTCCAATGAGTAACCGGTACCCTTTTCTTTGAGGATTTTTTCCAGGTCTGTAATGGACTTTGCCAGTTCAATCATATGTGATCGCGACTGCATGGTGTCATTGATCAATTGTTTAACCTCATCTACTCTTTCGCCATTAAGATCAATAAAAGGACCACCCCTCATTTTGGGATTTTTTACAGATGAAGCATGAATGGCAGGTGCGCTCACATAGGAAGACATGATCTTAAGATGCCTGTTCACAATATTCATAGCAGCGGTTGCAGGCGAAATCAAATGTGACCAGGCATACCACCTGTCTACCAGTGGCTCGAAAACGACATTGGGCTTTAGATACATTAGCTTATCCATAAAACAATTTTTTGAATATTTACTGAACGAAAGGTTTTCTACTTCAAACGGATCCAGGGTCATATCAGAGGAGGGCCTCTATCTTTTTAACCAGAACGGGGAGCAATGGCTGCCGGAGAATGGAAACGTGGTCGCCTTTCAGCTTATGGCAAATCACCTTATGAATAAAACAGTTAGATAAAAAGGCTGTATCAAAACGGGAGGTTGCTGCTTTAAAATAGACCAGCTGTGCCTGCAACAATCCCGTAGGCCGATAGTTTCCCGACATATATTGAAAACTCCTGACCGTATTCATATGGGATATCACCTCCGCTATGCCGAGTGTGTCAAATTGAGGTATCATGGTATGCAGATGCTCTGGCACCAACCCTCTCACGTTCATCCCTTCTTCCTCCCACTTGCTGAACAACGTCACCGAATATTGCCAGAGTGCCGGGATACTATTGATCGGCTGAAGCTGCTCATTTCCGATCTTAAAATGGTGATTAACATACTCCTTTTCCTCCTGCAGGGAAAACAACTGTTGATGGATCGCCGGCTCCTGGTAAGAAAAACGCAAATACGAATCAAGCATTATCAGCTTCTCTACCATTTCTCCCCGGGCCTCCAGCTGCCGCGCCACTTCATAGCAGATCATTCCTCCCAGGCTCCAGCCCACGAGCCAATAGGGGCCCCTGGGTTGTACCTTAAGCAAATACTCCAGGTATTCCGCAGCTACATCTTCCATCCGCAGGTCTTCCGGCGCCAGTGCAGCCACTCTCTTAGCCCTGATACCATGGCAGCTAAATCCCCGGATCATGCTGGAAAACTCAACATAAGCCTGAATATCCCCCGATCCATCGTGTATCATAAAAAGATGCTTATCAGTGGCCGCTCCTTTCAACAGGATAACATGTCTTTCAACCCCGCTCTTATGCTGCTTCCCCGATTTGATACCCACCGACATTTCCTGAATGGAAGATGAATTAAAAATATCTGCCAACGGCATTTCTACGCCGAAAACTTCGAAAATGCGATGCGCCAGTCTTGTTGCATTAAGAGAATGACCGCCTATCTCAAAAAAACTCACATGTGCACTTATTTTTTGTTTATCCAGCTTCAATATTTCCGACCAGATCTCCACTAACTGACACTCCGTTCCATCAGCCGGAGCTACATATTCAAAGCTGCGTTCGATATGCATTTCAGCAAGGGCTCTCCTGTCTATTTTACCACTCGGGGATTGCGGCATCATTGAAATCCGGCAATACTCCGCCGGAATCATATAACCGGCAAACCATTCAGACAGATGCGTTTTGAATTCCGCTGCAGAAATTTCCTTCTCCGCCACATAATAGGTCAACAGATACCTATCCAAATGGTCACCTCTGACCACTACTACCACCTCCTCCACCCCTTCCAATTCAGCCAAACGATTTTCCACTTCCTCCAATTCGATCCTGAAGCCTCTTATTTTCACCTGGTTATCTGCTCTTCCTAAAAACTCAAGACTTCCATCAGGCAGCCATTTCACCAGGTCCCCCGTCCTGTACATTTTTGTGCCCGGCAAAAAGGGATTTTCGATGAATTTTTGGGAGGTAAGCTCCGGATTATTAATATACCCCTGCGACACTCCATCCCCACCGATAAACAATTCACCCGCCACCCCGACCGGCAACAGCTCCAGGTATTTTCCCAAAACATATACACAGGTGTTGGACAATGGCTTTCCGATGGATATGCTGCCCCCCTCCGCTTCCCGGTTTTCCACCAGCCCGATCGTTGAAGAAATAGTGGTTTCCGTAGGGCCATACTTATTGTAAAATTTATAATCCTGCTGTAAACGCCTGGCCAGGTCGGCGGTACAGGGCTCCCCGCCTGAAATAATCCGCTTGATAGTATTGGGCTTATGGAAGGTGATATTATTAAGATAAGAAGGTGTGGCATGAAAATGAGTAATACTATGGGCAGATATATAATTATTCAACCTTTCATTATCCAGGAGCACCTCCCGGTCTGCCAAAACCAGGATAGCTCCATTTAATAATGATAACCAGATCTGTTCGATAGACGGATCAAAACCAATACTGGAAAACTGAAATATCCGGTCATCCTTATTTATTGCGTAAGTACGGGTTTGGGAAAATATATAATTAATAACTGACCTGTGGCTGACCATTACACCATTAGGTACACCGGTTGACCCGGAGGTATAAATAATATAGGCCACCTCATGCGGAAAGTCCTGTGCTATATTCTCTTTACTTTCTCTTTGTATCTTCCGGTCGTACACCTCTATTACGTCAATATCTGCTTTGATCAAACCAGAACGGCTTTGTTCCGTTACCAGGTGCCGGGCGTTACTTTGCAACAACATATGACCAACCCTTTCCGGCGGTTGTACAACATCAATTGGCAGGCATACGCCACCGGCTTTAAGGATACCAATGATACCGGCTATCATCTCCACGGATCTATCTACCCAAATCCCTACAACGGCATCTCTCTTCAATCCCCGTTTCAGCAGATAGGCGGCTATCTGATTAGCACGTTCATTCAGCTGATCATAGGTAATGCTGATATCATTATGCAGCAATGCAATCGCCGGCCCGCTAATATTCACCTGTTGTTCGAACAATTCCACCAAAGAGCTTTCCCGCGGATATGCTTCGGCAGTATTGTTAAAAGTATGCAGCAACTGCGTCCTTTCTTCCTTCCCCAGGTAGTTTACATTCATTATTTTCTGGTCAGGATCTTCCAGGATGGCATACAGTATGTTTTCCAGATGCCGGGTAAGCTGCCCGACCATTGCTCCGGTAAAAAGCTGTACCTTATAAGTAAACTGGATTGATATCTCCTGCTGCAGGCTACGAATAGACAAATCCAGGTCGTGCTGACAATATTTTGCGCTGCGCTCAGGTCCTTCTTCTATTCTTAGATCATCATAGCTGCGCTGATCCTCAACCAGGTAATTAATAGATACATCAAAAAGCGGATTCCTGCTTTGATCTGCTATTGCATTTGTTTTCTCCATTAAGAACTGCAACGGATAACTCTGATACTTGTAAGACAATAATAGCTGCCGCTGATTACTTTTCAGCAGTTGCCGTATTGATTGCTCCCCGTTAACATCGATCCTGAATGGCACAATATTGACAAAAAGGCCAACGATATCATTTAGCTCCTGGAATTCGTTCCTGCCCCGGAAAGGGGAGCTGATAACAAGGTCGGTTTGACCGGAATATTTCTGCAGCAGTATAGCGTAGGCTGTCAAAAAATAGCTGAACTCCGGTATATTATTGCTGCTGCAAAATGCCTTAATACGTGCAGTTGTACCTACATCAAGATGAAGATATTTTGCATCTCCTTCCAGGCTTTTCCGTTTTCCTGCAAGCCGCCTGTAAGGCAGGTTCATCGCGGCTACTCCACCAGAGAAATTATCCAGCCAGTACTTTTGTGAATCTGAAATATTTCCCGACCAGTAGCTATGCTGCCAATGAACATAGTCCGGATACTGTCTTTTCAGCGGTGGCAGCGTAATGCCGGTTTTATTTTTAAGTGCATTGTAAATTTGAACATAGTCTTTTTCAAATATCCTGTTAGCGTAGGCATCTGTAATAATATGATGAATAATGCAAAGCAATACACTTTCATGTGCTGTACTCCTGATCAGGATCATCCTGCATAACGGCGCATTTTCCAGATCAAAAATGAGTGCCCGCTGCCGGTTTATAATTGCTTCAATATGTTTTTCCTGATCCGCTTCATTTAGTCCGTCCAGATCAATTACCTGCAAATTATGCTTACGATAATCCTCTACCACCTGAACTACCCTGCTATCAATCACCCGGAACTTTGTTTGTAAAGATCTATGCCGCTTTATCAGTTTCCCGAAGGACTTTTCCGCGATCTCAGCATCTATATTCTCTTCCATTTTGATCTGAAAGATCATATTCCACATGGCCGCTGATTCGGGGTATCTCTGAAGCATTAACCATATCCGCTCCTGCTGGTAAGACAAGGGAAAGTGGCGCTGGGAAGGTGCTTTTCTGAGGGTTCTTTTTTGTTTAAGCATGAGTTAGATAATCTTTATTTGAAACAAACCTGTAGCTTGCCGTCCGGTAGTTCTCAAACCGGGTCCTGCCAGTTTGCGACGGGTTCCAGTGGCCCCCTTTCCGTGACTTTACCTTCGTCCATATAGATTACCTTATCCATGAATGTTATTGTGCTCAATCTGTGGCTAACCAGAATAATGGTTTTACCTTTCCATATTTCAAAAAGGTAATCGAGCACCTCCTTTTCTGCAGCGGCATCCAGTGCAGATGTAGCTTCATCCAATAAAATTATATCGGCCTCCTTCATGGTGGCCCTGGCTAAAGCAATTCGCTGCGCCTCCCCTCCGGATACCTTTTGGCTATTCTTATTAATATTTTCTTTTAACTCGGCGTTAAGAATTGGTAAAATACTTGTCAGGCGCTCCTTATACAGCAGCCCACCGGCATCTCCATCATTATTCATCACGCTATAAAATATATTATCGCTGATAGATCCATCAAACAGCAGTCCATCCTGCGTAACAAAAACAATTTTTTTCCGCCAGGCTTCCAGGTCATATTTTCTTATATCCGTGCCATTAATTTTTATACTGCCTGAGTCTGGATTATTAAACCGGAAAAGCAGCTGGAGCAAGGTGCTCTTTCCCACTCCACTGGGGCCTATGAGCGCGTACTTTTTCCCCTGGAACAATTGCAATGAAAGATCCTGCAGTATTGATTTATCCCGGTGGGAGAAAGAGACGTTTTCAAATGCGATCACTCCTGCCGGCGCGTGGGCATGTTTCTGGGCATCGTGGGCCAGCTCCTCTGTAGGTGTATCCAGTAATTCAAGTATTCTCCGCATGGAAACAACGGCGCTGCCAAGATCCATCTGAGAATCAATGATGCTGGTCAGCGGGTAAAAAACGCGGGTTAAATACTGAAAAGATGCCAACAGCCCCCCAATCGTCATTTCACCGGCCATTACCCGCTGCCCACCAAATAAAATGATCAGCACAGGCCCCATCAATAATAAAAAGGTAGAAATACCGGAAAAAGTTGCAGAGGTACGTGCACGGGCGACCCGCTTGTTTAATAACGCCATTCCTTTGTCCCTCTTTATTTTCCTTTCAATCTCATAACTATGAAAGATCTTAATGAGGCTTATCTTTTTCAAGCGGTCCGTTAAATAATTCAATAACTCCGACTGAGCATTAACAACGCCTTCTGACTGCGCTTCGTTTTTGGGTTTAAAATGAAGAAAAAGAAATACGAACAGGGGAGACATAAACAATACGATCAGGAATAATTTCGCACTCAACCAGATTACCATAACAGTAATGCCTAACAAGAGAATACCACTCTGAAATATTCTGAATACTTCATTGGTAAAAACGCCCTTGATCATATCCACTTCATTATTCACCCGGTGAAGGATGTCGCCAAATTTATTCTCCTTGTAATAATCCAATGGCAACCGGATAAGATGATTAAAAACATCCTCCCTGATATCATTTCCAACGCGGGTGCTGAGCCATTCGCGAAGATATTCCATGTAATAGGAGCTGACACACTGTATGAGAATGGTGGCCAGCCATAACCCCAGGATAAGCCAGCCTAATTGCATATTATGTGATATCAATACATCATCCACAATAATTTTCAGAAAAATAGGGGTCAGTACGGGCGACAACGAGCTTAACCCCATTACCAACAGGAAAGCAGCTCCCTGTTTTGTATAGGGTCTGAAATACCTGAATAATATCTTCACCGCCGTCCAGGTCGGAATTTGCTGTTGAGTTATGGTCATACTGATTTTTGTGATGTGTATATACGAAGCATATCTCCGCCGATCTGCGCGGCAGAAGACGAGGTTACCATCTTTTATCTGATAGACTTTTTTATGTTGACACGTTCCTTATTCAGTTCTGATGAGCGTAGTAATATTAACCTTTAAGGAACGGTACAAAAGATAGGATACGTTTATTGAGACTAAAATTATAATAAGCGTTAATGTTGTCAGATAAGGAAAAACGGAGGTTGAAGCAGAATAAGCATAGTTATTCCTCCACTGTTGAATAAAATAAAAAACAAGCGGGCAAACAATCAGGAATACCACTGGAAGAAGCACCGCGAACGGACGGAAAAGAAGAAAAAAGTTTGTTGTCAGCGTACCTCCAAGTACAATCCTTATTGCCAGCTCCCGTTTCCGGTTCTTAATAATAATCGATAAGATAGTGAATAATCCGAAAAATGACAGGCTGATCGCCACCAGTGAGCAGGTCACAAAAATGCTCAGCAGCCGGTTTTCTTTTTCATACTGGCTATTAATAAAATCACTGAGAAAATAATAATTAAAGGGAGCATTGAATCCCATTTTCTGCCATTCATGACGGATCTTTTCCAGGCTGCCGGGGCTTGTTTTAATTAATACTTTAGCTGCACCTTCCTTACTGACATTGAGCTTTCTGAAAACCAGCGGTTCCATCGGATTATGAAATGATGTCTGGTGAAAGTCCTTTACCACGCCCACTATTTCCTTTGTTGTATCTGTGGCTATCTTTATCTCCTGGAGTGTTTTAAGCGGGAAATTATTCAGGAAGGTTTTGGTAACAATCAGCGCATTGTCATCATAGGCTTCATTAAAGTTCCTTCCTCCTTCATTCGATATACCCAGCAGAGAGAAGTAATCTTCATCAACCTTTAAGTAACTATAAACCAGCTCTGCCTTTTTGCCTTCTTTGGAAACGTAAAAAATTTCCTTCCCTGGATGTTCACCGGGGATAGACTGGCAAAAGGAAACTTTTTCCACTCCGGATTGGTTCAGCAGGTTTTTCTTAAAAGCAGCTAACGAAGTATTATTCTTCACCCGGCCCAGATCAGCTACCAAAACATTCTCTTTTTCAAAGCCCAGATTAAAATTATTAAAAAACTTCAGCTGCCTGTAGAGCTCCATTGTAAAAATAATAAGACCGGCAGATATTGCCAGCTGGAGAAAAAGAACTACCCGGTGACTCAGGGAATTGTGAGAGATCATTACCAGCTTATTCTTCAGGAGCTTTGCTATGCTATAACCGGACATATGCTGAACAGGGATAATTCCGCCTAAACTTCCGATAATGATCAGCAATAATGTGAGCGCTGCGATAAAGCCCAGAACCTGTCCGATAGTTGGAAAAAACAGGATCCCGTTTAATGCGCTTACCGTGCGGAATAATATGGCAACCACAATGACGGAGATCACCACAGCTACCAAAACGACCAGGCTTGATCTCCGGATAAACTCCCAGATGATCTGCTCCTTTCTTACACCGAACAACCTCTTTAAACCAACACTGGTAGCTGTTTTATATGATTTAACTATACTAAAATTTACGAAGTTTGTTATTCCTATCAAAAGCAGGAATACGGCCAGCAGCAAAAGACTATAAAGATTATTTTTATTGCCTTTGGGGGTATCCATCAATAATGGTTGCGCAAAATGCAATCCGGACAAGGGAGTGGTTTTAAACTTCACGGTGAAATCCGTTCCTGTTTTTTTAAGCAACTCATTAAAATCTTTACTATAATTATCTAAAATGGCGTTCATTCCCTGAGACCGGCTACCTTCCCGGCCCATCACATAAGTATAATAATCCGTATCAAAATAGGATTGAATAATATTTTCCAGTCCGCTCACCCGGTTGGTATCATAAACCAGGGCATTAAACCGAAGGTCGGCGTTAAGCGGAATATCTTTTATAACTGCAGACACCACATATGGCTGATCTTTGAGCTCGATCACCTTATTCAGGCAGGGATTTTTACCGAACACCTTTTCCGCCAGTGTTTGGGTCAACACGACTGAGCCCGGATTGGCCAGCGCATCATTCAGGCTACCTTCAATGGCTTTACAGGAAAAAACGTTAAAGACTTCTTTATTCACTGCATATATTCCATCTGTAGAATATAGCCGGTCATTATGTTTTATATCTGTTTTGCCGTTAATAATCCTGAAAGATGCATAGTCTGTAAAAACGGGGTACTTCTTTACAAGCTCCGCTCCTACCAAGGCGCCGGTAGCGGCATAACCCGACGCTTCGCCATTGGCGGAGATGTCCATTGAAATGCGGTAAATGCGGTGAAAATTGGCATTACCGGTATCAAAGCTGGTTTCAAAAAAAATGTACCAGAAAATTAACAGGTTTGCCGATACCGTAATGGTTAATCCGATAACTGAAAATGCCGACGATCTAAACCATCTTCCTAATTTGATGCTCATGGGTTATGGTCCTTTTCATTAAAGACTGGGTGATCTCTTCTGATATCAATATAAGGTTTTCTTCTGACTCAATAAAATCCATGTGTTCCCCTTCTTCCAGTGTAATATATCTGGTATTGCCGGAAGTGAAGTGATCCCATAGCTGGACTTCGTGTGACGATGTTTTGCAAATAAAATTGGTAATATCTGAGCTTATTTTTTTATTCAGCTGCTGCAATTCACTGTTAAATATGCCCATATATGCTCTCAGGGCAACCTCATACCTTTCTATAAATATCTTACCCTGCTCAGTATCGTTTACAAATTCACCTACATTTTTGATATAGGTAGCAATGAACTCCTCACTTTCTGCTATGACCGTGGGCTCGGAATCCAGCATGATCAGGAAGCATTTATATCCTTTTTGCTCCAGAAATGCCGCTATTTCAAAAATAAGGTTTCCGCCGCTTGAAGCTCCAACCAGGTTGATTTCTTCGTTATCATTGATCTGACCTAAGATAATAGCTGAATAGTAAGTAACCACATCCTCCAGGTCAGCAAACGGCTGCTCATTCTTTCCAATTCCCCGGTAATTAAAGAGGTGACAGTTATGTCCCTGGTCCAGAAAGCCGATCAGATCCCGGTAATAAATCCCCAGTCCTCCTGCGGGCGGAAATATAAAAAGATTATGTTTATGCTTATCAATGCCTCTCTGCAGATAAAACAGGCTACCATCATCCTGGCTGCCAAATGATCTTGTCCCTTTTTTCAACAACTTCGCAGATAATTCACTGATCGTCCTGGACGAGAAATAGTCGGCCAGATCTAACTTCACCGGGTACACTTTACTGACCTTCCGATACACTTTAACCAGCCCCAGGGAGTCTCCGCCAAGTTCATAAAAATTGTCGTTGAGCCCCACTTTCCCAACGCCCAGCACTTCCTGCCAGATCTCCGCGAGCTTAATTTCCATTTCCGTTCCGGGCGCTATATAATCCGGCAGGCCTTCCTGCAGCCCTATGTCTGACAACAAAGCATTTCTATCTATTTTTCCACTGGGAAGCAAGGGCAGCTCATCCAGTATTATAATTCTTACCGGGATCATATATTCCGGCAGTAATTCTATCAGTTTTTCACGTATTCTTTCTGCCGATATCAATTCCTTTGCGGCAGCAGATACATAAGCATATATTGCCTGCTCGCCGCGCCCGGCATCTTCCCGGATAACTACGCAGGCAAGTCCCACTCCCCGGATCCCGTTCATGGTGGCTTCAATTTCTCCCAGCTCTATCCGGTGTCCCCGTATTTTTACCTGGCTATCTCTTCTGCCGGAAAACAGCAGGTTGCCATCGGCTGTATATCTGCCCCAATCGCCCGTCCTGTACATGCGCTCACCCGGATAAAACGGATCTTCGCCAAATGACCTGTTATCGGCGAGGTTCACATATCCCCTGCCTACGCCTATCCCGGCAACACATATTTCCCCCTGCACATCACATGGACATAAATGCCCTTCCTGGCTCAATACATAGATCCTCATATTCTGTATTGTTTTCCCTATGGGAACATTGTTATCCACCGGCGGTCTTTCCATTACATAGTGGGTAATGTCATCGGCCGCTTCTGAAGGGCCAAATGCATTGATAATTTTGATGTCAGGGAAATATCCGAACCATTTCTGTATAAGAACCGGTGCTACGGCCTCTCCGGTGGTAATAAGATATTTGAGGCAGGAAAACTGGATGTCCGTGTCCGCGATCACTTCCAATACAAGCTGAAGATAGCTGGGTACCACTTCCAGTATATTTACCTGGTCTGCCACTATCTGACGGAGAAAGCCTTCCACATCCAGGACGGCCTGCTCTGAATAAATAGCGGTGGTGCCTCCGCGGAGTAAAGCGGCAATAAACTGCCAGATGGATATATCGAACGATACGGAAGCCGTTTGCGCCAATATAGTATCTGCATCTATACCCACCGCATTAATTTTCGCGAGATTATGATTCAGCATACTCCGGTGTTCTATCATAACACCTTTTGCCGCTCCTGTTGACCCGGAAGTAAACAGTATATAGGCCAGATCCTTTCCGGAGGGGCGCCTTTTCCCGGTAGGCGTGGCCGGATAAGACGATAACATCTCAGGATCATCTGCGCATAAACTGCCTGTTAACCCACTGCAATCTATCAGCAACCTTTCTGCTATGTCCTGGCAGGACCTGGTAAATACAAGCATTTTGGTCCCGGAGGCGTCGATCATCTGCCGCATCCGGTTATATGGGATCTCCGGATCAATGGGCATATAGGCTGCATTCGCCTTCCATATGCCCAGCATACTTTCAGGAAACTCAGGGCATCTGTTCATTAAAATCCCTACCACGTCTTCTCTTCCGATATGGTGTGCCAGCAGATAATGGGCAATTTTATTGGTTCCTTCATAAAGTGCCTGGTAACTTAATGTGATATTACCGAAACTAACCGCTGTTTTTTCTTTGTACCTGAGGCACATCTCATCTATCAAAACATCCACCGGTTTGTTTTCATCAAACTGATTTACAGGCCCCGCTCCCAGCAATAACATTTCCTTTTCCCCCTGTGCCGGTAATATTTTGAAATCACGGACCCGCTGATCGAGGGATGCCGGTACTCTTTTAATCAGATCCTGCAATAGTGCCGCATATCCCTTTATTTGCGCTTCAGCATACAGGCCGGTATTATATTCAACTTCCAGCTGAAGGTCATTATGCTCCCGGCTAAAGATAAAACTGATATCAAAAATGCTTTTGGCAGATCCAAAGTTTACAGGCTCAATGATGCGGTCTTGTACGCCGGTATCTTTCTGCCAGTCAAAAATATCATCAAATTCATGGCATTCTATCACTACATCAAAGAGAGGAGGCCTTGACAAATCGCGGTCTATCTTCAGATCCTCGAGCAATTGATCGAACGGGTACTGACCAAAAGACAGCGCTTCAATCACCTCGTTTCTGGCTTTATCAATGAATGCCCCAAGGGTCAGCTCAGTGTCTACCAATAAACGGACCGGAACCGTATTTACAAACAGGCCGATCAGGTGCTGGCTGTCAGGCTGATCCCTGCCTGCTACAATGGTACCGGTTACAATGTCCGGCTGCCCGGTTATTTTGTATAACAAAAGGTCCAGCATAATATTCAACACCACAAAGGTGCTACACCCGAACCGGTCTTTAAGCAATGCAACCGCTTCGCAAACATCCTGGTCGAGATTGAAAATAACTGAATTGCCGTTATAGGTTTGTACCCTCGGCCGGCTTGCCACCGTGCTTAAATTGAGCCGCGGTGGGTTACCTCCCATTTTTTCTTTCCAATACCTGGCAGATCCGGCGCCTGCCTTACCCTTTAACTGCGCATTCTTCCAGGCGGCGTAGTCTTTATATTGTATACTTAACGGCGGTAGTTCCGGATCGGTTTTCCGGGATAATTTCTCATAAAACAGGAAGAAATCATGCATGAATACGGCAGCCGACCAGCCGTCCGTAATCAGATGATGTAATGTGAGCAATGCATAAGACTCCCCGGTTCTGTTTATGATCTTAATACGGGCCAGCGGGCCTTTATCAAGACTAAATGGCTTTTGACGTTCCTTTTCCGCCTCATCTTCCAGCACAACAGACCATCCGTCTGCTATATACGCAAACTCAACCGGAAAGAGGTCTGCGGGAATAACCTGCTGCACCGGTTCCTCATTGATCGTTACAATAACTGTTCTCAGGATCTCATGTCTTTCCACCAATAAAAAGAATGCCTGCCGGATCAATTCAGCATCTAAATTCCCTTTATATCTAAACGCACTGAATTCATTATATGCGATGAGGGCCTCTTCGAACTGGCACAGGATCCATAACCGTTTCTGCGCACCGGACAGCTCATAATATTCCCTTTTCCCCACCCGCTCAATAAAGTTGTACTTATTATATCTTGACAGGCTGATAAGCCTGGCCATGCCCTCCAGGGTTGAATTAATAAATAACTCCCTGAACGTAAGCGTTGTTCCCATTTTTTCAGCCACCAGCGCGATCAGTCTCATGGCCTTCAGGGAATGTCCGCCGACGTTAAAAAAGTTATCCTTCCTGGTAAATCCGTCATGTCCTATTACCTCCGCCCATAACTCGTAAAGCGCGCGTTCCGTAACACTGAATTCCTGCGGATCCAATAACGTGGCGGATACGGCGGAGGGGTAATCCAGGGCCTTCCTATCGATTTTCCCATTTGAAAGGACCGGTAAGCGCTCCAGTACCACAAATTCTTCCGGCATCATATATTCCGGCAGGCGCCTGGCCACTTCCATCTTCAGCAGAGAGCTATCAGGCATTTCCTTTTTCATGCTTACGAAAGCCAGCAATACCAGGTCTCCGTTGACCTCACGGGTAATAACGGCACATTCCTTCACCAGGTCTATGCTGCCAATAACTGTTTCCAATTCCCCCAGCTCAATCCTTATTCCTCTTACTTTTACCTGGTTATCTTTCCGCCCGAAAAAATCTATTTCCCCTGTTGATAAAAACCTACCAATATCCCCGGTTCTATAAAGTTTGCCACCTGGCCCTGCAAAGGGATCATTTAAAAACACCTCTTCTGTCCGGGCCTGATTGTTCACATAGCCCTTTCCCACGCCAACACCTGTTACTACAATTTCCCCTTTAACATTTACCGGGCAAAGCTGCATCTCATCGTTTACGATCCTCACCTGCAGATTTTGAACAGGTGTTCCTACCAATACCCGCGGGCCGTTGACCGGCGCCATCATTTTATGGTGTGTAATATCACAGGATGCCTCTGTAGGGCCATAGGCATTTACAATAGGAATATCCGGAAAAATGTTAAACCACCGTTCTGTAAGCCGGGGCGGCAATACCTCTCCGCACGTTACCAGCATTTTCAGATCATCCAGCCGGCATTTACTATCATGCTGTTCCAGTTCGTATAAAAATCCATTCAGGTAAGAGGGTACAACCTCAAAAATATTCACTTCATAGTTGCGCAGCTGCGTAACAAAATCCGGTATATCCAGCACCGCTTCTTTATCAAAGATGCGGGTTGTTCCGCCTGCATAAAGCGCCAGGGCAAATTGCCAGACGGATACATCAAATGTTTGTGAAGCACTTTGTGCGATAATACTTTCCCGCGTGATCTCCAGGACATTCTTTTTTGAATCAAGGTGATTCATCATGCCCTGATGTGTAACGATTGCTCCCTTGGGCTTCCCGGTGGATCCGGAAGTATAAATAATATAGGCTGCATCCCTTTGCCCGTCAGGTTTCAGCCCTACTTCCTCCGGGCAAGCATAACCCGCATCAAACTGATTGAACCTGGGTATTTCTGGTCGCTTGTTCCGGGCATTAATTTTATCCAGTTCTGCAATTGAATCAAACCTGAAATCGGTCAGCTCATTTTTAATAGTGTGTATTTTTGATGAATGTTGTATTGCTTTTATTTCCGGCACCTGCACTTTCAGATTATCCAGGAATGCCTTGTTAATAAACAGCTCGTGCGTCCAGTCTGTTTTGGTTTTTTGCCCGGCAAGACCGGCCTGTTCGCAGGACCGGCATGATAATTCAAGCGCTTCCCGTTTATCTTCATCCATCAGATCACCGAGGAAAATAACTCCTTTTTCCCCTGCCAGGTCAACGCAGAGCGATAACACCTTTCGTAAGTAATTATAATCTCCAAAATTTTGCACCACACTATTAATAATCACTATATCGAAGTCCCGCTCTTCTATCTGATCTATTTCTATAGCAGACATACAATACGCCTCAATATGCTGCAGTCCTCTTTCTTCAATCTCTTTGCGGTTCTTTTCAAGAATAACGGCAGATATATCCGTAGCTATGTATTTAGCAACCAGCGGCGCAATCCTGAACATGGTAATACCGGAGGCGCAGCCGATCTCCAGTACTTTGGCGCCGGGCTTTAAATATGGTAGCAGCTTCTGATAAACATTATCTGCATACTCGTCCATTTCCAGTTTCGAAAACGGCGCTCCGGTATAGCTGTTTATCCATCCGCCTCCAAGTATTTCATCGGTAGCCTGATCTCCAACATGTTCCCATACCTGCCGGGACAATCTATCCCTGCCGGTATCGGCAATACCGTAAAAATCCGTACTATCCACACAATAAATCGTATACAATTCATTCGCCCTCCATTGTAATGCGCTGGCGAGCGCCGCATGCTTTGCCTCGAATATCAACAGGTTCACGCCACAATCATTCAGGAAAAGCAGTAGGCGGTCAATAGGGTCACCGGGGTTTAACGGCAGATAAATACTATCTGCGGCCCATATCCCAAGAATCGATTTCACCCATGGGATGGACCGGTCACTCAGCACGCCCACTACTTTGGCATTCAATCTCCGGCTGGTGATAAAATGGGCTATCCGCATTTGGTCCCGGTCCAGCTCCTGGTATGTGCAATGCTGATCACGATGGGCGATCGCAACTTTATGCGGGACCTCTGCCGCAAAGCCGCTGATTATCTCCGGGAGGAATAAGTCCGCATCAATTTCCCGTGTTGAATTAAATCCATTTAACTCAGCCCGGTCTTCATCGGTCAGATACATTGCCTTACCGATCTTCGCAAACGGCCTGCTCATCAGCCATTCAGACAACTGCCGATAGTGCCTGAATATCCTGTTAACATCCTGTTCTGAATAAATGTCTGTATTAAAGCGGATATTCAACTGCAGCCTGTCATGTTCTTCCCTGAACATGAAGTTCAGATCATAGATGCTTGTCAGCTTATTGACCGGCAATTTCCTGACCTGAAAATTGCCTGCAAATACTTTTTTGCGCTGAACAGTATCATTAAAATTCTGCAAACCAACCAGGACGTCAAAAAGCGGCGCCCTGCTCAGGTCACGTTTTACATCCAGCTTGTCCATCAACAGATCAAACGGGTAGATCCGGTGTTCCAACGCCTCCAGGTTGGTATTACCTACGGATCTGGCAAAAGACACAAAGCTTTCGTTTACGTTTACATGGTTCCTTAACACCAGTGTATTGATATAAAATCCAATCTGGCCTTCCAGGTCAGGATGATCACGGCTACCATTGTAAGTACCTAATATAATATCCTTTTCATTGGTGTATTTATTAAAAAGCACATTCAGAATGGCTACCAATGTTGAGTATAAAGTGATCCCATGTTTTGTGCTAAATTCATTTAACTGCCTGGTAAGCGTTTGAGAGAAATCAAAAACCAGCTCCCGGCCATTGTAGGTGATATTATCCGGACGATGATATGAAGCGGGCAGGTCGAGCACTGTAAGCGTCCCGGCAAGCCGGTTGAGCCAATACTGCTCATGTACTTTCATTGACGATTGTTGAAACTGATTATTCTGCCATGCTGAAAAATCTTTGTATTGAATGGTCAGTGGTGACAAATGCACCTCTTTCCCTTCATCAAGATCAGTGTAGATTGTTATCAGGTCCTGTATAAAAACGGCATCAGACCAGCCATCATTTATAATATGGTGCATGTTCGTTAGCACAATATGTTTTTCTTCAGCTATTTTAATCAGCGTCACCCGGAACAGCGGGCCGTTTTTCAGGTCAAATGGCTCATGTACGAGCTGGTCTGTGATCTTACGTACTTCCACATCCGGATCCAGCTCCGGTTGAAGATTGATATACTGAACTTTAAAGTTAAAATCAACCAGCTGATGTACTTTCTGAAATATTTCATTGTCTGCTGTTTCAAATGTGGTCCGTAGTATTTCATGTCTGTTGATCAATATATTGATAGCCTGTTCAAACAGCGGTCTGTTGAAGGACCCGATTATCTCGTAGGCATCACATTCATTATAGGCAACTGAGGTGGCTTCGAACTGCGATAATATCCATAGCCTCCGCTGGGCATGGGAGGTTTGATACAAGAGTTGTTCCGGCAGCGCCGGAATATCCGAAAATGTATTTGTTCTGGCTTTTTCAACAACGGTACAAAATTCACTTAAGACAGGATAATAAAATATATCTCTTAGATTAACATCTGCATGCAGCAGCTTATGAATTTTGGATGCAAGTCTTATGGCTTTTAGTGAATGCCCGCCCAATTCAAAAAAATTGTCGTTCAGCCCCACGTTATCCACATCAAGTACTTCTTCCCAGATCCGGGCCAGCCGGATCTCTGTTTCTGTTTGTGGCGCCAGGAACTGCTTCTCTTCCCTTGCTTCTACCCTGGCCGTGAGGACCTTCCTGTTTATTTTCCCATTGGAGAGCAAAGGCATTTCATCCAGTATAATAATTTTACCAGGCCGCATATACTCCGGAAGACTTTTATACAATCCCGCCTGTATCTGTTCTATTGTTATTCCCCCCTTTGCTGCGGCAGACACGTAGGCCCACAGAGAATGCTCCCCGTTCTTTTCTTCGCGTACAACAGTGCAGGATAATGCCACTCCGGGAATACCGCTAATGCAGGCATCTATCTCGCCCGGTTCTATCCGGTGGCCACGGATCTTCACCTGACTATCCTGCCGTCCCAGGAAGAACAAATTACCCTCCGGACTATATTTACCCAGGTCTCCTGTTTTATACATCCTTTCACCAGGATAAAAAGGATCAGCTGTAAAGGAAGGGTTATCTTTCAAATTAATATATCCTCTGCCAACACCAGCACCTGCAACACAGATCTCACCCTGAACCCCGGGCGGGCAAAGCTGTCCTTCACTATTCAGCACGTAGATCCGGAGATTTTGCAACGGCCTGCCTATCGCAACATTGTTTGTATGCGGCGCGCTATCCATAAAAAATAATGCCACATCATCTCCCGCCTCCGCAGGCCCATAGGCATTGATCATCTTTATTGCCGGGAAATGGCTAAACCAGCGGTCAACAAGAACCGGCGCAACGGATTCGCCTGTAATGATAAGATATTGCAACGACGATAACTGTAAACCAGTATCCTCTGCTACTTCCAGGATAAGCTGCAGATAGCTCGGAACGATTTCCAATATTTTTACCCCATCAGCTTCTATGGCCGCCAGAAAGCCTGCCACATCCAGGATATTCTGCTCCGTATAAATGGCCGTTGTTCCTCCTGCTATCAGCGCGGTAATAAATTGCCAAACAGAAATATCAAATGATGCGGATGCCGTTTGTGCCAGTATTGTATCTGAACCTATACCCAGTGAACGGATCATCGCCAGCTTGTGATTCAGCATGCTGCCGTGTTCTATCATAACCCCCTTGGGAATGCCGGTGGAACCCGAGGTAAATAAAACATATGCCAGATCAGCTCCGGAGGGCTGTCTTGCATCGTTCCGGGTAGCCGGGAAGACCATCAGCTCATCCAGAAAGTCCTGGTATTTTTGCCTGGAATAGCCGTTAACAGGGCTGGGAACCTTTTTATCAACGACCAATATGGTATCATACCTGAACCGGGTCAGCTCATTTTCAAGTACGCCAAGCTTTCCCGTATGCATAACTTCTTTAACGACCGGATTTTCATATGCAAAGTCATCATAAAAGCTCCGGGAAACAAACAACTCATTAGACCAGTTGACTTTTGTTATGTACCCGGTTCCGGGGTGCTGTTCTTTGAATGTTTTAAGAGAATGCAGCAATTCATGTTTGCTATCCCGGTCCATAATATCCCCGAGGAATAATATTCCCGTATTGCTAAGTAAGCCAATAGCATCAGACAATACTTTTTTCAGGTACTGATGATTTCCGAAATCCTGAATAACACTATTCATGATAATTACATCAAAGCTGCCTTCAATTCCGGATATCAAATGCGCAGGAAGATGCAGCTGCCGGATATTATGAATTCCTTTCTCATCAATAATCTCCTGATTCCTGGACAAAGTTACTGCCGACTGATCGATGGCAACATATTCGCTAACCAGTGGCGCCAGGTGGAACATAGTAAATCCGGATCCGCATCCGATTTCAAGCACCTTTGATGAGGTACTGAGATAAGGTAACAGCTTTGTAAGCACATTCCCGGAATATTCCTGCATCTCCGCCGCACTCAGTGGCTGCCCGGTATAGCTGCTAAACCACCCACCTGTTGCAATATCGTCTTTGCCGTCCTCCGCTACTGCCTCCCAAAAAGCCTGTTGTTCACGAAACAAGGCGTCATTCAGCACTACATCGTTCCTCCTGCAACCGGGGCACAGATAACCTGTCAGCGACTTATTGTCCCATATTAATTTATCCGCCAGATCAAGATAGGCTGACCCGGTAATCAAAAACTTTGTGGAAGAAGCTTCCAGCATTTCCAATATGCGGTCGTAAGGCAGTGACGGATCGACCGGCATATATGCTGCATTCGCTTTCCAGATCCCCAAGATGCTTTCAACAAAATCCGGGCTTCTGTCCATGAGAATACCTACTATATCCCCTTTACCCAGATCTCTTCCAGTAAGGTAATAGGCAAGCCGGTTAGTTTTCGTATACAACTCATTATAGCTGATTGCCGTTGCACCAAAACGAATGGCTGGTTTTTCAGGATACTTACGGCAGATCTCATCAATCAGCACATCTACCGGCGCCGCTGTATTTATTTTAACAACCGGTCCTTCGCTCCTGGTTAACACTTCTTTTTCCTGGGCCGGCGACAACAATGCTAATTCACTAATTTTCACCTCTGCATTGGCGAGCACCTGATCTACCAGGTTCGCAAAATGCATCATCAGCTGATCGATGAACGAAGGAGAATATACCTCGCTATTAAACCCGGCTTTAGCCAGCAGCCGGGAGCCGGGGAAAAATGATATTTCAAAATCATAACTGGTCTGGTCAAAGATCTCCAGGTCTGAAATCTCGAGCTTGTCCTCCGGGCCTTCCTCATCAGCAGCGGTTTCCGGATAATTCTGAAAACTAAAAAGATGGTTAAACAGCTCTCCTTTTGTATCGGCGAATTGCTGAATATTTACCAAAGGGAAATGATGAAACGCGCTGGTTGCAGCAGCGTCTTTTTGCGCCTTCCGGAGCGCAGATAAAAATGACTCCTCTTTAGAAAAAATGAACCTGATCGGGATCGTATTGATAAACAGTCCAATGATCCGTTCTACGTCCGGTATGGAGGGGGGGCGGCCCGAGACTACCTCTCCAAAAATAACATCTTCATTATTGTTATACTTAAGCAGTAAAACAGCCCATATTGTTTTTAACAATATATTCAGTGTTACCTGCTGCGTTTTTGCCATATCAACGAGGCGCTGCGTAACATCCCCTTCAAAATGGAAATCGTGGTTTACTTTGCAATACCGCTGGCCAAACGGAACGGTTGCCTCATCTAAAAGTTTGGTGGTGGCTGAAAAATCACGCACATAATTTTTCCAGTATTCTTCTGCACTTTGGTGGCGGGTACCGTTCAGCCATTTAATATATTCTTTGTAAGGCACCGGAGGCGGCAATACCAATGGCTTGCCACTTATCAGCGAATGATAGGTTCGCAGCACTTCTGCCGCCAACACCCTTGTACACCATCCATCAAACAAAATATGATGCCAGGTCCATATCAGCTTATATTCCTGGTCGCCCACTTTTATCAGACTCACCCTCATAAGAACATCCTTGCTAAGATCAAACCCGGCCTCCCGGTCGTTCTTTTTAAATTCTTCGACAAACTGATCTATTTCTTTCTTCCGGCTTAAATAGCCGGTTTCCTTATAAGCGACTGCTATTTCCCTGTTCTTGAGCACTACCTGAAGCGGCTTTTCTATTTTTTCGAATACAAAGGCCGTTCTTAGAATATCATGCCTTTTAAAGATCAGGTTAAAAGCCTGGTTAAATCCGGCAATATCAATGGCTCCCTTTATGTTAAAAGAATATTGCTCCATATAGACCGATGCCGATACCTCAGCCAGCGAATGGAACAAAATACCCTCCTGTAAAGGCGTCAGTTCATATATGTCTTCAAATTTGTGATTCATAGATTTCTTTATTCAATGGGAGGTTACAGTTACCGCATTTCGGGATCAGATCAGGCTATCTATTACATCAAGGTCTCCGGATGACAGTCCCTGGTAAGTCAGATCGGAAGGGCTTAAGAGTGTACCTTCCCGCTCCTCTGTTTCTGAGATCAGCATAGCCAGGTTGTTTTTATAGGTCAGCAATACATCCGTCATTGTTTCCTCTTTAAAATGCTTACCATTATAAGCAAGCTGGATTACGAGATCATTGTCAATCATCACTCCTGAGAATAAGAACTGGTACTCACGGATCTCTGCCGGGTCCATTAATTCACCGAGGCTCATTGACACAACATCGAATGAACCTGTTTTTGCCTGTCTGAATTGCCCGAGATAATTAAAACAAACCGCCGGTCTATACAGCTTTAACCGGTCTTCAGCGGGAAGCATATAAGCAGCAACATTATACGCCAGCGCCAGCCTGGCGGCACGATTCAACGTTTCCTTACAATAACGCAATTCCTGGATTCCCTGTCCTGCCTCATCCCCGTTTAACAGTACCGGGTAAATATTTGTAAACCACCCAACTGTCCGGCTAACATTCAGGTTTTCCGGAAGATGATCTCTTCCATGAGATTCTACAGAT
The DNA here is from genome assembly GCF_019091455.1 of Chitinophaga sp. GbtcB8. Classification (GTDB taxonomy): domain Bacteria; phylum Bacteroidota; class Bacteroidia; order Chitinophagales; family Chitinophagaceae; genus Chitinophaga. The sequence continues at coordinate 62,880 of NZ_JAGXJN010000005.1, forward strand.
AAGTACAGCGCCTCCCTGTTGAAACACTGCCTGTAGGTACGTCCCAGCGCACAAACTAGGAAATCAGTGATCCCTGTTTTCAGCTTTTCATGTAATGACTGCCCCAGTAACTGTGCCGTAAGCTGTTTTCCAATGCTGATATTCACCTTACGCTCATTCCCTACATAGTCCGGAACATCCGGATCAAGTTCAGCGGGAACATTCTCCGGAATACCTTGCTGCAGGGACTTCAGCTGCCTTGTTTCCTGCCGCAGCTGATCGCTCAGGCTATACCGGAATAGTGATTCTGCCCAGACCTTATAGGCATCTGTTTTCATTGGCAATGGTGCATTTCCTGCTGATCTCAGCAAGGTATCCAGGTCTTCCAGCAGTATTCTCCATGATACGCCATCCATCACCAGGTGATGAACAGATATGATTAAATGCTGCTTATCATTTACTTTAAATTCAGCCGCTTTAATCAGTGAAGCATCGTTCAATTGTATACTATCATGTAAGGCACTTATTTGCTGCGCTAAAAGAGGGTCATTTAACGTGGGAAATGTTCCCAGCGCATAAACCTGATGCCCGGGGATATCCGGCCGGTTAAGCTGCAACACTTTCCCCGGATATTCATCCAGGTCAAATGTTATTCTTAACGCATCGTGATGCTGTATCAGCCTGGAAAAAACCCGTTCCAGCATATCTGCTCCCGTTTCCTTCTCAAGACCAACAATAACAGCCTGGTGAAACTTATGAGGATTTACTGTATATAGCTGAAAAAAACGATGCTGAATGGGAGTCAGGGGAATTTCTCCGGTTACCTCCTCCTGCGCGGACGTTACTGTTAATGGCGCCAGGTCTGCTGCAATTGCCTGAATGGACAGCTTATTGAATATATCTCCTACTTCGAGCTGGTAGCCCTTATTCTGAACACGTGAACAGATCTGAATTCCTATAATTGAATCCCCGCCCAATGAAAAAAAGTTATCATTGATACCTATGTCTTCCCTACCCAGCACTTCTTTCCAGATAGCTGCCAGCAGTTTTTCCTGTGCTGTCCGCGGGGCTACATATTCCCGCTGTACTGCGGCTGAGGGATCGGGAAGCTGACTATAATCCAGCTTGCCGTTTGTTGTTAACGGAAATTTTTCCAACCGGATATATTGCCGGGGGATCATATAACCGGGGAGCACCTGCTCTAAACAGGAAGGCGCAAAATCCTCCGATGATGACGACCGGTAATAAGCGATCAATTGCCCGTTATTCACTACCACGATGGCTTCCGCTATATCTTTCTGCCGTCTCAGCACGGCTTCCACTTCTCCCGGCTCTACCCGGTGGCCCCTGATCTTTACCTGCCGGTCTTTACGACCTATATATGCTACTTCTCCGTTCGGGAGCCATCTCCCCCGGTCTCCCGTCAGGTATACCCGCCGTTCTTTCAATGGCCCGTTGCTCAGATCAATAAACTTCCGGTCCGTTTCTTCCGGCTGATTAAAATAACCCAGGGCCAGGCCTGGACCTGCCACCACAATTTCTCCGGCTATGCCTATTGGCTGCAGCTGGTAATGATCATCTACAATATAGATCCGGTTACCGGCCATAGGGACACCGATATTTATTTCCCCCACTGCCCCGATCTTCTTTACCGTACAGCCGATCGTAATCTCAGTAGGCCCGTACTCGTTATATATTTCTATCTCACTGCTGATAGCATGTAAACAACGTACATGACTGCTATGCAGGGCTTCGCCTCCGACAATTACCTTCCGCACGCCGGTACCTGCTACGTTCATTTCCCGCAGCACCTCTATATGAGAGGGTGTTAACTTCACCGTGTTTACACCGGAATTCACATCAAAAACTTTTGCCAGGACGGTTCCCCCTTCGCTTTCCGAAAATATTTCCAGGCAATCGCCCCTTAACAGGGTTGTAAACAGGCTGGTGAGTGTTAAGTCAAAAGAGGGGGAAGTAAAAAAGGCAAAGCGATGCCCGGTTGTATCATTAAAATAGTAACTGTTGGCCCAGGACACATAGTTAGCAATACTCCCATGGCTGATCATGACGCCTTTCGGCGTGCCCGTAGAGCCGGATGTATACAACATATAACAGCCATCTTCACTGCTCAGGGGCGCCGGAGCCACCGCCTGCTGGCCGGCGGCTGCGATCTCTGTTTCCTGCAGATCTATCACCAGCAGCCTGCCCGGGTAGATCGCCATCAGGTCGTTCATGTAAAAAGACTCGGTGATCAGCACTGCAATGCCGCTGTCTGCAATAATGGACGCGATGCGGCCGGAAGGATACTGCGGGTCTATCGGAATAAAGACCGCACCAGCCATGATCGTTCCCAGTATGCTGGTAACCATATCTGCCGAGCGATCCAGCAGGATGCCCACGTTCTCCCCCTTACGGACAGAAAGATCTTTTATCAGAAAATGGCTCAGGGCATCTGAGCGTGCCTCCAGCAACGCATAAGTAAGCGCTTTCCCTTCATGGCTGATGGCGATGTTATCTCCATGAGAAAGGCATATTTCCCTGAAACCGGTTATCAGAGATCTTGCCGGGCTATTATTACTGCTGCTGCTGTTGAAAGTATCTGTCAGTAAATTAATTTCCTCGGGGCGCAGCAGCAGGTTATTCGAAAGGGGTAAACTATTGTTTTCCAGGAAAAATTCAAGCAAAAGCTTGTAGTACAGGCCAAAATATTTTATTTCAGCTTCATGGTAAATAACCGGGTTATAAGCAATACTGTAACCCATCCTGTTATTTGCAACGCCAAACCCAAAATCGAAATTTGTATTGGTGCTTTCAAAATATTCAACAATGGAGTCAACAACCGGTACCTCTTTCGCATGCTGATAAATATGAAAGTCAACGTAGCTGAACAGCACATCAAAGATCACTTTGTTTTTATCTGTTTCAAGCTGCTTTTTTATTTGAACGAAAGAAAGTTTGTCTACGCTCTTTAGATTTATCAACTTATCATTTACCCGCTTCAACAATTCTCCGGATGTAAATTTCCCTGCCCCTACATCCAGTTTAAATGGCACTGAATTCAGGAAACACCCGATAATTTTTTCACCGTCTTCTATGGCCGGTCGGCCGTCAGAGACCAATCCTACAATAACTTCATCTTTTAAGGTCGTCAGATGTACAAGATATAAGAATACGGCAAAGCAAACATGCTTAACACTCATATCAGCGTCTGATGCAGCCGCCAGCAGCTTATGCTGCAATTCCTTGTCAAGCTCAAAATAGCTGCGGCGTGTAACAACTTTTGTTTCATACGTTCCGCTTTTGAATGGCAATCCACTAAAGGAACTTTCCCTTAGCTCATTTTTCCAGAACCCGGTAACCTCTTTGTTATTAGCCATCTTCAACTGCTCTACCAGGTAATCCTTGTAGGAAGCCTTTAGCGGATATATATTTACCGGGTTGTTTTGCTTTAAGTCCTGGTAAAGATTATTCAATTCAGTAATGAGCGATGCCCTGCTCCAACCATCGATAATGGCATGATGAAAACTAAATAACAATCCGATCTCATCGTTATTCATATCGTAGATCATTACCCGCCATAAGCCGGGTTCATCATTGAATCCCTGCTGACGGTCGAGCTCCATATCCTTCTCTATGACTGACTTTTGAACGGCCTGTATTTCTGAAGATACATTGCGATACTTCATTTTTGATGTTATATCGAATGGCTTCATAACAATCTTATACGGTATTTCCGTATTGTTGATCACATACCTGCTTCGCAGTATTTCGTGCTTATCTGCAATTTTCTGAAGGGCATTCTGTAAAAGGGAAAGATTAAACGCATTATCCTTAAACTGATAGAAGAATTGATCATGATAGGTACTTGCTGCTTTTTGTAAACGGTTATGAAAGATCATGCCTGCTTCTATATCGCTTAACGGATAAACATCTTCCCATTTGCCGGTTTCTATTCCGGCAGCTTCATTATCCCCGGTCACCTTGTTTTTAAAGTCCGACAAATACTGCAGTATTGCATTTCCTTCCTCTTCGTTTTCTACCTGGAACTCCTGTTCCAGTCTTTCGAGTAAGCCAATAATAGATTGCTGATTAAAAACATCTTTTATCTCCAGGGTAACCCCAAATACCTTGTTGATCTTACTTACCAGGCTGATTGCTTTGATAGAGTCGCCACCTAATGAAAAAAAGTTATCATTGATACCCACCCGCTCTCTTTCCAGCACTTCTTTCCAGATAGCTGCCAGCAGTTTTTCCTGTGCTGTCCGCGGGGCTACATATTCCCGCTGTACAGCAGCTGTGGGATCGGGAAGCTGGCTATAATCCAGCTTGCCGTTTGTCGTTAACGGAAATTTTTCCAACCGGATATATTGCCGGGGGAGCATATAACCGGGGAGCACCTGTTCTAAACAGGAGGGCGCAAAATCCTCCGATGATGACGACCGGTAGTAAGCGATCAATTGCCCGTTATTCACCACCACGATGGCTTCCGCTATATCTTTCTGCCGTCTCAGCGCGGCTTCCACTTCGCCCGGTTCTACCCGGTGGCCCCTGATCTTTACCTGCCGGTCTTTACGGCCTATATATGCTATTTCTCCGTTCGGGAGCCATCTCCCCCGGTCTCCCGTCAGGTATACCCGCCGTTCTTTCAATGGCCCGTTGCTCAGGTCAATAAACTTCCGGTCCGTTTCTTCCGGCTGATTAAAATAACCCAGGGCCAGGCCTGGACCTGCCACCACAATTTCTCCGGCTATGCCAATTGGCTGCAGCTGGTAATGATCATCTACAATGTAGATCCGGTTACCGGCCATAGGGACACCGATATTTATTTCCCCCACTGCCCCGATCTTCTTTACCGTACAGCCGATCGTAATCTCAGTAGGCCCGTACTCGTTATATATTTCTATCTCACTGCTGATAGCATGTAAACAACGGACATGACTGCTATGCAGGGCTTCGCCTCCAACAATCACCTTCCGCACGCCGGTATCTGCTACTTTCATTTCCCGCAGCACTTCTATATGAGAGGGTGTTAACTTCACCGTGTTTACACCGGAATTCACATCAAAAACTTTTGCCAGGACGGTTCCCCCTTCGCTTTCCGAAAATATTTCCAGGCAATCGCCCCTTAACAGGGTTGTAAACAGGCTGGTGAGTGTTAAGTCAAAAGAGGGGGAAGTAAAGAAGGCAAAGCGATGCCCGGTTGTATCATTAAAATAATAACTGTTGGCCCAGGACACATAGTTGGCAATACTCCCATGGCTGATCATGACGCCTTTCGGCGTGCCGGTAGAGCCGGATGTATACAACATATAACAGCCATCTTCACTGCTCAGGGGCGCCGGAGCCACCGCCTGCTGGCCGGCGGCTGCGATCTCTGTTTCCTGCAGATCTATCACCAGCAGCCTGCCCGTGTAGATCGCCATCAGATCGTTCATGTAAAACGACTCGGTGATCAGCACTGCAATGCCGCTGTCGGCAATAATGGACGCGATGCGGCCGGAAGGATACTGCGGGTCTATCGGTATAAATACCGCACCAGCCATGATGGTTCCCAGTATGCTGGTAACCATATCTGCCGAGCGATCCATCAGGATGCCCACGTTCTCCCCCTTACGGACAGAAAGATCCTTTATCAGAAAACGGCTCAGGGCATCTGAGCGTGCGTTCAGCAACGCATAAGTAAGCGTTCTTCCTTCATGGCTGATGGCAATGTTATCGCCATGAGAAAGGTATATTTCCCTGAAAACGGTTATGAGAGACTTTGCCGGGCTATTATTGCCGCTGCTGCTATTGAAAGTATCCGTTAACAATTTTATTTCTGCCGGATGGATATACCTATATCCGGCAATGGCGCAATAAGGATCCTTCAGTATTTCGGTTAGCAGATTTCCAAAGTTGTTCAGCAGATTCGCGGCAATTTCCCTGTCGGCAGCGAGGCTGTTAAAATTCAACCTGAGCGCGGAAACATCCGGCCAGCCTACCAGCGATATCCTGCATGCATGATCCTGCATCGCTTCATCCGGGCCCTGTTCTTCGCCACTCAGCAGGGCAACAGCATTGCGGAAGGCAGGATATTTGTCGTCACTGTTTGCGGGCATATTTCCGGCGGAAGCCAGCGACTTATTAATCTCAGGCTTCATATCATTGAATACCGATTTGAAATTCGTATCTGCCCTCATCCGGCAGGCCAACAATAGATTTCCCTGGTAAGCACCCGTCCCTTCATTTGGGAAATCAGTTACTGTGAATATATCCTGCTGACCTGTATACTTAAAGATCAACACATTTAGCGCTGACAGATAGTAAGTAAATATTAAATAAGGATCATTGTTACAAAGGTTTTTAATTTTACCTGTAATATCAGGATGCAGGTCCATCGAAACCACGGATCCTACAAAGCCGGCAGCTGCCGGTTCGCGAAAAAAAGGCAGGCTATAGGTGTTTCCGCTGCTTTGGAACTTTTCCCTCCAATATCTTCCCTGAATGGCAATTTGATCGGGTATATTTATCATCGGAACGTTAAATGGATAGGTTAGAACAATTCTTTCTTTTCAAATACATTGTTACTCTCAGGTATAAACCCGCTATCATAATTCAGCTGCCTGATGGGAACATGCAGCTTATTATTTAAAATTTCCTCCACGATGCTTATCATTCTTGTTTTCATCAGCGCGATGGTAGAAAACTCATAGAGGCTTGTTTTGTATTCTAAGGATACACAAACGGCGGCGCCCTTAAAAATGGAGAAGGTCATATCGAATTTGCTGACATTGGGTTTCAGGTCTATGGGTACAACACCTGACCCGCCAAGCTGCACCTGCTGGTAGTTTCCCAGATCCTGATCATTCATGTTCACATCTATATCAAACAACTGATTTCTTGCAATATGCCTTTCAGGCGAAAGGTCCCTTACCAGGCTATCAAATGGATAGATCTGATGCTTCCCGGCCTCCAGTACCGTATGCTTAACTTTTGACAGCACTTCGGAAAACGTGTCATTACCGGTGATGCTGTCAGCAAGTACAACTGTATTAACATAGAAACCGATCTGGTTACTCAATTCCTCCGAAAAGCGGCCGGAATAGGGGCATCCGACCACCACATTTCCGTCACCTGCCTGCTTATTGATCAGCATTTTTATAACGGCCACTATTATCATAAAAAGGGTAACATCAAGCCGGCGAGCCATTTCATAGAGCTTAAGCGATTGTTCCGGGGTAAATTCAATTAGTACGGAGTTCCCTGAAAAGTCCAGGACCTCCGGTCTTTTAAAGTCCGGAGGAATCAGCACCCGTTCTGAAAGAGCACCAATCCTGTTCACCCAATAGTCCCGGTGAATGTTGCTTTCCCCGGAACGTAAAAACCTGTTGATCCAGCCGGCATAGTCTTTATACTGGATATTCAACGGCTTTAGCGGCGTACTGCTGTTGCCTGTAGCCGCATGGTATAAAATAAATATCTCCTTCAGGATAATTTCTATTGAAAAACCGTCTGCTACCAGGTGATGAAAATTGAAGAAGAGATAACAAGCGTCATCCGATGCCGGGTACAATACCACTTTAAACAAGGGCCCATTATTCAGATCAAACACTTCTTCCATTTCAAGCTCCATCCTCCTGGTGATTTCCTGTCCGCTTTGTCCATGAGCCGTTGTATCCACCTGAATGCCATGGATCCCTGCATCAAAAGCATGAATAAATTGTTTAGGGACGCTGTCCACGTCGTCAAAAGTTGTTCTCAGGCTTTCATGCCGCCTTACTACCTGTTCAAAAGCATGTTGAAAAGCCGGTATATTCAACGGTATTGATAACTTATAGGCGATAGCCAGGTTGTAAGCGTTCAGTTTCCCGTACAGCTGATGCATAAACCAGAGTCTTCCCTGGGATGGCGACACATCATAATACTTCTCTTCCGGCACCCTGGGGATAGTTCCAATAGGCGCGTTCCGGCTAACAAATCCATTGTCTATCAGCTCTTCGCAGCCTTGTATCACCGCCGCAATAAAGGTTTCAATATCAGCATCCGTATGTGCGGCAGATAAAAAACAGGTAGCCCCCTGCCAGAGGTAAATGCCTTTCTCCAATAATGAATAATACAATACCTGCATCACCTTTACGTCCAGCAATGGTTTAAAAGAAAAAAGCGATCCGCAATTCACTATATGTATTGGAATATTATTGGCATTAAAATAATTATTGAGGTAATTTTTGAGCCGTTCTGTTTTCTCATTTAAAGACCGGTATAGTTCTCCGCCCTTTTCTTTAATGATGGTTAGTGTAGCCTTTGCAGATGCCATTGCCAGCGGGTGATGGCAGAATGTGCCTCCTGTTCCTATCCTGTTTTCGGAAGGCCTGGAGTCATCACCGTATTCCCAGTATCCTCCATCCATGAAGTCCAGGTATTCTTTTTTCCCGCACACAGCCCCCATCGGCATTCCTCCTCCAAGCACCTTACCATAAGTAACAATATCAGGGACGATATCATAAAAACCCATTGCGCCTTTCGGATGTATTCTAAACCCGGTAATAATTTCATCGAAGATCAGCGGAACCTGCGCCTCCTGTGTAATAATCCTGAGCTTTTCAAGGAACTCTTTTGGCTGAAACTCCGGCCGTCTGCTTTGCACAGGCTCCGCCAGGACGCAGGCGATACGGCCTATGTTATCTCTGATCATATCCAGGGAAGCTTCCTTTCCAAATTCAAGCACCAGTACATCCCTGGTAATACCGCCAGGAATGCCAAGAGAGTTCGGAACACTGTCCATAGGGTTGTGAGGGCTCTGATCCGCCTGTACCACATCATAAAATCCATGATATGAATTGCTGAATTTAACCACCAGCTCCCGTTTAGTTTTAGCACGGGAAATTTTAATAGCATGCATAACCGCCTCGGTCCCGGAATTGGCGTAGGCAACCCGTTCCAGTCCTGTAATCTCAGTAATCAGTTTGGCCACCTCCCCGGCCAGCGGAGACATGGGGCCAACGAAAACGCCGCGCTGTATTTGTTTGAGTAATGCATCCGTCACCTCTGGGTTGTTATATCCCAATAAATGCACGCCGAAACCCATTACAAAGTCAACATAGACATTCCCATCAAGATCTGTCATTTTACATCCATTGGCCCCGGCTGCTGTTATAGGATAGATCAGCTCTTTGAAATAATGATCATAATACATTGCCTTCCGGTAGCTGGCAAATTCTTTCCTGTATTGCTGGGTATGCGCTTTGGACTTCCCGGTTCTGGCCAATACTTTCCGGATCAGCTCCTGGATAAAACGTTTCTGTATATCGTTAAAGGAGGAGCCGGAGTCGGAATAATAGTGTGAAGCCGGCCGTTTTGAAGAAGGTTCTGTCCTGTTATTTGCCGGATAAATGTATCCCTTCTCTGTTGCGGCAGTCTTTGGTGTTACGTTCCCCCCCGCAGACTTCAGCATATTTATCTGCAGCTCCATGATCTCAAGCTGCCTGGCAAACAGGCCTCCAATAAGATCGTCTGATAAGTCCTTCTCTGCGGTCAGCTTACCGTTGAGCGGCACAGGCTCTTGCGGCGGAATTGCATGGCCCCGTATTTGCCCGGCTTCCTGCGCGGGCAGTATTGGCTGCACCGCTTTCACTTCCCGGGTTACATATTCAACCAGCTTATCGATTGTATTCAGGTGGCTGAACAATTCCTCTACCGGTATATCAATATTAAAATGCTTCTGAAATTTTGTCTTTATATGAACAATATTAATAGAATCAAAACCCAGCTCAAAAAAGGTTTTACCGGTATCCGTCAGCTCAACATTCCCGTCGAGTGATTCGGCCACTATCTTCTTAAGTATGGCTGATATGTCAGCTGCTGCGTTCATATTATTTTCTTTTGAATGACTATTTACAACAGGTATTTGACTGGCAGCTGCTGCCGGGAGGTTTTCTTCCGGCAATGGCTGCTGCGTATGCAGATCCGGCCAGCAGCGGATCTTATCAAATGGATGTACAGGTATTCTATACCGGTAAGGTATCTTCCCGATTGCAGTAGTCCAGCTGATCTCACTACTAAGCACATAATGCCTTGCAGCATCTTTTATCTCCTCTTCACTCCCCGACACCCGTATATTCCTCCCGGGTTCCTGCCGGGCACTATCGGAAAACCTGTTATGCTCATGATAAAAAAACTCATCTGAATGGAGGGAAATACCTGCCTGCAGCTTATTCCAGGCCTCTTTCAACTTTTGTTTCAGTGCTTCCGTATCATTCACCACCAAACCCAGGCGAACCTTGTAATGATCTCTGTATATGGCAGCTGTCGTACAAAGCCCGGCGACCGGGATCTCGGCCTGCTGCCTGTCAAAAAAAGCGACATATTCAGCGATTAAATTGAGCAGCGCCGGTTTTGTTTTTGCAGAAACAGGAAATAAATAATATGCATCCTTATGGTGGTCTGTCATCTTCACCGGCTCTTCTTCATATTCCTCCAGCACTACGTGAACATTTGTTCCTGAAATACCAAAAGAGTTCACGCCAGCCAATCTTTTATGATTCCCGTTTGTATGCCATCCGGTCAGCATATCATTTACATAAACAGGAGAATCCAGGAAGGAAATTCTGCTATTAGGCTTTTCAAAATTCACCTGGGGAGGTATGGCTTTATGATAGAGGCATAACACTGATTTTACAAATCCTGCAATACCTGCTACCGTATCCAGGTGCCCGATGTTGGCCTTTACAGCGCCTATGGCGCAGAACTGGCGTTTCTTTGTATGCTTTCTGAAGGCATTTGTCAGCGCTTCCAGCTCAATAGGGTCCCCTATTTTAGTGCCGGTGCCATGCGCTTCTATAAAGCCTATATCGCCGGGATTAATTTTTGCATGGTGCCAGGCTTGCAGCAATACCTCTTCCTGAGCGCCAATACTGGGAGCCGCCATTCCTACTGACCGGCCGCCATCATTATTTGAAGCCCATCCCTTTACAACAGCATATATATTATCACCGTCCTTTAATGCCAGTGGCAACGATTTAACCAGCACCATGATCGTTCCCTCTCCCCTTCCTGCACCATCTGCCGCCTCATCAAATGTCAGGCACCGGTGTGAGCCGGATTCAATACCAATACCGGTATCTGTTGACTCAGTCACCCCAAATGTGAGGTTCACACCCCCAACAAATGCCGCATCCATCTTACCTGCAGCAATCTGTTCACATGCATTATGAAGTGCCACCAACGAAGAAGAACATGCGGTATCAACAACCATGCTGGGGCCATGAAGATCAAAAAAATAGGAAATTCTTCCCGGTAAGGTGGAAGCGATATTATGTACGATGGCATAGCTGGATAGTCCGGGGTTGGCTGCACATACCAGGTCATAATAATTATTCAGATTCCATGAATAGCCAATAAAGCAGCCCGTTCTGGTTTTGGCAATACGCGATCTTGTATACCCGGCATCTTCCATGCATTGCCAGGTTGTTTGCAATAGCTTTCTATGCATGGGATTGATCATTACTGCTTCATCATAAGGAATATTGAAAAAAGCATGATCAAAACAGTCAAGGTCGTCTACATAAGCAGCTTCTCCGAACTGGTAAGCCACCCTGTTACGTGCAAGCGGGGATTCCATGAGCTGCTCTACGTCCGCTTTTCTGTTTGCAGGCAGATCCCGGACACAGTCTTTCCCCTCTGAAACAATGCTCCAGAGCCCATCCAGCCCTTTGCCCCCTGGCAAATCAACCGCCATCCCAATCACGGCGATCTCATTTCCCCGATAGTTCTTCGTATCCAGGCCATCAGCCAAACGATCAGGATCAATATTGAATAATTTCTTTTTCATTATCTGCTATCATTCCGGGTACAGGCATTTCATACCTGTTTCGAATATTAACTGATCTACTTTCGCACTTACCTGATCATCCTCCAGTCCTTTCTTTTCCAGTATATATTTAAGATCCGACAGGGCAGCAAGAACGGTTGCCCTATCAGCGGATCTTTTTTCCTTTTCTACAGACAGCTGGATTTCCCAAATACGGTCATATACTTTTACAATATCGCCCACCTCCTGAGACAGTGTGTTGTTCCTGGCCGCAACGGCACTTACCAGGCAACGTGTTACAGGCGATACATACGTATCTATTTCAGCATTTATATAAGCAGCGCAGGCGTTCCTTGTGTCTTCACGTCCCAGGCTGAAAGCGCTGCAGCCCGGCCAGCTGCTGCCCATCATTTTTTCCAGCGTACTACCCGGACCTGCATTGATGAATAATGTTACCTTCCGGCGCACTAATGCTTGTAAAACGTGCTCCCATAAAACGGGCTGGGTTAACTGGCTCACCAGGTTATTTTTAATTTCCCGGCTATCGTAAAGCGGGTTACCTGTTATGCTTGAGTATACTGTACAATTGGGTTGATCAAAACCGGTTGCCTCCACATAACTTCTGAATTCGTTTGCTGCATTGCTCATCAATTCACTATGCAGCGGGCCATTCACCTTAAGCTGCATAAATATGCCTCCCAGCTTTGCCACCAAAACCCCCATCTCTTTAATGGTTCCGATATGGCCGGAGATGGCAAACTGCCGGGGTGTATTGAACGCGCTGATACCAATTGCTTTTCCCTGCCGTTGCAGTAAGCTAAGCTCCTTTGTAACCTGGTCCTGCGTTAATCCCTGCACTACCGCCATTCCGCCGCCGGCAGTCCTGGCACAATCATCCATTAACCGCTGCCGGTGTGCCAGCAGCCTGACGGCATCAGACAGTTTGAGCGCGCCTGCACATATAAGGGCACTGTATTCCCCTAAACTATGGCCGGCCATATAATGAACAGCAGGAAGCAAGCGGCGGTCCCTTACAAAACATTCAAAATTCGCCACACTACTCAATACAATACGAACCTGATCCGATGTTGCCGGCGTGGGTGCTGCGCTCACCTCTAAAAGATCACGTCCAAGCAAACTACCTGCTTCCGCAAATATTCTCCGGGCGACCGTATGTTTCCGGACCAGCTCCTCAGACTCCCGGATATCAATTCCCTGCCCGGGAAATATGACTGCTATCCTTTTCATGACGCTGATGAGATTTCTAACGGCATTTCTTTCATTGAATAAAATAACCGGGCCATATGCCCCGAAACAGCACTGATATAGTTAACACCGTTTGAGCCATTCAAACAAACCAGGGAACATGTAAGCGTATCTCCCGTCAACTGTTCAACGTCAAATATCAGGTCAAAGTTCCTGTAAAACGCCTCTGTTTTCTGTTCCTTCTTCAGCTGCAACAGGACGCAGGCTGTGAGCAGCTGCGGATCGGCTTTTGTGAACTTTATTTTTTCCAACTGATCTAACCCCATGCCTGCAGCGCTTTTGCCGGTCATTTGCCTGTTTACTTCCCTGAAAAGCCCCTGTTCATTTTCCACCTGGTCAAAATTTACGTTTATGAGCCAGCTGCTATCCTGCATTCCATCTGCTATATGCAAAGGAATGGTGTCAGCTGCTGCTATCAGATTTAATGAATAAAGGAACCCGCCTACCAGCATATCCTCCAAACTAACTCCCCATCCGGCTGCCAATCTTTTTAAACCCGGAATATTATCCAGGCTGAAATGATAGTGTCCATCAGCGGTTATGTCTTCGGATAAAAACTTCCTGTCGGGCGTTATCGCATTAACATCCGTAAGTAATACATCATCAACCAGGTTCATTTGCTGGTACTCCAGGAAGGTGGATAAACTATTAATATTATGATGAGAAAAAAGGTCAAGCACCCTGAACGACGGATATACAGGTTTGATCTTGTTATGAATGGCTATCAGCGAAACAGAATTAGCACCGAGGTCAAAGAAGCTTGTGTTATAGTCGATCTGCTCCACCTGCAGCATTTCCGAAAATATTTTTCCAAGAAACATTTTTACCGGTGTATCCGGCTGCTCCTGCGGATAACCGGTATCAACCGCGGGCTTTTCCAGGCCGGGCAAAGCTTTGTAATCTATTTTTCCACTTCCTGTTAAGGGAATATTGTCCACCCGCTTAAAATATGCCGGTATCATATGTTGGGGAAGGTATAATGCGGCATACATTTTTAACGCCGATGGCGCTATTGTATCAGGCCCTGTGTAACAGGCTGCCACCACCGGGTTATTGTTGCTAAGCTCCCTGGTATATACCACCACCTGGTCAATGCCCTCAAACCTGTTCAGTACCTGCTGCACTTCTTCCAGCTCCACTCTTTTCCCGTTCAGCTGAACCTGGCTATCCATCCTTCCTTCAAATACAATCTGACCATCGTTGGTCCAGTAGCCATAATCTCCTGTCCGGAACAGCTTCCCTGCTCCATATGCTGAAGCAACGAACTTCTTTGATTGAAGATCTTCATCATGAAGATACCCGTTTGCCAGGAGCCCACCCATTACACATATTTCCCCGGTAACACCCACCGGCAACATTTTCATTTGCGTGTCAAGAATAAAGATCTCGGCAAACGCAAATGGTTTTCCAATAGTCAATGGCCTGTTCTCTGCAGGCAGGTCTTCACCGAGCGTGCTTGTGGCAATGACTGTTGTTTCCGTAAGACCATAGTTGTTGACGATCTTATAATGCCTCAACTTTTTATTAGGTCTTATCCGGTCTCCTCCTGTATGTATGGTAACTGTTTCTATATACCTGTTTTTATTCCAGGTGAGCAGCTGATCCAGTATAACAGGCGGCAAAAAACAATGTGTCAATTTATGGAGGGTCAGGAAATCTGCAATTCCGGCTACGTCCAGCCTGTTTTCTGCTGGTAGCGGGTATATTCCGGCGCCTGCCATCAAATAAGGCCAGAGTTCCCATATGGCGGCATCAAAGGTGAGAGATGAATAGAGCATGGAAGCATGCCCGGCTTTAATATTAAATACGCTGTTATGAAAAGAACAAAAGTTAAACAGCGCAGCATGGCTTACTTTAACGCCTTTGGGACGGCCGGTAGTTCCGGATGTATATATGATATAGGCAAGATCATCCGGACTGCATATTTGAGAGGGTTGTATCTGGATCTCACCTTTTGTAACTGCTTCAACGTCTGTCAGCTCCGTCGTTATTCCCTGGTAACCGGCCGTGTTGATCCCATTGGTAAAGATCAGCTTTAACCCTGCATCTTTTACGATATAATTTATCCGCTCCGCGGGGTCGTTGGGATCTAACGGAACATATATACAGTTGGCCTTTAATATACCTGCAAAAGTTCCCACATAGAAAAATGAAGGCTGCATCATGACCCCGATGCGGGATTGCCTGTCCAGGTTTTTCTGCTGCAACAGGTAAGCGGCTATACGGCTGGCGGTGGCGTCTACATCAGCATATGAATAAGAACTGTCACCATAAAACACTGCCGTCTTCTCAGGCGATCCGGCAGTTTGGGTTTCAAATACAGCTATAACACTGCTAAACGCAGCAGCCTTTTCGACGGTAGTATTATTAAAAGCACGTAATAACGCCACTTCCGCTGCAGGGAGTATATTCAATTCATGTATCCGCAGCCTGTCAAAAACAGGAATTTGCTGTACCAGCTCGTGGAAGTGACCGATCATTCGCGTTATGCGGTCACGTTGAAAACAGGCTGTCTTATAATTGATCTGTATTTCATATAGTCCCTGGGCGTTACGGGTAAAAGAAAACGTAAGGTCATACTTACTTATATTAAATTCAAAAGGATATGGTAACGCCTTCAACCCTCCCCCGGTCAAAGCTGCGGGCCGTTGCGCCTCATCCAGCCAGGTAATAACAATATTAAACAGCGGCGTGGTAGAAAAAGGAAGATCCAGCTCGTCTATTAATACGTCAACCGGGTATTGCTGATTTTTATGAACAGAAGATATGATGTCCCTGACACCCAGTAAATAGGGTACAACCTCTTGTTCACCGTCTATATCGATCTTTATTGGAAGCATGTTGACATAGAACCCGATCTGATCTTCCAGGCCTCTTATCTCCCTGTTTGAGAAAGGTGTTCCTGTAACGATCACAGGCTGCCCCGTGTACTTAAACAGCAAAACATTTACCAGCGCCACAAAAAACATATAAGGGCTCATATCATGCCTGCCGATAAATGTGTGGATGTATCCGGACTGCTTTGCTGAAAACGTGCTTTTAATGGTATCTCCTGAAAATGCGGCCGCATATTCTCCTGCCCAATCGCGGTTCAGCTGTATCTGCTGCGGGATAGCGCTATAAGCGGAGCGCCAGAATTGCCGCTGTTCCGGCAGGCTTCCTTTCTCCACCAGGCTATTGTGCCAGGCGGCGTAATCCTTTTGCTGAAAGTGCAGCGTTGGGAGCGCTGCCTTTCTATTGTTTAAAGTGGCATCATAGAGAGCCAGCAGCTCTTTATAGAATAAGCTACAAGACCATGCATCAATAATAATGTGGTGTGCTATTAACAGCAGCACATATTGCCGGTCACTGATCTTAAAAAGTCTTAAACGTAACAACGGTCCTTTTTCAAGGTCAAAAGGTAATATTGCCTCCGCTGCTACAAATTTATCCGGCGCGTTTACCTCATCCAAATACTTAAAATCGCAACTATCCGGATCAAATGGGTGCACCTGCTGCATTACGCTGTTAGCGTTATGCGTGAAGGTGGTCCGCAGGATCTCATGTCTTGCTACTAACTCACGAAACGACTGCAGTAGTACGGGAACTACAATTTCACCCTCCAACATCCAGGCATCCGGTACATTATAAACGTACCCGGCTTCCTCCTGTAGCTGATTAAGCGCCCAGATCCTTCTTTGCGCATGTGAAACAGGATAGTATTCGGATTCCTCAACGCGAACAATATCAATGCGGTCTTCTTCCTTCCCGGCCTTTAACAGGAGCGCAATCTCTTTTAGCACGGGAGTTTCCAATATCTGTTCTACCCTGCAATCATATCCCCTGTCAGATAAATATGCGGACAGTGTGATGGCTTTGAGCGAATCGCCTCCCATTTCAAAAAAATGGCCCTCCAATGTAATGCGTTCGTCATTAAAAATATGCTTCAACGCATCCAGCAAAATAGCTCCCTCGGGAGATGTTTCATTTACATCTGCAATCCACACTTTCTGCGCTATCAGTTCGAGCAGCTTCTCCTTGTCTGTCTTTCCAACATCGGTAACAGGGATCTTACTGACGCAAACCAGCTTATGTGGCTGCATATACGAAGGGAGCGCCTGCTGCAGATACTGTTTAACTGCTGTCACGTCCGCAGCCCCTGTTGTTGTCTCCACAAAGCCATACAGTTTCTTCTGGTTATCCACCAGGAACGCTGCATCCCTGACGCTGTGATGGCGAATGGTTACACTCCGTATTTCATTCAGCTCTATCCTGAAGCCGTTAATTTTCACCTGCTCGTCTGATCTGCCAAGAAAAGACAGGGTACCATCTTCATTCCAGCGGCCTACGTCTCCACTTTTGTAAATAATGGATCCCTCTAGGGAATGATCTTCAAAGAAAGCATTCCGGGTGGCTTCCGGCTGGGAAAGATACCCGGAGGTGAGACCGGTTCCGGCAATACAGATCTCCCCATAGCAGCCCTGCGGGAGAAGTTTCCTGTCTTTATCAAGAATATAAATACGGGTATTGGAAACCGGATATCCTATGGGTATACTATCCGGATAGGTTTTATCCTTATTCACTATATATTTCGTGGATACCACCGCATTTTCCGATGGCCCATACATATTGCAAACAGTAAAATGGCGGGCATAAAATACCAGGTCTTCCGTATAAGCCGCTTCCCCGCCGGACATCAGGACCCGCAGGCCGGAAAGTTCCGCCCTATCCAGCAGCCTGATATAAGACGGGGTCATAGAGGTGATCGTCACTTTTTCTCTCCGGATAAGATCCAGCATTAACCGCACATCATTAATGGTTGCCCTGGAAGCGATATACAATGCCGCCCCGGAAGCCAATGCCATCAGCATGTCCCTGACAGCGCCATCGAAAGCGTGATTAAAAAACTGCAGGTACACATCGCCAGGGCCCACCTCAAACTGCTTTATGTCATCCAGTATCGTATTAATGATTCCTTCGTGCGTGATCGGAACGCCTTTGGGTTTTCCCGTAGATCCGGAAGTATAAATAATATAGGCTATCTCCTGGGGTGCAACGTAAGGAAGATCAAACTCCATGCATTCAGGGTACTCCGATGTTATAATGCTCCGGATATCTATACAAACGGTAGCCTCACGATGTGCGGGCGTTTTACCCGATGAGATGATCACCTTTGCCGAGGTATCTTCCAAAATATGCAGGAACCGGGCTTCCGGGCTGTCCGGGGAAACCGGCAGATATATGCCTCCTGCCAGGAGGGTACCCATCATTCCTACCGCCGACAGATACGACCTGTCCAGACAGGTAACGATGATATCTCCTTTTTTAACGCCGCAGTACTGTATAAGATGCGCAGCCACTTTGCACGAAGTCCTGTATAATTCTCCATAGGTCATCCTCACCTGTTCATCCATGACCGCTTTTTTCCCCGGGTCTAAAAAGGCGCGTTCCTCTAATAACTGCATTAAATTGACCGCCGGCAGAAAACTATCTGTGTTATTAAATCCATTTATCAGCTGTTCCCTTTCACCGGCGGGGATATAACTGAGATCCCTGTACAATTTTTCAAGCGATCTAAACTCAGCGGCAATACCATTAAAATAAGATGTGATCCGCCGCACATATGCTTCACTAAAAGCATCTCCCGGGTAGCGGATGTTAATGCTGATGCCGCCGGGATGGTGCGCTGCAAAAAATTCCATGCCGTTGAACCCTTCATTTTTCACTACCGGATGCAGTCCTTTGAAAGACAACAATGCCGCTACGTGTTTTACCGGTTGATGGGAATCTTCCAGCTGCCTGATAATCTTGGACATGTTCCTGTAAACAATCTGCACCGCATTCCCGGT
The DNA here is from genome assembly GCF_019091455.1 of Chitinophaga sp. GbtcB8. Taxonomy (GTDB): domain Bacteria; phylum Bacteroidota; class Bacteroidia; order Chitinophagales; family Chitinophagaceae; genus Chitinophaga. The sequence continues at coordinate 81,741 of NZ_JAGXJN010000005.1, forward strand.
TCTCTGTATAATGTCTTTTATACTATCGCCCGGTAGTATTGATAGCCTCACCGGCAGCAACGGCGCCTGCTGCCGGGAAGCATGGTCCTGTACCGGGGCGGGAATATAGATCGTAATGTCGTCCGTATTATTCAATTTACAGCACATCACTGCCAGCACAGATAACACCTGAACAAATATCTCCTGATCCCTGTTCCGTGCATACTTCCTGATCAGCGCCACACTCTCCATATCCAGCGCAAACTCATGATTGCATAAATGACTCATTTGTTCTTCCATCGTGTAATACATTATACAAAATCGAAATTAAGGTCAACGGTGTGGCCATTGTTACATGGTCTTACCAGGTATTCAATCTTTGCATCCGGATTTAGATCAACAGCGTTTACCAAACGGGTAAACTCTTGAAAAACCGTTTCAACAAACTGCTTATCAAACAGCTCAAGCCCATAATCTATATTAATATCCAGGTGTTTTCCCGATTCATAGGCATGAAAGCTCATTCCTTTCAACACCTTTACAGGCGTGTATTCCGACTTAACAATCCTCAATCCGTCTACTGCCAGCTCGTTTTCATTCAAAAGACCTTCATTATGAAAAGTGAAGCTTACGTTTGTAAGGCGATCATTGCCTTCATTGCATTGTTTCACATCTTTTTTTATCAGGTGAATGGGATATATTTTGTGTTCAAGAACCGCAATAAATCCGGCTTTTACCTGTTGAACAAATAGCCGGAAAGAGCAGGAAGGATCAACATGAACCTGGACCGGTACATTAAAAAGATAGGGACCTATCTGGGCATCCAGGTCGCCAGTCTCCCTATCCATCACGCCTGTTTCGACCGTGATAATTTGCTGTTCCGTGAAGCTATGGAGCAGCAATTGAATGACAGACAGCAAAACGATATATCGTGTTGTATTCAGCGCCGCGCATAACACATCTATTTTCTGCAGATCATTATCCGGCACCCGGAAACTGCTGCTTGCTCCTTCATATGTAATTTGACGGGAAGAAAACGGGAATGCAGAAAAAATAAAACCGGCAGTATTGCTGAATTTTTGCAGCCAAAAATCACGGCTATCGGCAATATTGCGCTCCTTTAGCCGGCTATTCTGCCATACAGCATAGTCCCTGTACTGTAAGGACCTGCTCTTTTGCGGATCTGCAGGTTTTGCGATCCCTTTATACTGTTTCAGCACCTCCTCAAAAAAAATCCGTAAGGACCATCCGTCTGAAATGATATGATGAATAATAAATACCAGCTGATATTTCTGATGGGCTTCCTTCAGCAGGAAAATTTTGAAAAGTGGTGGACGCTGAAGGTCAAAAACAGTATCCCGTGCAGCAGCAATGATGGTATCCAATTCCTTTACGGTGTCCTGGCTACCGGAAACATCCGCATATTGCAGGTCAAAGGCCATTTCCGGGTATACTACCTGCCTGGGTTCCCAATCAATCATCTTAAAACCCGTTCTGAGAATTTCATGCGCCAATACCACCTTGTTAACTGCCTCCCTGATCCGTTCAGCATCCGGTTCACCATAAATAGTCCAGGCAGTGCCCACGTTATAGTAAGAAATGGCCGGGTTTAGCTGCTGGTCTATCCATATATTCCGCTGCATAAAAGAGAGCTCATAAGAGGGTTCTTCACCAACAGGAACTATTTTTTCGCTATTCGCCTGGGTGGTAAATTGATGCCAGAAGCTAATCAGCTCCTGCTTATGCTCCCGGATCTTCTGCAGCAGGTATTCCGGGATCTTTCCTTTGGCATTGCCGAGAACAATACTATTGTCTTGTACCTGTAAAGGGATTCCTCTCTCCCGCAGGTCATTTATAATCTCAATAACACTCATACCAGCATGTTATCATTCTGGGAAAAGCTACCTTCCTGGGCATGGACTTTCATCCATTTTGCAGAATTAATGTAATTGTTCATTTCACGGATCGTGGGATATATATACATATCCTTTAGCGGAATATTAACGCCCGTGTGGTCATAGATAGCCGCGGCTACTTTCATGGCAGTAAGACTGTGGCCTCCTATTTCAAAGAAATTACTATCTGCGCTCAGCTTATCTGTATCCAGAAAATGAGCCCATATTGCCGCCAGCTGCGCTTCTGCATCTGACGTAAGCGGTATTACTTTCTGATCGGTTTCAAACCCGGTTATTGACAGCAGCGCTTCATTGTCAATTTTACCGTTGCCGTTCAGGGGAAAAGCGGCTATTTTCCTTACGGATGCCGGAATCATATATGCAGGAAGCGCCTTTATAAGATAAGCCAGCACGTCCTCACTCGTGTAAGTTGAATGCCCGGTCCAATAAGCTATCAGCTTTTGTGCATTCCCATTTTCCCTGAGCGCCAGCACCCTTGTCTCAAATACGGCGGACTGCGTTAAAATGGCGGCTTCTATTTCATTCAGTTCAATTCTGTGTCCTCTTATCTTGACCTGACTATCATTTCGTCCTATAAATTCAATAACACCGTGATGATTCCATTTTGCGAGGTCGCCGGTTCTATATAATACATCCCCTTTCGTTAAAACATCTTTAACGAACTTCTCTCCGTTCAGGCCGGGATTACCCAAATAACCCCGGCTTACCCCGGCACCTCCAATAAAGATCTCGCCAATTACGCCTTTGGGTACCGGTTTCAGGTTGTTATCCAGTATAAAAACGGATGCACCCGATACCGGCAAACCGACCGGTACATTCACCATATCATCCGTAATCTCTTTCACGGGATAATAAGTAGCAAAAACCGTTGTTTCTGTTGGGCCATAAACATGCACGATTGCATCTTCATTTTTCCTGTAACGGATAGCGGTGCGGACAATGTTAACGGAGGCCATTTCCCCTCCAAAATATATTTTATCAAACTGGGAGATCAGCCTGGGCCGGATCTCAACCATGCTATTGAAGAACGCAGTTGTGAGGAAAGCGATATCGATCTTTTGCGCTTCTATAAACGCCGACAGGTCCTGTACATTTAATGCCTTGTCTTTTTCAATAACTTTCAATGTTGCTCCATTCAACAAAGCGCCGAAGATCTCGAATACAGATCCATCAAAAAACAGCGGTGAAAATTGCATTACATTATTCTCCGGGCGAATGTCCTGATAATTGGTTGATTTCACCAGGTTCACAACCTGGCTATGACCTACCTGTACTCCTTTCGGAATACCTGTTGAACCGGATGTATAGATAATATAGGCAGCATCAGCTGCGGTAGCATTATTTATTGACGGAGACGCTTTTTTCCGGCTATCAAGGTTGCTGACGATAACTACGGTACCGGCCATACCTATTCTTTCGCTTGTTGCAGGTTCATCTGCCAGTACAATCTTCACTTCCGCTTCTGTAAGCATATGCCCCAGTCTTTTTTCACTCTCCGCAGTGTTGAGCGGAAGATAAGACGCCCCTGCCCTGAGGATCCCGAGTATCGCGGCAATGGCAAGATCAACACGGGTAAACATAACACCTACACAATCTCCTTTCTTTATGCCATGCCTGTCCATTAACTCCCGGCAAAGATTATTGCTAACGTCCGACAGTTCACGGTAGCTGATCATGCCGATAGCAGATACAATAGCGGTTTTTTCGGGATGTGCTTTAACCTGCGCTTCAAAACAATCAATGATCGTGGCATTTTGCTCCGTTCTCTGCTCCGCGGCAGCTATACCTGCCGGACTGCTGAAAACAATATCCTGAACCGGAATAGCGCTATTTTCCGCGACCTGGTCCATTAACCCCGTGTAATCCTGCAGCAGCTGGGTTGCAAACCATTCATCGAACAAATTGACGTTATATATCAGCTCAATATTGATACGATCACGCTTTTTCCTTGCATTGAAAATGAGATCAAAAGGGCTTTTTTTCTGATCAACGGAATAGCTTTCAATTTGTATTCCCTCTAACGACGTTAAAGGGTCCGGTAATTCATCCTCCATGTCCAGCAGTCCCAGCATAAGCTCGAACACTGGCGCGCGGCTAAGGTCATTCTTTATACCAATATTTTCCACCAGCCTGTCGAACGGATAGTCGGCATGCTTAAATGCTTCTATGGCGTTATCCTTAACGTCAGCTAAAAACTGATTGAAATGACGGCGGTAATCAATCCTGTTCCTCATTACGACCGTGTTCACGTAAAACCCCAGCTGGTGCTCAAATGCGGCGTGATCCCGGCCTGAAACAGGCACCCCTGTCAGGATATCGTTCTCCCCGGTGTATTTGCCCACCAGAAGATTCAGACCAGCCAACAGCACCATAAAAAGGGTGGCATTTTCCTTTCCTGCGATCTGCTGGAGCAGCGCTGCCGTTTTGGGATCAAGGTCAACACTTATAACTGCCGAGGAATAAGTTTTTGCAGCGGGCCGCCCCCCTTTCTTATATGCAAACTCATTTTTAGGGAGCGCACCGGCTAATTTCTGCAGCCAGTACTTTTCACTATCAGTGTCCTTCCCGGAGAACCGTGCGTTATGCCAGGCCGCATAATCCCGGTACTGAACAGGCAGCGGCTCCAATATCAACGGGGTTTTGTTCAGCGCTGCATTATATAAACGGGAAAACTCCCGGATGAATACTTTATTGGACCATTCGTCGGCAATAATGTGATGGAAGCTGGATACCAGTATATGCTCCTGGTCAGACAACCTGAGAATACAGATCCTGAACAACGGTGTTTGGGTTAAGTCAAACACCGCTTCTGTTGCATGATTAATATAATTTTCAATGGTTGTATACTTACTTTTCAATTCATTCCAATCCTGCAATACTATAACAAGGTCCGGATCGACGGTTGGCTCTATTTGCTGATAGATCTGGTTGTTAACATAAACAAACTTGGTTCTCAATATTTCATGCCTTTCTATCATCCTGGCCGCAGCATCTTTCAGGGCAACAAGATCCAGCGCCCCGGTGATCTTCAGTGACCAGTTTATATTATAAACACCCTTTCCTTCCTGCAGCTGGTCCAGCACCCATAACCTGGTCTGGCCGCTGGATACTTCATAATACGGCTGTTCCGGAAGCCGGTCTATAACAACGGCCGGACTATCCTCCTTTCTTTTATTAATTAATGCGACTAAAAAACTAATGGTGTCATTCTCAAAAAAATCTCCCACATCAATGTCCACATCAAACTCCTTCTCAATAGCTGTTACCAGTTGTACCGCCAGTATAGAGTGGCCGCCAATCTCAAAAAAGAAATCGTCAGGGCCAATTGAGTCCGGCTCTGCCCCCAATGCTTTTTCCCACATGCGGGCAAGTATTTTTTCTGTAGAATCTGCGTTGGAAGCCACTTTCCCACTTCTTTGCGGGCCGGGAACAGGCAGGGCTTCCTCATCGATCTTGCCGTTGGCTGTTAACGGCAGGCTGTCCAGCTGAATAAATTGATCAGGGATCATCGACGGAAGCAGCCGTTGCTTTAAGTATGCCTTTAGATCGTCTGTTTGAATGGCGTCGCCATCCGTTACGAAATAGGCAAATAATCTTTGCTGAGCGGCCTTAACATGTACATTCCTGATTCCCGGGTATTCATTTAAAGTATTTTCAATTTCTTTTGGCTCTATCCTGAATCCATTAATTTTTACCTGCTTATCTTTTCTGCCTATGAACTCAATATTTCCATCTGCATGCCAGCGGGTAAGGTCACCTGTATTATAGATCCGTTCACCACTTATAAATGGGTTGGCAATAAATTGCCGGGCCGTTAAGTCAACATCAGTCAGATACCCTTCGGACAATCCATCGCCTCCTACGAACAGTGTACCAACGGCGCCGAGGGGAAGCAGCTGAAGATCATCATCCAGTATGTATGCCCTGGAATTGCTGATAGGTTTGCCGATGGGTATGGGGCCGGCAAACTCTTTTTCTATTTTATATGCAGTAGAGAAGGTGGTATTTTCTGTAGGCCCATATCCATTTATGATAACCGGCTGTGGACAGGCCGCACGTACTGCGTTCATCGGGCCAACGGGGATTACATCCCCTCCTACGATCAGGTTCCTGAGGGTGGAGAACATAGCAGGGTCTATAGTGGCCATTTCTCCAAAAAGGGGAGCTGTAAGCCAGAGCGTTGTTATCCTGAAACGCTGCAGCTGCCCATGCAGGGAAGATGCCGTAAGAATGGATTCTTTTCTTGTGAGATATAAAGCCGCGCCATTCAGCAGCGCACCCCAGATCTCTAATGTGGAGGCATCAAACGTGGCAGGCGCCGTTTGCAGGATGCGGTCGTCCGGTGTGATAGCCAGGTACTCCTGGTTAAGCACGAGCCGGGCCACGTTCTTATTAAGTACGCGGATACCTTTGGGCTTCCCGGTTGATCCGGAAGTATACATCACATAACAAAGACTATCCGGACCGCCTTTCCATTTTTTGTCCGGCATTTTACCACTGTCACTTAAGTCCGTTACGATCTCAATACCGGTAATGGAAAAATTTTCAGGAAGTTTTATCGTGCCTTCCGTCAGTATCACCGGAGAAGCGCTTTCTGCGATCATCAACGCCGCTCTTTCAGCCGGAATGACCGGATCAACCGGCATATAAGCTTTGCCCATTTTGAGCACTGCAAGTATACCAACGATCATTCTGAGGGGGTTGGTTGCCATCACGGGAATGATATCACCCAGCACGATCCCGGGTCCAGATAGCAGGGCCGCCTGATTGTCCGCCATTCTATTCAATTCAAGATAGGAAAAAGACCGCCCTTCATAATAAAGCGCCTGGCGATCGGCGCTTTTTTTCACCTGCAGCTCAAAAAGCTCAATGATGGCGCTTTCCCGCGGGTAATTTGTTCCGGTACGGTTAAAATCTTCCAGCAGCAAGCGCTGTTCTGACAGATCAAGAAATGTAAGATCCTTTACCAATCGTTCCCCGCCCTTCAGAACATCCGACAGCAATGTTGTATAATTGCCGATAAACCGCCGGATAGTATCCGGTAACAACAGGTCTGTTGAGTATTCAATTTCACCAAAGAAGGTATGCCGGTTCTCATAAATAAAAAATGTGAGGTCACGCCGGGTTGCATTCCTGTTAAAGTGTAAATATTCTACCTCCACTTCGTTCAGCTGTAAATCACCAAATTCCACATTGATATGGGAGAATGCGAAATTGAACAGCGAGGCGTTGATGGTTTCCTGTTTAAAATTCAGCTGTTCCTGCAGGGTATATATATCCATGTTCTGATGGTCTAATACCGCTGCCATATTGTTTTGGATCTGCTTTACCAATTCCAGGAAAGGAAGATCCTTATTTACGTGTACCCTGACCGGCAGCATATTCACAAAAACGCCGATCAGCTGCTCCAGCTCTTTCCTGTCTTCGCGGTTCGCCAGAGGAACCGGTATGGTAAGGTCTTCCTGGCCCGTGTACCGGTATAACAGGGTGGAATAGACCGCACAGAATAAAGCGAAATGAGTAACTGCATTCTTATCACAAAAATGTTTTACCTCCGCTATGATCGTTTTATCGAAAGTAAAACGTTCTGATCTGCCCCGGAAGCTGTTCCTTTTTTCCCGGGCTCTGTCAAAAGGAAATTCAACATATGGCCTGGCCCCCTCCAGGTATTGTTTCCAGTACTCCATCCCGCTGTTTAGCTGTTCCCGCTGATGCTTCTCTTTCCAAACAGTATAGTCAGCATACTGGATATCCAGCTTAACGGGCATTGGCTGCCGGCTATCCGAAAGGGAGTTGTAAAAGAGAGAAAGCTCTTTTACAAAGATCCCCACTGACCATCCGTCAAAAACGATGTGGTGAACCGTAACGATCAGTGTAAACGTTTTACGATCTGTTTGCAGGAGAAAGAACTTCGAAAGTGGTCCGTTTTCCAGATCAAACGGCTCTGCGGATCTTTCCTGCAAAAATTCTTCTACGTTCTCTTCAGGACAAGACCTTTCTTCAAATGCAACCACCGTATCAGCATGTACTACCTGGTAGTAATGGTCATTTTCCCGGCGGAAAGTAGTTCTTAATGCTTCATGCCTTGAAAATATCAACCCAATACTTTCCTTCAGCACCTGAACATCCAGGTCACCTTTCAGGCGCAGGGCAATGACTGTATTATAAGGAGAAGCCTCCATTGTGTAATTGGCCTTTTCAAACAACCACAAGCTTCTTTGCGCTGCAGACATGGGGAATACATACGTTTCCTTAGACATATGCGATATCGGTTTATTAAGACTTAAATGATTATAAACAGTGGGGAGGTCAGGCTGTCAAACGCGCGCCTTTGAGGTATCCAAAGTGTGGATATGCGCCGTATAGCGCTTATTAGCATAGTAGTTACTGAGTGGCCATCCGTTAATCTGGCTAAGGTGGATCCTTTCCAGGTCATCTTTTACCATATAAAAATAACTGCCTTTGCGGCCCTGCAGCCATTCCCGGTGCTGGCGAAGGATCCCGGGAGGTATACATAAGTTACCCGGATCAAAAAAACGGATGGCGCCATCTTTATCTCTCAGTGTTTTTACTTTACCTGCATTATAGAAACTGGGAGCAAAAGGAATATCCATCTTTCCTGCTGCAAAGGCTTTAATAACGGATTCCGCCACCTCTCCTTCGCCCATGGCCAGGATACTATCCACTATACTTCTGACTGATTGCTCAATCATTCGTTGTTCGAAAATAACTTTTACCGGGTCATAATCTCCGGAAAGCTCAAATCCAATTTTAGTCAGCTCAATACCTCTTACGTTAGCTTCTTCCAGCGGTACATTTACCGACTCTACCGGTGATTTGGTCATAATCCTTGTAGCATTTGCCAGCCTGGCCGTAACAGCGGATTCAACTATTATTTCTTCGGCCATTTGCTGATTTAGCGGGAAAGCGGCCATATAGGTATGGAAAACAGTTGAAAGCATTACATCCTTATATCCATACTTCTTCAGGTATTCATCTGTCAATATTTCCAATGACCTGATGGCTGCAATGTCCTGCTCCCTGTTACCCTGTTCAGCATAACCAAGGGATAAATACCGTACGCCTTTCCCGGCTGCAAGCAATGCCTCCAGGATATTTACGGAAATGGCGATAGCCGGTTCTATCAGGGTTGCTGTGAGCGTACCGAAAAACTCCCTGTCAACAGGTAGACCATTGTTCGTCAGATCCCCGCAGAGCTGATCTACATATTGCCATGCTCTTATTGAATCTTCCAGGGAAACATTTGAAAAGTAAGGTACATTATAACAGATGGCCCCTCCTTCAATAGCGGTAAAACCGCTGGCAAACCCTGCTTCCGCCAGTAAGCGGCCATCATAAGAGCCATGCCGTACCTGTAACGGCATACCAGGAAATTGCCGCACCAGCTTTTTACCGGCTGTTACACCCAGGTTGATCAGCGGATATCCATTCATCTCTTTTCCGTCCCGGAGTAACCGGTCCGCGTCTTTAAACCGGTGGTGCCTCGTAGCGCTGTCTACCTGTATGGAAAGACAATCTGCACCGGCATGTTTCAATTTTTCAAACAGTGCTATCTGCCCATTAACAGAAGGCACACCACATCGTGGATGGATCAACGTTCTACCTGCTTGCCGGGCTGCCTGCAGAACTAACGGGAAACGGGTGGAGATCTGCCGCTGTACGGCAACCATTTCTTCCAGGGATCCTATTCCTGCATCATATTCTTCCAGTACATTACTCCGGCTGTTCGGAGAAATGATAATGCGGGGTTTTTCGGCAGGGGCCTTATCTCCTAAAGACAAGATCCCAAGCCCTTTCAGATCTTCTTCCAGCTGTTCCAGGAAGATTGCCAATTCGAAATTTCCCGGCTTAACATAAGCATTCGTAAACCCCATTTCCAGGAACTTGCTCTTTACTTCGCGCGGATCTTCATGAATGCATAAATTCCCCCCAATATACCATATGCGTTTACCATTGATGCGTTCAAAGTCACTTATATCCTGCTGCAAACACTTGTCCAGCAAGCCGCTTGCATGCCCGTTTAAAGAAGATATCAGTACTGCATGGGCGTACCTGGCCGCTTCCAGAAAATGATGAAATCCGTTCTGCAATCTGAGGTCTACAACCTGGTACCCGCTCTCCTGCAGCGCAAGAATGATCAATGACCTGCCGACATTATGGGAATCGTCGCCGTATGTTCCTACAACAATCCTGTAATCTGCCGGTTTGAAATGCTGTATCATTTAAAGGTCCTTTAAGAACTTATTACTATTATCTACTAAAAATTTCTTTGGTTTCCTTATCTCATCCGTTACTTCAAAGGCCAGAATAGTTACAATATCCCCTTCCCTGATCAGATGTGCAGCGCCTCCATTCATGCAAATGACCCCGGACCCCGCTTCCCCTTCTATAGCATAGGTTTCCAGGCGGGCGCCATTTGTATTGTCAACCACCAGTACCTTCTCACCAACCAGTATATCGGCCAGCTCAAGTAAGTCCCGGTCTATCGCTATACTACCATTGTAATTCACATTCGCTTCTGTTACAGTGGCCCTGTGAATTTTAGACTTCAGCATAATTCTCATTTTCATAGTTTTTCTTCAAAATTTTAATATAAACCCGGTTAAGGTGACGTCTGATATATAATTAAATATTGTTAGCCTGGAAATCTGAGCGGTTTAGCACCGGGATCGGCTCTTCCTGTTTTCCTGTTCTTTGCTTACTTTTCATTAAGGTGGCAATGCTGAAAATATCTTTGTGTGTAAACAGGTCCCGGTAACTGATCGTCATTGAAAATTCCTCTTTAATTCTTGAGATAACCCTTCCCATAACCAGGGAGTTTCCACCGAGATCATAGAAATCCTGGCGGGCGCCTATTTTTTCTTCATTGATCTCCAGCACTTCTGCCCAGATCTTCCGTAGCTTCAGCTGTACAGGATCCGACGGCGCCGGAAAAATCATCGCGGATCGCTGTGGCGTGGGAAGCGCACTGACGTTAACCTTACCATTAATCGTAAAGGGCATCTCTTCTATGCGGATTATATATCCGGGAATCATTATACCGACCAGGTAACGTCCCAGGTAATTCCTGATAGCATTTTCGTCGAAACGATCAGCCTCCATTACTACATAGGCCACAATACCGGTGGCCTGATGCACTACATAGGAATTTCTGACCCCCGGAAAGCCATTGAGCAGGCTTTCGATCTCCCCGGGTTCTATTCTGACACCGCTGACTTTAAACTGCCGGTCTTTCCGGCCGAGAAAATCTATATTTCCGTCGTCCATCCACCTCGCCAGATCTCCGGTGTCGTATATTATCCGGTTCTTCATAAAAGGATCCTCAATAAATCTTTCCCTGGTGAGCGCCTCATCATGGTATCCTGCGGGTATTCCCGCGCCGCCAACATACATATTACCTGTAACGCCCACCGGTACCGGTTTCAAGGCACTATCCAAAATATAGACCTTTGAATTGCTGATAGGCCTTCCTATTGAAACGCTTCCGGTTACTTCCTCACTTAAGCTAAGACAGGTGGAGAAAACACCGTTCTCTGTGGGTCCGTAGGCATTGGTAAGCTTAAGCTGGGGGCATGCCCTGATCACCCTGTTCACTTTATCGGGGAGCAGTATATCTCCACCGGTCACCAGCTGCCTAAGACCATTAAACATAACAGCATCCAGTGATGCCATTTCGTGGAATACAGGAGTGGTCAGCCAAAGGAACGTGATGCTGTGTGCCTGCAGCTCCTGCCGGAGGGCAACAGGATTAAGCACGGATTCCTTTTCAGTTAAATAAAGCGTAGCGCCATTCAGTAAGGCGCCCCAGATCTCCATAACAGAAGGATCAAAAGTTAATGGAGAAGTTTGTAACACCCTGTCGCCTGCTGACAAAGAAATAAGGTTGGTATTTCTCACCAGCCGTACCACATTCCTGTCGATCCCTTTAATACCTTTAGGCCGCCCTGTTGACCCGGAAGTATACATAACGTAACACAAGCTATCAGGCGTTCGCAGTGATCTTTTACGTTCAGGCGCCTTATCCCGTGCTCCGGTTTGAATAATCAATGGTATCAATTCTATCCCAGTCCCCGCAGGCAGTTCCGCCTGCTGCTCAATTAACGCCAGGCGGGAGCCACTATCTGCGATCATCACAGCTATCCGCTCTTCCGGAAAGGTGGGATCAACCGGCATATATGCTTTACCGGATTTCAACACCGCCAGCATTCCAACAATCATCTGAAGCGGGTCGCGGGCTATAATAGGGACAATCATTCCCAGCTTATCAGCTTTTGCTTCGATCAACGCGCACATCACATCAGACAATTCGTTTAATTGCTGATAGGAAATTGCTGTTCCGTGGCGAAAAATGGCCAGCTGACCGGGATCTTTTTCCGCCTGCTCTTCAAACAGATCCACTACCGTTCTGTGGCCGGGGTAGGCCGTATCGGTTTCGTTAAACCTGTTAATCAATAATGCTGTTTCCCAATCCTCCAGATAACAGATCCCGCTCAGTAATATACCGGGGGCTTCTAATACTGCTTCCACTATGTTCTCCAGGTGTTTGATCATCCGGAGTACTTTGTGAGACGACAGCAGCGCCGTATTGTATTCAACCGTGATATTAGCCGATGAAATTCCTTCCCGGATAATGAAGCTAAGGTCGGATATAACATAATCCCTGGCAAGATTCCTCCTGGCAAACGTAGTCCCGTTCAGCTGTTCCAAAGACCGGTCTATGCCGGTCATATCTTCCATCAATATCGAAACCTCCAGCCCTGCTTCTCTGGATGCCTCCTTATTCATCGCCAGCTCCCGCAGAAGCTCTATAAACTCAAACTGCTGATGCGTAAAGGCATCCAGCAGCTCTTCCTTTACAGCTGCCAGCAGGTTATCAAATGAATAATGTGTATCAAACGCTGTTTTCAGTATCAGTGTGTTAACAAAAAATCCGATCTGATGTTGCGCTTCGGGATAGTCCCTTCCTGATACAGGAAACCGGATAGCAATATCGGTCTGACTGGTATACTTATATAACAATACATTGATGGCTGCTGTAAGGAACATAAAGGTGGTAACCTGATGTTCCGTGCAATAATCTTTCAGAAGATCAACCAGGTGGCCTTCCAATGTAATATTTGCCGAGGCGCCGTTGTACGTTTTGCTTTGAGCCGGCCGGTAATCGCAGGGGAAATCCAGCGAAGGGATACCTTTGCTGAACTTTTTCAGCCAATATAATTTATCCTGCTCATGTCCGGCGCCCGCCCTGTACTTTTCTTTCATTGCCACCATATGCCTGTACTGGTACGGCTCTTTCAAGGGTGCTGTCTCCACCGCCAAAGGCGCATTATACATTGTCACAAACTCCTCCATCAATAATTCCAGGGACCAGGCATCTGTGATGAGGTGATGCATATTGAGCAGCAGGTAAAAGTGATCTGTTCCAATGCAGAATAGTACAGGGTTGTAAAGGGGTCCGTTCTCAATGTCAAACGGCCTGTTCACCTTTTCTTTCACCTGCTCTTCTATAATGCCGTTTCCTTTTCCCTGCAGGTCTATTACTTCAAAAGGCCGCATCATCGCGGGGTGATCCAATACCCGCTGCATGGGCTGTCCATCAATAGTTTCAAATACGGTTCTTAAGATCTCATACCGTTCTACCAGATGATACAATATTTTATTGAGCAGCGCTATATCAACAGTCCCGTTTATTTCCATTAATGCAGGGATGTTCAGGGCAAGGGATGAATTTTCCAATTGGTTAAGCAACCATAACCGGTGCTGTCCGGCGCTAAGGTTAAAATGATCCCCGGTTTCAGGCAATTCAATATCCTGTGTATTATTCTTTGATGCTTTAACGACAGCAGCCAGCTTTTCTATAGTTGGATGGGCAAAAATATCTTTTAGTCCAACACTTTTCTGAAACGTATCCTGTATGCCGAACTGTAGCCGGGTTGCAGTAAGACTGTTTCCTCCGATCATAAAGAAATCGGCATTCGTGCTAATATCTTCAGCCGGACATTTTAACAACCGGGAAAAGATCATCAGCAATTCCTCTTCAATGTTATTCTGAGGTTTTATCACCCTTCCGGTTTCCGGTATCTGATCCGGGATGGGCAGCCTGCTTCTGTCCAGCTTTCCATTCGCATTAACCGGTATTTCTTTAATTTCTATTATGTGGGCAGGTATCATGTAATCAGGGAGCTTTGTTCCCAGCGCTTTTCTGATCTCTGCCGTGGCCAGCCCTTCTGTAATTACATAAGCGCAGATCTCTGTTCTTTCATCCTTACGGATAGCAGAAAGTACGGCTCTCTCAATTCCGGGGATACTTATCAGAACATTCTCAATTTCGCCTAATTCTATTCTTATCCCATTTACTTTCACCTGGTCATCCACTCTGCCGGCAAACTGCAGGGTGCCGTCGGGAAGAAAGTATCCCAGGTCGCCTGTTTTATATAGTTTATCGCTTTTAATATCCGGGAAAGGATTATCAATAAAAACCTCCCTTGTCTTTTCCGGTAAGTTATGGTACCCTGCACCCAAACACAGGCCACCCAGGCAAATTTCCCCGATGCTGCCGAAAGGCGTCAGTGTATGGTTATTGCGGAGTAATACCACTCTTACATTCCCCATTGGTTTTCCAATAGGTATAGGGTCCGTTGAGTCGTAAGCAACTTTATGAAAAATAACAGCCATAGCCGCTTCCGTTGGCCCGTATGTATTCGTGATCTCTATCCGGGGGTATTTCTTCATAAACTGCCGGACATATCGCAGGCTCATCACTTCTCCGCCTATAAGTATATGCCGCAAACTATTAAACGTAATGCTGCTGGCCGGTTGCCGGTTTAAATACTCTACCAGGAGGTTGAATACAGAGGGCACAAAATCGGTGATCGTTACCTGATGCCGGTCTATCACCTCCGCCATTTCAGCGGGGTCAAATCCCTTATGGGATCCGGCAATAACAATCCTTGCACCGAGTGTCAATGGCCAGCACATTTGCCAGAAAGATGCATCAAAGGTTTGCTTACTTGTAAATAAAATGGTATCAGCCCCGCTTCCGTTAAACCGCGCCGTCATGTCAGAAAAACGGTTCATAACACCGATATGCCTGTTTAAAGCGCACTTCGGCTGCCCGGTAGTTCCGGAGGTATAAATACCATAGATAATACCATCGGGATCAAATCCATACTCCCGTTCAACAAACGTTTCGGGGGAAAGCAGGGATGTTACATTGATAGCGCGGTCTGACCATTCCCGCAATGAACCGGTATCGAAATCGCCATCAACAAGGATAACAGGAGCAGCAAGGTCTTTGAGTAACGTGAGGATCCGCTCCCGTGGCCAGTCTGTATCGAATGGCACATAAGCAGCTCCTGCCTTCAGGCAACCCAATATGGCGATCGGAAGATCAGGCGTTTTGCCGGTAAGAACAGGGATCAGTGTACCCGGTGGCAGCATTCCTGATCTGAGCTCGTTTGCCACCGCTTCAGACTTAAGCCACAGCTGCCCATATGTGAGCGTGCTATCTTTATAAAGATAGGCAGCACTGTCCGGTGCGCGCTGAACGTGCCTGAAGATCTGTGTCAGCAAATGTAAACCGGGTACCGGAACATCAGATCCATTTGAGAACTGAAGGATCTTCCTGTACTCGGGTTCATCAACCGGCAGCGTATCAATCACCGGTTTCAGCGGCATGCCGGGTTGGTCAAGCATTTTACCAATGATATAACGGTACTGAAAAATCAGCCGTTCTGCTTCACTCCTGCTTATTTTCGCCGGGTTGCAATCCATCCGGATGCGCAGCTTGTCCTGATCAGGGAACACGTAGCTGTTAATATCCAGATTCATCTCTACTCCCGGGTTTTCCTGAAATGCCTCGTAGATCTGCCGTTCAGATAACGGATCATTAAGGAAATTAAGCCCGTTAAAAAAAACGGTTGTCTTTCCATTGACAGAAGAAGAGAGCCCCTTTGTTCTCCAGCCGTCAAGAACATCGTTGAAAGAGCTACGCTGGTGCAATAATCCGTCGTTCAGTACCTTACTTACCTTTTTTATTAACGCTACAGCAGTATCATTTTCACCGATATCTATCTTCACCATGATAGCATTAATAAAAACGCCCATCGCATCCATAAAGGCGGGCATTACCCGGCCATGGGTTGGAACGCCAACAATTACCTGGTTACGTTGGGAGATCCCCGAGAGTAACAGGGAAAATGAGGTAAGCAATACGGTATATATATTGGCAGAAGACTCTTCTGACAATTCTTTTATCTGCCGGCACTGATCAGCAGTTAACTCCAGCGACACCGTAAATCCATTCCGTGAGGTAACCGTTGCCTTATCCCTGAAAGGCAACACAAAATTCTCCACCTGGTCAAATTGCTTTATCCAATATGCTTTATCCGCCAGGAAAGCGGACGACTGCTTATAATGCTCCTGCCATTTTACATATTCCCGGTAAGAAGTGCGGCTTCGTTGATCCGCTGCTGTAATTTCTCCCGCTAATGTTCCCTGACCCTGCAGCAGCGCTTTCATAAACAGGAATACCGAGCGGCCATCAGCAATAAGGTGATGAAATACAGCCAGTATTTTAAAAATGTTCCCGGGAAACTTTATAATAGTCAGTGAAAATAACGGTCCCTTATCCGGTTCAAAAATACGGGAAGACAACCGGCTTACCTGCAGGCTGATCTCTTCAGGGGCCAACAGGCTCAGGTCCAGCCGGCCGATATGATGATCATACCCCGGAAGCACCTTTTGGATTGGCCCGTCCGGCTGGAGCAGGAATATCGTTCTGAGCACCTCAAAGGTTGACACCAGCCGGTTAAGATTGGCTGACAGATAACTATCATCAGGCTCCTCTTCCAGGGTTAACAAACAGGGGATATTATAACTGCTGTTCTTTTTAAGATTAAAGTCGTACCAGATCCCCAATTGAACCGGGGATAACGGGTAGTACACCGATTGCCCGGAGGGTACAGGCTCCTGTATTGAAAACGGAATTGCAGAGATGGCGTTTGCAAAAGAATGGATATCCGGATGCGAAAAAATAAGATCTAATGGAATCTCTTTTTTGAGCGCTTTACTCAGCGATATTGTTAAGCGGGCCAGCTGCAGAGAATCCAGCCCCAGAGAGAAAAGATCCGCATGGCTGTTCTCTGGCACACGTCCCGTTACCTGCTCCACGGTGTTCCTGATAGTAAGTTCTAATGGCGTGAATGTTCCATCAACCATTTCCACGGCAACAGGAGACAACGGTTCGAAGAGAGATCTCATATAAAGGTCCCTGCATTTTATCCGTTGGATCTTTCCGCTGGTGGTTCTTGGTAACGAATTTTTTCTGACCAGCAGAATATCATAGGCATTAATTTCGTAGGATGCAGACAATTCCCTGCGGATATCAGAAATAATGGTTTGAAGATCCGGCTTGAAGGTATTGGATACTTCACAAACAAGTACCAGTTTCTCCTGCCTGTCCTGCAACACGGAAAAGGCCGCCATCCGGTCGCTGGACAAAGTCTTATGAACAGCTGCTGCAGACCGCTCGATATCTGTTGGATAATAATTCCTCCCGTTAATAATAATCAGCTCTTTCAGGCGCCCTGTGATATACAGGTCCCCCCCTTCTATAAAGCCCAGATCTCCGGTATTAAGATAGGGGCCGTTACCGTTAATGAATTTATTAAAATCCCCGCCTGCGGCGTTATCGTCATTCCAATATCCTTTTGACACACTGGCGCCTCTCACCCAGATCTCTCCTACTACTCCTTCTGCAGCTTCGTGCTTATCCGCATCAATGATACGCAGATCAAAACCTGTTGGCCTGCCACAATTAACAACAGCAGCTGTTACCGGAACCGAAGTAGTCCCTCCCTCATATATTAATGACCTGAATTCCTTTTTCCTAACGCTATAACCTGCATTTTTTGGACTGGCAGCAATCAGTAAAGTTGTTTCCGCCATACCATAACAGGGTTGCAATGCTTTTTCATTAAACCCGGCTGCTGCAAATTTCCGTGCAAAGGCCGAAAGGGTGTCTGCATTGATTGGTTCGGCGCCACAATATGCAGATTCCCAGCCAGAGAGGTCTATTCCTTTCAATTCATCATTTGAGATGCGGTCCACGCATAGCTGGAAGGCAAAATTCGGGGCGCCGCTAACGGTCCCTTTATACCGGGACATTAGCTCCAGCCACAATATGGGCTTCATCAGGAAATCAACCGGTGGGAACATTACTGCACTGGCTCCTACATACAGCGTATGTATGATACTACCCATCAATCCCATATCATGATAAAAAGGGAGCCAGCTCACAATAATGCTGTTGTCGTGCTGCCCAAATGCCTGTTGTATAAGCAGCTGGTTCTGTAATATATTTTCGTGCGTAAGTACAACGCCTTTGGGAGTGGCCGTTGATCCGGAGGTGAACTGTATCATCACAGTGTCCGTGGCAGATATTTCCGGGAGCGTGACAATACCACTTTCCGCTACATCCGGATCATCTACAGCTATTACGGTGACAGATCCGGGCAACAACTGTTGCACCTTACTGACCCAGGAAGACAGGGTTAATACAATGGCTCCCTGGCAGCGGTCAACGATAGCGGTTAACCGGTCCGAAGAGCTGTTGGGCCTTGGCGGATTTACCGGCACGGCAATCATTCCTGCCATTACAACGGCATAGAAAGAAGTGATAAAACCGATACCGGGAGGAAATATAAGCAGGGCGCGATCTCCTTTACGGAAGTCCCTGGCCAGCCGGAAAGCGATATGCTCTGCGTCGTTAACCAGCTGCGCATAGGTTATCGTGTGCTCTTCCTTTCCCTGATGACTGAGAAAAGTATAGAGCGGCTTATTCCCGCTACTCCTGGCATGGTAAAGCAGATCTGTGAGGGTGCTAATTTTTCCTTTTACCATCAAGACAATTGTAAGAGTATTTCACTCAAAGAGGGGTTACTAAATATATTCGCTACCTGGCTTTCGGATAAGCCAGACTTCAGGAGAAATTCAGAAATATCCTGTATCTGCCTTTCCAGGGGATTCATAAAGCTGAACAACGGCGCATCAGATCCAAACACGATCTTCGCCGCAAATTTTTCCATATCTTCCGGGGAAAGCAATTGAAAAGGGTTACTATCTTCTTCCTTCAGCAGTGACTGAATGCCTGCTATGTCAAAATATACATTGGGATATCCGGCTAACTCTTTCATGCCCGGTTCATGCAGCTGGTATCCTGCATGCGCCAGGATAAAAGGAACTCCCGGATATGCTTTTACCACAGCAACAGCATTGGCAACTTTACTGAAAATGTTATCGAGTATTTGCAGGGAATCTCCTGTATGGATAAGAACAGGTAATTTATACGCCTGGCAATATTCATAGATCCTGCATAATACCGGGTGATCCATCCTATAGCCCATTGGCGGGTAAAGCTTTAACCCGCGGAATCCATAAAACTCAATACTTTTCACAAACAGGTCATAGGCGTTATCACGGCGGGGATCTACACCGGAGAAGACAATGAACCTGCCCGGGTATTGTTTCATTACCATGTGATGCTGTTGATAGATCTCCTCTATTGATAACAGCGTTCCCAACCTCAGCTCACTGTCAATGATCAATAGTACGGATTTATCTATTCCCGCCCGGTCCATCTCCGCAATATGCCGGCTCCCGTCCTTATCCCGTAGAAAGGCTTTATACAATACTTCCAGCCCGGATGGAGAGATCTCCGGGCTTCCAGCCAGCATACCGCTTAAATAGGAAGGTGAGTAAACTTTGTAATAAGCCAGGTGTGTGTGAATGTCAATTATCAAAGGCTGCTATTGTACGGTCAGGAATGGGATTAAAGCTATACCGCTGCCTGTCTTCAATTATCTTATTCCGCTTAATTTTAAGCGTATTGGTTATATGACCGGATTCAGGGCTCCAGGGAGTGTAATCTACCGCCAGCTCAGTTATCCGCTCATGCTTACTCATTTTTTTATTCTCCAGTCCTACTGATCTTACCAGCTCACTGATCCCGCAGCCTGGTTCGGCAGATATTATCGCCTTAAGTGATCTGCCGGTATCGGAGAAAACCACCGCATGCTGAACCCCCTTGCACGCTTTTAATCTCAGCTCTATATCGGCCGCAAAGACCTTAAGCCCGCTCTCCAGGACGATAACCTCATCCTTTCTCCCTTTTAAGAACAGGTATCCCTTTTTATCCAGGTAGCCCACATCTCCCGTATGAATATAATTATCCTCGTCTACGGTAAGGATGTCTTTATTATAATCGTGGTAATAGAGTTCGTTAAACTTCAAAAGGATCTCTCCATCAGGAGCTATTCTCACATATGGCCCGGGTTTCCCCACACTGCCAATTTTAAAATTCCAGTGCGAGCTCATTGAAATAATTCCGGTTTCACTCTGCCCATATGCCTCCAATATCCTGACGCCTACATCATAAAAAGTGCGGACTGTCTGTGGATTTACCTTCGCGCTGCCTACTATGAAATAATCAGCCCTTCCACCATACAGCTTTCTGATCTTATGAAAAAGATACTGGTCCATCAGCAATTTTATGGGATTCCAATTTGAGCTTCTGTTAATCCGCAACGCTTTATACAAAGCATAGATCTTTTTTTTAACCGGAGAAAACTGGCTGGTCTTTTCACGGATCCTTCCCGCTATCATCTCATATATGACGGGAACGGAAACCATAATGTTCGGCCGCTCTGTTATAATATGACGTATTACGTTTATTTCATTGGAAATAATAATGTTAATATTATTGAGCAATGCCATTTTAACCAATGTACGCTGTTGTATATGGGAGAAGGGCATAAATATAATGACCTTATTATCACTACGGGACCAAAATGTAAAAGGGAATACAATGGCTGTCAATGCCCGTTCAATAAAGCCAGGCTTCGGATCATTGGTATCCACAGAAACCATGGTAATCCTTTTGTGTCCTCTGGTGGTACCTGAAGTAAACCCGGCTCCAAACTCCGCCAATATATTGGGCTGTACCACTTCCCTGTCATTAACGTTTATAGCTTGTATATCTTTACTGTCAGGTGTTCTGCAGTTGAAATAATAAACACTGGCAGCGGTTATCTCACTGGTTTTTTCAGACAATACCTGATCCGCCAGTACAATATCCAGCTCCTCGGATACCACGAGGTCATTCAGGGCTGAGGGTGCAAAATGTTCAGGAAGGCCGGTTGCCCTGAATCCTCCTTTAAGGCATGCCAGGTCAATTGCCATCCAGCTGTAACTGATGGGGCCAATGATGCCTATCTTCAACAGACTTATGGCACGCGTCTTCCTGATAGTTTCCAATATCCGGATCAAATGATCTATATCTCCGGAAAGCGCCGCCCAACTTTTTTTTATCCGTATGTTGTCCTCGAAATAGACGACATACTTTTTTGTTGATGCAGGAAGTTTCCCAAATATTTTTTCCAGCTGAGTTTTCATAACGCCTACCGTAATTCCTCTACCAGGTCCACAACGTCCTCAATTGTGTTGATCATAGCCAGGTTGTTGACTTCGTCTATAATTTCTTCTATGTCCTTTCCAATCACATCTTCCAGATTCAACACCAGGTTCATAAACTTTATGGAATCGAATCCCAGCTCTTTTAAGTTCATCCGGGGTTCCAGTTCTACCTGATCCAGTTCGTTGTTGCTCACTTTTCTGATCAGCGCAAGGACCTCCTCTAAGATCTGGCTCCTCGGCTTTTTATCTTTTTGTTTGGTTTGTCTTTTAAACATGCGGTATTATTTAATCGTATTACGGAGTTTTCTTTCTTTACAAACGTTAATAGCGCCGGCCAGTTCCTCAAACCACAGCCTGAACACACCCAGCTTAGTTGCCCGGCTAAAGTTCCTGTTATCAATAAAATCATATAAATTTTCAAGGTCACGGTAACCATACAGCGCAGATCCTTTCGTGGGTGGCGGTAATTCAATCAGATCCCCGGAAATGATCCGGTCAATATTCATCTGATAGATCAGTGAACAATAATGCAGACTGGCGTGCATTACCTGCTGAAAGGTTGCATTTTTATCTATATCAAATTTCATGATTGCATAACAGGGCCCTGTATCAATTCCCTCATCCACTTTATGCAATGACACCCCATATTCGGGTTCACCGCGTAACAATGCAAACAGGATACAAATTTCCGGCATCCCTCTGTATCCCGGTACCAGTCCATTATGAATATTATATATGCGGATATTGTCAATGGACAAAATGCTTTTCTTAAACAGCTGCCCATTATTCACCGACATAATTATTCTATCTGTTGATTGCTGCTGTATCCATTCGCTTTCGCTATTAATATCCCTGGTAATCTTATATTGAATGCCGTTTTCCTCCAAAAAAAAAGACAATTCATCATTGCTGCAAAAAACATACTCTACCGGATGTCCTTTTTTTATGGAACAGGTCAGGGCGTCTTTGAGCAATGCACCGTCTCCTACAAACATCATACGAACTATTTAAAGCATTTTTAACCTGTTACCGGCAGGAATGTGAACAGCAGATAGTGCATCAGGATCAACACGGGGCATTAAATATCCGCAACAGATAACTTCATCTATAAAATCGGTAAAAACTTTCTTCAGGAAATCGCTAAATTCAGTTACTCCGTTATACTGAAAAACATTTTTGATCAGCTTCAGGCTTTTCTCATTGACGTTCATTATATAATCTACCAGCCGATCGATTGCCTTCCACACGGGGCAACCAGCGAGAACCTGGTCTATCAGTAATCTGAAAACAAAAAGATCTATCTCTCCGACTTTGTTATAAGCATGTTTACGAATAAGCCAGGTCCTTTGCCCATAGGTTGTAAAAATCCTGGCTAGTGTGGTCCTGTCCTGGGGATCGACTTCAAAAATGTCAACATATGTTTCCATATCCAATAACAAAACATCCTCCGGAATTACAAGCGGGATCTCCCGCATTTGTGGGTTACAGAAGTAATCTGCAATTGATGCAGCAAAATGTCTATCCTCTTCGCGGCTTCTTAACCGTGTGTTGACAGTCCATTCAACTTTAGCCAGTTCCAGGCGGAATAAGCTCCTTGCACTTCCGAAATCCCTCCGGGGGAGAAAGGTAGTTTGTATAAAACGAACGAAGTCGTTATAGGGCCGTTTATGATCCTTATTCAGAAAATCCGCTGTGAGCGTACCATCCATTCCCAGGCAGGCATCCAGTGTTCTGTCGAAGTTCTTTCGTATCAATATCTCATTATAGCTGCGTCTGTCTATACCAAAACTCAGATCTTCACAAGTTTTCATAACAGGCGATGAGGTCATTTCCCTGATCTCCTGCAAGATCAGAAAGAAATATTGGCAGGTATTACGTTCTTTTTCCGGCAAAAGGGTATTTCTCAGCCCATCTTTTACCTCTTCCAGAACAAGCAGCTCTTCGAGGATATCATTTATTCCGGTATGTTTTTCCAGTGATGCAGCTGCAGTTTCTGCTATAATTGACCGGACGTCTTGTGCTATGTTACGGCATAGTTTTATATAATCGTCATCCGGGGAACAGGCATGGTAGTAATAGCAAACAAATGCAAATTCCAGCAGTGAGGATATCAGCGCTATCTTAAATGCAGGGTTTTCTTCCGAAAGATCCCCTGCCATAGCCATTTTACGGGAACAAACCTGTTTCTCATAAGCTAACAGTTCTGTAGCAACCTTAAAGAAATGACCGTTTCCGGATTGCCGGCCCAGTCCGATCATCGTAAATGCAACTCCGGAGTATCCGTTTACAAATCCGATACCCGGCTGATATCCCAATCTGTCAGAATCGAAATAAATACCCGATCCATTGATCCGGAGCTGTTCAAAAAACCGGTGAACAACAGATACAATGGCATTATCAACCTCTTCATCCCGGACATGACCTCTTAACTTTGTCAGCACAAATAATAAGCCCGATAATCCCTGGTGAAATGAGTATTCATTCGTTAATACCAGTAGCCCGCTATTCAGCAACCGGTGAAACATCTTCAACGCATTTTCAAGCAATACCGGTTCTCTTGTCAATTCAAACAGCTGAACATTTAGCCAAAGGGCGCCGCCCTTTCCGGTTCCCAGGCTGATATTCCAGGAAGGGGTGTTATCCGTTAAATGTGTCAGTAGTATATTCTTTTGAGATGCAAAGTCCAGCAATTGCCGGTCACCGGTTTTGAGATACCATACTATTAATGCGTACAGCTCACCTGTTACGCCATTGTATAAGCATAGTTTGCTGAAATCTTTTTCCGCCGGTTTATAGGCAGCCAAAGAAGACGTTATACGCTCAATGGCATCTTGTATTTTTCGTTCGTTGAACATATCTTATAAAGCTGATTAACAACAAAACCCCGTTTCAGATCTCCGATCTGCTATACAAATCGATGATGTTCCGGTAATAATCAGGGAATTCCTTTTCCAGTCTGGATTCCAGGGTCTTATAGTGATAGAAACTTTCCTTTAGTGATCCAAGGAGATGAATATATTGTTTTGAGTAGTCATTGGGATGGAAATGGCCGATAGAGGCAGGGAAATTTTCCTGCGGAGGGAACAGGCATGCGATGTCCAGTTCTTTACCTTGGAGAAAGCAGTATAACAATACCTGTTCGAAAACAGAATTGATGGCTCCCGAATTGGCAGCAGTAATTTTATCGTAATTGTTATCGATAAAAGTGAACGCTTCTTTAGAAAACGCTTTGATAAGCTCCGTATTACATCCCCCGAAAATTCCCAGGTTGAAGGCATGCAGATCTCCCCCGCGATCCAGTACCCCTTCCATATATTCCGGCATATACTCAAAAGACAGGTCGCCTCCATATCTGAATCCGGTTTCAATGTTCTGCGCGATAATATCTGCTTTTTCCATGTCTGGCCTGAACCTGTCATAGATATAAATGTCCCCGTCTATGTGAATAAAAGGTTCATCCTGAAGACTGTAAGCCTGAATTTTTCCCAGCGCCCATAACAATGAATTAGCTTCTTTAAAGTCATCAAGCCCCATCACGATCCGGGTGTATGGCAGGCGCAGTTTATCTATCAGCAGCTCCCGTCCGAATGTATCTGTTACTATTTCTACGTCCTGGTAGTGACGTCTTAAGCAAAGGCAGCTATAGCTCCAGCTAAAATAATTATACAGCCTGACCGGCCATCCGCCGTTTAACCGAAGGTCCACCTTTTTCGGATTAGAGTTGACCATAGGATATGTCCAGAAACTTTGCACTATCTTCATACGTGTCCAAAAAGGAGGTTAATACTTAATTGTTCATGATACCAGGTGGTTTTCCTTATCTAAAAGCCCCATCTCCTGTTCGCTCAATACATTTGCATTCGCGACAAATGTTCTGCCATTATAATTCTCGGCCGTTAACTTATTAAATCCATATTTATCCTCCCCGGACACTAATACAGATCGGTAGTTTTCCAGGTCATATCTTTCTCCGTGATCCCATACTTCTGTTAACCCGGGGAATATTTTGGTAGAGCAGGGCACATACCTGATGTTAGTGCTATATCGCGTTGAATCTTTTGTGATGTTTGGAGTTGATCCATGAACGCATTTTGTTGTAAAGATGACGGCTTCACCGGGCTCCATCTCCATTATTCTTGCTTTTGATTCATCCGGTTTCCAGTCCGGATCATATTTCAGATCTGCGAATTCATATCCATAAAATCCGGTACTATCCATATCGATCTTTTTTTCAAATTTTCTGGACTCATCGAAGTACATTCTTTCATGAGATCCCGGCAGAAATTTCATACAGCCGTTTTCCCTGGTGGTTTTTGAAAATGCTATCCAAACCGTAAGAACGATGCCCCATTTCTGCTTAACGGTTGGAATAAGCTGGGGAGCGTTATTGTTGGCATAAGCAAAATCTTCCACCTGGTGCCATTCCGTGCCCTTTGCACCCGGCGATTTTGAGAATACCTCTGTTCGCCAACAAAGTATATCCGGTCCGATAATGCTCTGCAGCTTATGCACAATTTTGGGGTTGGTTATATTCTCTGATATCAGATCGATATCCAGGTGCCTGTCATAATGATATTTATTTTCATGATACACCTTACTCTTCTCCATCATCAGGGACCTTCGGATCTTCTTCCATTTATTCAGCGCCTCCTCCTGCTCAAATACTTTAAACGGACCAAAGAAACCATTCTGAAAGAAAGAGGCTCTTTCCTCAGGCGTGAGTTTGTACGCTTCCATATGTATATTTTTTTGGATTTTTGAATCTGGAGATTATAATAACTGACAACAGGAGTCTGTCAGGGGTGTCAATAATTGATACGGAGTTATGCTATTTTTATTTATGGTTATTACAACTAAATCGCAACAAGCATGCTTGCACAGCTATCGCTACTGCAAGTACCAGACCTTGCAAAAACAATCAAAACATGGAGACTAAATGCCGCTAACACTGACACAAAACTTGTCATAAGATAACGCCAAAAAAAACATTTATCTATGTTAGGACTACGAATTTTCGTTGCGGTTACTACTAAAAAAAATCAAGGCTGTAAATTCGCGCCGAAATATATTACACATTTAAATACATTATCAGCAATCGCTATTAACGAGTGGGTGGAGCAAAATAATCCTGGTTTTAATAGCATACTTCATCAATCCGATCGTTGATTTAATACCCGTTTTTTTTCTCAGGTCCTGCCGGATCTTCTCAACAGATCTTACACTGATAAAAATTTCATTCGCTATCTCTCTATTACTTTTTTCTTCCCAGACCAGCTGCAAAATCCTCTTTTCACGATCGTCGAGCGCAATCAGGTCATAGGAAGCATGAGCCAATGTATGATCCTGCCGGCTCCAGTACAAAGCTTCTGTAAACAAATTATTACGGTAAATTTTCCCACTGGCGACCTCTGTAATTGCGCCAAGAATTTCATCGGGATCACTCATTTTGGACATACAACCGTGTATGCCAAGGTCCAGCAAACCGCTGATCAGCTCCATGTCCGTTGATTTAGACAACACCAGTATTTTTACCCCGGGCGATGTTTCACGAATAAGCTCAAGTGTTTCCAACATATCCTGCTGGTTAATAAATAAACCCGTCAGCAACACATCAGCATTGATATCCGCTAATTTTCGTTGAAGTGCCGACTGATCAGATCCGTAAAAGACGACCTTTACATTTCCGGCTGTTTCCAGGTAATTTTTGAGTAATTTACTAAACAGGGATTCTTCGTCAAGTAAGGCTACATTAATGGAGGACTTTAACATTGGCTTACAGTTATGAGTTTTCGCAAATGGTTATAAATATTCTTCTTCTCTGGTTAACCGGTAGTCATTTTTTACTTCGATGTAATTTCAATTCTATAGGGTGGTTCTACGCCCCGGATTTTCGTAACGATCTTCTGATTGGATAATACTACAGCTTGCTTAGTGAAAATAATGGATACAACAAAAGTCTTTAACAACGACGGAATGGAATTAAATTTATGACTCTTAGTTTAGCATACATGATTAAAGCACCTGAATTAACATGGTAGAACCAATATAAAAAAATAAATACTAAAAAAGAAAATGTTCGTCTTACTTTCTTAATTACTTACACCAGCCATTTTCAATCTTCCTGTAATCGTCATACACATATATACGCATAATATAATATTATTACGCAGCCTTGCCGGTACAAGTGCGGGTACGTTCACTTTTTCTAAGGATACTTTCTATTATCCGTCATTATTTTCTATTTTCATTAGTTGTAACCAACCCTTTAATGTCACCGATATTACCCAATCAATTAAACCCAGGGACTATGGAACCCAACATTTTTTGTTTTCATTTTGCAGGTGGAAGTAAGTATTCCTATAGGCAGTTTATTTCATTGGCTGCAGATAACCTAAGGTTTATCCCAATTGAGCTGCCTGGCAGAGGAGCCAGGGTGCGGGAAACACTTTTAACTGATATGGAAATGATGGCGGATGATCTCTTAGATCAGATCAGGAACCGGCTTGACGTTCCCTATGCGATATATGGGCACAGTATGGGAGCCCTGCTGGCTTACATGGTGACTGTTAGAATTATACGAATGGGATTGAATAAACCTTTACATTTGTTTGTTTCCGGCTGCGAGGGGCCTTCTGCTGCAAGGAGCACAAAAGGCATATCTGCATTGCCCCGCGAGGAGTTTATCCGTAAAGTCGAAGCGATGGGCGGTTTCCCGGATGATTTGCTCCGGCAGCCTGAAATAATTAATTTTTTCGAACCTATATTAAGATCGGATTTCCAAAGTGTGGAGACCTATAACTACGAGCCAACAACAAAGCTGGACCTACCCATTACCGTAATGATCGGCGATGACGAACAAGTGAAATACAAGGAAGCCTGTGAATGGAGACAGGAAACAACACATGACATTGAAATAAAGATCTTCCCGGGAAAACATTTCTTTATTTTTGAACATACACAGGAAATCATCAATAACATTTCATCTTCCCTGGGTTTAGGAATAGCCGCGAAAAATCCGTAGGCTGTTATAATAGCAGTGATGAATCAGGAAACCTGATTCATTCAGTCGTTCATAAAACATATTCTATTTCTTATATATACAACATTCAGTCCTTCTCCTTAGGAACTATTTTCCCGATCTCCCAAAACCTGCCGGTTAAATAAAAATCCATCCCCGTCTGTTCTTCTATATCTACCAATGCATTCCTGGTTTCCACAGTGCGCATTCCGATATCAGCCCTCAGTTTATTCGACCTGGAGATATCATTCTTTGAGAGTGTATTGAGATATCCATAAGCAGCCTCTTTATGATCTGATTTTACGACCACATACCAATCTTCGATCACGGCATAGTCGTAAGGAGACAGCTCGCCCTTTTGAATGGCCTTTATTAACAACGGTTTCATAGATAGATACAAGGTATCTTTTTGTTCATATGCTGGTGAGATAGAGTTATGGTGACTTAAAATCGTCCACATCCATATGCTGTTGCCAATTATCATTTCACCCGGGTAACCGCTTTCCTCGATTATACGCCTCAGCTTCACCATTTGCCGCTCACTTTGAGGAATGAATTTTTTATGAAGTAATCTTTCTTTGCCTTTGCGGCTTATTTTAAACAGATTAGCGAGGGCCAGATGCTGGTCATCTTTGAACATCTTATGTATTTCTTTCCTCAGTTGCAGGTTAAGTTTACCCCAGTACTTTGCATGTAAGGAGTCATATTGCCGTTTTACCTCCTTCCATTCTTTATCCATTCGTAAAGACGACAGAAATTTCTCTTTTTTGATTTCTTTTAATGTCCATCCGCTTAATATGCCCATCCTGAGGAAATGGAAAGCTCTTTTTTTGTCGCCCAAATACAAGGCTAGCTCCGTGGCAACTTTATAATCTCTAAGGAATACAAAATTATAGGTATCAAAAACTTTTGAAAAAGTATCGAGCGCAGCAGTAGCTTTTTTTTGTACGATTAATTCTTCGGCTCTGATAATCGACAGATGGTATGCCTTATAGTCTTGCCGGCTCTGAGCCGATAGTATAGAAAGATTGCAAAGGAGTGCCGCAATCATCATGAACTCCGTTCTTATTCTGGCAGGTATTTTCATTGAGCTACAGTTTACCGGTTAATCCTTCAAATATCCGTAATTCCTGTGGGTTAGCCACCGAATAAATTGCAGTCAGTCATACAACCTGCACCATCCACGGCATCCCATTTAATGGGATACCGATTTAAGTCCAACAATAGATCCTATCAATGTTGCTATAAAGAACAGCCGCCAGAAATGGGCAGGCTCATTAAATACAAAGATCCCCATCAGGGCGGTGCCCACGGCGCCAATACCGGTCCACACTGCGTAAGCGGTTCCCAAAGGGAGGTTTTGGGTGGCTTTCATTAATAACAGCATACTGGCTACTAATGAAAACAGAAAAGCGCTATACCACAAATACATAGCTGTGCCGGCTGACTCTTTTGCCTTTCCAAGACTAGAGGTAAATGCTACTTCAAACAAGCCGGCGATAATTAAAATGATCCAGTTCATGCTAATTGATTTTATGACTGCAAGTTCGCAAGTTAGCCGGAGTAAAAATTTATCAAATGATAAAAAGCAGCGGGCTATTTTAATTCAGCCCTGATCCTGCTTAAGCTAACCTGCGTCATGCCCAGGTAAGAGGCGATATGGCCCAGCTGAACCCGTTGCAGCAGTTCAGGATCGGTTGCCATCAGCTCTTTGTAACGTTCCGTGGCGGTTCTGCATTGCCGGAAAATAAGCCGTTCTTCTACCTTTACCAGCTCCTGCTCCGCAAACTTTCTGCCCCAGTTGGCAATATGAATATCTTCGTCAAAAAGCCTGCGCAGGTTTTCAGCTTTCATTTGATATAATTCGCAGGACTCCAATAGCTCTATATTTTCATATCCTTTTTGGTCATGCACATAACTTTTCATGGAGATCACTGTATCACCTTCCTTGCCGAACCAGAAAGTGACCTCATTATCGGGAGTTTCTGCATAAGCGCGCACCATACCTTTTTTTATGAAGTAAATATCTGAGCTTATCTTGTTCACTTTAAACAGCAAATGCCCCCTGGCATAAGTCACTTCTGAAATGCTTGCTTTCAGGCTGACTTTTGACTTTGCAGGCAGCATATATACATTGTCAATGATAACATCGAGATCCATTAGCGCATGTTTTGAAGGTAAAGTTGCCTAAAAATACGGAATGCACATAAAGAAGCCGTCCCATTCATTATGAGACGGCTTCGATAGCTTTTCAGGCCCCTGTAACTATAGCGTTGAGCAGGTATTGCCTGTTAAGGTAGCTCCTGCGCCATTGGATGCTGTTACCGTTGCTTTTACGCTGGATGCATTGAGTATGGTAATACTGTAAGGCGGCGTAAATGCGGTAACGCCATTGCCGGCAGCAGTGCCTGAAGTGCCGGTTAAAGTATTGCCTTTTAATTGCACCGCTGTAGAAGTTTTATTCATCAGGTCAACCGGGTTTTTAACGTTCTCAAAAACATTAGATTCTATTAACAGGTTTGCTTCAAAACCGGCCTGTACACAGCTCTTGCTGGCAGTGCTGTTAAAGTAGCTATTCACAACATGTACCTGGCCAAAACGTACACGCGGCATTCTTGCCACGCAGCCCGCTGCCCACCAGCATCTTGCAAAAGTAATACGCAGGTGGCCCCTGTCTGCAGTAGCGCCGTCACCGGAGCCCACCAGGTTAGTGAACCGGTGATCATCAGCACCGCCTGAGCCGCCTGCTTTTGGCGGTTTTAAGTAAGTGAATTTGCAATAGGAAACCGTAATGTAGTCGGAGGTGTTCTTAATGTCAAAGTTACCATCTACTCCATCCCTAAATTCACAATGGTCTACCCATACATTATTACATGCATCCAGGGTGGCGTTATCCCAGCCATCTACATCATATGCGCCCGGCCCTTCAAAGACCAGGTTCCGGATAATGATGTTGTTGCATCTCCTGATATAGATAATGCCTGAGTTATCCTGGGTTTGGTCTGTTGAAACTAAGCGGGCGTTTGCACTGCCAAAGAGGGTTTTGCCTGTCTGGTCCTGGAAAGAGATCCTGCCTCCGGAAGGTATGGTAATGGTGCCGTTAACCTCTATCACTTTAACGCTTTTATTTTGAATAGCTGCTTTTAAAGCATCATAGGTAGTAACAATGGTTGGCGTTGCGGCGCCTCCGCCGGTAGTGCCTCCGTTCAGGGAGGCCCATGCCGGTGCGGAACAAACTGCTGCACTTACTACAGCCGTAGTAACAGGCTCCGGGTTTGCCTTGCTGGTATCTGAAGCTTCACCTTTGCTGCAACCGGTAAAAATAAATGTCATTATAACGGTTAACACTACACGGTGTAAATAATTAGTTTTCATAGACAAAGGTTTTTCTTAATTTAAGTTGTCACGGTATTTGAAGGGTTATGGAAGTCAGCCGGATTACTAAACGATACTGTTGCAACAAATGTACAAAGAAATGACAGAATAACAGATGCAGTCATCATACTAAAAGTAATCAAAACTACTGTCCGTAAACGCACATGCCTGTTCCGTTACCGGACAACCGCAATCACTTAACCAATTGATTATAAGACCCGTAACAGCATGGCACATTTATGGTGCCCCAGCATTAACTTTACCCTGCTATGTTAAAAAGCTACTTTAAAATTGCCTGGCGCAACCTCTGGAAATACCGGCTATTTTCACTGATCAACATTATAGGCCTGGGACTGGCTATTGCCTTTTGTTTCCTCATTCTTATACAGGTTCAGTGCAGTTTTGAGAAAGATACCTTTCATCCTTACCCGGACCGTACTTACCGCATTTTAACAGACATTACCGGCAAAGATGGCAAAACATTTTCCTTTGCGTCGTCGCCGCTGCCCCTGTCAGATAAGCTAAAGAACGAACAAAGCGGCATTGAGCAAACAGCCCGTGTAATACGCGGCATTGGTGGCAGCTTCAGTAACCGCATTAAATCATTACCGGTAAATGGCATATATGCAGATGCCGGCTATTATGAGTTATTCAACTTCCCTTTGCAGCGAGGCAAGCCGGCCCTAGAACCGTATACTACAGTGCTGTCTTATGAAACGGCCATACGATTTTTCGGTGCCGCTGATCCTATCGGCAAAACGCTTGAACAGAAAGACTTTGGCACACTTACCATTACCGGTGTGTTTGCACCGTTAGGCAACAGAAGCACGCACCTTAAATCTGATATGGCAGTTTCGATGGCAACTTTTCCATTGCGGTATCCCAGCGAGGGACAGGCCGACTGGTTAAACTATAATGCCTTTACATTTGTACGCTTATCCAAAGGCGCACCGCCAGCCGTGCTGGACCGCGCACTTGCCGGCATTGCAAAAGATAATGCACAGCATGTTGACTTTAAAGACATGCAGGTGCATTCCTTCCGTAAACAGCTGGTACGCAGCATCTCCCCTGCTTTTGAAAACCTGATCAATAATCCCGGCGTAGAGCCTTTGTTTAAAGTACTGGTCAATATTATTATGGGACTGCTGATCGTATCACTGGCAGGTTTTAATTATATCAACCTTACGTTAACCCGTTCACTTAGCCGTGCCCGGGAGGTAGGCGTACGCAAGGTAGCAGGCGCCCTGCGCCGGCAGCTGATCCTGCAGTTCCTCATAGAAACCGTGCTGTTATCAGCGATGGCTTTTATTATCGGGTATCTGGGGCTGCTGTTCATGAAATCGTTTATACATGCCCCCTGGCTTAGCTGGGAAGTGCAGAATGGCAGCCTGTTATGGATAGTGTTTATTGGCTTTACCCTGCTAACCGGTTTGGCAGCGGGCATATTACCTGCCCGCATCCTATCGTCCTATCAACCTGTTCAAATGCTCAAAGGCACTTTATTGCCTGCCGGCATTGGTAAAACGGGGTTCCGGAAAGTATTGATCGTAATACAATTCGTAGTATCGCTGGTATTCATGATCTTCACCGGCACTATGTACAGCCAGTTTAAATACATGGCAACAGATAATGAAAATTTTAACCGCAAACAAATACTCAACATTCCATTACCGGATAGCGCTGACTACAAGCTGCTGCGGAATGAAATGGCGCATGAAGCAGGCATTGAGCGTATTGGCCTGACATCGGCCCCGTTAAATGCAGCTGCTGCACGTATTAAAATAAGCCGGCCTTCTCCTGAACCATCTCTGCAGGCTGCATTTAAATATTCGGTGGATGCTGCTTTTATTCAGAATATGCAGCTGCAATTTATTGCCGGTAATAATTTACCGGCGGCACAGGCAGATCATTTTGTAGTGATCAATGAAAAAGCCGTACTGGCATTGAGGTTAGGCCACCCTAAAGATGCGATCGGACAAATCATTTTACTGGACAGCACAGAGGTAACTGTCAGCGGCGTGGTAAAGAACTTCAGCTTTATGGCGTATGAGCTGCCGGTATCTCCACTGGTGCTGGCTTATGAGCCATCTGCCTTTAAGATGATGTCTGTTAAGGTAGCTGCCGGCGTAACACCAGATAAATTAACAACCTCGCTCACGCATACCTGGAAACGCTTTTACCCTGGCGAGGTCTTTGTATACTCATGGTACGCCCGGGAGCTGTATGAAGATTATCTTGAAAATGAGGACCTGAAACTATTTGCTGTGATCGTGTTCATTGTTTTTGTAATTGCCGCCCTGGGTTTGCTGGGCATGGTGAATTACAGCACGGGAAAACGTACCAGAGAAGTGGGCGTTCGCAAGGTAATGGGCGCCAATGTGCTGCAGATCATGACCCTGTTATCCTGGAGCTTTTTAAAACTAATATTGATAGCGGCTGCCATTGCCCTGCCCTTAGGCTATTTCCTGGGCGCACTGTTTCTGAACATTTTCACTTATCATCCGCGCCTGGGCCCCGGCCTGTTCCTGTTATGTGCAGGCCTGCTTTTCCTGGTAGGTATTTTAACTATTGGCATTCAGACTTACAGAACCGCCCTTACCAATCCGGCCCGCACCTTACGAACGGAATAGTTGTATGTGCCGCTCATAAATTATTTTATGCTGCTTAAAATTGAAAGAGGGCGCCACTTTTGCTGTGGCGCCCTCTTTTTACGTTTAATAACTGACATCCCTTAATATCTAATATCCAGGATTCTTTTTCAGATTTGAATTAACCGCCAGCTGTTGGCTGGGAATGGGGAAGATCAGGTTCCTTGGATCATCCGTAGGTTTCTCCTGCCAGGGTTGCAGGAACTTACCAAAGCGGATGAGGTCCAGCCGGCGTGAGCTCTCCCAGTAAAATTCCCTTCCTCTTTCATCCAGCAGCTGATCCAGTGTTACTGCAACCATGGGAGCTGCACCGCGGGCTGCGCGTACCTGGTTCACCAGCGGCAAGGCAGCACCTGCATTGCTCTGGCGCAGCAGGGCTTCGGCTTTCATCAGCAGCACATCCGGATAACGGTAGTATACAAAGTCATTATCTACTTTGCCGTTCCCGTCGTTCACATAATCAGGGCTGTATTTCAGCACCCTGATACCGGTTACTTCCAGGTTGGCGCCGGTTTCAATGCTGTTCACCTCCGGCGTAAATACCAGGGGAGCGCCGGTTCTGTCATCCAGGGGCGCATCGGTGGTAAGATTATACTGCTGTCCTATCAGGAAGCCCACGTTTACACGTTTGCCCGGGTTAGCAGGACCGCCGGTACCGGTAGGGTAAGCAACGCCTCTTCTCACATCGCCGGCTGTAAATTTGCCATAGAAATCTGAGAGTGTGGTCCATCCGTTCCAGCCGGGAGGCGACTGGTTGTAATGCATTACGGTATGCCAGATGGAGTTTAAACCGCCGGCATCCACCCCGCCCTGGTTCTCTGCAGTGAAAATATTTTCTTTGGATAAGCTGCCATTATTGGGCGAGAAATTATCAAAGTAATTAGTGCTGAATGTATAGCGGCCGCTGTTAATGATCTCGTCGGCCAGGGTTACTACCTTCGCCAGGTCTGCATTATCAAACGTAGGGGCGGCCCTGTTGGCAAATACGCCTTTGTTCAGGTAACACTTCATCAGCAACATTCTCGCCGCATCTTTATTAGCCTTGGTAATGTTATTCTTTGCAGTGGCTACATCCGGCAGGTTGGTCATTACATCATTCACTTCCGTGATAATATAATCCAGCGCTTCTGTACCTACTCTTACTCTTGCAGCCTGGGTTACTTTTTCCCCGGGATCGCGGTAAGGTACCTGGTCAAAAAGATCCAGCACGCTGAACATGGCAAAGGCCCGCAGGAACCTTGCTTCAGCTGCCTGTTGGGCAGATGGGTTAAACTGCAGGATGTTGGTAGCGGTATACACTACCCCGCCCAGGTTATTGAATGCATCACGAATGTGAATGTTATCGCCATCCCATTGGTGTGAATGTATTACACGCCATACACCATTATCGTCCCAGTCGCCGCCACGGGTGGGTGCTATCAGTTCATCGGTACTCATTTCAGAGAGGGCAAATACCTGGTCGTTACTCTGGTAAGGCAGGCGCATGGAATTATATACCCCTTTCAGCAAGGCATCTGCAGAGCCGCCGCTGCCGCCTACCTGCGAATCTGTTGCCTCACCCTTTAGTTTTTCATCCAGTTTGGTACATCCCGTCCATAACAGGATACCGGAAACCAGGAATAATATTTTGATATGTTTCATATAAGCCAGTTTTTTTGATTAAAGGGAAAAGTTAACACCAAGCGTAAACGTACGGGCAGAAGGATAAGGTTGATACTCGATACCTGCAGAGGGTACCCCTCCGGAAGTAGACATCCCGGTTTTGGAATCTGCGCCGGGCGCGCCACTGCTCTTATCTACGTTCACTTCAGGATCAAATCCTTTGAACTTGGTAATTACAAACAGGTTCTGCCCTGTTACATAAATATTCAGTCCCTTTACCACATGGCCAATATCGCCTAAGGCATAAGTAAGGGTAACGTTGGCCAGCTTCATATAATTCCCACTCTCAATAAAACGGGAGGAAGAAGTAACGCGGTTTGACAGGGATTCCTGCGGCGTTGCAGTAAAGAACTCTTCTGCAATGTTACGTGCGCCCCTGAGGTTACTTATATTCACTACGTTGTTAAAGGTATTGTTATAGATCTTATGCCCAAAAGCGCCGTTCATGTTGGCAGTGAGCGTTAATTTCTTATATGCAAGCGTAGTGCTGATACCCAGCAGCTTCGTGGGGTTCGGATTTCCCTGGTAGCTTAAGCTGTCGCCATTGGGGTAGATGGATTGTCCGTCTTTATCCATACCACCATAAGCCCTGGTGTAAAATCCGTTAATGGGCATATCATTGTAAATGATCTCTACCAGTGTTCCTGATACGCCCTGCCCGTTCAGCTGACCGGTGTAAATAGGCGCGGCCATCCCGGTAACATTATTCTTCAGGAAGGTAACATTCGCACCCAGATCCCAGCTGAAATCCTTACCCTGAACAATGCTGGCATTCACCATGGCTTCAAAACCTTTGTTCACGATCTTGCCATCCAGGTTCTTCCAGGTTACTACAGACTGTGATGCAGCCGGTTGTATGGCAGTAGTAGGATACAACAGGTCGGAGGTTGTTTTATGGAAATAGTCTACGGAACCTGTGATCCGGTCGTGTACCAAAGCAAAGTCAAGCCCTATATTATATTGCTTGTCTGACTGCCATTTGAGATCCGGGTTTGCATTGGACTGCTGCGATATAGCGCCATTGTTCTGGAAAGCCCACCTGGACTGTGAAGCGCCGGAAGGAAATTCCTGGTTACCGGTTTTACCCCAGCCGCCACGCAGCTTCAGGTTGGTAACCACTCCCTTGGTGAAGAAGCTTTCGTTGCTGATATTCCAGGCAGCTGCAAATGAAGGGAATACACCATAGCGGTTATTAGAACCGAATTTGGTGGAGCCATCTGTTCTGACAGTACCGGTTAACATGTAACGATCTTTGAGGTTCAGCGTTAACCTGCCGAAATAAGACTGCAATTCTGAAACCGGATCCGCAAATGAAGTAATGTTACGGCCTGCTGCGTTGGAGAACTGTATATAGTCTGTGAGATCCAGCCCATAGTTACCGAAACCGCCTGCCTGTGCAGGGCCCAGGCCGTTCATATAAGCGCCCTTGTTCGTGAACTTCAGGTATTCATAACCTACCAGCGCATTCAGGTGCAGGTCTTTGCTGATCTCTTTATTATAGGTCAGTGTATTGGTGAACTGCTGGGTGGCCAGCTCATTCTGACCAATGTTGGCCCAGCCCAATCCTGAAGGCGGGTTGGCATTTATACCGAAAGTGTTCAGATTAATATTGCCATCCACGGCTGTTCTCCTGATACCGCTGCTGTAGTTGATGCTGTATTGCATGCGGAATTCCAGGTCATCTGTGATCTTGTAATAAGGAGAGATGCTTCCCAGGATAGTGGTTACTCTTGACTTATCGTGATACACCTGTGACATGGCCACCGGGTTCACCGCAGCGCTTCCCTGTTTAATGTTCAGGGAACCATCTGCATTATACAATGATTCCGTAGGGTTCCATTGTAATGCCTGGCCTAAAAGGCTGTTGCCAAAACCGGCATCGTTGGTGATGGGCGGAATATTTTCCTGGTACTGGTTGGAGATCACATTCAGATCAACCCCCAGTCTTTTATTGTTCAGGAATTTAAACCCTGCGTTCAGGCCTACGGTGTATTTCTTAAAATCAGATTTTTTAACAATACCCTGCTGGTCCAGCATACCAGCTGATAAGCGGTATTTGGCATTATCGCTACCACCGCTAACGCCTATATTATAGTTCTGGGTTACAGCAGTACGCAATATGGCATCCAGCGCATTTACATTGGAGCCTTTATCGTTGGTATTACCCAGGTCCCATTTCTGTAATGCCTGGCGGTACTGGTCGCCATCCAGCACGTTAATGCGCCGCATAATATTGCTGACACCAACGGAAGCGCCTATATCCAGCTTAGGCTCGCCTGCCGTCCCTCTTTTGGTGGTGATGAGCACTACGCCGTAAGCCGCCCTGGAACCATAAATGGCGGTGGCGGATGCATCCTTCAATACATCAACGGAAGCGATGTCAAAGGGGTTAATAAAGTTCAGTGCATTACCTCCGGGAACGTTCCCAAGCTCAGGCACATTTAAGCCGGGCCGGGCGGAACGTCCATCCAGGGGTACCCCATCCACTACATACAGTGGCT
Organism: Chitinophaga sp. GbtcB8; assembly: GCF_019091455.1. GTDB lineage: Bacteria > Bacteroidota > Bacteroidia > Chitinophagales > Chitinophagaceae > Chitinophaga. Next base: position 120,334 of record NZ_JAGXJN010000005.1, read on the forward strand.
GGCCGGTGCCTGTTAATGCGGCATTTCCCCTGATGCGTACCGTAGTGGCTGCGCCGGGCTGGCCGCTGTTTGAAACGATCTGTACGCCGGCTACCTTACCCTGGATAAGCTGGTCAGGAGCGGTGAATGTACCTTTATTAAAATCCTTGGCCTGAATGGAGGCAACGGAGCCGGTGAGATCTTTTTTACGAACGGTTCCATAACCCACTACCACTACATCTGTTAGCTGGGTGCTGCTTGTTTGTAAAATAACGCTTACGTTCGTTTTGCCGCTGATGCTCACTTCCTGGCTGGCAAACCCCACGTAGGTGATAACCAGCGTGGTGGCATTTTCAGGGGCATTTACTTTAAATGTACCATCCGGACCTGCTGCTGTGCCGCTATTGGTGCCCTTTATCTGAATGGTGGCGCCTGGTATTGGATCACCTTTTTCATCTGTTACCTTGCCGGTAACAGCTCGTGTCTGTGCGTTGGCCATACCTGTTATCAGCAATAATAACAAGCACAACGTACGCGCCCTGCGAAATAGATCTTTGTTCATAAGATGGATTTTATTTGTTTGTGGAATATTGACGTGTAAAGCAATAAGCTCAGAAGCTGCTTGCCTGTGATGAGGAAACCTTTTCCAAACGTGAATGACTATACCTTAACGGATATTTGTTTTAGTTTAAAAATGGATAAAGCGGCACTAATAAACATACGTGTATTTTCATAACGGATTATTTAAATTTAGCACTCAGATTTTGGTAAAACAACTTTTGCTATTGGTTCAAAATAAAATAGGTTTAAGCACGGTGGCAATTTATATCGTTAATATATAGAAAATATTGACAAAATCGCTGATTCATTATAAAAATTAATTCCTGACAATCAATATATAAATATTAATATTAACGATTTCCATATACAACGGCGATCAGGGCTAAGTATTGTTTGAGCCGGGCAGAACAGCAGCTTTATATTAAAGAGAATAATTGCCGGAAAGCCATTATTAGTGTAAATGCCAAGGGCCAGGAATATTTTTTCCCCGGCCCTTACTTTTAAGGCATCTTTATTTTTATGATATGGATCTTACAAACGAAGCAGCTTAATGGTTTTTACCACTGTTTTGCTTTGCATGTCATATACCTGTAAATAGTACCCCCCCTTTGTAACCGCGTAATTGCCTGCATTCAGCACTTTTTTGCTTTGATTAAAGGAACGGTCTGTAAATACCAGCTTGCCCTGTGCATCATACAAACGCAGCAGGTAGCTGCGGTCCCACGATAAGCCGCTGACGGTAAACTGCCCATTGAAAGGGTTAGGTAAAACCGTCAGCTCACCCGTAATATCATCCGCTGTTATGCCATGCCGGCCGGCGCCCACCATCAATGGGGCCGGCGCCCCGGTAATAGTAAAGTTTTGTATAAGGCTAATACTGTCCAGCTTATGCTTAAAAGTAACTTTTAGCTGGTGCGTGCCTGCGCTGTACATGGATGGCGACAGCACAAATGTTTTGTCGGCAGCAACAGGCAGCATTTGTGTACCGTCTATCCATACCCATACATCGGTATGCGCCTCCGGCCTGGGATAGTTGGCTATGAGAATGTTTTCCGGCTGGCCCCACTGGCTGTAGCTGGCTTTCAGCGTTCTTAAAACAGGCTGCGTATTCAGCTGCGGGTAAACCCGTAGTATTACGGGCGTATCATTTTTCGAAAGGGCGGTATCATTATAGGCCATCCATTGCAGGGTATCTACCCCTACAATATTGGGATAGGGCGTATAATACATGCTGTCAATTTCTTCCAGCGAAATGTCGCGGCTTCTTTCGTAAAATACCTGCTTACCCTGTATGGTCAGCTTGCCATATGCCGGCAGCCGGTTAACCCTTATGGCCTTTAGCTTACCTACATAGTTTTGTTTAAACTGGCTGGCCCAGAAACGGATGGGGGTACCTTCCAGCGTATTGCGCTCAAAAGGTTTAAGTGTGTCCGGGGCCTGCACAATGTTAATATAAATAGGGGCCACATTTGTCCAGGCAACACTATCAAACGCACGGTAGCTGAAAGTATCCCTGACCGGGAAGCTGCCGGCGCTGTATTTAAGGGTATCCAGGTCCTGCCTTGAAATTATTGTATGGTTGTAAATGGGCTTGTTGTTCTTATCCAGCAATACACCCTGGGATGGGCGCGTTATGATCTCTACGAACTGCAGCGAATAAGTTTTACTGGTATCTGTATTGATGGTGCCAATACTGTGTACAAAGTCCTGGGCCACTATAGGCGTTTTATTACGGGTATACCCCCTCTTTGAAATGGGGTTTGCATAGTGAACAACTGCGGTATCTGGTCTTATTATATATAAGGTGGGGCCAATAGCCGTGGTCCAGCTGCCGGTATCATTCCAGGTCCAATAGGTGCTGCTGTCCACCACTTTTTTATTGTAGCTTCCATCATGGCTTATAAGGTAAAGTGCCTCTTTTCCCTTTCCTTTTGTTTTTACTGCAATATCGCCATCTGGATTGACCGAAACCACCCTTGCAAATTCAATATCAGTACCTGTTTGTATATGCAGCACATTATGAAACCCAAGAATACGGTCTACCGCATATACATCACCCCGTGTGTTATTCCGGTAGGGAGAGGTGAGGTTAATACCTCCTATAGTGCCATAACGTCTGTTCATTACGGGGCTGGTAACTTCCATTGAAAAATCTGAATGTCCGTCAACATCGCCCTGTGTAAATAGAACCCGGCTTGAATCCGTATCAGAATAACTGGCATGTACCCTGGTTGGGCTGCCTTCCCGGTGGCTCAGGTAATAAGCGACTCCATCCCAACTCATTGAAATACCATAAAAATACCCCGGCTGGGTAGTATCACCATTAGATGGTGTCAAGTGGTCGGACAGGTATGTGTTGTTGTAGAATCTATAGCGATAAAAATTTTTGCCTGTAGAATATGCAGCATGTACAAACGTAGAAATAGCAGCGCCGTAAACGGGGTCTTTCGTAAGCATTGCCCCAGCTCCTGCACCTCCCAGGCTCCAGGTCGTCAGTCCTGAATTAGGGCCATCTTGCTTGAAAAAAATCACATTCAGCCAACCAACGTCTACATGGCTAACAGAATCCGCGATCTTGGTTAGAACATGCCCGTCCCATTCGTATAATGGCGACAGATCAGTGGTAGAATCCAGTGGTTCACCTTCTATTACTGCACCAGATGATGGTGCCACCCATATATGCGGGTGCTCATCGATTAAACCCTCTCTAAGACCACGATTAAATCCTTTGTGGTAGGGAATTATTTGTATAGTACCAGAGCCAATATTACTCAGGTAATAAGTGTAATAATCTCCCACTTGCTTATAAGACAGCAAATATTGGCCGTTATAATCCAGTATAATAGAGCTGTCGGGCGCTGTATAAAAAGGTATCAGAAAACGGTTTTGCGCAAAGGAACCTGTGCTGCATAACAGCAACAATAGAAAGAAGTAGATTTTTCCCATAAATAATATATTAAAGATCTGGTGTTATAATTTTATGAACACAGGAATTCATCATTCAAACACGGTTTAAATCACGGTATTAAGGCAACATGAAAACAAGGTATCTGTCAGTAATGTAGTGGTAATAGGGTTTTAAACAACCTGTGCGGCAAGTTACATTAAAAAAGTCTTTGTTGGGGCTAAATTTTTATTGACATCAGGCCTTCGTCGAAAAACAGCCGCCCCTGGGATAATCCCAGGGGCGGCTGTTTATAGAACGCTGCTATTACCCGATCTTCTCTAACCTGGATTCAAGGCGTTTGTCTTTTTTAAAGTATTCCAGGATCATAATGGAACCTGCTTTGGCCGGCAGCACCTGCATTCTGCTGGCTTTTGACTTCAATTCAATTTTATCCTTTGTGAATTTCGTGCCGTTATAACGAAGGGTATTAAAGGTTTGACCTTTGTAATTCGAGCTTCTCACCCAATCACCGTAACAGATGGAAAAGGTATTATTATCCGCATCACCGGTGGTAAACTCATAATCAAAACCACCCGTTGCTTTCAGGAGCAATGCAATGGCATGCTGGCTGTGGAAGTCGCTCAATAAAAGGTCTGCCGTGTTATTTGTTTTATCATAAATGGTCGCGTCGGTCACCTTATATTTATCATTAAACTCCATAACTACCATATCCGTCGTCACAATTTTGGTAGTGCTTGTACTACCATAAGAACCGGCTGCTGCGGAAAGTGCGGTTAAGGCAATACCACCGGCGCTGACCTGTCTTTTATAACCTTCCCCAACTGCAAAGATCTTACCATCATGGGTCCGGATCAATTTATGGATGAAGAGGAACCCAACTTTATCCAGCTTGCCTTTATTACCGGTAGGCAGGTATTTAGCGAAATCCTTACCCCAGGAGTTATAAGTTTTAGACAGCACATTCCCTTTGCCGTCAATCTCATAAATGGCCAGCCCTTTACTGAAATCTTTGGCCACATTATCATTCTTATCAAAGTAGCTTCCCATTACCAGTATCCGGCCGCTACCTTTTACGGGTATCACATTGGAAGGTACCAGCGTGTAGGTATCATCCTCTCCGTCCAGATCAAAAATTTTCTTTTTGCTGGTAATGTCGATGCCTACCAGGTGCGCCGTGATCTTACCGCTCATCATTCTGTTCCTTTTCATTACTTCCAGTATGATCAGGCTATCTGTGCTGCCCAGGAATTCAGCATTTGCATAACGTTCATCATCATCTGACGGAACATATGTCCAATATTTTTTTGAATTTGATGAATAATAGTCCACCTCATAGGTACGTGTTCTACCATCTCTCAGCGGCAGTACAGAGGCATACCCTTGCTCACCCAGGTCAAATACATTCTGATTGGTTCCTTCATCTGTGTGCATGGTCTCATACCTCTTCATGAGATCATCTGTTTTCTTGGTGTACTCCCGGCTGTATGTATATTTTAGCTTACCATCAATACCGTACACTTTCATGTCCAGTGTTTTGTTGTCCTCATTTTTGAAAAGAAAGGATATGCTGTTGCCATTATAAGCAGCTTCCAGCAAGCTTAATTTCTTTGAGTCCTGAAACTTAATATCTTTCACCTTATTCAGGTTTTCGTCCACTATCTGCAAGGTATATTCATTGGTGCGTCTGTCTATCTTATCGCTTTGATAAAGGAAAAAATATCCTTTTATCTGGTTATTTTCCATAATAGTGCCGCTGTTTTGCAGGTATGCGGCATAAACATTCTCTACGCTTAATTTACTTTGGGCATACAATGATGATGTAAAAAAGAAGAATGCAACAATAAGCAGATGCTTAATCATAATTTCAATGTTTAGGGATCAGTTAAAAATAATTTGTTATTGTTTTATCAATTGACTACTTGTGATATACTCTTTTTTAAAGTCCGGATAATAGCTAAGCTGAGGGGAATATTGATGCAAATAATGATAGCTGATGGATGAAAACTCTTCCAGGTAAAGGTTTTGTATAAATTGTAATAACAGGTTGTAACCGGAAGAAAAACCCGGCGATGGCAGCTCTACCTGCCTGCCGAGCGTATGCGCTTTCTGAGCGGCATAACAACTATTCAATATTCTTCCCACCTGGGTTATCAGCCAGGGATCTGCAGGATGCTTCTCCAGCAGGACCATTGTATAATAGAGGCTCCGGGTATAGTTATTTGACGTGTAGGCATACTCTACTATCTCGTATTGAAAATTGGCTTTCAATACTTCAAATTCCGTTTTATTGACTACAAAGCCTGACTTACCGGAAGCCTTATACCTGGTTATCAGGGGCGCCAGCAGCTGTACTCTTAATTTACAGTCAGGATGTGTTTTCAGGGAATCCTCCGGTTTGTCGTCCTCTTTCAATTGTGCATGCCCGCCCAGGAGGCCTTCCTGTCTGGCGATCCATCTTTTCTGAAAGGGATATGCTTTTGCATTGAACAGGCGCTCCAGGCATGCACTGGTGTTCAGGGTATCAGCATCAATATTGTCGAGCAGGTCCAATGCAGTAGTTGCACCAGTAATGTCAAACCTGGTATTGTGCAGGAACTCAACCGCCATTGAATCAGCCTGCGCTTCATGATCCCTGCTATGCCGGCGGCTATTGAAGGTGATGCCTTTCACCAGATTTTCCAGCTGCGCGCGCTTCCTGTATTCAGAACCTTTTATTTTACGCAGCTCTTGCTGTACAGCCTTACTATTGATCGTAGTTACATACTTTGAAATACTATTCTCGCTATGTTGCAAAAAGTAGTGTGCAATTTCATGACAAATAACAAAAGCTGCCTGACTTTCATCCTCCAGCTGCCGGAACAGCCCCATATTGAAAAGGATCATGCCTTCACCAATATAGCTGGCATTGGGAACACCGGAACGCGAAAAATAGCAATGGAAAGTACGGTCCTGCAGTAAAGGATTTGTTTTCACAATTTCCTCCACCAGAGCATCCAGATATTGCTGGGCTTCAGGGGCAGTATAAAGCTCCTTGTTATCAAACACCTCCTTTATATGATCCCAGCGCAGCTGATAGATCTCTTCATAACTCTTTTTATTTTCAGCGGGAAGTTTGGTTAACCCACTCTGGTAATGCTGTTCATACTTTGTGAACAGGGATGATAGCAGCTGCTTATCTTCAGCAGCAGGGCTGAATACCATTGATTGTCCGGCTGTTATGCTGGTAAGTGTAAAAACAAATAGTCCGGTCAACAGCAATAGACGTATAAGCAATGACAGCTTGGGTAAATGAACTGGCATAAGGAACATGACGGTATAGGAAGTTGCAAGAAAGGAAAAATTCTTGTAAAAAACAAATAACCCAGCTCAATTTACCTTGATTAATTAACCCTTACGAATTAAATTCAATCATAATAACACGTTCAGTTCCGGGTTTCGGCATAAAGACTGCTTTGAATATTATGATAAAACCAGGCTTCCGGAGATGCCCTTCCGGAAGAGTTTTGTTTTATTCAATTGGACAAACCATGCGAATAATGCGCATCTGTAAAAAAGATCTCCCGCGTCACAGAAAGAGATACTTCCTGCGCACGAACATCGTTAACAATACTCATGTAGAATTAAATTGTAGCTATTCAGCTGATACTTTAACCTTTTGCAATAGTTTCCTGCTTTCCTTACTCACAAATGTGATCGGCACAAACTTGTCGGTTGGTGCGCCAATATAATATACCATCCATTCCGGATCATGGTGCGACAGCATTTCGCTGATGCAATCTGCCCGGTGCCCCATGGGATTAGAACACTCGTCCCAGTAAAACAGCTCTACCCGGTAGTGCAGCTGTTGCTTCTGGTTGTTGATCGTTACTTCAACTTCTATTTCCTGCTTACCTGGTAATGGTGGAATAGGAATAACAATGTGGCTCATAATCTTGGCATTATACAGGAGCTGCTACAAGAAGGCTGCCATATATGGGCAGTGTGCAAGATGCATCACTTATATATTATATTTTTTCATACTTGTTCAAATGTAAGCAGCTGGCGTCCGGAAACGGACAACGGTGAATACCAGGAGAGAAATTGTGAATGCTTTCATGATACCTTGAAGCCTTGAACGTGGAAGATAGTATTTTGTGAAAAGCCAGCAAAATTGTTGTTATTTTATAATCATTGTTTCCCGGTTTATCTATCCACTAAATCACATTGTTATGAAAACCATTTCTACAATCCCTCCTTCTCTCCTTAGCCAACTTCTGAAAAAAAACATGCTTTTAAAATCATTGCCTGCCCTGTTATTAGGTACCCTGCTGTATTCCCTGCCAGCTTTCAGCCAGGTTACCAATCCCCGCACGCTTCCGCAGGAATGGGGAGAATATGGTATTGGAGATCCTTACATCCTTAAGTTCAGGGGCAAATATTATTTATACTGCAGCACACGTGATGACCAGGCAGGCGTTAAATGCTGGAGCAGCTGGGACCTGGCTACCTGGAGCTATGAAGGACTGTGTGTAGCCGGCACCGTTACCATATCCCAGGGAGCCTATGCGCCTGAAGTAATTTACTGGAACGGCAAATTTTATATGTATACATCACCGGCGGGTAATGGCCACTACATCCTGTCGGCCGACAGCCCCACAGGTCCATTCACTGTGCAAACAGGCAACCTTGGCCACAGTATTGATGGTTCTGTATTTACAGATGATAATGGACAGATGTATTTCACCAATGCAGGCGGCAGCGGCATACAAGGCGCTGCCATGAGCGGGCCTTTATCCATCGGCACAGGCAACACGCTAAGCGGTACATCGCTCCACGGCTGGACAGAAGGCTCCACCATTTTTAAACGCAATGGGGTTTACTACATTACCTATACCGGTAATCATGTTTTCAGCAGGGGATACCGGGTTAACTATGCTACGGCCACTGCTCCATTAGGCAGTTATACTTCAGGCGCTGACAATCCCATTTTACTCAATACGGAAGGCGCTTTCTTTGGCCTGGGCCATAGCGGCGCTGTTATAGGCCCTGACCTGGATACCTGGTTCATTGCCTATCATAACCTGCTAGGGCCCAGCACTATCGTGGGGCCTAATAGAAAATTGAATATTGATCCCATGGGTTTTAACGGCAGTAAGCTACTTGTATACGGCCCTACAAACTGGACCCAGCCCTCTCCTGCCTTACCTACTTTTTATGACCGTTTTGACCGGACGGCTATTGGCAGCAGCTGGACAAACATCAATGGTGGCAACTGGGGAATATACAACCAGGAATTGATGTGGCAGGATAATAAAGCCACTCTGCAATGGTACCGGCAGGTTACAACGGCTACCGCTGCGGCCAACTATACGGCAGAATTTAACATGAAAGAAATGAGCCGGGGCGGAAATGATGCGCGCTTCGGAGCTGTGTTTTCCTATATCGATGAAAATACTTTTGGATCGGCATTGCTGAGCAGCTTTAATAACACACTGGAAACAGATATAAAAGTGAATGGAGCATCTATCGGTGTAAATTCCATTCCGCTGCCTGCCGGGTGGGATTATCAGAAATGGCATGTAATACGGGTAGAAAAAGAAGGCGCCACCTTCAGGATCTATGTAGATGGCATGCTGAAATCTACCCGTACAGCCAACATTACAGCAGCAGGCAAGATCGGGGTAACTACCTATAACGATCACGCTGATTTCGGGTACACGGCCTTCAGCAACCGGGTAAATGGAAGCGGGGTATTTAGCTTTAATAAACCCATTCCCGGAACCATTCCTGCGGTTCATTATAACGAAGGAGGCGAAGGAGTTGGCTATCACGATCTCACCAACGAAAACACCGGCGGAAAATACCGGTTAGACAAGGTAGATATACGTGACTGTGAAGAAGGCGGGGAAAATATAGGCTGGAACCAAACCGGTGAATGGTACCAGTACAATGTAAATGTACAATCAACAGGCGCGTATCATTTGGGTTTGAGATATGCTACTACTTTCACATCCTGTAAAGTACGCGTTTACTGCGACGGAGCGGATGTTTCCGGAATTGTTGCTATCCCTGCTACAGGCGCCTGGAGCGCCTGGCGTACGGCAGTCTTAAAAAATTTAAATCTTCCCGCAGGCAATCACAGCATCCGGTTGGAAACTGTTGAAGGTGAGTTTGATTTCTCCATCCTGAAATTTGAATCGGGGACCACTACCCTGCCCAATGGTTCAGATAATTTTGATTCCGGCAGCTTCTCTGGTTTATGGAATTATGACAACGGAGACTTCTCTATCTCGTCCGGCAGGGCTGTTATTAATGGTTTTGGCAAACGGGCCATGGGAAATGCTGGCTGGACGGATTATACCGTTGAAGCAGATGTGCAATGTCCTTCAGGGGGAAATGGCGGGTTGATCTTCCGCGTGCGTAACCCGGCCGCAGGAGAATTTGGTACATCCAACGCCGTTAGCTCTGATTACCTGCAGGGTTACTACGCAGGTATAGAAGCCGGTGGCATTGTGCTGGGCAAACAGAACTACAACTGGACCACTCTTGCCTATAAGGCGCAAGCGCTTAGCGCCGGGCAATCCTATAAGCTCAGGGCTGTATTAAATGGCGCTAACATAAAGATCTATCTGAATGATATGATAACGCCGGTTATTGACTATACCGATCCCGCGCCCATCATAAGTGGTAAAGCCGGTATCCGGGCGCATGCTGCTGATATGTCGTTTGATAATTTCCTGATCTCTTCAGGAACGGGAATGACTTTGGTGTTTGTTAAATAAAAGAGCACAACCCGCGTGGAGCTATTGCTTACGCGGGTGGTGCTTTACCTAGATCCTTACTATTAATTTTAATGTCTTTAAGTCGTAAAGTAATATTTCACTTTTGTCTGTCCGATCGTATTTGCCATTATTATTGGTGTCGGTATGTCCTGTAATAACAATCGTTCCTGTTTGGCTATTGATTAACCAGGTTCTTGCAAAAAAATTATCTTTGGTTAATTGTGTTTTTTCCTGTCCGTCTGTTGAGAGAATAATGATCTGGGTGGGATCTCCCCAATCAATTCTTTTGTCATTATCAAGGTTCACAGTGTGCGCTGTTACCATTACCTTATTAATTTGAAAACTATCTATGTTGATCTGCTCGATCTTCTGGATATAAGCACCATTAGGAAAATCAATTTGTTTTGACTGCCCGTTCCTGGTATTCAGGAATAAAAGAGAAGTACTGTTTACATTAAACATTTTTCCGGCACTTTCAATGGTTGCCAGAACGTAATCTGTTCCACTGAGTTCTGTCAGCTTGTTATAATAAGTATGATTGTATTTGTCTTGCCCGTAAGCAGAGATTGTGAGTACGGAGAGGAATAGGATGGTGATATGCTTCATTTTATGGATTTTGTGTGATCAGATAGTTAGCTAAGACGACTGCGCGGGGGAAAAGTTGCAGGTAGGGGGAAAATTAATCAGATAACAATAACTTTAACACAAAAATGCAGATCGGTTTTATTGGTGTTGGCAAGATCACCAACGCTATCGTAGAAGGATTATGCACTTCTTCCATCGCAAACACGCAAATATATCTTTCACCCCGCAATGAGGCCAATGCACGGCATTTGGCGGAAAAATACCCGCAGGTACAGCGGCTGGAAAGCAATCAGCAGGTGATCGATCAATCGGATATTGTTTTTGTTGCCGTGAGGCCTGCTGTTGCAGTGGAAGTGCTGCGCACACTGGTGTTCCGGGAAGAACAGACTGTGGTATCGCTGGTGCCCCTGCTGAAAAAAGCTGAGCTGCTTAATGCGGTAGCACCAGCCACCTGGGTGGCCCGCGCTGTTCCCACGCCAACCGTTATGCAACATATGGGGCCTATCCTTCTCTTTCAGGCTAATGATACGGTAACACAGCTGTTTAGCTATTTAGGCCAGCCATTGCAGGTAGCTAATGAACATCAGCTGCATGCATTGTGGACACTCACAGGGCTCATTACCCCGTTTTATGACCTGCTGCATGAGCTTAGCAGCTGGACTATTGCCAATGGTGTAGATGTCACAACTGCCAATCAATACATTGCAGGACTGTTCCAGGCGCTCTGCTTTGCAGCACAGCAGGACAGCACCATTAATTTTAAAGAGCTGGCGCAGCATGCTGAAACGCCCAACGGAATGAATGAACAAGCCGGCAGGGAGATCAGGAAAAAAGGCGCACATGAAGCCTACAGGATTGCTGCGGATAATTTGTTGAAGTGGTTTGAATAAGTAGTGGTGCAGATAGATGAAGATTTCCAATGCTATAAATTTTTATTTGGTGATCTCAATCACACATCGTAATATTGCGATATTACAATAAGGGACCAATGGGAGCTACTAAAACAGACCTTTTCACGAAACAACAGAATGATATAGCCATCATGGCCAAAGCGCTGGCCCATCCGGCCCGTATTGCCATTTTGCAATACCTTGTTAAAAAGAACGCCTGCGTTTGCGGCGACCTGGTGGATGAGCTGGGACTGGCACAAGCCACTACCTCCCAACATTTAAAAGAGCTGAAAACAGCCGGTTTAATACAGGGCACCATTGAAGGCGCCAGCGTTTGCTATTGTATTAATCCCAAAGTATGGAAACAATACCAGCAGCTGTTTGCAGGCTTCTTTAAAGAAGTTGATCTCAACGGCCCCACCTGCTGCTAAAAAATTTTACCGATATTAATCGCAATATTGCAATAATAAGATAATAAAACAGTATCTTTTATGACTACAGATGATCAAATAAAGGAAATGGTGCAACAGAAATACAGTGAGATCGCCTTGCAGGAAAAAGACGTTAACCAGGCTTCCTGCTGCGGTTCCGGCTGCTGCTCTACAGAAGTATATAACATCATGAGTGATGACTATTCCAACCTGGAAGGTTACAATCCTGATGCAGACCTGGGCCTGGGCTGCGGCCTGCCCACGCAGTTTGCCCGGATACAAAAAGGCAACACCGTTATTGACCTGGGATCAGGAGCCGGTAACGATTGCTTTATAGCCCGGCAGGAAACCGGCGAAGCGGGGAAAGTGATCGGCATAGATTTTACGTCGGCCATGATAGAGAAGGCCCGCGCAAACGCTGAAAAGCTGCAGTTCAATAATGTGGAGTTCCGCCAGGGCGATATTGAGCGCATGCCGGTTACCGCCAGCACAGCCGATGTAATTGTAAGCAACTGCGTATTAAATTTGGTTCCTAATAAGGATGGTGTTTTTAAAGAGATCTTCCGGGTGCTGAAACCCGGTGGCCACTTCAGTATTTCCGATATTGTGCTGGATGGCAACCTGCCGCCCAAAATACAGGCAGCAGCTGAAATGTACGCCGGCTGCGTATCCGGGGCTATACAAAAGCAGGATTACCTGGAGCTGATAACAAACAATGGTTTTACCGGCATCACCATTCAAAAGGAAAAAGTAATTGCTATTCCTGATGATATACTGGCCCAATATTTAACCATGGATGAAATAGCGCAATTTAAAACCAGCCATACCGGCATTTATAGTATTACGGTTTATGCCGAAAAACCGGCCGCTGCCAGCTGCTGCGGTCCCGATTGTTGTAAATAATAACACTATGCAGATCATACCAATGACAGCGGATCACTGGCCGCAGGTAAAAGCAATTTATGAAAGTGGTATTGCTACCGGCAATGCCACTTTCCAAACCGCTGCACCGGAATGGGAAGAGTGGGATAAGACCCATGTAAAAACCTGCCGGCTGGTAGCCGTTGAAAACAACCAGGTAATAGGCTGGGCGGCCCTTACAGCGGTATCCGGCAGATGTGTGTACGCCGGTGTAGGAGAAGTAAGCGTATATATTCATCCTGATGCCCGTGGTAAAAATGCCGGCACACAGCTGCTGCAGGCCTTAATAACAGCAAGCGAAGCCAATGGCTTCTGGACATTGCAGGCCGGTATATTTCCTGAAAACATTGCCAGTATAAAAGTGCATGAGAAATGCGGGTTCCGTTTAGTGGGGCGCCGGGAAAAAATAGGGCAAATGAATGGCCTGTGGCGGGATACGCTGTTGCTGGAACGCAGAAGCCTTACAACGGGCAATTAAAATAAAATGCATGAGCAATCAAAATTGCAACCCGGCACAAAGGAAAAAATTAGGTTTCCTGGATAGGTACTTAACCCTGTGGATCTTCCTGGCAATGGCAGCAGGGATCGGTTTAGGTTATTTCTTTCCGTCATCCGCTACCTTTATCAATTCCTTTTCCACCGGCACTACTAATATACCGCTGGCAGCAGGCCTCATTCTCATGATGTATCCCCCGCTGGCAAAGGTCCGGTATGAGAACATGGGAGAAGTATTTAAGAACACCCGCATACTATCTGTATCCCTTGTATTAAACTGGATCATTGGCCCCATCCTCATGTTTGGCCTGGCAGTATTATTCCTGCATGGTTATCCCGAATACATGACCGGCTTAATACTTATAGGGCTTGCCCGTTGTATTGCGATGGTTATTGTGTGGAATGAGCTGGCAGATGGTAACCGGGAATATGCCGCTGGCCTGGTGGCATTAAACAGTATTTTCCAGGTGTTGTTATATAGCGTATACGCATACGTGTTCATCACCTGGCTGCCCACTGTTTTTGGTATGAAAGGCATTACCGTTCCGGTAACCATTGCTGCAATAGCCAAAAGCGTAGCCATATACCTGGGCATTCCTTTCCTGGCGGGTATTGTAAGCCGTTACAGTCTTATAGCCATAAAAGGTGAAACATGGTTCAGGGAAAAATATGTGCCGCTCATCTCCCCTGTTACACTCATAGCTCTGCTGTTTACCATTATGGTTATGTTCAGCCTGAAGGGAGAGCTGATCGTACAGATCCCGCTGGATGTATTAAGAATAGCAGCACCACTGGTAATATACTTTGCCATCATGTTCCTGGTTAGCTTCCTGTTAGGGAAAGCTATGGGGGCAAACTATTCCCAAAATGCTTCCATTGCTTTTACAGCAGCTGGTAACAACTTTGAGCTGGACATTGCCGTAGCCATTGGTGTATTTGGCATCAACTCCGGCCAGGCATTCGTAGGAGTAATTGGGCCCTTGGTAGAAGTGCCCGCCCTTATAGCGCTGGTAAACGTTGCATTCTGGTTAAGGAAAAAATATTATAACAATCAAACATTACAAAGCGCCTGATTAAAATGAAAATTGCACTCTTCAGCGACATTCACGCAAACCTGCCTGCGCTCGAGGCATTCTTTAAAGATGTGGAGAGCCGTAAACCCGACGCCATCTATTGCCTGGGCGACCTGGTAGGCTACAACATCTGGCCTAATGAAGTGATACAGGAGATCCGCAAACGCGGCATTCCCACTATTGCCGGTAATTATGATTTTGGTATTGGCCGCAGCAGTAATGACTGCGGCTGCGCGTATAAAACAGACGATGAAAAGGCAAACGGCGCCATTTCCATATCATTCACCAATGAAATTGTAAAAGACGAAGAACGCCAATACCTCCGTACGTTACCGGCCCACATCAAAGTAATGTTCCAGCTAAACAATGATCAGCTGAACCTGTTGCTGGTGCACGGCAGCCCTCGGAAAATAAACGAGTATTTATTTGAGGACCGGGACGAAAAAAGCCTGCTCCGGATCATGCAGGATGCGGATGCAGATGTGATGTGTTTTGGCCATACCCATAAACCTTATCATAGGGTCATTGCCGGAGGAGAAAACCATTTCCGCCATGCCATTAACATTGGTTCTGTTGGCAAACCCAAAGATGGTGATCCCAGGGGTGGTTATGTTTTACTGCATATCAATGAGCACAGCAGCATTTTAAACAAAGCAGCTGTGCAGGCAGAATTTATCCGTTTTACTTATGATGTTGAAAAAGCAGCAAAAGCCGTAGAGGCCAGCCCGTTACCAAATGCATATGCGGAAAGCCTGCGCAAAGGCGTATAACATCAGGAGCCTAACAACTTTATAATGCTGGATTCCAGCACGTCATAGGGCCGGTAACCGGTTAGCAGCAGCTGGCTGGTACTATTTGCAGACCTGATCAGTAAAGCAGGAAAACGGGATATATTCCGTGCCTTTACTTCTTCCAGGTCCTTTTTAAAGCTTTCCAGCACCGCTGGCAGCTCCAATCCCTGCTCAAAAGCAGCTGCATTAAACAGCTGTGGATCTGCGGCATCCGTTTCCCTGGCAATTGCTATCAATACTTCCTTGCGGGCAATGTTCCGCCCATGGATCATAACAGCAGCCCTTACGTTTTCAAGGTAGCGCTCAGCGGCCAATGCCGACTGCTGTTCCGCACATTTAACTGCCAGGCAGGCCGGGTACGATGATGCAGGCGGATCTGTAAACCAGATCCTGTCATTTAAAGAACAGCCGGTGAGCTGCCTTACCTCTGACCACACCGGGCCCATTTGAACCGGCTTACTAACAGAGCGGATAACATCATGATAATGCTCCCAGCTGGAGAGCATGCCACCCATACAATAGCGGATAGTCAGCTGGTAGCGCGGATCTGCGCGCAGCTGCTTCCAGACAGGCTCAAATGCCCAGCTCCAGCAGCAAAGCGGATCGGTATAATAAGTGATGTCCAATCTGCTCTGCTGCTGCAGGGTTTCAGTATTATTTTTTGGTTGAAGTCTTTTTACGGCTGCCACTGCTTTTAGATTGATCTTCTAATTCCTTCTCTGACTGGCTCCATACATTTACACCTATCGGCACTGCCATTTTTATTTCTTCACTGCGTTCCTGGCTCAGGTCCTGGTCCAGCTGGCTTACGCCTTCCAATGTTCTTTCTGTTCCTTCCGGCTGCACATTCAGCAATCCATTTGTTTCAAGCACATATTTTACAGGATCATTAATGAACTGCCAGGTTTCACCGAACTGGGTGCTTTCGCCCTCATTCCATGGCCCCTTTACATCGGCGCCGCTGGACATGTTAAAATACAGGTTACTGTAGCGTGGATCAGATTGTAACACACCCGGCGGGAAGTTAGGCTGAATGGAATCCAGCGCTGCTTCAAACATTTGAAAGTGGGCCACTTCGCGTGTCATTAAAAAATTCAGCGTGTCTTTTACATAAGGATCATCTGTGAACTGCAACAGGTATTCGTAGGTTATTTTTGCCCTGGATTCTGCTGCTATGTTAGAACGCAGGTCAACGGTCAGATCCCCGTTACAGTCGCCATTGATATAGGCTGCGCTCCAGGGCACGCCCTGGCTGTTGGTGTATGCCGGTCCTCCCCCGCTGGTTGTTAAGAACTGCGGAGCAATCAGGGCCTGGTGTATGAATTGCTCTTTGGCTTTTTTACCATCCAGCATCTGCATGATCTCTGATTCATCTGCCGCTTTCTTCAGATCGCCATTGATACCTTGCAGCAGCATTTGAATAGTGGCGCCAACAATTTCCAGGTGGGTAAACTCCTCAGTGGCAATATCCATTAAAAGGTCGTACTTGTCGGGAAACGGGCTCCTGGCGCCAAAAGCCTGGCCAAAGTACCTTAACGCGGCTGCTAACTCTCCATTAGCACCGCCAAATTGTTCTAATAATAAAGTAGCAAAAGCTGGGTCGGGCTTGCTAACCCTTGCATTATACTGCAGGTCTTTTACGTGGTAAAACATATAACTGGATTTAGTTGCGAAAAAAGATTTTCTTACAGTGTCAGGTATACAAATAATGTTCCTGCACAGATCTTAGTTACAACGTTTCTAATTCATGTATAAGCTACGTGGAAATACTTTCCCAGATAAGGCATTACTTACCCGGTTAACATTGCCTCAATGCCTCATAAGATTAGTAATTACCCGGTTGCGGCTGCTTCCTTGTTCATGGAATACACCGGATAGCTTACGGGGAAATAGGTGTAAAAGCAGGCGCCTTTGCCCGGCTCGCCGGTTGCCCGCATAAATCCCGAATGGTTTTTCATTATTCTTTTACACATGGCCAGCCCAATACCGGTGCCTTCATATTTATCCCTTGCATGTAATCTTTGAAAAATAGCAAAGATCACCTCTGCGTACTGCTGCTCAAAGCCAATACCATTGTCCTGGAACGATAATTCAAGAAAATATTCGTGCTCAAGATCAGCGGGCGGGTTTTTAATATCTTCTTTCCTCACAAACGTTGAAGCGATCTTAACTACCGGTTGTTTATCACAATACTTTAAGGCATTGCCCAGGATGTTTGTAAACAGCTGGGTTACCTGGTCAGGGTAAACATCAATAGCAGGAAGCGGCTCATGCAGGATGACCGCATGCCGTTCCTGGATCAGCAATTCCAGGTCAAAACGTACGGACTCCAATACCATATTCAGATCCGTATGTACCTTGTGCTTTACTTTATCCAAACGGCTGTAATCCAGTATGGATTTGATGAGCATGCTCATCCTTTTAGCGGAAGTATTGATCTTTGGAAAATACTTGTCTATAACTGCCTGGTTATTGGGATTGCTCTGGATGATGTCTGTGAAGGTTTGAATTTTCCGTAATGGTTCCTGCATGTCATGTGAGGCAACATAGGCAAATTGTTCCAGCTCCCAGTTCTTGTTCTCCAGCTGCATTACATAATCCTTCATCTTGTCTTCTGTAAACTTCCGCTCCGTAAGGTCGCGGGTAACCTTTGAAAATCCAATGATCGAATTATCCCCGCCATGAAGGGCGGTTATGGTAATGCTTCCCCAGAACCGGCTACCGTCTTTCCGTACGCGCCATCCCTCATGGGTGGCTTTTCCATTTTTAACTGCAATCTCGATCAGCTTTTCAGGCAAGCCGGCCTCTTTGTCCCTGGGTGGGTAAAAGATACGGAAATTTACCCCTATGATCTCTTTTGCCTGGTAACCTTTGATCCTTTCTGCTCCTATATTCCAGCTGATCACATTTCCCTGCTCATCCAGCATAATGATTGCATAGTCCTGTACTTCCTGCACCATTTTATGATAGCGTTCCTCACTCTTCCGTAGCTCAGCAATACTAATTTTCAATTCTTCAGATGAACGTTTCAGCTCATCATCAATTAATTTCTTTTCAGTAAGATCGCGGGTTACCTTTGTAAAACCTATAACATCCCCATTGCCGGCATGCAGTGCAGTTATTACAATGCTTCCCCAAAAACGGCTGCCATCCTTTCTTACGCGCCACCCTTCATGTTTTGCGCTTCCGGTATGTCTTGCGCACTCAATTAATTTCTGCGGCAGGCCGTTTGCCTGATCAGGGGCCTCATAAAATATTGAGAAATGCTTTCCGAGTATTTCTTCAGCTTTATATCCTTTGATCTTTTCGGCGCCTAAGTTCCAGCTTTTGATCACGCCATTTACATCCAGCCTGATGATCGCATAATCCTGGATCTCTGCAATCATCCCCTGGTACATTTCACCACTTTCATTAAGGGCCTGGTTAGCATTGCGCAGCTGCGTGGCGCCGGATTCCGAACGTTCCGCTGCTGCTCTTTCCAGGCTCAGGTCCAGCGCCAGTTCAGAAAACCCCAGCAGCTGTCCTTTTTCATTGTAAAGGGCCTTCAATGAGATCTGGCCCCAGTATGTTGAGGCGTCTTTACGTATACACCATCCTTCATAAACGGCTTTACCATCCAGCATAGATACTTTCAGCAGGTTAGCCGGAATGTCCGCAGCCCGGTCCTCCGGTAAAAAGCTTATGTCAAAATGCTTGCCTATGGCCTCTGACCTGCTGTATCCCTTAATGATCCCGGCTCCTTTGTTCCAGCTTTTTATAATACCTTCCTTATCAAGAAATATAAGGGCACACGTTTCCTGCTCCTCTACAATTTTTTGAAAAAGCCGTTCTTCATTTGTCTGACCGGCCGGTTCATCCTGAAAAGCTCCTGTATTTTCTGGTTTAGTGTTTATGGTACCCATCTGTAGTCTATACTAAAGCGCTTTATCGTATTTGAAGGGGGCTGTAAGTCAACAAGCTGGATGTTTTCCCCTTTATATCAATATACCATTTGGAATTCTAGCAGAATCAAATATAGTGAAAATAAAGAATAGCATCTAACTCCGATCCACAGTAGTATTGCATTGTTTAACTATTTAAAGCAGCACTATGCGCGATACTTTAGTGGCCCGGATTTGGCTGTAAGCCAAGATATCAAAACATATTTTATGCCATGGTATAATGGAGATTATCCGCCGTCCTATAAAAATCAGCCGGTGATATTACGCAAAAAGGCTGTTGAGATCGCTAATAGGCTCCTGGAAAACGGCGTTGATGAAGGCGTTGCAATTGCCACCGGTTTAAAGCAGGCGCGGGCGCAATTAAAAAAAGAAAAACAATCGCCGAAAAAAGATCTTCAGAAATGAACCTGGGGTACTGTTCCTGCAGGCAATGATACTTTACAATGCAGCATCCCGGTAACCTTTATCGTTTTTATTTAAGGTTTGATTTACTTAATTTTGCCGGATGATTACCCGGCACCTGACTGATATAAGCTCCAAAGGTTTTAAGGTCCACGAGATCTCAGGGGCTGTAGATACCCTGCATAATCATAACAGGCGGGATTATTATAAAATAGTGCTGGTAACCGGCGACATGATCCTTACCTACGGTGATCAAACCATCGAAATAAACGGTACTATCTTATTCTTCGCCAATCCCCGTGTACCCCATACTGTAGTGCACCGCTCCAAAGAGAAAAAAGGTTATGCCTGTCTTTTTACCGAAGCTTTTATTGCAGGCAGGGAACGCGCGGAGATCTTACAAAGCTCCCCCCTGTTCCGTACGGACGCCAATCCTGTGATCCCCGTTAACAGCGAACAGGCGGCATTTTTGGGCAGCCTTTACCGGGAAATGCTGTCTGTGCACCGTAGTGATTATGATTACAGGAACCAGCTGCTCAGGAGCTGCGTAGAGCTTATCATTCACGAGGCATTGAAGATCCAGCCATCCCCAAACGGGTTACAGCAAAAAAATGCAGCTACCCGGATCACCCATTTATTTATGGAATTACTGGAAAGGCAATTTCCGGTAGAAAGCACCGGAGATCCGCTCAGGTTAAGAACCGCACAGGATTTTGCCGGCGCGCTCTCTGTACACGTAAACTACCTTAACCGGGCC
This sequence comes from Chitinophaga sp. GbtcB8, assembly GCF_019091455.1. Lineage (GTDB taxonomy): Bacteria > Bacteroidota > Bacteroidia > Chitinophagales > Chitinophagaceae > Chitinophaga. The sequence goes on from NZ_JAGXJN010000005.1 coordinate 140,829, forward strand.
GTAAAAGGGTTTACCGGCAAACCCACCTCGGTACATATTGCGGAACGTATTGCCGCAGAAGCAAAAGCCCTTTTGCAGCATAGCAACTGGAGCATTGCAGACATTGCCTATGGCCTGGGTTTTGAATACCCCACGTATTTTAATAACTACTTCAAACGGGTAACCGGCGCTACGCCAAAATCCTTCAGGAAAAGGAAAGTTTGAAAATCATACTTTTTGGTTTGATTCTCTTTCAAAAATGAGCCCTCTTTAATTGAAACTTTGTACGCATAAAATTGGATGCTGACGGTCATGAAGACTGCGCTGAGGCCCTGCTTCGTCATTGCGAAGCAGCGCGCGGGTTTGTGCGCAGCACGCTGAAGCAATCTCCCGCCATTCATGCACAAGATTGCTTCGGCGCCCACGCACAATCGCTTTACACTGCGCCTCGCAATGACGGCAATCATTAATTATCATAAATACAAGCATCATGAAAAAGAGAAAATTGAACGGACTGGAAGTATCTGCAATTGGCTATGGCTGTATGGGGCTTAGCATGGGATATGGCACTGCCCCGGAAAAAGAAGAAGCTATCCGGCTTATTCACCAGGCCTTTGAGCTGGGCTGCACCTTCTTTGATACCGCTGAGCTATATGCCATGGGCGCCAATGAGCAATTGGTTGGTGAAGCATTAAAAGATATCCGCGGCCAGGTAGTTATTGCAACAAAGTTCTTATTTCAAAAAGACTGGAAAGGCAATTCCCGCACGCATTTAATGCAGGAGCTCAGGAGCCGCTTAGAGGGTTCTTTAAAAAGATTAGGTACTGACCATGTTGAGCTCTATTACCAGCACAGGGTGAATAAAGATATCCCGGTTGAAGATATTGCATACTGCATGGGCGAGTTGATCAGAGAAGGCAAGATCCTTGGCTGGGGCCAGTCAGAGGCCACTGCAGAAGAAATAAGGCGTGCGCATGCCGTTACCCCCCTGACCGCCATACAGAACGAATACTCTGTCATGGAGCGCAGTTCTGAAAAAGAGGTGATCCCCCTGTGTCAGGAGCTGGGCATTGGTTTCGTACCCTTTTCCCCGTTAGCAAACGGATTTTTGTCCGGGAAAGTTGATCCGGAAACCCAATATACCGGGCTGGACGCACGGAGAGTGATCACCCGCTTTGATAAGGATAATATGATTGCCAACCAGCCGCTGCTGGATCTGCTGCATCAGGTTGCAGCAGCAAAGCATGCTACACCGGCGCAGATCTCACTGGCATGGATGTTACATAAAAAGGATTTTATTGTGCCTATTCCCGGTTCGCGGAAGCCGGCACGCATGGAGGAAAATTTTGGGGCAGCAGCCGTAATACTCACTGACCGGGAGTTTGCTGAGATTGAGACTGCGCTTGGAAAGATTGAAATTCATGGTAACCGCAGGGATGAAGATATTGCCAAGCTAAGATCACTTCAATAAAAAGGAAAACAAAAGAGGGCGTACGATACGCCCTCTCTGATACATCCTCTTAGTCATTCCATTGGTTCCAAACAGGGCCTGGCAAAACGATCTGCCTGGCCCGTGTAAAACTGGCCAACGCTCACGCATAAACTTTTACTGCAGAGCTTGTTGCTTTAGCGTTAGCATTTTTTTTAATAACTTATAGCTTCCTTATTAATTTAAGGAGTATAAGGATAGCTATCATGCTCAGATATCAACCTGGGCACTTTTAAACTAACCCGTCCTTCATTTCTTATCAATCACCATACATACTACACCCATGGCAGGGACCTTAACCCTAACACCATTTGCGGCTGCAGCGGAATATGGTTTTAAAGCAGCATAGTTTTCAGGCCCGCCAATTTCGCCGGCAGGCCCCTGGCCATTTACCAGCACCTTTCTTGAAAAGTTACCGGCTCCGCCTGCCAGCTCATACCAATAGTAACGGCTGCCGGCAATAAAGTTCTTAAAGGACAGCTGAATGTCCTGCGCAGCAGATGACTTGTTAACCAGGGTTACTGCAATCTCCCCTGAGCTAAAGGTGGATGCGTAGCTTTCAACATCTGTACTGCCGGAAACCGTTGAGTTAATAAAGCGGTCGCCCAGGCAGTGCTGAAAAAAATACAGGTAATAAAACGCCGGCCGCGGCGCCCATTTAGCCTCCCCGGAAGCCCCTTCGCCCTGGCTGAACAGGCCATGATCATTCCCGTTATCCCAGCCATTGGCAAGGTCCCAGCGGCTGGCCATCCCAAATTTATTTTTCAGTAATTCCCCCAGTACCATAATGGCGTGTATACCGCTCACCTGCGATACCATTTGCTGTGAGCCGGTAGCAAAAATATTCCATTCCGTTAAGGCCAGCGGCTTCATGGGAACGCCGGCATTAGCCACAGAAGTGCTTACATGCTGTATCATTTCAGCCGTCACTGAATGGGCGGATGCCAGGATCTCAGCAGGTGAGGAATTGGTTTGAAAGGGCGTATAATAGCTGTGCACAATAAAAAAATCAGCCGCGTTACCTGCCTGGGCCAGCACGCCTGTATTCCAGGTTTGATCTGTTGGGGTTTGCCAGGTTGCTGCCGGTTTTTCCAGCAGCTGCGCACCCACAAAGATGGTTTTCCCGGTGGCTGCTGCCGCCTTGTGCATGGAATCTGCAAAAACTTTAAAATGCTTTCCATACAGCTCCCCGGTGATCAGCTGCGGCTGCCCGTCTTTATTCTGCGACAGGTCTATCCGGTAGCCGGCCTGCCAGGTGCCGTTGCTCTCATTGCCTACTTCCCAGTATTTCGTACGCCCGTTATCGTAGCGCACCCATTCTGCGGCAAGGTGCGCTGCTGCAGCCACCGGGTCATTTGATTTCCCATAACGTGCATAGCTGTAGTTAACGGTGATGATGCCCTGGTTGCCTGTTTGCGCCAGCATGCTGTAATAGCTGCTGAGGGATAGTGTCCAGTCAACGGTGTTACCGCCATACCAGTATCCTGCATCACTGCTTACCCCATCTGCATTCAGCAGGTTTGCAGGCGCATCAGCCGGCGGGTTGCCCGGTGCCCGGTCCCAGAAATAAACACTGCTGATGTTGCCGCCAGGAAAACGTATAATGCCGGGATGCAGCCTGGTTATATGGTTGAGCAGCGTGGGCTGGTTAACCATCTGCGACATATATGGATTGCTATTGTTGCCAAACAGCGCCGGTGATATTTTTGTAACCACCGCAGAGGCATCCAGCATTACATTAACGGAAGCGGCAGCCGGAATCCCCGTTTCCGTATAAGCGCCGGCTGTAAAGTTTTTGGGTGCCCATTCATTCAAAAAGAAACCAATAGACTTTTCTGTTTCAGGATCCGGGGGAGTAACCACCTTTGTGGTGGTAGTATCCGTATCTGTTTTAGTGCTGTTGCTGCCGGTGGTGCGTTTACTGCAGGCAGCAGCCGGCAGCAGCACTGATAAGAGTATCAGCCGTGAAGAAATGCTCATGTTTAACCTTGCTGTTTTAAATAAATGCCTGTTTTATGTTACCTTATTTTTACTATCCTGAAATTGTCAAAGGCAGCGTTAAACACATCTACCGGGTCAGTTTCCGTAACAAAGCGGTAGCCGAATGAAACCACGCCGCCTGCGCCCAGCACATCGCCCATAACAGCCGCGCTGGCGCCGGTACCTTCTACGCCGCTGTCAGCTTTTTTAAAGGCGTTGATCGATATGGTCACGGTCAGCCACTGGCCATCTGTACTAAAAACCTTGTCTGTAGTACTTTGCCAGGGCATAAAACGAAAAGCATAACCGCCATCTCCTTTCAGCCGTATAATGCAAATGCCGGCCTTCCAGGCTTCTTTTGTATTTATTTCAAACTTCAGCGCATAATTGGCAGCCGGCTCGCTCATAACTGCAGCGGTGAACAGCGGCACATCATTGAAATTACCTGAACGGTTACCATTCCACCAGCCACCATCATTGGCCCCTACCCCGCCAAAAATATTCTGCAGGTAATAACCGCGTGTGCCTGGGAACAGGCCAGCATCGTTGGTTCTGTTGGCGCCCCACCAGGCCCAGTTGAAAACACCGTTCTCCCCGGCTTCCCCTGATGCGGTAAGGTTGCTGATCACATCCCCGCTTTGGTAATCGTTTAAAGGGCCGTTAGACATAGCTGTTCCATATTTGCCCTGGATCACTAAGCGGCCTGTATCCGAACCCAGGCTGGGCATTACAAATGCCACGCGTGTGCCCTGCTCATTTGCGTTAAAGTCTTTGATCTCCCGGTTACCGGGCAGCATAATTTTTTCAATCAGCCAAAGGCTGGATCCCCACACAATTACCGAATCCCCGGCCAGCGCATTTTCATTGGAAACAACTTCAATGGACGGCGGAGGAATATCAATGACAAATGCGTAGGAGGTTTGCCCATGCGTGGTAACGATCCGGATGGTATTAGGCACCTTCGGATCCGTTGCTTCTGTAGGCGCATTTGCCGGGATGTTTACGATCAGGTGTGTGGAGGTGTTATAGGTAGGGTTAAAGTACGCGGACACTTCGTTAAAGAAAATATTGGTAATGCCGTCCAGGTTTTTCCCTGTGATCAGCAGCTGGGTATATGGCAGCGCTTTTGTGAAGGCGCTGTCTACCTTTGAAGAATCCAGCAGGCTTACCTTTTCAATAATGGGCGGTCCTGAAACATTATCTTTTTTACAAGCCCCTATCAGCAGGCAGCCAGCTAACAGTGTAAGCATTAACGTTAGCAGCCGGCCTTTGAATATATTTGAATTATAACGTGTCATATTATTGCTTTTATGCTTGGTTAAAACTGGTAAGGAACCGGTGGTTTCCTTAAGTTCGGTGCTGCTGACAGTTCAGCGGCAGGATAAGGCAGATAGAAATTGCTTTCCGTTACCGGGTAAAAGGCCGGCGTATCGGAGGTAATGGACCAGAGAATAGCATTCTGCGCTGCATTTGGCACTATGCGGTAAGTGCCTTTATCCTGGTTATTCATAATGGAAAGCGCTTTGGCCGGATCAAAATAGTGCAGGCGTACCAGGTCGTACCAGGCCTGCCCTTCCATGGCAAATTCCAGCCGGCGCTCATTATAAATATCATCCAGCGTAATGGTTGTTTTGGCGGGTAAGCCGGCCCGGGTGCGTATAGCGTTAAAATACGTCAGTGCCTGCGCATCAGCTGTAGCGGCCTGGTTAGCCAGCAGACCTTCTGCGTAGGTAAGATAAACGTCGGCCAGGCGCAGCATGTAGGTATTCATTTCCGTATGCTGCTGGGTTACTTTCCCATCATTATCCTCAGGACGGCCTACTACATACTTTTTCACCCATGCCCTTGTATTATACCGCTCATTGCCAACTGAGTTCCAGGGCACCTGCAGCTGCTGGGTTATTTTTTTACCGGGATTATTAGGATCATCTATCTGCTGGGTAATATAGCTGTAATGATCACCAGGATACATAAATGTTGCCTTGCGCCGTTTATCCAGGGGAGAATATTTTTTCATGATGTCGAGCGATGCGCCCAGGTCGCCGCCCCAGCCATCTGCAAAACCTGTGATCTCAGAGCCATATGCCAGGAACGCCTGTACGCTGTTCTGGGTACCCCAATCGCCGTCATACTTCCATTGCAGGGAAAATAAGCTTTCCGGGTTGTTATTATTCTTCATCAGGTACAGATCCTCATAGTTGCTCATTAAGCTGGCGCCGCTGTTCTCAATTACTCGTTGGGCAAAATAGGCTGCGCTGTCAAGATCTGTTTTGCGGCGTGCGCCGGCACTGGTGCCTACCCCTGCCCTGGTCAGGAACATTTTTGCCAGCATGCCTTCTGCAGACCAGCGGGTGATCCTGCCTTTCTGCAGCGGTGCATTGGGTAAATTATCCGCCGCATAATGCAGGTCGCGTATAATAAATTCCCATACGGTTTCCACGGTGTTACGTGAAATGCTGGTATCATTCAGCAGCGCGTTATTATTGGTTATAACGGGAACGGGTCCCCAGTTCTGCACCAGGAAGCTGTAGGCAACAGCCCGCATAAAACGGCCTTCTGCAATGCCTGCTTTTTTAACTGTTTCAGAAACGGCCGGACCTGCGTATTTTTCTATATTGTTAATGGCCAGGTTAGCCTGTGCTATTACGCTGAAAAAGGAAGTCCAGGAGCTATATACCTCACCGGTAACATCCGTTGTTTGCAAGCGGATATTTTCCACCTGGTAAGAGCCTGACATCAGGTTACCGCCCCTGCCATCGCCAATGCCATGGGATGCCTTATCATTGTAGGCAAACCACACAATGTTATACAGCGGTGCAGTACCTGCCAGTATCTGATCATCACTTTTATAAAAATTGGCATCCACAATCGCATCTTCCGGCGGGCGTTCCAGGAAGCTCTTGCTGCATCCCGTTAAAATACCCAGCAGCGCAAGGTTTATAATTATTAATCTATGAGTAAGCGTTTTCATTGACCTGATAATTTAAGTTGATTAAAAATCCACCCCAATGTTAAAGGTGTAATACCGGGTAAGCGGATATCTGCCGGCATCTACCCCTATGAACTGGCTGCTGACCTGCACTTCTTTTCCCAGGTAAGCGCCTACTTCCGGGTCATAACCCTTGTATTTGGTAAAGGTGGCCAGGTTCTGCACCCCTGCTGCCAGCCGTATTGCTTTCACAACATTCTGGGCCCTCAGCCAACGGGCAGGTATGTTATACCCCAGCTGCACATTCTTGATCCTTACATAGGAGCCATCTTCCACATAGATATCTGTGAACCGGTTGGCGTTGCCATTCACATCCGACCCTACAATGCGAGGAATATCCGTACCGGGATTCAGGAGGGTTGCTTTGCCATCGGCGCTGCTGGATACCCTTGCAAAACCAAAAGATTCGCTGAACAGGTTACGTCCAAGATTGATATTGTTGGGATTTGAATTCTGGTAACGCAGGTAATTATAAATATCATTTCCCTGTGCGCCGGTGATCAGTATGCTCAGATCAAATCCTTTAAAGGCAAACGCATTGGTGAAGCCAAAGGTGAGCTTGGGCCAGGGGTTGCCAATAAAGGTCTGATCCCGGGAGTCAATCACGTTATCGCCATTCAGGTCTTTATATTTACGGTCGCCTACCCAAACGCCGCCATCCTGCTGCACGGGCAGCCTGCTGCCATCGGATTGCGTGGGTATGGCGCTGTTATTGATCTCATCCACCGACTTAAAGATGCCTTCAGAGATGTAGCCATACATGAGCCAGGGCGCCTGGCCTACTACAGAGCGCTCTTCAAAATTATCCATATACCAGGCAGATTTCCGAAGGAATGTGTTATCCGAATTTAACTTGGTGATCTTTGTTCTGAAAGAGGAAATATTGAAATTAGTTCTCCAGGAAAAGCCGGCCTTGTTATCGATGTTCACGGTATTCAGGGTAATGCCAAAACCTTTATTCTGCAGGCTGCCGATGTTCACGTTCGGCGCTCCTATAGCCCCTTCCCCGGAAGTGCCCATGTACGCAGGCAGGCCAAGCAACATCAAAAGATTTTTGGTATGCTTTATATAATAATCGCCTTCCAGCTGTATACGGTTCTGTAAAATGCTGAGGTTAAAACCAATGTTCTTCGTGGCGGTAACCTCCCACTCAATATTGGAATTGCCATATTGTGTAGTACGGAAGCCTGTGCCAAGGGGGGTGGTTACAGGGCCCAGCGGTGAGTATTGTCCGCCATTGCCATTGTTACCTGTTTTACCCCATTCTGCGCGCAGCTTTAATTCGTTTATAAAATCGATCCCGTTCATAAAGGGTTCTTCTGTTACGCGCCATGCGGCTGATACAGAGGGGAAATATCCCCAGCGGTTGCCAGCCCCGAAGTTGGAGGAAGCATCTGCCCTTCCGGCCAGCTGCAGTATATATTTACTGTTATAGGTGTAGTTGATGCGGCTCAGGTAAGACTCCATGGCCCAGGAACCTTTAAAGCTGCCGGTTGTTTGCCCCTCTGCATCGCCCAGGTTAAAGGAAGGAATATCATTGCTCACAAACCCGGTCCTGGTACCGGAATAACCCTGGTAGCTGCCGGATTGCGCTTCATGGCTTACCATAGCGCCTATGCTATGGCGGCCTATATCCGTATTATACTGTAACAGCTGGTTCAGGTTCCAGTAGTAGTTCTTTGAAGTATTAAAAGAAAGACTTGCTTTTTCGTTACTGATATATCCCAAACGGTAGGTGGGCGTAAATTTGGCGCCTTCCCCGGTCTCAAAGTTACCATTGAAGCTACCGCGGAATACCAGGCCTTTAAACAGGTTCACTTCTGCACTTAATGAACCCAGGCCGCCTACCTTTTTAAAATCGTTATTAATAAGGTTGGCAATGGCAATGGGATTTACAGGCGCATACTTTGCATTACCGCCATATTCATTTTCAGTGGCGCCGCCCCAGGTGCCATCCGGGTTTTTTACCGCTATGTTGGGCGCCAGGGTGATGGCGTTCCGGATCACATCTTCACTGGTGGAGGCCAGCTTTTCTTTCGTTTGATAGTAGTTAAGGCTGGTGCTCAGCTTCAGCCATTTAAAAGCCTGGTTATCTAAGTTCAGCCTGAAGGAGTACCGGTTAAATTTAGAGCCGATAGCTACCCCTTCCTGGTTGAAATATTCTCCCGACATATAATAAGTAGTATTTGTAAGCCCGCCGCTCATTGTAACCTGGTGCTTTTGAAGGGGCGCGGCTTTAAACATGGCTTCCTGCCAGTTAGTGCCTTCACCCAGCACAGATGGGTTTTTAAATTCATCATTGGGCGTGCGGTTCAGCTGCGTGGCAATTTCATTATTCATGATGGCAAACTGCTGCAGGTTCAGTGTTGGCAGCGCCTCGGGTTTACCCTGTATGGAGTACATATAGTTATAGCCAACCTTCACCTGCCCTGCTTTCCCCCTTTTGGTGCTTACCAGCACCACCCCGTTGGTAGCCCTGGACCCGTAAACCGCTGTGGCGGAAGGGCCTTGCAATACTTCCATTGATTCAATGTCGGCAGGGTTAATACCGGCCAGCGGGTTGGTGGAGCTGGTATTGCCGTAGCTTACAAGGGCCGGCTGGATCTGCACCCCATCAATCACATACAATGGTTCAGTAGTACCGGTAAGGGAGTTCACCCCGCGGATATTCACAGAAATGCCCCCACCCGGCTGGCCGGAGTTCTGGGTTACATACACACCTGCAGCCCGGCCCTGCAGGGCCTGATCAATGGTAGTATTTACCGTTCTGTTTATATCCGCAGAGGAAATAGATACCTGGGCGCTGCTTTGATCTGTTTTCTTCATTTTCCCATAGCCAACCACCACTATATCATTCAGCGTGCTGTAATCTTCTTCCATCACAATGGTTACTGTTGGCGAGCTGCCAACGGTTACATGCGCTTTGGCAAAGCCAATAAAAGAAGCATCAATCTCCTGACCTGGCTGGGCCAGTATGGCAAACTTTCCCTCCCCATTGGTGGATGCCATAATTTTTGTACCCCGTACTGTCAGGTTTGCCCCCAGTATGGGCTGTCCTGATTTTTTTGAAATAACAGTACCTGTGATCTTGCCGGGGCCATTTTGCTGGCAATACCCGGCCATAGGAAGCACAATAGCCCAGCACCCCAGTAACAGAAGGAGGTGCCAGCGCTTTACCCTTGCTTTTGAATGTCTCATACACAAACAGTTAAACAGTTTTGGTTTGGAAATTTTCTGTCCGGAATTTTGGTTGAATGACAAGATTTGTGGATTTTGGTATAGTTGCCGGCAAAAAGGAAGTGCACGGCTCTCCATTTCAGGCATAGCAATCAATTTTCATCGTGGAACCAGTGGTTTGATAGTCTGCCTAAAAGTATGGCTGTTAATTATGTTTGGGGGGAGTAAAACGTATCTCTATATGGATATAATGTTAAGCAACCGGTATGTTTTGTACAAATGAAGGGTATGTTTGGTTAACCCCTGGCCTTAAAGGCTGGCCTCTTTCCTTTTTTCCGCTGCAAAAACAGAGGGCAGCATGTGGAACATTTCCTTAAAATAGCGCGTAAAATATTTAGGATTGTTATAGCCCACCTCATAAGCCACCTCCGCTACGGTCATTTTTGTTTTTTCCAGCAGCTCTGCTGCCCGCTGTAACCTGGTAGAGCGTATAAACTCACCCGGCGTTTTCCCGGTAAGCGCAAACAGCTTTTTGTATACGGAAACCCGGCTCATACACATCTCCCGGCTCAGGTCCTCCACTGAAAAATCGGCATTGGAAAGGTTCTTTTCCACTACGGTGATCACCTGGTGAATGAACTTGTCATCAACAGACTCGATCTTTAAGGGATGCGTTTTAATGTCTACCTGGCGGGCAAAGGTTTTCTTCAGCGCTTTTTGCTGGGTGAGTATATTCCGTATGCGCGACAGCATGATCTCGAAATTAAAAGGTTTTACCAGGTAGTCTGTGGCGCCTGTTTCAAGCGCCTTTAGCTGGTTCTCCTCACTTACAAGCGCCGTAAGCAGAATAACAGGGATATGCCTGGTGCGCTGGTCTGCCTTGATCTTACGGCAAAGCTCAATGCCATCCATTACCGGCATGCTTACATCGCTCACCACAAGATCCGGGTGAACAGCCAGTGTTTTTTGCCAGCCGTTCTTTCCATCTGCGGCTTCTGCTATCTCAAAAAACTCTTTCAGGTTATCTTTCAGGTAAAAGCGGAAGTCTTCATTGTCCTCCACGATCAGTATTACCGGCTTTGTGCCGGCGGCCTTATCCTCTGCCACGGCGGTAGAAAAAATGTTGCGGTCTTTTTCCACTGTTCTTTCTGCTGCTGCCGCAGGGGCTATTGCCGACTGCGTGTCTTCCATGATCCGGAAGGGAATAAGGATGGTAAAGCAGCTGCCTTTGTCTACCTCACTCTCCACCTTTATAAGGCCATTATGCATTTTTATAAATTCGCGGGTAATGGCCAGGCCAATGCCGCTGCCCTGGTTCACCAGCGTACCCGGTATCTCGCTCTGGAAGAACCGTTCAAAGATCCTGTCCAGCTTATCCTCCGGTATGCCTATGCCGGTATCCTGCACTTTTATTTCCAGCACGGCCTCTGCGCCTTTGATGCTGGCATCTACTTCTACAGACACCTGGCCGTTTTCCGGTGTGAACTTAAAGGCGTTGGATAACAGGTTAAAGAGAATGCGCTCTATTTTGTCGTGATCAAAAGGGGTATACAGCCGCTGGCTGATGCTGTTATAGGAAAACCGGATGTTCTTTTTTTCTGCAAGGTCTGAGAACGAATAGGATACTTCTTCTATAAACCGGATAATATCATCCGGCACAGGATTCAGCTTCAGCTCATTGACCTCCATTTTCCTGAAATCCATCAGCTGGTTCACCAGGTTAAGCACCCGCCTGCCATTGCGGTGTATCAGCTCTAATTGCGCTCTTTCCTCATTGCTGCCGGCATTCTTAATAAATTTTTCCAGCGGTGTAAGGATCAGGGAAAGGGGTGTGCGGAACTCATGGCTTACATTGGTGAAGAATTTTATTTTCATAAGGTCCAGGTCATGCAGGCGCTGCGCTTCCAGGCGCTCCTGGGCAAGTGCAAAGCGTGCATGCGCCCTGCGGATGGTGAGCCGCCTGGCTATGAAAAGCACCACAACGGCAAAAACAATGTAACACAGGTAAGCCAGCGGGGTTTTCCAGAATGGCGGCAGTATTGTGATCTGTAAACGGATGCCTTCATTATTCCATACCCCATCTTCATTGGCTGCTTTTACATGCAGCACATAGGTGCCCGGATCCAGGTTAGTATACGTAGCGCGCCGGGTGGTGGCATCGCTGAAAAGCCAGTCTTTATTAAACCCTTCCAGCCGGTAAGCATACTTGTTCTTACCGGTATTGATATAGCTCAGGGCTGCAAAACCTACAGAAAAGTCGTTTTGATTGTACCTGATCACTATTTGCTTAGTGGTGGCTATGGCTTCTTTCAGAATAATATGCTTGCCGATCTTTTGATTAATGCCCACGGCTTTATTAAATACCTGCAGGCCGGTGAACACAATGACAGGCGGTGTATTATTCCGGCCAATAGCTGCCGGGTTAAATAAATTAAAACCATTGGCGCCGCCAAAGGCCAGCTCGCCGGAAGCGGTGCGGAACCCCGCATTATCATTAAATACATTTCCCTGCAGGCCATCTGCCTCATCAAAATTCCGGCAGGAAACCGTGATATTGTTCTGATGGTTCAACACGCTTATTTGGCTAAGACCATTGGCGGTGCAGATCCACAAACAATGTTCCTTATCTTCCACGATTGAAAAAATGGTATTATCCGGCAAACCATCTGCTACCTTAAAAGCTTTAAAGGTTTGGGTTTGCTCATCAAATACACAAAGCCCTTCCCGGGTGCCAATCCACATCAGGCCCCTGCTGTCGCGGAGCATGGCATTTACATTATCATTGCTTAGCTTATGCGTACTGCTCAAAAAGTGTATAAAGGCGCCCTTTGCTTTATCAAACAGGTCAATGCCGTAGGCAGTGCCTATCCACAGGTTGCCGCCCCGGTCTTCTGCTAATGCAGAGATAAAATTGGAGTGAATGGAATTAGGCATATCTACCTTGTTATGGTAGAACACTTTCTTTTCAGGATCAAACCGGTCAAGCCCGCCGCCCAGCGTGCCTACCCATAAATTACGCTGGCTATCTTCATAGATCTCCCAAACGCTGTTATCCGCAAGGCTATGCGGGTCTGCATCATTGTGCCGGTAATGGGTGAACTTCCCATTTTGATAACAATCCATGCCGCCATAAAAATAACCGATCCAGAGTTTGTCCTGGCGGTCCAGGTACAGGCTCACCACAACATCGGTGCTAATGCTGTTATCATTATCCTGCTGGTGCCGGTAGCTGGTAAAGCGGTTTGCCCGGCGGTCATAATACATGAGCCCTCCCCCGTTGGTACCGATCCAGAGATTGCCTTTTTTATCTTCTGCAAAACAGTTAACATCATCATATCCCGGGCCGTTTGCACCCGGCTGCTTCCGGTGAAAGTGCTGAAACCTTGCCAGGCTTTCCGCGTAATAGCTGATACCGGTTTTAAAGGTGCCGGCCCACATAATGCCCACATCATCTTTATACAGGCAGTACACGGCATTTTCTCCCAGGCTGCTTTTATCATCATCCCGGTGCGTAATAAAAGTGCTGCTGAAATCTTTTTTGTTGATGATGTTAATGCCGCCATGATCTGTTCCTATCCAGATAAGGCTGTCGTTATATTGTGAGATCGTACGTACGAGATCGTTATTCAAGATGTTGTTCTTTTTAGAGAGCTGGCGCAGTGCCCCTGTTAAGGGGTTAAAGTAGGTTACGCCCATGCCGGCTGAGTATACCCAGATACCATCCTGCGCGTCATTAAACATGTTCAGGATCCCTGGTTTGCCGCCAAGCAGGTCCCGCACAGCTATAGAGCGGTAAGTGATACGGGCGGTTGCCGGGTCTATTTTTTCAATGCCGCCATTATCATACAACAGCACCAGCCGGCCCCCTGCATCTGTTTTCATGTCTGCAATTTTCCCGGGGTGCAGCTTTATTTTACGGCTGCTGCCCTGCCGGTCTACCCGGTATAATCCTGAATCAGCATGTGCAAACCAATAAGCGCCGCCTGCTTCCGCAATAAAAAGCGCTCCAAAGGTGGGCATGCTCCGTTGATACAGCCAGGAGGCTGCATTGGTAAAAGTTTCTGTACGCGGATCGTAAAAGTTATTCCCGTTCCTGGTTTGTACAAAAAGCTTATCCCCCGGCGCAGGTGATATGGCAATAATGTAGTCATCTGTGAGGCTGAGCGAATCGGCTGTATTGTGGTGAAATACTTTACAGGAATACCCATCATACCGGTTTAGCCCATTCATTGTGCCAAACCACATGAATCCCATTTTGTCTTTGTAAATGCAGTTCATCTGGTTACTGGAAAGCCCCTGCCCTATTCCGATGGTATTAAACCGGTAATTAAACTGGCGTGCAAAAGAAATCTTTGAGCTGGCAAAGAAGAGGATTATAAAGCACAATCGTGGAAACATGCAGTCAAACTGGATTTTGGTCAATAACAAGTCGTACCGGGAGGAAGATGGTTGTTCATTATTACTGTTCTGTTCTATACTCTCTACGTGCAATCGGTATGATAAATGGCTATGTGGAACCCCTGGTATATCTGTTCCCTCCCTGCAAGGAAAGGTAGGTTTTTTCCCCCTTTATTACAACAAACCGGTAAAATGGCCTTCCGGCGCTTCTAATTCTTTTTACGTTTCTTATCTGCTGCCTGCTGCAGCTCATGCGGCAAAGGCGCTGCATTGGCTTTCCGCTGGTTATCTGATGCCCCGGTAACAATTTCCCCGCGGCTGTAAGTTTCCTTTATCATCACCCCGTCCTCATCATACAGGCGCCATTCACCATGGCGTACGGAGTTGCCTTTGCGCACTACTTCTACCCGGGATTCATCCTGGGTAACAGGATCTATTACCAGCACGGTATCTATTTCCCCTTCAATATCCATGGCCAGCATATTACCGGCAGCACTGAGCTTGCCGTTGTCATAAAAATATTTGCAGGGGCCATCCAGCACCCCGTTATGGTAGGTTTCCTCAGCAATAAGATCGCCGGTAACGTTATACTTTCTCCAGATGCCTTCCTTACGGTCAGTCTTATACGTACCTTCCCAGCTGTAGCCGGGCTCTCCACGCAAAGGCTCCACCTGTTCAACCCAGGGGCCCTGCTTGCGTTTCTTGGCATCCCGCTGGTTGGTTTGGGCCTGTGCATACAGTGCAAAACAGCTGATGGTGATAAGCAGAACGATCTTTTTCATAGGTTCCTGGTTTGTGGTTCGTATGCAAAATAACAATTTAGGCCAGCTTAACCAATAACACGGTTATGTACCTAAAATGGGGTTGATAACGATGCTGTTATGCGTGGGGCAGCCAGGTCTGCTCTATAAACAGCTCTTCTTTTGCGCAGTTAATTCAGTGGGTGTATAACCAAAATGCTTTTTAAAAATGTAGGTAAAATGTGACAGGTTCTCAAAACCCGCCTCTACATATACTTCGGAAGGTTTTCTCTTTTTTTCGCTGAGCTGGTAATGGGCCAGCTCCAGCCGCTTTTGCGTAAGCCATTTTTGCGGCGTTGTGTGGTACAGGTTCTTAAAATCGCGTTTAAAAGTGGTGAGGCTGCGCCCGCTGAGGTAGCTGAATTTATCGATGGTCATATTGAACATATAGTTCTGCTCCATAAAACTGGCCAGGTCTATTTTGCCCGGCTTATCAAAATTGGCCAGCAAACCATCAATATTTTTATCAATTAAACGAAGGATGTTAACGGCTTCTTCAATCTTTATAGTGATCAGGTTTTCCGGCACCAGCACTTTCAGATCAAAATAAGGCAGCATGGATGCCAGGCAGTTTTCCAGCAGCGGATGTTTATCAAAAATGCGGATCTTATGCGGGTACACCTGGCCCGGTGCAGGTTTGTTCTTAGCATAAAAATCCTGCAAACGCTTTATGGTAAAGTGCATGGCAATGGCCTTATGGGGCAAGCCATTCTTTGCATAATTAATGTTGGTGGCTAGCTGGTTGCGCGGAAATAAAAAGATATCGCCGGCTTTGAATATATAAGTACTGTCTGCCAGCACGATCTTTGTTTCACCTGAAATGATCCATACCAGGGAATGATGTTCCAGCTGCACTTCTGCTCTGAAAGTTTTTTCTTCTATGCAGGACAGCTTAATGTCGGTGCTTAAATAACGCGTTTTATCAATCATAACGGATCCACCTCTAAGCTACAAAAAACAAAGGGCTTGCTAATCATTTATGCCGGCAGGTTTCAATCTGCCGTAAACGTTAGCCCGGTCAGCTCCTCGCTCAATGTCCACAATTTTTTTGCATTTTCTGCACTTACCGAATAAGGCATTACCCCACGCAGGGTTAACGGCTCATTATACTGATGCTCAATATTGCCAAGGTCCGGCTCCGCCACATCCGCATTTTCACAATACACACCGCCAATGTTCTTTAACAACGAGCTGGTAGCGCACCAAAGGGTGGTGGCAGCTCCCTGTGGAATGGTCTTTAGCTTCTTTGCCACTTCCGGGAATATATTTCCATCTGCATCAAACATTCCCATTTGCTGAAACAGCGCTATGGGCGCATCTCTTCCCAGGTCAGTGCCATTTACTGAACCGGGGTGCAGTGAATAGGCCCGCACACCAGATGCCTGCCCGCGATGATCCAGCTCCACGGCAAAAAGATTATTGGCGGTTTTAGATTGTCCATAGGCTGATAACGTTTCATATTCCCGGTGCTCAAAATTGGGATCCTCAAAATTGAACGGCGCTATCTGGTGCCCATAGGACGATACATTGACAACCCTTGCGCCACGGGCCTTTTTCAGGGCAGGCCAAAGCCTGGCAGTGAGCTGGAAATGGCCCAAATGATTGGTGGCTAATTGCGATTCATAGCCCCGCGCATCGCGCTGTAAAGGTACCCACATAATACCTGCATTATTAATGAGCAAATGAAGCGGGCTGCCGGTGGCCAGGAATTGCGCTGCAAATGCATCGATCGATACCGGATCCATGAGGTCCATTACTGCAATGGTAACCTGCCCTATGCCTGCCAGGTTCTTTGCGGCCTTGTTGCGGTCGCGTGCAGGCACTATTACCTTAGCGCCTGCTGCTGCCAGCTGGCTAACGGTTTCCAGCCCTATGCCGGCATAACCGCCGGTTACGATGGCTGTTTTGCCAGTAAGGTCCATTCCCTTCATAACATCTGTTGAAGTTGAAGTGGCTGCAAACCCGGATCCGGTGGGCTTTTGCAGGGCTCCATTATAGTTGCTTGTGTTTGTTAGCTGTTCCATGAGTGTAGTATTATTTTTACTGCAACAAAGGTAGCACGGGCAGGATTT
Source organism: Chitinophaga sp. GbtcB8 (assembly GCF_019091455.1). Taxonomy (GTDB): domain Bacteria; phylum Bacteroidota; class Bacteroidia; order Chitinophagales; family Chitinophagaceae; genus Chitinophaga. The sequence continues at coordinate 157,713 of NZ_JAGXJN010000005.1, forward strand.
GAGGGTTTTGTTTTAAAGGCCTATTTCTTTTGTTTTAAAGACCGGCTTTTTACAAAAAAAAGGCCGCCTCAAAATGAGACGGCCCATAAAACTTCAATGGAATAAGGCTGCTTATTCTACCACCACTTTCTTAGTAGTGTTACCTAATGAAATAATATAAATGCCTTTAGGCCATTTGGAAATATCTATCTGCAGCTGGTTAGCATTGCCGCCAAGCCTTGACTGGTATACTTCACGGCCGGTAAGGCTATAAACCTTTAATAAGGATTGTGCAGCAGCACCTTTATACTGCACGGTAAGGATGTTGGTAGCCGGGTTAGGAGAAACGCCTAAGCTGAACTGGGATTTACCATTCGTACCATCTGTTACCGTGTTAGGCAGGGCAGCTGTTTTCCGGGCTGCCAGTGCAGGAGCGGCTGTATACACTTCAAACTCCCAGATAGAATAACCATACGGCGTAGCTCTTTGCACCCCCTGCATTCTTACATAACGGGCGTTAACAGCCGGGAAGCTAAGATCTTCCGTACCACCGGCGCCGGCGGTTACTGCTTTCTGAGCCGTCCAGGTTACATTATCCGTAGAGGTTTCAATGCGATAAGCGGTAGCATATGCATTCTCCCATTTCAGCACCACTCTTGAAACAGATTGTACACTACCCAGGTCAGCGGCTATCCATTCATTATCCGTATAGGCGGATGACCAGCGGGTGGTAGCAGCATCACCATCAAAAGCTTTGGATGCTTCAAAACCGGCTTCTTCTACAGAAGATGCAGAGATGGTTTTGTTAAGGGCAATGTTATCTGCTGCTAATGCGAAGTTGATCCAGTTAAGGTTAAATTCAGCATTATCAACCACAATGCGCAATACCTTGGTACCAGCGGTTAAAGCCGGTGTGGTTACGCTAACGGTTGACCAGGTTTGCCAGTCGCCGGTATTGGGTATGGCAATGGTGCCAATGGTTTGACCATCCAGCTCAACATGGAATGACTTGCCGGCAGCATTGGCAGCTACCCTGGCCTGCAGGGTGTAAGCGCCTGCTGTGGCCACATTCACTGTGTATTCAAACCATTCGCCCGCCTGTACATAACCCAGGTTATAACCGCCTTCTGTGCAGGTTTCAACATCCACCGCTTCAGTAGTGCGGTACTGGCCGCCCATATTGGTGGGTGTTAAGTCGTGATAAGCCACACCTTCGCCGCCATTATCATAATTCTCTGCTTCTATTTTGCCGGGAACAGCCCATTTGGTGCCACCATAAGGCGTTTGAGCAACAGCGGTTGCGCCATATACTTCCAGCTCATAAATAGAAATGCCATAGGTAGTAGCCCTTGTTACGCCAAAGATCCTTACATAACGGCCGCTGGCAGTTAAGCCGGTGTTGTCATTCACCAGGGAAGTATTACCGGTAACGGATTTAACGCGGTTCCATACACTACCGTCTGCTGATACTTCAATACGGTAAGCGCTGGCATAAGCAGCCTCCCAGGTAATTTTAACGCGGTTAATATCATATACAGCGCCCAGGTCAACAGATACCCATTGTGAATCTGCAAATGTAGATGACCAGCGGGTGCCATAGCTGCCATCTGTAACGTTGGCGGCTACTACGCTGGTAGTGGTATTGGCTTCTGTAGTGGAAGCAGTGGCAGGCTTGCCGCTGGCCAGGTTCTGTGGCACAGGATTATTGCCGCCACCCTGGCATACGTTGCCTAAGGTGTTGTAAATAGCATTGATATCGCCATACTCAGAAGCAATATCCCAGATCATGATACCACCTGCGGTTGTTTTAGCCAGGTTAGCTTTGCGGATATGCTCTGCGCTGTTATTATCTGCGCTGTAAAAAGGCACACCCAGCATTCTTTTGTTCTGCGGTACGCCGCGTGAGGTCCAGTAAGCCATGGAGCTGCTGGCCAGCGCATCGCCACCGTAACACATAATGTTCACCAGGTCTAACATGGTTACGTTATCATAGTTGTTGCCATTGTTATTGGCGCTTTCTGATACCGCTGCGGTGAACAGCTTACCCATGCTATGCAAACGATTGCCTAAAGGGACAGCCAAAGCATTCCACCTTGCTTTTGTAGTGGGATATTCCCAATCCAGGTCAATACCATCCAGGTTGTACTGCGTAACCAGGTTGGCGCAGGCATTTACCATGTTGTTGATGGAGGTTGAATTAGTGGAGATGGCTTCAAAAGGCGTATTGCTGGGTGAAGAGCTTAACCAGCCGCCGATTGACAACAGTATTTTCACATTGGCTGCATGGCCGCGGGTTACCAGATCCCGCAGCGTGGAAGCGCCGTCCACACCGCCAATATTACCATCGCTGCCAGGAATGGCAAATGCATAACAGATGTGCGTGTACTTGCTGTAATCAACTTTTGATGGTGAGTTAATGTAATAATTACCACCGGCTACCCAGGATGGATAATACCCTACTATGTTATAGCAGGATACCTGTGCAAAGGTAGCTCCTGATAAAGTCAGGAGGGCAAAGAGAAAGAGTAGTTTAATTTTTTGCATGATGACATTTGTTTTTGTGAATGTTACGGTTCGTGTTTGTATCAGCATTTTGCTGATGATGTATAAGAAGAAGTTTTGTGCAATAAACGGCCGGCACCAACGGCGGAGCGTTGATGAATAAAATCCGGATGTGCAGTGATAAGGAAGCGGCAGATCCCTGCCGGGGACAATACATTGCCCTATTGCCGGTCTTCCCCATTGATGAAATGCGGAGCCGTTAATAGATGACGTGGTCCATAAGATCCATGTAAATGCCCTGCGCAGAACTACTGTCCTAAAGCAGCTGCCAGGATTAATGTACGATGGCTAATGCCGGTTTTTCACATTGGCTATTTTAAATGAAAGTTTAGGTTTTCAAAAAGTACAGGACATGATTTATGAGAGCAACAAATCCTATTTCGTACTAATTTATGGTTTTCATATTATAAAAATATACCTAATCTGTATGCTTTACAATACGACATATATCCTATAACAAGATCTCTTTACAAAAAGGGAAAATGGCTGCAGGGGCTTATTTTGCAGAACTTATTGAGGAAGCGGGGGTTATGCTAATTAAAGGATTGCCGGAACGCAACCGGCGATACATTTGTTTTTTGCTTAAACAGCTTATTGAATGATTGCGGATGCTCAAACCCAAGCTGGTACGCTATTTCAGCAACCGTTTGATCACTGGTGCTGAGTACTTCCTTGGCTTTTTCAATGAGCTTACTGTGTATATGCTGTTGCGCGTTTTGGCCGGTAAGCTGCCGCAGCGTATCACTTAAATAACCCGGTGACACATTGAGCTGCGCAGCCAGGCTTTTTACGGTTGGCAGGCCCTGCCCGTTTGCATTATTAAAATGCGCATTTAGCAGCTCCTCCATTTTTGAAAGCAAACCGGTACCGGCGCTTTTGCGGGTAATAAACTGCCGGTTGTAAAAACGGTTACTATAGGTTAACAGCAGCTCTATATGGGATACCATTACATCCTGGCTGAACGGATCAATATTCAACCGGTATTCCTGCTGTATGCTGCTAAAGATATTTTCAATAGTGGCTTCTTCCTTTTGGGAAAGATACAGCGCCTCATTGCTGGCATAGTTGAAAAATTCAAAATCCTTTATGTGCTTACCCAGCGGGTAATTGCGTATAAAATCAGGATGGAACAGGATCATGCAGCCGGAACGTGGCCGGTCCGAAGGTTCCTCCTCATAACACAGCTGGCCGGGTGCAATGAAGGTCATAACCCCTTCATCAAAATCATAATACTGCTGGCCATAACGCATTTTACCATTAAAGTCTTTCTTAATGGCTACCATATAAAAATTAAAAATAAACCCCGTACTATAGTCGATAGCATCATTACTGAGATCACTAAAGCGTACAATGCTCACCAGCGGATGCTCCGGGCCCGGAAGCCCCAGGCCGCGGTGCAGCTCACTGATGGAATTGAGTATGGCCACCTGTTTATTTCCCTTTTTCATTTTATTAAAATTAGCGCAATTATTTTAACGTGGCCATATCTATTACAAACCGGTAACGTACATCGCCTTTCAGCATTCTTTCATAAGCAGTTTGAATGTCTTTAATATCTATGAGCTCTATATCAGATACAATATTGTTTTCAGCGCAGAAGTCCAGCATTTCCTGGGTTTCAGGTATGCCACCTGCGCCGGAACCGGCTACTACCTTATTACCGGTGGCCAGTGTAAAGGACGATAGCTGCCACGGCTCCACAGGCATGCCTACATTCATATACACGCCATTGGTTTTCAGCAAAGCCAGGTAGGGATTAATATCGTGACCGGCAGCAACCGTATCAATTATATGCGTGAAAGAACGCTGTGCAGCCTTCAGCTCCTCCTCATTTTTGGTAACTATAAAATGATGGGCGCCCAGCGCTTTTGCCGCTTCCTTTTTGTTGGCGGAGGTGCTGAGCACTGTAACTTCCGCACCAAAAGCTACCCCAAACTTCACCGCCATATGGCCTAAGCCGCCCAGGCCTACCACTGCCAGCTTGTGCCCCTTGCCTACCCCCCATTTGCGCAGGGGCGAATAGGTAGTAATGCCTGCACACAGCAAAGGCGCAGTGGCGGCAAGGTCCATGTTATCCGATACATGCAGCGCAAAATGCTCCGGCGCCACAATATTGTTGGCATAACCGCCATAGGCTGGTTTGCCGCTATGATCCAGGTTATTGTAAGTAAGCACCGGGCTTACATTGCAAAACTGCTCCTGCCCGTTGTGGCAATCTTCACATTCCATACAGGAATCCACCATTACGCCAATAGCGGCCCGCTGGCCCACCCTGAACTTTTTTACATGGCTACCCACAGCGGCAATCTTACCAACTATTTCATGGCCGGGCACCATGGGGAAAATACCGGGAAACCACTCATTGCGGGTAAGGTGAATATCTGTATGGCAAACACCGCAATATTCAATTGCTATCAGCACATCATGCGGGCCAAGATCCCTGCGTTCAAAATTCCAGGGGCCCAGGGGGCTTTCCGCTGTTTGCGCTGCATATCCTTTAGAGGTTATCATAATCTTTATAGTTTTTGATGATTGTTATTAACGCTACAAAGTTGGCTATAAGCCGCTAAGTGCAATTAGCCATTTTAACGGAATGTGTAGCCAGATTGCGGTAAAAATGCTGAACGCTGAATGCTAAATGCCGCGAAGCTGTTGCCGCTACTGCGTGAGGGATTGCAGCGGTAGCCCGCAGCGCAGCGAGGACTACAAGCGGAAAGCCCGGCCCGGAGGGCACGCCAAAAAAAAGATTTGCAATTGAATGATTGCGTATCTATATTTGCAATCAAATGGTTGCATACTGATGGAAATAAGACGCGATGTTTTTCAGGCAATTGCCGACCCTACCCGCCGGCAGATCATAGAGATGCTGGCGCAGCGATCCCTGAACCTTAACGAGATTGCAGAGAACTTTGAAGTGAGCCGCCAGGCAGTATCCGTGCATGTAAGGATCCTGACGGAGTGCGGTTTGATCCTGATTAAAAAACAGGGCCGGGAAAGATACTGTGAAGCAAAGCTGGACAAGCTAAACGAAGTGGCTGCCTGGGTAGATCACTGCAAGCAATTCTGGACCACACAATTTAACTCACTGGATAAATACCTGGAAAAAGTACAAACACCTAAAAAACCAAAAAAATGTTAGCTCATTCAACAAACGAAAAAAAAGCTTTTGTATATGTGCGTGAATTTGATGCACCCAAAGAGCTGGTGTTTAACGCCTTTAGCACTGCAGAAGCATTAAATGCTTGGTGGGGACCTGTGGAAACCCGTAACAGCGTTATAAAGCTGGACTTTAGGCCGGGCGGCATTTTCCATTTCAAAATGGAAGCGCCCGGCGGCGGCGTTAGTTATGGCCGCTTTTTATTTGGCAACATTCAGCCGCATGATCTGCTGGAATTTACCAACGCATTTGCAGATGAACAGGCCAGGGTGGTGAAAGCACCGTTTGATATTCCGCTGCCTTTAGAGATCTTTTACCGGCTTATTTTCACTGAGCAAAATGGCAAAACCACTATTACCCTTACCGGGCAGCCGGTGAATGCCAGCCCTGAAGAAACCGCGGCCTTCCATTCTATTAACGATGGTATGGAACAAGGCTTTGGTGGCACGTTTGATAAATTGGCTGCGTACCTGGGGGGAATGTAAAATCATGGCCTGTTTAACAAAGTAAGTTCGGACTATACAGCAAAGTAGTTTGCTAACTTTCTGCGGAATTTTGCTGCATAAAGTTTAACAGCAAATGACAAGCTCAAACAAAGAAAAAACAGTACTGGTAACCGGCGGCACCGGCTTTGCAGGCGTACATTGTATTTTACAGCTTTTAAATGCAGGTTATAAGGTAAAAACCACCTTACGATCCCTGCAGCGGAAGCAGGAAGTGATTGGAATGTTGCGCCATGGCGGGGCCACAGCCACTGACAATGTATCCTTTATTGTAACAGACCTGAGCAATGATGCCAATTGGGACCTTGCTGCTGAAAATTGTGAATACGTGCTGCATGTGGCCTCCCCTATTCTTTTAACCATTCCAAAACATGAAGATGAGGTGATACGGCCTGCCGTAGAAGGCACCCTGCGTGTATTAAAAGCGGCAAAAAATGCAGGCGTAAAACGGGTGGTGCTCACCTCCTCATTCGGGGCAGTGGGCTATAGCCACACGGACGCAAGCAAACCCATTACAGAAGAAGACTGGACCAACCCGAACGACAAACACCTTTCCGCTTATTTAAAGTCAAAAACCCTGGCCGAAAAAGCCGCATGGGATTTTATAACCCGGCAAGGGAACGGCCTGGAGCTGGCTGTTATTAACCCTGTAGCCATTTTTGGTCCCACGCTTGGGCCGGATATGTCAACCGGTTTTGAGATCCTGCGGCGATTGCTGAACGGCTCTATGAAAGCAATACCTAACATTACCTTTGGCATTGTGGATGTACGGGATGTGGCCGACCTGCATATACGCGCTATGACAAACCCCGCTGCAAAGGGACAGCGCTTTTTAGCCGTTGCCGGTGAAACTATGCAGCTGCCCGAAGTAGCGGCATTAATAAAAAACAAAATGGGCGCTGTGGCCCAAAAGGTACCCACCAGGACCTTACCCGACTGGGTAGTTCGTATAGCCGCACTATTTAGCCCGGTGGCAAAAAATATAGCGCCCCAGCTAAGCAGGAATAAAAAAACCAGCAATCAAAAAGCAAAAACCCTGCTGGGCTGGCAGCCCCGTTGCAATGAAGAAGCCATCCTATCCGCCGTTAAAAGCATGGTAGAATTTGGATTGATAAAATAAATGATGCGCACAAACCGTCCATACTGAATGAAACGATTGCTCCGCATTTCGGAATGGTGGGTGGGGATGCAATAGGGATACACCTGGCAACGCTTAATTGGTTAAATTTATTAAAAGGTATCGGGCATATGGAAAAAACCGGTTTTAGTGCAAAGGCAGAAATATTCTTAAGCTGCGCCACGGAAAAACATACTATAAAAGAGCTGGTGCTGAATGAACATGCGCTGTTTATAATCCTTTCAGGGGAAAGCAAAATTGTTCATGCAGACCAGACCTATGTTTTCCGGGCCGGCGATATTATGCTATGCCCCCGCAACCAGGTAGCAAGGGTTACCAAATGCCCTGCAGAGGGGCAGCCCTGCAAATCCATTTCCATTGTATTTACACAAAGCTTTCTGCAAAAATATTATGCAGCCCATGCTGCTGTTCCCAGCCCTCCGGCGGATACGCCGCGCATAAGGGCTTACGGGCCACACCCTTTGCTGGACAGCTTATTGAGCTCCCTGCTGCCTTATTTTACCCTCTCCGGCGAGCTGCCGGCCGATCTTGCAGCCATCAAAGTACAGGAAGCCATTACGGTGCTGCGTGTTATAGATAAAACGGTAGACAGCATACTGGGAAATTTTGAGAAACCGGGCAAGATAGACCTGGCCGGCTTTATGGAAAGGAACTACATGTTTAATATGAGCCTGGAACGCTTTGGTTTCTTAACCGGCAGAAGCCTGACCACTTTTAAAAGGGATTTTAAGAAAGCATTCAATACCAACCCGCAAACCTGGTTAAAACAAAAGCGCCTGGAAACTGCCTATTACGAGATCTTTGAGAAAAAGCGGAAACCCATTGATGTTTATTTTGAAGTAGGCTTTGAAAACCTTTCCCATTTTTCCTTTGCCTTTAAGCAGAAATATGGCTTGTCGCCCAAACAGTTAGCAAAGGCCCATGCCGGTTAAATTTTACGGCCGATACCTGGCCCAAGGGAAATTATTCCACAAAACGCCCTTTTACCTTAGCTTATAATTAACTACCTGTATGCATATACGGTTAATTTAGCATCAATTTACATTTTGATTACAGCCGGTCTGATTATTGAATATGAAGGGGTACGAATTGAAATGTACATGGAGTATTTATCATTTATAAAGCAACGCCTGGAAAATGCAGGATGTATAGACACTGACAGTCTACCGGAACTCAGGGCCCTGTTATTGGATACTGCTACCTTTCTTACCTGCCAGTACAGGGCTTGCCTGGCTACTAAAGGCGACCGTACCAAATCGCAAAAACTGCTGCACGCTTTTCAAAATATAAAAGAGTACTATCACATTCTTACCAATGCCAGGGCAAATGATGTAAGCCTTTTAAAACAGGTGAGATCACTTTTCATAAATGACCTGGACGACCTGCAAAATCATGCTAAGAGTAACGTGTATATTATGCAGCAACCCGCTTCACTGAGTATTGCCCGCTAATGGCCGCTGATTATGGTGGTATGCCTCATTATGGTAAGCATGCCTTTTCAACAAGGGCAGATGCGGCGCAGTGGCTTATAACCGTTGTTCCAGCTTGACTGTTACCGTTGCGCCTTCCTCTTTCCCGATCAGCTTACGTAAAGCAGCTTTTACCGGTAGCTTATGGGTGCCGTTCCCTAATGCCATAAATGCGCTGGTAAAGGGATGGCCTTCAATAGTACCCTGCACTTTTACCAGCCCGCGGGTACCAAAAAATGCTACTGATCCGGGCCATACCAGGTAGGTCCAGCCACCTTTGGCGCCGCTTTTCTGCAGTGTAGCCTTAAAAGTTTTATTTAATGCTTCTTTTGCCAGCTGGCTTTGGATGTTTGCCATGGTGATGGTTTTTATAAAGTAAAGTTAGCCCCGGTTATGCAAAACAAGCGTGTGTGAATGCGTCTTTTATAAGGGTTAAACGCGACATGGGGGCGGAAAGCAGAAAGCAGAAAGCAGAAAGCTTTCCCACCGTATCTCCTTGTTTTTTGCTTCAGGCTTTATGCTTTAGGCTTTTTGCTTCATGCATTAATCTTTCGGCTTTATATTTGGTCAAATAAAACCATAAAACAGCTCATTTATGAAGCATATTTACTCTTTACTTTTTTTACTCATTACCAGCTACTGTGCGCACGCGCAAGAGGAGCCCCTGCAGGAAGGCGTACATAACTTTACCCTGCAATGGATAGGCTGGAATACGCCGGGGAAAGTGCAGATAGACAAAAAGGAGAATAATATTTATACCATAAAGGGAGAACAGCGCAGTGTAGATAAAACTGAATTTGCCACTATTACCGGTACCCTGCAGGTACTCTCTGCACGTGAGCTGCTTTTTGAAGGTAAGATCCAGACCAGGACCAATGATAATAACAATGGAGAAGTTTGTGATAAAACCGGCACTTATCATTTTTTAGCTAAAGGCGACCGCAAATACTGGCGCTTACAGGAAATGGATAATTGTGAAGGCAATAATGTAGTGGATTATGTAGATATCTATTTTTGATAAGAATGTAAAATCATAAATGTAAAATTTCAAACCGACGAAGGAGGTTCATAGAGACCGTTAAAGACTTTATGAACGGAATGGGATAACTGTAAAAGTAAAATGCCGCGAAGCCAAGTAGGCTTATGTTCGCGGCATTTTACTTTTACAGTTATGATTTAAAATTTTACATTTTACATTCTTTTAGGTCACGCCTTTTTGCGATGATTTGTTATTCTCCTTTTTGTTCGGCCAGGAAGCTCACCACATCGCGGATCTCCTTTTTGGAAAGGATCAATTTCATATCCGGCATGCTGGATTGCGCATATTCCTTTTTCACGATCTGGTCGCTGGGTATAGTACGCACCGGCTCTAAGCCTTCTTTTACTTTTAAGCCGGCCTTATTTTCCTCCTGTAAGATGGCGGTTAGCTTTTTACCGTCCTTCAGCTCAAGGGTTACCATGCCAAAACCAGGCGCCAGCCGCGCGCTGGGCGATATGAGCGCCTGCAGGATCTGCTCCCTTGAAATGCGGTTGGCTACCCCGTTCAAACGCGGGCCGGCATTGCCTCCCCTATCGTCGTAAGAATGGCAGCGCATACACTGTGAGTTCTGGTTATTGAAAAAGATCTGCCGGCCCCTGTGAGGATCACCGCCCAGCAGGCAGCTGTTGTATGAGGCCATCAGGTCATTAGCTGATAGCTTGCTGCTGATCTCTTTATAACGTGCTATTAAAGGTTGTGAGCGGGTGCTGTCAATAGCTTCACCCAGCTCCAGGTAAATGTCCGGGCTTAATTTTCCGGTACCCATTTTATTCAGCAGGTCTTCAAACGTTTTGCCGGAATAGGTAAGCGGTAATTTGCCAAGCGTTAATAAAGCGGCCTGTTTTTCTTCCATTGTTTTGGAGCTGATCACATCTGTGAGCAGGGTTACCATCAGCTCTTTGGGGATGTTCATTTTCTCCAGCAGGTCCAGCCCGGCTACCCGTACTGTTTTTTCTTTATCAGCTATGGCCAGCTTAATGGCCTGTTCTGCAGCCGGGTCCTGTAAGGTTACCAGCGCCTGCAGCACTTCTACCCGCATGGCAGGCTCACGGTCGGTTTTCAGTACGGCCAGCAATTCCGGTGCAGCCTGTTTAATATTTAGCTTGCTGATGGCTTTTGCAGCGCTTAGCCTCACCGGCAGCTCTTTATTCTTTAATAAGCCTGTAAGCGCGTTTGCAGATACATTTACCACTGGTGCTGCATCTCTTTTGATCTCCCCTCTCAAACGTCCGTCTACCCGGTCCAGCACAGAAGGTTTGGCCCATACGCTTAATGCATCAATAGCCTCTGCGCGCATAGCTGCAGGGCCGCCTTCTTTAAGCGCGTAATGCACCAGCGTTTTCATAGCAGTATCGGTACCTACGCGCAGGTTGGCATTGATCACACGGCGCAGCAAGGCTTCATTGGTGAAGCGGGTGGTGTTCAGTAAACCTGCCAGGGCCGGCAATGCATCTTTAATGGAAAGATCATCATTAATAGCGCGGGCCGCTTCTGTTACTACAAATTCATCCTGGTCGTTCAGGAAGCTGGTTATGCCGGGGTTAGCCATTCTGCGCAGCGTTACCACGGCGGCTATACGTAATGCACGGGAAGGGTTGGCGGATAATGCTATTACCGGCTCCGCCTTGCCAATACGGGCTAAAGCCAGGCAGCCTGCGTGCCGCAGGTAGGTATCTGCATCATTATTATCGGCCAGCATCCCGATAATGGGCTGTATAGCCGGTTCATACTTAATTCTGCCCAATGCCTCTGCTGCAAAAAAACGTACGCGGCTGGCCGTGTCTTTTAATAACGGTACCAGCGCGGCGCCGGCATCCGTGTAGCGGATATCTCCCAGCCATTTTGCCGCCTGTGCCCTGATCTCGGGATCATTATCTTTCAGCACCGGCACCAGTACAGCAGCATATTTTTTATCCTGCCGGCCCAGCTGGCTAATGCCCCAGATAGCGTGTACCCGTGCCAGTTGGTTATCAGTTTGTTTAAGCGCCTGCTCAAATATGGCCTGGCCCTTATCCTTACGTTTTACCAGCTCAAACTGTGCTTTCAACCGCACCCGCATATCGGGGTTCTTCAGAATGCTTGCTAATTCGGCGTCTCCACGTTTGCTGAAATCTTCTGCCAGCAAAGCCTTTACTTCTTTACGTATGGCCGTGGATGCGGCATTGTTATCGTCCAGCTTCCAGATGCGGCCGTAGTTATGCGTATCCCATCCATCGATCCAGTCCGCTACGTACAGCGCGCCATCCGGGCCAAAATCCAGTCCGGTGGCCAGTATGCCGCCTAAAACCTTTTTATGTTCGCCCAGCTCAAAGGTGGCGCCTTTGGGGTTCAGTTTAAAACCGTGTATGCCGGAACCAGCGGGGTTACCCACAAATTCTGCTACAAAAAAGGTGTTCTTATATGCTGCTCCCAAAGCAGTGCCGGGGTTATATACAAAACCTGCGGGCCCGCTTACAAAATTGCTGATGCAAGGGGTAATGTAAGCTGCCTGTCCTTCAAAATGGGGCAGGTACATTTTTTCATCCATCCATACCTTATAGGTATTATTATCCTGGTCGCGGTATTTACCGTATTGCCAGTTGCTGCGCCAGCCGGCATCGGAGCCGTTCACAATGTATACCAGGCGCTCTTTTTCACCGGGGTGGTCGCCGTCATTATCTTCACTGATCAGGTTTCCGTATTCATCAAATGCAAATTCGTGGGTATTACGCACGCCGTAGGCAAAGATCTCAAAGTCGCTGCCATCGGGGTTGGAGCGGGCTATTACCCCGCTGTTGGGGTGTTCCCATTTTTGCCCGTCGGGGCCTTTGCCGTTAAAGCCAATATCGCCTATCTGCCAGTAGATACGGCCATCCGGGCCCATTTCAACGCCTGACATGCCATGCCCGCTAAAGCCTACGTGTATGCCATAACCGTGCGAGATGGATGTTTTTTCATCTTCTATGCCATCATGGTCCTTATCTTTCATACGCCACAGGTCCGGCGCTACGGCCACGTACAGATCGTCCCCGTCACTTAACACGCCGCCGGCAACATCGGTCACCTCATCATGAAAATCATCTACTACCAGCTGCGACAGGTCGGCTACCCCATCGCCGGAAACATCTTCCATCCGGTATACATTTTCTTTTTCCACGGTCAGGTCGCGCCAGTCATGGGAGCTATCGCCGTTCAGGTCATCCAGCCAAAGGTTCTTTTTGCTATTCTCCGGCGACAGCTCTTTATGCAGGAAGGCGCGCCGGTCCTCTACCGTTTGCAGGCTAATGGAAGGTATTTCCCAGTCCCGGTGGCCACGGATATCAAATTCAGAATGCTTTTGCCGGTTGGTGGTAGTATAGTATAATTTGCCCTGATCATCAATATCAATAGCAATCGGGGAGATCACCAGCGAATCAATACCCCATAACTTCAGGCTGAGCCCTTCTGCCAGCTCAGGTTTTACAGCAGCGGTAATGGAATCTGCCAAATGTGCGGTTAAGGCAGTGTCCATTTTTTTGATCCGTTTGTCAACAGGGCCCTGCTGCTGCTGGCAGCCGGGCATAATTGTTCCGGCGACAATTAAGGCGCCCAGTGCAAGATTTTCAATTTTTCCAGGCAAAGCGATCAGTATTTTCATTTTAGTGGATTAAAATATAAGTTGGGTCTTTACATAATAATCGCATAAAATAATATTTTCTATTTATACACTGGAAAGAAAATGATGAATGGAGCGTCTTGCGCCGTACCGGCGCAAGGCAAAAAGCGGAAAGCAGAAAGCATAAAGCTTTCCTGCCTTATCTTCCTGCTTTATGCTTTATGCTTTCTGCTTTGAGCTTTATGCTTTATGCTTTCTGCTTTCCCGGGCGGTAATACAATACCAGCACGCCGTGGTCCAGGGTTTTGGTGTCTATCAGCTCAAGGCCCTGGAACAGGCCATCCTGGAAAAAACGCTTTCCCTTGCCCACTATAACCGGGTGCACCAGGAAACGGTATTCATCCACCAAACCGGCTTCTGCCAGGGACCTTACCAGGGTGGCGCTTCCTTCTACCTGGATCTCATTGCCCGGCTGCTGTTTTAATTGCGTGATGGCTGCTGCCAGGTTATCTTTGATAATAGTGGAGTTTTCCCATTCCGCTTTTTCCAGGGTGGCAGATACTACGTATTTATCCACGCTGTTCAGCTTAGCGGCTACGCCCATTTCATTATTCTTTTGTGCAGACCAGTAAGGGGCCAGCATTTCAAAGGTTTTACGGCCAAAGAGGATGGCATCGCTGCCCAGGATGCCCTCACGGATATACGTTTGCCGGCTTTCACTGTCATAAGGATTAAACCATTGTGCCATTGTTTCTGCGTCAAAAATACCGTCCAGCGACATCCAGGTTGATACTACTAATTTTCTCATATACTTCGTTGTTTTATGCATACAAAGTAACTGTACCCTGCGCCCATGGGATAGAACAAACCCGACATTTTTGGAAAGAGGGATCTTCAGCCGGCAAAATCGCTGGCTTCCTTTAAATATTCCAGGGGGGTATGGTTGGTGAATTCTTTAAATGCGCGGATCAGGTGACTCTGGTCTGCATAGCCATTTGCATAAGCTACATCCGCCATGCCGGAGAACTGGCCCCGGCTCAATTGCTGCAGCGCTGAATGAAACTGGCAAATGCGGCTGAAGGTTTTGGGAGACACGCCTACATGCAGCTCAAACATACGCTGCAAGGTACGTTCTGTTACATACAGCTCCTTCTGTACATTTGTGAGGGATACCAGCCCCTTGCTTTGCTGGATCACCTGTGTGGCAAAGGAAATGGAGTTATTTACATCAGGACTGTTAATGCCGGTAAGCTTTAACACATAGCTATCCATTAGCTGTAAACGCTGCTTTAAAGTTGTGGCATTCAGCAGCTGTTCTTTGAGGCGCATGCCCCTGGCAGGTTCTGAAAGGCTCAGGTCAATACCCAGGTCAGTAAGCTCCCGGGCATGCCATCCGAATAACGGCTTTAATACAAAGGGGTACAGGAAATAGGCAATCACGGTCACCTGTCCGGCTATATGTAATTCAATGGGTTTAATATTCTGCCCGTACAATACCAGGTTATCCGGCTGCCTGCGGCCGCCCGTAAGCTGGAAGGTGATGCTGGGGTACCCTCTGGCAATAAGCGGCAGCACGGTTTCATGCAGCACATGATCATGTTCAATGACCACAATATCACTTACATAACGGGTAATAGAAGGAGGAGGAAGCAGGGTTTGTATATTCATCCCCGGTTACATTTATAATTTTCACTAATTTAAACATATCAGCCGAAAAAAGATAGCGAATGAACACCGATCCTTACGCAATTTTACAAACACACCTGCAATCCAGGGCGCCTTTAACCACGGAGGAATGCGAAACTATGCTTTCCAGGTTCCGGTTAAAAAAGGTGAAAAGGAAACAGTTCATCATTCAGCCGGAGTATGTGGCTAAATACCGCAACTATGTGGTGCAGGGCGCCCTGCGGGCTTATGTAACAGATGAAAATGGCATAGATAACACCATACAGTTTGCAGTGGAGGACTGGTGGATCACAGATTATAACAGCTATATATACCAGCAGCCGGCTACTATGTTTGTAACGGCTATTGAAGACAGCCTTATTTTACAGCTGGATTTTGAAAGCGAAAAAATGCTCAAGGCAGCAAACCATAAATTTGAAACTATTTTCAGGATCATGGCTGAGCGCACGGCTGCTTTCCAGCAGCGCAGGATCATCTCCGCCCTTACCCGTACCGCTAAAGAACGTTACCAGGATTTTGCAGACCGGTACCCTTTGGTGCTAAACCGGCTGCCACAGTATTCCCTGGCCTCTTACCTGGGCATGAGCACTGAGTTCCTTTCCAAAATACGCAACAATAAGGTGTAGGAAAAATTGAAGTAGTTCAAGCAATTTGCATTAACTGGTTCATTTTCCAGGCGGCTGATCCGCGGCAACTTTGTGTTATCAAAAATGCAAAGTATATGTCAGCAAAACTTAAGAACAAAGTAGCCATTGTAACCGGCGGCAGCAGTGGCATTGGATTAGCAACTGCAAAATTATTTGCCGCAGAAGGCGCAATGGTAGCCATTACCGGCCGTAACCAGGCCAACCTTAATAAAGCAATAACAGCTATCGGCCCCAATGCCATTGGCATACAGGGAGATGTAGCCAATCTGGCCGACCTGGACCGCTTATATAAAACCGTACAGGAAAAATGGGGTAAGGCCGATGTGCTGGTGGCCAATGCCGCGGTATATGTATTAGCGCCATTAGCCAATTTCACGGAAACAATGTTTGATACGGTAAGCAACATTAATTTCAAAGGCACCTTTTTTACCGTGCAAAAAGCATTACCGTTCCTGAATGATGGTGCTGCTGTTATACTGATCTCCTCCACCGTAAATGAAAAGGGAGTTCCTAACCATGCGGCCTATGCTGCATCCAAAGCAGCGGTACGTTCCCTGGCCCGCAGCTTTTCTGCAGAGCTGCTGGACCGGAAGATCCGTGTGAACGCGCTAACACCCGGCCCTGTTGATACGCCTGTTTTTGAATCAGTGAGCGGCAGCAAGGAAGAAGCCCAGGCAATGGCAGATGGTATGGCCGCCTTTACTCCCGCCAAAAGAATAGGCACTCCCCCTGAAATAGCCGCAGCAGCCCTGTACCTGGCATCAGATGAATCTGCGTACATGATAGGTGCAGAGTTATTGGTGGACGGTGGTTTACGTTCCCTGTAATAAAAAGGCCTGCTGTTATGTTGAAAAACATAGTAGCAGGCCCTTTATCATTAAAATGCAGCAGCGCCCCCTTAGCTACCTAAGTTGTAGAATAACTTACTCAGTTTAAATGTTATCCCTATAAATGCCCTCCTTTGCAGGAATGGTATATGAATTGCCTTCTGATATTCATACATTCTGCTTTAACACCCATTCAATTGAATAAAAAAACCACCAGGGAATCAGGCATTAAAAGATTCCTGAAAATATTAGGGCCCGGACTGATCACCGGCGCCAGTGATGATGATCCCTCCGGCATTATCACCTATACACAGGCCGGCGCTGGTTTTAAGTTCGCCACCCTGTGGACGGCCCTGATCACCTTTCCATTAATGGCTGCTATACAAGGCATGTGTGCACGTATTGGCATGGTAACAGAGGAAGGGTTATCCGGTATTCTCCGTAAACATTATCCCCGGGTTATATTATATATCATGATGCTTTTCAGCTTCCCGGCTATTCTTTTAAACATCGGCGCAGATATACAGGGCATGGGCGCTGTGGCTAACCTGCTGCTGCCGCGTGTTCCGGCATGGGCATTCAGCATCATCTTTACAGGCGCGCTGCTGTTCGTGATCATTAAATACCCGTATGGCAAAATTACCCGCATCCTGAAATGGCTGTGCATTACCCTGTTCCTGTATATGATAGTACCTTTTATGGTGCATGCAGACTGGAAAGATATTGGTAGGCATACCCTTATCCCCACCTTTCACGCGGATAAGGAATACCTGCTTATCCTGGTAGCTATACTGGGTACTACTATTTCGCCTTACCTCTTTTTCTGGCAGGCCACCATGGAAGCAGAGGATATGAAACACGAAAAAAAGGTGATGGTGAATAAACGTATCCTCAGCGATATGACAACAGATGTGAACACTGGTATGTTGTTCTCCAACCTGGTGATGTTCTTCATGATCGTTACTACCGGCGCCGTGTTGTATAAGGCTGGCGTGCGGGATATTACCTCCATTGACCAGGCGGCCAAAGCGCTGGAACCACTCACCGGCAAGCTTACCTATATACTTTTTAGCCTGGGAGTGCTGGGCACGGGCTTCCTGGCAATCCCGGTATTAGCAGGCTCTATGTCGTATGTACTGGCTGAAGCATTTAACTGGCAGCAGGGGCTGGACAAAAAATTCCAGCAGGCCAAAGGTTTTTATATTTCCATCATTATTGCGCTGCTGGTAGGTTTGCTGCTGGAATTTTCGGGTATCAGTCCCGTACATGCATTGCTGTACACTGCAGTGCTGTATGGTTTAACGGCGCCGGTGATGATCGTTATCATCATCCATATCTGCAATAATAAAAAGATCATGGGTAAACATACCAATACCACTTTATCGAATGTATTGGGCGTATTAACTTTTATACTGATGCTGGTGAGCGCCGTGGCACTGGTGTATTACCAGTTCAAATAAGCGTGTTTAATCCACTAAACCATCTTCCCTTAATTTTTCAAAAGCTATTAATACACCCGGCACCTGCTGCGGTTCTTTTTGATAATCAGCCAGGCTGAAATATTTAACCGCACCGATCTCTGAAGAGGGTACCGGTGTTTGTGTAAGCGCATGTATGAAACAGTCCTGCTGCATTTGCAGCCCGTTTTCACCAAAAGCAGGTGCGGAAATATGATGATACCATTGCAGCTCTTCCAGGGGGATGCGGATGTTCAGCTCTTCCGCTACTTCCCGCTGCAGGCCGTTCACGGCGGTTTCACCGGCATCTACCTTACCACCGGGCAGGTACCAGGCTTGTTTGTTATTGCTGAAAGCCAGCAGCAATTGCCTGTCTTTTACAACAATTAACCCTGCGCAATGCAATTCCTTTTTCATGAGTGCAATTTTATAACTTAAACTTGTATACTGCAAGACATGGAAATATTTATCTATATTGCAATGCTTTAATTTTAACCATGAAACTTAAACATTTTATTATTCTCCTGTTTATCAGCTTCCTGTTATACTTCACAGCTGCGGTTTTCAAGATCCAGCATTGGGTGGGTGCAAGTAACCTGCTGATAGCTGCATGGATTATAAACATCCTTGCTATTGTTGGCATAATTTATAAGTTAGTTACCCATCCGAAAATAAAAAATTTCCTGAACTGGTAAACAGGATGGCTGGCGGACTTTCCGCTATGACTGTCTGTTTAAATAGCATTACTGTTTTCCCAAATTTGCACGTCACTAAACCCGGTCTTTATAACCATCTTTGTTCCATAGACGAACAGCCTAATTAAAAGCATCAAAAATGAAAACATTTATTTTAAGCATCCTCACGGTATGCACGGTACAAATTACATTAGCCCAGAGCCTCAACAAAATGTTATGGTTCAACGAACCGGAAAAATGGGAGATCAAAAACAATCGCCTGAGCATGACGGTAACGCCGCAAAGCGATTACTGGCGTATATCCCATTATGGATTCACGGTAGATGATGCTCCCTTTTATTATGCCACTTACGGCGGGGAGTTTGAAGCAAAAGTGAAATTAACCGGCGCTTACAAAGCCCGTTTTGACCAGATGGGGTTGATGATCCGCGCGGATCATGAAAACTGGATCAAGGCAGGCGTTGAATTTGTGGATGGAAAATTAAATGTAAGCTCCGTAGTTACACATAAAACCAGCGACTGGAGCGTAATAACGCTGGATAAGGTTCCGCCCTTCATCTGGATAAAAGTTGTAAGAAAGTTAGATGCGGTAGAGATCTATTACTCTTTTGATGATAAGAACTATATTATGACGCGCAATGCGCCGCTGCAGGATAATCACCCGGTAATGGTAGGCTTAATGGCTGCCTGCCCGGATGGCAATGGGTTTGACGCTACGTTTGAAAGTTTTACGGTAAAACATTTGCCGGATCAGCGCAGAGTGGAATGGTTGAAAAAACATGCGGAGTAGAGCAGAAAGCAAAAAGCAGAAGATAACAAAGGCTGACACGGTATACGTGTCAGCCTTTTATTTTATAACGTTAACCACTTACTTCTCTGTAAAACAACCCGGGTACTCCGCTCCTTCCCCACCCGGCATGGTAAGCCCCATTAAATGCGCTACCAGCGGTGCAATATCTTCCAAACCCATTGCAGGAATGATCACATCCTTTTTCAAGCCAGGGCCGTAGGCAATAAAGCCGGTCTCTATATTATGAAAGTCCGGGAAATAGCCATGGGTACCACCTTTAGCGGGCTTTAAGGGCTCTCCGCCTGCAGCATCGCTAAAGGCAATGCCTTGTTTGGCGGCCAGCGCCAGCTGCACTTCCGGATCAGCGCCTATTTTGGTAAGCTCCTCTTTTTCTACTATCCTGAACAGCTTTTGCTGAGCGGCGGGCATAGATCTTAAGACCTCTTTTACCTTATTCAGCGTTTGCTGGTCATTCTTATCTTTCAGGTACAGGAAAGTGCTGCCACCCTGCGCATGAAAGGTAGCTTTCCAGTTGCCGCGGTCTTTTTTATCCTCCATCAGGCCGGCTTTTGCCAGCCATACATTCGGTGCAAATAAAGTGTGGATGTCCACAAAACCATGATCCCCTACTATCATGATCACGGTGCTGTCTTTAATGCCGGCTTTTTCCACGGCTTCCATAATGTGGCCTACAGCGCGGTCGGCATTGGCAATAGCTCTGTCTACACCTAAGCCATGGCGGCCGCCCAGGTGCTCAAAATGGTCCACACAAACCAGGTGTACGGTGGTAAAAGAGGGTTTATAGGTTTGTACCAGGTAAGATGTGAGGCGGGCAATATCTTCATCCAGGCTCAGGTAGTCGCCGCCTATATCTGCTGTATCCAGCTTGCCAACTGCATTTTTTTTTGCTTCTTCAAACAAATCTTTGGGTGTAGAAGCGTCGCGCATAGGCTTTAAGGGATCTTCCCCTGTTTTTCCTTTGGGCGATTCCGGCAGGTTATAATCTATATAGGTAGCGCCTACAGTTACCGGCCAGTGTACAGCAGCAGTGGTGCCCCCTTTTTGCTTAACGGCCTGCCATAAAGTAGTTGTTTTTATGAGGTTGTTGTCCCAGTTCCAGCGGCCGGTCTGTCCTTCGCGCTCAAAAGGTGTATTGTAATAGATGCCATGGCGGGCGGGCATTACACCGGTCATAATGGTGGTGTGGGATGGATAGGTTACGGTAGGCAGCACCCCTCTTACACCATCGGCAGAAACACCTTCTGCCGCCAGCCAGTGCAGGTTGGGCGTGGGCCAGGAAGCTTCGCGGTAAAAATCCGGGCGCAGGCCGTCAATGCTGATCATCACTACATACTTTGCCTTTTGCGCCTGGGCTGCAAATGCGCAGGCCAGCACCAGCATTACGGCCAGGGCTATACGTTTACAATTCCAAT
Organism: Chitinophaga sp. GbtcB8; assembly: GCF_019091455.1. Classification (GTDB taxonomy): domain Bacteria; phylum Bacteroidota; class Bacteroidia; order Chitinophagales; family Chitinophagaceae; genus Chitinophaga. Next base: position 178,669 of record NZ_JAGXJN010000005.1, read on the forward strand.
TCATGATACAATAATTTGCTACGTTTATGTACTTAAACAGAAGCGGCCAAATTACTGCAAAAGAAAAGTTGGTTAGGTTATCATTATGTTATGAATCATGTGAGCAGCAGCTAGAAATCTATAGGCTCCATCTTCGGCGTAAGCCAGTGGATCAGCAGCCAGGCCAGCAAAAAGGAAAGACTGCAAAAGATGAATATAATGTTGTACCCCGCGGTAATATTATCCAGCGCTTTGTAATGGTCCAGCACTGCGCCAATACCCATGGGAAACAACACCCCGCCTATAGCGCCCGCCATGCCTCCGATACCTATCACAGAGCTTACTGCCTTACCCGGCAGCATATCAGATACAATGGTGTAAATGTTAGCGCTCCATGCAGCATTACCGGCAATGGAAAGACTGATCAATCCTACCACTACCCAGATATCCTGCGTGTACCGCGAAGCAAAAATAGGCAACACTGTTAACGCAGATACCAGCAGCGCATACTTGCGCGCTTTATACACCGGCCAGCCTTTTTTTATAAGCATAGATGAAAGATAACCTCCGCCCAAAGCGCCTACTGTGGCCGCTGTATAAATAATGATCAGGGGCGGCGTAGGTTTTTTCAGGTCCAGGTGAAAGGCGCTGGAAAAATAGGAAGGCAGCCAGTACATGAAAAAGTACCAGATAGGATCTGTAAAGAATTTACCAATGATGAATGCCCAGGTTTGTTTCAGCCCAAACAGCTTAAACCAGGAAACGCCCTGCCCCTGCGGCGTTAAAGGATCTGCATCACTTTCAATATACGCCAGCTCCTGCGAGGTTATTTTTTTATGCTTAGCCGGTACCTCATACATGAACAGCCAGGCTATTAACCACAAAATGCCTAAGCTACCGGTAATAATAAAAGCGGCCTGCCAGCCATAAATGCCCAGCAGCCAGGGAATTACCACCGGCGCCAGTACAGCGCCAATATTGGCGCCCGAATCAAAAAAACCGGTAGCCAGCGCCCTTTCTTTTTTAGGGAACCATGCTACCACTGTTTTAATGGCGGAAGGGAAATTGCCGGATTCGCCCAAACCCAGGCTGGCCCTTACAATGCCAAAACCCAGCGTAGTCTTTACCACAGCATGCAGCATAGCGGCAATGCTCCATATGGCAATGGAGATACTGTATCCCAGCTTGCTGCCCAGCTTATCTATCACACGGCCAAACAGCAGCAGCCCAAAAGCATAGGCTGCGGTAAAGGCCATTACTATATGGCTGTAATCTGTTTCGGTCCAATTAAATTCCTTTTCAAGTATAGGTTTCAGGTAGCCTACCACCTGCCGGTCCAGGTAATTGATGGTGGTTGCAAAAAACAGCAGGCTGCAAATAGCCCAGCGGTAATGGCCTGTTTTGTTAGTCATGTAAGGTTATTTAGCTTGTTTCTTTCCTGCATTGCTGTAATAGATCAGGAACCCGTATGCCGGTATTAATATACAATAAGCGTATTGATTGTTAAAAATAGTTGCCAGCCAGCCATATAATAAAGGCATCAGCGCGCCGCCGGCAATGCCCATGATCAGCACTGCGGAGCCACGGGCCAGCGCTTTACCTTCCAGCCCTTTTAATGCCTGTGGCCAGATGGCGGGCCATAACATGGCGTTGGCAAGCCCCAGCAAGGCTACGCCTGCAATAGAGGCTTTTGCAGGTAATAGTATAACCAGCACCGTTAGCATGAGCCCCAGCCAGGTAGATGCATAAAAAGCTTTTTGCTGCGATACATAACGCGGAATGGCCCACACACCTGCAATATAACCTACCATCATGCAAAACAATGCATAGGAGGTAAAGTTCTTGGCTATATCCAGGCTAATGCCGTGGTACAGGCCATAATTGCCGATGGTATCACCGGCCAGCACCTCTGCACCTACGGCAAAAAAGATGGCGGTAAACCCCGGCAGAAAACGCATACTACCGGTAACAGGCGCAGTGGCAGCGGTTTCCGGCGCTGCGGGTTTAATATCCGGCAGGTGTGCAAAGCGCAGTAAAATTGCTACCAGCACCAGTATGGCAGTGAGTATACAATACGGCAGTATTACATCATGCGCCAGCTCATCCAGCCGCAGCTTTTTTTGTATTTCGTTCATTTGCGCCAGCTCGCTGATAAGGCCCCCTGAATTTTTGAGGATAATGCTGCCCATGATCAGCGGGGCCAGTATACCGGCCACCTTATTGCAAATACCCATAATGCTGATACGGCGGGCCGCGCTTTCCGCAGGGCCCAGTAAAGTAACGTAAGGGTTAACGGCTGTTTGCAATAGTGTAAGCCCGCCACCGGTTAAAAATAAACCGGTCAGGAACAGGCCATAGCTGCGGGTAAGCGCTGCCGGCACAAACAATAAGCAGCCGGCTGCCATAATGTATAAGCCGGCGCTCATGCCCCGGATCATACCGGTTTGCTGCAACAAACGGCTGGCCGGTATGGCCATGGCCGTATAGGAAATATAAAAAGCAAAAGTAACCAGGTAAGCCTGCCACTCCTGCAGCTCACAGGCTATTTTCAGGTAAGGGATTAAAGTGCCGTTGATCCAGCTGATGAACCCGAAAATAAAAAAGAAGATCCCGATCAGCAGCAGGTTCTTCCTATAGCCGCTACCGGTAGTGGTGCTGTCTTGTATGCTTACTGCTACTGCCATTCCGTTTATTTACAGGTTGGTTAATGCCGCCTGCACGCTGCCATATTGCAGCAGCAATGCTTTTGCCTTTTCATAATCAGCGATGCCGCCGGTTTCCATTAACATACGCGTGCCACGGTCCGTTAATTTCTCATTGGTGATCTGCATGTACATCATGCGGTTATCAAACACACGGCCTATGCGTATCATAAGGGCGGTAGAGATCATGTTCAGCAGCATTTTCTGTGCAGTGCCGCTTTTCATGCGGGTGCTGCCGGTAATAAATTCCGGGCCTGTTATTACTTCAATGGGATAATCCGCATAGCTGGCCACCGGCGATCCGGGGTTACATACAATACAGCCTGTAGCGATGTTATTTTTACGGCATTCCTTCAAAGCACCAACTACATAAGGTGTGGTGCCGCTGGCTGCAATGCCTATTACAAAATCATTGGGTTGTATGTTATGCTCTTGCAGGTCCTGCCAGCCGGTTTCATAACTGTCTTCTGCATCTTCAATCCCAAAACGCAGCGCTGCGTCCCCGCCGGCCATCAGCCCGTTAATAATACCTGCATCCACGCCATAGGTAGGCGGGCACTCACTGGCATCCAGCACGCCTAAACGGCCACTGGTACCGGCGCCCATATAAAAAACACGTCCGCCTGCTACCAGTAGTAAGGAGGCGGCTTCTATCAGCGCCGTAACAGCAGGTAATACTTTTTTTACTGCCAGCGCTACTTTCTGGTCCTCTTCATTAATGGAGCGCACAATTTCCTCTGTAGACATCTGCTCTATATGCCGGTAAGGCGAGGGCGATTCGGTGATCCGGTTCTCCTTTTTCATGCAAACGGGTTATGATTATACCTGCTGTTCAGCAGGGCTTTCATGTAAAGGTTTATTTCCCACTGGCTGGCCACCGGCTGCTGTGTGTAAGGCAGCACCGGCATATAAGGGGGTGGCCCAAATTCAGCCGTTACCGTTAGCTGCTGCAGGCCGGCCTGTTTGTTTATGCGCACTACCTCATCCCAGCAATCCAGGTGCACCTGTAATGCGGCTTCCCATTCCGGTGCACGCGGGTCGCTAACCTGCGCCCCCTGGGTATGTCCTACCCTGGCATGAATATGACGCGTACGGCTAACAGCCAGCGCTACGGCCGGCTGCTGCTCCTGCAAAAAACTTTCTGCTACCGCTATCCAGTGGGAAAGGTCCAGCGTTAGCTGCAGGCCGGGAAATTGCTGCAGGTATGCAGCAGTAACATGCGCAGCAAAACTGAATTTGCTGCGGTGCGTTTCATGGTATACCGGTATACCTGTTGCTGCAGCCACCTGCGCCGCTGCATCTATTAATTGCCCGTTCTGCTCCATGGTGAAAAAGTCCCGCCCGGTTTGTGAGTTTATGCATACAGGTGATACAGCAGCCATACGCTGCAGTCTTTCCACATAAGCCGGCAGGTGCACGTCGAAATCCGGCGTTACGGTTTCCCAGTGCTGTGCTACCAGCAGCAGGCCGTGTTTTGCAAGTGTTTCCAGCAGCTGCTCCCGCTCCTTTTCATCAGCCGGTACATCTGTCTCCACGCCGTCGTACCCGGCTGCTTTTACCTGTTGGGCAAATACATTCCAGGGTACATGTGCATGCCCCCAGCGGGGGCAAAAGAATAATATTTTCATCTAAAGCTTTTAGTCGGGTTGCTGATCCGTTTACAGCTGTGCCGCCGGGTCAAATAACAGCGGGTAAAACTGTCCTTTCATTTTTTCTCCTTTGGGTATGCCCGGCGTTTTAGGCAGCAGCTCCTTATCTGAATCGGACAAAGTACCGTCTGCAAATACATTCAGCACAAATGCCCGCCGGGAATGCTCCGATTTATTCGCATATGATCCATGCACCATTAAAGGATGATGGAACGCAGCGTAACCTTTCTTCAGCTCAATAGGAACGGGTTTAAAAGCAGCTTTCTGTTCCGGCGTCAGGTAATCCAGCACGCCTTCCATATCGCCCGCCAGCTCCGGTTTGTCCAGCAAACCCCAGTGCTGGCTGTAAGGCACGTAATAAAGGCAGCCGTTTTCCGTAGTGGCATCATCCAGCCCTACCCAGCAGGTTAAATGCTGCAAAGGAGTGGTACGTGTCCAGTAGGAATAAACCTGGTGCCAGGCCACTACCCCGCCATGCCGTGCGGGTTTGCAAAACAGCAGGTCGTGCCAGAAACGTACGGCCTTATTACCCAGCAGCTGGCTGGCTGCCATTACAAAAGCAGGGTTCCACAAAATATCGTGAAACCCTTTTGTAATACGCCAGGCGCCCAATGCATGGAATAATACCGTGTTAGCATCGGATGATTCATTAGAGGCAAACTCGTAAAACAGTTCATTACCGGGATGCGCAGGATCTGTGATGCCTGTCAGCTCTCCGTTCAGCTGATCCACCTGCCATTCTTCCAGCAATTTTATGTTACTCACATAACCGTACTCGTTAAAATGCGCTACCTGCTCATCTGAAAGCCGGTACTGCTCCCATTCAGCGGCGGTTTGCGGCCATTTGAACAAGTTGCTGGTCAGCTGGTGATACACTGACAGGTCTTCAATTAAAGGCTGTTCCATGTATATGTTTTTTAAGGTTTCCTGCTATTAAATTTCATGCTTCTTCAGCTAATAATCAGCGGGCTGTGCCTGCAGCTACGATCTTTTCTGCGCTGGGTTTGTCCAGGAACAACACTGCGTTGGCATGTGTGCGCAGGATGGTGGATGGATATTCTTCTGAAATATCATCGTTCAGCGTATGAAATACTGCTTCTGCTTTAGAGGTACCGGGCACCATACAAAAAATGTAACGCGCTTTCAGCAGGGCCGGTATAGTTAACGTAAACGCATCTACGGGTACCTGTGCTGTATTTTCAAAACAGCCTTCATTTACCTGCTGCTGCTTACATGCTTCATCCAGGTCCACGATCTTTACCAGCTGCGGATCGTTAAAATCCGCTACATGCGGGTCATTAAAGGCCAGGTGGCTGTTTTCGCCAATACCCATACAGGTAATATCCACCGGGTATTGCTGCAGCAATTTTGCATAACGCTCACATTCTGCGGCACGGTCTGCAGCCTGCCCGTTAAGATAGTACACCTGTTTGAAAGGCACCTTACCAAAGATCCTTTCCTTCAGGAAAATGCCGAACAAGCGGCTGTCATTTTCCGGCAGGCTGGTGTATTCATCCATATGAAAAGCCTGCACCTGCTGCCAGTTAATGTTCTGCTGCACCAGCGCTTCCAGGAATTCGTTCTGGGATGCTGCTGCGGCAAAAATAATGTTCACTGTTCCCTGCGTCTGTAACAGTTCCCGGATGCAGGCAGCTGCCATTTCCGCAGCTGCCTGCCCCATGGCTTTCCTGCTCTCGTAGATCTGTACTTTTAACTGTTCCGCTAATAACTCTGTCATGGTTTTACGTTATATTTTGTGTCTTAAATGGGATTACAATTACATCCTGAATTTTACACCTGCCCGTCCCCAGTAGGAATAAAATTGTTTTTCGTAGATGCGGTTCTTTTGCCCGAAATAGGCCCGCTGCGGCGCATTGGTAAGGTTCTGCGCTTCTACGTATATGGTAAACCGTTTGCTGATCTGGTAAGATGCGTTGGCATCTATCTGTGTGCGTGCATCGCGGATCACGTCTGTTTCTGCATCTTCACCCAGGCTTACAATGTAGGATCCATTGTAGTTCAGGTTACCCTGAATGGTAAAACCTTTCAGTGAGTATGCCAGGGATGCGTTGGCCGTGTGTGTAGCCTGGCCCGGCAGGCGCAGGTCCTTACGGAACTGGGCATCTGCATTGGAATGGCTGTAAGTATAGTTGGCAAATACGGTGAAGCCTTTCAGGAAACCGGGCAAAAAGGTGAGGTTAGCCTGTGCATTCAGCTCTAACCCGTATACATTAGCTGTGTTACCGTTCAGGATCTGGTAATAACGCCAGTTGGTATATTTATCGGCGCCGTCAAATTCATTACCGTTAAGCGTGGTTACGCTGTTATACTGGAACTTGTCGATCTTCTTATAAAAAAGACCGGCAGAGAGAATGCCCAGGTTAGATAAATATTTTTCCGCCATCAGGTCCAGGTTGGTGGAGAATGCAGGCTTCAGCTCCGGGTTGCCATCCGTGAGTGTTTCGCTCAGGATGCTGACAATACGGCCCGGCACCAGGTCCACAAAGTTGGGACGGGAATAACCAAATGTTAAACCGCCGCGGATCAGGGATGATTTTGTAAGATCATATTTGGCCTGGATGTTGGGCAGGAAACGGGTATAGCTGTTCTTTTTCTGCGTAAGCGTGGTGGATTCCCACAGCTCATCTGCATCCTGTGTGATGATGTTGCCTTTATAATCCACAGAGGTTCTTTCCACGCGCAAACCGGCCAGCAGCATTACCCTGTTGAACTGGATACGGTTCATCAGGTAACCGGCGGTAACGGTTTCCACGGCATCATAGTAATAAGCGTCCTGGCTAATGCGGGTACCGGAAGCATCCTGAGTGAAAATGCCATTGTCCAGGTTCTCATTTTCGTTGAAGTAGCTGATCGTTTTGTCACGGTCTACTCCCAAACCAAAGTTCATATTACCATCCAGCAGGTGATCATCTACCTGGGTAAGACCGGAAAAGTTGCTGAGATTACCTGCAGCCTTGTCGCCGGTATAAGAGCTTACAATGGTATTGGGCAGCTTGTAACGCTGGTTATGCATGCGTTTTACCTTGGCGCCTGCTTTGAAGATGGCTGCATTGTTACCGATCTTATAAGGGATCTGCGCATTCAGCTTGGCCACCAGGTTCTTACCTTCTGTATTCCAGTAATCCCGTTCAATGGTATTATAGGTAAAAAGGGATGGATCATTGCGCCAGTCGGTGCCGGCAGCCAGCAGGTAATCGCTTGAAATATCGGCGGTGTGCAGGGGAATATTACCGGTAATAAAGTTGAAGGTATTGGCGCGGTTCTCAAATTTTGAATTGCTGTAAAACACGCCTGCATCCAGCTTTACGCGGCCTATCTGTGTTTCGCCCTGCAGGTTGTAGTTAATATTCATGTTATCTTCCGTAGCAGTTTTCACTTCGTTGTAAGAACGGCCTTTGGTAGTTACAAATTCCCCCGTCTCATCATTAAAGGTGGTGCTGCTGGTTTGCATGCGGGTACGCTTGCGGTAACGGGTAATATCATTATCACGATCGCTGTACATAATGTTAGCCACAATGCTGGTCACCGGGCTAAAGTTATAATCAATGGTAGCGGATGCGCCGGTACGGTTACGCTGATTCTCTACAAAAAGGTAGCGCACATCCGTGGGAAAGTAAATTTCACCTTTGCTGCCGCCAAAATCCTTTTGCTGCCATACCTGCGCGTTCACCTCATCATAACCATTGGTGGTGCGGTAATAGCTGCCTGTTAACATGATGCCTAAACGGCCGTTAGGATTGGATTCATCCTGGAAAAAACGTTTACCTACAGCCAGGTTGCCAATACCGTTCGACTTCTTGCGTAAGCCGTTATAACCCAAACCGGCATCTACTGACAGCTTGGTTTTGAGCGAAGTGGCGGTAGGAGATTTCATGTTAATAGCACCGGCAATGGCATCGCCGTCCAGATCGGGCGTGAGGGATTTTATTACTTCCATGGAAGATAATACGTTGGTAGGTATAAGGTCGAGGGTGGCGTTACGTTCGCCATTTTCGCCGGTGCCCATGATCTGTTCGCCATTTACATTAATGTTGGTAAAGTTGCCGGGAGTGCCTCTGAGCTGCACGGTAGAACCTTCCCCGCTGCTGTTACGGCCAATGGTAACACCTGGCAGGCGCTGCATGGATTCTGCTACGTTCAGGTCCGGGAAGCGGCCCATTACATCTGCAGATACCACCTGTTTGATGTTATCAGCATTCCTTTGCTGGTTCAGCGCTTTTTGCTGTCCTTCCATTACGCTGGACACTGTTACGGTAGAAAGGTTGGTGGCTTTGGACGACATTTTGAAATCTTTCACCACGGTTTTACCGCCAGTTACCTCTACGGGTACTTCCAGCGCCGTATAGCCCATGTAGTTAATAACCAGGGTATGGCTGCCTGCCTTGATGCCCTGCAGCTCAAAATTGCCGGCCGTGTTGGTAGATACGCCCTGGGTAGTGCCTTTTACCTGTACAGAAGCGCCAGGCAGGGCATTCCCATCGGTGTCGGTGATCTGGCCTTTAATATTGCCAATGGTTTGTTGCGCGGAAGCGTGGAATACGCAGCACATCAGCAGCGCCAGTAAAAATACCGGCAATAGCGGCTTGTGGATACCTTTTTTCATTTGCTGATAGTTTTGGATTGATAAAATGAATGACATTACTTATTTATACTTAAACGCGAGGTAATCTGCAAAGAACCTTACTGCAAAAGAGGTCCCGATATCCCGGTTGGTGAGCCATATTTTCCCTTCTTTGGAACGGGTGCGGGTTTCCAGCACCGCGCCCCGCAGGTTCGGATCCGGATGGTCCTGTGCATAGCGGTTCTTCATTAACCATGTTGCTGACTTTTCTATACTCTTATCAAATTCCTTATAGCCGTTTTCTGACAGCGCTATCCATACAATACCTGCCAGCGCTGCTGCAGAACCGGTAGCAGAGCCTTTGTCGGAAGCGCGGCCATTGGTATAGTTATCGTAGTAGATGGTGCCGTCTTTTTTCTGCGCTTTTGCAAAAGTGCGGGCGGTGTGCGCAGCTCCTTCCAGGTATTTTTTATCACCGGTAAGCTTATACGCTTCTATCAATGATTCCGCATACCAGAGTGAAAAACGGGGATGAAAGGAATGTTCTTCTTCTGAATTGGGCATAAACCGCATCCATACCCCATCAGGCCCCTGCAGCTTCAGCAGGCTGTTACACAGCACAATGAATGCATTGCGGAAAGCTGTATCCTTTGAAAATTCATAGGCATCCTTAAACAGGGAGCCTTCGGTGTTAGGACGGGATACATCATACAGCTCCTGGTCCTTCATAGCCTTCTGCTTCCAGAAAGGGCTGTATTCTTTCAGCACCTCACCTGTTATTATGTTCAGGTTATCGTAACAGATGCCTTTATCCTTATCATACATGTTCTTCATCATCCAGGCAGCAGCGTTGGTAGCTACCTGCGCATACTTCGGATCTTTGGTTACTTTAGACAGCTCATAGATGCCGGGGGTACCATCTGATACGGTGGCAAACACCACAAAATCCGGTCCCAGCACATCGCCATGAATGGCCTTTACCATGCCATTCAGCTTGGGATTATCTTTTATCTCCATGCTGATCCAGTAGTTACCGCCTTTTTTAGCAGCAGCCAGGTAAGCTTCGTTATGGGTAACCTTATAAGCGGCCAGCAGCGCGTTCACTGCCTGCCCGGTATGCCAGGGCACTTCGTAGGGATACCACTTGCCTTCTGTAAGGTTATAATCACAGCGCGATTTTCCTTCCTCATCCAGCAGTACACCGGATACATAACCGGCGGTTTCATTAATAGCGGTAATGATCTCCTCTTTCTTCAGCTGCCCATTCACCTGTTGAGCGCCCAGCAAAGCGCCTGCCATGCAGGCCGTAAATACCGTTTTATTAATCCACTTCATATTTGGTGCTTTTAGCATTCAGTTGGTATTTATGTTTATGATTGGTGACCGTGATGTTATCCTGCAGGCGGAATGTAAAATTCCAGGGGGCCTGCCTGTTATTAACTAATTTAATGAGCAGATGGTTCACTCCTTTATTTAACGGCAGCTGTAACTGGCGTTCTGCACCGCTGCCAGTACTTTTGCAGGATATGCCATTGCAGTACAGCACTGCATTATTAGCGGCATCCAGGAATGCGGTCACTGTAACAGCACTGTCTGTTTTGATCTGGCAATAAGCATAGGTGATAGCAGCGCCGCCCTTATAGTGATAGTTCTCATCCAGGTCTACAATACCTCCATCCATGGAAGGGAATTTTTGCCAGCGGTAGATCTTATCCTGGTAATGAATAAAATCTCCCGGCGAAGGCGGTACATCCTCTTCCTTTAACGGTGCATATAAAAAACCGGGTATCACACCATATTCTTTAACCGGTAAAGGACCACATAACATCCAGTTCTTAAAATAAGTACGGTCTGTAACCATAATATTTAAGCGCGTTCTGTTAATGGGAGGCAGCTTGCCCTGCGTTGCGGCCTGCCGCAGCTGCTGCTCCAGCGCAGCCAGGGCATTGCTCTTTTTCTCATACAGCTGCATCACCACGTTTAACCAGTAAGGCTGGTTCTCCTGCAGCCAGGCCTGCTGAAACCACTGGGCAGCTGCTTTGTAACGCTCATTCAGCGCATGCAAAGTATCCGCGCAGGCTGTAACGGTTGTTACAGCCTGTTCACGGAGCATATGGGTTGACGCTGTATATTTTTTAACAACATCTGCTATGATCAGGCGGGTGGTGATCATTAGCTTGTATTGCTGTATGGCAAATTGTAAGGCGCTGATATCTGCTGCATGACTGTGCGGATTAGCCGCAGTAATGTAGCCTTCTGCCTCGTTAACGATCTGCAAAGCTTCTGTGGCAGATACATTGTTCAGGATCAGTTTTTTACCGCTGTCCGGTAATATCTTCTGCTGCCATAGCTGATCGTTCAGGTTATAGGTAAGCGGTAATGCCCGCAGCTGCATTAATGTAAACAACGCTTTCACATAATTACCGTTGCTGCTTTCGTAAGCGCAGGTTTCATAACGCTGGTCAAATGAAGCAGTGTTTGCAGTGTCCAGGTTCCAGCTTTTTTCTGCGGATACATACACGCCATACCAGTCGGCAGAGAACAGGTAAGTGCCGCCATCATCCCAGATAGTGGCAAAAGCGCCGGTAGCGCCATCCCGCTTGCCCTGCCGGTAAAAGCCGTCAATGTTGGCTTTAGCCATTACCATATCCGGAAACATGCGGTAAGAGTTGAGGATCCCGGAACATACCATGAACTCCAGCTTACGTTTGGCAAAAGGTTGCGTCCAGGCATCATAGTTCTGCTGGTCGCCATACTCCCAGCTCAGGTAGATCACATCTTTAGGCAGCAGGTCCAGCACTTCCTCATGCTGCAGGGCAATATCACCCCACATCATCATTTTCTTGCCATGCTTTTTTACCACATCATATAAGAACTGCAGGTGGTCCGCATAGTATTTTGCTACGCCCACACTATCTACATAGGCTTTTGAATATCCTTTTCCCAGGCCAAATGTTTCATCACAGTTCACATTAAACCAGGGTGCGCTAAAGGCGTCGCATAACTCGCCGATCACGTCTGAAAGGAACTGCCGCGCCTTGGCGCTCAGTGGTGATATTAAGCTGGATGTTTCGCCCATGGAGCGGTACTGCGGCAGTGAAAGTATTTTTTCAAAATGCCCGAACGACTGAAAGCTGCCGATCAGCTGCATATGATAGGTGGCTGCATAAGCCGAGAGCTCTTTGATCTGTGCAATGGTCAGCTTCCCGTTCTCCGGTGCAAAGTCTGGGTGGGAAAGCGGCTGCACCACATGTTCTATGTAAAAGGAAAGGTAGTTGATCTTCAGCTCCGCCATCCGTGTTATCTGCTCTTTTATATAGGATACGGTGGAAATGGGCCCGCGGCTGATATCATCAAAGATCACGCGGCGGCTATAGGCCGGCCAGTCAACAATTGTTAACGCGGTTTGCCAGCTGGCACGTGTGAGCTGTTTCAGTGTTTGTAAACCGTAGAATAAACCGGTTTCCGTATTGGCGGCAATGAAACGGTATTGCTCATTCATTACCAGTATATATCCCTCCTGCCCAATAGTTTTGATGGCCGCTGCTGCATACTGGCGTACCAAAGCATCTGCGCCTTTATCTTTCCCTAATAATACCAGGTTAACTGTAGCTGGCTGGCCGGCGCCTGTTTTTGCGGTAGTGGCAAATAATTTCCAGTGTGCTTCCAGGCGGGCATTCATCAGCGCATCCGTTCCTATACCGTGTAAACGCAGCTGTGCGGGAAAACCTACTTTCTCCGGCCCTATGCTTACCTGCTGCGGGTAAGGCAGCACGGGCAATATCATACACGTGGCGTACATTCCATGCAATAGCATGGCCAGTAATAGAAATATCTTTCTATAAACAGTCATTACTTAATGTCCTAAATTTTACTTCGCTGATTTAGTTGTTGGCTCGCTTCCGGTAATTTAAAAATGTCCCCCCAATCTAGTGTAATACTCCGGATCAAAAAAAGAAAAACTTCCTCTATAAAACTCGATAACTCTAATATAAAACAATTTTTCGGTAACGTACCCGTAAATTACAAAAAACATAGAAATATTATTCTTTCGTGTTATCATCTACCATGAAATATAATGCGTCTTCATTATTCAATGCTGTAATTTCAGGTTGTTCTCCGTCAATTTTAATTCTCACCAAATGCTTTCCAGCAGCCGCTTTCCAGTGAAACAATATTTGTTGTGTACGCGCCTGCAGATCATCAGGCGCTTCCAGTGAAGTGATCACCGTGCTATCTTCCACTACATCATCTACATAAAATTTTACCCGGCTGTTCACCGCTGCTGTATTTCCAATATTATGCAGCGTGATCTGTACCACGTACATGTTATTTCCGGCACCTGGTTTTATCACAATATCCTTAGCGGTAAGTGCCGGATCTGCTTTAGGTGCAGGGCTGCCGGGGTAAGCCTGCAGCTGTTTTACAGCCACTATCAGCAGCTGCCTGGCGGGCAGGGTAAGTGAAAGATCTTTCACCCGTTCTGTAATAGTAATGGTATCAGTGCTAAGCGCTTCATCCATGCTATCATCTCCATTCTTATCAAGACCGGTGCTTACGCAATACCGGCCTGGTTGCAGCTGCCAGGTACGTAATTGTACCCTTCTCTCCTGCTCAAAATTGTATAACGTTGCCTGTAAAAAATGTTGGTCGCCGCCATTCACAAGAATGGCTACATCCTTACCGGTATTTTTCCAGGAGGCCAGCAGGCTGGGATATTCATACCCTGCGCCAAAATGCCCCAGGTACATACCGGATAACAAGCTGTTATTGGGAATGTACACGCGATCCGTAAACTTTACTTCGCTGGTCAGCAAAGGAAAATTGTACCGTAAGCTGTTCAGCATTTCTTCCAGTCCCTGTTCAATTACTTTTTTATCATGATGCAATGTATACCGGTTATAATGCGCGCCGTATTTATCCACCAGGGTATCATAACGGCTGCTGTTACTCAGCTGCCGCGCCATGGCAAACAGCTTGCCCATTGGGTTGCTGCCGGCTGCATGGTCTATACCGCCGCTAAGCAGCTGTTGCTGCACCCAGTACAGCGAGCCGGGTGTAGTATCTTTTTTCTGCAGGGGCGGCGTCATTAACCTTGCATTCGTATTAATGGTCTGCAAAAAAACTGGCTTTTGCGTAAGCGCATATAACCCTGCCAGCAAATATTGCAGCTCGTTCACATGCCCCAGGTGATCCCAGTTGTAATACGTATAGGTAAGCTGAGGGTCATACCACTGTGCGGAATGGCCCCCTATTCTATCCTCCTGAAAGGCCACCGCCGACGGGATCACTCCCGCCGGCTTACCATTGATGGCCCTGTTGGCATCGGTTATCCATGCCTGTCCCCATTCACTCAATAACTTTATTAAGGTAGGATTGTTATTATACCAGGCGGCCCATAAACCAGGCAGCAGCGCCCTTGCATTCATAGCTACATCCACATCATATGGATAATATGCTGATACCGCTGTGGCGGATAAATAGTAAGAACGGAAATGCCGGTGCCCCATGGAAGTAATACCGGTCCACACATCCCTGAAATTTTGCATGCTGGTCAAACATCGTTCTACATATTCCGGATCACCGTATTTGATCAGGAACATACCGGGATGGGTATCCCGGAAAAGCTCTGCGGCATGTTCCACATCATCTATTCTTTTTGCAAAGCCGCGTTCCAGCACGCCGCTGTTCCATACACCATCTGCCAGGCGGGTATAACCCACACGGGCCAGGCTGTCATCCGCACCCAGCACCGGCGGCAGCCACCAGCGCAGCATTTCCACATCGTCCCCGTATTTGCCGCCCATTTCTCCGTTAGCAGTTTGTTTTACGCCTACCCACCAGTGAATGATCTTTAGTAAACGGTACATTACTTCCCGTTGATACACGGCCCATAAGGGTGCGTTTTGCGGGGCTGCCGGTATATTACAGGTATCCGCTACCTTTTGCCCGGTATACATTTTAAGCAGGTTATTATCCGGGTAGCTTTGCTGTAATTTTTTAAAAAGCTCCCGGGCTTTTGCCTGCTGCCAGCTGTTATCATCTTCCTGGTCCAGCCAGTAGTAGGTGCGCGCCAGCAGGTACAGGGCACGGTTATACAACGGATCGTCCGCATCAGCGGTTACCTGCTCCAGCAGGCCGGCTGCGGCATTCATACGGTATATTAAACTCAGCCCGGTTTCGTGTACTGCCCATGACCAGCCGCCACCCTCAAAATATTTGCAGGCCAGCAAATATTTTCGGCACATATCTGCCTGGTTGGTAAAGGCTATATTGTTACTGTCGGGCTGTTGCAGGAACTCTTTTACCACAGCAGTATCTTCTTCCAGCGGCGTATCAAACTGTATATCACGGTTACGGGTACACGGCCTTAATTCCAGCGCATACAAACCTACCGGGGTGCCCTGCCCCCTAATACTTATGACCGTATTGGCTTCTTTCACGGTTATTTTCCGGCGTAAGGTATGGTAAGGTAAGCGGTACAGGGGCGTGTTAATGGTATCCGGCAGGGACCTGTGATCCACGGCCACCGTCATTTTCAGGTTCACAGAATCTTTGCAGCCCAGGCTCAGGATCATAAAGTAATCACCGGCCGGCACATCTGCCCGGAATACCAGGCTGTCTTTTGCCCATACGCCGCTGCGGAAAATGGGGCTGTATAATTTTTCATTGGCAGTATCAAACGTGCTGGCCGGCGCCTGCAGCCATCCAAAACCCTTTTGCGCATTGTATTGCATAACAGGCGTAACGCGGGTATAACCCGGCGCTACGGCCTGCTGTTCACTGCCCATATCAAACAGGTAGTTCTGTGGCTGTTTACCGCAGGCGCAAAGGACCATGATCCCACATAAGTATAAAAATGTTTGCCGCAATGCCTATTATGGTTTAAGTTCCGCGATTGCTATTCCTGCCATGATCACCGCGCCCAGGCCGCGGGGATCGTTATTAATCGTTTTCCTGTTTATATAGAATTTTTCGTCTGCACCTATTTCCGTGCCCTGGCAAATACCGTGCACCACGCCGCTGCTGTCTATTTTAGCTGCTACTCCTTCCCAGGCCTGTAAGGCATGCTGTTTAAAACCCGGGGCCAGCCAGCCATGCTGCACACCTTTAGCCATGGCATAGGCAAAAATGGCGGTACAGGAAGTCTCTTCATAACTCGCCGTACAGTTTATGAGCTGATGCCACCTGCCGCTTGCTGCCTGGTAGCGTAACAGGCTGGCCATATGCTGCTGAAAAGATCTTAATATTTTCGTATAGGCGGGATGTGTATCCGGCAATGCTTCCAGCAGCACTACCGTGGCCCATGCTATCCAGCCGTTGGCGCGGCCCCAATAGGCTACCGACTGCCGGCCGGTAGTACTGAACCAGCCGTGTTTGTATAACCCGGTTTGCGGATTGTACAAATATTTCCGGAACTGCAGCACCTGTTTTACGGCATCTTCCAAATACTGCTGCCTGCCGGTGGCCTGGCTCATGATCACCAGGAAGGGTACGCTCATAAAAAGGTCATCGGCCCATACCGTAAATTCAAGTGGCTCCGGGCGGCAAAAAGTGCTATCCGGTAAGCGTACCTGCTTATCCGTTATATACTGCAGCAGGGGGCCCAGTAAGGTGTTATAGGCTGCAGCATCTTTTTCCTTTTGGTACAGGGCCGCAAAAGGCAGGGCCGCCGCCCCGGCATCATCCAGCATGGTGCGCCGGAATACGCGGTGGTAGCTGCCCCGCCAGGCATACAAAGAATCGTATTGAAACTGAAGATTAGAATAGTTATCGAACAAGAACCGGGTATATCTTTTTACAAAGCTGCCATAACGGCTGTTGTTTGTTGCTTGTTGCAAAGCCAGCAAGGTCCATACAGCAGTGCCGTGGGAGTAATGCCAGTTAGCATAGGATTCCCGCTGGTAGACCGCAGTGCTGTCTATCACCAGCTCCGGCAGCCAGCGTTGCGGCGCTGTTTGCCAATAATTATATGCCGCCTGTGGGCTAAATGCAGCTTGTGCAGGATTAATTACCTGCGTGGTGTATAACCAGGGCTGCGTGCTGAATTTTACAGCTGTTTCCTCATCGCCGGCAGCTGTTATTGCGCGTAAAAAAATAACCGCCTGCGAACGCGTATGGATCAGTATTTCATTTCTGCCTTTATGCAGCTGAGCGGTAAAATATTTATTGAAAGTAAAACGGTTGTAGGCAATCTCTTTGGGGTTTACCACCCTGGCAGCATCCTGTTCATACACCCGCTGCTGGTTGATCCATACCTGTACCGGGCCTGCAGTGGTAATGCCAAAACGTACCAGCGTATCTGCCATTACATTGGCAAAACGAACTGCATAGGCGCCCTGTTGCGTATTCAAAAACCGGGCATCAATCACCTGCATGCCCAACACTTCTTTTTGCGGCTCCCAGCTCCATTCAAAACGGGTATCCTTTATAAGCTTGTCAGCCACTTTGCAGGCCAGCTCCAATGCAGGCGCCTGCTGCGCTACCGCGGTATGCAGCAACAATAAAGCCATGCCTAACAGGCCTGTTATTTTACTTTGCTGCTTCATCCGCTTTAATATTGGTGGATTGTTGATCCTTGATCCATACACGCTGCACCGGGTAAGCATTGCGGCTGTTGCTGATGATACCGTCCTTACTGTTATTAATGTACACGGCAGCGGGTGTGCTGCTGCTGGTTTGCACATCCAGCGCATTCAGAGTGAACTGCTGCGTTTGTGCTACCACTACACCGGGGCGTGTTTCTTTTCCTGCATTACGCAGTGTAATGTCAGATAAGCGCACATCTTTTGCATACCGGATAAAAAATCCATAGGATGGCAGGTTGCCGAACATAGTAGCTTCCGGGTATTCTGTTTCTTTTTCTACTACCGGCTCATACAGGTTCACCTTTGCCCCATCCCCATCGCCTTTGGTTTCTATGTAAATATGTTCCAGTGAAATATTTTCCAGCGGCGCTTTTGCAATACCGCTGATAGAGCAGCCTGTTTCATCTGCGCCGGTGGCGGTAATGTTAGACAGGTGAATGTTACGCGCACGGCCCGGCGCAGGTACCGGCGAATCTTTTGTATGCGGCCTGGCCCTGTTGCCCAAACGCACAAACAGCGGCACCTGCGGCCCTTCTATCACTATGTTGCTGATGGTAATATTTTCCATGATACCGCCATCCACCATTTCCAGCGAAATGCCGCTGTTACCGGCCGGTTTACCGTAAATGGTGGTCGGTTGCGCAGAGGGTTTGATCACACAATTGCTTACTGCAATATTCCTGAAACCACCGGTTGATTCTGTTCCGAACTTTAATGCATTGCAATGGCTGCTAATGACACAATTGCTGATGGTAATATTCTCTGAGATATGCGGAGAGGTACTTTTAATGGTAATACCATCATCATCCGAATCGCCGGTTATACCGGAAATATGTACATTCCGGCAACCATCAATATCCATCATGTCATTGTTCTTGTTAGAGTGGTTCCAGATACGCACGCCTTCTATCCACACAAATTCACAGCCCAGGTAATGCTGCATCCAGAAGGCGGAGTTACGCAGCGATACATCCCGCACCTTTACATTTTTGCAGTTGATGAACCAGAGCAAATAAGGCCGGTCGCGGTAACGGTCCGGTTTTTTATTGGTAGTAATTACAAATGCGCCGCCCTGCCCGTCAATAGTGCCGCTGCCTTCAATGCCTACGTTCTCCTGGTCTTTACAAAAAATAAGACTTTGTTTAGCCCACTCATCTCCATAAAAACGGATGCCGGCATCCTGGTAGGGATATTGTTTTGTATCTGTATGGCCCAGAATAGTGGCGCCTGCAGCTACATGTAGAGTTACATTACTTTTCAGATAAAGGGTAGCGGTTAAAAATCTGCCTGCGGGAAAATATACTTTTCCGCCCGTGGCTGCACAGGCATCTATTGCTTTTTGTATAGCTTTTGTATTATCTGTTGTACTATCTCCTATTGCGCCATAGCGGGTTACATCATACCACTGGGCTTTTACGCTACCGGTAACACCTATGAACAGGCAGCATAACAACAGGGCGTGGAATATTTTTTTAGTTACGGGAAACAATTGCATTCGTTTTTCACTTTTACAGATAAAAATAAGATCTGGTTCGAAAATAAGCCTTTTTCGGGTACGTACCCGTTTTTAATCATTTTATTTGTCCGCTGATGTATTTAACACCTGCAGGCAATAGGTTACACTACGGGAAATGGCCTCCCCTTCCGGTTGTATCTCCAGCTCCAGGGGCCAGGCTTTCAGCGCCGGGTAAGGCGCCCAGTAATGAGCCGCCTCCCGCCCTGCAATCCAGCGCGCTTTACCGGATAAGATCCTGAGCGCCCATTGTTTCTGGCCGGCATGGATCAATATGGTACGGTCATCCTTTTGTTCAAAGCTCATACCTGCATATTGTATAATGGGCTCAATCACATGCACTACCGGCCAGGCATCATGCCAGGTAACGGTAATTGTTTTTTGCAGCGCACTGCCGGTGAACAGGTAATTCAGCTGGTACCCTACCCCGCCGGTAAGCCCGTTCTTATCTTTCAGCTCACCGCTAACATTTACGGTATACTGTTTTTTTGATGTTTCATGAAATGATAAACGGCTGTCAAACTCATACAGGTTAGTGAAATAACCCGCGCTATCCGTATATTCTATCCTGGGCGTAAGCGGCAGCACACCAGGTGCTTCCGGGAAGCTCATAGGCTCGGGCCGGCTGTATACCGTAGGGCTGGATGCTGTTATAAAACCATGTCCTGCTGCCCACAGATGGCTGATAGCACCACCATCAGGACGGTACATGTATTTACCTTTAGCGCCTGCCGGGTCTTTATAACGGTAACCAGTGATCGTAGCCATAAATTGCTGCGTGCGCACTTCAATAACATCCAGCGTGGCAAAGTGTTTTATCCAGCTGCTGCTATCAGCCGGAATGGCTGCCAAAGGCCGCGTAGCTCTGGTTTCCAGCGTATAGGCCAGCGCCAGGTTCTTGGCTTTGGCAAAGGTGGGATAAATACAGGGCGGCGTATTAAACAGCTTCGCATGCTGCGGGCCATAACCTACCAGGCCAGCTATTATATTTTTACGCAGGAATAATAAGTTCCGCAGGGAAGCATTGGCATAACGCGGATCTTCATCGGCATACAGGCTGAATAAAACCTGGCTGCCATCAGAGGTGGCGCTGCCATAACCTGTCCATTTATTGGAGCGGATACCCCAGGAAGCATCCAGCGAACCATCCGGATAAATAAAATATAAATGATTTTTCAACGCTCTTTTTACATAACCATTCACCAATGTATCGGCCGTCAGGCGGGCGTATAGGCCCAGCCCCCATAACGACATTTCCATATCATAACCCAGGTCCACTCCCATTTTATTGCCATGGCTGCGGCCTCCTTCACCGTTCAGGAAGCCGTCTTCATCCATTTTGGCAATGGTTCTGCGGGCCAGCTGCCAAGCTTTTTGCGTATAGGCCTGCTGGTGTAACACCAATCCTGCTTTGGCTAAGGTAGCAGTAGTGGTGGCTACATAATTAATGCTGGCAAATTCCGGCGTCATTACCCTGTTAAGATAAGCGGCGGCTTTTTCCATGCTGCTGCGCCATTGTGTTTGTTGTGCGGTAGTTAGCTGCGGGGATAATTTTTCGTAGGCTAATAATAACATTAACAGCTGGTCAGTAGTAGTGCCTGTCCATTCTTCCGGGGTTTCTTTCCAGCTGCCATCTGCCTGCTGCTGGCGGAAAAGCCAGTCAGCCGCCCGTTTTGCAGCCTGCACATAACGGGCATCACCGGTAATACCAGCACTAATTGCAAACGGGTACACTGCTTCTGCTGCGCGGGTATGCCATACCTTGCAATGCGCGCACCAGATACCACCGGCATTGCTCCCGGCGCTGTCTGTGGCCTGCCGTTCCAGTAACGCATTTGTTAAGGTTAGCAGCGTGGCGGCATATTCTTTTTTGGGTGATAGTTCCTGCGCACTGGCCGGAACAGCTATTCCCGGCAACACTGCCAGTAAAAGATATATAAGAACACGGGTCATAAGCATTTGCTGTTCATACCTGATGCCTTTATATACCCCTTACCGTTAGTTGCGGTAAAAAAGGTAATTCTCCCTGGTGATAATATCAATAGGCATCAGGTAGTTTTTCTCAATAACATTGGAATATACCAGGTGTTGAAAAAGCGTCATAATACCCCGGTATCCCTGCTCCTGCGGTTTTTCGCAGATCAGGAAATCTATATTGTCTGCTTTAAGGTGTTGTACATTATCGGTTGTAAAATCATAACCTAACAAAATAATATCCGTACGGCCGGCAGCTTCCAGGTAACGGGCCACCAGCGATACACGGGAATTGGTGACAAAGATGGCTCCGATATTTTGTTCCTGTTTGACCAGCTTTGCCAGCTTACGTGATACCCCGGCGTATTCTGTTTCCTTGGAATCCAGCGTTAGCAGCGGGTTTTCCAGCTTGCGGTCTTTAAAATAAGCCCTGAACCCTTCTTCCTTACGCAGAATGGCGTAGTTGGTGCTTATTTCCCTGGCTATTTTAGCGATCACTATTTTCTTATCCCGGGCCGTGCAATAGTGTACCAGCTGGGCAGCCAGGTAACCGCTGTGAAAACTTTCAGGTCCTATATAACACATGGCATCATAGCCCGGAATATCAGTGTTAATGAGCACATACGGGATCCCGGCTTTTTTGCTATGCTCTGTCAGCTGCACCGCCGGATCCGGAAAAGTGGGTGTAAACAAAATGCCCTGCGGTTTAAAACGGATGATCTTTTTCACTTGTTTTTCAAACGTACTTTCATCATTCTGATCAAAATAAAAGTAGTGAATATTGACCCCGTATTGTTTGATCTCGCTTTCCGCTTTACTGATGCCATCCCTGGGCGCCTGCCAGAACTCTGTTTCCGGGGATATAACCGGCAGCAATACCGCCAG
This sequence comes from Chitinophaga sp. GbtcB8, assembly GCF_019091455.1. GTDB lineage: Bacteria > Bacteroidota > Bacteroidia > Chitinophagales > Chitinophagaceae > Chitinophaga. The sequence continues at coordinate 200,541 of NZ_JAGXJN010000005.1, forward strand.
GTTAATAGTGCCGCGGGTGGCCAGTGCCAGGCGTTGCGCCAGTACATTGGGCTGGTATCCCAGCTTATCTATGATAGCCTGTATCTTCGTTTTGGTTTTTTCCGACACTCCTTCCCTGTTGTGGATCACCCTGTCAACCGTAGCGATGGATACCTGTGCAAGCCTTGCTATTTCCTTTACGCCGGCAGCAGCTTTGGCATTATTTTTCTTCATAAAGCTTCAAACGTATGTAACAAATATAGAAAAATAATCAGCCGCCCGGTTATTAACGTTAGTCTTTGGCGCTGGTATTCCGCACCTCCCGCTCACCCGTGTGGTCAAAGCCACGCTCCCGCTCAAATTGTATCATGGCTGCAGGCCTGAAGTTGTTAATGAAGGCACGGCGGCGGTTACCCGTACTGTTACCGCGGCTGTAATGCAGTGTAGCGCCCTGGTGCCATACGCAGGAACCTGCTTTTATTTCTACGGCCACTCCTTCCCTTTCTTCGGCATCGCACATTAACGCACCACCACCACTGCCGGCCGGCCGGTGTGCGCGAACGGGCTGCCTGTGCGAGCCCGGTACGTACCACATACAACCATTCTCTTTCACCGCATCATCCAGCGCTACCCAGCAGCTGGCAGCTCGTGTGTCCGGCATGCTGATCCAATAAGCGCAGTCCTGGTGCCAGGGTGTAGGCGTATTGGTGAAAGGCGCTTTATCTATCAGCATATCAAAATCCATATCCATATCGTCCCCTAACAGCTCTTTGGCAATAGCCAGCGTTCTTACATGCAATACCTCATTCAGCAATGAGGGCAATAACCTGCCCGGTAACATGATCTGGGTAATACGCTCCCGGGTAGCGGAAGACCGGGTGCCATCGGAAAAGCCACCCAGGTCTGAACGGAACTTACCTGTATTGATCTTATCATCCAGGAATTGCTGGTATATATCCCGGTAATAATTGATCTCGTCCGGTGTCAGCAGATCGTTCACTACCAGGTAACCGTCGTGGTTAAAGGCTTCGATCTGGGCTGCGGTAATAACCCCCATAATATATTTTTTTTGTCCCTGTTCAAATGTACTATTGTATATTTAAGAACTATTTCAACATAGTACTTCAATACTATTTTATACATGGCAAAACGTACAGCCTTAGATATTCATTCCACCGCAGAGCGCCATATCATTGACTTCCGGCAATGGGGCTGGAAGGATATTGCCGTACTGGGGAAATATCATTACAAGCAAACCCGCAGCTCGCTGGATGCACACTCACACCAGCATATGCTGGAGATCTGTTTTTGCAGCAAGGGAGAGCAGGTATATAAAGTGAACAAGACCCTGTATAAAATAAAAGGCGGTGAGCTGTTTGTTACCTATCCCGGTGAATTACATGGCACCGGCGAATTCCCGGAAGAAAAGGGAGAAATGTACTGGATCATCATTAACATGGATGCTACCCGCAACGGGCGGCGTTTCCTTCATTTTGACGGTAAGCTGGCTGCTGAATGGAAGCGGCAGCTGCTACAGCTGCCCCGGCACTTTAAAGGGAACAGCAAGCTGAAAACCACGCTGGAACAGGTATTTCAGCATCATGCGCAAAACAGCTCCCTGCTGCACCAGATACATGTGCAGCACCTGCTGGCGGATTTCTTACTGTCTGTGATCAGCTGCTCACAATCTGCTACGGTACGCAGGATAGAGGAACGGATGGATAAGATAGATGCCTACATCCACGACCATCTGGATGAACCGGCCGTATTACCCGAGCTGGCCGCGCAGGCAGGTTTATCCCTTTCCCGCTTTAAAACCTGGTTTAAAGAAGCTACCGGCACTACCCCGCTGGATTATGTATTAAAGTATAAAATTCAAAAAGCGCAGGAAGCCCTGCTGAAAGGAAAGCTCTCTATTGCCGGTATTGCCTATGAAACCGGCTTTCAGAATGCACAGTACTTTGCTACGGTCTTTAAACGGTTCACAGGTTTAACACCCGGCGCGTATAAACAACGTGCAGGCGGTAACGTTAAAAAAAGCTAGTGGCCGGTTTGGGATGGCGGAGCCTGCCCTGCTCCATGCTGGTAATATCTAAGTTTTTATAACTGTTATGAGATTAGCGCTTTTCTGAGTATTTTAGAACAAAGCGTTCCCACCATGAAGCAACTATATTTACTGGTACTTTCCCTCTGCGGTATAACGGTATCGGCTATAGCCAAACCATTGCCCCGTATTGCCATTACCGGGCTGGCTATAGAATCCAGCACCTTTTCACCCGCATTAACCAATGAAGCCGCATTCCATGCAAAATATGGTGAGCAGATCTTTACCTCTTACCCGTTCTTTGCACCTGATTCCTCCTTGCGGAAACAGGCCTTGTGGCTGCCTGCAGTAATGGGCCGCTCCTTACCCGGCGGCGCAGTTACACGCGAAGCATATGAATCATTAGTAAAACAAACACTGGAAGCGCTGAAAAAGAACATGCCCTATGATGGATTGTTCTTTGATATACATGGCGCCATGAGCGTGGTAGGGCTGGATGATCCGGAAGGAGATCTTATTACCCGCATCCGCGCAGTGATAGGCAAACAAACGCTCATCTCCACCTCCATGGACCTGCATGGCAATGTATCCTGGCGGCTGGCGGAAAATACAGACCTCATTACCTGTTACCGTATGGCGCCGCATGAAGATGCCATGGAAACCAAACGGCGCGCTGTAAGCAACCTGCTGGAAAGGCTGGAAAGCGGTAAAGGCAAACCGGCATATAAAGCCTGGATCCCCATTCCAATACTGCTGCCCGGCGAAAAAACAAGCACCCGTATAGAGCCCGGTAAAACCGTGTATAAGGCTGTGGCCCCGGCTTCCAGGCAACCGGGTGTTATTGATGCCGCCATCTGGATCGGTTATGCCTGGGCCGATGAACCGCGTAACCATGGCGTAGTAATGGTAACCGGCGATGATAAGGCAGCAGTGACCAGCACTGCGGAGCAGCTGGCAAAAGGCTTTTGGAATGCCCGTAAGGATTTTGCTTTTGTAGCGCCCACCGGCGATCTCAAAGAATGTTTGGATAAAGCGCTGGCCAGCGATAAACATCCGTTTATGATCAGCGATTCCGGCGATAACCCTACGGCCGGCGGCGCAGGGGATGTTACCTGGACCATTACCCAGATCTTAGCGCGGCCTGAATTTAAAAATGAGAACGGCCCTGCATTGATTTATGCTTCCATACCCGGCCCTGAGCTGGTGCAGCAAGCCCTTACAGCTGGTGTTGGCGGCCATGTGGATGGTTATGCCGGCGCAAAGGTAGATGCACGTTATGCACCGCCCGTACATTTGGTCGGCACCGTTACCGCTATTAAAAAAGGCGATAAGGATGCGGAGGTAGAAGTAGTGGTAAAGGTGGGCAGTGTAAGCGTGATCGTTACCCGGAAAAGAAAACCCTATCATAAGGAAAAGGATTTTACCGACCTGGACCTGCAGCCCCGCAAAGCGGCTATTGTAGTGGTAAAGATCGGTTACCTGGAACCGGACCTGTATAATATGCGGGCTGACTGGTTACTTTCTTTAACACCGGGTGGTGTGGACCAGGACCTGGAACGCCTGGGTTATAAACGTATTCAACGGCCCATGTTCCCATTGGATAAAGATATGCCTGAACCGGATCTTACAGCGAAGCTGGTACCGGCATCGGATAAGGCGAAGTAGCATCAACTGCCAACCGCTCCGCGAACTGTGGACCATGGACCGTTTTAATTACGTAAATTTAACTTTAGTTAAAACTTCTTACCTTTTATTTCATCACCTTTACATCCATAAAATCATACAATATGAAAAGAACAGCAAATGCCCACTGGACGGGCAATCTCAAAGAAGGCAAAGGAGAAATATCTACACAAAGCACCGTATTGAATAAAACGCAGTACTCCTTCAATACCCGTTTTGGCGATGGTGTAGGCACCAACCCTGAAGAGCTGCTGGGCGCCTCTCATGCAGGATGTTTTACAATGGCCGTGAGCGCTGCGCTTACCCAGGCTGGTTTTACCGCCGGTACCCTGGATACCAAAGCTACCGTAGAGCTGGATCCTGCTGCAGGTCCCAAGATCACCAATATAAAGCTGGAGCTGACTGCTTCTAAAATTGAAGGTGTATCTGAAGAGCAGTTTAAAACCATTGCCAATGGCGCTAAAGAGAATTGCCCCATTTCAAAAGCGCTGAGCGCTACCCCCATCACCCTGGAAGTAACTTATCAATAATATTTCCGCTACCAGGAAAAAAGAAATTGCCCGGCCTGCATGAATGCGGACCGGGCAAATGCTTTATAAAATAATGGTTATATTTATACGTAGCAGTCCCTGCCCGGATTGATCAATGAAGGAGTAAAAGATGTCAAAGCAGAGTAGCCTGTCAAAAGATATTGAGAAAGTAAACCAGATCCCGATCGTATCTACGATGCTGGAAGTAATTTGCCGCACAACCGGAATGGGGTTTGCTGCTATTGCACGGGTAACCACTGAGCGGTGGATTGCCTGCAGTGTGCGGGACGAAATTCAATTTGGCCTGGAACGCGGCGGCGAGCTGGAAATAAGCACTACCATCTGTAATGAAATAAGAGAACACCGGCAGCCGGTGGTGATCGATCATGTAGCGGAAGATGCGCTGTATGCCAACCATCATACCCCTAAGCAATACAGGTTTCAGAGTTATATTTCCATACCGATTTTCCTGAAGAACGGCGCTTTCTTTGGCACGTTATGCGCCATAGATCCTAAACCGGCCCAGTTAAAGAATACAAAGACCATTGGCATGTTCAACCTGTTCGCAGAGCTGATCGCCTTTCACCTGCATAGCCTGGACCTGATGGAACAAAGCAATGCCGCCCTGGTAGAGCTGAACCGGCAGCTCACCAATTCAATGGACGAGAACCGCCAATACAATTACATTTCCCATCATAACCTGCAGGAACCGCTGCGGAAGATCCGCATATTCAGTGATATGCTGATGAATACTACGGCTACGCTGCCGGAAACTGATAAAACAAAAGACCTTGCGTTAAAGATCAACACCAGCGCACAAAGGTTTTCTATGATGATCAAGGATCTCTCCGAATATTCAGAGCTGAATGATAAGGATATCCTGTTTGAGGAAGCAGACCTCAATAAGATCATCAGGGATGTATGTGCACAGCTGCAGCCACAGCTCACCATCAGGCAGGCGCTTTTTAGTGCGGATGTGCTGCCTGTAATACCGGCGCTGCCGCTGCAAATGGAGCAGCTTTTTTATCACCTGGTACATAATGCGCTGAAGTTTTCCAAAAGGAATATAACGCCGGTGATTCATGTTTCTGCCACAGCGCTGTCCCCGGACCACAGCACCCACCTGCCTGCATTAAAGTCTGGCAGCAGTTATTTTGAGATCCGCATAACAGATAATGGAATTGGTATTGACGCACCGCAGCTGGAAAAGATCTTTGATATTTTTTCCCAGCTCTCCTATAATGAATATCCTGGCGGCTTTGGCATAGGCCTTGCCTATTGCCGTAAAATAGTCCGCAACCACCGGGGTATTATTTCTGCCCAGTCCGAACCCGGTAAAGGAACTACGTTTTCCATCATTCTGCCGGCTGGCCTGCCCGTTCATCATTAGTACCGGCAGCTGCTGTTGATAATTACAACGGAAGTGGCTAACTTTTAATTTATTGCTCACTACAATTGCATAAGCTTATGCCGTTAAATGGACCTGTTCTCATCATCGACAATGACCTGGAAGACCAGGAATTTATTTCGGCCATACTGAAGGAAATAGATCCGGCCATTAACACCCACTGCTTTCATGATGGGCAGGATGCGCTGGATTACCTGCTTATAACCACCCAGCAGCCTTTCCTGATCCTTTGCGATGTTAAAATGGAAGGCATGAACGGGCTGGAATTACGTGCCCACATAAACAACAATGAATTCCTCAGGAAAAAATCTATCCCCTTTGTATTTCTGAGTGATTATGCCACGCAGGAAAATGTGAATAAGGCATATGATCTCACCGTACAGGGATTTTTTGAAAAAGCCAATACCCATAACGGCCTTAGAGTGCAGCTGGACCTGATCGTTAAATACTGGAAATCCTGCATGCACCCTAACCGTTATTTTATCAGCTGATGTTAATCCGCTACTATTGCCGCCTGCTTTAATAAATTCAGCTGCCCCATATGATAGGTCATATGTGTAATACGCCCCAGCAGCACATTCAGCTTATTCCGTTTAGGATCCAGCGCAAAGTCCTCTGCAGAAACACGCGTATGCCGTTCCAGCCACTGCGGGGTGCTGAAGTTTGAGAAATGATTGGTTAACGCGCTGGTCACATCTTCCCAATAGCTTTTTAGCTCTTCAAATGAAGGGAGCTCCGTATCCGGCAGCTGTTTATCAGGCGTGCCCAGGAAAAGGGATTCCAGCTCAGGATGCAGCCGCTCTCCCAGTCCCAGCATAGGCAGCAGGCTGTCGTTGGCAGCAGTCAGGTGGCCCAGCAGGTATACTGCACGGTTACGGCCCGCAGCCACTTCCTGGTAATAAAAATCAGTATCGTATTTGTTGAAATAACCGGTAACAGCTTTCACCTGTACATTCCAGGCATTTTTAATTAAGCCGGTAATTTGTTCTGATAAGAGCAGATCTGACATGGTGGGATCAAATTTAGTGTGTGATGTTTAAAGATGGGGATCGCTTATGCCAGCATACCTCCATCCACGGCAATAGATTCGCCGGTAAGGAAAAGCGATTTGCTGGTACCCAGGAACACAATGGCCTGCGCTACTTCTTCCGGCGAACCGGCGCGTTGTAAAGGAACAGTGGATAACAGCCCGGATTTATATTCTTCATTATGACCTACAAAACGGTTCAGCATACCCGTTTCAATAGGGCCGGGCGCTATTACATTCACACGTATGCCGGCGGAGGCTACTTCCAGCGCAGCAGAGCGGCTAAGACCTTCCACCGCATGTTTGCTGGCCGTGTATACTGATGCGCCTGCGGCGCCCTGCCGGCCCAGTACGGAAGATACGTTGATAATGCTGCCATGCCCCTGCGCTACCATTACTTTCAGCTCATGCTTTAAGCTCAGTAATACGCCCAGCACATTGGTCTGGAAAATGGCTTCGTAAGTTTCCAGCGTTTGCTCCACTACCGGGCCAGGCTGCCCTTCTGTTCCGGCATTATTAACGGCTACGTCTAAACGCCCGAATTTTGCAACGGTTTGCTCAACCAGGTTTTGTACATCCGCCTCTTTTCTCACATCGGCATTTATATATTCTGCGTCTACACCCAGCTCACGCAGCTCTGCTGCCAGGGCCTGCCCTTCTGCATCACGGCGGCCGCTTACTACTACGTTAGCGCCTTCCTGGGCAAATGCAATGGCCGTAGCGCGGCCTATACCGGTAAGCGCACCGGTTACCAGTACCACACTTTGTGAAAGGTCTGGTTTAGATGTTGTTTTCATTTGTTGATATTTTATTATTGTCAGAAGATATTAGTTTATCTGCGGGCGCTTTGGCCACATACGGATGCAGGAGCTGCAGGTATGTTTCAAAGCGGTTATTATTAATGCGGTACCGGGTGGTACGGCCTTCCTTTTCTGCTATTAACAGGCCCGCATCCACCAGCTGTTTGGTGTGGTGCGAAACCGTTGACTGTGCCAGGTGTAACATGTCCATAACGGCAGCGCATTGCATCCATCCTTCTTTGCAGATGGCCTGCACGATCTTCAGCCGGTACGGATCACCCAGGGCTTTGGATATTTTTTCAATTTCACGGTTACTCATATTACCTGCTTTTAATGGAACAGCGCCAGCAACTTATTTATAAATCGAAATAAATCGATTAATAAATTCAAAAAAAGGGCCGGTGGTGTACATAACACTTTCCCCGGGCCCTTTTTCATGATCCCTTATAGCTAAATATCTAAACCTTTCAATCTTCTAATTCCACGCTGCCGCTTTTGCTGATACAAAGTTATACAAACAAATCGATTAAACGAAATATTTCGATTAATAGAGATAAAAAATTTTTACCGCTCAAACTTCCTTAAAAAATCCACATAGTCGTTAAAGCCTTCCCGGTTCACCTTATACTTAGTGCAGCGGCCATCCTTTTCCGTATGCAGCAGATCCGCATCCACCAGCTGCTTCAGGTGGTGCGAAACGGTAGACTGGGCCAGGTCGAACATGTCCACAATAACGGTACACTGCATCCAGTCCGGCTCCTTTTTGATGGCCTCCATGATCTTAATCCGGTAAGGATCGCTTAAGGCTTTGGAGATCCGCTCAATCCGCTTTAGGTCAAATGATGAATTCATTGTTGCAAATTTATCGATTTATGGGCAAAGGACCAAGCCATATCAATATCGTACTGATGCGGGACATTTTTCCTGCTGACCACCATCATAGGCCAGGAAAAAACACGGTATTAAATTGCCATGAAAACTTTCTATAAGCAATGAGAAACGGAAAACCCGGGGAGCTGATCGCAGATAACGAAAACTGGAAAAACGAGCTAAAAGTGCTGGAAGACGGCATTATACGTTTTAAAACAAAGCTGGCGGGCATCCTGGAAGCTGATCTTCAGCTGTATGAGCTGGAACAGCTGGAATATTTCCAGAACAAGTTCCTGAAAATGGATGATCAGATCAGCCTGTTGCGCCATGAAGTAAGGGAGCAGCTGCACCTGCTGCAGCAGCTATCACAGTCCAGCGGCCCCCAGCTGAAAAAGATCCTGGACCTGCAATACAGGCTGGAAGTGAAGATGATCATTATCCAGGGGAACTTTGACCTGCTGAGCTCCGAATTTAGCGGTTACCTGCAAAAAACCTGTTCTTAATACAACAGGGCGCCCAGCTTTTTTTCATTGAGTATAATGATGGCCCCATCTTTTATATCGATGAGTTTTTCTTCCCGGAAATCGCCCAAAGTGCGGATCAGCGATTCAGTAGCCGTACCGGCAATGGCGGCCAGGTTATCACGGCTGATGTCAATGGCAAACGGTCCTTCTTTGTGCCCGCTGTATTTTTTGTGCAGGTGCATTAACGCTTCGGCCACTTTTTTGCGCAGGGAGTTATACGCCAGGCCCAGTAGCTGCTGCTCTTTGCCGGTAATATTGCGGGCCAGCAGCCGTATGAACTGCACGGCTACCTCATGGTTGTTATGCAGTAGCTCTTCAAAATCTTCACGGGGAATAACGGCTATCTCGCATTCTTCCATGGCCTCAGCAGTTTCTTTATACACCGTTCCTTCCAGCAGGGCTATGTAACCCAGGAAATCGCCTGCATTATACAGCTCCACTACCAGCTCTTTACCATCCTCATTCCGCTTAAATGTTTTTATTTTTCCTTTTTGAATATAGAACAGGTGGGCAGGATGGTTCCCTTCCATATAAATAACCTGCTTCTTTTTAAACTTATCTGTATTACGCCCTTCAGACAGCAGCTGCAAAGATTCTTTACCCGTAGCAGCCTGCATCAGCTTATTCAGCCCTTCGGGGTTAGAGGCAAATTCCTGCTTCTTCAGCAGGGCTTTTTTCAAACGGCCTTCTATAGCATGCAGCAGCTCTGTACCGCTGAATGGTTTGGTAATATAATCATCTGCCCCCATTTCCATGCCTTTTCGGAAATCGGTACGCTCTGTTTTGGCTGTCAGGAAAATAAAGGGAACATCCTGCAAATCATCATTACGCTGCAGCATATGCAAAACGCCAAAACCATCCAGCACCGGCATCATAATATCACAGATCACCAGGTCCGGCTTTTGCTGCAAAGCCAGCTCCACACCCAGTTTTCCGTTTTCCGCGGTTAATACTTTATACCCGGCCAGGTCCAGGATCTCTGCCGTGTTTTCCCGGATGTCTGTATTGTCTTCTATCAGCAAAATGGTTTGCATATTAATAGCTGGCTGTTTCGTTATGTAAAGAAAAATCAATGGTAAAAGTAGTGCCCACGCCTAATTCACTCTCACAGGATATGCGGCCGTTCATCAGCTCACTGTACTTGCTTACAATATGCAGCCCCAGGCCGGTACCCTGTATATTGCTTACATTGGCGCCGCGGTAAAACCGTTCAAACAGGTGCTGCTGGTCCTCCTGCGACATGCCTATACCATTATCCTTTACCTGCAGCTGAAAAGTGTTGTAATCTTTTTTAGTGTAAATGCCAATAGTAGCGCCGGGGGCGGAGAACTTGATGGCATTGCCCAGCAGGTTCATGATAATATGTTTCATTAAAGAAGGGTCCAGCAATACTTCCGGGGTGCCGGTATGAAAGTAGCTGATCTCCTGCCCTTCCTTGATCATACCGTGCATTTCCTGTATTACGGTGTTAATGTTATCTGCAATATCAAAGCTGCTCATGCGCACCTGGATCTTACCTTCCTCAATCCTGCCTACGGATAAAAAGTCGTTCAGGATATCTGTAAGCAGGTTCACGGAAGTGACTATACGCTGTATGTGCTTGTTCCGTTTGGGCTGATCAGCCTCCGCGGCATATTGTTTTACTAAAAAAGCAGATGACAGGATGGTGCTGAGCGGGGTGCGGAACTCGTGGGAGGCCATGGACACAAACCGCGTCTTTAGCTCATTCAGCTCCTTTTCCTTACCCAGGGCAAGGGTAAGCTCCTCTTTGGAAAGCTCCAGCTGCTCCAGCGCTTTGCGCAGCTGCAGGGTGCGGTCCTCTACCATTTGCTCCAGCTCATTGTTCAGCCGCTCCACTTTTTCTTCCGCTTTTTTTCTTTCCGTAATATTATTTACGTAGGCGATCACAAATGCGCCTTCTTCATTCTGGTAGTGGCTCAGGCTTATTTCTACGGGAAACTCCGAACCGTCCTTCCGCACGGCAAACAGGTCTAAACCTATGCCCATAGGGCGGTTCTGCGGATGCTCATTAAAGCGGGTGCGGTGGCCTACATGCCGGTGGTGCGCACGGGCAGGGATCAGCACTTCTACCTTTTTCCCGGTGAGCTCCTGCCGTTGATAACCAAACTGGTTCAGCGCAAAATCATTGATCAGTACAATCTCTCCTTCTTTATTGGTTACCAGGATGCCAATGCTGGCATAATCAAATAAAGCCCCGAAACGCTGCAGCTCCTTGCTTAGCAGCTGCTGGTGGCGGGTATCTGAAGGCAGGGTGGTAATGCGGAAAGCACAATAGTCCTTGCCTGCATGCCTGAATGAAATATCATCATACGAACCGGAAAAGGTTTCCCCTGCCAGGTTGGTCCACTGCCGCTCTTTTGACGGTTCCCTTTTTTCCGTGCCGGGCCTGCAGATGCCAAACCCGTGCTTATCCAGGATGCCCTGTAAGACGGCATGATCATCGGTGCCCAGCATTTTGATACCGGTTTCATTAATATACAACAGCTGCCCGCTCGCCTGCTCCCGCACAGCCACCAGCCCGGGTTCCCGCTCCAGTACAGCAGCAAAAACAGAAAGCTGGAAATTAATATCAAGATCGTGAATGGAAAAGTTCATATCATTAAAGTAATGTGAAAGTTACAGTTTTTTCCGGCTGTATCATTACGGCCCAAAGTGCAAAAATCCCCGGGAAGGATATATGATCACAATCATTACCCTCCCTGACAGCCATCATTGAGGGGCAGGCAGCAGCAGCTTAACATTGCAGTGTATAAACCTTTAACCATGGAGATCTATATAAGCGAGGACGCCACCATTGCCACCCTGCAGCATGAGTTCCAGGAGGCTTATCCTTATCTGAAGCTGGAATGCTACCGGCAGCCCCACAGCGAAGGCCAGGCCTGCGCCATGGCCGATAAGCTGCCGTCAGCAACACCCATAGAAGATATACGTATGATACACAATTTTGGCTGGCTGGATATTGGCCACCACCGTACGGCAGCAGCAGTAGAACATGACTTTTTTCACAAATATGGATTGAGCGTACAAATACTGCGCAAATCCGGCGATCTGTGGCTGCAAACCACCGTCACCGATAACTGGACGCTGGGACAAATGAACGAAGAAGGACAGCTGGCGGAAAAGAACATTTTTTATTACCCGGGTGAACCAGTGGAATAATTTTTACCTTTTCATAATCTATGCTCAGATAAAACCGGTATTGCTTTAAAGCAGCCGGTTTTTTTGTGCCGCTTTTTACCATACCTGATAAATATCATCCCCGGATATGATGTCCGTCATTGCCGCCCCTGCCCCCTCCTTTTACTTTTGAACTTATAACCGAAAGGCATGATAACCGTTGAAACCAGCTGCTACCATTGCGGCGAAACCTGTGAAAATACAGACATTCTCCTGGACGATAAGCCGTTTTGCTGTGAAGGTTGTAAGCTGGTATTTGAGCTGCTGAACGGTAACGGGCTTTGTACCTATTACCAATTGAACGGGCAGCCGGGCGCACCCCAACGCAGCCTGGCAAGGCCTGATAAATTTGCCTTCCTGGAAGATGAAAAGATCCGGCAGCAGCTGGTACAGTTCCGCAATGATACCCATACCCATGTTACCTTTTATATTCCGCAGATACATTGCAGCTCCTGCCTGTGGCTGCTGGAGCACCTGCATAAGCTGGATGATGGCGTGCAGCGCGTAACCGTGAATTTTGCGCGTAAGGAAGCGCAGGTGATCTTTCAGCAATCCCAAACCTCTTTACGTAAGGTGGCGGAGCTGCTTACCAGCATTGGGTATGAGCCTTACATCAGCCTGCAGGACCTGCAGCATAAAAAACCGGCAGTGAACCGGCAGCTGATCTACCAGCTGGGCGTAGCTGGTTTTTGTTTTGGCAATATTATGCTGCTTAGCTTCCCCGAATATTTTTCCGGCAACGGTGGTATGGATACCCATTTGTTCCGTTACCTGAACCTGCTGTTATCCTTACCCGTGTTCCTGTACAGCGCGCAGGCATTTTACCGGTCGGCCTGGGGCGGCCTTAAACATGGGTTCATGAATATAGATGTACCCATTGTACTGGCCATTATAGTCACCTTTACCCGCAGCCTTATTGATATTGGCACTAACAGCGGGGCCGGGTATTTTGATGCCATGACCGGCATTGTGTTCTTTATGCTGGCAGGCCGCGTGCTGCAGGATAAAACCTACCAGGGCCTTTCCTTTGACCGGGACTATACCAGCTATTTTCCTATAGCCGTTACCGCTATACGCGGCAAAAAGAATGTGCCCGTTGCCCTGCCGGATATAAAGGAAGGAGAAACCTTACTGATCCATAATAATGAGCTGGTACCGGCAGATGGGATCCTCGTTAAAGGCAGCGCGCTGATCGATTACAGCTTTGTAACCGGCGAGGCCGATCCTGTGCCCTGCCTTACCGGGGATCTTATTTATGCCGGCGGCCGGCAGCTGGAAGGCAATATACAGCTGCACACTATTAAAGCCGTAGCGCAAAGTTACCTCACCAGCCTGTGGAACCGGCAGGAGCTGCAGCAGGACACGCACAAACAACCCTCTTTCATACACCTGCTGGGCGGCCATTTTACCTGGGTGGTACTGGGCATTACCGTGTTAACAGCCGCCTGGTGGGGCTTTCATAACCCGGCAAAAATATGGCCCTCTGTAACGGCTATATTAATTATTGCCTGCCCCTGCGCCCTGCTGCTGGCAGCATCCTTTACCAACGGGCACATTTTAAGCATATTAAGCCGGCATAAATTATACCTGCGTAATGCGGCCGCTATTGAAAGGCTGGCCGCTACAGATCATATTGTATTTGACAAAACCGGCACGCTTACAGACAAGCAAAAAGCCATTACTGTTTTTAACGGGCGGCCGCTTAGCCGCCATGAACGGCTGCAGGCAGCAGCTTTGGCAGCACAGTCCACTCACCCGCTAAGCCGCATGGTGCGCGACTTTTGCGGCAGCAACCATATACCTGTAAAGGACTTTGAACAGGTAACAGGCATGGGTATCAGCGGTACGGTGATGAAGGATACCATCCGCCTGGGTAATGCAGCTTTTACTGATGCAGCGGGTATTGCCACTACAAATGGCAGCGTGGTATACCTTTCCATTAACGGGCAGGTACGCGGTTATTTCAGCATCCGCAACGGCTACCGCACCGGCATACCGTCCTTAATACTGCAGCTGCGGAAAAAATATAAGCTCACCGTACTCTCCGGTGACCATGCACGGGATGAAAGCACGCTGCGCAAGCTCATGGGCGCTAAAGCCACCCTGCGCTTTTTACAACAGCCGCAGGATAAGCTGGATCATATACTGGCCCTGCAGCAACAGGGGCAGCGTGTGCTTATGGTTGGCGATGGACTGAATGATGCAGGCGCCCTGAAACAAAGCGATACCGGCATTTCCCTTACGGAGGACAGTAACAATTTTACCCCTGCCAGCGATGGCATTTTAGCAGCCGCTAACCTGCCGCTGCTACCCCACTATATACAATTATGTAAAACCAGCAAACGCATTATACTCACCAGCTTTATTTTTTCGCTGGCATACAATTTCACCGGTTTGTTCTTTGCCGTACAAGGCAAGCTATCCCCCCTTACCGCAGCTATTTTAATGCCCGCCAGCTCCATCAGCATTATACTGCTTACCTGGAGCCTGAGCGCAATGGCAGGCAAAAAGCTGCACCGTAAAGCATTACAGCTCACAACTGACGAAGATCAGTCATTTGCCTGCGCCAGGTCATAGTGGCCGCAGCCCGGGCATGCTAATTTTGAACTGTTCAAAAACAGATATCCATGAGCGTTATCATACTGTTGCTGGGAGCCAGTCTTACCGTAGGGATCATTTTCCTGGTTGCCTTTTGCTGGGCCGTAAAAAGCGGGCAGTTTGAGGATGACTATTCACCCGCCCACCGCATCCTGTTTGATGAGCAGGCAAACGACCAACAACCATAAACCGGATAAAACAACAAGCTATACTTATGTCTCTGGAAAAGTTTTCTTATGACAACCGCACCGTAAAATGGTTTGCTTATGCTGCTACCTTCTGGGGGCTTATTGGCATGCTGGCCGGGCTCTGGATAGCCCTGGCGCTGGCATACCCTCCCATGAACCTGGGTTATGCGCCCACTACC
This sequence comes from Chitinophaga sp. GbtcB8, assembly GCF_019091455.1. GTDB lineage: Bacteria > Bacteroidota > Bacteroidia > Chitinophagales > Chitinophagaceae > Chitinophaga. Next base: position 215,569 of record NZ_JAGXJN010000005.1, read on the forward strand.
TTCGGACGTTTGCGGCCGGTGCATACCAATGCCGTGGTTTTTGCTTTTGTGGGTAATGGCATTTTTATGGGCGTGTATTATTCTTTACAGCGCCTGTGTAAAGCCCGTATGTTCAGCGACCTGCTGAGCAAGCTGCATTTCTGGGGATGGCAGGCCATTATAGCCGGCGGCGCACTTACCCTGCTGTTAGGTTATACTACCGGTAAGGAGTATGCGGAGCTGGAATGGCCTTTTGATATAGCCATTACCGTGGTTTGGCTCATATTCGGTGCCAATATGCTGGGCACCATCTTACGGCGCCGGGAAATGCACCTGTACGTAGCCATCTGGTTTTACATAGGCACCTGGGTAGCTATAGCCATGCTGCATATTGTAAACTCCTTTGAGCTGCCCATATCCCTGTTTAAAAGCTACAGCTGGTATGCCGGTGTGCAGGATGCGCTGGTACAGTGGTGGTACGGGCATAATGCCGTAGCCTTTTTCCTTACCACGCCTTACCTGGGCCTCATGTATTATTTTATTCCCAAAGCGGCCAACCGCCCTGTTTATTCCTATAGGTGGTCCATCATACATTTTTGGGCGCTCATATTTATTTATATATGGGCCGGGCCACACCACCTGTTATATACTGCCTTACCGGAGTGGGCGCAATCATTGGGTACGGTGTTTTCCATCATGCTCATTGCGCCCTCCTGGGGCGGTATGCTCAATGGCTTGCTTACCCTGCGCGGCGCATGGGACCGCGTGCGGGAAGATGCTATCCTCAAATTCTTTGTAGTAGCGCTTACCTGTTATGGCATGGCCACTTTTGAAGGCCCCATGCTGGCCCTGAAGAACGTGAATGCTGTA
>NZ_JAGXJN010000005.1:216427-233576 GCF_019091455.1 Chitinophaga sp. GbtcB8
ACTTTACCGACTGGACCATTGCACACGGGCATGTAGGCGCGCTGGGCTGGAAGGGCTTCCTCACCTTTGGTATCCTGTACTGGTTAATGCCCCGCATTTTTGCAACACAGCTGTACTCACGTAAATGGGCCAACGCACATTTCTGGTTAGGTACCCTGGGCATTATCTTTTACGTAATACCCCTGTACTGGGCCGCTTTTACACAGAGCATGATGTGGAAAGAGTTTACCGCAGAAGGCCAGCTGAAATACCAGTTCCTGGAAACAGTAACTACTATTGTACCCATGTATGCGCTGCGCGCTGTAGGCGGTATGCTGTACATCAGCGGTGTAGCGCTCATGATCGTGAACCTGGTAAAAACCATCCGCAGTGGCTCCTTTGTAGCCAATGAGCCTGCAGAAGCAGCCCCGCTGCCTAAAACAGTACCGGCGGTTACGCATGGCAAAACACACTGGCATAACTGGATTGAGCGCAGGCCCCTGCAAATGGTAGCCTTTAGCCTGGTAGTAGTAGCCATTGGCGGTGTTATAGAGCTGATACCTACTTTCCTGGTGCGCAGTAACGTACCTACCATTACCAGCGTAAAACCCTATACCCCGCTGGAGCTGCATGGGCGCGACATCTACATCCGTGAAGGCTGTTATACCTGCCACTCGCAGATGATACGCCCCTTCCGTGATGAAGTGGCGCGTTACGGGGAATACTCCAAAGCCGGTGAATTTGTATATGACCATCCTTTCCAATGGGGCTCCAAACGTACCGGGCCTGACCTGGCGCGTATTGGCGGCAAATACCCTGATAGCTGGCATTATAACCATATGCTGGATCCGTCCTCTATGTCGCCGGGCTCTATTATGCCTTCCTATCCCTGGTTAATGGACGACAGGGTGGATAAAAGCGCTACCCCTGCCATGATCAATGCCATGCGCAAGCTGGGCGTGCCCTACCCTTATAAATATGAGCTGCTGGCCAATGCAGATATGGAGAAACAGGCAAAGGAAATAGCCGCTTCCCTGAAAAAAGATAAGGTGGAAACGCCGCCGGACCGTGAGATAGTAGCATTGATAGCCTACCTGCAAAGAGTAGGAAGGGATATTAAAGAGGCGCCGGCCAAAACCGTCCTGAAATAACTTTTAAAACAAACAGCATGAAATTCATCAATTACCTGCAGAGTATTACCGGTGTAAGCGTATACCCGTTAACGTCATTGCTCCTGTTCACTATATTTTTTACCGTGGCCAGCATATGGGCATTCAAGGCAGATAAAGGGATGGTAGACCACGTAAGCCGTATACCACTGGACCATGATGATTCTCAAAGCCTATAAACACATTTGTATATGAACAAAAAGCTGCTCTGTTTTTTATACCTGTTCCTGTTAAGCAGTATTACGCCGGTGCTGGCGCAAGGGCCGCCACAACCCTCTTCCCTGTTGGATAATGCAGTAGCGCAGGTATTGCTGGCCGTGATCTTTGGTTTGTTCATTGCCATTGCCGTACTGGGAAATGTGGTGATACAGGCCATGGACCTTTACCGGGAGCGTATTAAAAAAAACGCTGACAAAACCTTACTGCTCATTGGCATTACCATTACCGGCTGTTTATTCAGCAGCGCTGCCATGGCCCAGTCTGCGCCGGCGCCTGTGGTAAAAGAAACCATTAACGGGCTTTCTGCCACTGCGTTCTATGTGCTTACATCCGTAATAGGACTGGAGCTGCTGGTAATACTGGTACTGCTCTATGCCCTGCGCATACTGGCGGGTATTGAATCCAAACGTAAACGCAAAGCAGCGGTGGCCGGCAAACCTGCCATCAGCTGGTGGGAGCGGGTGAATAAAACCCGCAGCGTGAGCACAGAAGCGGAACAGGAAGCGGATATGGGCCACGACTTTGACGGCATACGGGAGCTGAACAACCCTACCCCGCCCTGGTGGAAATGGGCTTTTTTCCTCAGCTTTATTTTTGGCATCATTTACCTGTGGGTATACCACATTTCCCACAGCGCACCGTTGCAGCTGGAGGAGCTGGCCATTGCAGAAGCGCATGCCGCTGAAGCTAAAGAAGCCTACCTGGCCAATGCCGCCAATAATATTGACGAACATTCTGTAAAGCTGTTAACAGAAGCCGCTGACATAAGCAGCGGGCAAAAGCTGTTCAGCACCAACTGCGCGGCCTGCCATGGTGCAGCCGGGCAGGGCATGGTAGGCCCTAACCTTACGGATAACTACTGGCTGCATGGCGGTAAAATAAATGAGGTATTCAGCACCATTAAATACGGCGTACCTGAAAAAGGGATGAAGTCCTGGAAAGATGATTTCTCTCCCAAACAGATTGCGCAGCTGGCCAGCTTTATTAAAAGCATACATGATACGCACCCTGCCGGCGCCAAGGAGCCACAGGGCCTGGTAGCAGAAAACTGAGTTTTATGAAAGATGAAGGAAGCATACACGGAACCATTCAGGAAGAATCATTCAGAGATCATATAGCCACGGTTAATGAACAAGGCAAGCGCAATTGGATATATGCACAACAGCCCAAAGGAAAGTGGTATCAGTACAGGAGTTACCTGAGCTATGTTTATTTCGCATTGTTCTTCAGCCTGCCGTTCATACAAGTGAATGGCAGGCCCTTGTTCCTGTTCAATGTAGTGGAGGGGCAGTTCATTTTGTTTGGCACCTCTTTCTGGCCACAGGATTTTTTCCTCTTCAGCTTAATTATGCTGGCCTTCATCCTGTTTGTTACACTCTTTACCATGGCCTTTGGCCGCTTGTTCTGCGGGTGGGCCTGCCCGCAAACCATTTTTATGGAAATGCTGTTCCGGCGCATTGAATACTGGATTGAGGGCGATGCGCCCGCACGCCGCCTGCTGGATAAAGGCCCCTGGACAGGCGATAAGATCCGTAAAAAAACATTGAAGCATGTTATCTTCTTTGCTTTATCTGTACTCATAGCTAACCTGTTCCTCTCTTATGTTATAGGCGTGCATGAATTAGGGCGTATTATCAGCGGCCCTTTTGAAGCGCATGTGGGTGGGTTCATTGCCATGCTGGCATTTTCCGCTGTGTTCTACGGCGTATTTGCTTTTTTCCGGGAGCAGGTATGTACTACTGTATGCCCTTATGGCCGCCTGCAAGGGGTTTTGCTGGACAAGAACTCCGTGGTGGTAGCCTATGATTATGAAAGAGGCGAGCCGCGCAGCAAATTCAAAAAGAATGAAATCCGCACTACCGGCGATTGTATTGATTGCCTGCAATGCGTAAAGGTATGCCCTACGGGGATAGATATACGTAACGGCACACAGCTGGAATGTGTGAACTGCACCGCCTGTATAGATGCCTGCAACTTCATGATGCAAAAGGTGAACCTGGCAGAAGGCCTGATCCGTTATGCTTCAGAGAATGGTATTGCCCAAAAGCAGCCCTTACGTTTTACCGGGCGTTTAAAAGTTTACAGCATAGTGCTGCTGCTGATATCAGGCGGTATTAGCTACCTGCTGGCCAGCCGTGCGCCGGTAAGCGGCACCATTATACGCACGGCCGGCATGCTTTACCAGGAGCGGGGTACAGACAGCATCAGCAATTTATACCGTATTAAGCTGATGAATAAAACACCGGAACCCATGCAGCTGCACCTGGTGTTAAATGACCTGCCCGGGCAGATCATTATGATAGGCCAGCCGCAGATAAACATTAAACCCGGTGAGCAGGGCGAAGGCACTTTTTTTATTGTATTGCCACGTTCTGCTATTACCAAACGAAAATCCGCCCTGCATATCAGCTTGTATGCAGGCAGTAAAAATACCGTTGCATTAAAAACCACTTTTTTAGGACCCATTCATGTTAAAAATTAGCTATTATGAAAACCATTCACTGGGGACATAAGATCATACTGGTATTCCTGCTTTTTGCAGCCGGCATTCTAACGCTGGTAGTAAAAAGCATCGGTACTAAAATAGATATGGTTACCACTGATTATTACGGCGCAGAATTAAAATACCAGCAGGTAATAGACGGGCGGAAAAATACCGCTGCCTTATCCGCACCCGTGAGCATTAGCCAGCCGGAAGGCCTGGTGCTGCTCACTTTCCCGCCGGAGCTGCAGGGGCAAAATGTACAGGGGCAGGTATTGTTTTACCGCCCTTCTGATGCGCATAAAGATTTTAGCCTGCCATTGACGCTGGATGAACAGGGCCGCCTGCCGGTGAGTAAGCAAAAATTCATACCCGGCAGCTACCATGTAAAAATACAGTGGACTCTGAACAATACACCTTATTTCCAGGAAACCGCCTTATATATAAACTGATCATGCTACTCCTTTTAATATCCGCACTTTCGCTGGGTTTTGTAGGCAGCTTTCACTGCGTTGGTATGTGCGGGCCTATTGCATTAACGCTGCCGGTACAGCATTTAAGCGGGTATAAAAAAATGGCAGGCATCCTGTTGTATAACCTGGGCCGCATGAGCGCCTATGCTTTACTGGGCTTATTATTCGGCTGGTTAGGCAGGCAGTTTTACCTGGGTGGCTTACAGCAATGGTTATCCATTGCCCTGGGTTACTTGTTACTGGTAATAGCAGGGTTGCAATACATTACCAAACGCCGGCCTGCTTTCTTTGCTGACCTGGGTGTGCTCACCAAAGGCTTACAAAAAGTATTAGGCAATTTATTACGCCGGCAGCAGTTCCGCACCCTGTATGCCATTGGCTTTTTTAACGGCCTGCTGCCCTGCGGGCTGGTGTACCTGGGCATTACCGGCGCCATAGCCACGGCCCATATTTACCAGGGCGCCTTATTCATGGCTGCTTTTGGCGCAGGCACCTTACCCGCTATGACCACTGTGGCCTGGTGCAGCCATTTGCTGAGCTTACGTGTACGCAACCGCATCAGGCAAATGATACCGCTGGTAATGGTTATTATGGCAGGCCTGTTAATTGTGCGCGGGTTAAACCTGGGCATTCCCTACCTGAGCCCTGCCATGCACGCGCACACACACAATATTATTGAATGTCATAAACCGTGATATATGAACCTGCTTCGCAAATACAATGTAGCTGCGCCCCGTTATACCAGCTACCCCACCGTACCTTACTGGGATACCAACAGCTTTGACCTTAGCCAGTGGCAGCAGCTGTTAAAAAAAGCTTTCCAGGCCACCAACGGCAAAGACGGTATCAGCCTGTATATACACCTGCCTTTTTGCGAAAGCCTGTGCACTTATTGCGGCTGTAATAAACACATTACCGTAAACCATGCGGTAGAAGCGCCTTACATAAAAGCCCTGTTACAGGAATGGCAATTGTACTTGCAGCTGTTTGCGCAAAAACCACGTATCCGGGAAATACATTTAGGCGGCGGCACCCCCACCTTTTTTCACCCACAGCAATTACGGTTTTTGCTGGAGAGCATTTATAAAAGCGCCACACTGCTGCCCGATGCATCTTTGAGCTTTGAAGGCCACCCCAACAACACTACCGCCGCGCATATGCAAACATTGTACGACCTGGGTTTCCGCCGTATGAGCCTGGGTATACAGGACCTGGATCCCCGCGTGCAGCAGATCATTCACCGCATACAACCTTATGAGAATGTAGCTACGGTGGTAGAACAAGCCCGGCTGATAGGTTACAACTCCATTAACGTTGACCTGATATACGGGTTACCCCTGCAAACCGCTGCCGGCCTGGAAAACACCATCCGCCAGGTAATGCAGCTGCGCCCCGGCCGTATCTCCTTTTACAGTTATGCGCATGTGCCCTGGGTAAAAGGCGTAGGCCAGCGCCTGTTCACCACCGCCGACCTGCCGGACGAAAAAACCAAACAGGGTTTATATGAGCTGGGTAAAAAGCTGTTTACCGGTTACGGTTATACGGAAATAGGTATGGATCATTTTGCATTGCCGGACGATGCTTTGCACCAGGCCTATAAAAAAGGACAGCTGCACCGCAACTTTATGGGTTATACCGTTACCCATACCTCCCTGCTGGTAGGGCTGGGCGCCAGCTCCATTGGCGATGGCTGGTATGCCTATGCGCAGAACGAAAAACATATAGCCACTTACCAGCAATTAGTAGGCAAGGGTCAATGGCCGGTAGTACGCGGGCATCTGCTGGATGAGGAAGATCTGCTATTACGCCGCCACATCCAGGCGCTCATGTGCCGCTTTGAAACCGCCCGCAGCAAATCAGACCCGCAGTGCAATGCTATTATTGAAAGCCTGGAACGGCTGCAGGAGCTGGAAAAGGATGGGCTGGTAGAGATACTGCCTGGTAAGGTGGTGGTTACCCCAAAAGGCAAACCCTTTATCCGCAATATTTGTATGGCCTTTGATGCACGCCTGTGGCGCAAGCTGCCGGCCACGCAGCTGTTTAGCCAGGCTATTTAACCGGCTATGAATGGCTGTGCCTCAAGGTTAAGAGCACCGGAATAATTAATCAGATCCGTTTTACTGTATTGATTTTACGATCAGGTCTTTAATAAAACAATTAAGCTCAAATTGATCAGCAACAGGCTGCCCGGTTAACGGGTCCGTAAACATATATGGCGGCGGCCCAAATTCAGGCGTAATGGTAAAGGTTGCTGCACCCTGTATTTTCTTAACTTCCAGGATCCGCAGCCACCAGCTTAGAAATATATTTGTTGCATGCTGCCATTCCTCAACCCTGGGATCCGGCACCTGCGGGCCTTGCGTATGGCCCACCCGCGCATGTATATGTGCGGTCCGGTTAATTGCTTCTTCTACAATGGTTGGACTATGACTGAGATAACTTTCCGTAACGCAAACCCAATGCGAAAAATCAGCAGTGATCTTCATTTCAGGGCGCAGCTTAAAAAGTTCCCCGGCATTGTACGGGCTGTAGCCCAGCCGCCCGCGATGCGTTTCATGGATCACCTGTACGCCATGAGCCGCAGCAAATTCGCTGGCAGTATCAATCACTCTTAGCTGATCATCTATACTGAAATAATCGCGGCCGGAGTGAGAGTTGATCAACACCGGCTCACTTTCCAAACAAAGGCTCAGGTAATATTCAAAAGACCGGCAAAACTCCTTAATGTTATTACCCTTTGCCTGGTGCTGGTGGCAAACAACCGGCATCTTATACTGCGCTAAAAGATGATTGAACTTTTTCCTTTCAGCAGGCTGCTCAGGCACCCATGTATCGATCCCATCAAAACCGGCTTCTTTTATTTTGATGATAAAATCTTCAAAGGGCAAGCTCTCAGATCCCCATTGCGGCGCCAGGATCAAAACCTTCATCAGGATGGATTTGTAGTGGAATAGATCAATGGATTTTGTTCATCGTCATTTAAGGGCTCACCGATCTTAAGCCGGGCAAACTGCTCATCGGATAATATGTTCTTTATACCGTTAAAGGTAGCGCCTTCGGGCATGTAGGCACAGGTCATGGCACGCCTGTAACCACTGGTCATATTGGCGCCCGCACCGTGAATAGTTAATCCATTGTGGAACGAGCAGCTGCCGGCCTTCATTGGTACACCCACTGAAGCGGCTTTCATAAACTGCGGATAAAATTCGAAAACCGAATCCATATTCTTGCCTATCCCCGGGTTTTCAAAACCGGTGCTGTGATAAGACCCCGGAATAAAATACAGGCAGCCATTCTCCGGCGTTGCGTCATCTAATGCAACCCAGATAGAGAGTGCCCGCCGGTCTGTAAATGACCAGAATGGCGTATCAAGATGCCAGGAAGTAGGGTTTGCCCATGGCCGTTTTATCAGCGCCTGGTCATGCCAGATACGTATACCCTCGCAACCCGCAAGTTCTGCCGCCATTTTACCAATATGCTTATTGAGCATTAATGCCTTCACCTTTTCATTGGTTTGCCATAAATTCAGCATTTGGTCAAATACTTTTCCAAAGTAATCCGCCTCTTTATTGATACCGTCATCGTCGCCCGTTTTAGTTTCTTTTCCGGGCAGCTTTCTGCCTCCGCGTTCTTCCACAGCCTCCATAACTGCTTCGCGCCAGGTCTGGAGCTCTCCCGGTGACAGAAAATCCGTTATCAGTAAAAAACCATTCTCACGGTAACTGGCAATTTGTTGTTCGCTGAGCTGTGTTTTCATTAACGATGGTTTATAAAGCCAATATAACATGGATCTCAGCGTACGCGGTAATGCTATTTGATATAATAAGTTTGCTTTTTGCTACCCCTCAAAAAACAAAAAATATTGCCGATATTTAAACCATTGCCAATTGGAACTATGCAGAACTTTTATAAATATTTACCCGTTTCCACGGAGGACCAGGATTGGGGATTGCAGATGTTGCATGCGGGGTATCACCTTTATCAGCCAGGAAATGACTACCCGGATAAAGACCATCCGTCTCATCACTGTTTTGATGCAAAAGAGGGCCGGGTATTGCAGGAATATTCATTGATCTATATAACGGGCGGACAAGGTGTTTATACCTCGCCGGAAACAGGCGACCGGCCTGTTAAAGCAGGATCTGCAATTATTATTTTTCCGAATGAAAGGCATTCTTACCGGCCCGATCCTGACACCGGGTGGACCGAATACTGGATCGGCTTTAACGGGCCTCATATGCATCATTTGGTAAAGAAGAAATTCTTCGGCCCATTGATGCCTGTGATCAATGTTGGGTATAATGAAACGATGATAAATCTGTTTATCCAGGTAATAGAGGCCATTAAGAACGAAAAAGCGGGTTACCAGCCTTTGGTTTGCGGTGCGGCAATGTATATGCTGGGGCAGCTGCATAGCGCTGCGAAACAACAGCTTTTTATTACCGGCGATGAAGAACAGCTGGTGGATCATGCAAGGCTGATCATCAGGTCAAACCTTTATAAAAGCTTTAGCCCGCAGCAGATCGCTGATGAGCTCATGATAAGCTATTCCCGTTTCCGGAAGCTGTTTAAGGCATATACAGGGATGGCTCCTGTACAATACCAGATCCAGCTAAAGCTGGAAAAGGCAAAAGAAGAGCTGGTCAACACGCCAAAATCAGTGAAAGAAATAGCCTTTGATCTTAAGTTTGAATCAAGTCAGTACTTTTCAAATCAATTTAAACGGAAAACCAGCTTAACGCCGCTTGAATTCAAAAGAAGTTTTGGCAAACTGTCCCGCCCCCCTGCCAGGTAGCAGCGCTAATACCACCTTATATACAAACCACCCTTGCCGGCCCTAGTGCGGCCCATTTCCCCGCGGTTATTTATACAGCCCGCTAAATTGTTTTCAAATTGTTAATGCAATTGTTATACTAATATTTTTAGCATATTTTTACTAAAATTATTGGTGATTATGAAAGAGACGATAGGAATGCTGGCGCCCGCCAGCCTGGTAATCCCATTCATTGATACAAATGCCGCATACCGCGATCCAGCCACCCACGATACCGAAAACCTGCTGGACCTGGGACAAATGCTGCAACCCCACCCCGGCAACAGCAGTATGCTGCAGATCAAAGGCGACAGCATGCAGGACGCCAATATGCCGCATGGCAGCTGGGCCGTGGTAGACCGTATCACAAAACCGGCTTCCGGCTCCATTGTAGTGGCTATGCTGGATAATGAGCTAACGGTAAAACGGCTGGTAAAAGCAGGACGTAACTGGGTGCTGCACCCGGAAAATGCTTTTTATAAACCGGTGATCATCACTGAAGAAATGGACTTCCGGGTATTAGGGGTAATAACGCATGTAATAGTGGATCTGCGGAAATAACCATCACCCCTCCTGTTTTGCCAGCGACTGCAGCCAGTAAATGTTTTCCTGCTTGCCTGCATTCAACAGGTTACGGCAATAATCTGTATAAAAAGTATGTGCCTGTAAAAAGCGTAGGGTGCTCTGGTACCAGTACGGGAACTGCCTGCCGGTGCGCAGCTCCATTTCTTTTCTTACCAGCGCATCTGTTTTCCGGAACACAGGTGTGCCCAGGTGGTAGGTATCCGCATCGCAGATAACAGATTCCAGGAAATTGCCGGGATGGGATGGAAAACGGGTAGCCATAATACAACCGGCTATAAAAGGAATGGATGCACCTGGCAGGCAGTGCTGCTGAAAATAGTTCTGCATCAGCTGCACTCCCCTGAGCTCGTGGTCCTGTATGCCGCCCGTAAGGTGGCCTATATCATGGAACCAGGCCGCTGTTCTTACAATAAACAGCTCCTCTTCGCCCAGGGCATAGGACCGGGCTATTTCCGCCGCATGCTGCACTACGCTTTTGGTATGCAGCAGGTTATGATAAGGAAACTGCTCCTTAGCATGAAATTCAAAAAAACCGGTCACATACTGTCCGATATGAGATTCAGCTTCATTATAGTTCATGGTACCAACCCGGGGAATACAGCTAAATATCTCAAATGATTCTGTAGAGATTTTGGATACCGGCTTTTTTTTGTACATTTTAAGCCGTCATTCTTTAACCGATTCAATAAACTGTTATGATGTTATACCTGAAGCACCTGCCTGCACTGCTTTTTTTCCCGTTTATAATGGCACTGCAACCTGCATCCTCACAAAGCCACAGCTTGCGCACAGATAGTATTTATTCCCTGGAAAAAGTACAGCTGGGCGGCATTCGGCAAACCATTTTAACTACCGGTACAGATAGCAGCAAACCCGTGTTGCTGGTGCTGCATGGTGGCCCCGGGTTTACGGAAATGGCGGTGTTCCGCATCTATAACCGGGACCTGGATAATGATTATGTGGTGGTGCACTGGGACCAGCGCGGCGCTGCTGCTTCCTACGATCCATCCATACCGGAATCCAGCATGAACATTGACCAATTTGTTTCAGACGCCCATGAGCTGGTTACCCTTTTAAAAAAGCGTTTTAAAAAAGATAAGATCTTCCTGCTGGGCCATTCCTGGGGCACCGCCCTTGGCCTGCTGCTGGCACAGCGTTACCCCGAGGACTTTGCCGCCTATATTGGCATTGGGCAGGTGGTGAACATGATGGATAATGAACGGCTTTCCCTGCAATACACGCTGCAAATGGCTAACAAGGCGCATGATACCGCTGCCCTTAGAGAGCTGAAACCCCTCGTAGGCCGCTATCCTGCTAAAAACGACAGCAGCCTGGATGACCTGTACCTGCAGCGTAAATGGCTCTCTTATTTTGGCGGCGCCATATGGGGACATCATGATTACAGCAGTATCCTTGACCGTATTAAACCGGGCGATCCCTTGTTTAATGGGGAACAGATAGCAGCAGGAGAAACCTTTTCCATGCGCACCCTGTGGAAGCAGTTCCTGAATATTGACTTTTTCACAACAGCGCCGGTATTAAAAGTGCCGGTGTATTTTATAACCGGGCGGCATGATTATAATACGCCTTTTGCTTTAGTAGAAAAGTATTACAAACAGGTAAAGGCCCCGGCTAAAAAGCTGATCTGGTTTGAAAATTCAGCGCATATACCGCAGTTTGAAGAACCGGCAAGATTTAATGCGGTGATGAAGGAAATTGCGCGGCAGCAATAACAACCGCTATCCGCACACAGCCAGCAAAACCAATGCCCTGTACCATCACGGTGCAGGGCGTTTTTTTAGTGCTCATCAACCGTTTTAAATCTTTCCAGTCCCTCCTTTTTCCGCTTTTCTTCTTTCTCTTTTTCCTGCTTTTCCTGCGCCTCTTTTTTCTTATCATCATCCTTACCGCCAAAGAGCCTTTTAAAGAACCCCTTCTTTTCATCCTGCGGCACTTCCGATGCGGAGCTGATATCGATCTCATTATCCACGCTGGGCAGCAGGGCTTCAATAAAAGCGTTCTTCAATACCTCCCACACCGCGCCCATAATATCCGTGTGTGATTCATGAAAGCTGCCTTCCAGGTTCACTTTCGTGGCCACCTGCTTTTTCTTCGGGTTCTTCAGCACATGCGCCGCAGCATCTATCACGGTTTCTTTAGCCTTTTGCAAAAAAGGATCGTGTTTATCTTCTGTACCTTTTACCTGCAGTTCTTTGATGATGGGTTTTACATAACCTTTAAAATTACCGTTATCTGCGGCAAACTCTGAATACAGGGCCAGTGATCCTTTGCTCACATCAAACTTACCATAGGCTTTAAAAAAATCATTCAGATCCACCAGGTTGGCGCTGGTCATTTGTGCCGTCAGGTCAAAGGTGGGTTCTTTGGCTAACCCGTCCAGCTTCATATCCAGGGAAAGATCACCCCCATAGGCATTTGCCCTGGCCACTAAGCTGGAGGGCAGCTTTTCCTTTTTATCAGAAGTGTTCTTCAGGTTCCGGGCCAGTATATAAGTATTCTTCAGGGAAATGTCCACCTTAGGTGCGGAGGTGCTGTCCACATAATGAATGCTGCCGTTATGCACTTCAAACCGGTTCACCTTCAGCGGCATAAAATCTTTCAGCACCTTGCGGAAGTCGTTGGTATCTTTAGCCACCTGCCCTATTTCCGCTTTATCTTTTGTAAACACCAGCTTGGGTGAAAGCAGCTCCAGCTCGCCCACAACAGATCCTTCAAACAGGGCCCGCCATTCTACAGACAGGTCAATGGTTTGTGCTTTGAAAAATTCAGTTTGTTTTTGGGTAGCAGAATCCAGCTTGTTAATGTAAATGTTATTCAGCTGATAAGCGCCGCGGTACAAAGCAATGTCAATATCCTGCACATGCCCGTAATAACCATTCATATTTGCCAGGGTATTATTGGCATACCGCAGCACAATGTAAGGCAGCAATAAACGTAAAATGATCAGCAGCAGGATGATGCTGCCAATGATAATGTATTTCTTCTTTATGGGGCGTGCGCTCATAATACCCGTTTAAGAAACCTTTACAAAACTCAAACCACTTTTGGTATCTTTATTTACTTGCTTATTCTCCTGTCTGCTATAAACCTGCCATCAAACCATGAATGTGCTGAATAACGCTACCCCGGCCCAGCTGGAACAGGCTGTGGCAAATAACCACCGGGAACTGTTTGCCCTGAATGCCATTGCACAAGGCGGTAAAGTATATGGTCATAACGGTCTTAGCTGGACCTATGCCGGGGCCGCTAACAGCTCTGTGGTGCTCTTCCCCGCTATGGATGCCGCCACTGCCGGTACACAGCTGGATGAAATGATGGACCATTACCGTACGCAGCCGCCTAAAAACGCCGGTTGCTGGTCACTGGCGCCCGCGCAGCCGCTTAACCTGGGCGTACTGCTGCTGGCACGTGGCTTTCAGCCTGGCTGGCGCCCGCAATGGATGGCGCTTGACCTGGAAGCCATGCAAACGGAACATGCGCGGCCGGCCGGTTTGCAGGTAAAAGCAGATAATGTTACGCCCATCCATGATATTCAGCACCTGCCTTATGCCAATACCAACAGCCTTTCCCATGAGCTTAAACAACAGTACCCGGAGCTTGGGCAGCGTTTTATTGCTACGCTCAACGGGGTGATTGTAGCGCACAGTGAAGTATTTTTTACTACCGGCAGCAATGGGGTGGCCGGCATTTACAGTGTAGGCGTGGTACCGCATGCAAGGGAAAAAGGCATTGGCAAAGCCGTGGTGCTGGCCGCCTGTTTGTATGCAAAGGAAAAGGGCTACCGTTATGCCGTATTAAACGGCACCGGGCGCCGCATGTACGAGCAGATAGGTTTTAAATGGGTAGGCTTCGGGAATACCTGGTGGCTGCAAAACCAGCGCTACCGCACAAACCCGCCTACACGGCAACAGGTAGCCCTGGCAGAAGCGGTAGGTAACGGAGATGTGCCTACGTTAAATGAGCTGGTTAAAAAATTCAATACCGGCGATCTTAATACGCCCCTCAGCAACGGCATGACGCTGATGCAGCTGGCCGTGCATACCAAACGGGCTGCCACCGTAGAATGGTTAATGGAACAAGGCGCTATCTGTACCGTATTAGATGCCTGGGACCTGGGCAAACGTGACCTGGCTGCTGCCCTATTAAAAGCGCAACCCGCCCTGGCAAACAGCCAGCTGTACGGAGAGTGGGATGCCACGCTGCTGCATGTAGCAGCTGACCGTAATGATATATCCCTGGCGCAGCTGGCGCTCAGCGCACACCCTGACCTGGGAATAAAAGATAAAGTATATGACGGTACTCCCCTGGACTGGGCGCAGCACCTGCAAAGAACGCAGATAGCAGAGCTGATCCGGAAAAGTGTAGCCTTTTAATAAAAAAACTGCCGGCAACACAAGGCCACCGGCAGTACCACTAAAAACTTTTCTCTATCCTTTAAATGTGTTTCAGCACTTCTTCACCAATAGCGGCTGTGCCTAATATTTTATCTGCAGCTGTTTGTGCATCGGCAATATCGCGGGTACGGAAGCCGGCTTTCAGCACCTTATCTACCGCACTGATCACCGTTTCTGATTCTGCTTTCATGCCAAAAGAAATATCCAGCAGCAGCGCAGCAGATAAGATAGAGGCTAAGGGGTTAGCCACACCTTTACCGGTAATATCATGCGCAGAGCCATGAATAGGTTCGTACACACCAGTGCCATCCCCTATGGAGGCGGAGGCCAGCATCCCCATGGAGCCGGCTATCTGCGAGGCTTCATCCGTCAGTATATCCCCAAACAGGTTGGCAGTTACCACCACATCAAAATGGCGCGGATCTTTGATCAGCAGCATAGCAGTGGCGTCTACAAACTGGTGCTCCACTTCAACATCCGGGTAGTCCAGCGCTACTTTCTGCACCACTTCACGCCACAGGCGGGAGGTTTCAATTACATTGGCCTTATCTACAGAACATAATTTCTTTCTGCGGGTACGGGCTGCTTCAAAGGCTTTGCGGGCTATGCGCTCTACTTCGTAACGGCTGTATTCTGCAATATCAAAAGCTGTATCTCCATTATTCTTACGTCCTTTTTCACCAAAGTAAATATCGCCGGTCAGCTCACGGAAGAATAAAATATCTGCGCCTTTTAAGATCTCCGGTTTAATGCTGGATGCACCCAGCAGCTCATCAAACAGCTTAATGGGGCGCAGGTTGGCGTACAGTCCCAGCTCCTTGCGCATTTTCAGCAAGCCCTGTTCCGGCCTTACTTTAGCAGATGGGTCGTTATCATATTTCGGGTGGCCTACTGCGCCAAATAATACCGCATCTGACTTACGCATTTTTTCCAGTGATTCATCCGGTAAGGGATTACCGGTAGCTTCAATGGCTACGTGGCCTATCAGCGCTTCGTCGTAGGTAAAGGTATGGCCGTATTTAGCGGCTATCTTGTCCAGTACCTTTTTACCAACGGCCGTAACTTCCTGTCCTATTCCGTCGCCCGGAACAATTAAAATATGCTTGCTTGCCATGCTTTTGTGGATTGTTATGAAGATTATATTAGGTTCAACATTTTTTGTGTTGCCTTAATGGCCGATACCGTTTGATCACTATCGAGCCCCCGGGTTTTAAATTCCTTATTATTATAACGCCAGGTAATAACGGTTTCACATAATGCATCACTTTTACCACCGGGCGGAATGCGCACTGCATAATCCGTTAACTGCGGCAGCTCCTGTTTATGTTTTTTATATACTTTCTTCAACGCATTCATGAACGCATCATACTGCCCGTCGCCCTGGGAGTGCTCTTCAAACAGCTCCCCTTTAATAGAGATCTTCAGGGATACAGAGGGATGCAGGTTCTTGGAATGGGTAAGCACATAGTTCTCTATGCGCACCTTCTCTTCTATGGCTTTGCTGTCCAGTACATCGGAAATAATATAAGGCAGGTCCGCCTGGGTTACTACTTCCTTTTTATCGCCCAGCTCAATAATGCGCTGGGTTACTTTTTTCAGGTCCGGCTCACTCAGCTGAATGCCCAGCTGCTGCAGGTTGTTCTCTATATTGGCCTTACCGCTGGTTTTACCCAGCGCATAACGGCGCTGCCGGCCAAAACGCTCCGGCATCAGGTCACTGAAGTAAAGCTTGTTCTTCTTATCTCCATCCGCGTGTATGCCGGCTGTTTGGGTAAATACATTCTCCCCTACTACCGGTTTATTGGCCGGTATGCGGAAACCGGAAAAGGTTTCCACCAGCTTGCTAACGGTGTATAATGATTCTTCTTCCACCGCAGTTTTCACCTCCGGCAAAAAATCATGCAGCACCGCTATAGCGCTGGCCAGGGGCGCATTACCGGCCCGCTCGCCCATACCATTAATGGTAAGGTGCACGCCATGCGCACCGGCCCTTACGCCTTCCAGCACATTGGCTGTACCCAGGTCGTAATCATTATGCATATGCACATCAAAGTGCAGCTTGGGATATCGCTGCACAATGGCGGAGGTATATTCAAAAACTTCAGACGGGATCAGGATACCCAGGGTATCCGGCAGCATAATACGTTTAACGGGCTGCGTTTGTAAAAAATCAAGGAACTGGAATACATAATCGCGGGAGTGGCGCATACCATTGCTCCAGTCTTCCAGGTATACATTACATTCCAGGCCTTTCTTTTTTGCCAGCGCTATTACCGCGGCTATTTCTGCAAAGTGCTGTTCCGGTTTCTTTTTCAGCTGGTGGGTTAAATGGTTCAGGGAACCTTTGGTAAGCAGGTTCATAACCTTAGCCCCTGCCTGCTGCATCCATTGCACGCTTACATCGCCATCCACAAACGTCAGCACCTCCACCCTGTTCAGAAAACCATTGGCCTTGGCCCATTTGGTAATGGCCTTTACGGCCGCAAACTCCCCTTCAGATACGCGGGCAGAAGCAATTTCAATACGGTCTACCTTTACTTCTGTCAACAATAACTGCGCAATGGTTAATTTTTCCGAAGGTGAAAAAGAAACGCCGCTGGTTTGCTCCCCATCCCGCAGGGTGGTATCCATTATTTCTACATAGCGTCCGGCAACTGGCATAATAAGTGGTGGAATGTTTTAGTACATGCTTTTGGCAGCGAAGGTCTGGATCTCGCTCTTCATGGCTTGCAGGTAATCAATATCATCATAACCGTTCTGCAGGTTATGTTTCTTATAACTGTTGATGTCAAATTTTTCGCTTTCACCGGTAGCTACAATGGTGATGGTCTGCTCCGGCAGGTTCACTTCCACTTCCGCCTTGGGATCGGCTTCTATGGCAGTAAAGATCTTATCTAAGAAAGCAGCGCTCACCTGTACGGGCAGTATGCCAATGTTCAGGGAGTTGTTCTTAAAAATGTCGGCAAAAAAGCTGCTTACCACACAGCGGAAACCATAATCATAAATGGCCCAGG
>NZ_JAGXJN010000050.1 GCF_019091455.1 Chitinophaga sp. GbtcB8
ATCAAAGTTTTGCTTTTCCATATGGTCAGTTTAAAGTTAATCAACTTTTTACTGACACACTTTTTGTAATAGTCTCTGCGACTATTAGATATTCATCATGAAGTCATTACTGCAGATTGTAAATACTTAGGTAGCGGAGACCTTTCAGGAACAGAAAAATTAGATATGGCTCCTTCCACAGAATGGTGGCCATACAGAAATCAACTTTTGGTAACATTGGCTTCAATGAAAGGAGTCTCAATGGGCCTAAAATCACTTATGGTTGGTACTGTAAAATCTGATGGGTTTCACAAGGATGGCACAGAGACCTTTTACAAACGCATAAACTCTTTAATGAATTATCAGGAGGGAGAAATCATCATTGAGTGCCCAGCTATCCATTTATCTACAATAGAATTGATACAAATGTCTTCTGTTCCAGATGAAATATTGCTTTGGGCACATTCCTGTCATACATCTAACCGGCCGTGTGGACATTGCCGTGGATGTTACAAATACATTAAAATAATTGAAGCATTAAGATTGCAATAAATCTGTTTTTCTTTAATTGCTATATTGCTTGAAACAACTGGTTAGATAATTCTCTAACCCAGTCCATAAAAACGCTGGCGCCCAAATTTTACAAAGGCCGTCTCAAAAGTAATTTGGGACGGCCTTTTTGTTCGTTTTAGCCGAAATATTAATTGTAATGTGCCGGAGCGCTTGTTAACACATTGTAAGGAACTGAACTCTGGAGATCAATATGCTCAGGAGAAACACCCTGCTGCTGTTGCATCTCTTCTTATACCTGTCAACTTGCCGGAACCTTTTCTGCATCATACCAATCAACAGTCTTATGAAGTATCTCTTCAAATTTAAAGAGGTCATCAACAGTTAAAATTTCTGTCCTTGTCTCCTTTTTCTGCTCATCAAAAGTGCCAATATATCTTCGTGAGCCGTTCAAATATAATCTACATATCGTTTTTCTATTATTGTCATCCAGCAGTATTGCAAAATAAGATTGAGCATCCCGGTATACTATTCTGCTGGGCTTTATCTTCTGCCGGAGAATTGTCTTTACGATCATGTAACCTTCTTTTTCCTCTTCTGTGGTTTCAACCAATGAGCCCTTTTCTTCGGCCTTTGTAGTAGCTAATTCCTTTTCAGCATCAGATTGACCCGCATCATTTTCCTTTTTCAGCGCAGATTTAAGCCTTTCAGTGATTAGATCATTTATGTATTGTTGTATTGACTTCTTTATAAGTGCGCCGAATTGCTCAACAAGTTTTGAAGTTAGCATTCCCCGGTATATCTGTTTTGCAAAGAGTTTAATAAACCCCTCAGAGGGATTTTGAAACTCGGCGTTTATCAGCGTTTTGAGCTCATTCATATATTTTAGCTCGCTCGCAGTGGTTTGAATGTCTTCTATATTGAAATATGACTTGTGAAACTTCTTTAATTCTTCGATCTGGTTGTCTTTTATATCCGTAACATTAAATTCAAAGAATGGCTTTTCATCCATTTTATTCGGTTCAACAAGATCTGTGTAAAACCGGTAAATTATTCCATTTGATAACAGGCCGAACTTAGCGGCTGTAGTATGAAAGTACCGGAAAAGCTGGGAGTTGTGCGGATCCAGGCTTTCTCCCCAATGCTTACATTCGATCAGTATGGCAGGCTGGCCTTCTTTCAGGACCGCATAGTCTACTTTTTCGCCTTTCTTGATCCCAATATCCGCAATGAATTCCGGCATTACCTCAAACGGGTCAAATACATCGTAACCCAGGGCTTTAATGAAAGGCATGATAAAAGCATTTTTAGTAGCTTCTTCTGTTTGAATCTGGCTTTTAAGTTTTTCGACCTTGTCGCCAAAGAGTTTAATTTCGTCTTTAAAATCCATGTTAAATTTTTTCGGGATTGATTTTATTAGAATTTGTTATGGGAGATAGATTACGCTACGGATCCGTCCTTGCTCTTAGTCAAATCCTTTTTCAAGGGCATTCAATCGCCGGATCTGTAAGTTCATATGGTGCAATACAGCCTTCTCGTAATCATTAGACCGGTCGCCCATCTTACTGAACAATACCAGCATTTCTATAAAAAGGAAAAACAGGATCCAAAGGAACCAGAAACTCAATGCAACATTGGAGGCCGATATCAATCGTACCATAACTTTTAACTCGTCCAGAAATCCAGTACTTGCTTCCATTTTCCTTTCAAGCGTTGGTTTTATGTCGCGCAATTCATTTTCCTCCAGGATCTTTTGTTGCCGCATAGCACCGATGGTAGAATCGAGGGATGGTATGAATGCCGTTTTAGGATTTGGAACTGTACTAGTTGCAGTAATAGAAGTATTTTCTCTTTTAAAAATAATCGTATCCTGGCCTGAAGATGTTTTGCCCGGAACAGGCACCATCCTTGACTGTGTCTGAGTATTCAGGATTGTTTGATTGGGATGTTTGCTGATATCATCCATATACTTTCTCCTCTCCTCTTCCTTTCTCTCTATTGTCGTGTCCAGCGCAGCAATCTGCTTTCTTAATTCTTCCGTTTTCGAGGGCAATATCATATCTACTTTCTCTGAGACGTAAGATATCTTTTCGATCTCAATATCCTTCTCAAACAATATCTGATCGATGATCACCGCCCCTAAAACAGACATCATTACAGCCAAACAGCCTCTGAATATAAGCAGCAGCCGGCTTGGATTAATGGATAAGACGATCTGCTTTTCAACCTGCACAATGATCACTGTTGCGAGTATACCTGCCAGCATACAACCCGGCAGGCTGAGTGTCAGGTAACGCTGCGCAAAGGTAAAACCGATAAAAAACCAAAGAATGCAAACGATCAGCATAGCTGCCGTGTATTTTTTCACTGATTTAAAGGCAGCTTCACTACAGTTTCTTAAAATATTGTAGTTGTACCCGGTCATGAAGCAGCCGAAACGGATCCATAGATGTTTCATAATACCCGATTTTAAAAGTTCTTATTCAGGATGATGTGACCGGAAATTGCAGCAAGGCCATTCCTGAATCCCCGGCTATAGCTGATAATGATGCCATGCCCCACGCCCTCGTTAAGTTTTGCCTGCTCTTCAATTTCTATGACTTGTTTAATATGACTTTCGGCAGTTTCTTTCTTGACGGTGAGTTCCTCCACGGTATCTATCATTCCACTTCTGCTTCTGCTGGTTATGTGGAAATTGATCTGCCTGATAAAGTCTTCGTAAAACGTTTTTACTTTTCGGATAGATCTCTCCAGGTCATTTTTTAAAGCGATCACATTTTGATCCAGATGGGTAGTATCAGGATTCATCAACGCGTCGTTATACCCTTTGGATTCATAATTCTTGTCAAGAAAATCATACAGAAGATGTATTCCGCCATTGAAGGCCGGAATAACCTTTTCTTCCGGCTGTTCCGGTTTTTCCTTTTCTATAAAAGTGGCTTCCGGAATATCGGGCATGGCGGTTTCAACAGCCATAACGTGATCATGCCCATTTTGGCGTTGCCGGTTGAAAATATCAAATAAGCCCATACATATTTTTTAAATGGTGATTGTTGGTACTTTGTATTTATTATGTCCCTTGTTATGACAGGATTCGCAAAGAGTAATAAGTAAATGGTCCGGGTATTCCCAGGGAAGGCGGAATTTTTGTTGACTTGCCAAGAAGTGGTATTGCCGGTGATGTACCTGCAGATCCTTATTCCCTTTACAATGCACACAACAATTCATGTCGCGGCTCAGTATTTCTTTTCGTTTAGCCTTCCAGTTAGGGTGAAATAAAAGTGCACCATAACTACCGTGAGACTGAACGTTCAGGGGAGTATTTTCCGGAGGGGAATCAGGAGGAGATTGCTTGGGGATATCCTTCTGAATATACCTGCGGTAAGATCCGTGTTCCTTAAATTGTAAATACTTGTACGGTAGATCATTTGGAGTATTCATAATAACACAGGTAAGCGCTTATTGAAATGTAATTCTTGTTGCAGTTATTTACTGCTCCCATTTACAAAGGGTTCTGTCTTTCATCGCTTTTTCAAGCGGCATGCTGATGATCCGATGCTTACAATTGCTTAGGCCGCGGCAATTCGATCTGTAATGGTACTTTGTGGCGCTTTTGCTGTCACATACATATACTGTGATCTGATTGCAGTTAACGTAGCTTGTAAGCAGCCAGGCGTATAGGAATTTCATGGCCGGTCGATTCAAATAAAAGGGATTAACAAAAGGAATGGTATTCCTGCCTATCTCGTGTGGCAGGGCTGGCAACAGCTTGTAACGTGTATCTCATGATCGCCATTGGGTTGCGCATGATCGTTTACATAATACTTTTGTTTCATAGTGATGTTTTTTTATGAACCAAAAGTATATTTCAAAAAAGTACTTTTTTTATGGGAAACCGTAATGGGTGATTTTTTGAAGAAATTATATGGCGCCCAGATCCTTGCAATAAGCTACCAGTTGCTCATTCTTGGAAAAGCCAAGTGCGTCTTTCATTTGATTGAGCCTTTTTTCTATACTGCTTAAGCCAGACGGCTTTATTCCATTTTGTTGAAGGTGCGCAGGTATGTCTTTCTGCAGCATTCCCTGCGCAAGCAATGTAATAATCCTGATATCAAATTCCGAAAAGGCGTAAACATTCCTCTTCTCGATCAGCTGCATGATATGCCGGGGAAAATAGCGGCGATGCCGGGTGATTTCACTGATCGCCTCCTTAAGCTCTCTGGCGTCATTCCTGGCTTTACGTACAAAGCCATCGATATCAAGCTGGCTGTAGAGCTGGTCAATGATGGCGGGTCTGCTTTCTGCCGAAAAAACGAGGATCTTCAGGCCGGGCTGTATTTTCCTGGCGGCAGTAATTAGCTCCATTCCACCGGAGAGGGTCTGTTCCCGGGCATCCGGCTCAAAATACAGATCGGTAATAAGCAGATCGAATGAGCTGCCGGCCTTCAGCGCTATGGACACCTTGTTGAGGGCATCATCGCAATAATAAGCGTGCGCTGTATCAACGATGGCCAGGTCTTCCAGCGTTTTCTGTAAGGAAATATTAGCACTTTCGTGATCTTCGGCTATCAGTACCTTTGTAATCATGATGATTGAGCTATTGGGAAGGAAATGTGCATCTTTAATCCCTTAGCGGGATGTTCAAATGTATACCGGCCGCCAATTCTTTTAATACGGTTTTCCGTATTCCGCAATCCATTTCCATACTTAAATTGCGGTGGAAGGCCAATGCCATCGTCGGTGTAGTGTATGTGGAGCTGACCGTTTTGATGTTCGAACTTGATCGCTACAGAATGTCCCTGGCTGTGCTTTTTCATGTTGATCATCAATTCCTCCAGGATATGTTCAATTTCAATCTGCACCTGTGCATGGGTATGGTTCCAGAAAGTGGGATCATTTCCGATGATCAGGACCCTGGTATGATCAGACCCGAAGGAGCTCAACAGATCTTTAATTTTTTCATGAAAAGAAAGCCTTGAGATCGTGGGTTGTTCATACGAGATATCACGTGACCGCTCATACAATATCTCGATCTTATCGATCAGTTCTTCTTTGTCAATAGGTTCTTTATACTCAAGCTCTGTCATGATACGGTATAGGCCATTCGCTACCCCATCATGCACCTTTTGGGAGGTCTTAAGTTGATGTTCCTGTATCGCCTGCCGGGATGCGATCTCTATCTGCTGCCGCCGCCGCCGATGCCGTTGAATAATGAAAATGCCAATGGAAGTAAAGATCAGGATAGTAAGCACCAACATGAACCATTGCACAATCAGTTGGTTTTCTTTTTGTGCATTATCCTTTTGCAGCTGAAGATTGTCGGCCTTGTTCTTCGCAGCTTCATACCGGATCAATGCAAATTGGTTCTTGGCTGCATTCTTTGCCGTTTGAAGACTATCTGTCAGATATTGGTAACGAATAAAATAAGGTTTCAACAATTTGGGAGGGCTGAGTGTAATAAGTTTTGAAAGTGCTTCTGCTTCGTCATCAGGACTGTTAATTTGCCTGGCGATCCCGTACCGTTTCTCAGCATAATAAAGCGCTGAATCAGGCATTGAGGTTGAATAATAATCCGACAGATGCGCGTAGCTGGCATTGAGCCCCCTGCTGTCATTTGAATCTCTACGGATCTGCAACGCATATTTTAGTTCAGGTGCAGCATGATAACTGGAGTCTTTAAGCCATTTTGTTCTTGCATAGTTGGAAAGTGTCCGGGCATATTCTTTTTTCGTTTCTTTACTTTTTACCAGTAGAGATCTGTATAGATCAATAGCCTGATCATAGTCTCCTTTCTTTTGATAGGTCAGGGCTATACTATTTAAAGCAATGGCCTTGTCGCCTGGATCTTTTATATATTTGAGCGCTTTACGATAGTAATCGATGGCTGCTTCATAGTTTTTGAGGTTAAGACAGATATTGCCCAGCTCATGATAGTCTGAGCTCAGGCACTCCTGATCTTTGCTGCTGTGTTCATGAAGATAACTGAGGGATTTTAAAAGACTTTCCTGCCCTCCATAATGGTCCCCTTCATATGCCTGGATAATTCCCATATAAGTGTAGGCCATTGCAATTTCAAGACTGTCTGTAGCACTTGTTGCGAAAAGATTAAAGTAATAAAAGGCTGAGTCATTATTCTTATTGAAGAACGACTCCCCTTTTTCCAGCGTTGGTGCGGAAACCGGTTGCAGGGTATCCTGCTTTGATTTACAGGCCAGCAAACCGGCAAACAGCATTAATAGGATAATGTATAGGGGTCGCACTGATGGTTATTTATCTTAAAAGTATCAAATTTTCAAATTTTGGCGAAGTAATATTGATCGGCATTAAAAAAAGTGGGGCAAGATCTTTCTTGCCCCACGGGAGTTTACATTAAGGGTTTGGTTTCCTTGGAGGGATTGTTCCGGTTTCGCCGCCGGTATCATCCAAAGTAGTGACCTGACCACCATTGTTATGGTTATTGCCATTATTGGAATGGTTGGGGCATAAGAATGCCAGGAAAAAACTTAATATAATCGGAATCATTGTTTTAATTTTTAAGAATTAGGAAAGCAGCTGCCGGTTGCCGGGGCTGCCGGCAGCGGAGTTTTACGCGAGTGAAGAAGCGCTTCTTACTTTTTTTGGGAAGTGTTGTGGGCGTGGATCACGGAAGCTGATCATCGCTTCCCAAGCCGGTAACCGGCTTCCGCTTTCTTTGCCCGAGGTGAACAGGTTCTGTACAGAGAGCCCCTTAGCTATAGAGGCATTACCTGATTGCGAAACGAAGATAGAACGGGTTAACAGGTTGATTTACAAACAATTCCAATAATTCCGTGGATTCCTGATATTCCACGGGTAATTCCGGTAATACCGGCTCTATTCCTATTATTCAGTCTTATAATTCCGTTTATGGCGACATTTTTTAAGGACTACGAAGAACTGGTTTTGCAAGCCTATGAGCGAAAGAAAGTAGATAATGAGCTCCCCCACGGCCTGAAGTACCTGACACCCGCGAAACTCAAAGAAGAATGTGTAGTGAGATGTAAAAAGGGTGTAAACAGGCTAGATGAAATGATCATTAGGGAGTTCTGTGGAGACCTGGATGAATCGAAAAAGTGCCCGATGATCATTCAACATTGCGGCACGGATAAGTTCAGACCACTAGTGAACTATCTGAAAAAGAAGTCTGAAAAGACAGATCCGAAGAATATCGAGCTCCTCGCCTGGTTAATTGACTTTCCCCACAGGCCTTGGGAGCTAGGGAAAAAGTATCCTGACGGCGCGAATGAAAATCCGCCGTTAAGTGATACCGGCCCAGTAGCAGGCGAACCGGAAACAGTAGTAAATACCCCGGCAAACGAGTCTGATATACAGACCGGAATTCCGGAAAATCCGGAAAATCCGATGCGGTTACTGGGAGAAGATGTGGATACTAAGACAGAGAAAGCTGGGAAACAAGTAAAAAAGGGGAGATCCAGGAAAAGGCTGGCAGCCACCGTTGTGTTGTCACTGGTATTGGCAACAGGTGGCGCGTGGTTATTGATACATATATATACAAGGCCGGGCGGCTGTATGTATTGGAGTGAAGATCACTACAAGCCCATAGCTTGTGATCAGAAAATACCGAATGTGAGGATCATAGCATTGGACATGACGAAGCTGAAAAACTTCAGGAAAATAACTACACCGGACACGATCACCTACCAGGCCATAGGGAAGGTCTGGTATTCTAAAATTGATAACAAAATTGAATTCTATACATGGTATGGGGAGCATCCTGTTATCTATGGGCGCTGGCTGAAGCCAATCACCAAATATATAATCGACATACACATCCGCCAGGGTATGGTCACGAAATAGTAACTAAAACCTAAGCATTACACCGCCTCCGGCTACCTTAAGTCATTTATTATTCCAGCATCTACCCAGTAAATATCCCGGTTGCTGGTATAAAAGAAATATTTTCCATCCGCCGTAACAAAGGGGCATAATTCATGACCTGGAGTATTGATCTTTTCTCCCATGTTCTTTGCTTTTGTCCACGTACCATCCTGTTTTTTAAAACTTATATACAGATCGCCTGCACCATATCCATCGGGATGTGTTCCACAGAAGATAAGGTAAGATCCATCTCTGGCCACAAAAACATCAGCTTCGTATTCCTTTGTATTGATCGTGGTTTCTAAAGGCAACGGTTGCTGAAACCCTCCTGGTCCTGCGGCTGAGGCATAGATATCAAAGTTGTCTGTTTTTTCATCCTTAGCCATTCGATTGGACGAAAAATACATTGTTCCGTTCTTTGAGAAAGAGACATAGTATTCATTTTTGCCGGAATTAATCGCTGCGCCCGCGTTGATAGGTGCTGACCAGTGATCTCCATTTTTCTCTACATACCAAATGTCATAGTCTTTCTTTTTTCCTGATCCATCCAGCGGTTTATCAGATATAAAAAACAGCTTGCTTTCATCGGGAGACAACATCGGGTCGTTGTAACTGAATGTCTGACCGGAGAGTATCGTCACTGGTTTTGTCCATCCCTCCCTTGTTAGTTTCATGAATCTGACTTCGGCCTTGCTGCCTGCATTAACAGCGTAATAAAATTCAGTGCCATTGATTGAAAATACCGAACCGAATTCATATTGATTATCCAATGATACAACACCGGGAGCGAATTTAACCGGCTTCATACCAGGTGGCCGTTCACCAAGATATTTATTGGATTGTTCCGCTGGCGTTTGTGCAAAAGCGATGCTTTGAGACAGGAAGATGAGAACTAAGGGTATTGATTTCATGATATATATTTAAATTTAAACTGGCGGGAAAAATTAATGCAATGGCATCTTTAGAGCCATGATATAAATTAACGGTAGCTAACCCATTTAATTCCAAACAAGCCGCGGTGTTCTTCTTCATTTAAATAGTCCCCTTCGTTGAAACGTTTGTATAACCAATAAGGGACACTGCGACGTAACGGTCTGGCATTTTCACTGACTGTTTGCCAGTGGGTTGGTCCGGTCATACTATCAGCAGGCAGCAGGTAAAAATAATACACATCAATTTCACTGACGTCGGGATCGTTGATGGCAATTGTTGTATGATCCGTACGGGTAATATAATATTTCATATGCCTGGGAACAGAGAAGTCGAAAGCGTAGTTTACAGCAAAGAAAAAAGGGATGATGTAAAAGGCTAGTGTCCGCAGTAATGCCCGCATGTTATGTTGGTGTACTTCTGCCGGGGGTGTTTTTTTGCCAAACAACAGATACCAGCATATTACCGGTATTATGATCATGAGTATCCACCAGAAATAAGAGGTTGTATAGATCTGGAGTATGTGCGCCAATACAAGCACGTAGAGCACGGCTATGCCCGTGGCGATGAAAAAAGGGAGCACCAGTCCCAGCTGAGGATAGCCAGTGAAAAAGGTATCCATTTCCGTGTGTTGCAACACATGGAAGATATACCTGATCACCGGTAGTAGAAAGATAATTACAATGAGGTACCGGAACGTTACAGATAGTGGGTTCGTGAATAAAAGGGCAATACCCAGTAATATCCGGGTGACAGCGGAAAACATGATCCGCTGAAGGAGACGGTTTCTCATCTTTTAAATTTACAGGATTATACTTTGAAAGTACAAGTTTTGTCCGCTGACAAATGTGACATTTGAGCTGACGCAGTTTAAACTAACGTGTATACCCGCTGAAATCAGCTTACGTAAATAACTAATTTACAAGGAATTACGAGATGACATTTTGGGCCAGCAGGGTTACTTACAGGAACAGCCCACTTTTAAGCAATATAAACCATTAGATTTCAGAGAATTGCCCGGCAGGTACGTAGCATTTAAACATAACCAGGAGCTGCTTCTTAACGGGGAGCATCGTTGCAGAAAACTCCCTTCTTGCGTATCTTGGAATTATATGCAATTCCATGTTCCCGTAATGCGCTATCTAATCATACTTATTCCGCTTCTTAGCTTTTTCCCAGCCAACGCCCAGACACCAAAACACAAACTGGACTCTCTGGCCCGTAGCCTGGAAACCTATTCCAACGCTGCACCCCGTACCTCCCTGTATATACGTACCAGTAAGGATATCTATGAATCGATGGAGGACCTTTGGTTCAAGGCCTATGCGGTGGACGCCCGGCATCAGCTGCTCTCTGCCATTGACCAAACCCTTTACATCCAGCTGGTTCATGAAAGAACAGACAGTGTTGTGTGGGAGGAAACATACCCTATTGAAAAAGGCATTGCCAGCGGGCATATTTACCTGGACAATGCACTGCCAGACGGGAATTATTGGTTATGCGCCTATTCCGCTCATTCCCTGAGCGCGGATGCCGCATCCTTCCAGGGGGCGCGGAGAATAAGAATTGTGCAGAATGTGGCGGAGCTGCTACGGAAAAAACCAGCAGCGCCCCCCACTGATAGCCTGCAAAAAAAAATACAGTTTAGCCTTCTGCCCGAAGGTGGCTTCCTGTTATCAGGCGTAACCAACCGTATTGCTTTTAAGGCAGTAGCTGAAAACGGCCTGCCCTGCGCGGTTTCCGGAACTTTGTTTGATGGTGATAAGGCCATCGGATATTTTAAGAGTACCCACGCAGGTATGGGCAGCTTCCTGCTATTGCCGCAATCCGGCAGCACTTATTACGTAGGCCTGGATACACCCTTTGCTAACACGCGTTACCCATTACCCGAAACCAGGAAGCAGGGAATGAGCTTCCGGCTGTTGAGCAATAGTAAAGACAGCATCAGCTTCCGGATCTATAACCAGGGACTTGAAAAACAGCTTTTCTATTTCAGGTTGCAGACAAGGGGCCTGACCCAGCTGATGGCCTCAGCAACAATAAAAGACAGCCTGGATCTTAAACTGCCTTTGCAGGATGTGACAAGCGGTGTAGCCGAAGCAACGCTTTTTGACCATCGCCCGGTACCTGTAGCGGAACGGCTGCTTTATATAAAACCGGATAACCGTTTATCTGTTACAGCAAAACTTTCTCAAAAAAGCTATGGCACAAAAACGAAGATCCTGCTGCAGATACATACCGCGGATGAACAAGGCAAACCGGTTATTGCCCAATTAGGGGCAGCCGGGTACGACCGGATCTATCACCGGCCAATGGATCCAAACGATATACAAACACATTACCTGCTATCCACCCAGCTAAAAGGTAATATTTACAATCCCGGTTATTACTTCGATACCACTAAAACAAACCGGGAACAAGCCCTGGACCTATTGCTGCTAACACAGGGCTGGCGCTCCTATTCCTGGAGTGAGGAGGAGCTGAAAAAAATGGGAAGCCCCGTATTATCTGACAGTATCCGGGGCCAGCTGGTTGCGCTCCGGAAGCAAACAAGATCTACCCAACAGGCTGTGATGTTCTTTGATGCAGCACAGCAACACAGTCAGCTGACAACATTGGATAGCCGGGGATGGTTCTGGCTTTCGCCGGAAAACTTAAAATTATCAGGGAACATTTACATTAAGCATTACGGTGAACAGCGGGATTTTGAATTGAAGGTATTTAACCCTTTTGAATCCATTCATAAAATAAAGCCCTGGCAAAAAATAAGCTATCCTTTGGAAGGAACATCCTCCACCACCAATGAGCAAATAAACGAAGCAGATCTTTTAATACTCACCCGTGGAAGTATTAAGCTGAAAGCCGTGGAAATACAGGGAAAAACAACGGCCGTATTCCGCGACAAATATACAGGCCACCTGGACAGCCTGGCGAAGTACCAGCAGCTTACTGACAAGACTCACGGGGGATGGTTAAACTGCCCTGCAGGGGATGGCGATGAGCGGCCCGTTGAAGGGCAGACCTACATTGTATGGACCGGCCCTGCCCCACCCACCTCACACCCCTTCTCATTCAACTCCACTAACACTAAACAAATTGTTTATCATTATCCCAAATACACGGAGGAAGAGCTGTTAAAAATGTTCGGACTGGCCAGAGCAAAAGGTTATTATCCCGAAAAAGAATTTTACCAGCCCAATTATGATAAAGAACCCGATCCCCTGCCCGATTACCGGAATACCCTGCTATGGGCGCCCGATATTATAACGGATGAAAACGGGAATGCCAACCTGGAGTTCTTTTCCTCCGATATCAATGCTGCTTTTTATGGTATAGTGGAGGGTATCAGCGATCATGGCATGGTAGGTAAGTGTGATTTTGAGTTTACTGTAACGAAATGAGCTTGCGAATAATTATTTACGATGGTCAACCGGCGAAATAGTCAGCGTACCTGTTTCATTAGTAGCGGGAAGCGTGAGCTGGAGCACTCCTTTCTGTAAACGTTTGAGCATAACTGGTTTTCCAATGAACTGCGCCTCGTAATCAAATGCCGGATCCATTACTGCCAGCATTGCGCGTTTATGCGGCAAGGTAGCCTGATCAAAAGAAATATCCGCTTTATACGATGTATGCTCATTATTAAATGACTGCCTGTTGATCCAGATCTCAAACCCCGGTGTTATAGTTCCTGTTTTATAGTATGCATCAAACCAGCACAGCACGGGTGTAGACAAACCGGAGAACTGGTGCCAGCCTGCGCCCCTGCCTGATGCCGCCAGGAAGTGTTCAAAGGTATAATAAGAGGCATACGTTTCTCTTTTATAAACATCCAGGCCCTTTGATGCTATCTGGTAAGCAAGATCAGTTCTATCCATGTCCAGCATGCTTTTCCAGATAAACCACTGATGCGGCATCCATACGGCTCCGTTCCAGTAACCGTCTATACGATAGTAAGGAGCTGACTGGTCTACAACGGTAATACCGGAAGGGCTCCACATATGTTTGGGCGAAAAGATCTTGTCTGTTAAAATTTCCTGCTGAGGGGCTGTACACATCCCGGATATCAGCGGATAAGCGCCATCCAGGCCCATATTGAAATTAACGCCGGAAACAGGATCGTTGTAAAAGCCGGCGGCATGGCCTGCGCTGTCGTGCACTACATATGAATAGTATCCGCTCTTTGCATCCCATGCATTGTTTTGCAGGGCGGCGGTAAACCGGCTGATGTCCTTGTCATATGCTTTGAGATCGGAGGGCTTGTTGAGCGCCCTGGCGGCCATTCGCAGGATCTTGGCTACACGGATGATATGCGCCGTGGTTACTACCGGTGTTACCTGTTTTTCCAAATGCTGACTATGAACGCCTGCCTGTGGCGGATAATCATCCCAGCCTCCTGAATTATAAAAATAATCCCAGGTTTTCAGCAGACCTGATGACAGCACATTGGTGGAAGAGCTTCCATAACGCCCTGCCAGGAATTCATAATATTGTTTAAGCCGGGGATAAAAATAGCTGAGCAATTCCCGGGATTGTGTTTTATTCCACAGCTCAAGGAATGCATAGACCTGAACAGGCAGCGGTGAACCGTGATGAACGAAGGCAGACTGGCTTCCCGGCGGTGTTACATAGGTATTGATACATTCAGCCGTAAGTGCCGGATTGATCGTTGAAAGACCCAATGCAACAAAACCAAGATCCCAGGTATACAGGCTGTTCCACCATTTGCCGGGTGTAAAATGCCTGATGTACTGATCTTGCGTATAAACAGGATATACCACATTTGAAAGCAAGGTACTTTTCAGCATCTTATGACTGAACAGGTATTGCCGGCCCTCCGGCAGTATTCCCTTTTCTTCGGGTATAGTATCTTTCAGCTGCGCGGCAAAATGTGTTTTTAATGAGGTACTATTTTTCAATGCTGCCAGCACAGCATCATGGGTGCCGCAGCTAAGCAGCGCGGTACATGTTTGCGAGGAAAATGGTTCCAGTTGTACCGGCCTTATAAAAACATTGGCATAATCACCTTTCATATTTCCATTCAGCACTTTGGCCACATGGTTATGCGTTTCATCCCGGAGAAAAATATCCAGCTCATCATTCCGGATACTGCGGATCTTAAAAGGCTCCGTATCCCAGCTGATGCCGTAATACAATGGTACATCCTGGTATTTGAGCAGCAGGCTGCGTGCCGCAAGGTCTTCTTCAGTCACAGGCGTTTTAAGCATTGGCGCCGGAACAATTGTAAAAGGCTCGCGGGATAACTCCGTGGTGATAACGAAACCATTCAACAGTATATCGCCACCGCCAAGTGAGGTAAGGGTTAAACTACGTTTATTGCTGCCCGTTGTTTCAAACGGAACGTCCAGCACAGCAAGCGTATCACTTGCTTTGAAAATAACTTTTTGGTTAACCAGCCCTGAGAGCTGCACGGCGGACTCCTTTCCGTTCTTCATGGTATAAATAAAAAGCAGCCTGCCCTTATTAATGGCCTTTACATCGTACTCAATTTTATCGCCCGGCTGCCGGCCAAATCCACCATCAATGCCACGGCCGTTTATAAGCCGGGAGCTGCGCACTTCTCCCCGCATCCATCCGTCATAAACAAGATCAGTATTGGGCCGCTTAATAACATATGAGATGGAACGGTAGCTCACTGCATTATACCATAACGTGCCATCGCCATATTTTAACGTTTGCATCCCGTAGTTTTCGGGATATTCCATAGATGCTACCAGGTTCAGGGAAAGGTTCTGCGGAAGAGCGGTATTGTTAACACAATGCATAGATACCAATACAGCAGATGTATCGATCAACGTATAGGTAACATCGGTATATACCTGGTCTTTCCATTCAAGCTCATACCGGTAGGTAATGGCGCTCAGATCATTTTTCACATTCCAGGGAAAATAGGAAGATTCAAACCGCACGTTTGGCACCAGGAGCTTATTTCGGTAATAACCTGGCAGCACAGAAAAATCAAAGCGCATACCGGAGGTAAGATCCGGAATATGGGAAATGCCTGCATACCGCTTGGAATAAGGCCCCCAGGACGGCAACCGGAGATCGTGGCTGCCATTAAGCTTTGAGGTATCAAAATTTTGTGCGTAACTGTCGGTAGCTAATAACAATGCCAGGCAAAAGATACACCCTGCTATTTTCATCCGTTAATATTTTATTTAATGCTTATCCGCTTTCATATACCAATCAATCACGTTATTGCGAGGAGCCGGAAGATTGCTTCGTCGCCCCACACACACTGGCTTTACTTTGCTCCCCGCAATGACGTAAATTTTTTTAGTTAGAACCTTCGTTCTGCGTGATCTTTGAGCTATTAATATCTATCTGGCTTTGTGGGATCGGGAATACCTGGTTCTGCGGGGTAACAGGATTTACCGGGTTGATCTGGGCTGCTTTTCCATTGATCACGGTCATGGCGCGATCCGTTCTTACAAGATCATACCAGCGCAGGTTCTCAAAGGCAAACTCCACTCTTCTTTCATGTTCCATTGCCAGCCGGAACGCTGCCTGGCTGGGCACTTCAGTGGCGGTAAGATCATTGAGCCCGGCACGGCTGCGCACCGCATTAAGATAAGTAAATGCTTCTCCGCCTGCAACGTATCCTGCTTCGTTCAAACATTCTGCATACATCAGGATCACATCTGCATAACGGATGATGGGGATATTATTTCCATTATCATTTATAACAGTTGGAACATCATAATACTTTTTAACGAAGTTGCCCGGAATGGTAGCGCCACTGGCATTCACGTAGGAAGTGGCTATGGTTGCCGCTTGTCGCTGATCACCTGCTTCATAGTCATTTACCAGGTCGTCTGTAGGTACATTATTTCCGCCGCCGCCAAACTGGATAACTGCGTTCCCTGAATTCTGCGGTGCAAATGAATTGGGCCAGGGATTTCCCTGTCCTATGCCACCGGATTTATATTGCACATCAAAGATGGCTTCTTTATTGTTCTTGTTGTTCACTTTGAAGAAATCTGCATACACCGGCACCAGCATATACTGGCCCAGGTCAATTACAGCCTTCAGCTGCACGGCTGCCGGAGCATATTTCTTTTGCGTTAGCAATACGCGGCCCAGCATAGCTTTGGCAGCGCCCTGTGTAGCCCGGCCGGCATCTGCACCGGTATAGGAAGCTGGCAGCGCCTCTGCAGCTTCTGTAAGGTCTTTTTCTATTTGTGCATATACATCGGCCTTCGGGTTCCTGCCATATTCATAACCTTCATCCGGGTTAATGATCTCTTTTAATACCAGCGGCACATCTCCAAACGTGCGCACCAGGTTAAAATAAAAGAGGGCGCGGAGGAACTTGGCTTCCCCGATATACCGGGCTTTCAGCGCATTGTCCATTGTAATAGGGTCAATACGGCCCAGAATGGCGTTGCAGCGGCCTATTGCCGTGTAGCTGTTGCTCCAGCGGTTATTGATGAACGGGTTGGTGGTACGGATATAGAAACGGTCAAACTCGTCCTGGTCCGTTACGGAACCGGAAGCTACCGGTGTGGAGTTATCGGACCTCACCTCTCCAAAAATGTAACTGTCAGCGCCATAAGTGCCGCCTGTTCTGAGTGCGTTATAAGCGCCGTTGACGGCGTTTGTAAAATCTTCCGCTGTTTGGTAGAAATTATCAGTAGTGACGGAAGATACCGGCTTCAGGTCTATAAAACCTTTGCCACAGGACGACAACAAAAGAACCAGTAATATAGTGTGATGATTGAATTTCATGAGATGTCAATTTTATAGTTTAACCTGAACACTAAAACCCGATGTTGATCCCAAAAGTCACTGTTCTTGCCAATGGATAACTGCCGTAATCAACGCCACCTGTAAGCGGCCCTTCATAATTACTTACTTCCGGGTTGTAATTCAGGTATTTTGTCCAGGTATAAAGGTTCTGTACGGAAGCGTATATCCGTACCTGTTGCAGCTTAAGACGGTCTATAACAGACTTTGGCAACCTGTAACCCAGGCTTACATTCTGAATGCGCAGGTAAGAGCCATCTTCTACCCAGCGGGAAGAAACGGCATTGTTATTACCGGTTGTGCGCGCATTGGCTCTTGGCACTTTGCCATTACCGGGATCTTCCGGGGAACGCCAGCGGTCCAGCGCCAGGGTCAGGTTGTTGCCTCCGCCTTCCAGGTTATCAAAAAAACGGCGGCTCAGGTTCAGGATCTGACCTCCCTGCGTGCCCTGTATAGCAATACTGAGATCAATATTCTTATAGGAGAAGGTGTTGGTCATGCCATAAATGAAATCAGGCTGGTTATTACCAATGATGGTCCGGTCCCTGGCATCCAGGATGCCATCTCCGCTTACATCTTCATATTTCACATCACCCGGCCGTGTAGTGTTATCATGCGGATTAGTATGCAGGTCAGCAGCATCCTTAAATATGCCCAGCTGTTTGTATCCGAAAAAGCTGCCTATAGGCTCCCCTATCATCGTAACATTTGTTTCTCCCACACCGCTGCCGCTCAGGATGCGGTCACCGGTGGGTCCCAGCGCCAGTACTTTGTTCCGGTTGAAAGAAAGGTTGGCGCTTGTATTCCAGGTGAAGGCCCCGGTAAGATTATAACTGCTTACACCAAACTCGAAACCTTTGTTACTCATCTTTCCAATGTTCTTGAACGCAGTACTAAACCCGGTGAGCGTGGGCACATTTACAGACAATAACAGGTCTTTGGTGGTACGGTCGTAATAATCAACAGAAACAGAGATCCTGTTTTGCAACAGGCCTATGTCCACACCCAGATCCAGCTGCTGGTTACGTTCCCAGCTAAGGCCGGGATTACCCAGCGAGCTAACAGCAAGGCCGGTAACCACGTTGTTGTAAAAGCTATAGTTGGTAGAGCCTACGCCTGCTGCATAGGGATAAAAGTTATTGTTGCCAAATGAATTGTTCCCGGAAAGGCCATAGCTGACGCGCAGCTTCAGCTCTGACAGTACCGGCAGGTTTTTCATGAAGGGTTCTTCTGTTACCCTCCAGCCGGCAGAAACAGCCGGGAAAGTGCCAAACCTGTTATCAGGCCCGAACATAGAAGAACCATCACGGCGCACTGATACTTTTAACAGGTATTTGCCTTTATAGTTATAATCTACCCTGGCAAAGTAGGAAACCGTAGCATTTGCTAATTTCTGGGAGGTCACGGATGTTGGCTGCCCCGCGGCATTAAGCGTTTGCACAATATCGTTGGCAAAGGTGCCGCCACCTGCGTTGGAAGACTGATATTGCAGCTTATTGGATTCCGTACCGGCCAGCACTTCCAGGTTGTGCACATCGTGGAAGGATACATTATAGGTCAATACCTGGTTCACCAGCCAGCTAACCCCTTGTTCTGAAAATGCGCTTCCTGTTGCAGCTGTAGGCGGCAAAAGCTGATTCAGCGGCATCTTTGAAGTGGTAAAAGCATTTCTCCTGTTCTGGTAAATATTGGCATTACCGGAGATCCTGTATTTCAGGTTTGGAAGGAATGCGTATTCCGCGTATGCATTAGACAACAGGTTCAGCTCATTAAACTCACTGTTGTATTCTGTAATATTGGCAACCGGGTTGGTGATGCCGGGCAGGTTGTAGGGAGCGGCCAGCGCCGTCATAGAAGAATAGCTGCCGTTTGCCGCATAGATAGGAGCCATAGGCATGGTATTGAGCGCGGCATTGATAATACCGTTGTCTGCCCAGTGCCCGTCTGACCTTACTTCCTGTGTTACTTTATAGGATGGGTTGATGTTTACCCCGATCGTAAGCTTTGGCGCAGCTTTAATATCCACGTTTGCCCGCAGGGTATAACGGTCCATGGCTGACTTTTTGATAATGCCATCCTGTGAGAGGTAACCTGCGCTTACGGTGTACTGCACATTTTCAGAGCCGCCCATAACAGAGAACTGGTAATTGCTGATAGGCGCTGTACGGAAAATAAGGTCCTGGTATTTGTAATCAGGCAGTGCGGCTACTTTTGCCGGATCATCAAAGTTAAACCAGTCAAAAAGATCTCCGCGGGGATACCGGTAACGCAGGTAATTGGACGGTCTTACGCTGTTAGGATCTGATATTTGCGCGCCGGGCACATTGTCCAGGTAAGCGTTGTTTGCCGCATCTTTGGCAAATGCTGCATACTGTTGTGAATTCAGCACATCCAGCTTTTCAGTCACCTGCTGAAACCCGGTGTATGCATTCAGGTTCATCCGCGGTTTGCCGACGCGGCCTCTTTTAGTTGTTACGAGGATCACGCCGTTGGAACCACGGGAGCCATAGATAGCTGCGGAAGAAGCATCTTTCAGCACATCTATCTTGTCAATTTCTTCTGCATCAAGCAAGCCGAAAACAGATGCCGGAACAATGTTACCATCCACTACTATCAACGGGCTTGTTCCTGCGGAGATAGAACCAAAGCCCCTTACTTTGATGGCAGGCGTTCTGCCGGGACTTCCGGAATTCTGCTGCACCACTACGCCCGCTATTTTACCCTGCAGGGCAGAGGCTACGTTCGACACAGGCATATCGCTGATCTCCTTCATGGGAACAGAAGCAATGGCGCCGGTAACATCCCGTTTCTTTTGCGTGCCGTAACCCACCACCACCATTTCTGTGAGGTTGCTGGAAGTTGCCACCAGCCTTACATTGAGCGTTGTTTTACCTGCCAGCGGCAGCTCTTGTGGCGCAAACCCGATGTAGGTAAATAATAAGGTATCATTGGCAGAGGGAACATTCAAAGTGAAATGCCCTTCGGCATTAGTAGTAGCGCCCAGGGACGTGCCTTTTACATTAATGCTTACGCCGGGCAGCGGCAGGTTCTGATCATCTGTTACCAAGCCGGTAACTGTAAGCCGGGCCTGACTTACAGCTGTCCCGTCGTTTCCCGGTGAAATAACGATCAGGTTATTTCCCATATCCCGGTACCGCAGGCCGGAATTTTCCAATAATTTATTGAGTGCATCGGAAACCTTTGCATTCTTCACGGAGAAATCTACTTTTTTCGTTAGCAGATTAAGGTCGTAATTATATATAAACCTGACTTTGGCCTTTTTCTCGATCACATTCAGGATGGTGCGCAGCTCAACCTGTTCAAAGCTGGCTGTTATGGTCTGGCTGAAAACTTTTGCTGCATTGACCTGTGAAGCGGTTAGGAAAATAATTAACAAGGAAAGCTTCATACATAGAAGGAATTTAAGCAGGCGTGGCATCATAACTCCCCTGGCGGGAGGTACGTTTTTTTTCATAACTTTAGATTTATGGTTTAAGAAGAAAGAAACCCGTTGATTTTGCCGATCGGAGGTTTCTGAAACATTAGACTTATCGGGGAATGTTGCTGCATTTCCCGATTTTTTTTGCTGTTACTGGTAGATGTTTACCTCATTGTTGCTGATTTTAAAGGTGAAAGGCAGCGAGAGCTGCAAGGCTGACAGTACTTCTGTGATAGTTTCGTTCTCGAATTTTGCGTGAAACCTATACCTGGCTACTGCCGGGTCATGAATAACTATTTTTACGTTGTACCATCTTTCCATTTCAGCTGCGATCTCCGGGAAATCCTCCCCGTCAAAAACAAGCTTATTGTACACCCAGGCCGTTTCTACCATGGCGGTATCTGCAGCGCTTTTTTTAAGTTGTTTCACGATCATATTATCCGGAACAGCGGGGCGGGAAGGGAGGCTTGTATTTGCAGCAACGCTCTCCGGAACGCTACTCACTACAACTTTTTCATGCGGATGCAGCAGTATTGCCTGATCACTGCCGCCGGTTTTTGATACCTGCACCAATCCCCTGATCAGGGTGGCCTCTGTTTTATTATCTTCCGGGTAACACTTTACATTGAAAGCGGTGCCCAGCACCTTTATATTAATGTCGCGGGTATGAACGATAAAGGGATGCCCGGAATTTTTAGCTACATCAAAATAGGCTTCTCCCTCCAGCTCCACTTCCCGCAGGGAATCCGTAAAATTGACAGGATAGCTGATCCTGCTCCCTGAATTAAGCCATACAACGCTTCCATCCGGGAGTAATAATCTTGATTTGGCGCCGGGTTTGGCGATGGTTTCTATACGGGAAACCAGGGGTACAACCGGTTGGCTGCGGAACTGTTTTACGTATAACCAGGAGAAAAAGATCACCCCTGCAAGAACGGCGGCTGTAGTAAGGATGGCTCGTATATAATGCGGCCGGCTTTTGTATACCGGCCCGGCCTCTTCCTGTGTTTCGCCGGCCGCGGCGTCCAGTATATGACGGAAATGTGCTTCGGAAGCTGCGTCTTCATCAGCCATAGCCGGAATGGGAGTAGGCCAGTAATCTGTTAAGAGGGAAAGCAAATAGGCATCTTCCGGATACTCCTTTAAAAGGGTATCCAGCTCCTTTATTTCTTCGGGAGATGCTTCCCGGGATAATTTTCTGGCAATTAGCTGTGTGATCCGTTCTTTATGCATTGAACCGTGGTTAATGATAAAGACAGGGAAATGGAGAGATGACCTTAAAGCGCCAATAAATTATTTTTTGACCGTCTTTTTGGGGAAAGCGGTGAAATGGGCCTGCACTTTTTCAGAAATACGTTTAACGGCAATCACCATCTGGGCATCTACCGTATTTACAGTGAGGTTCAGGATCTCGGCCACATCCTTGTAGCGGAGGCCGTCTTCACGCACCAGCTTAAAGATCATCTTGCACCTGGGTGGCAGGGATTCCACCGCGGAGGTGATCTTTCCCAGCAATTCGGCACTGATCATTTTTTCGTCCGGCGCCTGGTCACGGCTTAGCGCTATATCAAAATGATTGAAGGGTTCTGTGATCTGCCGGTGGGCTTTGGAAGAGAGGTAATTAAGGGAACTGTTTTTCACCGCCACATAGAGGTAAACGCGGATATTGGAAATGGAAGACGCTTTTTCTCTTTGTTTCCATAACTTAACAAATACGTCATCCACTATTTCCGTGGCTGCTTCCTTTATCTTCACAATGGAATAGGCAAACTGGTTGAGCCGGGGGCTGTAATACTGGAACAAGCGGCGGAACGCCTGTTCATCCCCATTCCCGATGTGCTGAAGCTCTACAAGCGGCTCCTCGCTTATATGATGTGAAGTATTTCGCAAGCAACCGATTATTGTGATTTTGATTGACAAACGTACAACCGCTGTCCTCCCCCTGAAAACCGGCGCAACGGCCAATGTTGACGCTACCGGTGAATTTATTCAAATCTCAAAGTACACATTTTTTCTATTTCTGATACTTGAGGGGGTAAAAATTTCGGATGGTTGGGTGTGAGGAGATTTTGTTGCAGAGGATTGCTTATTGACAGCTTCTGATAAATGCTAACTTCATCTCCAAACTCTCTATTAACCTGTCTGCCAGGAAGTCAAGCATTAGGCCAATATCTGAATCAGATCTTTCAAACCGTTTTAGATACTCAATCTTATCTACACTTGTAATAAAAATGGGTGGAAAACCTTGTTTCAGCAGGATTAGATTAGTAAAAAGCCTTCCTATTCTGCCATTCCCATCACTAAACGGATGTATGCTGTTTAAAAAATTTAGATGGAAACGCGTTGCTATTGTTAAGGGATGTTTGTCAATATCATGTATATCTACGCCCCCCAATTGGGTATTAGTATCCTGGATCAATGCTCTCATTGCGTCCGGCACCTCAGCAGGCAATAGATATTTATGAATTTTCCCGTTACTTCTAACGGTCATATTCTCAAAAGCTTTATATTGGCCCGGACTATAGAGCCCATCGTCATTCCATTGTGCTATATTCTTCATTAGCTCTTTATGAAGAATTTTTATGCTTTCTTCTGATAAACTTTCATAATTGTAGTTGTTAAATACAATATCTAAAATATTCTGATGATTTATTAAATCTAAAAGTTCGCCGGGGGCAGCATTTTGTGGAGTTATAAAATCTTTGAGCAGTTTGATAGTTTGTCCATAGGTAAGTGTATTCCCTTCTAATTTGTTGGAGTTGTATGTGAAGTCAATTTTTACTTTTTCCAGAAAGGCCTCATCCCAATCTTTATTGGATGTTAATTCAGATATCTGACTTTTAAGGGTATTGATCTGCTCTATTTTTTGTGCAATCATTATTTAAAGTCAATCTCGTAATCGAATCCGTGAGCTTGTATTTTTTCAAGCCATCTTTTATATAAATTATTACCAATTACAAGCTTTCCATCCTTCATATATAATGTTTCACCAACAATGAAGGTCTGAAGATCGCGCCTGAACTCCTGTTGCAGATCATTTAAAAAGATAGTATCCTTTCTGGACAAGATCCATAATGCATCTATATTTTCAGATATTGCAGCAAGCCGGTTCATTCTTTAATTAAGAATTGATAGACCCAAATCTAAGAAATTTTACTCAGTAAGAATAACATCTACTATTTCAAATATTTACATAGTTAAAAAACATTATTTCTTTAATTATTGAAAATCAGTCTCTTTTAATATATTTAACCAGCTCAACATTGGCATCATTCTCGCAGTGCGGAGAGAAATTTTCTTAACCCAACACTATGAGAAAATTATCAGCTCTTATCCTGGCATTGTCTGCCACTATGCTGTTTTCCTGCGGGGGCAAAGGCGATAACCCAACTCCGGCAAATGACAATGCTGCCTCCTGGAAACTAGGGGATTACTCTTATGTAAAAGGCGGCTCCTCACAATCTTCCCAGACCAATGACGGCAAGACTATTACAGCCATTGTTGTCAGTACATCAGGCGATGGCGGCAACT
Source organism: Chitinophaga sp. GbtcB8 (assembly GCF_019091455.1). GTDB lineage: Bacteria > Bacteroidota > Bacteroidia > Chitinophagales > Chitinophagaceae > Chitinophaga. The sequence goes on from NZ_JAGXJN010000050.1 coordinate 24,011, forward strand.
ACGGTGCATTTTCCGGCAGCGCCGTTACCATTACCTTTTACAGCAACCTGGGGGAAGGCACCTACACACTGGGCACTACCGAAGCAATGGTAAGCAATCCAGGCACCAAGATCATCAACATTGACTGTACGATCGGCACTGCAGTAAATACCGGCGCGGTATTGTATGACAGCCCATCAGGCGGCACTGCGGAAGTGACCAAAGACAGCAACGGGAAATTTCATGTGACGGTTACCACTCCGGTTACCCTGACTAAGAAGATCAGCACCGGCGGCGGTATACCGGCTGCAAAGGATAGTTACCAGTTTACACTGAAAAATGCGAATTAAAAACCATTCCAGGCAAAAGCCCGGCCCTGAAGCAGATGCTTCGGGGGAGTTAAAAGGCATCGCGCGCATATAATGCCCTCAAAAAGTTTCCAGCTTTTTGAGGGCATTCATATTAAAAGGGCTTTGATGTTTTCTTCCGGAGAATAAGGAAGAATTGTTAACACTCAGGGAATTACTGTCTAACACCGGCAATTGTTTCTGCTGCAACTTTGTGGTGTGAAATTAATTCTCTTGCCATGAATTATTCAAAGCTCGCCTTTACCGACGTCATTAAAGCGATCCAGAAAAGACTGGGCAGCAGGACTGCCTATCAGCGGGTAGAAAATATGAGTTACGTGGACGGACTAACGCCGATCGAAAAGGAATTCATCAGCCAGATGGACAGCTTCTACCTGGCTTCCTATGGGGAAAATGACTTTCCCTATATACAGCACCGTGGAGGGCCCAGGGGCTTCATTAAAGTGATTGACGAGGCGACCATTGGTATTGTTGATTTCAGCGGTAACCGTCAGTACATTTCGGTAGGTAACATCAGCAAAAATGCGAAGGTCTCGCTGATCCTCCTATCCTACCCTATGCGGGCAAGATTAAAAATATATGCCGAAGCGGAAATTGTGGAGATCAATGAAAATCCGGTTCTTTTTGATCAGCTGAAACCCGAAGACTATAAGTTCAGGCCAGAGCGGATCATGTTGTTCCACATTAAAGCTTATGACTGGAACTGCTCTCAGCACATCACACCAAGATATACCACCGCTGAAATAGATACCATCCTGGAACCGAAGGATGAACATATCCGGCAGCTGGAACAGCAGCTTACAGACCTACGAAAGGAGCTGGAAGACCTAAATAATTTTGAACCCTAATAAATTAAAAGTAACGCAGACTTAAACTTTATAATCATGAAAAAAATAGCAATTAACGGATTTGGACGTATAGGACGGGCAGCATTAAAGATCATCTTAGAAACACAGGACCTCCAGGTAGTGGCCGTGAATGACCTGATGAGCATCGAAAACGCCGCTTACCTCCTTAAATATGACAGTAATTACGGCAAATATCAGAAGGAAGTGCAGGTGGAAGGCGATATGATCCTGGTAGAGGGAAAACCTGTAAAGTATACCAGCATAAAAGATATTGAGCGCCTGCCCTGGGCAGCGGTGCAGGCAGACATAGTAATTGAAAGCACCGGGATCTTTACCAACATGGCTGCTGCTGAAAAACACCTGGCAGCAGGGGCTAAATTTGTGGTGATTTCCGGTCCTACCAAGGATACCCCAACAGTAGTGCATGGAGTAAATACAGAGGACGGCAAAGTATCGGTTTTCTCCTGCGCAAGCTGTACCACCAACAACATCAGTCCCATAATCGAGATATTAGGCCGCAGGCTTGGCATCAAAAAAGCCATCCTGAATACTACCCATGGCTATACTGCCTCCCAGGCCCTTATTGATGCGCCCTCCAAACGGGAGCCACGCATGGGCAGAGCAGCAGGCATAAACCTGGCTCCCGCTGCAACAGGCGCCGCCATAGCAACCACAAAAGCGCTGCCGCAATATGCGGGAAAATTTGACGGGATCGCAGTAAGGGTGCCCGTACCTGTTGGCTCTATATCAGACATCACCTTCATTGCCGGAAGGGCTACCTCAGTGGAAGAGATCAACAGCATTCTGACGGAGGAGTCAAAGACTTCCAGATATGAAAAAGTACTTGCCGTAACCGACGAACCGCTTGTATCCACTGATATTATCGGCAGTGCTTTTGCTGCAACCGTTGACCTGGAAATGACCCGGGTAGTTGATGGAGACCTGGTGAAGGTAATGGCCTGGTTAGACAACGAGTGGGGCTTCACTAACCAGATGATCAGGCAGATCCAGTCCATCTAAGGGCATCATAAAGATTAGTTAACCCGGATTCAGATCCTGGAACCGGGTGTAGCTACCCGCTCCAAATAGATTGATCTTGTCTTCCCCGGTTAGCCATAAGCTCCTATCTTTACAGAAAAAGTTCATGGTTTTTGTAAATAATACCAAAGAGCGCCTAACTGTACTGGAGCTTAACAGCACCAACACCGGGATGATCTCCGATGTGAGAGCAACTGATATGACATCTATCTGGAATGTGGGGGAACGGATGAATATTACCATTGATAAAATCCCTTATACGCTTAAAAAGAACCAGATTATTTTCCTGACCGAGTATCACAAAATCGATCACATAGAACTGGAGTCCGCAAGGATGATCCGCTTCAACCAGCCTTTTTATTGTATCGTCAACCACGACAATGAGGTGGGTAGTAAAGGGCTGCTTTTCTTTGGGTCTTCCGGTGTACCGTTAATAACTTTGGAAAAGGATAAGATCCGGGATTTTGAATTGACCTGGGAAATGTTCTGCTCAGAGATGAAAAAGGATGAACTGCTGCAACAGGACATGCTGCAGGCAATCCTTAAACGCATGCTCATCCTCTCTGTCAGGATATTGACACAGACTACCGATTTCCATAAACTGGAGAAAAGGCAGGGCGATATTGTCAGGGAATTCTATTGGCTGGTGGAAAGACATTTCACCAGGGAGCATGAAGTGGCCTTTTATGCATCCAAGCTCAATAAATCACCCAAAACACTTTCCAATCTCTTTTCTGTTTTCTCAAAACGCAGTCCGCTCAATATCATTCATGACCGCATCCTGATCCATGCCAGGCGGCAGATCAATTATTCCAACCGGTCGATCAAGGAAATTGCCTACGAGCTGGGCTATGATGACATCCAGACCTTTAGCCGTTTCTTTAAAAGTAAAGAGGGCATGTCGCCTATGCAGTACCGTGAAAAATTTGACCTGGCTTCCCAACAATCAAAAAAGCTTTCCAACACCAAAATCCCGGCCTAGAGCAGCTCACTTTACCTAAGGACCTTAGCCTGCAAATAATGCAGACAATCTGTACATTTGGGCAATATAAATTTACCATTATGGATACCAGAGAAACCATCCCAACCGGCGGCAGCTTTTACCCGCTGGTAGCAGAACTTTTCCAGCAGCAAAAGAAAGCAGCCATACTGTATGATGATAATGGCGTTACCCGCGCGAGTGGTATTATTGAAAGCATCTTTGACCGCGATGGCAAGCAGTGGATCAGGCTGGACGACCAAACGGAGATCCGGATCGATAGGTTATATGCGGTGAACGGCACTTTCTCTTCCGACTATTCCGAATGCTGATGCTTTAGTACTTCTGCTTAACCCCAAGCATCTCCGGCCACCCGTTTCCGGAGCCGTGTAACTTTTATTATGATGTCTTAAACTTAATCACGGTAATAAAATTTCTTAATATCGCTTTCCTCCATTTTACCATCCTCCGTTATTCTATAAGAGATAATAAATTCTAAAAGTGATTTATCATTGTATTCATTGCGAAAAACTGCATTACCATAAGTCTCACCGGTATCAGGGTGTACAGATTTAATGTCAATCATATTTCCGTGGTCATCATACTTTTCAATGATACAGCTTTTGGCGTCAAACGTGGCTGTTTCAAAATACTTTTTACCAAACATTGAAATGGCCCACTCCATATTTTGCTGTTTCAGCATGTCGTGCATTGCTGCCAGATCATAGTAGCCGATCATGGTCTCTACGTTTGAAATAACCGCACTCTTTTTTGTCAGCACATTCCCCTGGCGGATCTCTTCTTCTACTTTGTACAGCTGCATTTTTGAATCATACCTGCCATAGTACTCGGTTTTCTCAACCTGCTTTTTAGCATTATAGAAGAAATTCTTTTGTGAGGATAAATATTGCGTTTCCTTATGCTTAAGGAATTTTTGCTCTTCTAAGAGCAGCTGGTTGTTACCGTACACATAAATGATCTGCTCAGTGAACTGGTTGTTAGTGAAGCTGCGTTTTGCCTGCAATACTCCGTTCTGATAGGTGAAATCGGTTCGCAGAATTGTATTCTCTTCAGTTGTTCTTGTTTCTGAAACCTTTAAACCATTTTGGTAGCTGCAGCTCAAAGAACTTTTTGTTCCATATTCAATGTTGTGATAATGATCCGCAATCAGCAATCCCTTTTCAAACTTAAATTCGCGGGTAGAAGATGCTTCCGCAACGGAATGCCAGTTATTTTTTCCCAGTATAGTATGTCCCTGGGCAATGAAAGCAGCGTAGCTTTTTGTTTCATTTCCATATTTAACTACCCGGTAGTTCTCTCCTGAATATTCATAGATACTTAAGAGGCCATTTTCACCGGAGGCGCTCTTTCCAGTTTCTAAGATCCCGGTTATTTGATCTTTATCATTATAGAATGTTTCTTTTGTATGACTTGAATACTCATCGCGGTAAACTTCCCTGGAAAGGCGCATATTGATATATATTTTCTTGTAATATATAAAAATACGTAAATTTTATAATATATCAGCTTACAGGAAGATCAAAGGATTATTTCCCCTGTTCTCTCCCCGGCAATGATATACCTTATGCTTTACATTATCAGGATGTTGCCGGTCCATGACAAGATCCGTATTAAAATACCGCATGGTATAACCGGTCCTTCTTTTATCACTTGTATTGGGATTGGCGCCATGAATAATACGGGAATCATGCAGGGAATAATGATTTTGCTGCAGCTCAAACCATACCACTTTACTTTCATCAACCGCTGATCTTTTGATCTCTATATTAAAAATGCGGTGATCGGTATCCATTTTTTCATACTCGGAAAATCCATTGTGGTGCGAACCGGGGATCACTCCCATACAACCGTTCTCTTTTACAGATTCATCTATGGCCAGCCAAAGCGTAACAATACTATCAAAGCGGTTGAAGCGGCCATTCCAATAGGCGCTATCCTCATGCCAGGGCGTTTTTTTTCCTGTACGGGGTTCTTTGCAAATAAAGTGGCTGCTCCATAAAGCTATATCCGGCCCTATCAATCCTTCTACAATATCCAGGATCTCAGGAGCCATTAAAAACTCAAATAAACGGGTATCCTTCATGTGCGGCACATCCAGCTCATCGGGTTTCAGGTTACCCCTGTTATTCAGGTGCTCTTCAAAAATGGTGAACAAACGGTTGAATTTTTCTTTGCTGAATAAGGGTCTGTTGGTAAGCAGGTATCCATTGTCTTTGTAATAGGAAATTTCTTCCAGGGAGAGCCGCTTTTTTTCTTCTGTTCTCATGCCCGATTTTTTGATATAAATGTAGTGCGTACGGGCATCGGAATGGGGCTTATCTTTTATTCCCTAACCCCGTTTTTTTACGCTAAAGCGACCTACACTATCGTCTGGCTGCTCTTCCGGTATGCGGATGGTGTTTGCTGGTATACCTGCTTAAAGGTTTTGTAAAAATGTCCCAGGTTGGTAAACCCGCAATCATTGCAGATCGTTTTGATGGGTGTGTTGGTGATAGAGAGCTGTTTGGATGCAAAGTTCATACGCAGCTCCGTTACCAGGTCGGTTAATGTTTTATGCAAGGTGCGCTGCACTGTTCTGTTCACATGATCTATGTTCCTTTCTGCTAAACCGGCAAAGCCTTGTACGCCCTGCTTAAACAGCGCCGGCGAGCAAAAAACCCTGATGGCATGATTCAGCCAGGCAGGTATCTTCTGATCAGGCGACAGATCATCATTATCAAATAATAAACGGAAAATGAACAGCAGCAAATGATCCAGGTAAAAGTTGGATTTACGGTTCTGCAGCACCTCTTCGGCCCGTTGTGAGATCCTGCGGATGGACGAAACCGCCAGCAGCGTCTGATAGGGAACCAGATCCCGGGTCCAGAAAAAGGAATCGGAGCCGGCAAAATAGCGGCTTCTTAAATACTGTAAAGTATCCAGCGGAAAAGCAAGGTTCATGAGGGTAAGGCCCCCTCTTGCGGAAGTGAAAGTATGCTGGTCATCCGGGCGGATCATTACCAGGTGGCCGGGTTCCAGCATAATTTTGCAGCCATTGATCAAATGGGTGCCGTTGCCGTTCTCCACCCAAAAGATCTCCGCATAATTGTGCCGGTGCAGGGACAGGTCATGACGGGAATGAATGGTAACCCTGGCCAGATGAAAAGCTTCATCGTCCCTGATAAAATTCTTCAGCAGGAATTTCTTGACGCTCATGATCAGAATATTTTTATAGTTCCGGGTTTCCCCTGATACTTTACTTTGCCATCCAGGATGATCTTACAAAAGGAAGCAGAGAGCTCCACATCTACTACATGCTTGCGGTGAACGAAACCTTTTATTTTAAGGGGAGCGGCTGTATTAGGCCTGGGATGGATCCACAGGCTGCCGTCCAAACGGGGATCCAGGCCTGCCATCCCATACAGGATAGTGGCTGCGCCCATTAAGCCGGAAATAACATTGGCCCTTTTAAAGGAAGGTGAGCCGGGACGATCGCAATAATGCTCCTGCGGAAAATAAGGCAGCAGCTGACCAATCCAGAACTGGCGTTTTAATACATCCCAGGCTTTTTCCGGCAGGTTTTCCTGGTAAAGGTCCAATGCCAGCTGGGGCAGGTCTCCTGAATAGGCGCCGCCTCCGCTCCAGTCTGTATCTGTTACTTCATAATGAATGGAATCTGCTTTGGATACGCTGCTAACGCCATAAGGGAAAAGGAATTTGCCTTCTTCTAATTGCTCCAGCATTCTTTTCTTCATGGCAGGAGTACATACCCCGGTCCTGAAAATATCAAACACCTGGATAGAATATACGGTTTCCTTATGCCCGTCAGGATATTTGCAGCAGAACCATCCGGTAGTTTCATCCCAGAGCGCTTTCCTGATATCTGCAGCAATAACATCCGCTTTTTTCCGCCATTGCTGAATGGCTGTTCTATCATAACCTATCTTTTCTCCCATGTCTGCCAATCGCCTGAAACACCAGGCCCGTTCAGCATTGGGGCTTGGCACCATATGTTCCCAGCCCATGCCACGCATCTCCAGTAAATTATGCTGATCACCGTAATCGATCACGCCATTTACCATGGGCCTTTTTTCATCACTTAACACCAGCTGTTTTACCTGTTCAAACAGGTCAGGATAAACGCTGTCCTGGCACGCTATGGCATATACGAGCGAGGTAAAGGCAACAGTGCTATAGGCATATCTTACACCCAGCCCGGTGCCGTCCTGTGCAAAAGCATAACTTTTTTCAAGGTCAATGGCTGTCATGGTGCGTGTTATGTTCAGCAATTTATCTCCCATCATGAGGGAAACGAGCCCCGGTGCATATCCGGCCACATCCCAGAGATAGGTGTTCATACCTCCCCCATCCAATCCGCTGGTAACAAGTGCCGGCTGCAATTTAAAATCCGGTTTTTCCCAGATGCATACCAAGCCGGAAGCAATGGATCTTTTATAGTAATTTTTAAGCGCTTCGTTATTTGTTTCAATAACAGGAATATTTTTCAATGCCCAGGCCAGCCGGTTATTCCATATGGCAGCCGTTTGTTTTTCCCAGGCTTGTAAACCGTCAGGGACAGCTATGGTTTTTGCATCGCCGGCAAATACTACGGCTATATAACCCGTTGCGCGCTGCTGCGGGGCTATGTTCAACAGCTGGCCTTCCTGTAATACATTTACTTTTACCGTATCCTTGTTCTGCGGATCAGCCGGCGGCATAAAACCCCAGTCCTTTAGCGGATAGGCAGCAGGTTTGCCCCTAGTTATCAGCGGTGTCATAGCCAGCTGCAAAGCAGCTGCTGTTCTGTTCTTTACCTCATAACGTATTAAAAAGCCGGACCTGTCTGCCAGCGGTATAAGCTGGGAATTGATTTCGAAAGAGATCAGTCCGCCGGCATGCATCCTGTGATAGGTACCCCTGCGCAGGATCCTGTCCGGCTGCCATTGACCGCCGGTATAAAGGATATTCCTGACCTTGCCGCCCCATACAAAGTGATCCCTGATGGTATCGCCATTCGCTATAAACAGGGCTTCAAATTTGAATCCATGGGCCGAAACAGGCGGCGACATTACATCCCCCACTCCTAACACGGAATTTAAAACCGGGTTTACGCTGGTATAACCGCTCCCCACCCAAAGGTGGCCGGGAGGCGTGACCAGGCGGTTAAGATCAATTGCAAAATCTGACAGCTGCCATTTGGACTGGGCAACCAGCTGAGCGCAACAAAATGTGATCAGGAAAACGAGCTGACCAGCCCGTACAAAGCGTTTATTCATATCAGTAGCCCCGGTCTGTTTGAATGAGTGGAAATTAGGTAAAATTAGCTACAACAGCTAATGAGGAGCGCGCTTTCTTTTATCTTAAAATAGCTGTTTTATACGCTGCAACGACTTTGCTGAAACACCGGCTAACGGTTGTGCGTACCTTAATAACAGCAAGGCAACGCTTGTGAATATACTTTTTGTGAACCTAAAAATAAAACGTTATGAAAACCATTATTCTGAATCTATTTACGGTAATGCAGATGATGATGATCTCAAGCTGCGTTAAACAGGAAAACATGAACGGCCCGCTTCAGCGCGCAGACAAGCTGGCTGTTGCTGCCGGCGGCGTGACGATAATGGGCGCCAATCCCGCACTGGATAAGAGGACAGACACCTTGCTAAGGTTCATTCAGAACCTGAAGAACCAGCCGGGCAAACGGATCCTGGCCGGGCAAAACAGTAACATCTCCAATAAAACGCAGTATAAGCTGGGCGATGATCAGATCATTCATCCTTTTGCGCAGGCCACCGGAAAATACCCGGCCATAGTAGGCTCTGACTTTAATGATATTGATAACTGGAATTATCATTCGCCATTCCTGAAAGATCTGAACCAGCAGCATAATTGTATCATTGAGATCTGCGGGGGGCTTAATAATCCCGGGATCTCCAGCGGCAGTGATCTCAGCGCATTGCTGCCGGGCGGCTCACTAAGAACACAGTGGGTAGCCAATATGGATGCAATGGCCGCCAAACTAGCCTACTTCCAGACAAACAATGTGAGCATATTATACCGGCCTTTTCATGAAATGAACGGCAGCTGGTGCTGGTATTACACTACTAATTATGCCAATTTCAGAGCGCTGTGGGCTGATCTGTTTAATTATTTCACGACCACCAAACACTTAAATAACCTCATCTGGATCTATGCGCCTAACAATAATACAGTAGGAGATGGCGCCTATACGAATTATTACCCCGGCACAAGTTATGTTGATATTGTGGGGGCGGATGTGTATGATGATAACATGACCATCAATGATTACAGTGTAATAAGAACACTGGCCAAGCCTATTATGCTAACGGAATTTGGTACGGGGCACGGCGTAAGAGGCAACAGTGATCCGAACCTGAACGGAACCTTTGACTATAACCTGCTGGCCGAAAAGATCCGCACCACTTATCCCAATGTAATAGGCTGGCTGTGCTGGCATGACTGGAACACTACCAATATGGGATGGATCTACAAATCCATGTATAAGAATAATTACAGTAACCTTATCAATCACAGCTGGATGGCATGGGCCAGCGACGTACCTTAATTATTAAATATATTCACAGGCGTTGCTTTCATAAAAGTCGTTTTAGCGTACAAAACAGCTATTTTAAGATAAAAGAATGCACTTTCCCCATTAAATGTTGTAGCTATTTTTACAGAGGGGGTGAATACAGGGGTACCCGTTATGAAAATTATATGTACTCTCCTATACTTTAGTGTGGATCAGGCTTCACACCCGGCTATCTCTTTATAATTCTAAAATAGGTTTCCGTTATGAGAATGTTTTTACGACCGTTCTGCCGGATCATGCTTGTATATGCAGGACTGCAATATTTCTTCATCACCGCATCGGCACAGCAGCCGGGAAGCTCTCCGCCGGCCAACACCGTTAGCGGGCATGTTACTGGTGATAAAGGCGCGCCCATGGAGGCTGTTACCATTACAGAAAAAGGTACGCATAACTATGCACTAACCGATAGTCATGGCGATTTCCGCATCCGCATTTCCGGTACACAGGCAACCCTGATCTTTTCATCTATCAACGTTATTACGAAGGAAGTACCGGTATCTGCCGGGCAGCCGGTGAACCTGTCCCTTGCGGTAAAAACGAAAGAGCTGAATGATGTAGTGGTGGTAGGTTATGTAACGCAGCGGCGGCGCGACCTCACCGGCGCTGTATCATCCGTGAACGCCGGGCAGATAAAAGATATTCCCCTCAGCTCCGCTATGCAGGCGCTGGAAGGCCGGCTGGCCGGCGTAAATATATCAACAACGGAAGGCGGCCCTGGCGCTGCTGTTACCATCAAGATCCGTGGCGGCGGTTCTATTACCCAGGATAATACGCCCCTGTATGTGGTGGATGGTGTTCAGGTAGAAGATGCACTTTCAAAAATAGCACCGCAGGATATTGAATCTGTGGATGTATTAAAGGATGCTGCCGCCACTTCCATCTATGGAGCAAGAGGCGCCAACGGTGTTGTTATTATTACCACTAAAGGCGGCAAAGAAATGAAAACGGTGGTGGCCTATAATTATTTCTATGGCGTTAATAAGCTGGCTAAAAAATTCGGTGTAATGAACCCGAAAGAGTTCATTGAATATAACTGGGAAAAAACCAGGAATACTTTGGCCGACAGCTCTGCCTTTACCTCTCAATACGGCAATAGCTGGGCCGGACTGGATTCTATCAGGAATGCACCCTTTACAGACTGGCAGCAGCTTTCATTCGGGCGGAGCGCAGCTACACAAACCCATAACGTAAGCGTTACCGGTGGAAATAAGACCACTACTTTTAACATCAGCTACACGAATAACAATGAGCAAAGCGTAATGATCAACTCCAGCTATTTAAGGAATCTTTTAAATATGCGCTTAGATCATACGGTTTCGGATAAATTTAAAGTAGGATTGAACTTTTCCTATAACGACCAGGTGATCAGCGGGCCCGGCACCAGCGCATCGGGTAATGTGACCAATAACCGTTTGCGCAATTCTGTGAAATACCGGCCCTTCCTGGTTAATTCAGATGATCCCAACAGTTCTAATGACGCGGCTTATTTTGCACAAACCAATGCAACGGGTTATTACCTCATTAACCCCATTGAATTTGCCCATGCTTCTTACCGGCGCAATGGCGCTGTTAATACTACCATGAGCGCTTACGCCCAGTATGCATTCACTAAATACCTGTCGCTGCGCGTTACCGGCGGCCTTAATAAAAATGATGGAAAGCTGAATGCATTTGACGATTACATTACCTGGAATGCCATTACCAATGGCGGCGGGAAGCCGATCATCAGTCTTACCAACAGCAACATGACCTCCATTAATGAGAATGCCGTGCTTACTTTTAATAACAGCATATTTAAATCGGATTTTCACCGGAACAATTCCATTAATGTGCTGCTGGGCCAGGAGATCTACCAGCTTTCTTTTAAATCACAGACGGACCAGGTAAGATATTTCCCAATAGGCATCACTCCTGAAAAAGCCTTTTCCCAGCTAAGCCTGGGCACCTCTATGCCGCTGTATCCCACTTCTACGGATACAAAAAGCAGGATCGTTTCTTTCTTTACAAGGATCGGCTATAGCCATAAGGATAAATACCTGGCCAGCTTCAATTTGCGGGCCGACGGATCTTCAAAGTTTGCGCCTGGCCATCAATGGGGTTACTTTCCATCGGCCTCTGTTGCCTGGCGTATTTCCAGTGAAGATTTCTTTACACCGAACAATTTTGCCTCTGATGTGAAGCTGCGGTTCAGCTATGGCCTGGCAGGCAATAACCGGATCAGCGATTTCCTGTACACTTCCCTGTACCGGTCAAACGGCACACCTTACAGCCTGAATAATACCCTGGTTCCGGGTTATGCCATCACCTCCCTGGCCAACCCGGACCTGAAATGGGAATCTACCCTGTCGCGCAATGCAGGTTTGGATGCCAGCCTTTTTAACAACCATCTGCAGGTAACTTTTGATGCCTATATGAATGATACCCGCGATCTGCTGATCAATGTACCTATTGCTGCCAATTCAGGATTCAGCACGCAATTGCAGAATGTAGGCAGTGTGCGGAACCGCGGGCTGGAATTGCAACTGAGCACGGCAGCCATTTCCACAAAGGATCTTAAGTGGAATATTAATTTCAATATATCCACTAACCGTAACGAGGTAACGAAACTCTCCAATGTTGCCGACCACTATTTTGCCAGCTCCGGCTGGGGTGCGGGCAATGAATACCTGGTGCAGGTAGGGCAGCCGGTAGGCACTATCTGGGGTTATGAGGCAGATGGTATGTACACCCTGAATGATTTTGATTACAATCCCACCAACGGCGCATACATACTGAAAAAAGGAGTGGCTGATAATACTGCATCCGTAGGCATTCCTGCTCCGGGAACAAAAAAATTAAAGGACCTGAACGGGGATGGTATTGTTAACGCTAAGGACCAAACGATTATTGGCAATGCCCAGCCGAAATTCACCGGGGGCCTTAACAACCAGCTCACCTATAAAAGATTTGACCTTAGCGTATTCGTGAATTTTGTGTATGGCAATAAAATACTGAATGGCGATAAGGTTGAATTCAGCAATGCGTATGCCGGCAGCTTTTCCAACCTTACCTCTATTATGAACGGCCGCTGGCGTACCATTGATGCCAATGGCAATGCGGTGCAGTGGGCCATTTCATCAAACGGTAAATCGGTGCCGGCAGGCGCTGCCCCGGAAGTACTGGCGGAGATAAATAAGGATGCAAAGATCTGGCAGCCCATTAAGGGAGGTAATTACCTGGAGCTGGATTCCTGGGCAGTTGAAAACGGTTCTTTCCTGCGTGTTAATAATATAACACTTGGATATAGTTTGCCGGTAGAGACGCTGCTGAGACGTAAGATCAGCAGTCTGCGGATCTATTGTACGGTAAATAACGCCGCTGTTATAACACGCTATAGCGGTCTTGACCCTGAGGTGAGCACCAAAAATTCCAATTATGTAACTCCCGGCGTTGACTCTTCTCCGTATCCACGCAGCAGAACTTTCATTGCCGGTATTAATGTTAAATTTTAGATTGTTTCAGCATATGAGCATTATAAACTTAAAGCGGCTTGCAATCCTTACAGGATGTTTTTTACTGACTGTATCCTTTCATTCCTGTAAGAAATTCTTAGCGCTGAGCCCTAATTCAGCTTTTGATGAAACCTATGTTTTTGGCAGCGTTAACGACGCCTATAGCGCCGTATTAGGTACCTACGCTTCACTTACCGGCGACCGGGGTTACGGCGGAAGGATCCAGTATTATTTTTCCAATGACTGCGATGAATCATACTGCAATGCCAGCAACACCCTGGGCATAGGGGGCGATAACGGCCCCAAGGCCCTTTGCCGGTATAATGCCCTGGCCACAAATACGGAGCTGGATGCGGAGTGGAATATCTATTACGCAGGCATTGACCGCGCCAATCATTGCATCAAAAACATTCCGCAGATGCATCTCTATACCAACGGAACGGATAACGATAAAGCAAGCCTGAGAAGGCTGTATGGTGAGGCGCTGACCCTGAGGGCACAATTCTTCTTTGACCTGATAAAATTCTGGGGAGATGTGCCGGCGCCTTATATTCCTTCCGTAGACCAGCCGGATCTTAACCTGCCGGCCACAGACCGGGATTCCATTTACGATCATATCCTGAACGACCTGGCGCTGGCCAGCTCTCTTTTACCCTGGCGGGGCGAGGCAGGTGTTACTGCAGATGAGCGGATAACAAAAGGAGCTGCAAAGGCGCTGAGGGCAAGGATAGCGCTGTTCCGGGGCGGCTACTCACTGCGGGCCGGCTCACGGCAGATGGAGCGGCCTGCCGACTACCTGAAATATTACCAGATAGCGAGGGATGAATGTAATGATATCATCAATTCCGGCGCGCATAAGCTGAACCCTTCCTTTATGGCGGTGTTCAAAGATAATCTTGACGCACACCGGCTGGAACCCAACGGGGAAATACTGTTCCAGGTAGGGCTTTCGGGTGGAACCGGCGTTTCAGACGGCCGGGTAGGTTTTATAGATGGCACCCGCGTTAACGGCAATGGTATGGGATCAGATTGGGCGCTGCCTACCTATTTCTATAAGTTTGATAGTTTGGATGTAAGAAGGGATGTGACCATTGCCAGCTACGCAATAAACGGATCCGGTTATTACCTGGGAATTGCCACTGTTTACGGACCTTTTGTGATGGCAAAGTTCAGGAGGGACTGGCATTCTAACCCTGCTACCCCTGCTAACAGCAATTTTGCATATACAGGCATCAGCTGGCCAATGATCCGCTATTCAGACGTGCTGCTGATGTTTGCGGAAGCAGAGAATGAGCTCACACACGCGCCCACAGCCGCTGCCATCGGCGCATTTAAGCAGGTGCGTGTAAGGGGCTTTAATGGTGATGAAAGTAAAATGGGCGATATTCCATCTGACTACACCGGCTTTTTTAATGCCATTACCAATGAAAGGATGTTTGAATTTGGCGGTGAAGGATTAAGGAAATGGGACCTGATACGCTGGAACATGATCGCAGCTGTATTTGCCGAAACCCGCGCCAACCTGGCAAAATTCAGGCAGCAGCAGGCGCCCTATGACCAGGTACCTGCCAAAATGTATTATCTCAATAATTCAGCTGCAGGCATTGTTTATTATTCAGGGTATTATCAGCCTGCGCCATCCACTCCGCCCACAGGATATACCAGCGTGAACTGGGCAGCAGCCTATTTAAACAATTTTGAGAACGACTGGGCCGGTAGCTTTGTGGCTAATCAAAGAGAGATATTGCCTTATGGCCCTCAGACACTCAGCAGCAATCCTAATCTTCACCAGGGATATGGATACTAATAATTAAACGAATGAAATTTAGAAATGCATTGTTGTCATTATCAGCCTTTGCCTTATTCTCTGTTCATGCAAAAGGCAATGATCTTAATATACTCGATTTTGGCGCAAGCCGCGACAGCAGCCGGTTAAGCACACAGGCCATTAACAAAGCAGTGGAAGCTTGCTTTAAAGCTGGTGGAGGAAGGGTGATCATTCCCCCCGGTAATTTTAAAAGCGGCACCATCACTTTACTGAATAATGTAGAGCTTTTTTTGGAACGGGGCGCCACTTTGTATGCCAGCACGGACCATCGTGATTTTCCGCGCCAGCAGCAGCCGGCATACCGCTCCCAGAAAGATCCCGGCGGCTGGTACGCCCTGATTTATGCTGAAGGCGCCAGCAACATTGGTATAAGCGGGCCAGGCACTATAGATGGTCAGGGCGCGAAACAGGTACCACGGCCGGTTCCAAAAGGAGCTGTTAATGAAGACCGGGACGGGAGGCCAAGGAATATCCTGTTTATCTCCTGCCGGAAAATTTCAGTGCAGGATGTTACCATGCTAAGCTCCGGTATCTGGAACCAGCATTATCTCAATTGCGAGAACGTTGTTGTTAATAATATCCGTGTTTATAATCACAGTAACCGGAATAATGACGCGATAGATATAGACGGATGCAGGCATGTGGTAGTATCCAACAGTATCATGGATACAGATGATGACGGCATTACCCTCAAAAGCACGGGTGCAGCGCCCTCTGAGGATGTTGTGATCAGCAATTGTATCGTAAGCAGTTTTTGCGCTGCCATTAAATGCGGTACTGAATCAACCGGGGGCTTTAAAAATATCCTGATCAGCAATTGCATTGTAAGGCCCTCTAAATGCCTTACAGAACCGGTGTTTAAAACGCCCCGTATAGGGCAGGTTGGCATTGCCCTTGAAATTGTTGACGGCGGAATAATGGATGGCATAACCGTGAGCAATATTATTATTGAAGGTACGGAGTGCCCGATCTATGTAAGGCTTGGCAACCGGGCCCGTAAACATACTGATGCGGCGCCGGAGCCGCCCCGCGGACAGATGCGCAATATTTCTTTATCGGATATAAATGTATATGGCGCCGGTAATTACTCCTCTTCCATTACCGGTATACCCGGCTCCCCTATAGAGAATATCACGTTGAGCAATATACGTATAGTGAACAGGGGCGGCCTTAAACAGGGAGAATATACCAGTGATCCATCAAAGGTACCTGAGCTGGAGAAGGAGTATCCGGCGCCTGACAGGTGGAAGAACCTGCCCAGCTCAGGGTTCTTCATCCGGCATGTAAAGGATATTGGGCTGTATGGTGTTACACTTCATTCGCAGGCAGCTGATCCCCGGACGCCTGTGATAGCCGATGATGTGGACAACCTTTATATTCCGGATCTGCGGTCTGACCGCCCGGATAAAGAAGCTGTACAGCTATTGCATGTCCGGAGCTTTAATCATTGAGCAGCGGCCTGGTTAGCCAGGTCCCGGTAGGCGCCTTTACACAGCAGGCTGTCATTCCGGACATCCATTTTCAATTGCATAGGTTTTGCTACTGCATGCTCCGCTTCAAACTGCTCTCCTAACAATATTGAAATAGTAGCCGCAATTTGCTGCTGCCATACCTGCTGCGCTTCCTTTATTTCCCCTGCGGGATCAATATCCGGCCCTATAACCGCCAGCCACATGTCACCGGAGCCTTTGGCCCAGAAGCCGTGCGTTTGCCAGGTGCCGGGTTTCTTGCCTCTCCCATGGTCAGTAGTTATAATAAAGGTGGTATTGTCTTTATAAAAAGGATCGGTTTGCACATAATACCAGAGCGTGCTGATCATGCGGTCCACATCAGCCGCTTTTTGCAGGTACAGGTCGTAGCGGCCTCTATGGGCGCATTCATCTGTTTCGCCGAGGCCCAGGAACACCACTTTGGGGTGATGCTGTTCTACATATTGCTGCATACTTAAGCAGGTTAACATATCGTAGCGGGTGCGTCCCTTACCTGTAATATATTCCTGCACACTGTTTACGGCTGCTGCTGTGTCGCCCTCTCCTTCCAGCGGCTCATAACCGGCGTTGACGGAAAAACTGCCCGGATGCTCATTCAGGATATAAGGTAAGATATTCCAGGAGCTGAACGCTACTACTTTACCCTGGTAATCCTTTTGCTGATTGAGGAATTCCAGTACGTTGGTATTCCTGTTGGCGATGGGTGCATTTGCCACAAAGCGGCTTTCTGCAAAACCGGTCAGCATTTCGCTGTAGCCGGGGTAAGAGATCTTATAGAAGTTCCGTACGTTCACCTTGTTGTTCCATTGGCGGTTGCCGTACAGGCAGCCCTGCTTTGCGATCACATTCCAGAAAAAGGGCATTAATTTCTGCCGGCGGATCGCTGCTGAATCGTCCCAGTACAGCTGCCGCATGATCGCGGTATCTTTTACCAGGTTCGGATCAGACAGCAGCCTGGCATCTGCCCCGTTAAATACCTCCTGCCAGCGGAAGCCATCTGTAGTGATTATAAAAATATTCCGTTTCTTTTCCAGCTGAGCAGTAGCAGCCAGGGATGGGAGCAGAAGAATTACCCAGAGCCAGGATCTCATTTGTACAGCGTTTTTCAAAAGAACGTACAAAGTATGATCCAGAGATTAACGGGTGGTTAAATTATTGTTGCTAATGGGGTAGACGGGTGTTTTTTTTGGAAAAGGGTGTTATCATCGATCTATCTTGATACCATCGGGCAATATGCGGCGGGCGAATACCTTTCAGTTTTTATGCTATATTTGAACTGACGGCAATTTTATTGGCCCATTTCGGCAATAATCAAACCATTGGATCTAATTTTTTCATGACACAAACAGACCCGCTTTGGAGACTTTAGACTACAACAGTTTTGCAGAAAAGTGTATTGAAGATCTGAAAACTTTGCAAAACAAATTTCAAAAGGAATATGACTTGAATTGGTACGAGAACTGGTTTTATAGCCAAACTACAGGACTGTTAACCCTTTCAACCGGAGACAAAGAATTAAGCTTTAAATACTTCGAAGCAGGAAGCTTTTCAGAAAAATCGAACACCTGGAAATGGTCATGGGACAACAACCACGTGCCTGACAACATAAAAGAAAGAACTAAGCTCATTAAAGAATTCGGGCAAAAGTCGAATTTCCCAAAACTGACCAATGGCTATTTTCAAAGTGACGAGTATGAAGCCTGGGAGTTTACCGCAATTGCAGCTAAACTTGCAAATGGAATTGGAGCTTATAGGCCAGTTAGTGACGGACAACTACAAATCTTCCTGGTCATAACTGAATTTGTTGACAACAAGACCGCGCAAAACATCAAAGACAAGTATGTTGAGTGTAGTGCTCACGAATATCGCAGAAGGGCATTTATTTGCAGTCACCTCAACCAGGTGACTAAAGTTGGATTTGAAGAAGCCTTTGAAACCTTTGAGAACATGGAGCTTTCAGATGAGGATGACTTCCAAGCCTGGTGTAACGAGTGCGAAAATGTGAGACAAAAAGAAGGGGAATGGAATGACAATTCAATGGCATTTGCAAACATAAAAGTTGTTTGTGAGCAATGTTATTTTGAAATAAAAGAACTAAATACCGGACACCGATAAAAGACTTCTTTCTACTGGTGGCAGGCATAAGACTTTACCATTAGCGGCTATGTTTTATGAAACACTCTATACCCGTAATCTACTTTATAATTTTTACCTTATTCAGCTGCACTACCAGACAGTCAAGTCCGGTGCGTGACAATAATCAATTCAACTTTGACACCACAAAAATTATAGACAAATTCGAATTCTCCTTAAAAACCGCACATCCTCATGCACAAGCTTTAATGCCCGAAGACTTTTATTGGAGCCCCATTGAAGAAACAGCACCATTCGGAAGTGATGACGGTTTCGATGCAGCGTATGGATTCAGAGAATGGAGGCATACCAATAAATCACTTAGTCCAATTATTTATTTGAAAGAATTGATTGAAGGTTGGCAATATCCATATTTTGACTGGAACGAAATGGACACCACAAGAATTAAGGAGTATATTGTTTCGAGAGCGAATATTGATGAGGCTAGTATTCAGCAGCAAATGGAGCAGTTAAAGAACGTAATGAAAAACTCGGCTGATTCGTCATTCCATAATATCGACGAAACGCTATTGCGGCAAACCGTCATTTCATCCTCACAGGAAATGGGTGGTAGTTTTTTATTGGGTCAAGACAACGCAATTATAGGGACAGGCTTTGCGCAATTTGCTTTAGAAGGTAAAATAGACAATGATTTAAAAGCTTTGACCATTACTGCAATCAACAGACAATTATTACCTGTTCTTATTAATCGCTATGACGAAGATTATCAAAACAAAAGAAAACAACAATTAACAAAAATGCTTGGAGTAATTAATAACGCAAATTCCGAATGAAAAAACAGCCGCTAACAGTAGTGGGATTTAATCCTGCAAAATGATATACCGTGACCATACAATGAGACCCTTTATCTATTTAATAACAACAATAATGCTATTTGGACTTTTTGGCTGCAAAGGCAGTAAGGACAAAGATTTTGTATTTGACGAATTCAAATCTCAAATTGAAAAGCTTGGGATGAAAATTGACTCAGTAGACGAAACAGGGCTAATTTATATTTCTCAAGGCGAACTGACATTAAAAATTAGCCTGGATAACGTTAGAAAAAATTATGACAGAGATAAAAACGCAACACATATCTCCGACTTAGTAAAAGCCCTGGTTGAATATTCTATCGAAATACCTTCAAAAGTATCCCCACGAGCAAGTACATGTTTTTTTCTTGAAGAGGGAGGCTCTACTTTTTATGCAGGTGTCCAGTTGTGTGG
>NZ_JAGXJN010000497.1 GCF_019091455.1 Chitinophaga sp. GbtcB8
TTTTATACCACCCTGCTGCAGGAGCTAAAAAAACAGCATAATGCGGTGATTGCTATCTCCCATGGTGACCGTTATTTTGGGGTTGCCGACCGGATCTATGATATGAGAATGGGAATGTTCGTTGACCGGAACGTAGAAGCCGGAATTCCATCACTTCAAATAACACACGAAGTTTCATTTGAAATCTCTAATTTAGCATTCAGTTTTTAAATTATATCATAGCAGCCTTTG
>NZ_JAGXJN010000498.1 GCF_019091455.1 Chitinophaga sp. GbtcB8
GTAGAATTAATCCGAGCTTCAAAACTATAAGCCGCTGGGACTTCATTTATGAACCCATGAGCTTCTTATCAAAGTTTGAAGCAGATATATGTAGCTCCCTTCAAACATAGACCTCCGAAATAAACTCAAATCAACTTCTGGCAAGAAACAGGGGCTTCCAAGAAATCTGGAAGGCCATGGTCCGGAAAATGCAATTAACCGGTACCCAAGTTTCCAGTAGGTCTCAAAAAT
>NZ_JAGXJN010000499.1 GCF_019091455.1 Chitinophaga sp. GbtcB8
GAGCGCGACGCGATGCATCGGGTGCCCGAAACATGCCCAACTGAGCTGGCCCCCAGCTCTGGCTTCGCCGCACCCGCGCCGCAGCCAGTTCCAGCACCCGCCCCGGCGCCTGCGCCGGTCCCCGAGGAGCCGGCACCCGCCTCGCCTTCGAACACGTTCTACGCGAACTGCGACGCAGTGCGAGCCGCGGGCGCTTCCCCCCTGTACGCGGGATCACCCGGATACAGCCGG
>NZ_JAGXJN010000500.1 GCF_019091455.1 Chitinophaga sp. GbtcB8
ATTGGCCACCAAGCCATATGCCACTGAGATTAGAGCCAAGAGCTGGTTATTCACCATCTCTACGCTGCTTTTGCTGAACCTGGCATTGACCGGCACCATTATGCTGCCTTACCTGCTGGTAAGGGTATGCAGCAGCGTGCTGGCAGGGTTGCTTATTGTACGCATGATCGTGATCTATCAGGATCATCAGCATCATACCATCTTACACAATTCCCCCCTGGCCAACGCTAT
>NZ_JAGXJN010000501.1 GCF_019091455.1 Chitinophaga sp. GbtcB8
ACGTTATCGTGATTTTTGCCCCGCAGGAACGACACCAGCTCTTCCTTCGTTCGCCAAGCTTCTTCGAAGGCGCGTTCCTTCTCCGCGAATTCGACATACCCTCGTGAAGCGGCGATCTCCGCGCCATGCACGAGCGACTTCGTCGGAATGCAGCCGATATTGATGCAGGTGCCTCCGTACATGGCCGGCGACTGCTCGACGACGATGACGCGCCAGCCCTGCTTGGCTAAG
>NZ_JAGXJN010000502.1 GCF_019091455.1 Chitinophaga sp. GbtcB8
CAAATACTTTTGCAAACGCAAATGCCCGGTTCAATGCAGTTACAGGGGAGTATTCAATAATAAAAAGCTGGTTGTATATCTGCAAAATATGCTGCCACTTATCTTTATCAGTTGGGGGGGTATGCCAGTATGCAAGCATTGCATCCAGGGGATATTTTGAAATTTCATTGCCCTGGCAGGCATGAACCAGGTAATGATTTCCTTTATCAATAAATTCCCCATCCCACAAAT
>NZ_JAGXJN010000503.1 GCF_019091455.1 Chitinophaga sp. GbtcB8
CAGCAGGATGTAATGCTGCACTTCCCCAATCATTCCTTAGATATTATAATAGATCTGCTGCGTGAGGCCGCCATTGATCCCAATGTTACCAGCATAAAGATCACGGCCTACCGGCTGGCCCGCAATTCCAAGATCATGAAAGCATTGGGGAATGCCGTGCGAAATGGGAAGCAGGTAACCGTGCCCCTGGGGTGGGGCCCCCGCTTTAGTGGGGAGGATAACCTGCTGTGG
>NZ_JAGXJN010000504.1 GCF_019091455.1 Chitinophaga sp. GbtcB8
CCAGCGGGCAGCTGGCCTCCATTGCCAGCCGTTATTACGCTATGGACGGAGATTAGTGCTGGGAGCGGGTAAAGCTGGCCTATGATGCCATGGTGCACGGCACCGGCACTCCTACGCAGGACCCGCTGACAGCCGTAAAAGCATCTTATTCAGAAGGGGTGAGCGATGGGTTTATTAATCACATTATTGTTAACAATGCGCAATTAGCACCCCTGGCCACTATACAGGAAG
>NZ_JAGXJN010000505.1 GCF_019091455.1 Chitinophaga sp. GbtcB8
AAGGAAGGCGTGGAAGGGGCCCATGGTAAAGGTAAGTCCACCCTTCCGCGCCAGATAGCCGGCACAGAACCCATGGGAGGGGAACGCATTCCGGGGCCTAACGTAGTACCATCTTTCTATGCCCAGCACCAGCTGGAGACATTACCCCTTGACAGTGAAATACTGGACGAGCTGAAAAATACCAGCAGCGGCCCTACGGAAATGGGGCTGCGCGCCCTGTTAGGCTGTTTC
>NZ_JAGXJN010000506.1 GCF_019091455.1 Chitinophaga sp. GbtcB8
TTCCAGCGAAACGATCTTATTATATTATGATGCCTTCGGCGATGATATGACCTCAATGGATGAAGATGAGTACCTGATAGCAGAAGCCCTGCTGATGCGCCAAGAGCTGCGTATTGGCGAAGTGCAGCTGATCCTGGGCAAGGCCGATGTGTACAGCACCATTAAAAAGGTCATAGGAAAAAAGGTATGCCTGGTATTTGGAGAGCTGAAAGAAGCCTATAAAGAAAAGAA
>NZ_JAGXJN010000051.1 GCF_019091455.1 Chitinophaga sp. GbtcB8
GCTGATGAACATCCTGAACGGTGGTGTGCATGCTGATAACAAGATCGATTACCAGGAATTTATGATCATCCCGGTAGGCGCGTCCTCCTTCTCTGAAGGCCTGCGCTGGGGTGTTGAGATCTTCCATACCCTGAAATCCGTACTGAAGAAGAAAGGTTACAGCACCAACGTAGGTGATGAAGGTGGTTTTGCGCCGGATATTCAGAGCAACGAAGAAGCTATTGAAACCGTACTGCAGGCTATTGAAGCTGCCGGTTACAAAGCAGGCGAGCAGATAGGTATTGCCCTGGATGCCGCCAGCAGCGAAATGTTTAACGATGCTGACAAAACTTACAAATTCTACAAAAGCTCTCAGAAAGTGATCAGCAGCGATGAAATGGTTGCTTACTGGGCGGAGTGGTGTAAGAAATACCCTATCCTGTCTATTGAAGACGGTATGGCTGAAGATGATTGGGATGGCTGGAAAAAACTGACCCAGGCTGTAGGCAGCACTGTACAGCTGGTAGGCGACGACCTGTTCGTAACCAACGTAAAACGCCTGAAACAAGGCATTGACCAGGATATTGCCAACAGCATCCTGATCAAAGTAAACCAGATCGGTACTGTAACGGAAACCATTGATGCGGTGAACATGGCGCATAAAGCCGGTTATACCTCCATCATGAGCCACCGTTCCGGCGAAACGGAAGATACTACCATCGCTGACCTGGCCGTAGCCCTGAACTGCGGACAGATCAAAACCGGTTCTGCTTCCCGTACCGACCGTATGGCCAAATACAACCAGCTGCTGCGTATTGAAGAAGCGCTGGGCAATGTTGGCTTTTATCCGGGAAAATCCGTTAAATTTGGTAAGAAATAAACCAGATCTCAATTTTAGTGGTCAATACGTCCGGGTCCTGGGTTATTCCAGAACCCGGATCTTTTAAGACCTTTGCCACCTAAACCAGTACATTTTGACGCTACCCAAGTCCATAAAAATACACCCGCTGCTGCGCAACAAGTTTGTGATAGCTATTGCAGCCTTTGTAATATGGCTGGGTTTCCTGGACCGTAATAACCTGCTCTCCCAGTACCAGTTACAAACTGAAGTGAACAAGCTGGAGTCCCAGAAAGCATTTTTTAGAACGGAAATAGACAAAACCCGCGAAGAACAACGGGAGCTGCTTTCCAGCCCCGAAAAACTGGAAAAATTTGCCCGGGAACAATACCTGATGAAAAAAGATAATGAAGACCTGTTCATTATCAGGGAAGAAGCCACCACCGATAAATAAGCTTGCACTTTTCTAAAAAATTGCTATACCTTAACAATAGATTCCGCGTGTTCTCCGTTATTAAGCTGAATATTAGTTTATTGTATTAAAACAAATTTGCATGGGCAATTCTACTCTATCCTTCTCTGCTGTTTTACGTTCTGTGGCTGATAGCAAAAACAATTTTCAGGATATGTCTAAAGATCAGGAGCTCCCCCGTGAGGAGCGGGTTTGTCATACCCAAACCAAAAAGGCTTTGAACACCATTAAGTTCTCTCCCCGCGCTGAAACCCTAAAGGCTATTTTCGAGCACGCCCGGAAAAAAGGCTAAGCGGAAGCGGCGGTACTACAAGCCAACGTGAAATAATTGCAATTTGCTGGCTGTAAGCTATTTTTACAGCATGACGAAAAAAGAGCGCTTCGCATTCGTGCTGCACTACTTTGAAGAGCACGCACCCAATGCTGAAACGGAACTTATCTATGACAATCCCTACCAGCTGCTGGTAGCCGTGATCCTGTCTGCACAGTGTACCGATAAGCGGGTGAATATGACCACCCCTGCCATTTTTGAAAAGTATCCCGATGTTTATGCCTTAAGCAAAGCCACGTTTGACGAATTATTCCCTTACATCAGAAGCATCAGTTATCCCAACAATAAAACCAAGCACCTCATTGGCATGGCCAATATGGTGGTGGAAAATTTTAACGGGGAAATACCGGCCACAGTAGCTGAACTGATAACCCTGCCGGGTGTAGGGCGCAAAACAGCCAATGTGATCACTTCTGTAGTGCACCAGCAACCTAACATGGCGGTAGATACGCATGTATTCCGCGTATCGGCCCGGATAGGCTTAACCACTAATGCCAAAACACCGCTGCAAACGGAACAGCAATTACTGCAATACATTCCTGTAGAAAAGGTGCATATTGCCCACCACTGGCTGATACTGCATGGCCGTTACATTTGCGTGGCGCGTACACCAAAGTGCGGGGAATGCGGTTTAAGAAAGGTGTGTAAGTATTACCAGCAGGTGATCAGCAAACAACAATAACACATGGCCAAACCCTTCCTCACAGCACAATGGCGCAATTTGCTCATGATCAATTTTGCCGTTAGACCTGCCCTGCTGCAAAAGTATGTGCCGCACCGTACGGAGCTGGATACCTGGAACGATACATACTACATAAGTCTTGTGGGTTTTCTTTTCCAGGATACCAAAGTAAAAGGTATTGGTTTTCCCATGCACCGCACATTTGAGGAGGTGAACCTGCGTTTTTATGTGCGTTATAAAGATGGTAGCAGCTGGAAACGTGGTGTGGTATTCATTAAGGAGCTGGTGCCCAAACACCTGATCACTTTTGTAGCCAATACTTTGTATAAAGAAAAGTATGCTACACTGCCTATGCGGCACCGCTGGCATTCGCCGGATGAAAATACTTTACACGTGGCCTATGAATGGAAAGTAGGCAATGAATGGAACTTCCTGAAAGCTAATGCAGCCGCGGCCCCCACCGCTATTATACCCGGCGGCGAAGCTGAATTTATTACAGAACATTACTGGGGTTATACGCAAAGCGGCCCTGAACTTACTTCAGTATATGAAGTAACGCACCCGCAATGGCGCGTGCATGAAGTATATGATTATGACTACCACTGTAACGCGGAAGTACTGTATGGGCCTGCGTTTGCGGAGGCGCTTGCACAAAAGCCGGTATCTGCGTTACTGGCAGAAGGTTCTGAGATCAGTGTGCAGCCCAAGCTGCGTTTATAAGCTGCCGGTATGTTTTAATTTGTAGTACAGATCGTAAATCTTTTTTACTATCTTAAATGCCTTAATCGTCAACCCTCATTCCTAGAACAAGCTAAAGGTCCAATGTATGAAACCAGCCGTTATATTGCAGCTAGCCCTCATGATGTTCCTTGAGTACTTTGTATGGTGCGCATGGTATGTAACTATGAGCACTTACATGTCTGTACACCTGCAGGCTAATGGGGTGCAGATAGGCTCTGCCTATAGCGCGCTGGCCATTGCCACCATGATCTCTCCCTTTTTTGTAGGGATGATAGCTGACCGCTTTTTTGCAGCGGAAAAGCTCATGGGGGTGCTGCACCTGGTGGGCGGCCTTGTACTTTTCCTAACTCCGCAAATAACTAATACACTGGTATTTTACTGGGTGATATTATTGTACTCCCTGCTGTATATGCCTACCATAGCCCTTTCCAACACGGTGGCTTTTTCGCAGATGAGCGATCCGGGCAAACAGTTCCCGTTCATACGGGTATTTGGCACCATTGGGTGGATTGCCGCCGGTGCATTGGTAGGCAATCTGGGTATAGAAACTACTTCCATCACTTTTTACATTGCTGCCGGCGCCTCTGTTTTACTGGGCCTGTTCAGCTTCATGCTGCCCAAAACGCAGCCCAAAGCCAGGGAAGCCAGTGGTGTAAGCGCTGCCAAAGCATTGGGTACAGAGGCCTTTGTGCTGTTTAAAGACAGGTCTTACGTTATCTTCTTCATTGCTGCCATATTAGTTTGCATACCACTGTCTTTCTATTATGGCTTTGCCAACCTGTTCCTCAATGATGCAGGCATGCATAATGCTGCCGGTAAAATGATCCTGGGGCAGATCTCCGAAGGCCTGTTCATACTGGCTATTCCATTACTGTTTAACCGCATTGGCGTTAAGAACATGCTGTTACTGGGCATGGCTGCCTGGATACTGCGTTACATCTGCTTTGCCTATGGCGACAGCGGGACGGGCCTGTGGATGTTATATGCCGGTATAGTGCTGCATGGCATCTGTTACGACTTTTTCTTTGTAACCGGTTATATGTACACGGAAAAGAAAGCCGGCGAAAATATAAAGAATGCTGCACAGGGCATGTTTACCTTTGCTACTTATGGCTTAGGCATGTTCATCGGTACCTGGTTCTCCGGTTTTGTAGCTGAACACTATACCGTTAATCATGCCTATAGCTGGAAACCCATCTGGATGGTGCCTGTTTATATTGCGGCGGCTGTGCTGGTGTACTTTGTGCTGTTTTTCCGCGAAAGCAAAACAACGAAATGATTCTATTTACGATTTTAGATTTACGATCTTAGATTTGGGGATCGTATAGGTTAATCATCCACGGTCATCAGATCTAAATCGTAAATCGTACATCTAAATCTCTTCATACTATGGCTAAAATATCAATGTTAGGCTCCGGTTTTATCGGGCGCTTCTATGCAGATTCCCTGCAAGGGCAAAGAAGCAGGGACAAGATCGTTAGTATTTATTCCCGCCGGGAAGAAAGCGCAAAGAAGTTTGCGGAAGATTACCAGGTAGCCCACTGGACTATCGAAATGGAGGCTTCTATTTCGCACCCGGAGGTAGAGGTAGTATGTATTTCCCTGCCCAACAACCTGCACGAGGCAGCCGTGCTGTTATGCTGCAAACATAAAAAAGGCGTTATCTGCACCAAACCCCTGGGCCGTAATGCGGAAGAAGCCAAACGTATGATGGAGGCCGTAGAAAAGGCCGGTATTTTTAACGGTTACCTGGAGGACCTGGTGTATACCCCCAAATTCCTGAAAGCGCTGGAAAGCGTGCAAAACGGGGCTTTGGGCCGCATACTCTGGGCTAAGTCAAGGGAAACGCACCCTGGCCCGCACAGTGAATGGTTCTGGGATAAGGAGCAGGCCGGCGGCGGCTGTATCCTGGACCTGGGCTGCCATTGCGTGGAAATAGCCCGCAGCTTTATTGGCAAGGATATTAAACCCATTGAGGTAATGTGCTGGGCCGATACGCAGGTAAAACCCATTGATGCAGAAGACCATGCCATTGGCCTGGTAAAGTATGAGAATGGCGCTATAGGGCAGTTTGAAGTAAGCTGGACCTTCCGCGGCGGCCTGGACCTGCGCGATGAAGTAATGGGCACGGAAGGCACCATTTGGCTGAACAGCTTTTTGCGTACCGGTTTTGATATGTTCACCACCGGCAAGGGCGCGGATTATGTGGCGGAAAAAGCAGAAAGTAATACCGGCTGGTTGTTCCCGGTGGGCGATGAGCTGAATGAGCTGGGTTATAACCATATGTTCACTGATATGTTCAACTCCATGGAAAGCGGCAAACCCGCCCGTGAAACCTTTTATGACGGGTATGTGGTGAATGCCGTGCTGGATGCCGCTTACCGCAGCGCAAAAAGCAAATTATGGGAGCCTGTGCAGCTGGATGTGTGGCGCGGAAAAACCGGTGTGGAAAAAGGAAAAGGTTATACGGAATATGATGAGCAGTACTACCTGGTAAAAGAAGAAATGACCCACTTTGGCGCTAAGAAAGTGATATTGAAAGATAAAAAGAGCGGGCAGATTATTGAGAAAACGCTGTAGATGTGCGGATGGGCAAATATGCAGATGTGCAGATGAATAAAATAATGCGCTGACATTCCTGATAAAAAAGCAAACACCCCTGCCAGATCTTACTTGTCAGGGCTTTTATATTGTGGCAAAGTTTTCCGCTAGGATCAATTCATCTGCCCATCTGCATATTTGCACACCTGCACATCTCATCAACCCGTTCTCACAATAAACGCTTTCCCCAGTGTATGATTTACCTCTACCTCTTTTAAGGCCCCTTTCTGGTAGCGGTAAAAGTTCTTTTTACCATCCGGTAGTGTAAGCTCATATTCGCCATTACCCAGGGCTTTCAGCACCAGGAATTTCCCCAGGGTTTCGGAATAAACACGATTGATCTGTTTGGGTTCTGCAAAGTACAGATCAGATACGGAATGCAGGATCTCTGTATTATTGAGCGCGCTTTGTTCCCCTTCTACATTTATCAGGTAACGGGCGCCTTCCCGGCGGGTAATGGTAGCCTTGGCATCATCACTGTTCTTGCCGGAGCTGCGGGTTACCAGCGACTGTACCAGCACATTGTTGTTGTAGTCGCAGGATATGTCCGTGAACTTGGATACAAAGCGGGTTTCCAGGCTGCTTTTTATTTCCATGTGTTTGGCAGCGCCATTTATATTACAACGCGCCTCCACGGTTCCTACCGGGTGCGAGCCCAGTCTTATCTCAAATGTATGTACCTGTGCCTGAAGCGGGTTGCTGGCCACTAAACAAGATCCAATTATAAAACACAGGCGGATAAGACGATTCATAAAAAATACTCCTGTACTACAATATGGAAAATACGAAAAATCCTGCCCGGATGGGCAGGATTCACCTAAAATATTTAAAAAAATAATTATTTCAATTCATGCAATATAAAGCCGGTAAACAGCGTTTAGGCCAGCATTTCTTTGATCTTTACCACCAGCTCGCCCTTGGTAATGGGTACGCCCATGATCTTGTGGTAACCCTGCGCATCGATCAGGTACTGGTCGCGGATAATTTTGATCAGCTGCCCGTTATTGATCTCGGGGATCAATACCTTGTCAAAGCTGCTTAACAGGTCGCCCAGGTTCTTGGGGAAGGGGCGCAGGTGGCGGAGGTGTGCGTGCGCTACCTGGTGGCCTTCTTCCAGCAGGTCCAGTACCGCGCTCTTAATGGCGCCATAGGTGGAGCCCCATCCCAGCACCAGCACCTTGCCGGTATCCGGTCCCAGCTCAATAGTTTGCAAGGGTATATGATCGGCAATACGGTCTACTTTTTCCTGGCGGATCTTCACCATCAGCTGGTGGTTTTCCGGGTCGTAGCTTACGTTACCGGTAATGTTCTGTTTTTCCAGGCCGCCTATACGGTGTTCCAGGCCGGGTGTGCCGGGTACTGCCCAGGGGCGTACCAGGTTTTCATCGCGGTGGTAAGGCAGGAACTGCTCCTCTCCTTCTGCCAGGCCGGTCTTGAATTTCACTTCTATCGGCTGCAGGTCGGCGCTTTTAGGAAAACGCCAGGGTTCAGAACCGTTGGCAATATAACCATCGCTCAGGAAGATCACCGGCGTCATATGTTTTACTGCAATGCGGAATGCTTCAAAGATCGCCTCAAAACAATCAGAAGGTGTGGAGGCAGATACGATGGGCATCGGGCACTCCCCGTTACGGCCGTAATAAGCCTGTAACAGGTCGCTTTGTTCTGTTTTGGTAGGTAAGCCTGTGGAAGGGCCACCGCGTTGAATATCTACGATCAGTAAGGGTATTTCCAGCATTACAGCCAGGCCCATGGCTTCCCCTTTCAGGGCCATACCCGGGCCGGAGGTGGTGGTTACTCCCATTTGTCCGCCGTAAGAGGCGCCAATGGCAGAGGTAATACCGGCAATTTCATCCTCTGCCTGGAAGGTGCGGATGCCGAAGTTCTTGTACCGGCTCAGCTCATGCAGGATATCGGATGCCGGTGTAATAGGGTAAGTACCCAGGAACAGCGGCAGGTTTGCTTTTTGTGAAGCAGCTATCAACCCATACGCCAGCGCCGTGTTACCGGTAATGCTGCGGTAGGTGCCCGGCTCCATGCGGGCCTTTTCTACCTTAAAACGGGTGCTGAAAGAGGCTTCTACCGTATCGCCAAAATTATAGCCGGCATGCAGCACCTTCATGTTGCTGTCAAAGATCTCCGGTTTCTTTCCAAACTTTTCTTTCAGGAAATTCTCTGTGCTTTCCATGCTGCGGTTATATAACCAGTACAGGAAGCCCAGCACGAACATGTTCTTGGCACGGTCCTTTTCCTTCATACCCATGGTGGTTTCCTTCAGCGCTTCGCGCGTCATTTTGGTAACATCCATGGTATGCAGCTGGTAATTTACCAGGGAGCCATCTTCCAGGGGATTTACGCCTTCCGGGTAGTTAGCCAGGCGCAGGTTCTTGGAATCAAACCCGTCTGTATTGGCTATTACAATACCGCCTTTTTTCAGCGCTTTCAGGTTGGCTTTTAAAGCGGCGGCGTTCATTGCTACCAGCACATCACAGGCATCGCCCGGGGTAAATATACGGTTAGAGGAAAAGTGCAACTGGAAGCCGCTCACACCGGCCAGGGTGCCCTGGGGGGCGCGTATTTCGGCGGGGAAATCCGGGAAGGTGCTCAGATCATTCCCGATCAGGGCAGTGTTATTTGAAAACTGGCTGCCGGTAAGCTGCATCCCGTCACCACTGTCGCCGGCAAATTTTATTACTACGTCTTCTATCTGTTGAATAGGAGTGTTAGACATTGAACCTACTGTTTATTAAAGTGCAAATGTAGCATTTCACAAGGGAGTAATCCTACTCATATGCGGAATAATACGTATTCACCACAAAAGTACACAAAGACGGTAGACTTTAATCGGCTGAAACGTTTATGGGCATTGCTTCTGGTTATGGGTAATAACTTAAAGTTATGGAAGATGCGAGTCTTTTAAGCCTGCACGTATGGCCTGCTCCACCGGGCTATAGGCCCCATCCCGGCTTTCAATAACCAGGTCCTCTTTCAGCAGCAGCGGAGGCTGGGCTAAAAAGCGGGGCTCCGTACCATGGTGAGGCTGGGCGGCATGTACCAGGAAGGGGTGGCACAGGTATACGGTGCCTGCTTTGCCTGTAGCCAATATTTCATCCCTTGCCGGCAGGTTGTCCAAGCTGCGGGCCAGCTCCATAAAGGAAAGCCCCTGTTCGCCGGCAGGCTGTAACAAACGGGCCACATCCAGGTGAGAACCGGTACGGATCCTGGTAGGCGCGTCATGCACTCCTACATCTGAATAAAGGAATAACATGAGCAGGCCCCTCCCTTTTGACCGTATATTAATACGCCAGTCAAAATAATTGCCGGGATCTTTGCCCGGAAACCCGGCGTCCACATGCCAGCCTGCATCACCAGGGTCCTGCGGAGAGGGAAAACGCACGGGAAAAGTGCCCATAGCGCGCAGTGGTATCCATTTCCCTGCCCCTAAGAGCTGATCAAAAGCACTCTGTAATACCGGCGTGCCGGCAGATTGTATAAAAGGCGCCTGCGTATACATACCCAGCCTTATAACGGGGTTTGTCCAGGTTGCCGGATCATGGGGATCGGCGTTAATATCTTTCCAGAGTATATGCCGCACTTCTTCCGCCAGCGTGGCGGAAAATGCATGGTCAATACGTACAAAACCATTATTGATAAAAGCGGTGAGCTGTTCTTTACTTAAAACTTCCTGCATGATGATAATGAGTATAGATGAACAAATACAATGACTAAACTTACCTCCCGGGGAGGGAGGTATTATACCTGCGGTATAAAAGGAAGCTTAAAGTGTGGGAGCCATCATCATCATGTTATAAAGTTAACCATCTTTCTGTATTTGCATAAAATGCAGATAAATCTTACCTTATTCGCCTGTTCATAAAAGCTGGTTCCACGCAGCTTCAACTAAAAAAATCAATTCTATGCATAAAAAATTTCTTGTACTGGGAATGAGCTGTTTGCTGGCTGCAGGCGCTGCACAGGCCACAACCCTTACTACTACTGCTCCGGCGCATGTTATGGCCGATTCCTCCAAACTGATCGGACGCTGGGACCTTACCATTGACCAAAACGGTAAACCTGCCCCCTCCTGGCTGGAAGTAAAACTTTCCGGCAACCGTGCGCTGGTAGGTTATTTTGTAGGCGTTTCCGGCAGCGCGCGCCCGGTATCCCATGTGTATTTTGATAATGGTAAGTTCCGCTTTACCATTCCGCCACAATGGGAAAAAGGCGACCAGGATTTTGTGATCGAGGGAGAGCTGGCCGGGGAAGGCATACAGGGTACTATTACCACCAGCGAAGGCAAAACCTATAACTGGAAAGGCGTAAAAGCGCCATACCTGAAAAGGGCCGGCGCCCCGGTTTGGGATAAAGCCATTAACCTTTTTAACGGAAAAGACCTGAGCGGCTGGAAAGCGCTGGGCGAAAACCAGTGGGTAGTAAAAGACGGGGTGCTTACCAGCCCGCATTCCGGCGCCAACCTGATCTCCGAAAAAACCTTTACAGATTTTAAGCTGCATGTTGAGTTCCGCTACCAGAAAGGCAGCAACAGCGGCGTATACCTGAGAGGCCGTTATGAAACACAGATAGAGGATAGCCCGGTAGATGCACACCCTGCCAGTGTGCTGTTCAGCGGCATATACGGTTTCCTGGCGCCCAGCGAAATTGCAGCCCTGGGGCCTGATAAATGGCAGACCTATGATATTACCTTAATTGGCCGCATGGTAACTGTAGTGGTGAACGGCAAAACCGTGATCACCAACCAGGAAATACCCGGCATTACCGGCGGTGCGCTGGACAGCAATGAAGGCGAGCCCGGGCCTATTTATATCCAGGGAGATCATGGTCCTATTGAGTTCCGGAAGATCGTGATCACGCCTGTGAAGTAAGGCATACCAACTATTCTTTGTATTTTTGAGGTGTTAATCGGTAAACACAACATTTACACTATGGCATTATTTCAATCCAACAACCCTGTACTGAAAGAGAGTACTTTTCAACAGGCTACACTCGTGCAGGACGGCAACGCTATGACCCTGCGCGGTACCGTAAACAAAATGGTCTTTTTACTCCTGCTGGTAATGGCATCCGCTGTTTACTCCTGGGGTATTTTTGCCAAAGGCGCACCCATCCTGCCTTACCTGGCCGGCGGCGGTATTGGCGGTTTTGTGCTGGCGCTGGTAATTGTTTTCAAAAAAGAATGGGCGCCCTACCTGGCCCCTGCCTACGCTTTGTGCGAAGGTTTGTTCCTGGGTGGTATTTCCGCCATGTACAGCAGCTTATATGAAGGTATTGTGCTGCAGGCTGTGGGCCTTACTTTTGGTACTTTTATAGCTATGCTGGTTTTATACCGTACCGGTGTGATCCGCGCTACGCAAAAGTTTAAGGCTATTGTATTCACTGCAACTGCGGGGATCGCTGTATTTTACCTGATTGCTTTTGCACTGCGCTTTTTCAACATCAATATTCCTTTCCTGCATGAAGGCAGCACCATAGGTTTGATCTTTTCACTGGTAGTGGTAGCTATTGCTGCCTTAAACCTGATCCTGGATTTTGACCTGATAGACAATGGTGTAGCGCAGGGTGCGCCTAAATACTTTGAGTGGTATGCATCCTTTGGTTTATTGGTAACGCTGGTTTGGTTATACCTGGAAATATTACGCTTATTATCTAAGTTAAACCGCCGCTAAACAAGCTGTTTATAACTCATCCGTAAGGGCTGCTATCTTAAATACGATGGCAGCCCTTTCTGTTTTAACAAGTCTATAACACAACAAAACCAACGCGCCTGCGTTTTTCTTGAAACGCTTAAAACAGGCCACAAGGGCGGGTTTAGCTAAAGAAATGTTAAATAAAGCACACACAATTTCAGGGGCCACTGTGGCATGGTAATTGTAAAATTCTATGCAGGCTGGTTGCTTGATAATCAGCAAAAGTTCTTTTAAAATCCGCTATACACCGCTTACAACAGATCAGCTTTTAAAACAATTAAACGTGTGTGTTATGAATAAGATCAAAGTAAGCCTGTTAGCACTCGCCGCCGTTGCCTTCAGTGCGTATGCATTTAAAGGCGTAGATGGTTCCATTACAGGCAAAGTAAGGCCGGCAGATGGGGCTACAGAAGCATGGGCGGTACAAGGGTCAGATACGTTGAAAACAGCGGTTTCTGATGGCGCATTTACCTTCACCGGTGCCAGGGCTGGTACCTACACTGTGGTGATAGATGCCAAGGATCCTTTTAAGGACGCCACCATTAACGATGTGAAAGTAGAAGATGGGAAAGCCACTGACCTGGGCGAGATCAATTTACAACAATAACCAAGAGCAATAGTTGGTTTTCATAGGGGTTAATCAAAAAGCCGGTTAGATACGTCTGTATCACCGGCTTCTTTTTTTAGCAGTTGGCGGTTGGCCTATTAGCTGTTAGCTATAAAGGAGTTCAAGTAAAAGAAAGTATTCATATAAAAAGGCCTGTAACCTACAGGTCTTTTACTTATGTGCTGCTTTATGACTGCCCACTGCCAACTAATTTTCCTTTCCTTGTAGGGGTACCATTCCCCTTCTCCGTTATAGTATTAAAGCAACAGTTATGATTATAAAAAAGGATGTCCTTGTCGTAAACGGCAGCCTTTGCATCACCTGCCTGCTTTTATTGATCGTCATTTTCAGCTACATCCTGTAAATGCCGCCAAAATCGTCACACTATGCACACACAAAGTACACCTGCCCTTGCAGGAGCTGGCATAAGTGATAGCCTACCAAATGGTAACAAAAGCTATTTTTGTGCTATGCCCGATAATGCCAGGTTACACGAATTATTACAGGAAGATGAACAGGCCTTTATGGAACTGCTCTTTAAATCCTTCTTTCCCCTTGTTTGTAAAACCATTTACCGGCTGGTACAAGATACCGCCACTGCAGAAGACCTTGCCCAGGAAGTGTTCATACGGATATGGAACCGGCGCAGCGCTTTACAGGAGGTGTATTTTAAAGCGTACCTGCACAGAGCAGCAATTAATATGGCATTGGACCACCTGGACAAGCATAAACGGCAGGGCAAACACCTGTCTATAGAAGAGGATATGATACAGCTGCCGGCCAGCTCCGGCACTGCGGAAAGTCCACACCGTCTGAAACAAACCACCGCGCACATTCACCAGGCTATTGACCGCCTGCCGGAGAAGTGCCGGGAAATATTTATCCTGAGCCGTTTTGAGGAAATGACCTACCGGGAAATAGCCGCTACGCTCAATATCTCTATAAAAACAGTCGAGAACCAGATGATCACCGCGTTAAAGAAACTAAGAGTATCCCTGCAGGATTACCTGGCTGTGATATTATTGGTAGCATGCAGTTCCTTATATCTTTTACTCTTACAATTTTAATGGTATGTCTTACGAGTTAGACCATATAGAAACGCTTATTGCCCGTGATATTGATAACAGCCTGAGCCCCGCTGAAAAAGAGGTGTTACAAGCCTGGCTGGCTGAGGATGAGACCAACCGGCAATACTATGCTGCGCTGAAAAGCACCTGGGCGCTCACCGGCAAGGCAGATACGGATTTTACCCCCTCCACGGAAAAGAACTGGGAAGCTTTCAGACAGCAAATAACTGCTACGCCCACACGTAGTATATTCCATACCTACCGGCACGTACTGCGTATAGCGGCCAGCGTTATACTGCTAAGCGGCGCAGCTACAGCGTATTTCGTGTTCTTCAGACACCCGGAGGTATCGGTTGCCACCCTTGCACATGAGAAGAGAACCGTTACCCTGCCGGATGGGAGCAAGGCTTACCTGAACCAGAACAGTAAGCTTACCTACGCTGCTAATTTTGAAGGAAAAGAACGTGCCGTGCATTTGGAAGGAGAAGCATTTTTTGAGGTAACACAACATACTGCGCAGCCTTTTGTTGTATATGCCAGCCATACGCAAACACAGGTGCTGGGTACTGCTTTTGATGTAAAGGCTTATGATGTAAGCCAGGTAGAAGTGGCTGTGGTAACGGGTAAGGTGGCTTTTTCCAAACGTGATAACCAGCTGGAAAAACTACTGCTCTCCAGTGGCAGCCGCGGTGTGTTAAAAGATACCAAAGGCCCGGAGCAAATGCGTATTGAAGATCCCAATTTTATGGCGTGGAAAGAGAACCGCCTTTCTTTCCAGGATACCCGCCTGGGTGATGTGATCAATACTTTGCAGAATTATTTTGATGTGCGCATAACCTTGTCAGATAGTGATATGGCGCGTTTCCGCTACAATGGCACCTTTGATCCGGAACAACTTGGGAATGTGGAGAGCGTGCTGGAAGTAATATGTCCTACCATGAACCTGCGCTGGACTAAGAACCAGCAGAATGAATATACCTTACGCAAACAAATAGACCTTTAACACAACCACATAAACAGCAATAAAAAGCCCCCCGATGTTATCAGGGGGCTTTTTTATATAAGATCATATCTTACTCAGATCAGGCAGGGGTTGTACCACCACCCAGTTTGCATTTCTGCAGCACTTCCCATGATTTGCCGTTATGGCGCAGGAAGTACAGATTGTTTACTTTAAAGCTGGCCTGGTATTCTTTGTTCTCATACTCCGGCCATGCTTTGTTGAACTGATCATCTTCCAGGTCTTTAAAGGCCACGGTAACGTGCGGGGTAAAACCGGTGCGGGCCAGCATGGTGCTGAAACCAAATTCCTTGCGCAGGAAGTTGATCAGCTGCCGGTGCATAGCAGACATGGTTTCACTCTTTTCTACGTTAATGAACAGTACACGGTTCTGCTTATTGGGGAAGGTACCAAAACCATTCAGGGATACTTCAAAAGGCCCCTGAGTTTTAGCAAATTCTGCCAGCTCATCGCAGAAGGCTTTTTCCAGTGCAGGATCAGCCGTGAAAGGTACCTGCAGTGTAATATGGGGTAATACTTTCAGTGCGTAAGTAGGACCGTATTGTTCTGCAAATTCCTGTTTTATTTTAATGATCTCCTTACCTACTTCGGCAGTAGGCAGCAGGGCAATAAAGTAAATTTTGTTATCGGGTTTGGGCGTGAAAGGCCTTCTCATGCCGCCGCCGCCAGGTCTTCTCTGGCCGCCGCCGTATCCACCACCGCCACCGTATCCGCCGCCACCGCCGCGGTTGTATCCACCACCGCCGCCACCGCCGCGATTGTAACCTCCTCCGCCGCCGCCGCGATCGTAACCACCGCCGCCACCGCCGCGATTGTAACCACCGCCGCCACCGCCGCGATCGTAACCACCGCCGCCACCGCCGCGATTGTAACCACCACCGCCGCCGCCGCGATCGTAACCACCGCCGCCACCGCCACGGTCGTAACCACCGCCGCCACCGCCGCGATTGTAACCACCGCCGCCGCCGCCACGATCGTAACCACCGCCGCCACCGCCGCGATCGTAACCACCGCCGCCACCGCCACGGTTGTAACCACCGCCGCCGCCGCCGCGATCATATCCTCCTCCACCTTCCCGGTTGTAATTTTCGCGGGGCCTGGATTCGCCGCCGCCATCTCTGTTGTAGTCCGGTCTGTTTTCCCGGTTAAAATTGGGTCTTCCCTCCCGCTCATTGTTGTTGTTAAAGTCAGGTCGGTTATAACCGCCCGGCTTGTCCTTGGGATCATACTCTTTGTTAACATCTGAAGAGTAGGGCTTGCGGGGGCGTTCGTTTCTCTCAAAATTCATCTTACTTAATTAAGCGTTTGAAGCAATAATAGCTATGATTTCATAAAAATGAAATTCATCTCCATGGTGAGTGATATAGTTAGTGCCGATGATTCCCAGGTATGGTCATCCCGGGTTTTCTCCAGTCCACATTAATATACCGGCTTTATCATTTTTGTGTTTAAAATTCTCTTTACCTGTTTCTTAGTTTTAGCTGGAAGAATTACCTCTTTCTGGAAGAACAAAGATAATTGAGTGCCGCATTCCTACAATTAATTACGGTGCGCATTCCTTATATTATTCCGCACCTATCATATTATTTTCTCATTAGTGTTTTGGCGAATCCATTTTAGCTCAGAACGACAGATTGATGCTACCTGATATCAAATATACGGGAATATCGACGTCATTCACTGATCCACCCCATTTATTTTACACTGTCAGTCGTTTCATAACAAACTTTTTTCATTTTCCTGTTCAAAGTACCGGCTGGCATAGGTAAATGGTTTTTCAACAGTAATTATTAAGCTAAGCTACTACTTTGTTGGTGAATTTTCTGTAAATTATCTTTTAAATAACAAAATTTTTCTACCACCAGTGCGCCTAAGCCGCTCAATCTCCATCCAGTAAATTTCCCAGGCCGCCCAGTATGCTACCCTCTTCTTTACGGGGTCCTGTGCCATACGCAATAATGCGGCCAGCCAAACGGCTAATGGGCAGGGACTGGATCCATACTTTACCGGGGCCTCTGAGCGTGGCAAAGAACAAGCCTTCGCCACCAAAAACCATATTCTTTATTCCTTTAATAAACTCAATGTCAAAATCCACATTCTGGGTGTAGGCCACTACGCAACCGGTATCTATTTTCAGCACTTCGCCGGGCTGTAATTCCTTTTCTATTACCAGGCCGCCGGCGTGTACAAAGGCCAGACCATCGCCTTCCAGCTTCTGCATTATAAAACCTTCCCCACCAAAAATGCCGGTGCCCAGCCTGCGCTGCCACTCTATTCCTATACTCACACCTTTGGCGGCGCAGAGGAAAGCATCTTTCTGGCAAATTACCTTGCCCCCCATCAGGGCCAGGTCCATGGGAATAATTTTACCGGGGTAAGGGGCTGCAAAACTCACTCTCTTCTTTCCTTGTCCCACATTTGTAAAGGCGGTCATGAACAGGCTTTCTCCTGTGATCATGCGTTTGCCGGCGGAAAGCAGCTTCCCGAAAAGCCCCTGGTTGGCCTGGGAGCCATCTCCAAACATGGTTTGCATTTGTATTTCCTGGTCCATCATCATAAAGCTTCCGCTTTCTGCAACGGCCGTTTCCTGGGGGTCTAACTCTATTTCTACTATCTGTATCTCCTCCCCGTATATCTTATAATCGATTTCGTGGTTCCGCATATGACTTTGATCTTGTTTCGGGATTTCTGTGTCAAAAGTAATAAATGCAGCAACTAAACAACTGTTAAATATTACAAAAAAAAACCGTCCCGATAGATATCGGAACGGTGATCTGTTAAACCTACAACTGTTACACTGTATAGCTATTGTTTAATAGCTAGCTATTTTAATTCATTGAAACATTCGTTTTTATACTGCGCGCATGTTTGTCTTCTTTAGCTACCATTTCCTCATCAGAGAAAAATGCATACGGTTTGGCCGATACATAATGCGGATCATGCAGCCTGCGTACGGTTTCCCGCTTGCTGAACACTTTCAGGAGCAGCACCAGGAAGGGTACATATTTTAAACTGCGCGGCAGCTTGTAATGGTCCAGCACATCAATGGAACGCTTGTTCATGGCGTACATTACAGGCACCAGGATCAGCGTAAGGAAAGTGGCAAAGATCAACCCGAACACCATGGTCCAGGCCAGCGGGCCCCAGAAGGCTACGTTATCGCCCCCAAAGAACAGGTGCGGGTTACCTTCGGAAAACAGGGTGGCAAAGTCAATGTTCAACCCTACGGCCAGCGGTATCAGGCCCAGGATGGCGGCTATGGCGGTAAGCAATACCGGCGTCATACGCGTTCTGCCACCTTCTACCACGGC
Organism: Chitinophaga sp. GbtcB8; assembly: GCF_019091455.1. Lineage (GTDB taxonomy): Bacteria > Bacteroidota > Bacteroidia > Chitinophagales > Chitinophagaceae > Chitinophaga. Next base: position 17,356 of record NZ_JAGXJN010000051.1, read on the forward strand.
ATCATACACCGGCGTACCCTGCTTGATCAGCAGATCAATAAACTCTACCAGCACTATACCATTACGTACCACAACACCTGCCAGCGCCATAATACCTACACCGGTCATTACAATGGATATATCCATACCAAAGATGGAGAAACCCAGGAACACGCCGATGATACTAAATACAATCTCCATAGCAATTACCAAAGGACGGCCTACTGAGTTGAACTGCGTTACCATGATCATAAACATCAGGCCTACTGCGCCCAGCATAGCCATTACCAGGAAGTTCATGGTTTCCTGCTGATCTTCCTGCTCACCGGTCATTTTTACAATTACACTATCCGGCTTGCTGAACTGGTTGATGGCGCCTTGTACTTTCTGCACTACCTCGTTGGTATTAAAACCGGTCAGCACATTGGAGTACAGCGTTACCACCCGTTTCTGATCTATACGTTTTACGCTGGCGTAAGTATTGGAATAAGTGATATTGGCTACTGCCGATAAGGGCACCTGGCGGATAGCGCCGCCCATGTTCATATCGCGGTAGGTAATGTTCAGGTTCATGAGCGTATTAATATTATTACGCTGATCTTCCCTGAAACGCACCATGATCTGGTAATCATCTTCCGGATCCCGGAACTTGGAGGCTTCTGCACCATACAAGGCATTGCGCAAAGCCATGCCTATTACCCCTGTGGAAATGCCTTCCTTGTTCGCTCTTTCACGGTCTATATTCACCAGTATTTCCGGCTTGTTACTTTCAAAATCACTTTTCAGCTCTTCCACGCCACCTATCTGTAAAGAATCCAGGTAACGTTTTAAGCGCATAGAGGTAAGCGTTAATTCATTAAAATCATCGCCGCTGATCTCTATGTTAACCGGCTTGCCTGTGGGGGGACCGCCCTGCTCCTGCTCTACTGTAATATCCGCACCGGGTATGCCTTTCACCGCATCGCGGATCTTGCCCAGGTAAGCTTTGGTAGACTGGCCTTTACGTGCGCCAAACTCCACAAAGGCTACAGTTACCTTACCTTTTTGCGGCTGCACGCTCTGATCCATCTGGCTGGGATCTCCGGCGCCTTTTGCCACGTTGGAGATAATGGATTCCACGATCGGATTGTTGGCGCCTACTGTTTTAGTGATCCGCTCTTCTACAATATGCGTAATAGAATCCGTGTACTTCTGATCGGTGCCATTAGGCAGCTCCAGGTAAGCGTAAATAAAGTTGGGATCTGCCTGCGGGAAGAACACCACTTTAGGGTTACGGATACCGGTTAAGATAATGCTGAAGATCAGCAGGCCAAACGTAGCAAACAGGATCCCTATAGGACGCCAGCCTTTTAAACACCATTCCAAACGGCGGTGATACCATTCCTGTACCCTGGGCCAGGTGTGCTGCTGGAAACGGCGTGCTACACCGCCCAGCCAGAAACGTTCCAGCACGATCAGCAGATACATGAACACTACAAAGTTGCCCACGCCAAAACTATTGGCATATGCAATGAGCGCTATTACTGCAAATACAGCAGTGAGTATTTTGAACTTCTTGTCAAACTTAGGTTTAGGATGCTCATCTCCTTCATGGCGGTCCATAAAATCAACCGCAAACACAGGGTTGATGATATAGGCTACTACCAGTGAGGCGCCCAGTGTAACGATCAACGTTACCGGCAGGAAGAACATGAAACTACCTATTACACCGGGCCAGAACAGCAGCGGCACAAAAGGCGCCAGCACTGTAAGGGTACCGGATAATACCGGCAGGAACACCTCGCCCGCCGCTATTTTAGCGGCTTTCACAATTCCCAGGTCGTGCCGTTCATGAAAGATGCGGTGCACGTTCTCTATCACCACAATGGCATCATCCACCACTATCCCCAATGCTAACAGGAAGGAGAACAGCACCATCATGTTCAACGTAAAGTCGAATGTGGGCAGGATCAAAAATGCAATGAACATGGAGATGGGTACCGACATGGCCACGAAGATGGCATTTATGGCACCCATAAAGAACATGAGGATTATTGTTACCAGCACAAAACCAATGATGATGGTATTGATCAGATCATGCAGGGTTACGCGGGTGGATTTAGACTGGTCTGCCGTAATATCTACTTTCAGGTTTTGGGGCAGGTAGGTCTTTTGCATGTCGGCAATGATGGCGTGGATCTTGTCAGAGGCATCTATCAGGTTCTTACCGCTTTGTTTAATTACGTTCAGCGTAATTACATTCTTGCCATTCAAACGCGCATAACTTTCCTGCTCTTTAAAACCATCTACCACATCTGCTACATCTCTCAGGTAAACTACGGCACCGGACATACCGCGCACTACAATGTTGCCGATCTTACTGGCATCCTTGTATTCACCTTTTACGCTCAGGGTACGTTTTTGCCCGTCCATAGATACCAGGCCGCCGGAGATGGTACGGTTCTCCGCGCCTACTGCATTAATGATATCATCAAAGCTGATGCGGGCGGCGTCCATCTTGTATTTATCCACGTTGATCTGGATCTCACGGTCCAGCGCACCCACAATATCCACACGGGTGATTTCTGTGAGCGCTTCAATGCGGTCCTGCATTTCATCTGCATACTTCTTTAAGGATTGCAGGTCAAAATCGCCGGACAGGTTCACGTTCATGATAGGGATCTGCGATACATCTATCTTAATGATCTGCGGTTCCTTACCATTTACGGTGAGGTCAGAAGGCAGGTCGGCCTTGGCTTCATCCACCTTCTCGCGCACTTCCTGCCGCGCGGTTTCTATATCCACATCCGTATTAAATTCTATGGTGATGATGGAATAGTCCTGCAGGGAGGTGCTTTTAATTTCCTTTACACCGGAGATACCGCCCAGCTGTTTTTCAATGGGCTTGGTCACCAGCGTTTCCATATCTTCCGGTGCAGTACCGGGGTACAGTGTATTAATATAGAACTGCGGAAACACTACTTCCGGGAATTGCTCCTTGGGTAATGATATGTAGGAAAGGATACCGGCAAAGGCTATGATAATGGTGGCTACATAAATGCTCACCTTATTATCAATGGACCAGCTGGTAGGCTTAAATTCTTTATTCAGGTTGTCTTGCATACATTAGCTTTTAGCTTAGCTGATAGCTAGAGTTTAATCAGGTCGTTATCATTTAATCCCTGGTAACCGGTTGTCACCAGCTTCTCGCCCACCTGCAGTCCGTTCTTTATTTCGGCTATATCATTATAGGTGCGTCCCATTTCAATATCCCGGCGCTGGGCCAGTATTTTACCACCCGCTTCTTTAGCCACTACCACAAAGGGTTTGCCCATGGTGTACTGTATTACATTCACGGGTATCACTACTGCATTTTTTGCAGTGTAATCTATGATCTTCACATGGGCTATCATGTTAGGGCGCAGGGCCTGGTCGGCCGGCAGCGGTACTTCAATTTTAATGGTACGGCTTTGCGGATCAATGGTGCGGGATGCAAAACCTATTTTAGCGCGGATATCTCTATTAATGTCCGGGAAACTGATGAGCACTGCATCGCCGGTTTTCACATTACCTGCATAACCTTCCGCTACATTGGCTACCACTTTTAATGCATTGCTGTTCACCACGCGGAAAGCAGCCGTTGGGGAAGAGGGGCCAATGTTATCACCCAGCTTGGCTATTACCGCATCTACCGTTCCGTTGATGGGGGAAACAATGCGGGTTTGCGCCAGCTGTTCATTTAAGGTACCCAGCTTTCTTTCCAGGCTTTCTTTATTGCTCTTTGCGGTCAGGAACTGCATTTCACTGCCTATTTTCTGATCCCAGAGGCGCTTTTGTTTTTCGTAGGTAGTAGTGGCCAGCTCCAGCTGTGTTTTCAGCTCTGATATACCGGAGCGTGCCAGCTGATCATCCACCTGGCCCAGGGTTTGGCCTTTGCTTACCTGCTGGCCTTCCTTTACCAGGATGGCGGTTACCACACCGGGTACTTTGGAGGTTACGTTCACATTTTCACGTGCATCCACGCTGCCCTGCACATCAATATAGTGCTGGAATGTAGTATCCTCCAGGGTAGCCAGGGTAACGGTTTTTACTCTTTCTACGGTATCTGTTTTACCTACCTCTTTTTCCAGGGCGGCTATCTGTGATTCCAGCTTTGATCTCTCATCCTTTAATTTCTGCAGCTGGGCTTCCTTATTGGGAGCGCCCCCGCCGCAAGCGGCCAGTATAAGGGTAGCGAAGGGAATAACGAAATATCTTTTGGTCATATAACTCGAATTTTAAAAGATCAGTTTAGGTTTAGCTTTTACAATTTTCCGTAGGCCTTCATGTAATCAATCTTCGCCACTATCGTATTGTACAAGGCATCGAAATAATTCTTCTGTGCGGTGAGCAGATCATTTTCCGCGGTGCTCATTTCCAGGCTGCTGCCTACCCCTTCACGATACTTCACCTGGGTAGTGGTATATACTTCCTGCGCCAGCTGCATATTCTGCTCCTGCGATTGCAGGGTAAGCAGGTTATTGCGGAAGGTGGAGGCGGATTGTGATTGTTCCAGGTCAATAGACAGCTTCAGGTTCTCTACATTCTGCTCTGTTTTTTTCAGGGCCAGGAAGGCCTGATCTACCTGCCGTTTGCGCTGAAAGCCGGCAAAAATGGGTACGGAAAGGTTCAGGCCCAGGGTACTATAACCATACCAGGTGGGATTCTTGAAATAATCGAACTGGCTGGAACCTCTCAAAGAACCGGCAGAAGCGTTAAAGGAAAGCGTGGGCAGCCCTTTCAGCTTATACCGTTTCAGATCATATTCGTTTGCATGTTTCTGCGACTGTAATACCTGGTACTCTATCCGCTGATCGTAATTGAAACCATCCACATTCACAGTTTGCGCTGCAATGGCTTCGGTAGAGAGCGTGTCTGTTAATTCTATGGTTTGCGCCATGGGCATGCCCATCTGGAATTTCAGGGCAGCGGTGCCTACCTCTATGAGGTTACGCAGCTTGGTGATCTCCGTACTGAGGTTGGCCATTTGTACGGTTAAGCGGTCTACATCCAGCTTCTCTGCCAACCCGTTCTTATAGGTTTCGCGGGTATCGGAAAGGGTTTTATCCAGTGTGGCAATATTCCCTTTCAGAATGGTGAGCGCTTTATTGGCGGAGAGCACGTTATAATATGCTTTGTATACGGCCACCTTTACGTCTACCTCTGATTTTTGCACATTGCGCGCTACCAGCTCCTCCAACGTTTTGCGGGCCTGTAAGGCTACCAGTACGCTGGGATCAAACAGGGTTTGGTTAAGCTTTATGTCACCGGTCATGTTATGGGTGAGCCCAAAAGCTACGGCCTGGTAAGTGCCTTCCGGCGCGCTGGGATCAAAGTTGTGCAGGTCTATCTGCGACTTTTGCAGTACGGGTGAATAGGAGTAAGCGCCGTTAGCGGTAACGGTGGGTAATGCCAGCCCGCTTACTTCTTTGTTCTTGGCCAGCTGAATAAGCTCATCCAGCCTGGCATTTTTAATTGTTGTTTGATTAGCGAGTGCATAATCCACGGCCTGTTTGGCGCTTAGCTGCAAGGGCCCCTGTGGCTGCGGCGCTGCTTGCTGCGCGCGCAGGGTGGTGGTAAGTGCCATTAGCAGTAGCAATGAACCGGCCAGGATAATTTGCTTTCGTTCTGATTGCATACAGTTGTATCTATTTGTTTAGCGATAGTTGTTGTTGCCTGTACTTTTCTATTAAGCGGAAACCTTCTGCTGACGATACTCCGTATAAAAAATGCTCCAGTAATACGCGCTGTACCTTTCCCATATCATAACCTTCCATCGGGAACACTTCCGGCTGAAAACACACCATGGCAGAGGCTATGCGGAACTGGGTAAGGATGTGGACATCCAGGTCTTTCCGGTACAGCCCTTCCCGGATGCCCCGTTCCAGGTTAGTGCGGATGGTGGTACGCAGGGAGCTGTTACGGTATTCCTGGAATACCAGGAATGCCCGGGAATGGAACTTTTGCAGGTCCAGCATGATCACCGGGTTCATGTTGCGCAGCTTTTCGTCCATCATGTTCATGATCTCAAACAGCTCTTCTATGGCGTTATCGGCTTTGCTGATGATGGTGCGCTCCTCTTCCTGGATAATTTCCAGGTATCGCCTGATGGCGTGTACCACCATATCGTCCTTATCTACAAAATGGGCGTACAAGGTTTTTTTGGAAATGCCCATGCGGGTGGCAATATCGTCCATGGTAATGGACCTGGTGCCGTATTGCCGGAACAGGCCAAAGGCGGTATCTAATATTCTTTCCTGTACTTCCATGGTTCAAATGGGCGTTGAGAGATATACAAAGCCCGGACAAAACTAGGGAAACTTTTTAAACTACAAAAGTTTCCATAATAAAAAAATAGAAATTGTCGTGTTTGGGGGAGGGAGGGGGGAGATGTGCGGATTGGGGGGAGAATGTGCCGGTGGGCTGATGGGTTTGGGGGAATGAATGTGGATGGGTGGATGGGTGGATGAGCGGATAAGGGAGAATGTGCCGGTGTGCTGATGACTTCGGGGGAATGGTGTGGTACTGATGGGAAAGTATGGGGAATAGAGGGGCCGGGGATGTGAAGATCCAGGTATCAGTGGGTTGCGATGGTTTGAGGGAGTTGGAGAAGTAATGTGTTGGCGGCGATAGGCGGTGGGATATTGGACGTTAGAAACCGGCATTTATGGTACGTGACATGAACTTCACTAGGGATTCACTAGGGAAAAACATGGGATTTAGTAGGGAAACACATGAGAAAGACATGAGAAACACATGGGAAAGACATAGAAATTTGCGGCAGGTTTATTCCCAATAGCTATATTCCAAAACCCCGACCCGAATTGCGCACGGGTTGCGCACGAATTGCGCAGCAATTACGGAGCAATTATGAGGGTGTCGTCCTAATATAGGTTTACGCCTTTGTTAAATAATCCTGTCTGAAGTTTACATCTGTTCAAACTCCCACAATTAAGAAGCGCTGGAAAGCATGCAAAACGGGGCTTTGGGCCGTATACTCTGGGTTAAGCCAAGGGGAAACGCACCCTGGCCCGCACAGTGAATGGTTCTGGGATAAGGAGCAGGCCGGCGGTGGCACAGGCTCCGGGGCTGAGATGTGCTTATGTAAGTAAACCTAATCTGGAATAATCTAGCTAATTTGCGCCCGGAAATTGGAATCACCGTTACACATTCGCTCATCCGCACCTAGCACTTTAATATTATGTCTCCCGAACTTAAAATGAAAGCCATTGCCGCCCGTATGCTGCGGTACTTTTTCCAGGGTTTACTGATCCTGGCCCCTATTGGCATTACTGCGTTTACCATTTACTGGGCCTTTATGACGGTGGATAACCTGCTGCCCACTTCACTGCTTCCGGAAAATACGCTTGTATATAAATACCTGCATTATAAAGGGGTAGGTTTTGTGCTGGTGCTGCTGTTGATCATTATGGTAGGCTACCTGAGCTCCTCGTTTATTGTAGGCCGCCTGTTTGATATGTTTGACCGCCTGATGGAACGTACTCCTTTCATCAAATACATTTACAGCTCTGTAAAAGATGTGTTTGATGCGTTTGTGGGCGAGAAAAAGAAATTTGACCACCCCGTGCTGGTACAGCTATACGGGCTGGATGTATGGGAAATGGGCTTTATCACCCAAACGGACGTGAGCTATTTAGGGCTTGAAGGCTATATGGCCGTGTACGTACCTCATGCCTATGCCATTACCGGCAAAGTATTTATGGTGCCTAAAGAAAGAGTGAAACCGCTGGAGAATATTTCCGCGGGTGAAGCCATGAAGTTTGCAGTAAGCGGCGGCGTTACTTCTATTGACCACCATACCAAGTGAAAAATTAAAAGTTAAAGAACTCCCGGCCTTGGGATGTTATGTTCAACCAAAAGAGCTTCTTTTTAATTTTTACTTATTCAACACTTCTTCTGCAAACTGCCATAACAGGTGATTGAAGATCTGCGGCTGGTCATAGTTCACCAAATGCCCGGCTGCGGGCACTTTGAAGATGGTATCTTTCCACTTACGTTTAAAAGAAACCCCATCCAGGTAATTGAGCCTTACCACATTCTCCTGCTGCCCCATTACCAGGCATAAAGGCAGCTCGCTATGCTGCAGGCCATCTATATGATTGGCGCCATCGGCCCGCATATACCGGCCAAAAGTGGTGCGGAACACAGGATCTGTATCATAATAATATTGCTTGCAGCCGGCTATGAACTGGTCTGTAGGCCGGTACACCAGCTTTTTGCTGTAAGCGGTTAAAGCAGCATCCGAAGGGGTTTCTGTAAGCACCTGTTCGTACGGGGATGACAGTAGTACGGAGGCCCACGGCGTATCATGATTGCCAATAGCTGCACCGGCAAAAAATAATCCTTTAGGCGGCTGCAATAAAAGAGGCAGCGCTTCGCTGATGAGGTTTGTGCCTGATGAAATGCCTACCAGCACATAATTTTCCAGGGTGCTGGCATTAATATAATCGGCCAGCTGCCGGGCCATACCGGCAATACTATAATCACGCTCCGGTGCGGTGCTACGCCCTGAACGTCCGTGGCCAGGCAGATCCGGCGCTATAAGTCGGAACTGCTCCTGCAATAATTCATCTTTTAATTGCTCGTCCCAGATATCGGATTGTTGCAATCCCCCATGAATGAAAATAATGGCTTTATCAGATTCACCGGTGCTGCGGGTAAAAATGGGCATACCATTTACCGGAATGGTCGTAAAATTTTCCATAATTGAGTTAGTCCCCTTCTTCACGGCATTGGATTTAAGGCGCTGCTGTTTTCATATTTGGTCGTGCCTGATGTGGGATATTTATGCTAAATATAAAACCCGTCAGCGATCATACCATTTGTTTAACCAACCATTAACAAAACAAGATTATGTGTGTGCACGCATAATTTTTATGCTTATTTTAGCGGCTGCAATCCTCTCTCAGTGTAGTTTTCAAATTACTTAATGCTAAATGCTCAACCTGTATGTACCAGCGGCTTTTACCGTTTATACTGTTAGTATTATTATTACCGTTACAAGGAAATAGCTGGGGATTTTTTGCGCATCAGCGTATTAACCGGCTGGCGGTATTTTCCCTGCCACCGGAAATGCTGGTGTTCTATAAACCACACCTGGAATTTATAACGCAGCATGCTGTTGACCCTGATAAAAGAAGGTATGCTGTAGCCGCGGAAGCGCCCCGGCATTATATAGATATTGATCATTACGGACCACCGCCTTTTGACAGTCTGCCCCGTTCCTGGCAGGCTGCCATGGTAAAATATACAGCAGATACATTACAGCAGCATGGCATACTGCCCTGGCATATTCCCCGTATGGTGGCCCGTTTAAGCTGTGCCTTTGAGGAAAAGGATGCGGCGCAGATCCTGAAACTTTCTGCGGAGCTGGGACATTACGTTGCCGATGCGCATGTGCCTTTGCATGCCAGCTCCAATCATAACGGGCAATTAACCAACCAGCAGGGCATTCATGGCCTGTGGGAATCGCGCATACCGGAGCTGGTGGCAGATAAGGCTTTTAACTACTGGGCGGGCAAAGCCACTTATATAACAGATGTGCAGGACTTTGCATGGGAAATTATTATAAGCAGCGCGCTGGCAGCCGATACGGTATTAAGGCTGGAAAAGGAATTAAGCGGGCGCTTCCCGCCGGCGCAGCGTTATGCTTATGAAAAACGGAATGGCGTGCTGGCGCGGAATTATTCAAAAGCCTATACCCTGGCCTATCACCGGTTATTGGGCAATATGGTGGAGCGGCGCATGCGCGGTGCTATGCAGGCAGCGGCCAGCTGCTGGTACACAGCCTGGGTAAATGCCGGGCAGCCCTCCCTGCAGGAGCTGGCCGGCAGATCCTTTACCGCCACCCAGCTGCAGGAGTTTCAGCAGCTGGACCAGGCCTGGCAAAAGAGGCGTTCTTTGGGCCGCGGGCACGAAGAAGAATGACTGTATTAACTATAAAATAACAAGCCATGAAACCCGGTGTGGCATTCACTCTCAGCCATTAGCATATTACTATTTTCAATTTAACTTTTCACGTGTTATACCATTTAAAATAAAAAACGGTTTTTAAGAAAAGTTAAATTATCTTTGTTGGCACTATCTTTTTAACCTTTATCCTACACCACTTAACAGAAACACCTTACTTTTTTTATCCGTTCCTTAGAAAAACCAATAAAAGTGGAAGAAGCTAATAATTTATTTAATCAGGATCGCAACATGAAGGTGCACAACTTTAACGCCGGGCCTTCTGTATTACCGAACGAGGTATTATACAAAGCCAGCAAAGCGTTGATTGATTTCGAAGGATCGGGCATGTCAATTTTAGAGATAGGTCATAGAACAGAACTGTTCATGAACGTGTTGGATGAGGCACGCAGCCTGGTAAAGGAGTTAATGCAACTAGAGGATGACTTTGAAGTACTGTATTTACACGGAGGTGCCAGCACACAGTTTATGCAGGTGCCTATGAATCTGTTGGAAAACGGAGAAACGGCTGCATATGTAGACACCGGTGTATGGTCATACAAAGCTATGAAGGAAGCCAAGTCTTTTGGATATGTAGATGCCGTGGCCAGCTCACGTGAAAGCAACTATAACCACATTCCCAAGCAATTCATAATTCCGCCACAGGCCAAGTTCCTGCATATTACCACTAACAATACCATTTATGGTACGCAGTGGCAGAAAATGCCGGTAACAGACCTGCCGCTGGTAGCAGATATGAGCTCAGACATCCTGAGCCGCCAGCTGGACTTTAACAAGTTTGCGCTGATCTATGCCGGGGTACAAAAGAATATGGGCGCTGCCGGTACTACCATGGTAGCGGTGCGTAAAAGCGCGCTGGGTAAGGTAACGCGTAAAATACCCACCATACTGGATTACCGCGTGCACATTGAAAACGGATCTATGTACAATACCCCGCCGGTATTTGCGATCTATATTTCCATGCTTACGTTACGCTGGTTAAAAGAGCAGGGCGGTGCAGCTGCAATGGAACGCCTCAATGAAAAGAAAGCCGGCATGCTATACAGCGAAATTGATAATAACCCGCTGTTCCGTGGTACGGTAGCCAAAGAAGACCGCAGCCGCATGAACGTGTGCTTTATTATGGATAAACCGGAGCTGGAAGAAGAATTCCTGAAATTCTGTAAGAAAGAAGATATAGTGGGCATCAAAGGCCACCGCAGTGTAGGCGGTTTCCGCGCATCGCTGTACAATGCCCTGCCCTACGAAAGCGTAGAGGTAATGGTAGAAGCGATGAAATACTTCAGCCTGAAGAAGGCGTAATAATGTGGTGAGAATGATATTTGTGCGGATAACTTAGTTATTTGATTAACCGCTATAATGCTTAAAGTCCCGTTTCGTCTGCAGACGAACGGGATTTTTTAATTTGTGGATATGCTGACATTATTTACTCCGCCTGTATTCATTTGCACATTTGCACATTAGCACATTTGCACATTATTATTATTTTTGCCCCCTCAACAATCACATAATCATGGCAATCATCAGACCGTTCAAAGGATTAAGACCGCAAGCCGCATTGGCTGCCCAGGTGGCCGCACGGCCCTATGATGTGCTTAGCTCTGCAGAAGCTAAAGTGGCAGCCGCCGGTAATCCTAATTCTTATTACCACGTTTCAAAATCTGAAATAGATCTGCCGGACGGTTCGGATATTCATAGCCAGGCCGTGTATGAAAAAGCGGCCGAGAACCTGCAGAAGTTCATTAAAGAAGGTACCCTGTTCCAGGATGCCCAGCCCTGTTACTATATCTACAAGCTGGTAATGGATGAGCGTGCACAGGTAGGCCTGGTATGCGCTTCGTCCATTACAGATTATAACAACGGCATTATTAAAAAGCATGAATTTACGCGTCCCGAGAAAGAGCAGGACCGTATTAATCATATAAAAACCACCCGTGCGCAAACCGGTAATGTGTTCCTGGCTTATAATGATGTGCCGGAGCTGAATGTGGTAATAGAGCACTGGCAGCACAAAACACCCGCTTACGATTTTACCGCTGATGATGGCATACAGCACACCATTTGGGTGGTGGACGATGCCGCTGTGACAGCGCAGATCACCAGCCTTTTTGCCGAAAAAGTGCCCTTTACCTACATTGCCGACGGACACCACCGTGCAGCTTCTGCCTCCCTGGTACAAAAGGAGTTTGCCGCTAAGGGACTGGTTAAATCTGAAGAAGATGCAGCCAACTTTTTCCTGACCACTATTTTCCCGGCCAGCCAGCTGGCTATCCTGGATTATAACCGCCTGGTAAAAGACCTGAACGGCCTTACAGCGGCAGACCTGCTCTCCCGCCTGGATTATGATTTCACGGTCGAGGAGGTAGGCCACCTGCCGCAAAAGCCAGCTATGCTGCATGAGTTCAGCATGTACCTGGAAAACAGGTGGTACCGCCTGGTAGCCCGCGAAGGCACCTACACCACCGATCCTATTGGCATACTGGATGTAACCATCCTGCAAAATAATGTACTGGATAAGCTGCTGGGTATTAAAGACCCGCGGACCGATAAACGCATTGATTTCGTGGGCGGTATCCGCGGACTGGAAGAGCTGGTAAAACGGGTGAACAGCGGCGAAATGAAAGTAGCCTTTGCCCTCTACCCTGTTACTATACAGCAGCTGTTTGATATTGCGGACAGCGGCAATGTAATGCCTCCCAAATCCACCTGGTTTGAGCCCAAGCTGAGGGATGGGCTGATCACGCAGCTGATCTGATCAGGATACTCATATGCCGGTGATGATCATCAGGCGCATTAATATGTTTTTTACTTAAAAAGGTCCCGGAATAGCCCCCGGGACCTTTTTAATTCCAGACGCTCAGCACATTAGCATATCAGCACATTAGCGCATTCATTTGTACATTTTCTTTACATTTACAACAAAGCAAAGACAGGCATGAACCGGCGATTTTCTTTATTGAAAAAAATACTAATAAGTGGATTCTTGTTATTTACCCAGGTAGCCTGGGCACAGGATGCGAATGAGCTGTTCAGCACCGCCAATAACTTTATACGCAGCGGCGATTATGCCAATGCTATACTGGTATTAAACCAGGCCTTACAGCTGGAGCCGGACAACACGCAGTTCCGCAAACAGCTGGGCTTTGCCTATTACCTGCGTGGGGAAATGCCCAAAGCGCAAAAGATCATTGAGCCTTTGCTGGATAAAAAAGATACGGATGCACAGCTGTACCAGATAGCCGGCAATATCTATCAATCCCGGCAGGACTGGAAAGGCGCGCAAAGATTATATGATAAAGGGATCCGCAAATTCCCGGAAAGCGGGGAGCTGTATAACGATAACGGGCAGCTGCTCATTTCCCTTAAAATGTTTGACGGGGCTTTGAACAACTGGCTCAAAGGCATTGAAAAAGATCCCAATTTCCCCGGCAATTATTACAATGCCGCCCGCACCTATTATTATAGCAAAGACCCGGTATGGGCCATCCTGTACGGGGAGATATTTGTGAACCTGGAAAGCTATACCACGCGTACCGCAGAGATCCGCGATATATTAATTGAATCCTACAAAAAGCTGTTTAACGACCCGTCTATGCTAAACAGCATTCCGGCAGATATGGAAAGCGGCAAAAAAGGACGCCGTGGTAAAACCGCTGAGCATTCGGACTTTGTAAATGTATTCCGGCAGCTGCTGGCCAAGCAAACCGGCGTTATCAGCAACGGTATTGACCCTGAAACGCTTATTATGCTGCGCACCCGTTTTATACTGGACTGGTATAATTTTTATAGCTTCAAATACCCGTTTGCGTTATTTGACATGCAGCGTACCCTGCTGAAAGAGGGTATGTTTGAAGCGTATAACCAATGGATCTTTGGACCGGTAGCCAGCCAGGCCAGCTATCGCGCCTGGACCAACCTGCACAAAACAGAATACGATAAGTTTATGCAGTACCAGCGCAACCATCCGTTTAAATTACGCCCCGATGAGTATTACAATGATGGCCGGTTTACACTCAGCAGATAGGGATGTACGGATGTATGGGAATAAATGTGCAAATGAATAGAAGGCACTGATGTGCTGGTTTGTTTTTGTTTTATATGCTTTAAAAAATTGAGAATGCAAGTGCCGATGATTCCACGTGGTTATTAATTATTCATTGTTAATTATTAATTATTATATGCTTGCAACAAAACACCAAAACACAATTGACAACGCGGTAAAAGCCAACCACGAACGGCGGTTTTACTCGCAGTACCCCGAGCACCCCAAAGCTTATGGAGAAGAAGCCCCTGCCAAAGGCGCCGACAATTTTAAGAAAATGCTGCAACAGCCTTTTGACCAGCTGCTGCAAACCGGCGCCGGTAGCCGTGTAGGCGAAGAAAACTCTCCTTACACCCTGGAAAAGCTGGGCATCACCTATCCTGCCTTTACCGTGAGCGAGCTGGTAACCAATGCAACAAACGCAGCCAGGCAATGGGCCAATACCTCTGCTACCAACCGCGCCGATATACTGGTAGAGACCCTGGAAAGGATCAAAGGTTATTTCTTTGAAATAGCGCATGCTACCATGCATACCACCGGGCAAAGTTATATGATGAGCTTCCAGGCCTCCGGCCCGCATGCCAATGACCGTGCGCTGGAAGCCATTGCCATGGGGTATGAGGAATTACAACGTTTTCCCGCAGAGCAGGTATGGGAAAAACCCATGGGCAAAACCAGCCTGCAGCTGCATAAAACCTTTAAGGCAGTGCCCAAAGGTATTGGCCTGGTAATTGGATGCTCTACCTTCCCGGTATGGAACTCACTGCCAGGTATATACGCAGATCTGATCACGGGCAACCCGGTGATCGTAAAACCGCATCCAAAGGCAGTGCTGCCCATTGCCATTGCCATTAGCGCCATACAAAAGGTATTGCAGGAGAATGGTTTTGATCCGCACCTGTGCCAGCTGGCAGCTGACAGCAGCGAGGAGCCTATTACCAAAGAGCTGTGCGAACACCCGCTTATTACCCTGATCGATTATACCGGTGGCACTGCTTTTGGTGATTATGTAGAATCACTAAAGCACAAAACCGTTTTTACTGAAAAAGCAGGCGTTAATTCCGTGATACTGGACAGCGTGCAGGATATGGACGCGGTGGCACAGAACCTGGCCTTTGCCGTATGCCTGTATTCGGGTCAGATGTGTACTGCGCCGCAGAACTTTTTTATACCAGAGCAGGGCATCAGCACCGCCAATGGTAACCTGAGCTTTAATGAAGCAGCGCAGAAAATTAAGGATGCTATTTCCGCTTTGGTAAATAATCCTAAAATGGGCGCCGGCACCCTGGGTGCGGTACAGAATGATGTTACACTGCGCCTCGCACAGGACGCCTACACGCTGGGCGGTAAAGTGCTGCTGCAGGGCGGCCCTGTGGTGAATGAAGAGTTCAGCAACGCGCGGGTATGCTCCCCTACCGTATTGGAAGTAACCAGCGCCGACCAGAATATTTATGAAAGGGAATTGTTTGGGCCGGTGATCCTGATCATTAAAACAAAAGATACCAGCCATTCTATACAGCTGGCCAAACAACTGGCCCAGCAACATGGAGCTATTACCTGTGGCGCCTATACGAATGATGCGGTGATGAAGGAAAAAATTGCCGAGGAAATGAACAGCGTGTTCACACCGGTATCCTTCAACTTTACCGGGTTTATATGGGTGAACCAGCATGCCGCTTTTTCAGATTTTCATGTTACAGGCGGCAACCCGGCGGGCAATGCCAGCTTTACCAACCAGGAGTTTATTTTGAAAAGATTTGTGTGGGTAGGCAACCGGGAAGTAACGGGAAGTTAGTTGCCACTACAACCTGCGGACTAATATTTACATGTATGCGATATATTTTACTGATCATGGGATGTTTGATAGTGGCTTGCCAGCAAGCGCCCAAAGCGGATAAGGCAACGATCTCCGATGCCCAATCCGTACAGGAAGGCGAAGGCGCGGCTTACCGCTTAAACACCAGCGAAAGTTATGTGCAATGGATAGGTACTAAACCCACCGGCCAGCATACCGGCCGTTTTAAAATAAAGAACGGCACCCTGAATGTTCAGGACAGCGCTATTACCGGCGGCAAGTTTGTGATTGACGTTACTTCCCTGGAAGATCTGGACCTGAAAGCGGATACCTCCATGAAAAATAAGCTGGAGCGTGAGCTGAAGGGCGCCATGTTCTTTGATGTAGCACAATTCCCCGAAGCGGAATTTGCTATTACCGGGGTAAAACCCTTTGTATCAGACGGTAATGAAGTGCTGCTAAAAGATGCTACGCATACCATACAGGGCAACCTGACCATTAAACAGATCAGTAAAAATATTTCCTTCCCTGCCAAAATAGTATTGCAGAAGAATGAGGTTACTGCTACGGCCAATTTCAACCTGGACCGCACGTTATGGGGCATGACCTACCGCGCAGATAAATCTGTGCAGGATAAACTGATCAATTCCCTGGTAAACATCCAGTTCTCCATTAAGGCGGAGCGGTAGTAGAATAGGCAATCAAATTCAAATAAAATTATTTAAATTTAATTGCCTCTATTATCACTAAAACCTGTTCTCATGGAAAATACACAACAACGGGATGAACGGCTCTGGCGCATTGCCAAGGCCCGGACTGCGTTTAAGTCGCACCTGATCACCTACCTGGTAGTGAATGCTGGTTTGTGGGCGCTATGGCTGATCACAACCGGCGGCAACCGGGGCGGTACTCCCTGGCCCATATGGCCTGCTTTTGGTTGGGGTATTGGCCTGGCTTTTCACTATTTTGGCGCCTACCACAACGATCCCCATGGAAATACTATCCGCGAATATGAAAAATTACAAAACGAACAGCAGAGTCGTGGCCTGTGAAAATGGCAAAAAGCAAACTAAAGCATGATGGATCAACCGAGCCGATTATTTGACGTACTCGCCTGGCAGCTGGAAAAATATCCTAAAGAGGATATGCTGGCAGGCAAAATAGATGGGCAATGGAAGAAGTACAGCACCCGGGAAGTAGCAGATCTGACCATGCAATTCAGCTCCGGCTTGTTGCAGCTGGGCATTAGCCGTGGCGATGGCAGCCTGGAAGGCAAAGATAAAATAGCCGTTATTTCTGCCAACCGGCCGGAGTGGATGATCACGGACCTGGCCTGCCAGCAAGTGGGCGCCGTATTGACCCCTATTTACCCTACTATCAGCCAGCATGAGCTGGCCTTTGTATTAAATGACGCAGGTGCACGCATTCTCTTCGTTAGCAGCGAGGAGATACTGGAAAAGGTGATCGCCATCCGCGATCAGCTGCCTGCGCTGAAAGAGATCTTTTCCTTTGATAAATTACCCGGCGCACGCCACTGGACAGAGGTGCCGGCCATGGCCAAACAGGAGGATTATGCCACCATTGAGGCCATTAAAAAGAATACAGACCCGGAAGAGCTGGTGACCATCATTTACACCTCCGGCACCACCGGCACACCCAAAGGCGTAATGCTGACCCACCATAACATTATGAGCAATGTAACGGCCTGTATCCCTTACCTGCCGGTACACAGCAGCGCCCGCGCGCTCAGCTTCCTGCCCCTGAACCATATTTTTGAACGCATGGTAACCTATGTTTACCTCACTGCAGGGGTGCCTATTTATTATGCAGAAAGTATGGATACCATTGCCGACAACCTGCGGGAGGTGAAACCTACCATTTTCACCACTGTACCGCGTTTGCTGGAAAAGGTATATGAAAAGATCATGGCCAAAGGCCTGGAGCTGAAAGGCATAAAACGTGCGCTGTTCTTCTGGGCTATTGAATTAGGTAAAAAATACGAGATCAATAAGGACCAGGGCTGGTGGTATAACCTGCAGCTTTCCATTGCCAATGCGCTGGTGTTCAAAAAATGGCGGGAGGCCCTGGGCGGTAATATCCAGGCCATTGTGAACGGTGCAGCGGCCTGCCAGGTGCGCTTGCTGAAGGTGTTCACCGCCGGCCGTATCCCTGTGCTGGAAGGTTATGGGTTAACAGAAACCTCCCCCGTGATCAGCGTGAACCGCGTGGATGTGCAGGACCGGATGTTTGGCACCGTAGGACCTATTATCAGCGGTATAACCGTTAAAATAGCGGAGGATGGCGAGATCCTTTGCAAAGGCCCCAATATTACCCTTGGCTACTACAAACGTCCGGATCTGACAGCAGATGCCATCAAGGACGGCTGGTTCCATACCGGTGATATTGGTGTGATCGTAAATGATAAATTCCTGAAGATCACTGACCGGAAAAAGGAGCTGTTCAAAACCTCCGGCGGCAAATTTGTAGCGCCGCAGCCCATTGAAAATAAGTTCAAAGAATCGCCTTATATAGAGCAGATCATGGTAGTAGGGGCGGATCAGAAATTCACCTCAGCACTGATCGTACCTTCTTTTACCAACCTGAAAGGCTGGTGCGAGAAACGGGGCATTGCCGTTACCACGCATGAATCACTGGTGAAAAACCCGGAAGTGAAGGAGCTGTTCCAGCAGGCGCTGGAAAAATATAACCAGTTCTTCAGCCATGTGGAGCAGCTGAAAAAATTTGAGCTGATGCCGCAGGAGTGGACAGTGGATGGCGGAGAGCTGACGCCTACCATGAAGCTGAAGCGCAAGGTGATATTAGAGAAGTATGGGAAGGTGATTGAGGGGATGTATAACTAGAAATGTGCAAATGTGCGGATATGCAGATGTGCAGATGGTTGGTATTTGCAGTAATACGGCTGGCTTAAGCAGCATTTGACGGTGCCGCTGTTTGAGAGTTGGATTTTGACATGAAAAAACATACTTTTGCACTCCCTTTTCCTTTTGGCCCTGGCTGAAAGGGGTATTGGGAATGGCCCGGTAGTTCAATGGATAGAATAGAAGTTTCCTAAACTTTAGATACAAGTTCGATTCTTGTCCGGGCTACGAAGGAAAAAAGTCAGCAAATTGCTGGCTTTTTTGTTTCCCATCTGCCGAAAACCGTGACTGGCGTATAATACATGCAAAACAGTATTTGTTTTTCTGTTCCATAATGTCTGTTTTCTAAATCGTGGTAAACAATCTGGGACAGCAGATTTTGTAACCCCTGTTTTGCTTCAAAAGCACCAGAAGTCCACATGGTACTAAATTTAGACGATCATTTAACGGGTTTATGAATGAATTTTCATGGCTCGATAATTATTATTTACACAGTTATTAAATCTTCTCCCTATGTTCCGGAAGCTCAATTTTTATTACTTTTCATCTTACTTATAACACTATACCATGGGATGGAAAACATCAACAATCATCATCACACCCCGGCCTAATTTACCTGTTGAAAGCCTGCTTAATAATTTGGGCCTCACAGATCTGAAAAGCATTGACGACGAACCCTTCGAGATTGCATTGAATCCCAAAGGCAACAGTGTATATATAGGCTCTTATAAGGACAGCCTGATCATTTCAGTACCTGACATACCAGCATCCTTTTTAACAGAACACATCTCCGATGCTGAAAAAATTTTAATACGCGAATGCCCGGAAGCTGAGATCTGTGCCATTGTATTACATAGTACCGTAAATCTCTGGGGATATGCTGTAATAAAGAACGGACAAAAAATACGGGCAAGAGCAGGAGCAAGTGACGATGGTACATTCCTGGAATATGGCGACCCTTTAATAGAAGAAGAAGCATTACTAAGTAAATCAACTATTGATGATCATGGCAATAGAATATACTTACTTGATGAATTTCCCGGGGAACCTTTCACAGAAGACCAGGTAGGTGAAAATTTTGTTTTTGAAATAAGTAGCCGCTATTTTGGAACATCACTCGATAGCGCAGACGATCTACTATTTGAAACTATTCTTACAGGCTATCGTTTCTCAAAGAACACGGCACCAAACAGGGACAGTTCTTCAAAAGAGGTCCAAATAAAAAATAAACCCTGGTGGAAATTTTGGTAATGCATAAAACCTCACACCTCCTCCAACCTAAAAGGCAGCTTACGAACACGCTTACCGGTAAGATCAAAAATGGCATTACATAACGCCGGTGCAAAGGCTGGTAACCCCGGTTCACCAACACCACCGGGCTTTTCATCATTCTCCATAATATGCACTTCTATTTCCGGAATTTCATTAATGCGTGGCATTAAATAGGTATTGAAATTCCTTTCCACTGCTTTACCTTCTTTAAAATGTGTGGCGTGGTTTATTGCTGCGCCCAGCCCCATTATAATGCTGCCTTCAATCTGGGCACGGATAATATCGGGGTTTACATACCAGCCACAATCTATCAGGGCAAATACCTTATCAATTTTAATCTTCTGATCCGGCCGGCGGGATATTTTCACTACCTGCCCTACCATGCTGCCAAAACATTCTGTGATGGCTACGCCCCATCCATCGTTCCTGCGCCGCGATTGCCAGCTGCTGATGGCTGCCAGCTTATTTACCAAAGCCTGGTAACGAGGCGAGTTAAGATGCGCTTTTCTGAATGCAAGCGGATCCTGCGAAGCAAGGTGCGCCAGCTCGTCTATAAAACATTCTGCGGCAAATGCATCAACATTGGCGCCTGGAGCCCGCCACCACATGGTGGGTATAGGAGATTTTGTGGGGAGCGTTCCAAAACTATAATGCGGTATTGATTGATAATAGTCACTTGCAAGGCCGGCAATTCCGCCGCTATTCGTTGTTACAGTTTGCTGCTCCGCATCGTTATCTGTTCCTGCACCCATGTATTGTGCAGCAGTAACAATTTGAAATGCAGCTATCTTCTTTTGTGCATCCACCCCACCCCTGCACCGGTATAATGCTCCGCCACGAAAAGGCCCCATGCTCATATCATCTTCTCTTGTCCACATTACCTGTACCGGCGCTTTCATTTCTTTTGATATCAATGCCGCTTCATATGGGTAATCCGGAAATGCCTTTCTTCCAAAACCACCGCCGAGAAAGGTCATATTCACTGTAATGTTTTCAATGGGAATGTGCATTCTTTCACTCAGATCTGCCTGTATCCAGAGGGCTTCCTGTATAGGACCCCATATCTCAATGCTGTTGTCTTTTACATCAGCTATGCAGTTGAGCGGCTCCATGCAGCTATGCGATTGGTAAGGCATTTCATACTCCGCTTCAATAGTGGTAGCAGTATTTTGTAAAGCTGTTTCAAAAACAGCTGATGGCAAGGGCTTATGGAGATCCTCCTGCATCCTGGCAATAAGCATTTCGGAATCCAGGTGTTCAAAACCATCATCATTCCATTCAACCTTCAGCAGCTTGCGTGCGCGCATAGCTGTCCATAATGAATCTGCCACTACGGCCACACCTTCATACAGCATACCAAAAACAGGCCGTTGTACCTTAAATACATGTTTTACACCGCTAACGGATCTTGTGGCCGAATCATCAAAGCTTTTTACTTTTCCCCTGAAACGCGGGCTGCGCTCCACCACCGCATATAACATACCCCGCAGCTTTTTATCCAGCCCAAATACCGCAGCGCCGTTGACCTTAGCCATGGTATCATTACGGCGCAGGGATTTGCCGATCACTTTATAATCTTTGCGCTCCTTTAGCTTAACCTGCTCTGGAGGTTTTATTTGCGAAGCGTCTTTTACCAGTTCAGCGTAGCTGAGCTTTCTTCCCGTGCTGCGATGTATTACCTCTGCATTTTCGGCATAACATTCCGTTGCCTCAACACCCCATTGTTTTGCAGCTGCTTCAATCAACATTTCCCGGGCACTGGCGCCCATGCGCAACAGCTGCTGGTACCAGCCACGTATGGAAAAACTTCCTTCCTGCGGCTGCGGACCATATTTTTTGTTGGCAGCAGCAAACCGTATACTTATCTGATCCATGCTAACTTCCAGCTCTTCTGCAATAATTTGCGGGATGGATTGCCAGGTGCCCTGTCCCATTTCTGAACGGTGATTAAAAATGGTTACTTTGCCGCTATTGTCTATTGAGATCCACGACATTAGCTCTGTTGCTGCATTTTCCGCATTCCCTGCATGAATAATTTCGCCAACACTTTTCCCCAATGCCGGCCAATAATAGCCGATCGTTAAGGCAATACCGGATAAGCCGGCATTCCGCAGGAAAACTCTCCTTGAAAGATCCTGTCTGTGTTTCATTGCTGGAAGTTTAGCGTATAAGGACAATCAGGTCTTAGCCCTTCTTAAATGTAGCTATTCACCCTTAACGAAACAAAACCGATTGATGAACTGCAGCCAAACGTATATCAACGTCGTGATAAAAAGGGTGAAAGGTTAACGTGGAGATGAATTAATTTTGATCTTACCATGAGTATACAATCCTTAAAGCTAACGGTTTCCCCTACGGCAGGCACCGTTTCTGCCAAATATACCGCTCCGGACAAACCGAAGTGCATTTTCACGCTGGCACATGGAGCAGGAGCGGGCATGGATCATTCGTTTATGGAAACGCTGGCCAATGCACTTTCAGCGGCAGGCATTGCCACGCTGCGGTTTAATTTCCCCTTTGCTGAAGGAAAAAAAGGCCGGCCTGATACTCCCGCAGTTGCCCACGCCACAATAGAAGCGGCTATTGCAAAGGCGCGTGAACTAGCTCCCAAACTGCCGTTATTTGCTGCCGGCAAATCTTTCGGAGGAAGAATGAGCTCACAATACCTGGCAGCCCATCCGGAGAGTGCCGTTAGCGGCATTGTTTTCTATGGTTTTCCATTGCATCCTTCCGGCAAGCCCTCCACGGAGCGCGCCGACCATTTAAAAGCGCTGAAAATACCGATGCTTTTTTTACAGGGCAGCAAAGATACCCTGGCTACCTGGGAGCTGATTGAAACAGTATGTGCGTCTTTGAAAAAAGCAACCCTGGTAAAACTGGAAGGGGCAGATCATTCTTTTAAGGCAGGCAAAAAAGATGTGATGTCATTGCTGGTAGATGAAACAAATAAATGGATAGAGAAAAAGCTTAAATAGTTTTTTTTTAAAAAAAGAGCCGGTCAATAACTTGCCGGCTCTTTTCATTTACGATAAGATCATCTTACTTCCATCCACCTCCCAGATCCCTGTAAATATTAACCACAGCATTCAGCTGCTCTTTTTTAGTTTCAACCAGCTCCAGCTTAGCTTCCAGCGCATCGCGCTGGGTCATCAGCACTTCAAAGTAATCTGCCCTGGCAGACTTGAACAGGTCATTGGAAATATCGATTGACCTGGTGAGCGCATCCACCTGCTTTGACTTCAGATCATAACTGTGTTCCAGGTTACTGATGTTGGAAAGCTGTGTGGAAACTTCCAGGTACGCATTTAAAATGGTACGCTCATAGTTATATATAGCCTGCAGCTGCCGTGCATTGGCGCTGTTAAACTCCGCTTTGATGGCATTCCGGTTTATAAGCGGCGCCACAAGATCACCGGCCAGGGAATAAAGCAGCGATTCAACAGGGTATTTCACCAGGTAAGAAGGCTTAAACGCTTCAAGCCCTACTCCGGCTGAAATGCCGAGTGAAGGATAAAATTCCGCCCGCGCTACTTTTACATCCAGTTTTGCAGCGGTTAAGTCCAGCTCCGCCTGTTTAATATCCGGGCGGTTAGCCAGCAGCTGCGAAGGGATCCCGGAGCTAACGGCCTGTGGCAGCAAACCCAGGAAGTCGCTTTTATCCCTGGGTATTTCCTGCGGATACCGGCCTAACAGGAAGTTGATCTTGTTCTCTGTTTCCTTTATGCTTTGCAGAATGTCAAACTCCATGCTTTGGGATTTCAACACTTCCGCCTCAAATTTCTGAACACCCAGCTCAGTTGCCCTGGCAGCTTCTTTCTGCACCTTTACAATTTCCAGTGCGCTTTTTTGCAGCTCAATGTTCTGTTTTACGATGCCCAGCTGGTTGTCCAGCGCCAGCAGCTCATAATAAGAATTGGCCACTTCAGCTACCAGGTTTGTCAGCGCAAAGTTCCTGCCTTCCACTGTTGACAGATACCTGGTAACCGCAGCTTTCTTAGCGTTGTGCAATTTTTTCCAGATATCCGCTTCCCAGTTCGCATAAGCGCCTATCATATAATTCGGCAGGTTCTCCGGCACTTCTGTCCCTGGCTTGATATCAGTAGATGCATCACCTGCACCCTGGCTGGTATACCTGCCCACTTTTTCCAGCTCGGCCCCGGCCCTTAAATTCACGGTGGGCAGTAATGCCGCGTGCCTTGACCGGATATCATTCTTAGCGATCTCAATTTCCTGCAGGGTGATCTTCATCTCCTGGTTGTTCTTCAGCGCGGTGTCAATCAGGCTTACCAGGTTCTGATCCGTAAAAAAGCTGCGCCATTGAGTGGCCGACATATTAACCGTATCCTGGCTATCATTGTAGGATCCGGGAACCGATCTGTTCTCATTTGACGGCATGATCGCGGGGATCTTGCAGCTTGCTACAGCCAGGCAAATACTCAGTGGGCCAATCCATCGTTGTATCCTTGATTTATACATTGTGATCAATTTCTTCAGTTAATGGATTTTCTTCTTCTTCTTTAACAAGCATACGTCTTTCTGCAATTCTGCCGAATATGTAGTATAACCCGGGTATAACCAGCACGCCGAAAACTGTTCCGAAAAGCATACCGCCTGCTGCAGCAGTACCGATGGTTCTGTTACCGATCTTACCAGGACCGGAGGCAAACACCAACGGGATCAAACCCGCAATGAATGCGAATGAGGTCATCAGGATAGGGCGGAACCTCACCTTTGAGCCTTCCATGGCAGCCTGTAATACGGTGGCGCCTGAACGGTGTTTCTGCACCGCAAACTCCACGATCAATACGGCATTCTTACCCAGTAACCCGATCAGCATTACCATGGCCACCTGTGCATAGATGTTATTTTCCAATCCTAATAATTTCAGCAACAGGAATGCGCCGAAGATCCCGGCCGGCAATGAAAGAATTACCGATAAAGGCAGGATGAAACTTTCATACTGTGCAGACAGGATCAGGTATACGAAACCAAGACAGATCAGGAAGATATAAATTGCCTGGTTACCCTGGGCTACTTCATCTTTTGAAATACCGGCCCAGTCAATCCCAAATCCTCTTGGCAAAGTTTTTTGCGCTACTTCGTTAATCACCTTAATAGCTTCACCGCTACTGTATCCCGGTGCGGATGAACCGCTTATTTCCGATGCATTGTACATGTTATGCCGGGTGATCTCTGACAAACCATACACCTTTTCCATTTTCATGAAAGCGGAGAAAGGCACCATTTCATCACGGTCATTTTTCACGTACAGCTTCAGGATATCGTCCGGCAATGCCCTGTATTGCGGCGATGCCTGCACGATCACCTTATACTGGCGGTCATATTTAATAAAGCTGATCTCGTAGTTACTTCCTATTAATGTAGAAAGCGTGTTCATGGCATTGTCAATGGTCACGCCTTTTTGCTGTGCAATGTCATTATCCACCCGCAGCATGTATTGCGGGAAGCTGGCGCTATAAAAGGTAAATACGGATGCCAGCTCAGGACGTTTGCTCAATTCCTTTACAAAGTCACGGCTCACGGTTTCCATCTTTTTATAATCGCCTGATCCTGCTTTATCCAGCAAACGCAATTCAAAACCACCGGCAGCACCGTAACCCGGTACAGCTGGCGGTTGAAAGAACTCAATAGTGGCGCCGGTAATATCTTTCGATTTTTCTTCCAGCTCACTAATGATTTCCTGTACAGAATGTTTGCGGTCTTCCCAGCTTTCCAGGTTGATCAGGCAGGTTCCCGAGTGGGACCCGGTACCTCCTGTAAGGATCTCATACCCTCCCAGGGAG
The DNA here is from genome assembly GCF_019091455.1 of Chitinophaga sp. GbtcB8. Classification (GTDB taxonomy): domain Bacteria; phylum Bacteroidota; class Bacteroidia; order Chitinophagales; family Chitinophagaceae; genus Chitinophaga. Next base: position 43,135 of record NZ_JAGXJN010000051.1, read on the forward strand.
GAAACGGATTGTACACCTTCAATGTGCTCTGCAAGCTTTTGAAGCCTTTCCGCAACTTCGTTTGTTCTTTCCAGTGAGGATCCGGGGGGTGTTTGAATAATAGCATAGAACATGCCCTGGTCTTCATTCGGGATAAAACCAGAAGGCACGCTCTTATTCAGGAACCATATGCCGGCGCAGAAAGCGATGAGCACCGCAAAGGTGACCGCCCTCCTGCTGACAATTTTTCCCAGCAGCTGCTGGTATTTTCCCTGCGTACGGTTAAATGAGTTATTGAAGCCATCCAGGAACTTGTCTACCACCGTTTTCTTTTTGGGCTTTCCATGATTATTCTTCAATATCATGGCACAAAGAGCCGGGGTAAGGGTCAAGGCCACTATACCTGAAAGAATGATGGCGGTGGCCATGGTGATGGAAAACTTCCGGTTGAAGGTGCCCACCGGGCCATACATAAATGCCACCGGAATAAATCCCGCTGCCATTAGAAAGGTGATAGCAATAATGGCCCCGCTGATCTCATGCATGGCTTTTTTGGTAGCCTTTAACGGCGAAAGATGCTCTTCCTCCATTTTTGCATGCACCGCTTCAATTACCACAATGGCATCATCCACCACCACACCAATTGCAAGCACCAATGCAAATAAGGTAATGAGGTTGAGTGTAATGCCGAAGAACTGCATGAACATAAAAGTTCCGATCAGGGATACCGGCACTGCCATAGCAGGG
>NZ_JAGXJN010000507.1 GCF_019091455.1 Chitinophaga sp. GbtcB8
CCGCTGCTTTTTCTTTTTTATAGCACGCAAGAGTGAATACGGGTGCCGTCTTTATACGCTATAATTAATATGACATTCCCATACGATGTAAACATTAAACCCATACAACATGCAAGATCCAAGGATCACCCCTGTTGCACCTATGCCCCCAACCGAACCTACCCAGCACAGTATTAAGGGGATCTCCCGGGAACCCCCCGAAAAGGGGCGCCGAAACTGGGAAGCCGCCCT
>NZ_JAGXJN010000508.1 GCF_019091455.1 Chitinophaga sp. GbtcB8
GGGGAATGGGTGTTACCCCCCATGGAGGGGGCCTGCCGGAGCATGGTTCGGAGCAGCAGCGCCACCTGGGAGCGGTAAGGCCGGGGCCTGTGTTTAGAAGCCTGGTAGTACTGCTGTTAATGTGCCCGGTGTGCATGTTGCTTTGGGTTGGAGGAAATGGGTAGGTGGGAGATGTGCAGGACAGGGAAATGGGTGGGTTTGCAGATATGCGGAGGGGGAAATGGATTAATA
>NZ_JAGXJN010000509.1 GCF_019091455.1 Chitinophaga sp. GbtcB8
ATTACGGACACACGAAATATCTTTAATCTGGTGTTCCTGGCCTACTTCGTAGATCCGCCGCGGTACACGATTGAAGAGTGGATAGAAAGAGGGCTTACCTACTCCGTACCGCGGAAGGCCAAACTGCGCCTGAGCTGTAATGTTGGGGAGCACGAAGACTTCCAGACCATGGTACGGGACGTGTTCTTAGGGAACAATCCTAACATGACCCCGAGGGGAACTTTCGTGATC
>NZ_JAGXJN010000510.1 GCF_019091455.1 Chitinophaga sp. GbtcB8
AAAGAGAACAGATTATCCAGAAAGGAGGGAAGCAACCAACAACTACATTGACACTTCCTTTAGATGCCTCGTTGCTTCAAACAATAATGTTGCATCCAAACATGAAATTGCTTTGCAAGTATGGCTCCACAAAAAAGTGAAAAAAAAAAATACTACCAATGATAGTTCATTCGAACAAGAGACCCTATTACCTCACAGCAAATCACACATTCTGCATATTGAGTACCAACT
>NZ_JAGXJN010000511.1 GCF_019091455.1 Chitinophaga sp. GbtcB8
TTGTAAATTATTGTAAAAGTACCTTGGAGCTTAGGAATTCGTTGCTTAAGATCATCACTGTCGGCAAAAAAGGTTGCTGCTACCTAAGATGGACGATGAACGGATTGCGTCGCAACGAAGATGCCCAAGTTGCTATATCATCTAAGACCTTTAATAGTCCATTACGACTAATATTATAACTTGATCAGGCAACTATCTTTTGTAAGGCCTGTAACGCTCCTTGGGAAGAA
>NZ_JAGXJN010000512.1 GCF_019091455.1 Chitinophaga sp. GbtcB8
TGGTAGAACGGACAGGTGGATCTACATACCAAGGCATTGTACACGGCTGTTTCCCCCAATGGTAATTATGCTACCTATGTAACGTCTGATGCTAAGATCGTATTCCGGCACCTGGCCACCGGCGATACGACCATGGCGCCTTGTCCACGCCAGTTCTTTGGCGGGAAAGTAGATGTGGCAGATTACGGCCTAGTAGTGTTTGACGCACAAACCGGCATAGGCCCGGGTTG
>NZ_JAGXJN010000513.1 GCF_019091455.1 Chitinophaga sp. GbtcB8
TTATGGTATATATTTTTGACCCAAGGCATTTATTCTTTACATCTCTTTTTTGTTGTCGTCTGATTAATGCAGTAACCATAGAGTTCGATACAATAGTGACAACACTATACTAGTGGTTCCATTAAAAATTTCAATAATGTCTGGCTCTGAACTCAAGTGGATCACAGTTCCGCTCCCAATTAGTCAATCTAATCATCTTGGGATGTGAAGTTTCCGCTAAATATGCTAAT
>NZ_JAGXJN010000514.1 GCF_019091455.1 Chitinophaga sp. GbtcB8
ATTTAACAACCTTAAACCCTTAATGTTAAGGTATCTATATTTTAATTGTCATAAATTAGACTTATTCTTTTGAGTTGCAACAAGAGCATGCTTTTCAATATTTGAAACATCAAGCGAAAACATCTTGTTTTACGTCATGGAAACATTTACCATAATCAAACTAATTTTTTTATCTTTAATAGTGTATGAACTATCATCAAATATAACTGAATATCTATCATCTATCAATT
>NZ_JAGXJN010000515.1 GCF_019091455.1 Chitinophaga sp. GbtcB8
TCTTTAATTTTAGCCGCACAATAACACCAGAACATGTTCCCAGCAACACAATAGATAACAATCTCAGCAACAGATTTCACGACAGCAAATCTTATCAAAATTACGACTGAAAATATACCAAAGCATGTTCCACAATCACACTTTTCAAAGTTTATTCCACAATCACACTTTTTAAATATTATTCTACAATCACAGCTTTAGGCACTACCTAACAAACCAAAATGTATAAC
>NZ_JAGXJN010000516.1 GCF_019091455.1 Chitinophaga sp. GbtcB8
TGGAAGACATTACGGAAATACGCGAAGGCTTGCGCTTCCTGGTGAACCAGACGCCAGGCTTCAGCTGCCTCTCTGTATACGATCATGCAGAAGCAGCGGGTAAAGGCCTGTTAGCCAACCCGCCCGTCCTGGTGATCATGGATATTGCGCTGCCCGGCGCTACCGGCGTGGATTGCATACGCCAGCTGAAGGCAGCCGGCGCTAAAATGCAGTACAGGTTCTCCACTATT
>NZ_JAGXJN010000052.1 GCF_019091455.1 Chitinophaga sp. GbtcB8
AGAGGATGATGACGACGAGGACGGAGACGATGAGGAGGATGATGATTTTAATGAAGACGATGAAGACGATGATTTTGACGACGATGAGGATGAAGAAGATCAAGACGAAGAAGACAATAAAAGATAACATCAAGAAGTCTCGCCGGTTGGCGGGACTTCTGCTTTATAGGCTATTCTTAAAACCCAGGAAGAGACTTATCTGCTTGTAAATAAGCACCTTATAGGAATTTTTTATTTTTTTTAGTGGCTTTTATCTGAAAAAAAACACTAACTTCACTATTAGTGAAAAACAAGAAGCCACATATTAGCACCTACCACAAAAAGGAAGAAAATCCTTTTATAAAGATCTTTGAAGATAAGAAAAGGATTCATGCGGCTATCCGTAAAGGACAATCCTTATCTTCTCTTAAAGATATAAAGTTTGTTAAACCGATATAATCTAGCTCCTCACAAAGACGGTTATCAATTTACAACAGACGCTGGGATCACTTATATAGTGTATTTCAGCCAATACTTTCTGACCACACCGGAAGGGGAGGAAATCATCGTATATTCATTTGGCTTTGAATGCAGCCGCGACAGATGTGAAGGCTATGATGAAAAAATAAGGAATACGGTATGGCGCGTCACAGAAGAATAACTTTTGGAAAATGGTACCGTACCATTGCCTGTAATATAGAACGGCACGACTGCCGGGAACGGCATGCCAGGGAAGGTTATTATACTTCCATATTGGTACGGTCTGATAATCCGTACCTTCTTCCCTCCTACAGAATAATCCGCTTCACTACTTCTGCAAAAATACTGCTCAGCTTTTCATCTGCCTTGCCCGCAACAGCAATGATCTCCTCAATAGAAACCGGATGCAGGTTATCCGGATCACATTCATCGGTGATCACGGAAACAGCAGCACAGGGCAGCTGTAACTGATTGGCAACAATCACCTCCGGCACGGTGCTCATACCCACCATATCCGCACCGATCATCCGCAGAAAACGATATTCTGCACGGGTTTCCAGGTTAGGGCCCATTACGGAAACATATACCCCTTTGTGCAGGGTACATCCTTTATCCGCAGCAGCCTGTAACAGCAGCTGCCCCAGGTTTTTATCATACGGGCTGCTCATATCCGGGAAGCGGGGCCCGAAAGCCGGGGAATTTAATCCGCGCAAAGGGCTTTCCGGCTGCAGGTTAATATGATCATCCAGCAACACCAGGTCGCCCTTTTTGAATGCGGGATTCATGCCGCCGGCCGCGTTGCTAAGCAGCAGCTGTTGTATGCCCAGTGCTTTCATTACGCGTATGGGAAACGTGATCTGCTGCATGGTATACCCCTCATAATAATGAACACGCCCCTGCATGGCTATTACTGGTACGGCTCCTATGCGGCCAAAGATCAGCTGCCCTTTATGCGATTCCACGGTAGATTCGGGGAAATGGGGTATCTCGTGATAAGGAATGCTTTTTTCGACCTGTATATGCTGCACCAGCTCTCCCAGCCCGGTACCAAGCACAATACCTGCTTTAGCCTGGTGATAGTTGAACTTTTGCAAATAAGCTGCCGTGTCATTGATCTGTTGTAAAAGTGTTTGCATGGCACAAAGAAAAAGGAAAATCAGGAAGGAAAAAACGGGAAAAGCAGGTTTACCGCCGGAACGGAGGCAACATTCTGCGGGCAAATTATTGTAGCCCGGAGCGGGTTTATTCAGCAAATAATCGCACAAAATTTAACAGTAATTAACACTCTTTTTTTGCATTTTTACGCAAACGGTTGCATACACCACATTGCTGAACAGGTAAGCATTTCAGCCGGCTGTAACAACGGCCCGGCCTGATAAGTTTTCCGTTCATCACAATTTCATGCAATCGGTTGTGTATTTTCTCCCCAAATTTTATAAATTGGGTCAGAATCAGCATGTAGAGAAACACTAATCAGATACCGCACTTGCGGCACCTGCTAAAACTATAAATACACGGGATGAAAAAATTACTAATACTATGCAGCAGTGCACTGCTGTTACACGGCGTAGTAAGCGCCGGTCCGGGCGACAAGAAAGGACAATGGCAATCACTTTTTAACGGCAAGGACCTGAAGGGGTGGAAACAACTGGGTGGTAAAGCTCAATACAGCGCAACAGGCAACGAAATCATCGGGACAACTGTATTAGAAACACCAAACTCTTTCCTGGCTACAGAAAAAGAATACGGCAATTTTATACTGGAACTGGAATTTAAGCTGGACAAAGAGTTTAACTCCGGCATTCAGTTCCGCAGCCAAAGCCGGCAGGATTACCAGAATGGCCGCGTGTTTGGTTACCAGATGGAAATAGACCCCTCAGACAGGAAATGGAGCGGAGGTATTTATGAGGAAGGACGCCGCGGCTGGCAATATCCCATGGAGCTTAATCCGGCCGGACAAAATGCTTTTAAGAAAAACGACTGGAATAAATACCGTATAGAATGCCGGGGTTCTGAAATACGCACCTGGGTAAATGGCGTACCTACTGCTCATTTAGTGGATACAGCCCTGGCCAAAGGGTTCATTGCACTGCAGGTACATAGCATTGGCAAAAAAGCCGACGATGCAGGTAAGAATATCCGCTGGCGTAATATCCGCATCATAGAAGATCCGGCTAATAACCAGTATTCTCCGTATGACCAGATCTATGTTGTAGATAATATCCCGAACGATCTTTCCGCCCAGCAGAAAAAGAATGGTTTTCAGCTGTTATGGGATGGCAAAACCAGCAAAGGCTGGAGAGGCGCATATAAAAAAGAGTTTCCAACCGCCGGCTGGACACTGAATGACGGCACCATTACCATTCACCAGTCTAACGGGAATGAAATGGGCTCCGGGGGCGATATTGTAACCGATAAGGAATACGGCACTTTTGAGCTGGAATTTGAGTTTAAGCTAACAGAAGGCGCTAACAGCGGCTTGAAATATTTTGTTAACGAGTCATATAAAACAGACGGTAAATCAGCTATTGGGCTGGAATACCAGGTGCTGGATGATGAAAAACATCCCGATGCCAAGCTGGGGCGTGATGGGGATCGTACCCTGTCGTCCCTGTATGACCTGATGCCTCGAAAACAGATAAAACAAGCGTTGAAACCGATTGGAGAATGGAATAAAGGGCGTATTATTGTGTTTCGAAATAACCATGTGGAACATTGGCTAAACGGCTTCAAAGTGCTGGAGTATGAACGTGGGTCACAGGCTTTCAAAGACTTAGTAGCCATCAGCAAATATAAAAACTGGCAAAATTTCGGCTTATGGCCGGAAGGTCACATTCTCTTACAGGATCATGGTAATGAGGTTTCCTTCCGCAGCCTGCGTATAAAAACATTATAACCGGTGCAGCGGTCTTAGTATAGTGGTAATCGATTAAGTGCGTTTGCAGATCATGCTACACCGTCATTAAAAAGTTTTCATTGTTCACTGTTCTATATAAAACATTCCGATTCTTCGGAGTGTTTTTTTATTTTTAGTCAAACCCACTTCAATGATTACAATAAGATCTATTTGCTTACTACTGGCCACAGTACTGGGATTCAACGCCTGCAGCACTCATGAGGGCGGGCAGGATACAAAGGCTGCTGCCGATTCACTCCATCATATACTTGATAAGTATTATGACGGGAAAATGCAATTGTTCCCCCTGGATGCTACTTTCAATGGCGAACATCAATATGATGGCTTGCTGAATATTGATATTAGCCAGGCTTTCCGCCAGCGCGAGGATAGCTTCTTCAGCAACTACCTGCAACAATTACAGGGTGTGGACACTGCTGCTTTAACACCCAATGACCGTATTAGCTACGATGTATTACAACGTGAATTAAACATCTACAAAGAAGGGCTGCAATTCCATGATCACCTGATGCCTATACAACAGTTCTGGGGCCTTACGCTTACGTTGGGGCAGCTGGGCTCCGGCACCAGCGCACAGCCGTTCAAGACCAAAGAGGATTATGAGAAATTTATGCAGCGTATGAAAAGCTTTGCAGAGTGGGGCGATACCGCTATTGCCTGCATGCGCAAAGGCATGGAAACGGGTTATGTATTACCCAAAACACTGGTGGTAAAAGTGATCCCGCAAATGAGGGACCTGGCTAAAAAAGATACCGGCAATGTTTTTTACAGCCCGCTGAAAACCCTGCCAGCCGGGGTTGACACTGCATTTGCCGGCACCTACCGCCAGACCATTGAACAGTATGTATTACCTACATACGCCAAGCTGCAAACCTTTTTTGAAAAGGAGTACCTGCCTAAAGCCCGCGCCAGCAGCGGCATTGGAGGCATACCAGATGGTAAGGCCTATTACGCTTACCTGATCCGTTACTGGACCACTACAGATAAAACACCGGATGAAATATTTGCTACCGGCGAAAAAGAAGTGGCGCGCATACGCGGTGAAATGGAAGCAGTAAAAAACAGCACCGGCTTTAAAGGCGACCTGCCGGCCTTCTTTGAATTTGTGCGCAATGATGCACAGTTCAAGATCTTTAAAACACCGGCACAGGTGCTGGATTCTTTTAAAGCCATTGAAGATAAGATCATGCCTAACGTGCGGCGCATATACGGGCATATTCCTAAAACACCGTTTGAGATCAGGCAAACAGAGGCTTTCCGCGCCGCATCAGCCAGTGCGGAATATAACCAGGGCAGCGCCGATGGTACCCGTCCCGGTATTTTTTACGTACCCATCCTGAACGCTAAAGAATTCAGCTATGTAGGCATGGAATCCCTGTTCTTACACGAAGCTATTCCGGGACACCACTTCCAGATATCCCTGCAGCAGGAAAATGATTCCCTGCCCAAATTGCGGCGTTTTAGCTGGAATGGAGCTTATGGTGAAGGATATGCTCTGTACTGTGAAGGCCTGGGTAAAGAGCTGGGCTTATACACGAATCCTTACCAATACTTTGGCCGCCTGAGCGATGAAATTCACCGCGCCATCCGCCTGGTGGTGGATGTAGGGATGCACGCCAAAGGCTGGAGCCGGGAGCAGGCGCTGAAATATATGCTGGATAATGAGCCTACCTCTGAACATGATGCCACTGCCGAAATAGAGCGGTACATGGCCATACCCGGGCAGGCGCTTTCCTACAAAACCGGTGAGCTGAAAATACTGGAGCTGCGGCATAAGTATGAGCAGCTGCTGGGTAACCAGTTTAGCCTGAAAGACTTTCATGATGAGCTGCTGAAAGACGGCAGCGTGCCGTTGAGCATCCTGGAACAAAAAATGAAACGCCGCTTTGAAAAATAATGCTTTCTGTTAGGTAACTTCACCTGAAAGTTTTTTACCAAAAGGGCAATAAAACAATGAGAGCTATGCTTAAAATTGTTTTGTTGCCCTTCTTGCTTGTTTAAGTAGGGCACTGTGACCACAGTTCTTATACATGCTCATTTTTATCATCTGTTATTTACAGCGCGCTTTACCTAAAATGGCATTCAGCCCGTTCCCAGCAGGCGTTTTTGTCAGGCCCAACATTAACAATTTTATCATTTCTGTTTGAGAAAAGATACTTAAATTTATATGGCTATACGGGATCAACACAACATCAGAGGGAACCTTCAGGTCAGAGGCAGATTGACCATATTTTTTTATTGGATGGTTACCAACTTTCAGCCACGCTTTATTCTATGAAACGCCGCTGACTGGTTCTTGACAGTCAATCCAGCTTTCGACCTCATTTCTTTTTGCGGCTTGGTGCTTTAATCAGCACAGGTTATCTATTTTATTAACTGCTTTAACCTAGGGGCATTATGTTAGATCTTACATTCAATTACTGCCTGTCATTTCCGGGCGTAACCGCCGAAGAGAAGTGGAATGAGGAAATGTGTTTCTCTGTAGGAGAAAAGCTGTTCTGCTCCATGCGGGTAGATTCTCCCTACAAGTTGTCCTTCAAATGCACACCGGACCAATTTCACAGCCTGATAGCAAGGCCTGATATTGTGCCTATGCCCTACCTGGCCCGCTATCACTGGGTGCAGGTAAAACATCCTTCCAATTTTGACTGGAGCGAGCTGCAGGCTTTTATACAACAGGCCTATGACCTAGTTGTGAAGATGCTGCCTCCGGAAGAACGGGATGCCGTTTTAAAGGCGAGAGTGTAAATGGTTAGATCTTAGATTTACGATTTTAGATTTGATCATGCGATCGTGTATACCTCTCAATAACCCCCAAATCTAAAATCGTAAATCATATATTGAAATTATACTTTTGGTTCCCAGCCCTTCTCATACGTTCTGGACCACAGCGCAGCCGCTGCATCATCATCCAGGATATGTCCGTTCTTAGGATCACAGTGTAACACACGCCCTTCCCGCTGTGCAATATTAGCCAAATGACATAGTACTACTGACGGATGCCCCACGGTTTCAACATCTGAATTCAGCTTAGCCTTACCACGAATGCTTTCCAGGAAGTTGTTGATATGAATACCATCCAGGAACTCACCACCCGGGCTTACGGTATTGGTTACATTCTGCTGCGCATCCTGCTGTTTTACTTCTTTCACCAGCTTGCCTTTAATATCCAGGATCTTGTAGCTATCGCCGCCGGAGTTATACAGGCTGCCCTTATCGCCAAAAATAACGAAACCGCGGCCACTGCCTTCCAGCTCAAAAGGATGACAGCTACGGCCCTCCCAGGAAATGGACTTGCCGCCTTCAAATTCAAAATTGATGGTTTGGGTATCCGGTGTTTCCCAATCATCCGGCGGGTAGGCATAACGGCCACCGGCAGAGGTTACCTTGGTGGGAAACTCCACGCCCATGAACCAGCGCATACAATCCAGCTCGTGCGTGGCATTATTACAAACTTCGCCGGTGCCCCAATGCCAGCGCCAGTGCCAGTTGTAGTGCACTATATTATCCAGGTAATCTTTACGCGGCGCAGGGCCCTGCCATAGGTTCCAGTCCAGGGTGGCGGGTACGGCAATTTTTTTACCAATGCCAATGGGCGCGCGGTTATTCACGTACCATCCACGGGCATAATATACCTTACCTATAATACCTTCTTCCTTCACCTCTTTTGCGGCCTGCTGTAAATTGGGCCAGGAGCGGCGCTGGTTGCCCATTTGCACCAGGCGGTTATACTTGCGGGCTGCCTGTACCAGCAGCTCGCCTTCATTCCCGTTCTGGCTGCAGGGTTTTTCTACATACACATGTTTACCGGCTGCACAGCCCATAATAGCAGCTGGGGCGTGCCAATGGTCAGGAGCGGCTACCATCAGCCCATCAAAATCCTTCTTCTCCAGCAGCTTGCGGATGTCTTTAATTACTTCGGGTTTGCGCTGCTGCCCGGCGCGGGCAACGGCTCTCAGGCCTTTATCAATGGCGCCGTCCTCCACATCGCATATATAACCAATTTCTGCGCCGGGCAACTTAGCGGCTACCTGGGCCAGCCAGTTACCGCGGGAGTTCACACCCATTACAGCGAGTACTACTTTATTGCTGGGGGCCTTTTGGCCGAACACCGGGAAGTTAAGGTAGGTAAGACCAGCGCCCATGCCAGCCATGGTACCGGTTTTCAAGAAATCTCGTCTTTTCATTACGTGTGTTTTTTTAGGATGATCTCCGCAACTACAATCGGTTGCATAAAGTATAAAATAAGGGAACAAAGAATAGAAATGCAAATAATTAGTGATGAGCGAGCGATTATAGTTAACAATGAAGAAGGTGTTTGGGTTTAAATGGATGGCGGGTGACAGGTTGGAAGGATTGGAAGATGAGAAGTCAGGTGGTAGCGGTGAGATTAAGGGTTGGAGGACAGGTATTGAAAGATGCGTTGAGGATTGGAGGATGAAGTGTTGATGGTGGTGGTGAAGTTAAGGATTGGATTGTCCTACACCACAGTGGTGTAGGACAATAATACGTTACTGCATAGTATTCCAGATCACATCATATACATCTGTTGCTGCCAGCTGCTCTTTATTCAGCGCCTGCGGGGTAATAAGCACCGGATGGTAGGCGCTATCTGCCGGCAAAGCGCCATGTGAGCCCTTGATCAGCGTAGCATCCAGCGGAATAACATCCATCAGGTAGCGGAAGCCCATTTTCTTTTTCAGCAGCTTACCTACGATCTTTGCTTTCACCAGCGGGTCTGCGGGGTTCAGGAACATCTCTACCGGATCATAACCGGGTTTGCGGTGAATATCTACAATACGCGCAAAGTCCGGCGCCTTATTATCATCTAACCAATAGTAATACGTGAACCAGCTATCGCTGTCCGCTACCAATATATAATCACCGGCCCGCTCATGGTGCAGCTGGTGTTTACGCTTACCTTCCCGGTCCAGCACCTGTGCCACACCCGGCACATTTTCAATAATATTCCGCACTTTTTTGGCGCTGGCCAGGTCATTGATATAAATATGCGCTATCTGGTGATCCGCTACGGCAAAGGCTTTTGAGGCGCCGGGATCCAGCAGCTCCAATCCTCTTTCTTCGCGGATCTGCAACAATCCCTCCTGCCGTAATATGCGGTTCAGGTGTACCTGGTTATTCACCGGGTTAATACCATATTCTGATAACAGGATCACCTGCGCACCTTTCTTTTCATAGAAGGTAACCAGCTGTTTGCACACATTATCTATCTCCTGCAGCTCTTTGCTGATCTTACTTTCATCGGGTCCAAACTTTTGCAGGCAATAATCCAGGTGAGGTAAGTAAATAAGGGTAAGCGTTGGGTCGTACAGGTTATCTGTTACCTGGGATGCATCTGCTATCCATTGAGTGGATCTAATATTGGCGCCCGGCCCCCAGAACTGGAACAGCGGAAACTGGCCCAGCTCTTTCTGCAGGTGATCTCTTAAAGAAGCGGGATGCGCATAACAGTCCGGCATTTTACGCCCGTCTGAAAGGTACTGCGGGCGCGGGGTTACAGAGTAATCTGCTGTGGAGTACATATTGTACCACCAGAACATTTTTGCGCAGGTAAAATCCGGTTGCAGACGTTTTGCCTTTTCCCAGATCTTCTCGCTTTGTACCAGTTTGTTGGATTGTTTCCAGAACTTCACTTCACAATCTTCCCGGTCATACCATCCATTGCCAACAATGCCATGTTCCGCAGGCCATTTACCGGTTACATAGGTGCTTTGTACTGCGGTGGTTACGGCGGGTAACATGGGCTTTACCGTAGCCAGGTGATGCTGTTGTACATATTGCTGTAAAAATGGTGTATGCCTGCCTATTATTGATGTAGACAGCCCTACTACATCCAATACTACTGTTTTTCTCATAGAACATTGATATGACCGTACTTACTAATCCTTAACAAAGCTATAATGAATGCTTTATAATTCCAATTGTTGTTGTACCCAGGCCAGCTCACGCGCTATAGACTGGTCCATGGGCAGCTTCAGATCCGGCGGTAATACCTCCCAGGTATAGGTTTCCACTTCCAGGTGGGTGGTGAAGAGCTGCGTTTGCTGCAGCGCAAGCACCTGCTGAATATCTTCCCGCGTGGCTGACAGTAAACCATAATGATCTATGAACAGGGGCACGTGAAAATGCGAACGCCATTCATGCACCTGCGGGTTCTCTGCATCGGCCAGCGCTTCCGGCAGATCAGGATAATGCGTGTAGCCGTTACCGGTACGCGCTATTACCTGGTGTAAGTAAGTGGGCTCATTGAAGGCACGGAAGGCATCTATAACATTGGCGCGCTCCTGGCTGCCGGCTGCCGGCAGTAAGGCTTTCAGCGCTGCGCTTATTTGCAGCTTACCTATTTTAAGGCCATACTGCCGCATGCTGTTCAACACGGCCTCCGGCTGCTCATAGGCCAGCGCAAAGTGGCACACATCATAACACAGCTGCACATGGTCTTTGAGCATCTGAGCTGCTGCTTCTTCCGTTACACCTAATTTATCTGACAGGAAAGGAATGCCTGCGGGCATCAGCTGCTGAAAATACCAGTCAATATATTCCTGCGAATTTTCCAGCAAACCATCCGGTTCAGGCTCTATATCTATATGCAGCAAAGGCCCGCCGGAGCGGCGTATACGGGCCAGCTGCTCTACTACTAATAACAGGTTTAAGGTAGCGCTTTCTGTGACAGATGCCTTTTCTTCTGCACAGCGGTTCCATAATTTATAAGACAAGGGGCAGGTGGATACCCCGCCTTCCATACCTTCCGGCAACAGCGCTGCCAGTAAGCGGAACAGGCGAATGGTATAGGTTACGCGGTCGCCGGTGGTCCAGTCGGGCACATGCACCTGGTCTTTTACCGTTACATTATGGAAACCGCCGTAAGGAAAACCATTCATGGTAAACACATAACAGTCCTGCTCCTGCAGCCAGGCTTTAAACTCCTGCAAAGCCGCTTCTTTACTCAGCTCCAGGCTGGCTTTATTGGAAAGGCGCAGGCCAATACCAAAAGGCTGATCCGGGCTTAAGGCAGCTTTTACCAATGGTATATGCAGCTGCAGCTGTTTAAAATGCGCGTCCCAGTTTTCACCGGGGTGTATATTAGTGCAGTAGGTAAGATGACCGTAAGGTGTTTGCATAGTTACAGTTCTTTTGATGCGTACTTAGGTACATATATTATACTATTCGCCAGCTGCTGATAACTTTTTGAGTATTTCACCGGCCTGTTGCAGCAGTGTTATATTCATATCATTTACCTCTGCACCATAACCAATGCCTTTAAGCTGGCAAATGGTAAGGCGGCCGCCCAGGTGCTCACGAAACTCTTCCAAACCCTTTATTACCGGCGATGTGGCGCCTGCCTGCATATCCAGCAGGGGATGATAAATAGGCAGGTTCATTCCCTGCAATAAATGCAGGATACGGTTTGTTGCATCTTTATCCAGCCAACCTAACAGCTGCGTGTATACGCTGTCTAATGCAATGCCTATAGCAACTGCCTCGCCATGGCGCAAGGTAAAGTTGGTAAGCTGTTCCAGCTTATGCCCGCTCCAATGGCCAAAATCCAGCGGGCGGGATGAGCCGCTTTCAAACGGGTCACCTGCACCGCCAATATGGCTCAAATGCAGCTCTGCACAGCGGTATACCAGCTGTTGCATGGCTTCCATATCGCGGTTAGCCAGGGCTGTTACTTCCTGTTCCATCCACTCAAAAAAGGCGGCATCCTTTATCAGCGCCACTTTTACTGCTTCTACCATACCGGCGTTCCAGTCGCGGTCTTCCAGGGTGGTTAGAAAATGTGCGTCGTTGAATACCGCGGCAGGTGGCGCAAAAGCACCTAAGAAATTCTTTTTGCCTTTATAGTTAATTCCGTTCTTTACCCCTACACCGGAATCGTTCTGCGATAATACGGTAGTGGGTATACGAATATGCCGCACCCCGCGGTGTGATACTGCTGCGGCAAAACCTACCAGGTCCAGTACAGAGCCGCCGCCAATGCCTATTACAAAGGAGTGGCGGTCAATGGCATATTTGTCAATGGCATCAACCAAACGGAAAAACAGCGCCTCATCATTCTTCACTGCTTCCCCGCCGGGAATAATAATGATCTCCGGGGCCAGCTCGAAACCGGGTACATTTTGCAGGTAAGCGCCTGCCTGCTGCTGCAGGTAGGGGTGCTGCTGCCATACCCCTTCATCTGCCACTACCAGCAACCGCTTTTGATAATAGGGGCTGGCCTGCTCCTGCAGGTAGGCCGACAGTGTATTATTATCTGGGCTGAAAATATGATGGGTAAAGAAAACCCGGTAAGCATAGTTTACCTGGAATGACTGCTGGATATAATTGCTGATCTGCATCTCCCAAAACTCCTTTCTGTTGAATAAATTAAAGTATCAAAGTACAAAAATATCTAAAATTAGCCGGGGCGGGCGCCGCAATTATTTTAACGGTAAAAAGCCCCGGTAAACACCGGAGCTTGTTGTTTTGAGGGCATTACATGTGCCTCTTATCTATATGCAGAGATTATTGGATCCTTAAGACTGTAAAATAAGCGGATTTCCAGCGGGCCCATAAGCGTAGTAATCCCCAATTTCCGTGTTACGTATTAGTACGTAAAAGATCAGGACTGTTCCCTCTTGTGCATCTAAACTGAAATAACGATTTTTGCACCGGACAATACATTTAAAACACTACTACCCAACTGTTAACCCTGTAACAAAGCTGTAGGTTTTTCGTACACATCATTTGTTGCAATAGCGCTCCGGCGCATATTGTGGGGTACGCCAACACCAAGATCACAGGTATGAACAGGATTTTTATTTACATACTGCTATGCTGCTTCACGGGATCTTATGCCCGTGCCCAGCAACCGTTGCATAAAGACAGCTTATACCGCATCATGCAACGCCAGCCGGCTGATACCAACAGTGTAATGGCCTGCTTTCATTATGGCGACCTGTATTACCCGGAGCAGCTGGACAGCGCTGCCTTTTTTTACCAAAAAGGCCTGCACCTGGCGCAGCAAATGCACTACCAGCGGGGCGTAGCTCTTTTTACATCCTATTATGTATTTGTGCTGAACCAGCGCGGGGAGTATGCCAAAGCCCTGCACCTGGTAAGCCAGGCGGCTATTATTTTTAAAGCGCTGAAAGATGAGCCCAACCTGCTGGCGGCTTACAATAATATTGGCAACGAGTATCATAATATGGGCGCCTTCCCGGAGGCTGCCCGCTATTACCTGCTGGCTATAACGCTGGCTGAAAAACATAAGAACACCAAACAGCTGACCAAGCTATATAATAACCTGGCCTCCGTATTTTTCAATACAGAGGATTATGATAAGAGCCACCTGTACGCCACCCGCGCCCTTGCACTGTCGCGGACCCTTAAAGATACCAGCCGTATTGCGGCTGCGCTGGTGAACCTGGGCGGGGCCCTTACCCGGCAAAAACACATTCCCGAGGCAATAGCCACCTACCAGGAGGTGATACAGCTGGGACGTTACCTGGGCGACAGTACGCTGGTAATGGATGGGCTGATCAATACCGGTAGCATTTACTCTGACCTGAACCAGCACCAGAAAGCCCTGGGCCAATATGAGCAAACCATGGCTATTACAGACACTTATGATGACCAGGACTACCGCTTATATGCACAGCTGGGCTTTGGACAGGAGCTGCTGAAAACCGGGCAGGCAGCTAAAGCAGATGGGGTGATTGCCGCTACCATTACACTGGCCCAACGCATGCAGGCCAATGATGAATTGCGCCAAACCTACCAAACAGCGGCGGAAATAAAAGAAGCGCTTAACCAGCCGGCGCAGGCCCTGCAATACCGTAAGTTATATGAGGCGCTGAATGATACGCTGTTAGGCGCCAGCACCCGCAAACAGGTGCATCAGCTGGAAATAGCTTTTCAAACAGCTGAGAAAGATAAAGCACTTGCAGAGAAGCAATTGCTGCTTACACAAAAAGACCTGGAGCTGGCATCCAAAGCCAAGTGGCAGGCCATTTTCCTGCTGGCCATTGGATTGTTAGCGGCGCTGGCCTTCCTGTTCTGGTACCGCTACCGGCAACGGAACAAGCTGCAGGCGCAACAGCTGCAAACACTGGAAAAGGAAAAAACCGTGCAGGTATTGGAAGCCCTGATGCAGGGGGAGGAAAAGGAAAGGGTGCGCCTGTCCAAAGACCTGCATGATGGTGTGGGCGGGCTGCTATCTGCCGTAAAAATGCACTTCAGCGCCATCCGGCAAAACCAGGAAGTATTAAAACAGAACCCGGCGTATACCCATGCCATTGGCCTGCTGGATGACGCCATTACGGATATACGAAAAACCGCCCATAACCTGATGCCGGAAACCCTGTACCGGCTGGGGTTAAAAGAGGCGATGCAAACATTCTGTAAGAACATCAGCTACTCGGGCACGCTGCAGGTAAGCTTTTATACTAACGGGGATATCGGCCGGTTTAAGCCCAACTTTGAACTGTCTGTATACCGCATTGTACAGGAGCTGGTGAACAATATTATTAAACACTCAAAGGCCAGCGAAGCCCTGGTGCAGCTAACCCAGCACGACGGCATCCTGGCCATTACAGTAGAGGATAACGGCGTAGGCTTTAACCAACAGCATGTGCAGCAGCATGGCAATGGCCTTATTAGCCTGCAGTCCCGCATACGGGCGCTGAATGGTAACATTGCCATTGATGCGGCCAGCGGGCAGGGTACTACCGCATACATTGAATTTGACGTAAGCATTGTAACCAATAATTAGCTGTAAACGATAAGCCTTCTGTATTAAGTAACCGTTTACAGCGCAGCCATAATTTAAAACTATATGCAGATTAAAGTGGCCATTACTGATGATCATTTACTGGTGATCAATGGCATAAAAACTATGCTGGCGCCCTACGCGCATATTTCCGTTGTTTACGAGACCACTGACCCGGGTCAATTACTTAATGGTCTTAGCACCAACCCGCCCCACGTGCTGTTACTGGATATACAAATGCCCGGTATAGATGGGATGGAGCTTTGCCGGCAGGTGTACAAAGCATACCCTGATATTAAGGTGATTGCCATTAGCAGCTTTATGGAAACGCATTACATTAAACAAATGCTGCGCAACGGGGCAGCCGGTTACCTGCTGAAGAACACCGACCCCACTACGCTGGCAACCGCCATTGAAAAAGTGCATGCAGGCGAACAGTTCCTGGATGATTCCCTGAAACAAAGCCTGCTGGATGAAGTACTGACCGGCCAGAAAAGGAACAGCTATGAAATACCTTTAACCCGCCGGGAAAAAGAAATACTGAAACTAATAGCGGAAGAACATTCCAACCAGGAAATAGCGGATATGCTGTTCATTAGCCTGCGTACGGTAGAAACGCACCGTTTGAACCTAACCCAGAAGCTGGCGGTGAAAAACACGGCAGGGTTGGTGAAGGAGGCGATACGGAGAGGGCTGCTGGATTAATGTGCGGATGTGCCGGTATGCAAATGTGCAGATGAGGGGAATGTGCTGATGTGCTGGTGAGTACCGGTGCATAAAATGTTTTCACGGAGCACTTCATTTGCACATCTGCATATTTATCCTTTGCACATTACTCAGGTTACCGCAAAAGCTTTTGCCAATAGTACCGATAACGGCAGCAGCAATAAGATCAGCAATGCATATGGCCAGGAGCCAAAAGCCGCTGCCCAGGCGGCATCCATGGCTATGAGGGCAAGAATGCCTCCCTTAACGGCCTTCCCAATATTAGGCCCGCTGGGATCTTTCATGGCACGGATCAGGGGCGCATTGATCATTACGATCATTAATACTAAAAAGGGTAATGCCGGTAATAAATGATTGTTAGCCACGGCTAATACCCCGATAGTGCCATATACAAATGCATAACACACAGCGGTTATACGCAGCGTTTTAATACTGCCGCCATACACCTCTCCCCGGCTGATGGCGGTTACTGCTGCAATGTAAATAACGGGTATTACGGCCAGCCAGGTATAATGTTGTAATACAGGTTCAATTAAACTTATGCCCAGCAGCAGGTTCAGGCCACGGCACAGGCCCATGTTCACCGGCCCCCAGCTGAGGTGTTTACCCCACTTATTATAAATAAGCGCGGAGGCCATAATGGCAAGGGCTATATAACCGGCGGCACGGCCTACGGTAAATGCTGCCAGTATGCCTAACAGGAACAGGTAGCTGCCCAGTATCACTGCCTGTGTTTTTGTTATCAGCCCGCTGGGAATGGGTCTTTCGGGCCGTTCAATTTTATCGAGGGATGCGTCAAATACATCGTTGAACACCACGCCGCCGCCATACAGGCCTACAGTGGCCAGGCACAAACAGGCTACGGGTAATAGATCCAGGTAGTTTGTATATGCTTTGTGCAAAAAACCGGAAACAGCTACCCCTGCCAGTATATCTGCCACTGCGGTTAACAAATTGGCTGGTCGCACCAACTTCAAATAACCCAACGATTTGCTAAGTATATAACTACTCACCGGATATAGGGGTTTTATCAATAAATCTGCTTTTCTCCATACAATCCATTACGTTAGCGGATCCGCATAGTGTTCCTATCCATCCGCGGCTGCTGGCCGCCTCTTAGCACTGTGCTTCCGTTAAATTTTTCACTCTGATCTACTGTTTTCACCTTTTCAAAGTCGGCTTCATTAATCTGGCCGCTTTGGGCAAAGGCTGTTATAGCATTCCGGTAAGTTACCAAATGAATATCAT
This sequence comes from Chitinophaga sp. GbtcB8, assembly GCF_019091455.1. Classification (GTDB taxonomy): domain Bacteria; phylum Bacteroidota; class Bacteroidia; order Chitinophagales; family Chitinophagaceae; genus Chitinophaga. The sequence continues at coordinate 16,122 of NZ_JAGXJN010000052.1, forward strand.
GCAAGTCAATACCACTTTCGTGCATTAATGCTGCTGTTTTTGGAACTGCCAGGGGATCACTGATACCCCAGTCTGCCGCAGAATTAATCATAATGCGCTCGCTGCCATATTGTTTTACCACTTCTACCATGCGCTCATTACCCATTTTAGTAAAGGGGTAAATAGTGAATGCAGCCCAGAAACCGCGGTCTAACACTTCTTTTACGGTTTCTTCATTATTATGGTCTACGATCACCATGGCGGGATCCAGGCCATGTTCTATGGCAATGTCCATGCTGCGCTGGGTACCTTGTTTTTTATCGCGGTGCGGCGTATGGATCTGTACGGGTAAATTGGCTTCCTTAGCCAGCTCCAGCTGGGCGCGGTAATACTTTTCTTCCAGGGCTGTCTGGTCATCAAAACCAATTTCACCTACACCTACTACACCCTCTTTGTAAATGAAAAGGGGCAGTATTTCCATTACGGCTTCTGCTAACTTTTCGTTATTAGCTTCCTTGGAGTTAAGGCCTATGGTGCAATAATGTTTTATACCAAACTGGCCTGCGCGGAACCTTTCCCAGCCAATAAGGCTGCTGAAATAATCACGGAAGGTATCTACCCCGGTGCGGGGCTGTCCCAGCCAGAAGGCGGGTTCTATTATTGCGGTGACCCCGGCATCTGCCATGGCCTGGTAATCGTCTGTAGTACGGGAAGTCATATGTACATGCGGATCAAAGAAACGCATTCCCTTAATATGCTCCAGGTAATCCGGCAGCACGGATAATGGCTGCAGGTCCTTTTCTGATAACTGATGACTATAACACATGGAAAATCTCTTTTTAGTTCACTTGTTTTGCTGCTACCCGGCCCCAGCTTAACAGGCCTTCCTTTATTTCCTGCTCCAGCACCGGTGCTTGCTGCAACAGTGCGCGGGCAGGGGCATACGTAGAATAATAGCAGGTAAGGGCAGCGGCTTCCTTTTCAATATTTTCTGCGGAATGCCATACCCGTTGTATATCCGGCATATTGGCATCATTAATAAAACGGGTTACCAGGCGCCAGAGCATGGGATTTACCGGGCGGCCGGCAGCCCAGCGCTCATGCGCATAATCAATAAGAATGGCGGCCAGCTTTGCATTGGCCCGCTCATCCAGCTCTACAATATCATGTACGGCTTTCTCTGTAAAAAATGCTTTCAGCACCAGCTGGTTCCAGGCCGGCTCATCCAGGTACCGGGCCGGGTACGCATTGTGCAGCATAATAGCTTCCAGCACCGTGCCTATGTTAGAGCGGATGCCTTCTGAAGTGCGCAGCTTCCACTCCTGCGCCCAGGGCAGCAGGGGCAGCGCGCCATACAGCGCTACCAGCTCATTCATTTCTGCGGCATTAAACAGCCCTTCTATTGTTTGTACGTAATTAACCCGGTCATTTGCCGGCCACTGTAATAACCACCAGGTACGAGCCAGCCGGTCTAACGTATAGCCCTGTACGAAGAATCCATGAGCGGTTTCCTGTAACTCATGGGTAGTACCGGCAGGTAACGTAACAATCTCTTTCCCTGTAAAACGCGGGATAGCGCTAAAGGTCAGATTAAACTGTTGTACAGATGCTGAATCCTGCAACACTTTACTGCGTTGCGCCAGCCAGGCAAGGGCCTGATCTGTACTGCGCTGCTCAATAATAGCATATAGATAAGCGCTCACCTTATCTCTGTCATAGTCATATGGTTGCTCCATTGCGCCTGTATTCTGATCACGAAAAATAGATGATCAAGGGGATAAAGATAGCAGAATTTGATGAACGGGAAAAAAGGCGGAACGCTGAATGCGGAACGCCGAATGCTGACCGGAGCGTAGTGGTTTCTGCTGCGGCCGGTGCCGGAGATGCCCTCCTGTGAACAGGTGCATGAAAATGAATACCTGGTATGACAGCCCCTGTCAGGATCTACCGTTTAGCCTTGTGTATACCGGCCTGCAGGGAGGCGGTGGCGTTTTGCGCTACCGGCACACCGGGGGTGTGTACCTGTATTTTTTGTACAATGAATGCGCCAATGCTTCTGCCCTGCTGTAACCCGTTCTCTATAGATGAGCGGTAATGAATGCCGCCGTATAAACGGCTGATACCGGCTTCATTTGCTGCCTGTGTGAACGAAGTAAAGTTACGCTGCCCGGCGCCGTATTCCACTTCCGTGGTGTCTGCAAAGACCACATTATCGCCATACAGCCGGGTAAGTGTAACGGCTGCTGCGCCGGATATTACACTATGGCCGCTGGTATATTCCGGGAAAGGCGGTGTTTGTAACAGCGGCTCCCAACCGGGATCCACCAGCTGGTTTATGACCGTTTGCGGACGTATAACCCTGCTGCGGTACTTCTCATCCCAACAGGCAATAAAGGCATCCAGCAAAGTAGCGGCGGTTAATGCATAGGCTTGTGCAGTTTGCACATATCCTGCTTTGGCCTGCCGGGAGGCAATGGCTGCAATACCCATCCAGTGGCCGCCCGGGGTAATTTTTTTAGTGGCAAACATAGCGTGGCCGGTATGATGCATTACATAGGGATTGCAGTCCCAGAAGCTGGCAATGGCTATTTGCTCTTTGCTTAAATGCGTACAGGTGTTGTACACTTCCATCATTTCCCGGTAAAAACGGCTGGTAGTATCCGCCTCATTATAGTTATTGGCAGGCAGGGGTTTAAACTGGCTGCAGGTATCCAGCATAAAAGGGTGAATGCTGCTCCAGTAAGGTTCTATCGCATCCATATAATCCGGCGGGGTAGGCTGCCAGGTGCCTTTTTGCCGGGGTACGGTGTAACGCGGGTAACCGCGGCTTTCCTTGTAATTGTCTTTGGCAGCGCGTTCCAGCACTTTGGCGGCAACAGCTTCTCCAAAAGCAACAGAGTTATTAAAGATGGTATCATTCAACCCTGCTGCTTTAAAGCGGTTGTAGAGCTGCTGCTCAAACAGTTTAAGCGAGTCGGTTGAGAAAGTAACCTTTTGCGCTATTACTTCAAAGGCGCGGGCGCCGGCCAGCAGGAAGTTGTATTGTTTATCTTTTTCCGGCTGCGGCATGGGCGCAAATGCCCACATTTGCGCAGCCAGGGAAGGGTATGCAGGCTCATTATACCGTGCCGCCTCATACATAGCCAAACAGGAATAAGCGTAGATACGGCTGGCTACCGGGGGCGAAAAAATATCGTACACAATTACGTCTGTTAAGCGTTTTACGGAGGCATGCATCACCTCCGGATCCTGCAGCTGCGCAGGATTGGCCTTAGGTGCAGGCGCCGGCTGCTTACACGCAAAAAGAGCGGTAAGGCATAACAGGATACTTATATGAATGATACGTTGCACTGTGGAATTTCTTTTACTTACTACAATGTTATTGGTGTTACGGCAGGTTAACCGTTCTTTTGCGGCCGCTGAAATCCGTAATATCCACCGTTGTTACCGGCGCGGTAAATGCTGCATAACGGCCGGACTGTGACAGGAAACCCTGCCCGTAGCTGCATTCCTGCTTTTGCGTGTGCCCGTTGGCGTAATGCACCGTTAAACAGGCATCTTTACTTTGCAAAGGCAATACACGCACAGCTTTGCTGCTGCTAAACAATTTTAACGGTCCCTGGTTCTGGGAGGCTGCCAGCAACAGCTGCCCGCGCGGCCCCTGTAATTGCACCAGGGCTTTACCATCACCGGGCAGGTAAATACCGCTGCTGCGTATATCCATGGGTGAAAAAGCTCCTTTGCCATTACCCAGCATCACCAGCCCATCCAGCGCATCATAACGGCCAGCAGATACTTCCGTTCCAAAATCATTTCCATTGATCACTACATCCAGGTTACCATCTCCATTCACATCAGCGGCCACCATGCCGTACAGGGGCGCTACCTGTGCCTGCAAAGGCAGCGGTGAGCAGGTAAAACGGCCATTACCTTTATTTTCAAGATAACAGGAGCGCAGGTTGACAGCCTTTAGCTGCAGGGCATCTTTCAATTCCTCCGGTTTTAAAATATCCTGGATAGTGGCTACTGCAAAATCGTGATACTTAGGAAACCGCGCCCGCATCATGATCATTTGTTTGATCAGGTCATCCCGGGTATGGGCAGGGAACTCCCGGCGGCGGCCCATACTGTCCGCCAGGAACAGGGTGGGTATGGCATCGTAGCTACCATTCTTATCAAAGTCGGCGGCGTAGATACATACCGGCTCCTGCGCGCTGGCGCTGTATAAGGTATTAAGGCCTGTGTTACCGGCTATGTAATCCATATCCCCATCGTTATCAAAATCACCGGACACCAGGCTGCCCCACCAGCCTTTTTCTGCTTCCAGCCCGGTTTTAGCGGGCAGCAGCCGGCCCTGTTTATTGTTGTGCAGGAATACGGGCGGCATCCACTCCCCTGCCAGCAGCAGGTCGGTATAACCGTCATTATCATAATCCGTAAACAGGGCATCACATACCAGGCCCAGGTGCTGCAAGGCGGGTGCTGCCTGGGCAGTAACGTCTGTGAATTTTACAGCGCCGTTGTGCGTATCGTTCCTGAGCAGGTAGCTGCTAACAGGAGCGGGGTATTTGCCCGGTTCTACCCTGCCGCCAATGAACAAGTCCAGATCACCATCCCGGTCAAAATCTGCGGCCTTTACGCACGATTTACTGGTATAAGTGGCGGGCAGGGCCTGCGGCGCTTCTGTAAAACCGCCTTTGCCGTTATTGAGGTACAAGCGGTCGCGGTAGCTAAGGCTGCCGGCTTTGTTCTCACAGCTGCCGCTGGCTATGTACAGGTCCAGGTCATTATCGCCATCCACATCCAGCAGCAGGCAGCCCATATCTTCTGCGGCTTTGCTATCTGCCAGGCCCGGGAGCAGGTCTTTTTCCATAAACCTGCCATTGGGCTGCTGTAACAGGAAAGTGCCTTTGTACTGGGTGGCGCCACCTATGAAAATATCATCCAGCCCATTGCCATCCACATCGCCCACGGCCAGCGCAGGGCCGTATTGCGATAATTTATGCGGCAGCAGGCGCTGGTCATTAAAATCTATATAATCAAATTCTTTGTGTTTAAAGGTAATGCCGCTGCTGTCTGTTACATCTGCAAACAGCGGAGCACTGAGGGCTGGTGTGGCGGCGGGTGACGCGGGCGTGGCATTGGCATAGTCTGCGGCTAATACCTGGTTGGCAGGTATGTTGTTCCATACCTGCACCTTACCATCCGGCCAGGTTACTTTAACGGCGGTAACCGTGTCTGCAATGCCCAAACCAAAGTGCGCTACATTTTCTACGGACGATAGATAACCGCGGTAAATAGTGTTTTCGTATACCTGTTGCTGTTGCTGTTGATTACCTGCAGTTACCTGTACCCAGGCGCCCAGGCCCAGACGGTTGCCCGGGGGGCCTTTGAACTGTACACGTAACCAGTGCGCGGCATGGGGCTGCCTGTTGCTATGGTTTTCGTATACAATGGCTACGTCGTTTATATTATTGACCACATAATCCAGGTCACCATCTCCATCCAGATCCGCATAGGCAGCGCCATTGGAGAAGGTGGGGGCTTCCATGCCCCACTGTTTGGTAACATTGGAAAAAGTAAGGTTGCCGTTATTCCGGAAAGCATAGTTAGGCACTTTTACCCGGGGCAGCTGCTCCAGCATAAATTCTGTAGAAGCATAAGGGGTGGCGGTTGCACGGAAGGATACAAAATCATGATCCGTAATATCCCGCGGAAAACCATTGGTGATCACAATATCCCGGTACCCATCGTTATCAAAGTCTGTTACCATGGGCGTCCAGCTCCAGTCTGTGGCTGCTATGCCGGCCATAAAACCAATATCGCTGAAGGCTACGGCGGGTATACTATCCTTACCGGGTACGGGCCCCTGGTTCAGCTGCAGCATATTGCGCGGGTACTGGTATTCGTAACCGTATTGATCGTTATTGATGTAGGTGAAATAGTTGTTGGCATTCATCATCATTTTCCGGCGCAGGTTGGTTTCCGGCAGCATATCCAGGCTAATGATGTCGGCCAGGCCATCGTTATTAATATCGTTAATATCTGTACCCATGGCGGAGTAGGCGGTATGTTTCAGGTAGTTGGCAGAACGGTCTGTAAAGGTGCCGTTATGATTGTTGATGTATAAGATGTCATTGGAGAGATAGTCGTTGGCTACATAAATATCTTTCCAGCCATCGCGGTTAATGTCGGTGATGTTGATGCCCAGGCCATAACCTTCTATGAGGATACCGGCTTGTTTGGATACATTGGTGAAGCAGGCATGATGCAGGGAATCGTTCCAGTCGTTCCGGTACAGGCGGTCTGTATTCAGGCTGCTGCCGTCCAGGTGGCGGGGTTTGTATTTGCTGGGAAAGTGTGCAGAATCTATCTGGTTGGTGAGCACATACAGGTCCAGGTCACCATCATTATCATAATCAAAGAAAGCGCCCATAATGGAATAACCGGCATCGTTAACGCCATATTCCTGTGCCATTTCTTTAAATACCGGTGTGCCGCTTTTATCCAGGCCCTGGTTCACGAACAGCATGTTCTGCCGGCTCGCGCTGTCTTTTTTCATGGCGGCGCACACGTAGAGGTCGGGCCAGCCATCGTTATTAATATCTATTACTGATACGCCGGTATTCCAGCGGCCGGGCACATTTACGTTTGCTTTGGCAGTAATATCCTTAAAATGCATACTGCCGGTATTCAGGTACAGGCGGTTGGGCACCATGTTGCCGGTAAAGAACACATCGGGCCTGCCATCTTTATTAAAATCGGCTATGGCTACGCCGCCACCGTTATAGATGTATTCAAAGTTCAGCACATTCAGGCTGTCACTTTCTGTTATGGTGTTTGCAAAATCAATCCCTGAGCGGGATGCAGTTATTTGCTCAAACAGGACAGGTGTATGCGTACAGGCTACAGTAAATAATAACATCCACATGCACCAGCCTAAGTGTTTAGGCGCTTTCATTGTCCGGTGGAATTTGTTCTCTTGTAATGCGTGTTGTAGGTATCTGTTGTTGTGGTATTCTTATATAAATCAGATGGAAATAAAAGAGAGGCACAAGTGCCTCTCCTTCCGCCATTCTAAAACCTGATCAATAATCAGGATTCTGTTCCAGAGCGGAGACCCCATTGGTCGCGCTCAAATCAATTTGCCGCTGCGGTATCGGGTAATAAGTATTTTTCGGTTCAGTGAACTTAACGCCTTTTAACAGGCTCATTATTGTCGTTTCGTATGCAATATAAGCATTTAAAGTGGAACTTGCCTCTCCCCAGCGCACTAAATCAAAAAATCTGTGGCCTTCCATTCCAAATTCCAGCTTCCTTTCAAAGTGAACTGCTTTACGGGCCGCATTTTTATCGGTCCAGGCAGTTGTATACTCATTAATTACATAGTTAGCAGCGGGTGCAGTACCGGCTGCATTTTTTACCCAGCCGTTCTCGTTGGCGGCACGCTCACGGATGAGGTTCACATACTGCCGGGCTTTTTCCAGGGAACCGATCTCTACCTCACATTCTGCAGCCCACAAAATTACATCTGCATAACGTATGAGGATGTAGTTAATGGCAGTGAGGCCATTGGTCCAGGAGGAGCCGTCTGTAAGCACCTTTTCCTGTGATTTGTAATACACGTTCTTTTTAGGTGAGTAAGGGCCACCGTTAGACTGGTCGCGGATCCAGGAGATGCCGGGATGTGCGCCCCAGTCCAGGTAGGGAATACCCCTGCGGCCTACTGTCCAGTCCAGGCGCGGATCCAGCGGACCTGCATCCGGGGTAAAGGCGGCATCAGCGGCTACGCCCATATCGCTTTTTACCGGGTTGGCATTGTAGGTACCATCCAGCAAAGGCAGGCCGCCTGCGGTGCGGAAAGAGTTCACCAGCTCCTGTGTGGGCTGGAAGAATCCGCAGCAGCCGCCGGGGGCTCCTTTATCGGAGTAAGGGAAATTCAGGATCTGATCGGGATTGGAGTTGTTACCTGCACCGCCATCATTTACAGACGACTGTACAGCAAATATGGATTCCGGGCCGTTCTTGGTGTCTGCATTATAATTATCCTGGTAGCGGGCGGCCAGGGCATATTTTACGCCCTTGGGATTTGCACCGTTTGCAATGATACTTTCCAGCAGTGGTTTGGCTTCTGCATACTTTTTCTCATACATATAGGCTTTGGCCAAAAAAGCGGCTGCTGCCCATTTATTGGCGCGGCCTACCTGCGACATTATTGCCGGCAGGCTGTCATAAGCGGCCTTCAGGTCGGCTTCTATTTTAGGCCAGGCATCTTCCGTGTTGGATACTTTGTAGTTGTTGGCTACGTAGTCAACGGTTTCATCTACATAAGGGATGTTGTTCCACATCTTCTTAGCTTCCAGGTGATAGAAACCACGCAGGAAGCGGGTCTCTGCCCGTATACGGCCACGGTCCTCGTCCGTTACATCGGCCTTTGCCAGTGCTTTCAGTACGTTATTAGCGCGAGCTACCCCGTCGTAAACGGCTTTCCATTTTACATTAAAAAAGTCGTTGGTAGATAATGCCTCATATCTTTCAATGGGATTTATATCTGCCTGGTCACCGGCGTTCGAGCCTTTATGCGCATCACCACCGGAAATACTGCCGTATACCCAGTTGGTGCAGGAGGCCTGCCAGTTAAAACCGTTATAGTTGCCATCCAGCACCGCATAGGCGCCTATGAGCAGCTCTTCCACGCCTTTTTTGGTAGCTACGTCTGCATCGCCCAGCTGACCGATGGGATCCCGTGAGAGGAAAGATTTTTTGCATGCATATAACCCCACTGCAATTCCTCCGGCCAGCAACATGCCTATGATGATCTTATTTTTCATGTGGAAATTTTTTGTGCTTTGAGTTACCACCTGGAACCGGGCCTGCTGCTTTAAGGCAATTGCCCGGTTGCAGGTGTATATTTTATATTCTATCGTTACCTATTAGAAAATGGCATTTAAACCCAGGATAAACTGGCGTGTAAGCGGATAGTTACCATAGTCTACCCCAAAGTTTGTATCCACACCGCTCACGGCAGGGTCCAGCCCTTTGTAACCGGTAATGGTGAACAGGTTAACGGCCTGTACATATATCTTCAGCTTTTCCATACCAATAGTACGGATAGTGGATGCGGGCAGCGTATAGCTCAGCTGCACATTGCGGGCCCGCAGGTAAGCGCCATTCTCCATGTAGTAAGAGTTAGGCTGGGTATTGGTGCTGAAGTTGGATACATCCTCAAAAATGGGTACGGTAGTGCCTTTGTTCTCAGGTGTCCAGGAATCGCGTACACGGCCGCTGATGGCCTGCCCCGGGAAAGAGGGGAAGAAGTCGGTGAACCAGCGGGTGTAGTTAATTACCTTGGCGCCGGTTACGGCGTAGAGGAACACGTTAAAATCAAAACCTTTGTAACCGACGGTGATATCCAGGCCGGAGGTCACACGGGGATTGGGATCGCCAAAGAAGGTACGGTCGGCGGCCGTGATCTTTTTATCGCCATCCACATCCCGGTACTTGAAACGGCCGGGGGCAGCGCCATCCTGTGCAGCGCTGTTCTTTACATCATTATCGTCCTGGAAAAGACCTACTACATCATAACCAAAGAAGGCGGAAATAGGTTGCCCTACGGCATTACGGGTAAAAGTACCGATACGGGATGAACCAAAGCTGTTACCATCAAAGTAGTCTACCCCTTCGGACAGCTTGGTGATCTTGTTCTTATATGTTGTTAAGGTTAAATTGGCTTCGTAACGCCAGTTCCTGGCAAAGTTGCCGCGTTTAATGAGCTGCATATCTATGCCTTTATTGCTCATACTGGCTACGTTAATGGTAGGATAAGTTACCTGACCTACTGTACCGGGTAGTTCCGGGTTAAAGAGCAGATTGCTGGTCTTTTTATTATAGATATCAAATATAAAGTCCAGTGTGTTGTTGAACAAGGTTGCATCCAGACCTACGTTGGTGGTGATGTTGGTTTCCCAACGGCCTTCCGGATTACCGATCCTGGCTTTGTTAATACCTTCGAAGGTGGCAGTGCTGGCCCCGTCTATGGCGTAAGCAGAGAAGGAGGCGCTGGCGGCGTACAGGTTGTACTGGTTGTTCAGATCTATACGCTGATTACCCATTTTACCCCAGCCACCGCGGAGCTTTAATTCATTGATCCAGGAAACACCTTTCAGGAACTCTTCCTGGCTAACGCGCCAGCCGGCGGAAACGGCCGGGAAGGTACCATAACGGTTGGCGATACCAAAGTTGGAGGAACCATCCCTTCTGAGCACGGCGCTGATCAGGTAACGGTCCATCAGGGTATAATCCACTTTACCAAAGATGGAGAAGATATCATTACCAGGGCTGCCTTCACTGCCTACGGTACGGCCGGATGACTGGGTACCGGTAAGGGTGCGGTAGTTCACTACATTAGTAAAAGGGTTGAGGCCTGTACCGTTCATATCACGGCCGGCACCATCACGGATGGCTTCTATGCCTACCAGGGCTTTAATATTATTTACCCCAAAAGTATGCTCATAGCGCATGGTGTTGGTCCAGGTCCAGCTGTAGCCATACCCTGAATTTTCATACAGCTGATCGCTACCTATGTTTTCAGAATTCTCATAGGTACGGGAGGTAATACCGTTTGCATAAAAGCTAAACAGATTACCACCAAAGCTGCTGCGGAAGGTGAGGTCTTTTAAGATGTCTGCCTCTGCATATACGTTACCGAAAATACCGAAGGCATGACCTTTATTATCTTTTGAACGGGTTTGGTTGGCTACCGGGTTACTGGGGTTATTAAACCCTTTGGCTGCAGTACCGGCCCAGCCCCCAAATTCATCATATATAGGGATCAGCGGGTTCATACGGTAAGCCAGGGATATGGCGTTACCCTCATTCAGGTTGGTAAGCTGCGGGTTATCGCGGAAGGTCATCTGAATGTTTTCCCCAATGCGCACCCGGTTCTTGATAGAGAACTCTGAGTTGGCGCGGATGGAGTAACGTTTCAGGTAAGTGCTCAGCACTACCCCTTCCTGGTTATAATACCCGAAACCTGCGTAGAAGCGGGAATTTTCACTACCGCCGGACAGGCCTACTGCATGCTGCTGAATGGGCGCTGTGCGGGTAATTGCATCATACCAGTCCGTTCCGGCTTTGTTAGCTTTTACGATCTGGTAAATGTCGCCTTTATTAAAATCTACATTGTATTTGCTGGCATCAATGGCCGGATCACCGGCAAACACACCGGTTTTGCCGCCTGCCAGGATATAGTCCGGCAGCACGGGATTTACGCCAGTACCGTACTGGGGGTGGGTAGGGTTGCCATTAGCTTCTACCTTACCGGCATTACGTTCAGCTATCCAGGTCCATTTGGCGGTTTCTTCCGGGTTCAGGATATCAAAACCTTTACCGGGTGTTTGCCAGCCATAGGAACCATCGTAGGTTACCTGGATCTTACCGTCATTACGGCGGCTGCCATGTTTAGTGGTGATCACAATTACGCCTGCAGAGGCACGGGCGCCGTAAATGGAGGCGGAACCGGCATCTTTCAGCACGGTAGTGGTTTCAATATCAAAACTGTTAAGGTTTTCGATACTGAAGGTAGGCACCCCATCCACAATGTACAGCGGTTCGTTACCGGCAAAAGAGGCAAAACCCCTGATGCGCACCAGGCTGGTGGTACCTGGCTGGCCGGAGGACAATACCGTTAAACCGGCTACGCGGCCCTGCAACTGCTGTTCTGCGTTACCGGCCGGTACGGCTACCAGCTCTTTTGCTTTTACAGTGGATACAGCGCCAATGATATCTTTGCGCTGCTGGGTGGTGTACCCTGTTACCACTAGCTCATTGAGCGCACTGGCAGAGGTTTCCAGGCTAATGTTGTAGACAGAGCCCGCTCCTACGGTGAGCTCCTGTTGTTTGTACCCTACGAAAGAAACTACCAGTGTTGCGTTGTTGGGTACCGTTAATGAAAAGACACCGCTCACATCTGTGACGGTGCCAGTGCTGGTACCTTTTACCTGAACGGTTGCACCCGTAACAGGTTCATTGTTTTCTGCAGTAATTTTCCCGGAAATTTTCTTGGTTTGGGCAAAGGTGCTGTTGACGCAAAGTAGTAATAACATGCAACAGCACCCTGCCACCAGGCTGTGGTAGATTTTTTTCATAACGTGGCTTTATAAAGACTTAATAGTGTGTAATTATGTGATTATCTTTTAGAAGATTTTGGTCTTTTTAAGTTAACATGGAAAAGCTTTACTTGATTCGCATAAATAGATAACAAGTCCTGGCTAAATAGATTTTGGTTGTTGTACGGGCTCTTTCTCACTTATCATGCTCGTTTGCCTGACCAATTTATAACTTTATTTTAACATTTACAAGTGTTTATTTAACGTTTTTGAAAAAATCTTCGCTGAATGCCAACACACTGTATAAAATAACCGTATTTCATATAAACATTTATAATTTGTGTTAAAAAGCTATATATCATGAAAATCTTCATGAAAATATTCAACATACTATTTTGCCTGGTTTTTATTGTATTTGCCGGTTTACAATACAACGATCCGGACCCTTATGTGTGGATGCCCATTTACCTGTATGCTGCAGTGCTGTGTGCGCTGGCGGCGCGTAAACAGTTTTACCGGGGCGCTTACCTGGCAGGGGTATTTGTGTACCTGGCCTATGCGGTATACCTGTTCTTTGACAAATACGGGGTAATGGACTGGGCCGTACACCACCATGCGGAAAATATTGCTGAAACCATGAAGGCCACCAAACCCTGGATTGAAGAAACCCGGGAGTTCTTTGGCCTGTTCATCCTGATCATTGTGCTGCTGATCGATTATACCTATGCCAGCCAACGGTCGCTGAAAAAGCAAAGGAAGGAGATGATGAAGATCACGAAGCGGTGATCTTTGCATGTGGGGGCATGTAGGGTTTTATGTAGGGGGGAGGAGTTGCGCACCAATGTCGCAGCAATTACGGGGCCTTTTTAGGAGGGAAGGGTACCAGTTGCACCCGAATAGGACAGCAATGGAATTGCCCCTCATTTTGAGTACCTGACATGAACTTCACTAGGGATCCACTAGGGAAAAACATGGGATCCAGTAGGGAAAGACATGAGAAAGACACGGGAATTCAATAATACCTCCCTATCAGCTTATTCTCCACAATAGCTTTGCGCAGCTCCAGCATGTTCACCGCGCCCTGGTGCCGGTACACAATGTTACCGCCGGGCTCTACCAACACGGTATATGGTAAAGCACCCTGCCAGTCCGGGTCTACAGCTTCTATAAGCTGGTATTTATCGCTGCCTGAGTACAGGTAATTCTTATTGGAGGCCTGCAGCTTTTTAAGCTGGGCCAGGGCTTTGCTCATTTTCTCCGGGCTATCAGTGGTAATGGTAATAAATTCAAAATCCCGCTCCCGGTACATACGGTCGGTATCTATAAAGGCAGGCAGCTCCTGTATGCAGGGGCCGCACCAGGTGGCCCAGATATTAATGAGGCGCAGCTTATCGCCCTTGTTCTTTAATAATTCTTTGATGCCGGCGGCATCCAGGGTATCCAGGCTTACGGGGCGCTGGGCCCATTCTTTATACAGCTGTGCGTTATACTCATCTTTCCAGGCCCATTTAATAGAGCAGCCAAAGGTTTTCTGCACCGGTGTTTTCACTTCCTCATGGTGCAGTACTGCATCAATAGCCCCGCGGATATCCTCTGCCTGGCCGGTGCCGGGTTTTTCCTTACTATCCAGGCGGCCGGTGTAGCGCAGCTTGCGGCCCTCATCAAAAATAAAGGCATGGGGCGTGGCTACCGGCCCATAGGCCAGGGCTACCTTCTGATCATCGCCATCATATAAATACGGGAAGTTAAAAACGTGTTGTTTGGCGCGGAGCTGCATTTCCTCATAGGTATCTCCCATTTCCGTATAACCCAGCTCACCCAGGTTCACGGCTGTAGGGCTGTTAGGGGATATGACCACCACGGCTACCTGCTGCGGGCCATAGTCTTTGGCCAGCTGTTTAATACGCTCTTCATAAGCCTGTGCCGTGGGGCAATGGTTGCAGCTAAAAACAATAGCCAGCACTTTGGCTTTAGCAAAACTGGTGAGGGTATAGGTTTTACCATCCGTGCCTTTCAGGGAAAAGGCAGGCGCCGCAGCGCCAATGGATAAGGTTTTGGGCTCCGGGTGATGGCTTTGAGCCATGGCGGGTAATACAAAAACCATTAACAGGAGGTAAAGCAGTTGTTTTTTCATAACTGAAATATGGGTTGGGAACGGGGTAATAAGTTAAGGAAAGATAATGGGATTTGGAAGGGGTGAAAGATTTGATGAGGTGGTTGGGCTGGGTGTCTGCAAAAAGAAAAGCCATGAAGGGCTTTTACGGATGAAGTATAGTGGAATAATTATGTGCTGATCTTTTTGTTCCTGTTAATGGAGCCGTTTTAACGGAGGCGTTCGGAAAGGCACCCATTCTGCGATCTTTTCAATATCGTCTTTTATGACTTTGAGATCTTTGTCGATGGAATCAAATCTTTGATCCATTGAATCGAACCTACGGTCCATTGAATCGAGTCTGCTATCAATAGCATCGAATCTTTTGTCAATCATGTCAAATTTTTTATCAATGGCATTGAATCTTTGTTCAGACCTTTGTTCCATTGAATCAAATTTCGCTAGTAGCTGTTCAAGGACATTGTTATCCATTTCTACAAGATTTATACGATTGCTAAGATAATTAGTTTTTATACACGAGCCAAATGTTTAAAAATCAATCGATAAGAGATATATCAACTTAATATTTCACATTAAAAAGCTTTCAAATTTTAATCAAAAAGGGCAGCCTGATACCAGGCTGCCCTTTACTTGAACAACTTTATAATTAAACTATTTTGACATTAACTGCCAGCTGGCAATTGCTACCGGCGCTTGTTCTGCAGCATCGGCTGCTTTTAAACGGAGGTAAATAGTATGCTGCCTGGCATCTGATATTGGTGCAAAGGTAATGAGCGCAGTATTAGGCGCTGGCACGGTTTTCATGCCGGGGCCAATTGTTACCTCACCCAGCTTGGTGCCTTGCAGGCCATCCAGCAACACTTCTACCGTGTAGCCATATTGCGGGGCCTTTTGTGCAAAGTAGGTAAGCTCAATACCGGTTACTTCGGTAAGGTCTATATGATCATAAGCGGCCCAGCCGGTTACGTTGGCAGCCGGCAACAGGTACTTTTGCCCGTCTACACTAAAGGTGGATACCCCATCGGCCTTATCATAATCCGCTGCAGACAGCTTAGCGTTAAACAGCTCCGCAGCTGCAGTACCGGTAATAGGTTTAATACCAGGACCGCCTTTATCCGTATAGCTGGCCATCAGGTAAAACACGCCTTTATCTTTCAGCGGGTTACCCAGGGTAGGATCTATAGAGCTGTTCAGCGGCAGGGATTGTGGTTTCTTGGCATCTGCCGACTGTGACATAATGTATTCCACGATCTGGTGCGCTTCCCCGCTGGTAATAGTGGGGTGGGCCGACATTGCAGTTTCTCCCCAAACACCACCACCACCTTTAATGATCTTATTGGCCAGGTAGTCCGGTGCAGCAGGATCGCTCTTATACTTTTCCGCTACTTCCTTAAAGGAAGGCCCGATGGATTTTTCATCCAGCTTATGACAGGTTTTACAATCGCTGGCTTCCATCATATTCTTACCGGCAATGGCGCCGGAAATAATCTGGTGGCCCTGCGGCAAGGCGGCTTTATCGCGGCCTTCCACATACTCCGCTTTTACAAAGATGCTGGATGCATCCAGCTTACCATCTGCGCTGTTGCCATCTTCCTTATCATTCACAGTTACCGTGTAGTGTACCTGTTTACCCGGGAAGTAGAACATCTTGTTACCAATGATATCTATTTTCACATCCGGGGTTTCATTACCGGCATATAAGGTAGTGGTATAACTGCGGGTGCTGGCGCCTTTATCATCGGTCACCTCTACGGCTACCGGGTATTCACCGGCAGTAGTATAGGTATATTCTTCCTCCGGCTCTGTAGTTTCCTTTTTGCTGCCATTGCCAAAGTACCACAGGTATTTCAGCTTATCGCCATCCGGGTCTATAGAGCTGCGGGCGCTGAGCTTTACTTTAAAGGGCAGGCCGCCGGTGAGCTTATTTACCGTTAATACGGCTTTAGGCGCACGGTTGCCACCATTGTAATCTATACGCACCAGCGCTGCATCCGGATTTTTGCTGAACCAGCCATTACCATATTCCAGGATGTAGATACGGCCATCCGGGCCCATTTCCATATCAATAGGCGCATTAAGCTTGGTATGCTCCATAAAGGGCTCCATTTTGGAGTAGCTGCCATCCGGGTTCAGTGTTACGGCTTTGATCCAGCCACGTACCCAGTCATAAATAAACAGCTTACCATTATAGTAGTCCGGGAAGCGGGTGGCCTGCTGGTTGGCATACAGATCACTGTAGTATACAGGACCTGCCATGGCATTACGGCCACCGCTGCCTACCTGCGGGAAGTCGGGCGATTTGGCATACGGATACCAGATAAAGGCCGGCTGCGCGGGCGGAAGGTCTTTTATACCGGTATTGTTACGCGAATTATTTACCGGGTGGGCAGGGTCAAATGCAGGACCGCTTTCACCGGTTTCATAATTATACAAACGGTAGGGGTAGTTGTTGCCTACAAACATGGGGTAACCAAAGTTACCGGCTTTTTTAGCCTGGTTCACTTCATCATAACCACGGGGGCCGCGGTTAGGATCATCGTTGTTGGCATCCGGGCCTACCTCACCCCAGTACAGGTAACCATTCTTTTTATCTACAGAGATACGATACGGATTTCGTGTACCCATTACGTATATCTCCGGCCGGGTATTTTTGGTACCTGGTTTAAAGAGGTTACCTTCCGGTATGGAATAGCTGCCGTCTTCATTCACTTTTATACGTAAGATCTTACCCCGCAGGTCGTTACTGTTGGCGCCTGTACGGCGGTCATCGTACTGCAGGTGGCCGGGGCGGTCGTCCAGGGGCGCGTACCCTTTACTCACATATTTCTGGCCTGGTTCATCAAACGGTGTACTGTTATCGCCGGTAGAGAGGTACAGCAAGCCGCTGGCATCAAACGTTAACGAGCCACCGGTATGGCAGCAGATATTACGTTGTGAGTACAGCTGCAGGATGATCTTTTCAGATGCCGTATCCAGCTTATTATTCTCGAACTTAAAGCGCGACAGGCGATTCACAGACGTATCTGCCGGTGAATAGTATAAATAAACGTAGTGGTTATTCTTAAAATCGGGATCGGCTGTAATACCCAGCAAACCTTCTTCTGCATTTACATTGGGTACATCTGTTTTGTAATACACCCGTAAGGACCCTGCCTGTGTGATTTTTTTGGTGGCCTGATCAAAGTACAGGATCTCACCACGGCGTTGTACCACCAGTATGTTCAGATCCGGCAGTATAGCCATTTCCGTTGGTTCAAAGAACTCACCGGAGATCAGCACATTTTTGGTAAAACGATCCTCTTCCGGTACACGCAGTGTAGTGGCTTTGCTGTAATCCATGTACTGGTTGCTGCCAATGGCATATTTAATGCCGCCCAGTAAATGTTTCAGGTAGTTTGGCTCCGTATAACTTTCATCGGTATGCCCTAGCTCTGTATAAAAAGCGCGGCCGCCGTCAAAGTCGTGATACCAGCTTATGGGGTGCTCGCCCATGGTGCCGCCCTGGTAAGTTTTTTCATCTACCGTTATGAGCACATGCGTGGTTTTATCCAGCTTTTTGAAGTTATACCACTCATCGGAATGCTCCCATTTCTCCGGCAGGTCTTTGGTGGCCTGAAAGGTTTTATCCTTTATGGTTAAGGTAGCCTTATGCACGCCGGGCGGGTGATTATCAAAGTAAGCGCCTACCAGCTGGCCATACCAGCCCCAATCGTACTCCGTATCTGTAGCGGCATGCACCCCTACAAATCCGCCGCCGGCTTGTATGTAGCGTTCAAAATCTGCTTCCTGGTAGTTGTTTAAAACATCGCCGGTGGTGTTCAGGAAAATAACGGCTGCGTATTGCTGCAGGCTGTCTTCCCGGAACCGGTCGGCATTTTCTGTGGTATCCACATCAAAGCCATTCTCTTCGCCCAGCTTCTGAATTGCTTTGATGCCGGCAGGTATAGAGGAATGACGAAAACCCATGGTTTTAGAAAACACCAGTACTTTGGGTTTTCCGGGACGGGTTTTGTGACAAGCGGTTATGAGGACGCCCAGGCCCAGCATTACCGTAATAGCTAGTATGTATCTCATTTTATGGTAAGTGCTTAATGCTTCTTTTTTGTATGACCGGTGCCCATAGCGTACTGCAGGCCACCCAGCACATGTTGTAAATACAGGGGATCGGCATAGGATTCTTTGGTATGGCCCATTTCAGTATAAAATGCGCGGCCGCCATCAAAATCATGGTACCAGCACATTGGATGGTTATCCCCGTTCTTACCTCCTTCATAGGAGGTTTCATCTATTTTAATCAGTACGTGCGTATCCGGATTAATGTCTTTAAAGTTATACCACTCATCTTTCCTGATCCATTTTTCAGGCAGGTGTTTGGTGGCGGCATTGTTTTTGTCCACCACCAGCAAAGTTGCCTCCTGCTGTTTGGGATGGCTCAGGAACCAGGCGCCTACCAGCTTGTTATACCAGGGCCAGTCGTACTCCGTATCGGTTGCGGCATGGATGCCCATAAAACCGCCACCGCCGCGGATGTAACCTTCCATAGCTGCCTGCTGCGCATCATCCAGCACATTGCCGGTGGTGCATAGGAATAAGATGGCTGCATATTGTTTCAGGTTATCAGGGGTGAATACACTGGCATCTTCCGTAGTATCTACTGCAAAGCCGTTTTCCTCACCCAGCTTTATCATGGCCAGTTTGCCAACGGGTATACAATCATGCCGGAAGCCAGCGGTTTTTGCAAACACCAATAGTTTGGGTTTAGGCTTTGCCTGGGAAGTGAGGAAGAAGCCCAGCAAGCATAAGAGGAGTGTGATGTTTTTAGTTTTCATATGCGCGTAATAGTGAGGAATGCTGAATGCTAAATGCCGAACGCTTAACGCTGATCGTGTTTTGTTCCAAGCAAAGGGTCTTTAGCGTTAAGCGCCCTGCATTCAGCATTCATCGTAATTAAATTAAAGAACGTGGATCTTAATATCTCTATACGATACCTCATGGCCATGGTCCTGCAGGGAAATGTGCCCTTTGGAGAACTTGGCAAAACCTGGCCAGGTTTTGAATTTACTATTGGCCAGCAGCTCTTTCCATTCATCGGAACCTATTGTTACATTCACGGTTTCAACATTATTGAGCCATAAAGTAAGCTGGTTGTTGTTTTTCCTGATCTTAGCCGTGTTCCACTCTCCCACTGGTTTTACTGCGTTCTGCGCTGATTTTTTCAGATCATACAGGTCGCCGGAATTATGTTTGGTGATCTTACCATCAGGATGTTTAGCATCGTCCAGCACCTGCATTTCAGGACCGGTAAGATAGGTTTGCTTATACTCAGGATCTTCGTGTACCAGGAAGATGATACCGCTGTTACCGCCTTCTGATATTTTCCATTGTACGGACAGCTCAAAATTTTCATATTCGCCATCTGTTACCAGGTCGCCACCGGGTGCGCCGCTCTTTTTAGCTTCCGGATCCAGCTCCAGCGCGCCATCTACTACTTTCCAGGCGGGGCTTACATCTTTTTGCAGATAGGTATGCCAGCCTTTGGTGGTTTTACCATCAAACAGCAGTTTCCAGCCTTCTTTTTTTTCCTTGGATGATAATGTATTCACCTGTTGCGCCATGGCAGACGTGGTAATGAGGGTACCAGCCAGGAGCAAGCTTTTGAATGGTAATTTCATAACTGAGTACGTTTAGAATTTTAGCAGTTGTAATGTAGATAAGATTAATTTCTTTTTGATATTGTTTTTTATGAACGGAACGGGCCGTGTTCCTGCTGCTGCCTATGCTCCTGCGTAACAGACAAATCATATCCTGTGCGTGCCGTTCATTTGCTGGCCGCATGGTTTCCGGATCTCCTAATTTGTGTGTAGGGGCTGTTCCTGCGTAACAAGGGCAGTAAAACAGTATCCCGGAAAAACAGGTGTTTTTCCGGGATCGTTCATTTATTTCAATGACAAAATATACTTCACCATTTCTTCAGCGTCGGTTTTCTGTAAGGTGGGATGTGGCAGCATAGCTACTTCGCCCCAGTTACCGCTTCCGCCTTTGATCACCTTGTCAGCAAGGGTTTCCACGTTCTTGTCGTTATTCTCGTACTTCTGTGCTATTTCCTTATAGCCTGGTCCTACCAGCTTGGTATCTTCCTTATGGCAGGTTTTGCAATCCTGGTCATCGATCAGGGTTTTGCCTTTTGCCACGGGTGCATTGGCACCGGGTGATACCATTGAGGTATCTACCGCACCACCTTCCTGGCCCGCTGTTGCGTTGCTGCTGCTTGCCTGCTCACCACTTTTCTGTCCACCGCCGCAGGCTGCGAAGAAAAAGGCACTCAGTACAAACGGCGCCAAAAATCGCTTTCTCATGTTTGATTCTCGTAGTTTAGTTGTTAAATGTTGATCGTTTATTTCTAAGCTGTTAGCTTTTAGCTGTTGGCTTTTAGCTGCTGTTAGCCAATTGTTCACGCGTTTGTAATTTTAAGTGCATGCTAATAGCCAATAGCTAAAAGCCAGTTGCTTTTTAAAGTCCCAGTATTTTCCTGTTGAGCGCTTCATTAGGGCCGGTGCCGGCAAAATCATCAAAGGCTTTTTCCGTTACTCTTATGATATGATCTTTGATGAAAGGCGCGCCTTCGCGTGCACCGTCTTCAGGATGTTTTATACAGCATTCCCATTCCATTACTGCCCAGCCGTCAAAGCCATATTGCGTTAATTTACTGAAAATCGCTTTAAAATCTACCTGTCCATCGCCCAGGGAGCGGAACCTGCCGGGGCGGTCTATCCAGCCCTGGTACCCGCCGTACACGCCGGAACGGCCGGTTGGATTGAACTCCGCATCTTTTACATGGAACATGCGGATGCGCTCGTGATAGATGTCAATATACTCCAGATAATCCAAACATTGTAATACAAAATGGCTGGGGTCGTACAGGAGGCAGGCACGGCTATGGTTACCAGTGGCTTCCAGGAAGCGCTCGTAGGAAATACCATCGTGCAGGTCTTCGTTGGGATGTATCTCATAACAGAGGTCTACGCCATTGGCATCAAACTCGTTGAGGATGGGCAGCCAGCGCTTGGCCAGCTCCTTAAATCCGGTTTCTACCAGGCCGGCGGGGCGCTGAGGCCAGGGGTACACGGTATGCCATAGAAGCGAGCCGCTAAAGGAGGCATGCGCCTTTAAACCCAGGTTTTGGCTGGCTTTGGCCGCATACTTCAATTGCTGCACCGCCCACTCCGTACGTGCGGCGGCGTTATTACGGTATTGCTCAGGTGCAAACCCATCGAACATTTCATTATACGCAGGGTGCACGGCTACCAGCTGGCCCTGTAAGTGGGTGCTCAGCTCTGTTATTTCCAGGCCGGCGGCGTTTACGATCCCTTTAATTTCATCTGCATAGGTTTTGCTTTCCGCAGCCTTTTGCAGATCAATAAAGCTGCTTACCCAGGTAGGGATCTGCACTCCTTTAAAACCCAGGCCGGCGGCCCATTCACAAATATTTTTCAGGTTATTGAAAGGCGCGGCATCTCCTGCAAACTGCGCCAGGAATATGCCTGGTCCTTTTATTGTTTTCATACTATGCTCTGTTTCCGTTGTGAAGAATGTAAAATACCATCTGTAAATGCCAGCTGCAAAAGGTAAATGCGGAAAGCCAACGTTGGCATAAGTGCCTCTTTGCTCACATACTTTTACATTTTACCTCCGGCATTTACATGTATGATCTTATTAAATCTCGAACGTCGTCCACTTTTGCTCGCTCTGTGCTGACTTTACCACATTGTCAATGAACGCCATGCCGCGTACGCCATCCTCTACACTGGGGAAATCCAGCGCTTCGGGTGATGGCTGCGTGCCATCCAGCTTAGCCGTGAGCGTGAGTGCAAAGTTGCGGTACAGGTTACCGAATGCTTCCAGGTAACCTTCCGGGTGGCCACCAGGGGTGCGGGTATTGTGCACGGCATAGCTGCTCTGGTAACTGCCGTAATTGCCGCCGGCGCGGTAGATCTGCGTGGGCTGGTCCAGCCATTTTACCAGCAGAGTATTGGGCTCATGCTGCGCCCATTCCAGGCCGCCTTTTTCGCCGTATACCCTTATACGTAATGCATTTTCTTCACCGGCTGCTACCTGCGATGCCTGTAATACGCCGGCTGCGCCGTTATCAAAACGCAGCAGCACACCGCCATCATCATCCAGGGCGCGGCCCGGTACCAGTATGTTTAAGTCAGCGCACAGCTTTTCAATTTTAGCGCCGCTGATATATTCTGCCAGGTTGGCGGCATGGGTACCAATATCGCCCATACAACCGCTTTTGCCGGAGCGTTTTGGATCTGTTCTCCAGGCTGCCTGCGCATTACCTTCTCTTTCTGACATTTTGCTTAACCATCCCTGCGGGTACTCTACCCACACTTTACGGATCTTGCCAAACACGCCTTCCTTCACCATCTGGCGGGCCTGTTTTACCAGGGGGTAACCCGTGTAGGTATGGGTAAGCAGCAAGGTTAAACCGGTTTGCTCTACTTTGGCTTTCAGCTGTTTGGCTTCGTCCAGGGTAAAGGTGATGGGTTTTTCAATTACTACGTTAAAACCTTTATCCAGGGCCAGCATGGCTGGTTCAAAGTGGGCAAAGTTGGGCGTAACAATGGTTACAAAATCCAGGCGGTCATCCGCAGGGCGGGCGGCCTCTTTTTCCAGCATTACTTTAAAATCCGTATAGGTACGTTCGGGGTCCAGGAATAACATTTTTCCTGAATCCACGGCTATTTCCGGGTTTACGCTCAGCGCGCCGGCTTTCAGTTCGATCAGGCCGTCCATGTTGGCGGCAATACGGTGGATTGCTCCGATGAAGGCATCCTTACCGCCTCCGATCATTCCCATTCTTAGCTTACGGTTCATTGGCAAATCAATTTATCAATTATGCTTAGTGATTTATATATATGCATCGCGGCCTCAACTGCTCAGGTTATAAGGTTTGTGCAGCGGGCTGTGTTTGTGTTAAGGCAACTTTTGATTTTTTCCTGAATTTCAGGAAGAGGACCAAAAAGGCAACGATCAGTATTACCGGTAAGATGATCACGGTCATCATAGTATCCCTGCCGGCCTGTAATTCTGCGGCTACCTGGTCGGCGCCCTGCTGTAATGCTTTGGCTTTATTACCATCATACCAGCTACCCATAAAAGGTAATATAATGGCTACAGACAGCATACCTGCGCCGCCCATAATATTCAGGCCCAGCGCGCCGGTTTCCGGAATATATTCTGATACAAAACCCAGCATAGTAGGCCAGAAATAACAAACACCCGCAGCAAATACGGCAGCAGCTGCAAAAGCTTCATACCCGCTGGCATGGCTTAACCAGAACAGGCCTAATGTAGCAAATATGGCAGAGAAAAGCAGCATACCAGCCGGGTTCAGGCGGTGTACCACCGGACCTGCAAACAAACGGCCAATGGCCATTATAAAGTTTATAAACACAAATACCAGGATGGCAGATACACCTACTTGTTTCAGCAGGGCCTCTATCCACTGGCTGGTTCCCAGCTCTGTGGAGGCGGTGAGGAACATGCATAATACCATAAATATGAACAATGGGCCTATACAGGCTTTCAGCATTCCTTTATATGAAATGCCGGAAGCGGCACGCTCCGTTTGCGGGAAACGCTGGGTCAGGAACAATGCACCATATATTATGGCCGGTACCAGCAACACGCCCATAAGCGCCTGCCAGCTCAGGTGCAACGCATCAATCATAAAATAGGCTATTAAGCCGCCTATTACATTTCCCCCCGGGAACCACATATGAAAGCGGTTGAGCATTTTGGTTTTTTGGGTGGAGTAAATAGTAGCCACCAATGGGTTGCAGGCTGCTTCTACACTTCCGTTGGCAATGCCTATCAGCAAGGTACCCAGGAAAAGCGTCCAGAAAGAGGTAGCAAAAATGGTAACTGCCACACCCAGCAAATGTCCTACAAAAGCCAGCGTTAATATTTTGCGCATACCTACTATATCTATTAACGGGCCACCTATGATCTGCGCCAGGGTAAACCCCCAGAAGGCTGTGCCGGCAATAAGCCCTACCTGCTCGCCGGTAAGCTTAAAATCGGTTCCCCACATGGTCATGATCTTAGCCCTGATTGCAAAGGTCATAGCGGTGACAATTAACGCCAAACAACTTGTATAAAACAGTTTTTTGGGCTGTATCAGATTCTCCATATTACGTGTGAATTTTAGATTTAGTTTTAAACGTGTTAATATATAGTATGGACCTTAAAACGTTTAAATTTATAAAAACTTATTGCATATTTTCCACTCCTGCCTCTGATTATTTTGTTTTTATTTGATAGATGGAAGCCTGCATTTGTGGGTTGCGGTTAAAAAATTACAGTTGCCAGCCAGCGCTAAAAATGACAATTCCCGCCGGCTTAAATGATCACTTTATAAGTACCAGTTAATTAATACTCCCCTATCAGTAAATAATTCATAATTTTACAGTCCTTGTAAAAAAGGGTGTATTGCTGACAGCTTGTCACCTGTATTTTCCAAGCATGTTATTTGTGTTGACCATTATTGCATTCAATAATTTATACTCATGTTAGGTTTTTTGACAAAAATTTTTGGCGGACATAAGTCTGAACGAGATGTTAAGGCTTTACTGCCGCGCGTGAAACATATCAATGAGGCGTATGAAAAACTGCAATCCCTTCCTTTGGATGAGCTTCGTAATAAAACCCAGGTTTTCCGCCAACGGATCAAAGAACACCTGGCCACTATAGATGATGCTATTGCTGCCAAACAGGAAGCCGCAGAACACGAAGCCGATGTTTCTACCAAAGACAATATTTACCAGGAAATAGATAAGCTGAAAAAAGACCGGGACAAACAGATAGAAGTAGTGCTGGATGAGCTGTTACCGGAAGCTTTTGCCGTAGTAAAGGAAACAGCCCGTCGCTTTTCCCAGAATACGACCCTTACGGCTACCGCCACTGAGCTGGACCGCCAGCTGGCAGTTACCAAAAAATACCTGACCATTGAAGGTGACAAAGTGACGTGGAGGAATACCTGGCCTGCTGCAGGCAGTGATGTAACCTGGAATATGGTGCATTATGACGTACAGCTGGTAGGTGGTATGGTGCTGCACCAGGGTAAAATATCCGAAATGGCTACGGGTGAAGGTAAAACCCTGGTATCTACCCTGCCGGCTTACCTGAATGCGCTGGCCGGTGAAGGGGTGCACATTGTAACGGTGAGTGATTACCTGGCCCGCCGTGACTCCGAATGGAACGGCCCTATCTTTGAATTTTTAGGTATTACGGTTGATTGTATAGATAAACATCAGCCCAACAGCGCGGAACGCCGCAACGCCTACCACGCTGATATTACCTATGGTACCAATAACGAATTGGGATTTGACTACCTGCCTGATAACATG
>NZ_JAGXJN010000517.1 GCF_019091455.1 Chitinophaga sp. GbtcB8
GGGGGGGGTAGACGCCATTTTGAGCTTTGTTATAAGGCTGGGCTACCCCTGCGATCTGCTGGATTAAGGCCGGGAATAATATGGGAACCCCGCATGAAACGTCATCTGCCCCCAGGTAGGGGCGTTTTTCAATTTTATAACCTGCATAATCCTGTTACAACGTATTTGCATCTCCCATTCCCCACTGCATTTCATTATTCTCAAGGGTGCTCATGCCCGCTTAGGCGGGT
>NZ_JAGXJN010000518.1 GCF_019091455.1 Chitinophaga sp. GbtcB8
CAATACCGGATCAATACCTCAACACCGCGGGGTTTTGAATTTGGAGGAAATACCGACTGGATGAAGTCCGTTACCCGCCAGGAGGCATAGGCACAAAAGCATACCTTACAGATCTCCGGCGGCACACCTAACGCCAACTATTTTGCTTCTGCCGTTTACCGGAAGGCCAAGGGTATTGCCCTGCGCCCCTAAAAAAGGGAAAACGGGCCCACCCTGACCCGAACCCATAT
>NZ_JAGXJN010000519.1 GCF_019091455.1 Chitinophaga sp. GbtcB8
CAGCACGCCATTCCCTTTTTCATAAACATAACGCTGCGCCGGCGGGGAGGGGCCCCCTAATTCCTTTTCCAGCCTTAATTCCGTATCGGCCGCCAGCGCGCTGCTTATAATAATTTCCCATGCAAAGTCCTGCCCATCTGTTTTATAAGTGGCTTTGCCCGCCCAGTAGTTAAAAGCCTTATCTGCCACCAGCACCGGTATGCGCGATTCCCACAGGCCATGAATGCCCT
>NZ_JAGXJN010000520.1 GCF_019091455.1 Chitinophaga sp. GbtcB8
CATTGCTGAACAGCCTCCTGGCTTTGATCCCGGTCTTTTATCCTAATGCGCGGGTTGTAGTAAAATGCCGGTTCCTCACCCTGACCGGTTTTATATTCCTGTTCACCTTATGGACGCAGAACGGGCACCAGCTGAAAATTAGCCTGCTTATTTTTGGCATTGTACCGTTCTTTGTAACCTCCCTGTTAAGCGTGCTTGAGGGGATTAATGTGCAGGAGTTTGAGCTGTGC
>NZ_JAGXJN010000521.1 GCF_019091455.1 Chitinophaga sp. GbtcB8
ATACGGGGTGGGAGCGTATTTCATTTACAAAGATGCAGCGGGGAAAGGGCAGGAAAAATATTCCCCCGGTTTTAAAAAGTTCAAGAGTGAAAGGTGAGCCTTCCCTGCATAAAAAAGCCCCGCCAGCCTTCTGCTAGCGGGGCAACCGATTTTTACACCGCTTCCCTTGATAGGATATGGACCAACTTTTGTTGATATGCCAGCGCAAACCCATATTTCCTTGTTACGTA
>NZ_JAGXJN010000522.1 GCF_019091455.1 Chitinophaga sp. GbtcB8
TCCCGTTCAGCCTCCCAGGCCAAACAAGACATTGACAAGAACCTGAAAGTAAGATACGAATTTACCATTACCACCGGTTCTGAGCTGGTACGTTTCACCATTGAAAGAGATGGCCTGCTGGATCCCTTTGACAAAATAGGCGGTGTGGTGCTGCCCAATGCCTGCGGTCGCTGTATCGGGCAATGGGCGCGTCATATCGACGATCCTAACCGTAAGAACTCTATCATTAC
>NZ_JAGXJN010000523.1 GCF_019091455.1 Chitinophaga sp. GbtcB8
GGCGCCTTGCCAGCCCTCCTCTTCCCCACCCAGCGCGGGAAATACCAGGGGATGCAGGGGCGGATGCTGCTGGTAATATTTAATGAGCGATAGTAGAGCGGCGCTGCCGGAGGCATTATCATCGGCCCCGTTAAAAATGCTGACTGCGCTGTTAGCCTGGGGGCTGATGCCCAGGTGATCGTAATGCGCTGGTATAATGATCACGTTATCCGTTTAACCGGGAAGATACC
>NZ_JAGXJN010000524.1 GCF_019091455.1 Chitinophaga sp. GbtcB8
GAGATCCAGAATAACTACGGGCAAACAGCCGGCACGCCTACCCAAAGCTGGGGCAATACAATTCCCATCGGCGGCCACGATAACCTGGATGATTCTTACCAGACCGGCCAGAACTGGACCAACTCCGTAACCCTTTCTGTAGGTACGGATAAACCACAAACATATTTCTCTTACGCCAACACCAGCCCCAAAGGTATTGAGCCGGGTAATAAGCTGGGCCGTAATAATAT
>NZ_JAGXJN010000525.1 GCF_019091455.1 Chitinophaga sp. GbtcB8
AACTGTCTGGAGTTGGGAGGCCCCCCACCCCCGCCGGGGCCCCAATTGTTTGCTCCTCCCCGCCTCTCTGGCTCAATCCACCGCAGCCCCCGCCTTTTTGGCCGCATCTTTTTTTTCCTTCGCCCCCCTCCTTTCCAGTGCCGCGGTTTTCGACCGTATATTCCATACGATGTTCTGGCCTATTACACCCCCTT
Organism: Chitinophaga sp. GbtcB8; assembly: GCF_019091455.1. GTDB lineage: Bacteria > Bacteroidota > Bacteroidia > Chitinophagales > Chitinophagaceae > Chitinophaga. The sequence goes on from NZ_JAGXJN010000525.1 coordinate 195, forward strand.
AGGCAATTTCAACGGCGGAAGAGCTGGGCCAGAAGT
>NZ_JAGXJN010000526.1 GCF_019091455.1 Chitinophaga sp. GbtcB8
CCGCCGTTACCCTTTTAGCCCCAGCAGGGTTTTCCGGGTTGTTGGTCTTTAATCCTACAGAAACCGTAAAGTTGGGGTTGGGTGTTTGCCAGGGGTAGGGGATGGAAACATCTTCATCTACCATCGCGCCGGCTTCCCGTTTCTGGATCTCCAGCTGGGCCAGCTAAGCTACCACGTCCTTCTTGTGGTTCAGCCCATCCAGCAGGCCCTGTGCCTGCTGCTGTACGGCA
>NZ_JAGXJN010000053.1 GCF_019091455.1 Chitinophaga sp. GbtcB8
GCTTTCTTCAGCAGCAGCTTTGACTACAGCCATGCAAACGGCCAGGGTAGCGTTGGCGCCCAGCTTGGCTTTATTGGGGGTGCCATCCAGATCGATCAGCATTTTGTCGATGCCTGCCTGGTCATTTACATCCCATCCGGCCAGTTCATCTGCAATGGTCTCGTTCACATTTTTAACAGCCTGTAATACGCCTTTGCCTACGTAAGTTTTTTTATCATTATCACGCAGTTCTACGGCTTCGTGCTTACCGGTAGAAGCGCCGGAAGGTACGGCAGCACGGCCAAAATGGCCATCTTCTGTAGTGATGTCTACTTCTATGGTAGGATTACCGCGGCTGTCTAAAATCTGCCTGGCATGGATCTCTGAAATGGTACTCATGGTTTTACTATTAGTGTTTTAGGATTGATTGTTGAAAGAAGTCCGTTGTCCGTGGCCCATAGTTCCATTGCCCTGTACGCAAGGCAGTTGATGCTTGTAGTTTTCTATGGACCGTGGATTGTGAACCGTTATCAATTCGTCAGCTGCCGGAAGATAGCTTCCAGGCTTTGTGAATTGCTCTGCAAAGAAAGGATGTTCCGGTTATTTATCAAAGCAAATTGCAGCAGGTTTTTACGTACTGCCTCTACATTACCTGTAAAAAGCTGCCAGGTATTGCCCTCACTGCCCATTACCCGCGTTACTTCCGGCAGCTGTTCCAGGGCCGCCGCCTCTACCGGCTCCCCAAAAGTTACCTGTATATAACCGTTGCCGGCCTGGCGCTGCTGCAGGTTTTGCAGGGTATCGTCCGCAATCAGCCGGCCTTTGTTGATGATAATTACGCGGCTGCACATGGCTTCCACTTCCTGCATAATATGGGTGCTGAGTATAACGGTTTTGTTGCTGCCCAGGTTTTTGATCACCTGCCGTATATCCGCCAGCTGGTTAGGATCCAGGCCGGAGGTAGGCTCGTCCAGGATCAGAACTTCAGGATCGTGCAGCAGGGCCTGGGCCAGGCCTACGCGTTGTTTATATCCTTTGGAAAGGGCGCCTATCTTCTTTTTGCTTTCCGGTTCCAGGCCGGTGAGCGCTATTACGGTACGGATGCGCTCCGCCGCAGTATTGCCCAGCTGGTGCACGTTTGCAATAAAGCTGAGGAACTCTTTCACATACATATCAAAGTAAAGAGGGTTGGCTTCCGGCAGGTAACCCACGCGTTTGCGCACTTCCAGCGGGGCTTTGCTTACATCAAACCCGCTTACCAGGGCCTGTCCGCCGCTGGGCGGCCGGTAGTCGGTTATCATTTCCATGGTGGTGGCTTTGCCGGCCCCGTTAGGTCCCAGGAAACCTACAATCTCTCCTTTGTTCAGGGAAAAGGAAATGTTATCAACTGCCTTTTGTTCACCGTATGTTTTACTAAGTTCAGATACCTGGATGGACATGGTTTTATATTGCGGGTACTAAAGTAAAAAAATAAGTTCACAGTATGTTAGGGAGTATTTTTGGCCTCCATTAACAATTAATTATCAATTGTTTAGTCGATTTTTAGCCCGGATATCCAAAAATGTTATAATTTTACATCTACAATTAACATGAAACACAAGATGTAATTCAACCGTAATTATCCCGATCAAATACCTTGAGGCGTATTTAATTTTAAATGACCCGAATCGTGTACCTATACCTGCGTCTATTCTATTAAATCACTCACCCCTGGTAAGTTAACGTAACCCAGCCTAACTGGACAATACTTCAATAATCCTTATGCACTAATGGCAAACTTTCTTAAGAAGGCGTTGGGCCTGTTTGTGGAATTTGAGCCCAATGAATCTTCATCATCTAAAGCGGAGGTAACCCTTTCGCAAAAATTCCCTTTGGGTAACATCAAAGGCCAGCCGGCTGTAGCTATGAGCGAGGCGGACATCGACAAATTTGAGCAGCACTTTTCTGCACTCTTTGAGCGCAGCAACCTGCCCGGGCCAGACTATTTTGAGTTCTGGAAGATGATGGAAACGCTGGAAACACATGTACCAGACGAAAAAACACGGATGGCTGCCGTATTTGCCACGCTGAGCGTGCAGGGACTGAACAAACAGAAACTGCTGGAAACAGCGGCACAATACAAAACCATCGTGGAAAAAGACCGTGCTGACTTTGAAAAAGCTGCCAATGAAAAAGCGTTGGCAGAAGTGCAGGGCCGCCAGCAGCAACTGTCTGACCTGGAAAAAAAGGTAGCGCAGAATGCGGAAACCATTAAAAGGTTAACCGAAGAGATCACTGCTGCCCAGCAACAAATGGGGCAAATGAAAGCACAGATCTCAGAGCAGGAGCAGAAGATTTCAAGTAGCCGTCAGGGTTACCAGCTGGCCTGCAATGCCATGATCAATAAAATAGAAACTGACTTGCAAAAAATACAAACATCCCTTTAACCTAACATCCCAAAAGAAATATGGAAACACAGTATTTCCCTGCACCTGCAGGGCAAAAGCTAAAGTCATACTGGAACCGGCCGGGTGGTAAGTTTGGTCTTATCATTGGTTTGGGTTTACTGGTACTGATCGGTTATTATGTAGTGCCCATTCTCACTAAAGTGATATGGAACACGCTCAACTTTGGTATAGCCCTGGTATCCCTGGGTTTATTCCTGTATGCCGTTACACACCGTAAGCTGCGCTTAAGCCTGTTTTACCTGTATGAATGGCTGATGAAAAAACTGGTAGGCATTGTTATAGAGCTGGATCCCTTTATCATAGCAGAAGACTATGTGCAGGATATGGAAAAGCAGCGCGAAAAGCTGTATGAGCAGTCTGTTGAAGTAGACGGGCAGAAGGAGAAGATCGACATGAAGATAAAAGAAAAGGAAAAAGAAGCTAACCAGCTAATGGCACGCGCCAAAGCTGCGCAGGATAATAATATGCTGCCGGAGCTGGGCAATGCCACCCGCCAGATAGCGCGTATTAAAGAATACATTCTGCAGCTGGCGCCTATACGTGATAACCTGGCCAGGATAGGCGACTACCTGACCAAGGTGCACAAGAACAGCGGTTACATGATAGAAGATGCGCGGAATGAGCTGGAGCTGAAAAAGGACCTGTACAAATCCGTTACATCCGGTAACAAGGCGCTGACCTCTGCCCTGAAAATATTCAAGGGCGATCCGGAGAAAAAGCTGATGGTGGAACAGTCTATGGAATTCCTGAAAGAGGATATTGCCACTAAGCTGTCCAGCATGAAAAAAGCCATTAACTACTCAACGGACTTTATGCGCTCCATTGACCTGGATAACGCTACCTATGAGCTGCAGGGCTTACAGATGCTGGAATCCTTTGACCCGGATATTACTTTCCGCCTGGATACCCAGAAGTGGACGCCTACGCCGGAAAATCAGCGTGTACCCGGTACCGTTGCTAAGGATAACTATAATGATTTGCTAAGCTAAATGCTTATTAAGGCTGAATGCTTAATGCCGAACGCTTAACGCTGATTGTGGCGGATGTGGGCGGGAAGCATAAAGCACAAAGCAAAAATAAGCAGCGTTAGGCGTTTAGCCCTAAGCGTTGCACATAATAAAAAAATTATAAGCTGAAGCAAAAGGCAGGAAGCGTTAAGCGTTCGGCATTAAGCATTCAGCGTAACTAACCAACTAAATTATTTAAAGATGTCAATGAAAGTAAAACCTGGTGGTAAAATATTACTGATCCTATTATTACTGGGTGGTATTTATGCAGCAAAAGTATTATGGTGGGATAAACGTCCCCAGGAAGCAAAAGCAGCTACTGATATTGGAAAGGTATCCCTGCCGGATGCGCCGGAAGCTTCTTTAAGCAAGAACGCAGTAATGATGCCCTTACCCGGGCAGGACGAAGCGCTGAACGGCGGTACCAAGATCGTATGGAAAATTATGGCCTGGAACTCCCAGTTCCCGGTAATGTATGCCAATGGCGGCGCCAACACCACCAAAGGCTCCCTGCTGGACAAAGCCAAGCTGCAGCTGGCCCTGGAACGCCAGGATGACTGTAACAAGTCTATTGCCGACATGGTGAAGTTTGCACAGGAGTATAAGAATAACCCGAATGCACCTGGTGTGTTTGCTTCTTTCATGGGCGATGGTATGCCTATGTTCTTTGCTGCTTTAAGCAAAGAGCTGGAGCCCCTGGGGCCCGACTACCAGCCTATTGCATTTTATGCCATGGGTAAAAGTTATGGTGAAGATAAGCTGATGGGTCCCTCCGACTGGAAACGCGATCCTAAAAATGCGCTGGGTAAAACAGTTGCCTGCGTACTGCGCGACGGTGATATGAACATCCTGCTGAAATGGGCCGGTGATAACGGTTTGCGCGTGAACCCGGATGAAACCTCTTACGACCGTAATGCCGTGAACCTGATAGCCGCCAATGATTTCCTGGATGCCGGTAATAAATACATTGCCGGTTATTCTGAAAACCGTAAGATGATCGTAGATGGTAAAAAAGTAAGCCGCGATACTACCGTAGGTGTGGATGGTGTTGCTACCTGGACTCCCGGCGACGTGAACGTGGCGCAGAAAAAAGGCGGCCTGGTGAACATTGCTTCTACCCGCGAGTATGCATCACAAATGCCGAACATCACCATTACTATTAAAAAGTTCGCGTACGATCACCGTACAGATATAGAGAACCTGATCATGGCGCTGTCACAGGCCGGCGACCAGGTGCGTTCCTTTACTGAAGCCAAAGCCTTTGCCGCAGACGTTTCTGCCAAAGTGTATAACGAGCAGAATGGCGCTTACTGGCTGAAGTATTATAACGGTATGGAAGAAAAAGATGCGCAGGGCATTAATGTAAGCCTGGGTGGCTCTATGGCCTTTAACCTGGCAGATGCTGCTAACCTGTTCGGTTTAGGTAAAGATGGGCTGGACCGTTACAAGATCGTGTACAACACCTTTGGTGATATCATCATCAAAATGTACCCGGAGCTGATCCCCACTTACCCTGTGTACAATAAAGTGATCGATAAATCTTTCCTGACCTCCGTAGTGTCTAACCACCCGGAGCTGCTGGAAGGTACCGCTATCAAGGAAACCTATGCACCGGAGATCACCCGCGAGGTATCTTCCAAGTCATACGAGATCCAGTTTGAAACCGGCAGCGCCGTGATCAAACCCGCCTCTTATACTGTGCTGGATGAGATCCTGAAAAGCGCTGTGGTAGCAGAAGGCCTGAAGCTGGGCGTTTATGGCCATACGGATAACGTAGGTAATGATGCCGCTAACCTGAAGCTTTCTGACAGCCGTGCTGAAGCGGTTAAAAGTTACCTGATAAGCAAGGGCCTGTCAGCCGACCGTTTGGAATCTAAAGGTTTTGGCGCTTCCAAACCTATCGAAGATAATACTACTGCAGAAGGCCGTGCCCGCAACAGGCGTGTGCAGATTGTGCTGGGTAATTAATTAAAAGAGGTAAGAAGTATGAGGTTTCATACTTCTTACCTCATCCTAAATATTTGAGATGAAATTCATCAGATCGATCTTTGAGCCGCTGCGTATTATCAGCAAACGTAACATGGTGTTGCTGATGGCGGCGGAAATGGTGCTGGCGCTGATTGCCTGGCAGCTGAGCGGGGGCGGGTTAATACCCACGCCCACTAAAGTGTTGCAGGCATTAGGCACTATTGTGGGCAGCCGTGATTTTGTAGATAACCTGTTTGCCAGCTTATCACTTACTATTAAGGGTATGGTGATCTCTATTGTGATAGCATTGCTGATCAGCTACCTGGCTATGATCCCGGTCTTTTATCCTATTGCGCGGTTTGTAGTAAAATGCCGGTACCTCACCCTGACCGGTTTAATATTCCTGTTCACCTTATGGACGCAGAACGGGCACCAGCTGAAAATAAGCCTGCTTATTTTTGGCATTGTACCGTTCTTTGTAACCTCCCTGTTAAGCGTGTTTGAGGGGATTAATGTGCAGGAGTTTGAGCTGTGCACCACCCTGCGTATGAACAGCTGGAAAACCTGGCTGGAAGTAGTGGTACGCGGACGTTTGGACCAGGTGTTTGAAGTAATGCGGCAGAACTTTGCCATTGCCTGGTTAATGATCACCAGCGTGGAAGGCTTAAGCATGAGCGAAGGCGGCCTGGGCGTAATGCTCATTAAAGCCAACAAGTATGTGCAGCTGGAAAATGTGTTTGGTACCCTGGTCATTATTTTCATACTGGGGGTATTGTTTGATTATGTGCTGGGGCAAATGCGCCACTGGTTATTTCCTTACACCCAACTTCAAACCCGCCGCTAATGAATACTTATACCAAGCAAAAAGTACTGCTGAAAGCTGAGGACGTAAACCTGCAGTACGGCGATAAACAGATACTAAGGGACATTAATTTTTCCATCCAGGATATTCACCGGGAAGGTGTGGCGCAAGGGCAGGTGGTATCCCTTATAGGCCGCAGCGGTATTGGTAAAACACAGCTGTTCCGGATCCTGGCCAGCTTAATTAAGCCTACGGCTGGTGTGGTGAATATTGAGGAAGATCAGCATCCCGTGCAGGCCGGTGAAATGGGCATTGTACCGCAGCACTATGTGCTGTTTAACCATCGCACCATTTACCAGAACCTGAAAATAGGGCTGGACAATGCCGCGGTAAAACTCTCTGATGCGGAAAAGCAGCAGATCATAAAAGATTATGCTGACACTTTTGAGCTTACAGAGCATCTGAAAAAATACCCGGCGCAGCTGAGTGGCGGCCAGCGCCAGCGGGTAAGCATTATTCAGCAGGTATTAACCGGCAACAAATTTATTCTGCTGGATGAGCCTTTCTCCGGCCTGGATATACTGATGGTGGATAAGGTGATAAACCTGCTGCTGAAAGTATCTACCCTGCATGAGCAGAATACCCTGATCATTGTTAGCCACGATATAGAGAATGCCGCCGCTATCTCTGATACCATCTGGATCCTGTCTACCGAAGAAGGTAAGCCCGGCGCTACGATTGTAAAGGAGTACGACCTGTGCCAGATGGGCCTGGCCTGGACGCCGGATATACGCTCCAACCCGGCGTTTGTATCACTGATAAAAGAAGTAAAGTCAAAGCTGTAAAAAGCATTGCTGAATAGCTTATACCCCCGCCGGCTTATGCCCGCGGGGGTATTTTTTTGTACTGCATATTTCCTTGTCCCTTACATTTGCACTCATGATCAGGAAATTAATAGGCTTTTGCTGTTTATTCCCCCAACTTTTAAGCGCGCAGTACTTACCCGGGAAAAATTACCCGCAGGGATATTTCCGTAACCCGCTGAATGTTCCTATTGTGCTGGCCGGCAATTTTGGGGAGCTGCGGCCCAATCACTTTCATTCCGGCATGGATATTAAAACCCAGCAGCGGGAGAACCTGCCGGTACATGCCGCTGCAGACGGGTATGTGAGCCGCATTAGTGTATCGCACACCGGTTATGGGAATGGTTTATACATTACTCACCCCAACGGGTACACGACGGTATACGGGCACCTGAACCGCTTTTTCCCCACCCTGGAGCAGTATGTGAAACAAAAGGCCTATGAGCAGGAAAGCTGGGCCATGGATCTGCGGATACCACCCAACATGTTCCCGGTTAAGAAGGGCGACTTTGTAGCCTGGAGCGGTAATACCGGCGGCTCTGCGGGCCCGCACCTGCATTTTGAGATCCGCAATACGCAAACGGAAAAACCGCTGAACCCCTTATTGTTCGGCTTTGATGTGCCGGATACCCGCGCCCCGGAAGTATACCGCATCGCCGTGTACAATATGGATAAAAGCATTTACGAGCAGCAGCCTGTAATGGTAGGGGTGAAAAAAGTGAACGGGGAATATGTAACCACCACGCCGCTCATTAAGGTAAGAGCCTCGCAGGCAGGCATTGGCCTGAATGCGCTGGACCGGCAGAGTAATTCCACCAATCCCAATGGCATATACGAAGTAATGCTGTTTGATAACGATATACCCAATGAGGCATTTCAGCTGGATGATATTGGTTATGAAGAAACCCGTTACTTGAATGCGCATATAGACTATAAGGTGAAAAAAGGCGGCGGCCCCTTTCTGCAGCTGGTATTTTCCTTACCCGGCAATAAGCTGAATATTTATCACGATATAAAGGGCGATGGCACCATTGACCTTTCTGACGGCGCGCCCCACCACATAAAGCTGCTGGTAAAAGATGCCTATGGCAACAGCAGCACCGTGAAGTTTAACCTGCAGCAGTCCGGCGAGGCGCCGCCAGACCCGCGCTGCGCCAATACCATGTACCCGGAAAGCCGCAATATTTTTGAGAATAACTGGGTAGAGTTCTTTTTGGATGAAGCGGCGCTGTACGATCATATCTGCTTCCGCTATGCGGAAATTCCCAGCATGAACCCTAAGGCCTGGTCTAACATTTACCACCTGCATACACCGCTGATACCCATTCATAATGAATTTGACCTGCGCCTGAAAGCCAATAAAATGGTACCGCTGGAGCTGCAGCATAAAATAGTGATGGTACGCAGCGGCATGGGTGAAAGCGTATCCGGCACCACGCTGGAAAATGGCTGGTACAAAGGCCGCTTCCGTGATTTTGGTGATTTTCACCTGGAAGTGGATACCACGGCGCCAAAGATCACCGTGCTGGGCGCTGTTAAAAATGGCGCTAACCTTGCCAAAGCCGCTAAGCTGGCTTTCAGCATGAACGATAACAGCGGTATTGAAAGCTACCGCGCAGAGCTGGACGGGCACTGGCTGATGTTATCCCGCAAGAGCAACGTGCTTACCTATACTTTTGATGAGCATTGCTCCTCCGGCGCGCATACCTTGAAGCTAACAGTAACGGATATAGCAGGTAACACAGGCACCCATGTACTCACGTTTAAAAGGTAGCAAAATCAACAGCAATGGCAATAGCAACGCATCATTTAAAAGAAGGCGATAAAGCACCGGCATTTAAAGGCGTGGACCAGAACGGCAATACCGTTTCCCTGGCCGGTTTAAAAGGCAAGAAGGTGATCCTTTACTTTTACCCGCACGATATGACGCCCACCTGCACAGTGCAGGCCTGCAACCTGCGCGACAATTATGCAGCGCTGCTGGCAAAGGGCTATGCCGTAGTAGGCATCAGCATTGACAGTGAAAAAAGCCACCAGAAATTTGCAAAGAAATACGACCTGCCTTTTCCCTTATTGCCGGATGAGGATCTGAAGATCGTACATGCTTACGGCGTATTTGGCGAAAAGAAATTCATGGGACGCATCTTTGACGGCACGCACCGCACTACTTTCCTGATCAATGAAAAAGGGGTGATAGACAAGATCATTAACAAGCCGGTTTCCAAGAGCCATACGGAGGAGATACTGGAAATGTGGAAGTGAGCGCAAAGCAGAAAGCACAAAGCAAAAGGAAGTACTAACACAACAGGTAAAAATACAAAAGCCCGGTATCACTACCGGGCTTTTGCTTTATGCTTTATGCTTTCAGCTTTACGCTTTGAGCTTATCTCTTCTGTCTTTGTTTCTTGAACAGCTGACCTGTTTTAAACTTGTTACCTTCCGGGCTGCCTACGCGGTCCATTGCGCAACGGAAACCAACGGTGTTAGTAGCCATATCTTCCTGCATGAAGCGGCGGGTACCGGGAGACAGCCAATAGGCGCGGTCGTTCCAGCTACCACCTTTTACTACGCGGGACTTATCGTTTATCAGGGAGGTTACACCGTAACCGTATTGTACCTGCGATAAGGTATCACCATCCAGGTAGTTGATCACATCACCTTTCTGGTAGTTCAAACGGTTAGCACTTTCTTCGTCGGTTACATCACGCATTTTCAGCGCACCCAGGCTATCTTTTTCCGGCTCATTTTCACCGTTCATATAGGTTGTCTGGAATTTGTTACCACGGAAGTAGTTGAAGTCATCCCCGTCTATCGGGTTCAGAGGTCGGTAAACGTCCAGTACCCATTCGCTTACGTTACCGGACATGTTATAGATACCAAAGTTGTTCGGGAAGAAAGAGCGGATAGGGCCGGGAATGGAAGCACGGTCATTCAGACCACCTGCCATACCCATGTTATCACCGGAACCGCGTTTAAAGTTCGCCAGGAACTGGCCCTGCCAGTTACCGCGGCGGATATCCCTTAAACCGCTGGTATTGGTGCCCCAGGAGTAGATCTGTTTGTTCATGATCAACTCCTCACCACGTTTACCTTCTTTCTTGGAAGGAGAGGGGTTCTGACCTATATAACCCAGTGCGGCGTATTCCCATTCTGCTTCTGTGGGCAGGCGGTAAGCCGGCAGCATAATACCATCTTCAAACTGCGCAGTACGGGGTGAGCCGTCGGCATTCTTGAACTGGTCTTTTACGCTTTTAGACATTTTACCCGGAGTACCTTCGTACAGGCCGGCGGTATATGCTTTAGTATCAAAAGTATTGTCATCAGCCTGGTTGCTTACATCACCTTTGGAAAGCAAACCTTTATCCATCAGCAGCTTTTCGTTCACACGGTTAGAGCGCCATTTGGCATAATCGGTAGCCTGTTTCCAGGTTACGCCTACCACCGGGTAATCGTTGTAAGCAGGGTGGCGGAAGTAGTATTCCACCAGCGGCTCGTTATAAGCCAGTTCGCTGCGCCATACCAGGGTATCCGGTAAAGCCTGGCGGTATACCTGCGGGAAGCTTTCGCCATACATACGCTGTAACCAGAACAGGTATTCGCGGTAGTGTACGTTGGATACTTCAGATTCGTCAATGTAGAAGGAGGAAACCGTGATACGACGGGGAATGTTGTTCCAGTCCATCATCACATCCTGTTCGGTAGCGCCCATGGCAAAAGTACCACCCTGCACAAACACCAGGCCCGGACCGGTTTGTTGGTCCTTACTTTTAGCCACACTGAAACCACCCATTTTCTGGTCATTATAGTTCCAGCCGGTTGCGGAGGATTTTTCTTTTTTCTTGCCAAACAGCCCTCCGCCATCCTTATTACAGGCGGTTGTGGCCAGCATTACACTGGTGCCTAAGAGCAAAGACAGAGAGGTTAATCTATGCATGAGATTCAGCTTTTAGTATTGGTTTTATAGGTAAACGCAAATTTAGTATATTTTATTTTATAGTGAAAAAAATTAATTTGTAATGGTTTGGCCCTTAAATTTACTACAAACCGGTTTGTCTGTCAAGGGGTTATTTGCACTTTGTGTTGCCGGTTTATTAAATTTACGGGGCATACGGCCTCCGTATCCATAATAAAACCCTTATGAAGCTGTATCGCCTGCTGCTTTTGCTGTTGTTTTGTGCCTGGTTGCCGGCACATGCGCAGCGCACCTATGCTTCCCATTCCGTTTTAGCTGCCGGTACCTGGTACAAGCTGGCGGTTACCCAACCAGGTATTTATAAGATCCCGGTATCCCAGCTCAATAGCATGGGTATCAATACACAATCGTTGTCCTCCAATAACATACGCATTTTTGGAAGCGGGGGGCAGCTGCTGCCGGAAAATAACAGCCTGCCCCGGGCAGACGACCTGCCGGAGCTGGCCCTGGAAGTGTCAGACGGGGGCGATGGCCTGCTGAACGGGAACGACTATGTGCTGTTCTATGCCCCCGGCCCGCATGGCTGGGTGTATAACCCTGCCGGCCGCACCTTTACTCACCAGTATAATTTGTATAGTGATACGGCCTGGTATTTCCTGGGTATTGGCGGTAATGGCCGCCGTATTACGACGGATAATGCTACGCCACCTGCACCTACAGTGGATGTTACGGCTTTTGACTACCGTGCTTTTTATGAAAAGGACAGTGTGAGCCTGGTAAGCAGCGGCAAACAGTGGTGGGGCCCGGTGTTTAATAATGCACCCGGCGGCACCCCTACCCGCAGTATAGATTTTACCTTACCCGCAGCTACCGCCCAGGTGCAGGTACGCGCCCGGGCTGCTGCCCGCAGCAGCGGCAGCCGTTTTGATATTACGGTGAACCAGGCCGCAGCTGGCAGCCTGAATTTAAACCCGGTGAGCGGAAATATATTTGAAGCCTTTGCCACTGCTGCCTATGGCGCTTTTAATGTGAATGTGAACAGTGCCCAGCTGCAGGTAGGCCTGCAATACATTGCCGGTAATGGCGACCAGGGCTGGCTGGATTACGTGGAGCTGCAAGCCCGCTGCCCGCTTACCCTGCCGGCCCAGGGCCCGCTCTTTTTCCGGGATGCCGTAAGCGTAGCTGCCGGTGCTACCGGACGCTTTACCCTGAACAATGCAGGCGCCGGTACCGCAATATGGGAGCTTACTAATACCAACACGCCGGTGGCTGTACCGGTACAGCGCAGCGGCAGCCAGCTGCAGTTTGTGCGGGAAGCAGGCACCCTGCGGGAATACGTAGCCTTTGACCCCGCCCAAATGCCGCAGCCGGCCTTTGCAGGCACAGTGCCTAACCAGGACCTGCACGGCAGCGCAGCCGCGGATATGCTCATTATTACCATACCGGCCTTAAAAGCGGCAGCTGAGCGCCTGGCGGCTTACCATACCGCCCATGATCAGCTGCAGGTACAGGTAGCCCTGGTGCCGGATATTTATAATGAATTTGCTTCCGGCACACCTGATCCCACGGCTATACGTGATTTTGTGAAAATGTTCTACGACCGGGCCGGTGGCAATGGCAAAGGGCCGCGTTATTTATTGCTGTTTGGCGATGCTTCTTTTGACTACCGCCACCGTATAAACGCCAACACCAACCTGGTGCCCACCTGGGAAAGCGATGCCTCGCTGGATTTTATAAACTCTTACCCGTCCGATGATTTCTTTGGTTTCCTGGATGATGCTGATAATATAACGGACGTTAATACACGTAACCTGCTGGATATTGCCATTGGCCGCCTGCCTGTGCAAACAGAGGCCCAGGCCCGGCAGGTGGTGGACAAGATAATGGGTTACCATAACCCGGCAAATTTTGGCCCCTGGCGCAATCACCTCACCTTTGTGGCAGATGACGGAGACGATAACCTGCATCTGCAGGATGCAGAGGAAGTAAGCGGTATGGCCGCCCAAACCTGGCGCCAGGGCATTCCGGATAAGATATACCTGGATGCCTATCCCAAAGTATCCTCTGCAGGCGGCAGCCGCTACCCGGCTGTGAACAGTGAAATACAGCGCCAGATGAGCACCGGCAACCTGGTATGGAACTACACCGGCCATGGCAGCTACTCACGCCTGGCAGAAGAAGTGGTGGTAGATGGCAGCACCATTAAAACCTGGAATAATACACAGCACCTGCCGCTGATCATTACCGCTACCTGCGATTTTGCGCCTTTTGATAACCCTGCCTATAACTCCCTGGGTGAGCAGCTGGTGCTGCAGCCTACTGGTGGCGCCATTGCGCTGATGACCACTACGCGGGCAGTATTTGCCTACTCTAACCGGATCATGAACACCAACTACCTGCAAATGGCCTTTACGCCTTTGGCCAACGGGCATATGCCCAGCCTGGGAGAAGCAGCTATGCTGGGTAAGAACCTTACCTATACCAATTACAGTGATGTAGCCAATAACCGCAAGTTCCAGCTGCTGGGCGATCCGGCCCTGACACTGGCCTTTCCCCGGTACCATGTAGTTACAGATTCCATTAACGGGCAGGATGTTACGCAGGTAACAGATACCCTTAAAGCCCTGGGAAAATATGTAGTAAAAGGCCACCTGGAAGATGAGCAGGGGCAGCCCCTGACCGGCTTTAACGGCCAGCTGGATGTAGCGGTATATGATAAACCCGTAACCCTGCGCACCCGCGGTAATGATGCAGGCAGCGAGCCGGCAGATTATACCCTGCAGCAGCAGGTGCTGTTCCGTGGCCAGCAAAGCATTCAGAACGGGCATTTCAGCTTCACCTTCATTGTGCCCAAGGATATTGACTATAAACCCGGCGCCGGTAAGATCAGCTATTATGCAGCTAATGAGCAGGCAGATGCAGGGGGCTATTTTGATGGTTACCAGGTAGGCGGTACTGCGGCCAATGCCCCGGTAGATACTGCCGGGCCGCAGGTACAGGCTTTTTTAGATACAGAATTATTCCGCAATGGCGGCATTACAGGGCCTAACCCGGTGCTGCTGGTAAACCTGTATGACAGCAGCGGTATTAATACCTCCGGTTACGGCATTGGTCATGATATGGTAGCGGTGCTGGATACGGCCAGCCAGTATTTTGTGCTGAATGACTTTTATACCGCTACGCTGAACAATTACCGGGGGGGCGCCATCCGCTTTCCGTTCTATAATTTAGCGGAAGGGCCGCATACCCTTATCATTAAGGGATGGGATACGTATAATAACTCTACCACGGTTACTTTGCAGTTTGTGGTGGCAGGCGCAGGTACCCTGGCTGTGCAGGAAGTAGGTAACTATCCTAACCCGTTCACCACAGAAACAAGATTCTTTTTTACACATAACCAGCAGGGACAGGAATTGGATGTTACCTTGCAGGTTTTTACCGTGTCAGGGCAGCTGGTAAAAACGAAGCAGCAAACAATAAATGCAACTGGTAACCGTTATGATGGCATGCTTTGGAACGGTACTGCCGACTCCGGAGCTAAACTACCACCTGGAATTTACTTTTACAGGTTGACTGTCAGCACTAAACTAAAAACTAAAATTTCAGGAGGAAAACTGATCTTATTCTAAAACCTATGCAAAAAAACATTAATTTCAGCATCCCTGGCCTGCCCCATTTTCTTGATTATTATTATAAAATAGGCATTATTTTTACACCTCGTTTCAAATATAAAAATTACATGATCCGTAAGGTAACATTGAGCCTTGTGTTCGTATACTGCATAGTCATCAGTTTAAAAACCTCAGCCCAGATCGGCACTGGTGACATAGACGGCCGTACCAATACCATTAATACTGCCGTACCGTTCCTGCGGATCTCCCCTGATGCAAGGAGCGGCGCTATGGGCGATGTAGGTGTAGCCCTTTCGCCGGACGCCAACTCCAATTACTGGAACCTGTCCAAGCTGCCTTTTGCCACCGCTAATTCATCCGTATCTGTTACCTATACCCCCTGGTTAAAAGAGCTGGTGAACGATGTGTTCCTGGCTAACCTCAGCGGTTATTATAAGCTGAATGACCTGGAGGCTGTAGGTGCTTCCCTGCGTTACTTTTCCTTAGGTACCATCAACTTTACGGATATTACCGGTACGCCTACCTACGATTACCGTCCGCGTGAGCTGGCTTTTGATGCAGGTTATGCCCGTAAATTATCCGATAACTTTTCCGTAGGCGTAGCCCTCCGTTATATTTACTCCAACCTGGCCAATGGCGATATCAATGGCCGTGTAATACGCCCCGGTAAAGCATTTGCCGGCGATGTATCACTCTTTTACACTAAAGATTATGAGAAGGATGATGGCCGTGTGAACACCTGGAATGTGGGCCTGGCCATTACGAACGTAGGTACTAAAATATCCTACACCCAATCAGCCCAGTACAAAGACTTTATTCCTACCAACCTGGGTTTAGGTACTGCCTACACCCTGGGCCTGGATGAATACAATAAAGTAACCTTTGCCCTGGATATTAATAAGCTGCTGGTGCCCACCCCGGACAGCAGCGGCGCTTACCGCGATAAAGGCGTGGTAGAATCCATTTTCACCTCTTTTGGCGATGCGCCGGGCGGCTTTAGCGAAGAGCTGAAGGAGCTGATGTTCTCCTTAGGTGCAGAGTACTGGTATAACAACACGTTTGCCGTACGCGCCGGTTATTACAACGAGAATAAATACAAAGGCAACCGTAAATATTTCACAGCCGGTATAGGCATTAAGTACGATGTATTTGGCCTGAACTTTTCTTACCTGGTACCCTCCGGTACCGGTATTCAACGGAACCCGCTTTCCAACACCCTGCGCTTTACCCTGACCTTTGACCTTACCAGGAATGAGGGGGATAGTGGCAGCGCCAGTAACTGGTAATAACTATTCATGGCTAAGATACGTATAGGACAAGGCATAGATTTTCATCAACTTACAGAAGGGCGCGACTTTTGGCTGGGCGGCGTATTGGTGCCGCACCATAAAGGCGCGCTGGGCCACAGCGATGCAGATGTGCTGCTGCACGCCATTTGTGATGCCATGCTGGGCGCATTGAGCCTGGGGGACATTGGCGTACACTTCCCGGACACGGACAATACCTATAAAAATATTGACAGCAAGATACTGCTGGCCCGCTGCGCTGAGCTGATTGCAGAAAAGGGCTACCAGGTGGTGAATATAGACAGCACCCTGTGCCTTCAGGCGCCCAAAATAAAACCTTATGTGCCACAGATGCGGGAGGCCATAGCCGGCATTCTGCACCTTACAGTGGACGATGTATCCATTAAAGCTACCACCACGGAAAAGCTGGGCTTTGTAGGCCGGGAAGAAGGGGTGGTGGCATTGGCCAGCGTGCTGCTGGAAAAGGCCTAAAGGCCGTCCATGGGCCATAGTCAATGGCCCATAACATTGTTCAGGAAACTACTTATTACCAGATCTACGCCAGCCGAAGATATTGCCAGGTCTTAACAAGACTTGTTAAAAATGGCAGTCCATGGACCCCGGACCATCGACTATTGACCATTAATGCTATCTTTGTCGAATGGCTGAAATAATAGTAAAGATCATTAACCGGTCGGCCAATGAGCTACCATCCTATGCCACTGCCGATGCCGCAGGAATGGACCTGCGGGCGCACCTGGAAACAGCAATGACGCTGCAACCGCTGGAAAGGTCGCTGATCCCTACCGGTTTATTTATGGAACTGCCGGAAGGTTATGAGGCACAATTAAGGCCCCGCAGCGGCCTGGCCATTAAACAGGGGCTTACCCTGCTCAATACCCCGGGCACCATTGATGCCGACTACCGGGGCGAGATCAAGGTGATTATCATCAACCTGTCAAACGAACCACAAACCATCGCACCCGGCGATCGTATTGCGCAAATGGTCATTGCACCCGTAACCCGGGTTACCCTCGCAGCAGTAGAAATATTAACAACAACAGACCGCGGGCATGGTGGTTTCGGACACACCGGAAAATCCTGAGGAATGCGTGTATTGATTACCGTTATAGGATTAGGATGCGCTCTTACCTGGGGCGCGTGCAGTAGTACAAAACACACGGCTACCGGGAATGTGCGTGCAATAAAAGATCCTACCATTATACAGCAGCGGTCAGACAGCTTGTTCTTTGCCGCACAGCGCTCTAAAATGCTGGGCGACTATAAAACCGCTATCACCCAATTTTCCGATTACCTGCGCCTGAACCGGCAAAATCCAACCGTATTTTACGAGCTGTCACGCCTTTTTATGGAGGTGAACAACCCTTCCTATGCGCTGGGCTTTGCTCGCCGGGCAGCAGCCATGGATACTACCAACCGCTGGTTTCAGCTGGCCCTGGCTGATGCGCTGGGTATGAACCAGATGTTTGACAGCGCCGCCGTGGTATACGACCGCCTGAGCCGGCAGTACCCCGAAAGTGAGGATTACCTGTTTAACAAAGCCATGCTGCTAAGCAAAGCCGGTAAAACAGACGAGGCCCTGGCCGTATTTGATAAGCTGGAAGAAAAGACGGGCATAGTAGAAGAGCTGGTGTACCAGAAGCAGCGCCTGCTGCTGAAACAAAGCAAGGTAGAGGAAGCCGCCGCGGAAATCCGCAAGCTGATAGACCAGAACCCGGCAGAAGTGCGCTACTACCAGCTGCTGGCCGATGTATATGATGCCAACGACCGGGTGAAGGAAGCCACCGGTATTTACGATACTATTCTTACCAAAGATCCCAACAACGCCCGCTCCCTAATAGCCCTGGCCAATTACGCCAAACAGCGCGGGGATAGCACCGTATACTGGGAATACCTTACTAAAGCATTTGCCAACCCGGATTACAGCATTGATGAAAAAGTAGCGTTCGTATATCCGTACCTGCAAATGATGACGCTGGACAGCACCAAGCTGAAAGAAGGCCTGCAGCTTACCCGGCTGGTGATACGTGCCCATCCCACAGAGGCCAAGGCATATGCCCTGGAGGCCGACATGTACTCCCAGGCCGATATGCTGGACAGTGCGCTCAACGATTATAACAAAGCCATTAGCCTGGACTCTACCCGCTTTTCTGTGTGGTACCAGCTGATGTGGATCTACTCCCGTAAAGATGAAACCAAAGAGCTGCTGAAAGCCAGCAACGTGGTTACACAACGTTTCCCGGAAGAGTTCATGGGTTTTTACTTTAAAGGCGTAGCCACTTATATGCTGCAGCAGTTCCCGGATGCCATCAGCTCCCTGAACAAGGCGCTGACACTGGGCAGCGGCGACAAACGTTTTATGGGTGATGTGTACTCCCTGCTGGGCGATTCTTACCACGCCCTGGGGCAGCACCAGCAGTCGGACAGCAGCTATGAGCGGGCGCTAATACTGCGGCCGGATGATGCCATGGTGCTGAACAACTACAGCTACTATCTGTCTATGCGGGGCGAGCAGCTGGAAAAAGCAGCGCAAATGTCGCACCACTCCCTGGAGCTGCAGCCTGGCAGCGCTACCTATATGGATACCTATGCATGGATCCTGTTCCGCCAGGGTAAGTATGAGGATGCAAAGGAGTGGATAGAGAAAGCCCTGCAGGACCCGGAAGCCCAGAAAGATCCAAGTGTGCTGGAGCATTACGGAGATATTTTATTTAACCTGAAAGATGTTGCAAAGGCACTGGAGTACTGGCAGCGGGCTAAGGAGAAGGGCGCTTCTTCCGTAGGGCTGGCCAGGAAAATTGCTGAAAAACGGTATATTGACTTATAGTTAGGCTTAAGGCTTAACGGCCTAATGCCGAACGCATAACGCTAAAGGCATAACGCAGGAAGCGTTCAGCGTTTAGCATTAAGCACTCAGCGTAATTGGACTTATGAAGCAAATCATTTTACTAGGCATCACCTGTATAATATTCGTGTCTTGCAGACATACGCGGCAGTTAGCCCGTACCAGCTTCCCGGTATCAGACACCGGTCATGTTAGTACTACAGACAGCACTGCTTCCGCAGCCAGCCTGGAGTTTAACCGCAATCTGCTGGCCGGCATTCACAAAAATCATATTGACTTCCATACATTTTCCGGTAAGCTGAAGGTAGATTTTGAGAGCGATAAGCAAAAGCAGCAGAACATCAGCACCAACATCCGTATGCTGAAGGACAGCATTATCTGGATCTCCGTATCAGCCCCCGTAATTGGTGAAGTAGCCCGGGCCGTTATTACACCTGACAGCCTGAAGGCATATGACAAGTTTAACAAACGCGTGTTCCTCCGCGCGCTGAGCGATGCCAAAGACCTGCTGAACCTTCCGTTTGATTTCACCACCCTGCAGGATCTGATCATTGGCAACCCGCTGTTCCTGACCGATTCTATTTACCAGGTGGTAAAAACCCCTGCCATTATATCTTTCAGCTGTGATACCACCATGTACACCAGCCTGTTTAATGTGTTTGCAGATGATTTTCAGCTGCAGCAAAGTAAGGTAATGGACAAGGACAGCAGCCGTAACCGCTCCTGCGAGCTTACCTATGGCGAGTATAAAGAGGTAGAAGGCCATAAGGTGCCCTTTGTGCGACGCGTGTTCATTGAAGAAAAGAACGTTACCCGTGTGGCAATGGACTTTTCTAAGATGGAGTTTAACCAGCCACAGTCCTTTCCATTTAACATACCTGCATCATATAGCAGGGAATAAGCCTGACTAATATATTGGTTTTTAAGATTTGTAAATTAACTTTAGCCTTCATAGAAATTTTTGCAGACATCCTAAATCGATCATGTTGTATCTGAAGAAGCTTATTCCGTTCATGCTTTTTATATGGTTAGCACCTGCGGTATTACACGCGCAGAGTAATCAGAATCAGCAACCCACACGGGAGGAGCTGGAGCGCCGGAAAAGGGAGCTACAGAAAGAAATAGATGAAGCCAATGAAGCGCTGAAAGAAACCAAACGCTCTACCCGCGAAAGTATGGGCCAGCTACGGGCCCTGCGTAACAAGATTACGCTGCGCTCCCGCCTGATCAACAATATTAACGAAGAGATCAACTTTATAAACGGGGATATTAACGGCGCTTACCGCGATGTAAAAACTTTGCAGAAAGACCTGGATACCCTGAAGGCGCAATACGCGCAGCTGGTGGTGTATGCGTACAAGAACCGCAGTACATACGACATGATCAACTTCGTGTTCTCTGCCCAGAATTTTAATGACGCCATCCGCCGTTATGCCTACCTGAAACAATACCGGGAATACCGGCACCGGCAAGCCTCCAACATAGTAGAAACGCAGGACCTGCTGACCCGCAAAATAGAAAGCCTGCAATCACAAAAGGAGAAACGTGCAGATGCCCTGAAGAGCGAGCAGGATGAGCGGCAAACACTGGAAAAGGACCGCAAGGAGCAGGATGAAGTATTCTCCAAGCTGAAAGGCCGTGAAAAAGAGCTGGTAGAAGATATTAATAAGCGGAAAAAGGATGCGCAGAATGTGCAGGCCGCCATACGTGCGGTAATACGCCGTGAAATTGAAGAGGAGCGCCGCAAAGCGGAAGCAGAAGAAGTGGCCCGCAAAAAAGCTGTGGAAGAAAGACGCAAACGGGATGAAGCTGCCCGCAAAGCCGCTGCAGCTGCAGCGGCGGCCGCCAACAATAATAACAACAATGTAGCTGCCACTCCGCCACCGGTTAAGGAAACGCCCAAAGCACCGGAACCGGAACGCCCGGCGCCAGCGCCTTCCCGCAGTGCGAATGTACTGGAAGCAACACCTGAAGCCCTGGCCCTGTCAGAAAGTTTTGAGAACAATCGTGGCAAGCTCCCCTGGCCGGTAAGCAATGGTAATGTTATTGGCCACTTTGGCCGCCAGCATCATGCAGTAGTGGAAAAGATCAATGTGGAGAATGATGGTATTATCATTGCCACTTCCAAAGGCGCCGCTGTGAAAACCATTTTTGAAGGAGAGGTAAGAAGGGTAATGGTGATACCGGGAAGCGGTTATGTGGTGATGATCCGCCACGGGCAATACTTTACCAACTATGTACGCCTGCAAACCGTAAGCGTAAAAACCGGTGATAAGGTACGTACCGGCCAGATGATAGGCACTGCCAGCACCAACGATATAGAAAACCAGGGTGAGGTGGAACTACAGATCTATAAAGGCATAGTGAAACAAAATCCTGAGATCTGGATCATGAGAAGATGAGAAAATAGCTATTAGCCTTTAGCTATTAGCTGTTGGCCTAATGTACTACAATGCTAAAAGCTAACAGCTAAAGGCTAACAGCTAGTAGCGCTCTTTCCCGCACCCGCTCATACAAAGCTTCATACTGCGGTACAATATTATTAATGTGAAAACGCTGCGCCTGTTCCAGTGCTCCTTTGCGAACGGTAGCCAGCAGCGTCTCATTAGATAACAGGTCAATGGCATGACGGGCCATACTGTCTACATCACCCACAGGGCTCAGGAAACCGGTAACACCCTGTATATTCACTTCCGGCAGGCCGCCGGCATCAGAAGAAAGTACCGGCACTTCAGATGCCATCGCTTCCAGGGCGGCTAAACCAAAACTTTCATATTCAGAGGGGAGTACAAATAAATCGCTGATAGACATAATATCTTCCAGCTGCTCCTGCTTGCCCACAAAACGTACATCGTCACAAATACCCAGGTCACGGCACATACATTCAATAGTAGGACGGTCCGGGCCGTCGCCTACCAGCAGTAGTTTGGAAGGCAGCTGCGCGCGTACCTGCTGAAAGATCTTGATCACATCCGGCACCCGTTTTACTTTACGGAAGTTGGAAACGTGCAGCAGCACTTTTTCGCCGTTAGGGGCAACAGCCTGGCGGAAATGCGGCAGGCTGCGGCGTTTGAAGCGTTCAATATCTACAAAGTTGTAGATCACTTCAATATCTTTTTCTATCTGGAAATACTTATAGGTTTCTTCCCGCAGGTTGTTGGACACTGCGGTAATAGCATCTGATTCGTTAATGGAAAAGGTAACCACCGGTGCATAGGTTTTGTCTTTACCCACCAGTGTAATATCCGTACCATGCAGGGTGGTGATAAAAGGCACCACGCGGCCCTGCTTGCCCACGATCTGTTTGGCCAGGTAGGCCGTGCTGGCGTGCGGTATGGCGTAATGCACATGCAGCAGGTCCAGCTGGTGGTTCATGATCACATCTACCATAGTGCTGCTGAGCGCCGATTCGTAGGGCGGAAAATCAAACAGGGGGTAGGTGGGCACCTGTACTTCGTGATAATATATGTTTGCGTGAAAAGCGTTGAGGCGTACCGGTTGCTGATAGGTGATGAAATGCACCATATGCCCCTTATCTGCCAGGGCCTTGCCCAGCTCCGTTGCCAATACACCACTACCTCCGTAGGTAGGATAACATACTATTCCTATACGCATGGGAATTACAGTTTTTTGAAGGGCTTAAAGCGGAAAGCAAAAAGCGTAAAGCTTCTTACCTTTTACTTTAAGTAACTTTTGTGCCAATGCTTTGCGCTTTTCGCTCTGAGCTTTCTGCTTTCTGCTTCCTGCTTTCTGCTTTCTGCTCTGTCGCATTCTGCCCCGCTAAGGTACTTTACAAAATTCATTTGCCATTTACCGCTTAGCCATTTATTTGTAATAACAGTCCGAATTAGTTAGTTTTAGCGCAAAAATCCGCCTGTTTATGCTACGATTACTGTTGCCAATTACGCTGGCTTTTTCCATATCTGTGGCGCATGCCCAAACTTCTCCTGACGATTCTGTGACCTTGCGCAAACTGGCAGATGAAGTGCTGACACACAGCACAGCCTATGCAAATTTAAGGATACTTACCAAAGAGATAGGCGGCCGCCTGGCAGGCTCCCCGCAAATGCCCAAAGCAGAGCAATGGGGCTTTAAAGCGCTGAAAGCTGCCGGTGCAGATACCGTGTATTTCCAGGAGTGTATGGTACCGCATTGGGTACGCGGCGAAAAAGAGGAAGTACGCATTATTTCCAAACGCCGCGATTTTGTACCTGCCCTGCAGGTGCTGGCCCTGGGTAATTCAGAAGGCAGCGGCGCTACCGGTGTAACGGCCCCGGTGCTGGAAGTAGGCTCTTTTGACGAGCTGGAAGCTAAAAAGAATGATGTAAAAGGAAAGGTGGTTTTTTACAACTACCACTTTAACCCTACGTTCATTAAAACCTTTCATGCCTATGGCGATGCGTTCATGTACCGCGCTACCAGCGCCAGCCGGGCTGCCAAATACGGCGCGCTGGCAGTAATAGTAAGGTCTATGTCGCACGGGGCTAATAACTTCCCGCACACCGGTGCTATGCGTTATAATGATTCCTTTCCCAAGATCCCTGCCGTGGCCATTGGCCTGGAAGATGCCGACCGCTTAAGCGACCGCATAAAGGATGATAAGGACATGAAAATATACCTGCACACCAGCGCTAAATTTTTGCCGGATACCATTGGCCATAACGTAATTGCAGAGATCCGCGGTACAGAGCACCCGGAAGAGATCATTACCATTGGCGGCCACCTGGATTCATGGGATGTGAATGAAGGTGCACATGATGACGGTACCGGCTGTGTGCAATCCATAGAAATTATCCGCGCATTCAAAGCGCTGGGCATACGGCCTAAACGCACCATCCGCATTGTATTATTTGCGAATGAGGAAAATGGTACGCGTGGCGCCAATAAGTATGCGGAGGTAGCCAAGGCTACTCCTGCCGAACATCATATTTTTGCGTTGGAAAGTGATGCCGGTGGCTTTACGCCCCGTGGTTTTTCATTTACCATGCCTGCGGAAAAAAAGGCAAAGATCATAAGCTGGAAACCCCTGTTCCTGCCTTATGGCTTATATGATTTTGAAGATGAGGGCGGCGGTACGGATGTAGGCGCGTTAAATGAAGCTATAGGCACGCCAATGGGCGAGCTGGCGCCGGATTCACAGCGTTACTTTGACCTGCACCACGCTTCCAACGACGTGTTTGAAGCCGTGAATAAACGGGAAATGGAGCTGGGTGCTTTTGGCATGGCAGGGCTGGTGTATATGATCGATAAATACGGACTGTAATAAACGATGGAAGAAGTAAGAGGCCAGCCTCTTACTTCTTATCTTCATATACCTCAAATAAAAAGCTATGCGCAGATTTGTACTCCTGATCTTTGGTACCATAGTGCTCATTGTAGCGCTGTTTATTGCCTACCGCTATTACTTTGTATTTGGCCGCGGCGTAAAGGCCGGGGAGCTGAACTTTTTTGTGCAGAAGGGATATATCTTTAAAACCTATGAAGGGCGGCTCATTCAAACCGGCTACCGGTCCAAGCAGCCGGGTTCCCTGCAGTCCAATGAATTTGAATTTTCTGTGGTAGATGAAAAGGTGGCGCAAAAGCTGATGAGCAGCAGCGGTAAGCTGGTAGAGCTGCATTATAAAGAATACCTGGGCGCCATTCCCTGGCGTGGCTTCAGCCCCTTTATAGTAGATAGTATTGTTGCCATCACGAACCAGCAGAATATACAAACTATTCCGTAGCGGATCACCTATTTAGCATGCAATAGAAATATAGCAGGCCGCTTGTGCAGCTCCGGCAGCGCGGCTTTCCACTCCTTCACCGTTTTGGTGTGAATGTACTCCTCCGGCCCGGTAATATCTGCGGCAATACATAACAGCGTTTGGTCCTTACAGTTAGCCAGCAGGTCTTTTAGCAGCGGGTTATTTCTATAAGGGGTTTCAATAAAGATCTGTGTTTGGTCCTTTTTCAGGGAAAGGGCTTCCAGCTCGCGGATGGCTTTAATACGCTCCGGTGGTTTTACCGGCAGGTAACCGGTGAACTGGAAATTTTGCCCGTTCATGCCGGATGCCATTAAGGCTAATAAAATAGAATTAGGCCCTACCAGGGGTATTACCGGGGCATTGATCTTATGCGCCACCTGCACTACCAGATGCCCCGGATCGGCTATGGCCGGGCATCCTGCCTCACTCATGATACCAATGTCATTACCTTCCAGCAGTAATTTTTTTGCCAGCGCCGTATCCGGCGGATGGTTTTCATGCATCAGGTGCAGCTGCAGCGCATCAATGTTAATGTTACGGTCCAGCGCTTTCAGGAAGCGGCGGGCCGTACGCTCATTCTCCACAAAAAAGAACCGTAACGGCTGCACGGCGGCAGTAATATATGCAGGAATGGTATGCAATGCCTCCGGGCTCAATACAGTGGGTATCAGGTACACTTTGCCGGGCGTGCTCATTACAACAGGCGTTTATCTTGTAAGTGAATAGTGGCTGCTATTACGGCGTAGGAAGGCGCCAGGGCCCAGCCTAAAACCGGTATGAACATGAACAGGTAAAATACAATGCCATTGCCCAGGGCCATACCCCGGTGCGCTTTTATGAAGGTAATGCTTTGGCGCATGTTCATACGGTGGCGCTCGCAGCTATAATCCATCATGGAAAACCCAAAAAAGTAGGCTTCAATGAAAAAGCCCGCCAGTGGCGTTATCCAGCCCAGTATGGGTATAAAGGAAAGTAAGAATAACAGCAGCAGGGTAATGGTTTGGAATACCATGTTGCGGAATGATATGCGGATGCCACGCACCATATCTTTTAAAAACTCCTGCCAGCTGAAAGGGAACTCACGGTGCTGTAAAATGGCCTCTGTTTTTTCTGACAGGTAGGCAAACAGGGGCGAGCCCAGTATGAGGAAAAAATATTTGAAGTAGGCAAAGTAAAGGAGCATCAGAATAAGGCGGATGCAGAGCCCCAGGAGAATAAAAACAAAACTTACCCAGCTGCTTTCCAGATCCTGGATCCAGGTGCGCAGGGGCAGCAGGCTAAGAAGGTACTCCACAAATTCACCTGAATAGCTCCACACAAAATAAATACCGGCTATAAATAACAAACAATAAATGATACCGGGTAACAGTATCCATTTCCAAAGTTTATTGGCGGTAATGAAGTGATGGGCTTTTCCGTAACATTGTATGGCAGCTATAACTTCTCTGAATGAAAACAAGGTCCGCTTTTTTAGTATGACAGAATGAATAATGCCGTAAATAACTAAAAAATCAACGGAACGAAAATAAAAATATTTCAGCCACCGGCTTTGTGCCGCTGGTAATTAGCTTTTACTCAAAGAATATTTGCATTTCACGCGCTAATGATCGGCCACTAAATGGTATTAGCAGCAGCCGTTATTAGAACTTCGGACACAAGGTTTTATACTTGCTGTTTTCGCTGGAACGGTGAATATAAATAACAGATATTTCCATACCGCCCCTGTAGTTGGAGGCTGGTTTCAGAGAAGACACGTTCAGATCATAGGTCATACCTACGGTAAAGCCGCCGATCTCTAACCCTACATAGGGGTTAATAGCATCTTTCAGGCGGTACCAGCTACCCAGGTAAAACATAGTTGGGTTATCTTCCGGCACACCGCTCAGGTTAAAGCCGTAAGCTGCGCCAAAAGAGGTTTCAGAAGCCGTGCTTTGTTTCATGTACAATGCGCTGGCATGTATGCGGTTATAACCATTTACCGGGAAAGAACCCCCACCGTGTACGGTGTAACGGTAGCTTAAACGGTTGTTATCCTGGCTCATGAAAGTTTCAGTAGGCTGGGTAATGTGATAATAGGAAGCGCCCAGGTAAATATTGGAAGCTTCACCCACCAGGCCATTATATAATATACCTACGTTGGGATCAAAGTAAGATATTTTAGGATTGGTGAGAAACTCGTTGCTGGGCAGCCCGGGGTTGTACCCGTTGTTATCTATCTGGTTCTCAAACATCAGCTTACTCTGGTCAATACGTTTTTGCATAAACGCACCTTGTAAACCGATAGCCAGGGTATGGTTTCCTTCCGGATCCAGACCTTTATGATAAGAAGTGCTGATAGCGATATAGTTAGATACCAGTGCGCCGCCGCCGGTTTTATCATACAGGGCCATAATGCCTACGCCCCATACATCTGTATAGGAAATAACATTCTTTAAAATGCTAAAGTCAGCAGAAAGGGTTCCCGTTACATAGGGGGTGGCAATGCTTCTCCACTGTGAACGATAGTTGCCGGCTATACGATAATCGCCGGAAAACAAGCCGGTAAAAGCTGGGTTCAGGGTCATAGGCGAAGCAAAGAACTGCGAAAAATGCGGGTCCTGTGCCTTGCTGGCAGGAATCAAATAGAGAAAGATGGTTAATATTAGTAAAGCCTTTTTCATAAAGGTTAATGCATTATGGTATAGGATAGGATAAAAACAGTTCACTTTTACCAGTCTAAGGTACGAAAAGAGCTTAATATTTCAAATTTAATTCATATAATATAGAACGTTTTACTGCTGCAATTTGTTACCAAAGGCCAGATCACCGGCATCTCCAAGGCCGGGAACAATGTATCCCTTGGCGGTAAGCTCGTCGTCAATATCCCCTGCCCATATGCTGAGATTGGGGCTGGCATGGCGTTGTACGTATTCTATACCCACGGTGCAGGCAATGGCTACTACCAGGTGGATGTGTTTGGGTTTGCCAATATCCTCCAGGTGCTCAATGGTTTTTACCAGGGAAGCGCCGGTAGCCAGCATAGGATCGGAGAGGATAACCACCTGACCGTCAATGGAGGGGCTGGACACATATTCCAGGCTAATATCAAAAGAACCGTCTGTTTTATGTTTGCGGTAGGCAGATATAAAGGCGTGATCGGCTTTATCGTAATAATGCAATAATCCCTGGTGCAGCGCCAAACCGGCCCGTAAAATGGTGGCCAGCACCGGCTGCTCCTTCAATACCCGGCAGTTGGCAATGCCCAGTGGGGTCTGGATCTCTTTTTCCACGTATTCCAGTGTTTTGCTGATCTCGTAGGCAGCCACTTCGCCCAGGCGTTCCATATTACGACGAAAACGCATGCGGTCTGTTTGGATGTCCATACTTCTGATCTCGCTAAGCCATTCTCCCACCAGCGAATTGGTCTCACTCAGATTGATTATCATTACTAGCCGTTTGGGGGGCAAAATACCAAAAAACACAGGAAAGGCGAAGGGAAAAGGTTTTTTTAACAGGAAAAAGCTAATGTGGTACAGATGTAGGGAAAAGGGTAGGGTTTTATGTAGGGGGGAGGAGTTGCGCAGCAATGTCGCAGCAATTACGGGGCCTTTTTAGGAGGGAAGGGTACCAGTATCACAGCAATTGGAATAGGGAAAAATGGGCTGATCCCAAAGGAATGTAAAATGTAAAATCATAAATGTAAAATGTAAAAGTGGAACGCAGTCCCTTATTCGCTGCATACCACTTTTACATTCTTTTGGGACTTTCATGTGGGAAAACAACAATGAGAAAGGCCGGCTGTTATTCCCGGGAAGCCTGGCTGCCCGGTTGCAGGAGGGCGGCTTTTTTTACCAGCTGTAAAAATTCAGCGCGGTAACCTTCCGGATCATCGCCCCGGGCATCCTTAGCCAGGGAAAGCACCTGCTCATAGCTGGCCTGCCCTTTATGGGCGGAATTACGGAGCAGCTGCCCAAACTCAGCTACTGCAGCGCACATACGAAAATCTATAGGGGCGGCTGTAATGGCCTGTACCTGGTAGGGCAGCACTTTGCTCATTAGCTGGCTTTGACTGTCGGCAGGCCTTTTATAGCGCAGCTTCACGGTCAGCACTTCGTTCGCTGGGTTGCTAATCACTGCGCGTTGCTGGTACTTCAGCGGGTCTACCCAGTTAACGGCATCTGTTTTAGCGCCAGCGGGCACTATCTCGTACAGGGCGGTTACGGTGTGGCCGGCGCCCATATCGCCCGCATCTTTTTTATCGTTGTTAAAATCTTCGTTCTGCAGCAGGCGGTTTTCGTACCCTACTAACCGGTAGGATCGTACGTACCTGGGATTAAACTCTATCTGCAGCTTTACATCTTTGGCAATGGTGAACAGGGTGCCGCCAAATTCCGTTACAAAGGTGCGGCGGGCTTCTTCAAAATTATCTATGTAAGCGTAGTTGCCGTTGCCTTTATCGGCCAGCAGCTCCAGCTTATTATCTTTATAATTACCCATACCAAAACCCAGCACTGACAGGAAAATGCCTTTGTCGCGCTCTTTTTCTATAATGCGCTGCAGTTCGCCATCGCTGGAAGGGCCTACGTTGAAATCGCCGTCTGTGGCTATGATCACGCGGTTATTACCTTCTTTCATAAAGTTGGCGGCAGCGGTTTTATAAGCCAGCAGAATACCTTCCCCACCAGCGGTGGAGCCACCGGCCTGCAATTGATCCAGCGCATCCAGGATAGTGGTTTTTTCACTGCCGGGTGTAGCGGGCAGCACCAGGCCGGCAGCGCCGGCATATACGGCAATGGCTACTTTATCTGCAGGGCGCAGCTGCTGTACCAGTGTTTTTAATGCCTGTTTTACCAGGGGCAGCTTGTTGGCATCTTCCATAGAGCCGGAAACATCTATCAGGAACACCAGGTTAGAGGGCGGTACCTTATCGGCCGTAACGGTTCTGCCTTTCAGTCCAATGCGCACCAGCTGGTGTGCGGTGTTCCAGGGGCATATAGCCATATCCGTATAAATAGCTACAGGGTCTGCACCAGCAGGGGCTTTGTACTGGTAATCAAAATAATTGATCATTTCCTCTACCCGCACAGCATCGGCAGGCGGCATTTGCCCGTTGTTCAGGAAGCGGCGGATGTTGCTGTAGGCAGCGCGGTCCACATCAATGGAAAAGGTGCTGAGCGGCTGATCCGTGGCGGTATGAAAGTCATTTTCATTGATAGGGCTGTAATCTTCTGTATTATAATCTTTGTAAACGCCTTGTGGCATAGGGGCAGCATACGACATAGCCATATCAGCGTTTGTCTCATATTCCACCAAACTCCTTGCGGCCTTTGCCTGCACGCTTTGCGCAGCCCGTACCCGCTTCTTTTCCTCCAGCTTAAATACCCGCGCCGTGGAATCAGCCGGGGTTAATGGCTGCAGCAGGATCAGCACCTTACCTGCGTTGGGCTTTATTACTACTTCCTGGGTTTTATAACCGCTATAACGCAGCTGCAGCACTACAGAACCGGTTGGGATCTGCAGCCGGAAGCCGCCTGCAGCATCACTTTGTACGGATGATTTACCCGCTTTTACCTGGATGCTAACCCCGGCAAGCGGTTTATGGGAGCCTGCTTCCTGTACGCTGCCCCTGATCTCACGGGTTTGTGCATTGACTGTCAGGGCAGTAAAACAGGCCAGCAGCAACAGGGAAAAATATTTTTGCATAGTGATTTGTTTTGATCTGCTAAGAGGATGCATCAATGAGGTCAAATTCCATATTATCTTTGATGAAAATTTTTTCAGCATGGTATATCATGTAATTGGCATTATGTCGGGTAGTTCGCTGGACGGGCTGGATATTGCTTTTGTGGAGCTGGCCGAAGTACGCGGCAAGTGGGAGTACACCATTCAGGCGGCAGACTGCCTGGCGTATGAGCCGGAGTGGGTAGAGCAGCTCAGCGGCGCTACCGGCCTGCCTGCAGGCGAATACCTGCTGCTGCACAGCCGTTATGGCCATTACATAGGAGAAAAAATAAAACAGTTTATAACACAGCATGGGCTGGAACATAAAGTACATTTCATAGCCTCTCACGGGCATACCACCTTTCATATGCCGGCGCAGAAAATGACGGCGCAGCTGGGCGAAGGCGCTGCTATAGCTGCTGTTACCGGCCTGCCGGTGATCAGCGACCTGCGTGCCATGGATGTAGCCCTGGGCGGGCAGGGCGCGCCCATAGTGCCTGTTGGCGAACAATTGCTGCTGCCGGGTTACCAGTATTGGTTAAACCTGGGAGGTATTGCCAATGTATCCGCTAACCTGGAAAGCGGGTTTACCGCTTTTGATATTTGCCCTGCTAACCGGGTGCTGAATGCCCTGGCCGGGGAGCTGGGACGCGCCTACGACGAAAACGGTGCGCTGGCAGCCGGTGGTATTACGGATAAACATTTACTGACCGCATTAAATGAGCTGCCTTATTATACATTGCCCTGGCCCAAATCACTGGCCAATGATTTTGGTACAGATACAGTACTGCCATTAATAAAGAACACACGCATTTCCATTCAGGGTAAGCTTAACACCTACACGCAGCATATAGCCGTGCAGGTAGCCCATGCAGTGGCGCAGCTGCAAAAGCAGCAAGGGGCAGCGGAAGGAGAGCAGAAGATGCTCATCACCGGCGGCGGCGCTTTTAATGGATTTCTGGTAAAACAGATCCAGGAACAATTACAACCTTATGATGTAACAGTAGTAGTGCCGGATGCCCAGACGGTAAATTATAAAGAGGCGCTGATAATGGCGCTGATAGGCACTTTGCGCTGGCGGCAGGAGCCGAACGTGTTATCCTCCGTAACGGGTGCGCAGCGGGATAGTGTTGGGGGAGCGTTGTGGCAGTCGTAATTAATAATTATTATTTAGTCACCGTTGTAAAAGTAAAGGTATCTCCATCAAACAGGCCTTTATCACTGAGCTTTAAGTGTGGGATCACTAACAGCGCCATAAAAGAGAGCGTCATGAAAGGCGCGGCCAGCGGGCTGCCCAGGGCTTTGGCGGCTTTATCAAGCTGGCTGTACCGGGCCGCTACTTCGTAGCCATCCAGGTGGCTCATTAAGCCGGCTACCGGCAGGGGTAATACATCTATCTCCATACCATTTACCACACTAATACCACCTTTTTCACGGATCACGGCATTTACCGCGGCGCAAATGCTTTCATCATCTGCCCCAACGGCAATAATGTTATGGCTGTCGTGCGCCACGGACGATGCAATGGCGCCTTTGGTAAATCCAAAATTGCGGATAAAACCTGCGGCTGCGGGCGCGGGAAAATAGCGGTTCACCACCACCATCTTCAGCACATCCTGTGATGGATCACTGTGCAGGGCGCCGTTTTGCACGGGCAGGGTGGCGGTAAGGTTATTGGTGATCAGCTGCCCGTCCAGCGCTTCAATTACATTTACAGTTGCGCTGGTACCGGAAGCGGGTATACGAAAATCATCCACATGCTGCGGGCGGCAATCAAAGTTATTGATAATGCCTGCGTTAACGGGCTCAATCAGCGTTTGGCCGTTGGCCGCCACCTGTATGCCATTCACATAGGTAGCCTTTACTGCAAAGTCGGTGGTGTTGTTAATGATGATAAGATCTGCGGGATCACCTTCACGCAGCAGACCAACTTCCATTTTATAATGCAGCACCGGGTTTACGCAGGCGGCGCGCAGCACTTTAAACAGGTCTATACCTTTTGCCAGCGCACGTTTTACCAGCACGTTAATATGCCCTTCCACCAGGCTGTCAGGATGTTTATCATCGCTGCAGAACATCATTTTTTCCGGGTAGTTATGCAGCAGGGGGATCAGCGCCTCAAAGTTCTTGGCTGCGCTGCCTTCCCTTATCAGGATGTGCATGCCATACTGCAGCTTGTCCTGCGCTTCTTCCAGTGTAAAACATTCATGATCGGTGCTAATGCCGGCATCTATATACTGTTTGGCTGCAGCGCCGCGCAGGCCGGGGGCATGGCCATCCACCGGTTTACCGGCTTTATGGGCAGCGGCTATTTTTTCCATTACATCCGGCTGCTGCTGCAGCACACCGGGAAAGTTCATCATTTCAGAAAGGTAGCGGATCTCCGGGTGTGCCAGCAGCGTTTTTACGTCCTGTACGCTTACCACTGCGCCGGCTGTTTCAAACGGGGTGGCCGGCACACAGGAGGGAGCGCCGAAATTGCATTTGAACGGGGTATGCTGGCAGTTGGCGATCATGTAGTTTACGCCAGCCACGCCTAATACATTGGCTATTTCATGCGGGTCGGAAATGGTACCTACGGTGCCGTGCACCACTGCCAGGCGGGCAAATTCCGCCGGGGTAAGCATAGCGCTTTCTATGTGCACATGCGCATCAATAAAGCCGGGCAGCAGGTATTGATCGTAAGGCTTGCTATCGCGCACAATTTGCCGGATACGCCCATGTGAAATGTGTACGGTA
Organism: Chitinophaga sp. GbtcB8; assembly: GCF_019091455.1. Lineage (GTDB taxonomy): Bacteria > Bacteroidota > Bacteroidia > Chitinophagales > Chitinophagaceae > Chitinophaga. Next base: position 32,947 of record NZ_JAGXJN010000053.1, read on the forward strand.
GCAGGGTATATTTCCTGGTTTAGGATATCTATCAGGTTGCCTGAAAGCTGGAAAGTACTCATATGTTAAAGATATAATTACCCGGCGGGAATTGGCATAATTCGTGTAATTTGTGTACCACTAAAACGAATAATATGAGAGTAAATAAAATGTTAACCCTCCTGTTCCTGGCCGTTATAGCAGTATGTAGCGGGCTGCGGGCGCAAACGGTAGATGAGATCGTGAGCAAGCACATTGACGCCATGGGCGGCAAGGATAAACTGAAAGGCCTGCAAAGCATGTATACAGAGGGTATTATGGAAGTACGCGGTATGGAAATACCCCTGAAACTGTGGCTGGTAAATGATAAGGCCATGCGTATGGAATTTGAGGTAATGGGCTCCAACAACATACAGGTGGTAACCCGCAACGGCGGCTGGCTGCAAATGCCTATGCAGGGACCGGATCCTAAAGTAATGGATTCCAGCATGGTGCATGCTATGCAATCCCGCCTGGACCTGGCCGGCGAGCTGTATGATTATAAAGCCAAAGGCCGTACCGTAACGCTGGAAGGCAAGGAAACCAAAGACGGAATGGAAACTTACAAATTAAAAGTAACCAACCGTGACGGCAGCGTGATCATCTTATATGTAGATACCAATACGTATTACATTGACCAGATGCAAACGCATATTAAAGCACAGGGACAGGAAATGGATATTACCACTGTATTATCCGATTATAAGAAAACAGATAATGGTTTCGTGTACCCGGCATCTACCTCACAGGAGCCTATTGGCACCAAGATCAGTGTAAGCAAGGTAGAGGTGAACAAGCCGGTAGATGATACCATTTTTGCTATGCCGAAAAAATGATGTGCTGATCTTTGTTTTCTGCAGTATTCCGCGGCATATACCAGCACATTAGCATATTAGCACATCAATACATTAACTATATAACTCCTTCATGGCGGCTGTTTCGGCCGCCATTTTTTGTACCAGCTGCTCTGGTTCCAGCACTTTTACATTAGCGCCATAACCTAACAGCAGCATGTGCAGCTCCGGGTTAATTACTACGTTCAGGGATATACGGCATTCCTTTTCATTATCTTCCAGCACCTGCTGGGAAGTATGAATGGGTTGTGATTTAATGTATTTTCCCTGGTGCGGGGTAAAGGACAACACTACATTTTGCGGTTCCCCTTCCAGCACTGTAATGCCAATGGCGTGGCGGTAGTAGCTGGCATCATCAAAATTCTTTTCATCAAAATTAGTATTGGTAGGCCACAACTTTACAATGCGGTCCAGCGCAAATGTAAGCAGGGTGCCGCCTTTGGCTTTCTGGCTTTTGCCGATCAGGTAAAAGCGGTGTTGGTATTCCCGCAAATGATACGGCTCTACCCAATGCTCTTTGGGCTCATTACGGTCAAAGCTCTGGTAGGCAATACGGATCACTTCCAGGTTCTTGATGGCATCCACAATATCGGGGATATGCTCTGCGCCTTTGTATTGCGCGGTGCGCGAAAATTTGATCATGCCTTTATGTTCCAGCGTTTGCCGGTTCATTTTCAGGCTGGCTGCTATTTTCAGGATAGCGTCCTCAAACTGCTGTATTACGGGCAGGCTGCGGAACTGTTCCAGGATGCCGATGGCTATTTCCAGCCCCTGCAGGTCGGCCTCTTCAATGGGTATATTGCTGATGGAGTAAGATTCATCTTCATAACGGTAAGTGCCGCTGCTGCGCTCATATAAGATGGGGGCCATATAGTTCAGCTCCGGGTCCTGGCGCATGTCCTGTATATCCTTTTGTATGGTGCGTGTAGAGATAGATGCATCCATTTTTTCAGACACATAGGCAATCAGCACATCCAGGGTAGGCTTGGGCAGGCGCTTGTTGCGCAGCCGTTCATCTATCCAGCGGTAACGGGAAAGGGCATCCTTATTCTTTGGCATGAAGAGGGTTTTGGTGCGCAAAATAGTGCAAATATGCAAATGTGCAGATATGCAGATATGCAGATATGCAGATGTGCAAATTAAGACCCGCTTCAATCCGCCTGCACATCTGCATATTTGCACATCCGCACATTTTTATTGTTTTTTTTCGCTACGCAAATTCCCTGCGTTTTGCGCGGATAGCTTTGTATTGTCATTAAACATCAGGGTTATGAACAAAGTAAAAAATACAAGCACCGCCGCCAAATGCCAGGCAATCTCCATCAGCCAGATCATACTGGATGAGTCTAATTTTTTAACCTTCTGGGGTTATATACAGCAGGAAGGTACCTGGCACCGTTGCGATTTTGTAACTAATTACGATGTGCTGAATGATATACTGCGCTATTCCGGCCACCAGAACGATGGCATACAAATGAGCATTGTGCAGCACCTGGAAGATATGCGCCACATCCCGGAGATCATTGACCTGGAGGCTACCCATGGGGAAGCCGTGGTGCTGGAAAATATGAGCTTTCAGCTTAGCCGCCCCCGCCTGCAGCAGCGTGGTAACTGGATAGAATATACGGATGGCGAATGTTACTACATCAGCAAAGTAACCCCGCAACCCGCACCGGTAAAGGAGAAAGAAACCGTACGTACTGAACAGCAGATAGACCAGTGCATGCTGCTGCTGAGCAAAAGTTATGAGCTGTACCTGGGTTACCTGGAGCTGGAATTTGACGAAACAGCGGCCCGCCAGGAAGCCAATTTACTGGATGACCTCAAATACACCATGGCGTATTGCGCCTGGAAACAACACGGCAATTGAACACTACATATTCATCCCTGTTAACCCTATACCATTGAAACTGTTAGCCCCAAATGCCCTGACCCTCAGTTGTTTGTTAACACCTTTCCCTACCCCGCAACGGGTAGGGAAAATTTTTTTCCAAAAACCATCCTAAAGTCTATAAAAATTGTAGGAAATTGTTACATTTGGAGTCATAAAAGAGATGTAATATGAGTTTAAGACTAGGAGACATAGCGCCTAATTTCAAGGCGAAGACCACACAAGGCAACATCGATTTTTACGAATACCTGGGCGATAGCTGGGGCGTATTATTTTCTCACCCTGCAGATTATACCCCGGTATGTACCACAGAACTGGGCAGAACGGCCCTTTTGAAGGATGAATTTGCCAAACGCAATGTGAAAGTGCTGGCCCTTAGCGTAGACCCGCTGGACAAACACCAGGGCTGGATCAACGATATTAACGAAACGCAGAATTGCGAAGTGACCTTCCCGATCATTGCGGATGAAGACAAAACGGTGGCTAACCTGTATGGTATGATACACCCGAATGCTTCTGAAACATTTACCGTGCGTTCCCTGTTTGTAATAGGTCCGGATAAGAAAGTGAAATTAACCATCACTTACCCGGCCTCTACCGGCAGAAACTTCTTTGAAGTGTTGCGGGTAATAGATTCCCTGCAGCTAACAGCACAGTACAGCGTGGCCACACCGGCCAACTGGCAGGAAGGGGAAGATGTGATTGTGGTGCCGGCTATAAAAACAGAAGACATTCCGGCTAAGTTCCCGAAAGGGCACAAAGTGATTAAGCCTTACCTGAGAACGACCCCGCAGCCGAACAAATAGGCAATCGGGCGTGTTTTAACTGGTAACAGTAAAAAGCAACGAATAGGGCCGCAAGGCTTTTATTGATAAGAATTTTTAATGGTTGGTTTTTGATTTTTACGAAACGGGGATTTTTCCCCGTTTTTTCGTTTTACCAACCAGGTAGATGATTTAACCGGGGCGGTTGTACAGCGTTCAGGCTTTGGCCTTAGCGTTTAGGTTTTAGCCTTTGGCACCCAATCTTCAACTTTTAGCCTTCAGCTCCGCCTTTAGCGGTTAGCCTTTAGTGTCCGGCCTTCAGCATTCCGTTAGGCCTCCAACCGTTCAGCTTCGCCTTAAGCGTTTAGCGTTCAGCATTAGCCTTCAGCATCCGGCCTTCACCTTTATGCTTTCAGCTTTCTGCTTTAAGCTTCCTTAGGCCTGTTGCTTCTTATGCTTTCTCAATTGGCTTAACACTGCCTGCAGATCTTTTGGCAAGGGGGCTTCCAGCTGGTGGGCCACGCCCTGCTGATCTTTAAAATGCAGCTGCCAGGCATGCAGCGCCAGGCGGGTCATGAGGGGGCGCTCTTCTTCCGTGAACTTACCTAAACGGTATTTCTTCTTAATAGTGGATAATAAAATGGGGGCGGGATCACCGTAAAGCTCATCCACAGCTATGGGATGGCCCAGGTGTTTCATATGCACGCGGATCTGGTGGGGACGGCCGGTATGGATCTCCAGCTTCACCAGGCTGTAAAGCCCAAAGGCTTCCTGCATCTCATAATCTGTAAGGGAGGCCTTGCCCCGGCGGTTGGTAACCATTTTGCCTTTTTGCACCGGGTGCTCCATAATGGGCTCATCTACGCTGCCCTGCGGCGGTTCCAGCTGGCCGGTAACCAGGCCCAGGTAAAACTTGCGTACCTCGCGGGATTCAAATAACTGGGAAAAATAGCGGTGCGCGGCCTCATTACGGGCAAACAGGATCAGGCCACTGGTATCCCTATCCAGCCGGTGTACGGTAAAAATATTGCCGTAGGTCTTTTTCAGCAGGGTTTGCAGGGAAGGTATTTCCTGGTCATGCCGGTCCGGGATGGTAAGCATTCCCGCCGGTTTGTTGAGTACCATAAAATCGTCCGTAATATGTATGAGGAGTTCGTTAACGCGCATAATATTCTAAAAGTGGTTAGCGGTTAGCACAAAATTACTAACCGCCAACACTAACAACTTTATTTAAAATGTTTCAGCAGTATCACTTCTTTTTCCGTTAAAAGGCGCCACCTGCCGCGGTTTACGTTCTTTTTGGTTAAACCGGCGTACATCACACGATCCAGCTTCTCCACCTGGTATTCCAGGTGCTCGAAAATACGGCGCACAATACGGTTCTTACCGCTGTGAATTTCTATACCTACCTGTGTTCTGTCCTTGCTGTCCACATATCCCAGGGCATCTACCAGGGCCACACCATCTTCCAGCGTAACGCCGGCAATGATCTGGTCAAAGTGAGCTTTGGTTAAGGGTTTATCTAAACCTACCTGGTATATTTTTTTAATGTTGTGCTTGGGATGCGCCAGCTTCTGGGCCAGCTCACCATCGTTGGTAAGCAGCAGCAGGCCGGAGGTATTGCGGTCCAGGCGGCCCACGGGGAATACCCGTTCTGAAGTGGCGTCCTGTATCAGCTCCATCACGGTCTGGCGTCCTTCCGGATCATCGGTAGTGGTAATAAATCCTTTGGGTTTATTCAGCAGGATGTACACCAGGTTCTTTTGCAGGCTTACAGGTTTGTTGGCAATCTTTACCCGGTCTTTGTCCGTTACCTTAAAGGCTGGTTCCAATACCGGTTTATCATTCACTGTTACCTTACCTTCTTTAATCACATCCACGGCTTTACGGCGGGAGCACAGGCCGGTGTGGGCAATGTACTTGTTTAGCGGCATGCCTTCGCTGCTACCGGGAGCTTCCTCAGTTTTGCGGCCTTTGCTGCCAATATTTTTGTTATCGGGTTTACGTTTTGTGGGATCGGATTTGCGGGCCTGTTTCTCAGCAAAACGTTCGTTGGTACGGTCAAAGAATTTTTTACGGTTAAAACCGCTGGGTGTTTCCCGGCTTGGGCGGTTGCCTTTACGGTCGCTGCCCGGCTGAAAATCGCCATGGAAGCTGCTGTTGTCATCATCCCGTTTGGGTGCGGTGTGTGCGCGGCCGGCCGGGCGTTTATCCCCGCGGTCATCATCACTGCGCCGGGCCCTGGGCTGAAAGCCTTTTTTATCGTCATCTTTAGGCGTGGTGCGTACGCGGCCGGGCGGGCGTTTATTCCCGCGGTCATCATCACTGCGCTGAAAGCCCTTGTTATCGTCCTCTTTAGGCTTGATGCGTACACGTATAGGTGACCGTTTATTTTCACCACTGTCTTTCCTGTCCTCGCCACTGCGCTGGAATTTAGGCCGGAAGGCTTTGTTCTCCTCCTCACGTGCAGGTGCAGGGCGGGTAGGGCGGTCGGTGCCGCCGCGTTTGAAGTCTTTACCGGCGGGCCTTTCACGATCCCCGGACTGCGTACGGTTCTTATCACCGGTACGGTTACTGCTTTTGTTCTCTTTAAAGGGAGAGAAACCTTTTGTTGCAGCAGGTTTGTTTTTTCTCATACTATCTGTTGGCGGAAGCTCATGATTTCCACGATCCTCCTGTTGTTAAACGCTTTTATTATTAACCCTTGTTGGCCAGCTGTCCGCAGGCGGCATCAATATCTTTACCCCGGCTGCGGCGCAGGCGTGCATTTACGCGGTTTTTGCCCAGGTACTGCATGAACTTTTCCACTGCTTCCTCGTCCGGTTTCTGGAACCGGGCCTTATCAATCGGGTTGTATTCGATAATATTGATCAGGTCTGCCGGTACCTGCCGGTAGATCTTGATCAGCTCATCGGCATCCTTCTGGGAATCGTTAAAGTCGCGGAACAGAATGTATTCAAAAGAGATCTGGCTCTGGGTAGCTTTATAGAAATAGTTCAGCGCCTCTATTAATCCCTGCAGGTTGTTGGTTTCGTTAATGGGCATGATCTCGCTGCGTTTTTTATCATTGGCAGCGTGCAGGGAAAGGGCCAGGTTAAAACGTACCTGGTCATCGCCCAGCTGTTTGATCATTTTTGCCACACCGGCAGTAGATACGGTAATACGTTTGGGCGACATGGCCAGGCCATCTGCCGCGGTAATACGCTCTATTGACTGCAGTACATTCTTATAATTGAGCAGGGGTTCGCCCATGCCCATGTATACAATATTCGTGAGTTTTTTGCCGGATGATTCCAGGGCCTGCTGGTTCAGCAGGGCCACCTCATCATAGATCTCATCAAAATCCAGGTTGCGTTTGCGGTCCATAAAACCAGTGGCGCAGAACTTGCAGCTCAGGCTGCAGCCCACCTGCGAGGATACGCAGGCTGTTTGCCGGTTTTCGGTAGGGATCAGTACGCCCTCTATCAAATGACCGTCGTGCAGGCGGAAGCGGTTTTTAATGGTGCCATCCTCACTGTGCTGGGTGGTATCTATCTTTAAAGCCGGAAGGGTAAAATGCTCTTCCAGGGAGCTGCGCAGCGTTTTGGAGAGGTTGGTCATGGCTTCAAAGCTGCCTGCATGCTTTAACCACAGCCACTCATACACCTGTTTGGCGCGGAAGGGCTTTTCTCCAATTGTGTTAAAGTATTCCTGTATAGCAGGTAAGCTGAGGTGCCGGATGTTTTTCTTATCAGATTTCATATTCTTGAGTTAATGTCTGCCTTACGGCAGTCGGAAAGAAGCTGCAAAGGTAGGGAAAATAGTTGGTCTACGGACGAGGGGCCACGGACCAGGGTTTTAGTGCGTGGCGGCTTAGCCCATGGATGGCGGACGCAGTCCGCCAGATTTCATATATTCACACCTCAATTTTGAAAAACATGCAAGCTGCTTATATAATAGATGCGGTACGCACGCCCATTGGCCGTTATGGCGGGGCGCTGAAGACCGTACGGCCGGATGATATGCTGGCGCTCATGATCCGTTCCCTCCTGGTCCGCAATCCCGGTATAGATCCCGCAGCCATTGAAGATGTAATTGCCGGAGATGCTAACCAGGCCGGTGAAGATAACCGCAATGTGGCCCGTGTGGCTGCTTTGCTGGCAGGATTGCCGGTAACGGTGGCCGGTTATACCGTAAACCGCCTGTGTGCCAGCGGGTTGCAGGCTTTTATGGATGCTGCCCGTGCGGTGATGTGCGGGGAGGGCGATGTATACCTGGCCGGTGGCGTGGAAAGCATGACCCGCGCACCTTTGGAAATGCCCAAGGCCGGCGGGCCCTGTGCCCGAGGCGCCGAAGCAAATGACAGCACTAT
>NZ_JAGXJN010000527.1 GCF_019091455.1 Chitinophaga sp. GbtcB8
CGGCTGTTGCAACGGACCCTGGCGGGAAGGCGACCCGAAGAAGAACCTCCCCCAGCCCCCAAAGGAGAGGGGCAGGCCGCACTGAAAGGAAAGACCACCAACCGCCTGGGAAAGAATTAAGAATTTGTTGGTTTCAGTGGCAGGTTGGTGTAAATATTGCCGCCTTACGTGCAAAAATTCTAATCCCATTTTAAAACTGACAACCATGGAGAACAAAAAGAAAGTTCTGT
>NZ_JAGXJN010000528.1 GCF_019091455.1 Chitinophaga sp. GbtcB8
TGGATCTAAGTTGAGTTCATTTGAACTAGATCTGACTTTGAATTTTTTTTTATTTCTAATGATTTTAGGGGTTGATTTTGATGATACTCTTGTTAAGTTTTGACAATGATATTCAAGAATGTAGAACTTTTCACCACAGAAATAGGAGTCTGTCTTAGGTAGGTGTAGACTATGCAAACTTTGTTTGATTTTGTTTCCTTCTGAAAGAGTTAAGTTGTCTTAAGAGCCCG
>NZ_JAGXJN010000529.1 GCF_019091455.1 Chitinophaga sp. GbtcB8
ACGGCGCCGTTATCCCGAGATGGATTCCACGTCGCTTTCCGCCATGCAATTCCTCCAGCTTTGCTCTGTCCTTTCCATCTCTACTTCTCAGGCCTACTCAACGGGCAACACACACAATCCCAAGTTCATGTCCCCCACTCTTTTTACTGTATCTTCTTTCCATATTATCACTGATAAACAACAGGAAAAAAACATTCAATTAAGAAAAATAAACGATCAAAATTGTTTTC
>NZ_JAGXJN010000530.1 GCF_019091455.1 Chitinophaga sp. GbtcB8
CATACCAGAACAGAAACTTGATAAACTGATAGCCATTCAAGTGTCACAAAAGATAAAGAGTGTGGAGACACAGACAATGGTTTATCCAGCAACTTTTTCAATTTTTTCACGTCTCGAGGGTAGGTGAAACAATAAAAGATGCAAGTAGACGGTAATCTCTAGTTACTCTTAACGATCTATAACTGAACTCAGGATCGTAATAGGTGCCACCTCTTAAAATAATATTTTAC
>NZ_JAGXJN010000531.1 GCF_019091455.1 Chitinophaga sp. GbtcB8
TTTTTGAAAAACAAAATCTAGAAAACCCACAACACTTGGGCCGGTTGGGAATATGGATCATCTATATTAACCAATAAAATCCCTCTTTCCAACATTAGGAGTGTGGTATGAGTTATGAGTGCCATCTATGCAAACAAAACCTGTCACTTATTAGCTAGTCTACTTAAATCCAGATATGAGTTCCTTTCAAATAAGAATGATCGTTGGGCACGGTGATCAAAATTCCACTG
>NZ_JAGXJN010000532.1 GCF_019091455.1 Chitinophaga sp. GbtcB8
GCTTCGTGGCGCTGACCGAACCGTCCGCCAGCTTCGCGCCGGCGACCGAGCCGTCGGCCAAGACGTCGGTACCCACCGCGCCCTTCGTCAGCTTCGGGGCCCCGCCCGCGCCGTCCGCGATCGCGTCGCTGCCGACCGCGCCCGTCAGGAGATGAGCGCTCGCGATCGAACGCGCCGCGATTTTACCCATCGTGACCGAGCCGGCCTGGAGGTGATGCTCGCCGACCGCT
>NZ_JAGXJN010000533.1 GCF_019091455.1 Chitinophaga sp. GbtcB8
TGGTCAGCCCCCTCCTCCAGGCCCTTGCGTTTATGCCGCGCTTGTTTCCTATTTGGGCCTGCCTGGTGTTGGATAATTTTGCTAAATATTAAACCCCTCCACGAACCTACCAATTGGTTTACCCACCATTAACCAAACCAGGTTATGTGTGTGCCCGCATAATTTTTTTTCTTATTTTAGCGGCTGCCATCCTCCCTCAGTGTAGTTTTCCAATTACTTAATGCTAAATG
>NZ_JAGXJN010000534.1 GCF_019091455.1 Chitinophaga sp. GbtcB8
GTGCACCGGAGATCTGATGATGGATGTGTACCTGCGTGGCGCCAGAACCCGGCTTTCACCGGACGCGCCGGTGCCGGTAGTAAATGTTACCTCCACTACAATAACATTAGGCGGCGGCGCCAATACAGCCGCAAACCTCAGCCACCTGGGCGCTCAGGTTACTTACTGTAGCGTAACCGGTGCCGATGCGGAAGGCGACCGGGCCTGCACCCTCTTGGAAAATGCAGGC
>NZ_JAGXJN010000535.1 GCF_019091455.1 Chitinophaga sp. GbtcB8
GGGGTGATTGCACACTATTATTGAATAATTAAAAAGCGTCCCGATAAACTTGTTATCGGGACGCTTCTCTTTTAATGACAATACCAGAGGGGGTTATGATCTTAAGGTTGGGAGGGGTTGATGGATGTGGGGGCCGGGCCTTCGTAGCCGTGAGCATCCAGGGCGGTGCCGCGATAGTACCAGGCGCCTTGCAGGGGCTGGGCCAGCAGGGCTTCACCGTTGGCGGGGG
>NZ_JAGXJN010000536.1 GCF_019091455.1 Chitinophaga sp. GbtcB8
GCGGTCGTGGCCGGTCATGCCCTGGTAGGCTTTGATCACGAACCGAAAGTCCGCCGGCGTCTCGTTCGCCCATTTTTCCAGGACGGAGGTCGCCTGAATCGCGTAAAAGGTACTGTCTACTTCTACTACCCGAAACCATTGCGCGTAAACCGGCAGCTTGCCGCGCGACGCGCCCGCCTCGCGGTACAGTTCCGAATGGTCGCCCCAGCCGCACAAGCCGATGTCGATC
>NZ_JAGXJN010000054.1 GCF_019091455.1 Chitinophaga sp. GbtcB8
TACCAATGGCCAGTACCAGCGCAAACAACGTAAGGATGTTAATGGAGAAACCAAAGATCTTCATAAAGAAGAAGGTACCTACAATAGATACCGGCACCGCAATGGCAGGAATAAGGGTAGACCGGAAATCCTGCAAAAAGATGAACACCACAATAAACACCAGCACAAAGGCTTCAACAAGCGTGTGTATCACCTGGTTAATAGATTCATCCAGTGATTTCTTGGAGCTGTAGGGTATTTCATACGTAATACCCGGCGGAAAGGATTTGGACAGCTCCTTCATTTTTGCCTGCAGCTGTGTTTCTATTTCATTGGCATTGGAGCCGGCTGTTTGATAAATGCCGGCTACCACCGTTTTATTTTTATTAAAGGTAGCGTTGATGGTGTAGTTGAATGCACCCAGCTCTACCCGCGCTATATCTTTCAGCCTTAGTACAGAGCCGTCTGTATTGGCGCGTACAATAATGTTCTCATAACTTTCCGGGGTAGAGAGTTTGCCCTTGTATTTAATAGCATATTCCATGGCTTCCGGCGTGCTTTGCCCAAACCGGCCCGGTGCGGCTTCCAGGTTCTGGTCCTGTATGGCGGCGGCTACTTCCTGCGGCGTAATGCCGTAAGCGGCCATTACCTGCGGCTTCAGCCAAACGCGCATAGAATAATCCTTGTTGCCAAATACGTTTGCCTGGCCCACACCATTCACACGTTTTATTTCAGGCACTATATTTATTTTGGCATAGTTCTGCAGAAAGGTTTCATCATATGATGTATCCGTGGCGGTTATAGCCAGGAACATAATGGTGCTGTTCTGCTGTTTTAAAGTAGTGATGCCGTATTGGATCACTTCTGCCGGCAGCTGGCTGGTAGCCTGGGATACGCGGTTCTGTACATTCACCGCGGCCTGGTCAGGATTAACCCCCAGCTTAAAATATACATTAATGGTAAGGGTACCATCGTTACTGGAAGTAGAGGTCATGTAGGTCATGTCTTCCACGCCATTAATGGCATCTTCCAGCGGGGGCGCTACAGAGCGGGCTATTACATCACTGCTGGCGCCGGGGTATACGGTGCTTACTGTTATACAGGGAGGCGCAATATCCGGGAACTGTGTAATGGGAAGCGAGGTCATACCCACAATACCCAGTATTACCAATATCAGGGATATCACTGTTGCAAGAACGGGTCTTGTTATGAATTTTTTAAGCATAATGGATCACATGTTTTATGTTGCAATGCGCTGTGTTAAAAGCGGCATATGCAAACGCCACTCAACGGTTTTAAAGGATCGCCTGATTTGTTTGTCCGGAATTTATTTTGCCAGTTCCGGCGTAATGGTCATTCCGTTCTGCAGGCGTTCAAAGCCCTGGCTTACCACCCTGGCGCCGGGTTGCAGGCCACCCGTGATAATGTAGTCTGTACCGGTTTTGCCGGATGACTGTAAGGGCACCTGTTTTACCTTATTACCGTTATCTACTGTAAAGGCATATATTTTATCCTGTATTTCCATGGTAGATGCAATGGGCAGTAACAGCACGTTATCAAACTCCTGGTCTATCAGTATTTTACCGGTATTGCCGGAACGCAGTATTGCTTTGTTATTGGGGAAAGTGGCCCTTAAAGTAATGGAGCCGGTTCCTTTATCAAACTGGCCTTCTACAGCGGTTATTTTTCCTTTCTCCGCATACAGGCTGCCATCCGGTAATTGCAGGGACACAGGAGGAACATGATCCAGCATTTGTGCCGTATTATTACCGGGGTGCTGCTTTTCAAAATTTACAAAATCGCGCTCACCCATGCTGAAGTAGGCGTTCACGTTATGCGTGTCTGATAACATGGTAAGCGCTGTGGTACCGGTAGGGGATACCAGGCTTCCCAGCTTAAACGGTATGCGCCCTATATAACCGCTCACCGGGGCTGTAATAGTGCAATAACCGATGTTTATGCGTGCGCTTTCTACCGCAGCCTGTGCCTGTTCTACCACCGCTTTCGCAGCAGCAAAAGCTGCCTGCGCTGTTTCCAGGTTTATATTGGAGCTTACCTTGTTCTGTACCAGGGTTTCTGTTTTGGCTACATTTATACGGGCAGATTCCGCATTGGCCTGCGCACTATGCAAGGTACCAAGGGCCGTATTCAGCTGCTGCCGGTATACCCGGTCATCTATAAAGAACAGCGGCTGGCCAGCCCGCACCAGGGCGCCTTCATCTACATAAATTTTTAGCAGGCTTCCGGATACCTGGGGCCTTACCTCAACATTCACTACGCCTTCCAGGGTGCTGCTATACACGGTTGTTACCCTGGCTTGTGCGGGTTGTATGGTAATAACGGGCAACTTTTGAGGCGGGGCGCCAGCGGCGGTTTGCCCTTCTGCTGTTCCCTTACATCCCTGGATCATTAATGCTGGTACTAAAAGACATAAGACCAATCCGGCAGTTCCTGTCCTTACAGCGGTTGTTTTTTTCATTATTCGTATAATTAAATATTTAGTGTTACGCTACCTCACAGGCAATAGTATAACCGCTCCATAGCGGAGTATAGTACGGCAGCTGTGTAATGACATAGCTTAATCCTTCAGTATAGCCTGTATTATTTCGTTATGAAAAGTTTTAGTAACGCAGCATTGGAATATTTTCTCTGGCGCTGCTGCCTGGCCACAGTACAGTTTTATAATGAATTGCCCTACCATTACAGGAGCAATAACATTTTCAATATACACATGATGGTACCTGGTTTTGATCTTGTGTTTTTCCCGCGCAAACAGGCCTGCAATTTCCATTTGAAACAGGCTGGAAAGGTGGTGCAGGCCGGTATGCGGCCTGCGTGCAAGGTGTGCTGCATTACTCATGGTAATGTACATGCTGCCGGGGTCCTGCATTAAGGTGAACAGTGCCCTGCTGGCTGCAAAGTAAGCAGTAAGGCTGTTACCCATTGTTTGCCATTCTTCAATATCAGTTTGCAGGAAAGAGCGGGTATTGCGGCTGGCATTTATATAGGTAACGGCCAGGTCTATACGTTTAAACTGGTTATAGAGCATATCCGCATAATCCTTCACCTTCGCATAGTCTGCTATATCTGTGAGAAAGGTAACCAGTTTATCCTGCGGAACGCTTTGCAGCGCGGCCTTTAAGCCGGCAATATCACTTACACTGGAAGCCGGTACCACTACCGTTGCATTTTCTTCAAGAAAAGCCTGCACAATGCCTTTACCTACATAACTGGTTCCATCAACAACAAGCGCAATTTTACCTGATAAGCTGTTACCCATTTCTCACAGGTCAGTTGAATAAGGAACTGACGATGCAAAATTGGATAAAAAAAGAAGGGTGTAAAAGGTCTGATTACAGCCAAAATTGGTCAAAACAGGTTATTTTTTCCGTTTTTAACGGTCTGCTTATAAGTGGAAGGAGAGAGGCCGGTGTGTTTTTTAAAGTATTTTCCAAAAAAGGATTGGTCGCTGAACTGCAGCTCTTCTGCTGCCTGCGCCACACTCACTGCGGGGTTGCTAAGCAGTATCTGGGCCTCCGTTATCACCGCTGTATCTATCAGCTCACCTGCCGGTTTGCCGATCACCTGTTTAATAACCTTTGTAAGATGACCGGTTGTTACAGACAGGCGGCTGGCATAGAACTGAAGGCTGCGCTCACTTTTAACATGCAGCCGTAAAAGGTCCAGGAACCTGGCCGTAAGATCTTCTTTTCGGTTAAGTTTTATGGATTGAAAATCGTTGTACTTCCTGAAAACAGACCCGGTTTCATAAAGCAATGCCATGAGCTGATGCTGGATCACCTCTTTCTGAAAATGAAGGGGATCACTATTGGTAAGTTTGGCGGTTAATATATCCAGCATAGTGGTGATCATTTCCACCTCCCTGTTATTAATGTTGTACTGATGACTGATGCCGGAGGCGGTCATCTGGAACAGTTCACTACCAGTAACGTGGATCCCGCTTTTCAGGAGAAAATCAGTGTCCATGGTAATACCGGTAAAATTGCAATCTTCAGAAATGTCTTCAATAGTATAAATAAACCCCTGGATAATGAAGTACATGCAGCCCTGGGTGCAGGTAAGGGTTTCAAGATTGCATTGCAGCCGCATAGCGCCGCTGGTAACAAGAAAGAAGCCGCCGGTTTCTGCACGGAAGGGTTTATTGATCATGGGGGCGTAATCCTCCATATTAATACCCTTTTCATTGAAAACAGTTATTCCTTCAATAATGCTGATACCCGGCGGTGTGCGTTCCTGTTCATTCATATTATAATGTGGGAAACAGCAGCAAATATAAAGAGCTGAAAGCAAAAAGCGTAAAGCGTAAAGCATAAAGCATAAAGCCCGAAGCTGCAGGCTACCAACTTTTTTTGAAGTGATCATATGCCCGTAGCATTAAGCTTTATGCTTTACGCTTTACGCTTTCAGCTTATTCCGCCCCATCTGTCTGCGCCCTTAACACAGCACGCTCACCCACTTTTTTACCGTTTTCCAGCCCCACCGTACAATCACTCCGGTAATGGATAGCGCCGTATAAGCGCGACATAGAAGCTTCTGTAGCCATGTCATTGAATTTGGATCCCCTGTCAGGCAGCAGGTGCGTTAACACAGTGGCCGCCGCAGCGCTGAACGTGGAGTGGCCGGATGTATAAGAAGGGAAATTAGGTACGCCCGTTAATGTTTTAATATTTGAATTTGACTGCGAAGGTCTGGGATTGAAATAAAAATATTTCGCATCCCAGCAGGCAATAGCAGCATCCATTAATGCCATATTGATCAGCGCAAAGTTCCTGGCCCATCTTACTTCGCTGTAGCCCTCTTTTACAAATTCATCGGCTGCAATGGCATCCCAGTGGCCGGCAGGAGTGTAGGTGCCGGCGCCATCGGCCCAGAAATGCACAATGCGCAAACGGTCGCGGGTAGCATGTTGGCTGTAGTATAACACTTCTTCTGTTTCCTCTTTAAACTGCTGTGAAGAGGTGGAGGGCGGCGGCGCCGGGCGCATATTAATAATATCCATTGAATCGCATAAAAAGCCTTTTACTTTTGAAAACAACGGCAGCATGGGCGGCCTTTTGGGCGATTCAAGGCTAAACCAGCAAACCTCTCCTTTTGCTTCCGTATCTGTTTCCAGTTTTCTCCATAGGTCAGGATTGCCGATGGCTTGCCCTGCACGGTCGGCTCTTCCCCTGGCAGAGAATTTTTGCGCCACCAGCCTGCCCAATGCCTCACCGGCCTCAATTTCGCTGCGCACATTAGCCCCCGCCATAATCCGGTACCGTTTGTGTTCATCGGCTTTTTGCTGAATGTAAGCCACCTCGCCGGGGAATAACAATTTCAGCATTTCTATAGCAGCTCCTGCAACTGCAGCATCTTCACTGGGGTAAGAGGGCAGGTCCGACTTTGGAACCAGGGCCTGTACCAGTGAATCTACTTTATAAGGCGCTGCACGGTTGTATAATTTCTTATAATGCCAGGTTGCTACCAGCGCATCATACTGGGCCGCGCTTACATAGGCATAGGCCCGCGCTGCATAGGGCGGATTGGCAAACGGAAAATAAGGATAGGCAAACGGGTTAGCTGCACTGGGTGCAGGATACGTGTCATCCGGATTCTGATAAGGAGGTAAATTATATTTTGCTACCAGCTCGCGTAATATTTCGTTCCACCTTAATACCGCGCCGGCGCTCCAGTATTTAATGATCTTTTTATCGTTGCCGCTAAGGTTGCGCTGCAAACCTTTTATTTCATTCAGCTCCGCTACATAGGCTGGGGTAGTGGTGGCCACCGGCGCTGCAACGGCAAATTCGCCGGGTGCGGTCAGCAGCACAGGTTTCCAGGTACCGGCATCCAGGTCAATGCTGGCGGGGGTTAGTGCAGGATAACTTTCGGAGCGGTCATTCAGGTCCTTTGAGCACGACCCGTATACCAGGCCGCTAAGCACCGTTACCATCAGTAATTTATAGGTAAGATTAGTTTTCATAAGTTGCATGTTTTTTTGAAAAGTCCATCAGGTAAAAAACGCCGCCGTTCACTATAGTGGCCTGGCCCACATTCCTGCCTGCTACCGTATACTTTGCGCCGGCTGTTAACTCAAGGCCGCGAAGGGCTTTGGCAAATGAATATTTGAAATTAACGCCGGTCATGGTGGCATTCATTTTATTGCTTGGGAATGGCATATCATTCTTCCGGATATCAAAACCGCCCAGCGTATTCATATTATCCAAAACTGCTTCTGCTATCCACGTACGGCTTCTGTAACCTGCTCTTGCATTAAAGCCGGCCATATTGGGCATATCCACCTCGTTGGTAAGATGCATTTCCGTATCATAATAAGAGTTACGGTCTATCTTAATATTGCTTCTTAAAGTATAATATCCGGATGCAGTGATAAAGAATTTACTAAGCTGGTAATCAAGCATGCCCCTGAAAGTGAGGTTCTTGCTGTGAAGCCCAATAGACATAGGTAAAAAGTCAGCTACATAATTCGTGAGCGGGAACGAGAAATTGCCGATGGCAAAAGCAGCTAACTTCCCCTTTTTTCCAAGGGGGAAAGTATGGATCTTATATTTCACGGAAAGTCCAAGATCCTGCACGCCCTTCAGGCCTTTCAGGGTGCCATTGGTAGCTTTGGTTTGCACATAGGGCAGGTTAAACAGCACATTTAATTTGCTGGTAATGCCATAGTTGCCCATTATCCCCATCATTTGCGTGTTAACGGTACCCAGGTTTTCATTGTCCCTTTTATAGGTGCCTTCCCAGTAGTTCTTCCAGCTGTTATGACTGTACATGCCGCCCACGCACAGCACATTTTTATTCAGCTAATAGCATCCATGTCTGTTTGCGCCTGCACACGGCAAACCATGAAGATGCATACGCACATCGTCGTAAAAAATTTCATAGTATTAATTTATGTAAGCGAATTCCATAAGGTATCATTCCGGTATTGGCGGATTAGATCTTGGACAAAGGCAAATGATCACTGTATTGTGCTTATATATAGCAATTATAATAAGTACAGGAAATTCTTCTATACGATTTAAGCTAATTGGTTGATAATTACACCACGGTAATCTCTTCATTGTTCGTTGAGGCGAATATAAGTTTTTTCCCGAAAAAGCAGAAAGGTATTATTTACATCTATTCCTGTATAACACTTTAATAGTAAAGGGGTATGTACTAAATTTATCCCGTCAA
Organism: Chitinophaga sp. GbtcB8; assembly: GCF_019091455.1. Classification (GTDB taxonomy): domain Bacteria; phylum Bacteroidota; class Bacteroidia; order Chitinophagales; family Chitinophagaceae; genus Chitinophaga. Next base: position 7,177 of record NZ_JAGXJN010000054.1, read on the forward strand.
TTTCAAACCTATATGTTAAAGATCGGCCGTCCAAATGTAGATGATGCACCTGCCTGGTATCCTTACTTTTTTAACCTGGCCCCTGGCGATGACCTGATAGCAGCTTTGCAGCATAATAAACAGCAGATGCTTGACCTGATCAGCTCCATTCCTTTATCAAAAGAAAATTTTAAATACGCGGAAGACAAATGGACAATAAAGCAGGTTTTTATTCACATGGCCGATGATGAACGCTACTATGCCTACAAAGCTTTTTGTTACTCCCGGCAAATAGATGTTGACCTGGAAGTGCCACCGGCAGGGGATACCTATTCTAAAGATTTTCATGCGGCTAACCGTACCCTGGCGGATATACGGGATGAGCTGATAACCATCCGCGATGCAACTATAAGCCTGTTCAGCAGCATGACCCCGGCAATGCTGGATTTTAAAGATTTCCCGGACAAGAAAATAATTTACTCCGCCCGCAGCTTAGGCTGGATGGCAGTGGGGCATAACCAGCATCATTGCAATTTTATCAGGGAAAAGTATTTAGTATAGGCTGTTTTGCTCATTACACTATTTACAGCTGCACCCAGCCTTTTTGCTCCCCGTATGTTATAAACCGGTAAGTGCCCTGCTCACCTAAAATATCCATATCAGCGCCTGCAGGAATGGTGATCTTAACTGCTGCTGTGGTATCAGGTGCATCCAGCAAAGGGGTAGCATTTTTAGCCAGCTGCTTTTTATAAGGCTGTGCAGATACTGTTTTGCTCTCCACAAATCCTTCCCGGCTGTCAGGCAATGTTACTTTATACCAGCTGCCGGTAGCAGCCATTACCTGCATTACCCGGTTGGCTGGCAGTTTTTCTATGAGTGTACTGTTCTTTACAGGAGATGCAAGCAGGGTGGTGGCGCTGGTATTGCGGATGATATGCTGTAGCAGGGCTGTAGCTGCTGTTACTTCAGCAGGTGCAGGCCGGTCCCTGTTCAAAAAAGGAAGCGGGTCTATGGCGCCGCCATTGGTATAAATGCCAAAATGCAGATGGGTAGCCGTGTTGCGGGCATTACCGGTATTCCCCATTAAACCAATGGTATCGCCCAGCTTTACTTTTTGTCCTTCGCGTACCAGTACTGAATCAAGATGGGCATAGTATAAGCTGTAAGGTTTTCCATCAGGGTTCAGGAAGATGACCCTGCCTCCCAGTTTGTTTTCACGGGTGCTGCTGATAAAACCATTGGCTGCTGATATAACCGGTGTTCTGAATTTGCCGAAAATATCAATGCCTTCGTGGCTGCGGGTACCACCATCCCGGTTAGCGCCCCAGAAGCTGCCAATACGGGGCTGTGTGCTGCCCGGCACCGGGAACGCTAAGGAGGGCGCAGTAGTAATAGTAACGGTATATTCACCGCTGCGTAATAATTCAGGTTGCAGGCGCAGTAAAAAACGGCCATCAGCCTTTACTTCATGCAGCAGGGTCCAGGAAGTGGTATCTGCTGCTGCCAGCAGGGTAGGTTTCTCATTAGCAGCTGCCGGCTGCCACAGGTCTGCAAAAATTTTGAAGCTGCCGGTCGCTTTCCCGTTTATGGCAATCTTTAGCACATCACCCCGGTGGGCCGGGAACAGGTAACCTGCTGCATCCGGTTTCTCTGCTGCAAAATAGCCGGTTTCCTTATAAGGTAAAGTAATGCTTAGCGGGCGTGCCAGGGCCTTTTCCGCTGCAGCAAACCATAAGCTGCCCAGGGCGCTGCCGGCAAGGCCGGCATCAGTAAGGCGGCTGGCGTATTGCTCATGGGCTGTTTGTTTTGTAAATAATCCTCTTTTTGGGGTAGAGCAGGCAGCAAAAAAAAGGACAAAGCAGGTACATAAAATGCCTGTTGTCCTGCTGTGATATGCAATCATTTTAAACCGCTTTTATTTTGAGCTCCCTTTTGACAACAAATAAATGCCGATGGCAAAACCTGCCAGGAAACCCATTGCTGTTGCTTTGCGCCTTGCTTTATTGATAGTGGCAGCAGCCGGGAAAACTCCCTTGGTGCTCATGCCATAATCCACCGTATTAAAGAGGTTGCCATTTGTGCGGGCAATGGGTTCTGCTAAGCTAAAGTATTTACGTATTACCATACCGGTGATTTTTGTGGTCAATCCGGGGAATGCGCTATGTGCTGCTTTAAATATCAGCGAAGGAAGGGTATAGCTGGCCGGCTTTGGATCTTTAATAAGTGCGGCAATGGACCTGGCCACTTTAACCGGGTCTTGTACTGGTGGTGCAGGCTTTAATACTTTGCCAGTATAATTACCTGCATGCAGCATGCCCGGCGTATTCAGGAAATGGGGAAAGAGGTCGCAAACATAGATCTCCGGCCATGGGCTAAGCTCGCCTTTAAGCGCCTCTGAAAAGCCGCGCAGCCCGAACTTGCTGGCTGTATACCCGGCGCTATAAGGCACCGGCAAATAACCGCCAATGGAAATGTTATTGATGATAATACCATGGCGCTGCTGCTTAAAATAAGGCAGTACTGCATGCACGCCGCTCATATAACCCAGCAGGTTGGTGGCTACTACCTGGTTATGCACTTCCAGGGGTGTTTCATCAAAATCACCTGCTGCCAGCACACCGGCGTTATTGATCCATACATCTATACCTAAACCCCAGTCATGGGCCGTTGCAGCCAGCTTTTTCATGGCAGCAGCATCGGTTACATCCGTAGGCACTACCAGTACATCTGCACCAAATTCCCTGCATTCTTCAGCCACTTCTTCCAGCGAAACAGTATTTCTGCCTGCCAGTACCAGTGAGGGCCTGCTGGCAGCCAGCTCCACCGCAGCAGCCCTGCCAGCGCCGCTGGAAGCGCCGGTGATCACAATTGTTTTTCCGGTTATATCCCTGTTCATAAAGATATTTTCCGGTTGTTGCTCAACAACAGTGCCACGGTATTGTTGCCGTTAACCGCGTAATCAGATGGTTTATATTTGCAATACCCAAATTCTTCAAGAATGTCCGGAAACAATGCTGATACCTGGTCATCTGATCAGTACTCAAAATTTGAGCAGGAACGGAATCGTCCGGTGCTGGATCTGCTGGCACACATTCCAGCAATAAAGGTGAATACTGCCGCGGATATTGGCTGCGGGCCCGGTAACTCAACCCAGCTATTAAAAGATCAATACCCGGGGGCATTGATCACCGGCATGGATAGTTCGGTCAATATGATCGGTGCCGCGCGAAAGCGCTTGCCGGAAGTACATTTTGAGATAGCTGATATAACTGACTGGAAGCAGCAGGGGTCTTTTGATGTTATACTGGCAAATGCTGCATTGCAATGGGTACCGGATCATGCTTCCCTGTTTCCCGCGCTTATCTGCAAGCTAACGCCGGGCGGAAGCCTGGCCGTGCAGGTACCGGATAACCTGGACGAACCCGCCCACCGCTTAATGCGTGAAACAGCCGCACAGGGCCCCTGGGCGCAAAAACTTTCCGGCATCGCGCATTTAGCCCGGCATGATGCGCAATGGTATTATGAGCAATTACACCACCAGGTATCCGGCCTTGATATATGGCGTACCACTTATTATCATGTGCTGGAAGGCGGTGCAGCTGCAATAGTGGAGTGGTTCAAAAGCACGGGACTTCGTCCTTTCCTGGATCCGCTGAACAATACAGAGCGGAGCGCTTTTCTGGATCAATACCAGGCCGCTCTTGAAAGGGCGTACACTATTAATGCGAACGGTACCGTGTTATTGCCTTTCCCACGGTTATTTATTATTGCGCAACGGTAAAAGGGGAGTGGCGGGTTAATAAAAAGCCTGTACTTTTTATTCAATAAAAATATCTTCCCGGGTAATATCATAGAACAGGTTCTGTAACTGGTGCACATGCGCCAGCGGCCGGCCATAAGCTACAAACCCGCTGCCCGCTGAATATGCAACCGGTTGAAATGAATAACCATCATCCCGCACATAAATACTATCCTGCCGGTTATATTTATACGCGTAAATATTATGATGCACACCTTCTTCCTGCAAAAAATTAAAATCCAGCAGGTGATCTGTTTCCAGCTTAATAGGATGCACATCCTTAAACGGTAATTTATTCCTGGGCAGCAGCGTGTTATGTATATACCCGTCCAGTATGCCTTCTACGCGAAATACCGTCTCCGTCATATTATAATCGTAATACCATACCAGGTTGCCAATACGCACATCCGTACCTTCTATCATAACATACAATTATGCTGCAAGTATAGGTTTATCCTTTGATATTTAATGGGGGAGCAGCCTGTGCCAGCCTAACATTTCAGCCGCCTGTACAAAATAGTGATGGAAATAATGCGGAAAAACATTAGTTTCCAGCTGTATTGAATGTTAGGGGGACAAATCGTGGGTGAGAGCGATCATGCTATCATTGAAAATGTGTATTAAGTGGAAAAAACGTTAACAGGTACTATCGTACTGCACCCGGTGTCTGAATTACCGCATGTGCAATTCAAGCGGGGCGATGAATTACTTTCAGCCTTAATTTATTTCGATCAGTTGGATGAAGCCAAAGAGAATATAGGAAGAACGGTGAAGTTCCATTTAGTGGACAGGCCGTACGGACCGCATATTATCAGCGATGTAGGATTTGCAAGGATCGTAAGCATGAATGTATAACGCTTACATATATAGGTTTTGCATTTTTTTCAATGCCTTCTCCATATTAATGCCTTTACCTAAAACTGGTTTAAACAGGTCGCCTTCCTGCTTCAGGCGGTCCATTGCATTGTGAATGGTAAAGTCTTTCATTTGCAATCCTTTTTTTACTTCCTCCCAATGCAGCGGCATAGATACGGTGGCGCCGGGTTTGGGCCGCAAGGCATAAGGAGCCGCCAGGGTAGCCTGCGGGCGGTTCTGCAGAAAATCAATATACATTTTGCGGTTACGGTTAGCCGTAGCCCTTTCAATGGTAGTAAAACCGGGAATGGTTTTTTGCACCAGCTTCGCAATTATCCGGGCAAATTCCTTGGATTGTTCATACGTGTACTTAGCGCCTAAAGGAATGTAAATATGCAAACCCGTAGAGCCGGATGTTTTGCAATAAGAGGCCACATCTGCTGCATCCAGTATTTCTTTTGTTACCTGCGCTGCTTCAATTACCTGGTTAAAAGTGGTTTTGTCCGGATCCAGGTCTATCAGGCACCAGTCCGGGTTATCGGGCATTTGTATGCGGCTGCTCCAGGGGTTCATTTCAATACAGCCTAAAGAGGCAATGTATAACAGGCTGGCTTCATCCGTGCAAACCAGGAAATTTTTATCGCGGCCATCCATATCGCTGTGGTAGGGAAAGGTGGTTATCCAGTCCGGCACTTTGCCGGTAACATCTTTCTGGTAAAAACTTTTGCCGGTAATACCATTGGGGTGCCGGTTTAAAGATTGTGGCCGGTCTTTCATATAGGGCAGCATATACGGCGCTACCTGGTAGTAATAATTCAACATATCCCGTTTGGTGATCTTTTCCTTTGGCCAGAACAGCTTATCCAGGTTGGTGAATTTAAGCGCATGCCCGCCCACCGGCCGCACCTGGGTTTTATCCGTAGGGTTCAGCATGGTTTTACGCACAGCCTTACCGGCTGGTGTCAGCAGCTTTTTGCCGGTAGCTGTGGCCTTTGTTTTTACCCTGGCTTTGGCCGGTATTTCCTGCTCTTCCACTACCTGGATGGCCTCCTTATCTGCACGCATCCCTTCAAAAGAAGGATGGCGCATTACCCCGTCAGTGGTCATTTCACGAAAGCTTACCTCGCATACCAGTTTGGGTTTTAACCAGACGGCCTTAGCCTCCGGCGGGTTGGGCCGGAAGCGGGAGGGCTTGTTAATATCCGGCACCCTGGTGAACGGGCATTTCGCTATCTCCAAAGGTTTGAACTGCTGCAGTAATTGTTTTTGCAGCTTATCATTAAAGCCGGTACCTATTTTACCGGTATACTGCAGCTTACCATTTTCGTACAGCCCTACCAGTAAGGCGCTGAAAGGTTTGCGGGAGTCTTTGTTGCGGGTGTAACCGCCGATCACTACTTCGTGCCGCTGGCTGGTCTTTATCTTCAGCCAGTCTTTGCTGCGCTGGTTGGGAAAATACAGGCTATCCGCCCTTTTGGCTATAATGCCTTCCAGTCCCATTTTCTTCACTATCTCAAAAAATTCTGTGCCGGAAGTGGCAAAACTTTCGCTCAGGCGTATAATGTCATTGGGGGGTACCAGCTGTTCCAGCAAGGCTCTGCGTTCAATAAGCGGCAGGCCGGTAAGGTCGTGCCCGTTCAGCCACAGCAGGTCAAACACATAATAGATCAGGGCGCCGTCTGCCTCGCTGCGCCAGCCCTGCAGCAGGCTAAAATCCGCCTTGCCATTATCGTCTATCACAATAATTTCCCCATCCACCACAGCCTGTATGCCCCATTCCTGGATGGCTTCATACACCGGGTAAAATTGTTCATTAAAAGATTTATTGTTGCGGGAGCGCAGCTCCATCATGCTTTTGTGCATAAGGGCCAGGGCACGGTAGCCATCCCATTTGATCTCATACACCCAGCCGGCATCGTCAAAAGGCTGATCGGCCAGCGTAGCCAGCATAGGCGTTATATTTGCGGGGAATGGCTTTTTAGGCGCGCTTTTAGGGGCTGCGGGTATTGTTGGCAGCTTCCTTTTTACAGGCGTTTTAGCAGCCTTTTTTGCTTTGCTTTTGCTGACGGGCCTGGCAGCGGCAGTTGTACTACGCGGCATGTGTTCCTTTTTATAAAAAGGAGCCTAAAATACGTGCCGGGTTTTGCAATGGTGGCTGGATGCCTATCAGTTTTCAGGCTAAACGGGATTAATGTCGCAAAATGAGATATTACGACAAATAACGAATTTATATGTCGTAATATCTCATTTTGCGACATATAATTAGTATATTCGTCAAATAACCATTGTAATGTGTCGTAATGAAAACTAGCCAAGCTGATATTAGTCACGAGTTGGAAATCATCCGTAAAACTTTTGAACAGTTCAAATCGGGAGCCTCACTTGAGGCTTTGAAAGATGCTTCCGGGTTGGAAATTGAGCTTCGCACTTTGCAAAGACGATTGAACAAATTGAAGGAAATGGGGATTATCACAACGTCCGGCAAAACACGTGCGACCCTCTATTATCTTGTCCAATCTCCTATCGAAATTAAAGAAACTGTACAAGAGGGGGAAATTGTTCCTATTCCTTTATCACATGAAGGTAAAGAGATACGAAAAGCAGTTATGCGGCCTAGCTCTGTTCGCCGTCCTGTAGGATATAACCTGGATTTTTTGCTCTCTTATCGCCCGAATGTTGACAGTTATCTTACTCCGGATGACAAGCGTAAGCTCACAGAATTAGGAAAGACAATGCGGTTGGATCAACCAGCAGGAACCTATGCCAAAGAAATTCTGCAAAGGCTTCTTATCGACTTATCCTGGAACTCAAGCCGTCTGGAAGGAAACACTTACAGCTTGTTGGATACGCAGCAGCTTATTTCGCAGGGCAAGGCTGCCGATGATAAAACGGCGGCAGAAGCGCAAATGATCCTTAACCATAAGGACGCCATTGAATTCATTGTGCAGGCAGCCGATGAAATCGGTTTTAACCGCTATACGATCACCAACCTGCATGCGCTGCTCTCTAACAACTTGTTATCCGATCCTGCCGCTTCAGGCCGGTTACGTAGCTTCGGCGTAGGGATTGGTAATTCTGTTTTTGTACCGTTAAGCATACCGCAGCAGATCGAAGAAATGTTCGGGATCTTGCTCGAAAAAGCAGGAGAAATTCAAGATCCTTTTGAGCAGGCATTTTTTGTTATGGTGCAATTGCCGTATCTCCAGCCTTTTGATGATGTTAATAAACGCGTGGCGCGCCTGGCTGCCAATATACCCCTGAACAAACATAATCTTGCCCCGTTGGCTTTCGTCGATGTTCCCGAAGACCTTTATGTACAGGGAATGTTAGGAGTTTATGAACTCAATCGCGTCGAATTACTGAAAAACGTATTCATGTGGGCTTATGAACGTTCGGCGCTTCGATATGCCGCCTTGCGTCAATCATTGGGTGAGCCAGATATGTTCCGGCTGAAATACCGTGAAGATATTCGTAGTCTTGTCACCGAAATTGTGTCCAATGCCATACCGCCGGAAGATGCTAAGAGGCTGATCCGTATCAAGGCTGCAACACTCCCCGATAAAGATCAATCAAAATTTACCGAAACGGTTGATACTGAACTTCTGTCTTTGCATGAAGGCAATTTCGCCCGCTATTGGATCAGACCATCAGCGTTTGCGCGATGGAAAGAAGTTTGGGGAAAGCATTGATTACCCCTGATAATTATATCATCACCCTTTTACCACTACCGGCCGACCGGTAAATGGCTTCCACAATACGGATATCCCGCAGGCCTTCTTCACCGGGTACCAGCATAGCCTTTTTCTGCATAATGGATTGTGCATCATCATCCATTTGTTTGGCCTGCTGCCAGGGCACTTCATAAGGATGGTTTATTTCGCCCAAAGGGCTGCTGCCCCTTACGCCGTTATAACCGGAGTAAGGCGCCAGTTTAATATCGCCTTTTTCGCAGGTAATGTTCATGAAGTTCACATTTTCACCAAAGCTGGTTTTAATATGGGCCAGCACACCACCGGGAAATTCCAGTGTGGCAATGGCGGTTTCATCCAGCCCGTTCTTATAGATCTCCGGCCTTGTGGTGGAGGTTTGTGCAGATAGTACGGCTATGGGTTCCATACCACTGCCCAGGCGTGCGCCCTGTATGGCATACACGCCCATATCGTACATTACGCCGCCGCCCATAGCTTTGATCTGTTTCCAGTGGTTGGTGCGGTCATCCCGGTAACCGGCGGCGCAGTTCACTTCTTTTACCTTGCCCAGCAATTGCTCTTTTACAATGCGGCGGTATTCCTGTGTATTGGGCTCGTGCTGCAGGCGGTAGCCTATTGCCAGCGAGCGTTTATTTTTACGGCATGCCGTTATCATTTCCTGGCATTCCTTTTCCGTAATGGCCATAGGTTTTTCGCACCACACATGTTTGCCGGCATTGGCTGCGCGTATCACGTATTCTTTGTGCATAGAAGGCGGCAGCACTACGTATACCACATCTATATCCGGGTTATTGGCTATCTGGTCAAAGCTTTGGTAGTTGTAAATATTCTTGTCTGGGATGTTGTATTTCTTTTTCCAGGCTTCTGCTTTGGAAGGGGTGCCGGTTACAATACCGGCCAGGTAACAGTTCTTAGTTTGCTGCAGGGCAGGGGCCAGCAGATCTGTGCTGTAATAACCCAGGCCTACCAGGGCTACGCCCAGCTTGTCTTTTTTAGGGCGGGTGGCAGATAACAGCACGTTAGGGGAAAGCAGGAGCACGCTGCTGCCTACAGCCAGTGTTTTCAATACATCTCTGCGGGAGGTGGAGGTCATAACGGTTAGAATTTTATGTGGTTAAGGTTAAACAATTACACGGTTCAGTTGTTATCTACAGTGGCATTGCTACGTTATGAAGTTAATGGATTTTATGGGCACGGGCAACCTTTTTAATGTGCATATTTGCAAATATGCAGATGTGCAAATGACAAGCTCCGCATCCATCCATCTGCGCATTAATAACGCGCCCCTCCACCTGCACACATACGTGCATTCCCGTGTTACCAACGCTTTTACTACACTTTAAGTACGCCTTTACCTCATGATACTCCCGTGTCGCTCTCATGCCGCTCCCAGGTTAATCCCATGTCCTGTTCATGTTCTCTCCATGTCAATCCCTGGTTCCATCCATGTCAGATCCATCTTCACATCTACACATCCGCACATTTACAACACCTCCCGCTGTACCCTGGGCAGCTCCATCACCAGGTTCTCCCCATAAGCCATAGCTGGTGTCTGATACCCTGCGGTAAAATTTCCCTGTAATATTTTCTGTGTAATAAGTAAGGAGGCATAAGCCGTAAGGTCATAGGCTTCTGGTGTGCGCTGGCGCGCAGTAACCGTTTGTCCGTTGGCGTTGGTAGCCTGGCCCCACATATAGCTGGTGGCCTGGGTGCGCATTACATCTCCCGGGCCGGCAGGGCCGCGGTCTATTTTACGTTTAATAATGCTGCGTACAATGGGGTTGCGCAACAGCCAGTTAAAGAGGACCTGTACTTTTAATAACCAATAAGCTATCATTGGCATATTAGTATAGACGCGTATGTTAGGAATGCCGGTGCTGTAGCCGGCCGTAGCTACATCGCCCCAGGGCAGGCTAAGCACAAATATGGGTTTGCCGCCAAAGCTCACCCACATGGCCTTTTTACCCACAGGCTCACTTACTATATGACCGTTAAGGCGTGCGGCGCCCGGTTCTCCCAGCTTTTGAACCGTGTTAACAGCAGTGCCGTGGGAAAGGCCGCTGCCGCGGATAGTAAATGCCAGCTTCAGGTCCACCGCATCAGGTAACTTGTTCTTCAGGAACAGTGCCAGGCAATCAGTAGGTACCACATCAAAACCAGCGCCAGGTAATAACATGATGTCTGCCTGTTTGGCTGCAGCATCATACTTCCGGATCATTTCAAAAATATCCAGGTCGCCATTCAGGTCCACATAATGGGTGCCGGTTTGCAGGCAGGCTTCCACCATTTGTTTAGCAGTAAAATTATAGGGACCGGCAGCATTCACCACTACCTTTACCTGGCGCAGTGCGGCCAGCAGGGCAGGTGTATCGTCCAGGTCAATGGCCACATATGGCAAACCCAGCTGGGCAGCTAAGGGGGCTAATGCAGCGGCACGGCGGCCGGCCAGGATTGGTGATAGCCCATATTGTGTAGCATAACGTGCAATTAATTCACCGGTATAGCCATAGGCGCCATACAGTAGGAAAGTATTGGATTCCATCTTGGCAATGTACGAAAATATGATTATTACTTAGGTGGTTGCGGCTATAAAAACGAACACTGGTGTTCAGAAGTGAACAGTTTTTATCATGCTCACAGGTGTAATACATTGAAGCAGAATGGGCTGTTAATATGGCACTTTCTTAGCTGGCCTTCGCTAACACGCTTGCCTTATGATCCGTAACCATTTTAAAACAGCCTGGCGTAACCTGATGAAGCACAAAACCTTTTCCTTCATCAATGTAGCCGGCTTAACTATTGGCCTCACCAGCTTTTTGCTGGTATCCCTGTATATTTTTGATGAGCTTACATTTGACCGCTTCTTCACGCATAGTAATAACATTTACCGCATCGTGGAAAGCAGCACCAGCCCTGAAGGTAAGGCTAACCAGGTAGCCTATGTGGGTTACCCGGTATCTGAAAGCGCGGCTGCTCAATTCCCGGAGATACAAAAGGTAACGCGCATCAGTTACTGGGGGCGGGTCAACATGGCATCACCTGATAATGTGCGCGTGATCTATGGCGATTTTATGACCGTCAGCAGCGCCTTTCTGCAGGTGTTTGACTTCCCGTTATTGCAGGGCAATCCTGCGACCGCTTTAAATGCACCGCATACTGTAGTGGTTACGGAAACCGGCGCCCGGAAACTGTTTGGCACTACGGATGTAATAGGCAAAACCATCCGCGCCAACCGGGTAGATAGTTTACCTTATTTGATAACAGGCGTATTAAAAGACCTGCCGGTAAATACACAGTTCACCTTTGATTACGTATTTTCAGAAGCCACCTTAATAGGCGGCGACAAAGGCAAAAAGGCCCAGGCCAACTGGAATGCCAATGAATTTGTTTCGTTTGCCCTGCTGGATAACAAAACACACCCGCAAGCCGTGGAAGCTAAGCTGAACCAGCTGGTAGCCGCTAACCGGCAGGCAGATAATAAAAGCGGGCTGCATCTTACATTACAGCCTTTAAAGAACGTTCATTTTTATTCTGATAATATTGAAGGCAACCTGGGTAAAACAGGCAGCCTGGCCTATATGTACGTGTTTTCCATCATCGCATTATTTGTATTACTGATAGCCTGTATCAATTATATAAATCTTACCACGGCGCGCTTTACCAACCGGGCTAAGGAAATTGGTGTACGTAAAGTAGCCGGCGCCTCCCGTTACAACCTGGCCGGGCAGTTTATGGCAGAAGCATTGCTGGTTACGCTGGTAGGGCTGACCCTGGCCCTGGTATTGGTAAAAGCCTGCTTGCCCGCTTTCAATGCTTTTACCGAAAAACAGCTGGCGCTGGATGGCAGTACGGATCACCGTATATGGATAGGCGTTATAGGCGCGGCCATTACTGCGGCGTTGTTATCCGGCGTGTACCCTGCTTTTTTCCAATCGCGTTTAAGGCCGGTATTGCTGCTAAAAAGCAAGCTGCCCGCCGTAAAAGGCAGCATACCGCTGCGCCGCGGGCTGGTAGTGTTCCAGTTTGCCCTGTCCATTATTATGATCATTGCTACCATGGTAGTGTACCAGCAAATGAAATATGTAAGTACCAAAGACATGGGCTTTAACAAAACGCAGCTGCTGGTAGTGGATATTAACAGCCGCAAAATAGGACGCAGCGCAGCTGTTATTAAAAATGAATTTGCCCGGCTGCCGCAGTTGCAGGCTGTATCCGTAAGCTCGCGCGTGCCGGGCGAGTGGAAAAGCCTGCCTAAAATAAAAGTAAGGAATGAGCATACCGCTGTAACCGGGGGAAATGATATGTACTACTTAGGGGTGGATGACAGTTTCCTGAATACTTACCAGATAAAGCTGCTGCAGGGGCGTAATTTCAGGGAAGGTAAAGGAGATTCCCTGTCCGTAATTATAAATGAAACCGCCGCCAGGGAGCTGGGTATCATCACACCCGGGGAGCAGCTGCTGGATATACCTACGGTTAATTTTGGCGAGGACCCGGAGGAGGTACGTTTGCAGGTAAGAGTGGTAGGCATTGTAAAAGACTTTAACTTTCAATCCTTACATACGCCCTTAGCCCCCATGGTGCTGGGTTTTACCACTAATCCCATTCATGGCCCCGACTATTTTACCGCCCGCATTGCTGCGGGGAATACAGAAGCTACCATGGCAAAAATGAATGCCATCTTGCGGAATATAGACCCCGAACATTTATTTGAATACCATTTCCTGGATAAACAATGGGAGCTGTTTTACCGGGAGGATAGGATACGGGAAACCATCTTCCTGCTGGCAGCAGTGCTGGCCATCCTGATCGCCTGCCTGGGTTTGTTTGGACTGGCTACCTATGCTGCAGAGCAGCGGGTAAAGGAAATAGGCATCCGCAAGGTGTTAGGCGCCAGCTCACAGCGCATAGTGGCCATGCTGTCCAAAGACTTCCTGCAGCTGGTATTAATAGCTGCGCTGATAGCTTTTCCCGTGGCCTGGCTGGCTATGGAACGGTGGTTACAGGATTTTGCCTACCGCATTCACCTTAACTGGTGGACCTTTTTACTGGCCGGCCTGATAGCTGTGCTCATAGCCCTGGTTACCGTAAGCATGAAGGCCATTAAAGCAGCAGTAGCCAACCCGGTCAAGAGCCTGCGGGCAGAGTAAGCTGCCCTGCTTACCTCCAGGTTAGCTGTTACATTGCACCCGCGTTTTAGGCGTACCTTTGCAGGGTAAAAACCATAACATTATCCCTTTGAAAAGAAAAGATTTTATAGGGAAATTAATAGGAGGAGCAGCAGCTATGATCTCATTACAATCGTTCAGGAACTTTACCAATGGGCTGAACGAACAGGATACTATCATGCCGGTGTTATTTGTAGGGCATGGTTCCCCCATGAACGGTATTGAAGATAATGCCTTTAGCCAGCGCTGGGCGCAAATGGGGAAAGAGATCCCCACGCCGGCAGCCGTACTGGTAATATCTGCACACTGGCTTACAAGAGGCACGCATATCACCGCCATGGAACATCCCAAAACCATTCATGATTTTGGCGGTTTTCCACCGGAGCTGCACGCCGTGCAATACCCGGCCCCGGGCAGCCCGGAGCTGGCCGCCGCTACGCAGCAGCTGATCACTAAAACACATGTAGGACTGGATCACGACTGGGGCCTGGATCACGGCACCTGGACCATTGTACGGCACATGTACCCCAACGCCAACATACCCGTGCTGCAGTTAAGCATAGACTACCACCAGCCACCGGCTTACCACTATGAGCTGGCTAAGGAGCTGGCCGCCTTACGCAAAAAAGGCGTATTGATCATGGGCAGCGGTAACATGGTGCATAACCTGCGCATGGCAGCCTGGGATAAAATGGATACCCCGGAGTTTGCCTTTGACTGGTCTGTTGAAATGAATGAATTGTTTAAGAAGAATATAATAGAAGGTAACCACCAGGCGCTGATCCATTATGAACAGTTAAGCAAGTCCGCCAAACTGGCCATTCCCACACCGGATCACTATTACCCGCTGTTGTACACACTGGGACTGCAGGGCGCAAAAGATCAGCCTGTGTTCTTTAATGACAAGGTAGTAATGGGATCTTTTACAATGACTTCTGTGAAGATGGGTTAATGTACCTGGGCCCTGAAATAAAAGTAAATGGCCACAGCAATACTTAGCAGGATGATGCCCACCATCACCAGCCATGTTTTGTTCTTTGGTTGTCTTACAGCATCGCGCAGGCCACGGGTGCGCAATAAGGTTTCCACATCTTCTTTGGCCAGGCGTAAGGATTGTCTGATGCCTGTTTGCTGATTTTTTTCCTTCCAGTAATACTTTATGCCTTCTATCATACCCTTCCGCAGACAAAGATCTATGGTCTTTTCTTCAATGGCGCTGTAGATGCTCCCAGTAGTAGTGGTAGACTGCTCAAGCATAGATTGTTCAGTTTTTTAAAACGTGGTAAGTGGTAACAGCTAATTACTCCGTCAAGTTACTATTTTATTGTTTTATTGACACTGTTTTTAACATTCGGCAACTCTTGATGTATTTTTTTAAATTGTATCTAAATGGGAGTGAGGGAGGCGGGTAAGGGGAGGGATGTTCCTGAAGTAAAAAGCCGCTACGTTTATGCGTAGCGGCTGTGAAATCTTTTTTATGCGGGATCAATGTTTCAGCTTATCCTTAAAGGCTTTCCTGAATTTCTCCAGCTTGGGTTTTATCACATACGTACAATAAGGCTGTGACCCGTTTTGATTATAATAGTTCTGATGATAATCTTCCGCCGCATAGAAATTAGTTAAGGGTGCAATTTCCGTTACCACCGGTTTGTCATAAGCGCCGGATTCCTGCAGCTTTTGTTTGTAGTACTCCGCTTTTTTGTGCTGATCCTCATTATGATAAAAAATAACAGAGCGGTACTGCGTACCCACATCATTCCCCTGCCGGTTCAGCTGGGTAGGGTCATGGCTTTGCCAGAAAGCCTGTAACAGCTCCTCATAGCTTACTTTAGACGGGTCGTAGGTAACCTGGATCACTTCTGCATGGCCGGTGGTGCCGGTGCATACTTCTTCATAGGTAGGGTTGGCCACTGTGCCCCCGGCATAACCGGATTCTACCTTTACTACGCCATCCAGGTATTGGAACTGTGCTTCCGTACACCAGAAACAACCGCCGCCAAAAGTGGCTTTTTCTACCTGGGAAATATTGGATGTGTCCATATCATCGGGAACTTTTTCCGTACCGGTGGGTCCATTTTGGGCGCAGGCAGCCATCGTAACCGCCAGCAAACCACTTAACAAGGCATATCGTAACATAAAAATTTTACTCCAGATACGTAAATTACAACAATAGCGATGCTTAGAACGGCCAAGTTAAGTAACTTTAACATTCTTTTAGATACAACGGGATGAAACAACGGGTGGATCTTTGCCGGTTTGTTCCATCTGACAATAAAAAGACGAACGATTTTACATGAAATATTTTCCCGATTCGGCCCTGGTGCAATTGGAGTTTGACAAAATACAGGCTTTATTAAAAGAGCATTGCAAAACGGAGCTGGGCAAACAAATGGCAGAGGAATTACGGCTGCATACACATATTGACTATGTGCGGTCGGCCCTGCAACAGGCGCACGAGTATAAACAGCTTTTATTATTACAGGAATACTTCCCGAATGATCCGGTGCTGAACCTGAAAACAGAACTGCGTTTACTGAGTATACAAGGTGCGGTATTAAAGGAAGATCAGCTGATGCAGATACGCAAGCTGGCAGAGATCATGCACGGCATTTTCCGCTTTTTTGATCACGACCGCCGGATCCAGTACGCCGGCATGCACGAAGTAATTGCCCACACCCATTATGAGAAAAAGATAACGGCGTTGATAGATGAGGTGCTGGATGATGCCGGGCAGGTGCGTGATAACGCCACCCCGGAGCTGGCGAAGATCCGCATGTCGTTATTCCGTAAACGTACGGAGCTGCGCCGCGTGTTTGACCGTATCCTGCAAAAGCTGAACAAACAAGGTTACCTGGCAGATATTGAAGAAGCTTTCTTGAATACCCGCCGCGTGGTGGCTGTTTTTGCAGAGCATAAACGCATGGTAAAAGGCATTTTGCACGGGGAATCCGATACCCGCAAAACCTCCTTCATTGAGCCGGAAGAAACCATTGAGATCAATAACGAAGTGTTTTCCCTGGAAAGGGAAGAGGAGAAGGAAGTATACCGCATACTGCGCAACCTTACTGCTGCTTTAAGCCAGTATGCACCTTTGCTCACTAATTACCACGACATACTGGGCCTGTACGATTTTATACGTGCTAAAGCCCGGCTGGCGCTGGATATGGATGGTAACTTTCCCATGATCACCGCCCACTCGCAGGTGCATCTGGTAGATGCGTACCACCCGCTGCTGTTACTATACAACCGTAAGAACAGCAAACCTACTATACCCATTAACGTTACCCTGGATAAGGACCAGCACATCCTGGTGATCAGCGGCCCTAACGCCGGTGGTAAAACAGTAACGCTGAAAACAGTAGGTCTTATACAGCTCATGCTGCAGGCCGGTTTGCTGGTGCCGGTGCACCCCACCTCGCAGCTGGGTATTTTCCGGCAGCTCATGATCCACATTGGCGATACGCAGTCGCTGGAATTTGAGCTAAGCACCTACAGCTCTCACCTGAAGAACATGAAGTACTTCATGGAGAACGCTAACGGCAAAACGCTGTTTTTTATAGATGAACTGGGCAGCGGCTCTGATCCCAACCTGGGTGGGGCTTTTGCAGAAGTGATCATGGAAGAGCTGGCGCGCAAGCACTCCTTTGGTATTGTAACCACACACTACCTGAACCTGAAAATAATGGCCAACAAGGTAAAGGGCATTATTAACGGCGCCATGGGGTTTGATGAGCAAAACCTGCTGCCCATGTACAAGCTGATGGTGGGTAAACCCGGCAGCTCCTACACCTTTTCTATTGCGCAGCGCATAGGCCTGGATCCCGGGCTCATAAACCGCGCCCGCAAGCTGGTGGATGAAGGCCACTTCCGGCTGGACAAGCTGCTGAATAAAGCAGAGCAGGACCTGCAAAAAGTAGAGCAAAAAGAAAAGGACCTGCAAAAGCTGCTAAAGGAGAACGAACGCCTGAAAAAGGAATACGAGATCCTGTCCGACAAAGAACGCCAGAAGCAGGAGCAGGCCGTGTTAAAGCTGCAGAACAAGATCCGGGAAGATGAGCTGCAGTACCTGAAAGATATGGAACGCAAAATGAAGCAGATAGTAGTGGAGTGGAAGCGTACCGATGATAAGCAGAAAGTGCTGAAACAGGCAGAGGCCCTGCTGTTCCGCAAACGCGAAAAACAGATCAACGAAAAACAGGAGAAAAAGATCAATGATAAGTTCCAGGAAATAGGCGGGCAGTGTAAGGTAGGCGACCAGGTAAAGATCATTACCAATAACCAGGTAGGTAAGGTGCTGGAGATCCGTGACAAGCGGGTGATCGTAAAGATCGGCAATTTACCTATGAACGTAAAAATGTCGGACCTGGTGGTGGTGAAGGAAAAGGCAAAGGAAGAAGCGTAATATATTTAGGTGTGCCATACTTCAAAGGTGTGGCACGCGTAAGCGGACACCCCTTGTATCAAAACCGGACAGTTCATGACACTTCCAAATATCTAAAACACTGACTTCCAGCTGCCTGTTTATCTGGCACCTTCTTAGCGCCCTGCCCGGATAAACAACTTACCCATGATCTCCAACTATCTTAAAATTGCGTGGCGGCAGCTGGTCAATAATAAGGGGTACAGCGCTATTAATATCCTGGGCCTGGCCATGGGTATGGCCGTTACGCTGCTGATAGCATTATGGGTATATAAGGAATACACTTACGATAAATTTCTGCCCGATCATGAGCGCATTTACCAGGTACAGCGCAATTTTAACAGCAATGGTGAGATACTTACCTTCAACACTACTTCCCTGAAGCTGGCCGATGTGCTCCGCAACACTATCCCTGAAATTGAAAACCTGTCAGAAACAGACTGGATGGGGCCTCATGGGCTAATGGCCGGGGAGCAGAAGATGTATCTGCGGGGCGCAGTAGCCGGCAGCGACTTCCTGAAAATATTTAAATTCCCCCTGCTGGAAGGTACGGCCAACGGCGTGTTAAAAGAACCTTTTTCAATCGTGCTCACGGAATCTACCGCCAAAGCATTATTCGGCAATCAAAATGCCGTAGGCAAAATAGTGCGTATAGATAACCAGCATGATCTGAAAGTGACCGGCATCCTCAAAGACCTGCCGGCCAATGCCACCTTCCAGTTTAAATACGTGGTGCCTTTCAGTTATTATGAGCAAACCCGGGATTATGTAAAGGAAGCACGTAACGGTAGCTTTACGGGAAACAGCTTTCAGCAGTTTGTAAAGCTGCGGCCTGGTGTGAACCTGGCGAAGGTGGCCGCTAAAATAAAAGACATTGAAAAAAGCGAGGATAGTCCTAATGCCAAAAACTCCGATGTGATCCTGACGCCTTTCCAGGACCGGCATTTATACAGCCAGTATAAAAATGGGAAAGTGGCCGGCGGTTTTATTGAATATGTGCACATTTTCAGTGTTATCGGAGGTTTGGTGTTACTGATAGCCTGTATCAACTTTATAAACCTTACCACGGCCCGCTCCGCCAAAAGGGGAAAGGAAGTGGGCATCCGCAAAGCAATTGGCTCACATAGGAATGCGCTCATCCTGCAGTTCCTTACAGAATCTTTCCTGCTAACCTTTTTTGCATTCGTACTAGCGTTGCTGTTAGTGCTGCTGGCATTACCTGCTTTTAATGCATTAACCGCCAGCACCATCCGCATACCTTACAACAGCTTTATTTTCTGGTTGCTGGTAACCGGGGGCGGGATATTAATTGGTTTGCTGGCTGCCAGCCGCCCGGCTTTTCATCTTTCTTCCTTTAACGCCGTTAAAACATTAAAAGGGGTAGTGCAGTCCGGCAGGTCTGCGGTATTTTCCCGGAAAGTGCTGGTAGTAGTACAGTTCAGCTGTTCGGTAGCGCTTATTATCAGCACCATTGTGGTGTACCGCCAGGTGCAATATGCCAAAGACCGGCCAGCAGGTTATGAGGTGGACCAGCTAATGACCACGAATGTAAATAAAGACCTGTGGCTAAATTATACCGCATTGAAGGACGAGCTGCTGAGAAGCAGGGTAGTGCAATCCGTTACTAACGCCTCCAGCCCAACCACCTGGATAGAGTGGCATTCTGACCTGGATAGCTGGCCGGGTAAAAATGCCGGTGAAACCGTAGAAATGGGCGTGATAGAAGTAGCTGCCGACTATTTTAAGACCATGGGCATGCAGCTGAAAAGCGGGCGGGATTTTACCGGTTATTACCCCTCCGATTCGCTGGATGTGCTGTTAAATGAGGCCGCAGTAAAAAGGCTGCGCTTAACCGCGCCCCTGAACCAGCTGATCACTTTTGATGATAAAAAGCGCAGGATCATTGGCGTGGTAAAGGATGCTTTAATGGCGTCGCCCTTTGCAGCGGCAGATCCTACTATGTTTATGCCCAGCGGTACGCCTAACAGTTATATGATGTACCGCCTGTCCGCCGGCGTAAATCCCCATACCGCTGTGGACAAGCTCACTAAGATATTTAATAAGTACAGTCCTGCTTTTCCCTATAAATATGATTTTGCCAATGAACAGTACAATGGCATGTTCCAGCAGGAGCTGCTTATGGGCAAGCTGTCCGGCATCCTGGCCGTGCTGGCTATTGTGATCTCCTGCCTGGGATTGTTTGGGCTGGCCGCCTATATAGCAGAACAGCGTACGAAGGAAATAGGGGTTCGTAAAGTGCTGGGCGCTTCTGTAACCCAGGTATGGCTGTTATTATCCAAAGACTTTGTATGGCTGGTAGGCATTAGCTGCTGTATTGCCACGCCGGTGGCGCTGTACTTTTTACAGGGCTGGCTGGAAAAATACGAATACCGTATTGCCATTGGGCCATGGGTATTTATTATTGCCGCCCTGCTGGCGCTCAGCATTACTTTAATTACTGTCAGCTTCCAATCTATTAAGGCAGCCTTAGCCGATCCGGTGAAGAGTCTGAAGATGGAGTAGGAGGCGGCCATATATAATATAACACTGAATTAATATCCCCACGTACCCCCCTATAAAGGGAAATGCTTATTATTATACCCCGTCTTACAGGCGTAGCAGGCAATGGACCATCGGCTATGGTCCATGGACGGCGACGGTTTACGCGGTCCGTCTATACCCCTATAAAAGATATCTATATTACTCCCACTTGTTTAGCTGGCTAATTATTTTTACTTTTGGCCCCATGAATAAGATACCGGTGTCAGAAACTGTGAGTTACCTGATCTCAAGGATCGGTAAAGCGCACCGTAACAGGGCTAATGAGCTGCTGTCGTCCCTGAACCTGCATGCAGGACAGGAGCTGTTGTTGCAGCAGATCTACCAGCAGCAGGGTATTACCCTCAATGAGCTTACCTGCGGCATGTGCGTGTCTGCCGTAACGGTAACCCGTACGGTAGAGCGGCTGGAAAAGAACGGATTCCTTAAAAAGGAGCGCTGTTCATTCGACCAACGTGCTGTAAGAGTGTATCTTACGGAAAAAGGGGTATCTGCCGTGGAGACGGTGGAACAGAAAATGTGGGAGGTGCTGGAACGGGAAACCGTCGATAACCTGAGCACTGAAGAACGGATGTTATTAAAGCGGTTATTAATGCAGGTATTGAGCAACTTGTCATAATATGGTTAGCTGGCTAAATACTTATCTAGTATAATTGTCTTGAAGAATTAATTGTAATTATTTAGAAAATTGCTGGAAGGATATTTTAAATTTGTTGGCAGAAGTTATGTGATGGAACTGTTGTACTGTAAGCTGTAGTAATCATAGCGTTGCCTTTATATCCTCCACCGGCATTTATCTGAAAAAACCGCTTTTCTGATGAAGAACAATGTGTTAATACCCGTGTATGATATCAGCGCAAAAATGCCCGGAGCATCTGAAATGCCGGGATTTACCATTGGCCGTTCGCTGAACATGCCCGCAGGAGGGGCGGTATATCCGCACCGGCATGCAGGTTTCACCATTACGTTGCTGTTATCCGGTCAAATGACCCAGTACATAGATTTTGAAAAGTATACCGTTGCCGCACCGGCAGTCATCCTGCTGGCGCCAGACCAGGTACATCAACATGGAAGTGAAGATTCCATCTGTGAATCCGTATATATCCATTTTGATAAGGAATTCCTGATGGCGGAATGCCAGGGTATGCTCAACTGCTGGGCATGCATCTTTGATAAACGGGCCATTCCTGTAAAGGCAGCCCAGATGCAGGAGCTTATGAACTATGCAGGTCTCATTCTCCGGGAATACAGCAGCATGCGCCCAATGCGGGACAGCATTATCCGTAACCTGCTGAATGTTCTGATCATGGCTTGCGGCCGGCTGCCACAGCACAACGTAGCCTACATGCAGCTGGATACGGCCCAAAGCCGCATGGTACGCCAGTTCAATGAGCTGTCTGACCAGCACTTCCGGGATAAAACCCAGGTGGCCAATTATGCAGATATGATGTTCGTTACGCCAGGGCACCTGAACGATACTGTAAAAGCCGCTGTGGGCAGAACCGCTAAACAGGTTATAGATGAAAAACGTATCATGGAAGCTAAACGCCTGCTGTTCTGGGGAGATCATTCTGTTAAGGAAATAGCCTGGCAGCTTAACTTTGAGGATGATGCGTACTTTAACCGCTTCTTTAAAAAACACACCGGGCAAACACCGGTTATGTTTCAACGGAGTATCCGGGAAAAGTACAATTAATACCGCGATTTGTTAAACAGGAAACCTAAAGCCTTGTATTACTTTTGTATTGATTTTATAAGCATATGAAAATGATTGTAAACATACCCGCCGCCCTGTTTTGTTAAATTATTTTTTAACAACAGTAACAAAACAACTTGCTGATCCGTATAAGGATACGCCGGCGGGTGAAACCATGTCAGAGCTTACTGCTGGCCAATTCTGTTAAAACTACTACCCGAAGCTGTCACTAAAACAAACAACCTTTTAATTGCTGAAAAGTAAAACGGGCATTTTTTGTCCTACTGAAAGGTATTCGAACGTCTTTACAATATATAACACTATAACAAATGGAACTATTATTGAAAAAAATGATCACACGCAAGCCACTCGCCTACCTCTCCGGCAT
The DNA here is from genome assembly GCF_019091455.1 of Chitinophaga sp. GbtcB8. Lineage (GTDB taxonomy): Bacteria > Bacteroidota > Bacteroidia > Chitinophagales > Chitinophagaceae > Chitinophaga. The sequence continues at coordinate 29,751 of NZ_JAGXJN010000054.1, forward strand.
TCTGATGCTGGCTGTAGTATTATATAGCTGTGCTTCAAACCAGGCAGCTCCACCGCCGCCACCGCCTCCTCAATTGCCTGTTATGGCAATTACATCAGCGCCGGCTACTACTTACCTGGAATTTCCCGCTTCGCTGGAAGGAAAGGTGAATGTAGATGTGCGCCCGCAGGTATCTGGTTATCTGGAAAAAATATTTGTAGATGAAGGCGCCTATGTAAAAGCAGGCCAGCCTTTGTTTAAAATAAATCCGCAGGTATATGCCGAGCAATTGAACAGTGCAAATTCAAACGTGCTTGCAGCCGAGGCCAATATGGATAAGGCGCAGGTTGAAATGGACCGCCTGGCGCCCCTGGTAGCCAACAATGTTGTTTCTGACGTGCAGCTGAAAACAGCCAAAGCAAATTATGAAGCAGCAAAAGCCGCTGTAGCCCAGGCTAAAGCAGCAGTAGGCAGCGCCCGTATCAATGTAGGTTATACCCTGGTGAATGCACCGGTAAGCGGTTACATTGGCAGAATACCTTATAAAATAGGCGCCCTTGTAGGCAATAATGATGAACAGCCACTCACAGTGCTTTCCGACGTACGTGAAATGTACGCCTACTTCTCTATGAGTGAGGCCGATTTCATTGCATTCAAAAACAACTTTGCAGGTAAGACGATCGAAGAGAAATTAAAACAAGCGCCTCCTGTAGAGCTGATCCTGGCAGACAATACCTCATTTGCCGAAAAAGGGAAAATAGAAACTATAGAGGGCCAGTTCAATAAAACTACCGGCGCTATTAGTTTCCGTGCAACGTTTCCCAATGCCGGTGGCATATTGCGTACCGGTAACACAGGTAAAGTAAGATTAACACAGCAGCTTACTGATGCCATTACTATACCGCAGGAAGCCACCTTTGAAATACAGGACAAAGTATTTGTATACACAGTGGCCGATAGCAATAAAGTAGCGAGCAAACCTATTACCATTGCCGGAAAAACAGCCAACCTCTATTTTGTAAGCGATGGGCTGAAAGCAGGCGAGAAAATAGTTTTATCCGGAACCGGCAGTTTAAAGGACGGCGCTGTAATTACGCCTCAGCCGGTATCGGCAGATAGTGTGCTCAAGTCAAAACCGTTGTAAGTGGCAGGCTATACTTTAATGTAAAGTATACCATGCAAAAATCGATTTTACTTACAATCAAAAAGTGAACTTATCATGTTAAGAAGATTCATATTAAGGCCGGTACTTTCTACGGTAGTGTCCATAATTCTACTACTACTGGGCATTATCTCTTATTTTGCCCTGCCTGTTACCTTGTTTCCCGATATCGCGCCGCCCAGTGTAACGGTTTCGGCTACTTACCCCGGCGCCAATGCCGAAGTAGTGGCCCGTTCAGTGGCTAACCCGATAGAGGAAGCAGTGAATGGGGTGGAGAATATGACCTACATGACCTCCAACTCCAGTAACGATGGTAGTATGGTGTTAACGGTCTATTTCAAACAGGGAACCAATCCTGATATTGCTGCTGTAAACGTACAGAACCGGGTATCCAAAGCCACCAGCCAGTTACCCACGGAAGTGGTAACAGCGGGCCTCAGCACGCAAAAAGTACAGAACGGTTTCATCATGTTCATGGGATTGTATAGTGAAGATCCTAAACAGTACGATGAAAAGTTCCTGCAAAACTATATCAAGATCAATCTTATCCCCCAGATCCAGCGTGTACCGGGTGTAGCACAGGCGCAGATCTTTGGCGCCAAGGATTACTCCATGCGTATATGGTTAAAACCCGATCGTCTTGCAGCGAATAATCTTTCTCCGCAGGATGTGTTGGCCGCGATCAGGGATCAGAACATAGAATCGGCTCCGGGCCGTTTGGGTGAGAACAGCAAGGAAACCTTTGAATTTGTATTGAAATACAAAGGTAAGCTAAACCTGAACGAGGATTATGAGAATATTGTGATAAAGGCGAACAGTGATGGATCCATGCTTCGCTTAAAAGATCTGGCACGTATAGAATTCGGTTCGCTCAATTACGGAGCTAACAACCTGCTGGATGGAAAACCGGCCGCAGGTTTTGCTATTATTCAAACAGCCGGCTCTAACGCCAGCGAGATCATTGAACAGATAGAGAAGCTGCTGGTACCATTCAGCGCTTCACTACCCAAGGGCGTGAAGACTGAAATCATGTACAACGCCAAGGACTTCCTGGACGCCTCCATCGACCAGGTACGTGAAACGCTTGTGATCGCATTTATATTGGTGTTCCTGGTGGTGTTTGTGTTCCTGCAGGATTTCCGTTCTACACTGATCCCTGCCATAGCCGTGCCCGTGGCCATTATAGGTACATTCTTCTTCCTGCAGCTCTTTGGGTTTAGTATTAATCTGCTTACCCTGTTCGCCTTAGTGCTGGCCATTGGTATTGTGGTGGTTGATGCGATCGTGGTGGTGGAAGCCGTGCATGCCAAAATGGAACAAACACACTGGCCTGCAAGAAAAGCTACTTTGAAGTCAATGGACGAGATCTCGGGTGCTATCATATCTATTACCCTGGTAATGATGGCGGTATTTATACCCGTTGGTTTCATGCAGGGCCCAGCAGGTGTATTCTACAGGCAGTTTGCCTTTACACTGGCCATTGCCATCATGATCTCGGCCATCAACGCCCTGACCCTGAGCCCTGCCTTGTGTGCATTGTTCTTAAAAACGGGAGAGGGTGAGCATGGCAAGAAAACCGGCTTCGGAAGCCGGTTCTTTAATGCCTTTAACGCCGGATTTAACTCAATGACACACCGGTATATAAAGGGTATTGGCTTTCTGATCCGCCGTAAATGGGTTGCCATAGGCCTCCTGGTTATTATAACGCTCGGCGCCTTTATACTGGCCCGCAGAGCACCTACAGGATTTATTCCTACGGAAGACCAGAGCTTTGTATTATATGCGCTGAACACACCTCCGGGTAGCTCAATGGACAGAACGCATAAGTCTACAGAAACGTTGGACAAAATGCTTCGTCAAAACCCGGCAGTACGGCATACATGGACGGTGGATGGTTTTAACTTCATCAGTAATGCCGCTGCATCTCCTTATGCTGCAGGTTTTATACGCTTAAAAGACAGGCACGAAAGAGGAGATGTAAAGAATATTGACCAGGTTACAGGAATGATGTATGGGCCGGCAAGCCAGCTGAAAGATGCAAGCGCCTTCTTCTTTACCTTCCCTACAGTGCAGGGTTTTGGTAACGTGAGCGGCTTTGAGTTCATGCTGCAGGACAGGCTGGGCCGTCCTTTGGACCAGCTGGGTAATAATGCATGGGGCTTTATCGGCGCGTTGATGCAAAGAAAAGAGATCGGTGCAGCTTTTACTACCTTTTCCGCTAACAATCCGCAATACAGAGTAGAGGTAGATAATTATAAAGCCAAGCAATTAGGCGTAGCTATCAGTGACCTGATGCAGACCTTGCAGATCTATTACGGTAGCAGCTATGTTTCGGATTTTAACCGTTTTGGAAAGTACTATCGCGTAGTAGCGCAGGCAGATGTGCCTTATCGTAACGACATTCACTCGCTCGATGGTATTTATGTGAAGAATAGCACGAATGAAATGGTGCCTGTAAAATCGATCGTTTCATTAAAACGTGTATATGGCCCTGAAACAGTAACCCGCAACAACATGTTTAATGCGGTTACCATCAACGGTACACCTAAACCAGGTTATAGTACGGGTGATGCCATCAGAGCCATTGAGGAAACGGCGAAACAGGCGCTTCCGCAAGGTTATGGCTACGAGTGGACAGGATCAACCCGTGAAGAGATCAAGGCAGGCGATCAGCAGATCTACATCTTCATCCTCAGTATTATATTCGTATACTTCCTGCTGGCAGCTCAATATGAAAGTTATGTGTTGCCGCTTGCAGTAATCCTGACCATACCAACAGGTATCCTGGGTGTATTTACCTTCATCGGTTTTGCCGGGCTGGATAATAACATCTATGTACAGATCGGGATGATCATGCTGATAGGGTTGCTGGCCAAGAATGCGATCCTGATCGTAGAATTTGCCGTGCAGCGAAGACGGAATGGCATGGGCCTTCTTGAATCGGCGCTGGCTGGGTCAAGAGCAAGGCTTCGTCCTATCTTAATGACTTCATTTGCCTTTATCGTAGGTCTGATACCCCTGGTATTTGTGCAGAAAGGATCGGCCGTTGGTAACCATTCCATAGGCTATAGCGCCATCGGGGGTATGCTTACCGGTGTAATATTAGGTGTGTTTATTATTCCTGTACTGTACGTTATTTTCCAGTATTTACAGGAAAGGATAACAGGCCGCGCCGGCTTAAGGGTCTATGAAGAAGAGATGGAAGAAGAACCAGCTTTATAGAAATAAGCTTAACGCTAAATGCAGAACGCTAAACGCTGATTGCATTTTGCGTTCAGCGTTAAGCATTCAGCATAAAATAAATAGTACATGCAAAAGAGACTTTTCATACCAATATTTTTTCTGATAGTTGTAGTGCTGGCAGCCTGCCGGGTGGGTCGTAATTATGAGCGGCCCGCCCTGGTACTGCCGGAGCACTTCAATGGGCAAACGCAGGCGCCCTCAGACAGCAGCATAGCAGGGGTGGAGTGGAAGCAGTTCTTCCAGGACCCGGTGTTACTGCAGCTGATAGACAGTACGCTGAAAGGCAACTACGACCTGCAGCTGGCATTAAAGAATATAGAAAGTGCGCAGTCATATGTAAAACAGGCCAAAGCCGCCTGGCTGCCGTCTTTAAATTTACAGGCCACGGCTAATACCAGCCATCCTTCCAAGAACAGCTTGAACGGCATTAGCCTGGGCAGCTTCCTGAAGACGGATCATATTGAGGATTATACGCTGTCCGCTAACCTTTCCTGGGAGATAGATGTGTGGGGTAAGATCAAACGCCAGAAAGAAGCCGCACTGGCCGACTACCTGAGAAGCTATGAAGGCGCCCGCGCCGTGCAAACAGAGCTGGTAGCCAATGTAGCCAACAGCTATTATAACCTGCTGATGCTGGATGAGCAATTGCAGATTGCCCGCCGTAATGTATCCCTGAGCGATTCTATTGTGCAGATGATGCGCCTGCAGAAAACAGCCGGCGATGTAACAGAGCTGGCCGTACAACAGGCATTATCCCAGCAGCAAACAGCAGCCCTGCTGGTACCGCAGCTGGAGCAAGGCATAGCCATACAGGAAAATGCCCTGCAGATCCTGGCCGGCAAACTCCCGGGTACGGTTACACGGAGCGCTAACCTGGAAGATATCAGTTTATCGAGCTCCCTGAGCACCGGCGTACCGGCAGAGCTGATCAGCAAACGCCCGGACGTACGTTCTGCAGAAATGGAGCTGGTAGCAGCCAATGCGCAGGTAGGCGTGGCCCAGGCCAGCATGTACCCAGCCCTTACCATTACGGGCACCGGCGGGTTAAACTCCTACAAAGCAGCCAAATGGTTTGATATCAACTCCCTGTTCGGCACCGTAGCTGGTGGAATTACCCAACCGGTATTCAACCGCCGCCAGCTGAAAACGCAGCTGGAAATAGCCCGCATTCAGCGCGACGAGGCAGCCATCCGTTTCCGTAAGCAGGCGCTGAACGCCATTGGCGAAGTAAGTAATGCCCTGGTATCACTGGATAAGCTGCAAAGCCAGCGCCAGATAGCTAACAACCAGGTACAAACGCTGGATACCGCCATTTCCCAGGCCCGCCTGCTGTTCCGCAGCGGTTTGGCTAACTACCTGGAAGTGATCACCGCACAAGGCAATTCCCTGCAAGCCCAGCTGACCCGTGTGGATATCGTTAGGCAGCAGCTGAGCGCCGGAGTGGAATTGTACCGGTCTTTAGGTGGCGGATGGAAATAGTGCATGGACTGAAACATATTAAACAATAGAAAAGGAAAAAGACACAACAGCAAGGAATTAGGAACGCCGTACGCAGGTACGGCGTTTTTTTTGCCCTGAAATGCCCTGTGGATGGGAGATAAGGCAGTTTCAGAAAAATAAATTTTTTAAATTAAATTCCTTTTATACTTTTGCGCCGGAGGAATGGCAGAGCGGTCGATTGCGGCAGTCTTGAAAACTGTTGACTGTAACAGGTCCGGGGGTTCGAATCCCTCTTCCTCCGCTCACTTTTATGGCCCCGCTATGCGGGGCATTTTTATTTTATAACAGCGCGTTCCAAACATACCATGGATAACCTTGTATGAAAATACAAGCTACTTTTTGAACAGATTTCTTGTTCAGATCCGGTCAGCAGCATTTATGCCCCTTAATTACCTATTTAAGTTTCTTTCTCAACCATTTACGAACCGGCTCATCATACCATTTCAATGTGGCGTAGGCCAGAATAATGCCGCCTGTTAAGATGAGTAATGCATACGGCCACGCCTGTACGATGGTTATGCCTTTATGGTTGCTGATCCAGGCAACATAAAAATATACCAGCGGGTAATGTACCAGGTAAAGCGGATAGGAAATATCGCCTAAGAATTTGCATATCCTGTTTTCTCTTTGGGTTTGTATTACGCCGCTGGCGCCAAGATAAACGATCAGCGGGAAAATGATAATGATGCAAACAGATTCATAAACCCCGTTCATCCAAACATGCTCAGCACCACCGATGCGTGGCATATATAGTAAGATGGCCACTAAAAGACTGCACCACAAAAAGGCATTTTTAACGCGGGTTGGTTTTGCTATACGTGAAAGTAACAGGCCGGCAAAGAAAGGGTACATGGTACGGGTCAGCCCCACGCGCACATGTTCCACATTCAGCGTCCAACCGCCGCTGACATCGCCGTTTGTGATGGCCAGGTGTGCGAGTGCCGCAGCAGAGATGATCACTAAAATACTTAATGCCGTTTTAGAGAATTTCCTGATCCCGATAGCGTAAAGAATGTTGGCAATGTATTCAAAGAACAATGACCATCCCACGCTATTCAGGGGGTGCATCTCTTCCCTGCCACGTATATCAAGCGATAAGGGCACCGGAAGAAGGGTATAACCGATCAGCTCCACCAGAAGCTCCT
>NZ_JAGXJN010000537.1 GCF_019091455.1 Chitinophaga sp. GbtcB8
GCGAAGTGGAAATATGGCTACATTATTCCTCACATTTACGGAACACTCAAATTTATTGGCAAACAACCGGCTGCGGCGCTATATACCTTACCCCTCAGCTATTTTTGCGGGTTTACCATCCCAAGCTGGTTATTGTATTATTATAAAAAGCAGAAGGCTGGAAAAGGTCCGCTGTTATATGGTGGCATTTAGGATACTGGTTCACTAATAAATTGCGGGTATCATTGTT
>NZ_JAGXJN010000538.1 GCF_019091455.1 Chitinophaga sp. GbtcB8
CCGCCCCGACCACCGGCGTAGAAGTACTACGTGTAACCACGGATGCAGCGGAACTGAACCTTAACTACCTGACCTTTGCCCCTGGCGGCAACAGTGGCAGCGCGCCTACCGTAAGCCTTTACGCCCCGGCCAATAACGCTGCCTTCTTTAATAATGCTGATATTGGTATGGCGGCTACTGGAGCAGATGCAGGTGGCAAGGTGCGCAAAGTGGAATTTTTTCATGGGGC
>NZ_JAGXJN010000539.1 GCF_019091455.1 Chitinophaga sp. GbtcB8
TATTAAGCGGCAAAATCCACATAGTATATATAGGTAGCGGTGTTAATGCCGGCCCGGAAATCCACGTTGTACATGTTGTTGGCATACCACCAGTCCCAGGATACTTTGCCGGGTTTTGTCCAGCTGGTATTTTGCAGAACATTGGGCGTGGAAAGCTTGTCCACCAGCTCATTTTCCAGCAGGCCTTTATCATCCGGGATGATAATCAGCGTGCGCCAGGGAAAGCTGC
>NZ_JAGXJN010000540.1 GCF_019091455.1 Chitinophaga sp. GbtcB8
AGTTTTCGTTATCGATCTTTTTACCGATGCCAATGGGCAGGTCCATATTGTTCTGCTGGAACTTTTCGGAGGCCAGCAGCGCAGTGGGGGACACAATACTTTTTTTCACATTCGGCACCTCAATACCAAGGGTGCCTTTACCGGGTAGGGGCGCAATATTGCGGATGCCCAGCGCGGAGGGGCTTAGCGCGATATCATCTTCCAGGTTTTTGATAGGGGAAATGCGCAC
>NZ_JAGXJN010000541.1 GCF_019091455.1 Chitinophaga sp. GbtcB8
GGCACTCAGCTTAGTGAATGTTTGTTTGGCAGATTCGTATTTATGGTAATACAGATCCTTCAGCCCATCTTCTATGGATTGAGCCATTATGTTGTAAGTAATGCAAAGTAATGCTGCAATAAAAAGTTGCTGTCTCATGCGTTCTAATTTTGTGATATAAACCAGTTGCCACCTAATCCTTAACTCTTACTGTAATATAACAAAATTCGGGCGGACCCGGAACAATTAA
>NZ_JAGXJN010000542.1 GCF_019091455.1 Chitinophaga sp. GbtcB8
TCCAGCAGTATCACCACATCGTGTCCGCACTCTACCAAACGTTTGGCTTTTTGCAATGCAATGGCAGATACTTTCACGGGTTTTCCCGCAGGTTCATCAAAGGTAGAAGCAATTACTTCTGCCTTCACCCTGCGTTCCATATCGGTCACTTCCTCAGGGCGTTCGTCTATCAGCACCACCATCAGGTAAACTATCCGGTGGATGGTAGCAATAGCGTGGGCCACTTCGT
>NZ_JAGXJN010000543.1 GCF_019091455.1 Chitinophaga sp. GbtcB8
TACATATACACCGGTGTATGAACACTACCGTCCATTAAGGTACACTGCATCTGCAGGTTTTAGTTTTACCAGCGGATTGGAAGCAGGTATAAAGTTTGAAGACTATGGCCTGCAAATGCCCTACAAGCAGTTTGCCCTGCCCCTGGGCTACCGTTTAAAGTTAAGAAAAAAAAAAAGGATTGTTTGTCGGGGTACAGTACGGGTTCATGGTCTTAGAACCAAATTAAGA
>NZ_JAGXJN010000544.1 GCF_019091455.1 Chitinophaga sp. GbtcB8
CCCCCCCGGCTACAACGGGGAGCTTATAGGCCCGCACCACCAGAAACTTTCAGACCTGCATTTAAACGGCATTGGCACAGGAAACCAGGGCAAATTTTTTCCTTACCTGTTATTGCTGGTAGGTGGGTTCATACTTTTCCTTGCCTGCATAAATTTCATGTCCCCTACTATTGTCGAAGCATTCACCCGCTCCCGAGGAATAGGCATGCGCAAAATACTGGGTGCATAC
>NZ_JAGXJN010000545.1 GCF_019091455.1 Chitinophaga sp. GbtcB8
GTACCCTCGGCCGGCTTGCCACCGTGCGTATATTGAGCCGCGGTGGGTTACCTCCCATTTTTTCTTTCCAATACCTGGCAGATGCGGCGCCTGCCTTACCCTTTAACTGCGCATTCTTCCAGGCGGTGTAGTCTTTATATTTTATACTTAACGGCGGTAGTTCCGGATCGGTTTTCCGGGATAATTTCTCATATAACAGAAAGAAATCATGCATGAATACGGCAGACGA
>NZ_JAGXJN010000546.1 GCF_019091455.1 Chitinophaga sp. GbtcB8
TAAAAAGAAAAATTGCTAAAAAATTTTAGGAAGATGTTGTTGCTTATGCAGTTTATTTGCTTAACAAGTTTTCTATAAGGTAAATTAGTAATTTTACATAATGAATCGATCTTGTCCTTCTTATAATCAAACTTCTTGAATCATGTGACCAAGCTGATCTAGGTGATAATTCCGGCAAAGCTACTTCGATATTTGTTTGTATTATATCATCTTTTGAAGCTATAACTTT
>NZ_JAGXJN010000055.1 GCF_019091455.1 Chitinophaga sp. GbtcB8
CGGGATGCCTATCCAGCTGAACTTACCCCAAATAAAAAAGGACCAACTTTCGTTGACCCTTTCCCTTTCCTGTGCCTCCGCCGGGATACAAACTTGAAACCTCCTGTTCGGTAGTCAGATGCTCTATTCAGTTGAGCTACGGAGCCATTTCCTTTTTCTTACTTCAGACCCTGAGGTCATTTGTTCGATTGGGATTGCAAAAGTATGCGTTTTTCTGAAACTAACAAATAGTTGTACATAAATTTCTACAAATTTCTATTAACCAGTACTTTTACAATATAATAAAATTCACTGCCACCGGGCAAATGGCCGGAAATCATACAACAAAAAAAATGAAGATACAGCTCTGGAGCATCGGCAAAGAAAATGATCCTTATATTAAAGAAGGCATTGCCATTTACCAAAAACGCCTGCAACATTACGTGGATTTTGAGCTGCGTCTCATTCCTACGGTTAAACAGGCGGCCAGTTTATCGATCCCTGAACTAAAAAAGCAGGAAGCTAAAATTATCCTGGACCTGCTACAACCCCAGGACTATCTCCTGGCCCTGGATGAGCATGGTAAAATGATGACCACCCTGCAGCTGGCCGATTTTCTGCAGCAGCGTACCAATGCGGCTACCCGCCAGCTGATTTTGCTGATCGGCGGCGCGTTCGGACTGGATGCCAGTATCCTTCAACGGGCGCAGGGCAAGCTATCTCTCTCCCAGCTTACCTTTCCCCATCAGCTGGTACGGTTAATTGTAACGGAACAGCTTTATCGCGCTTATTCTGTATTACATAATGAGAAATATCATCACCAATAACTACATTTACATTTTTTAACCGGACAGAACTTTTTATGCTGACCTTAAGCTTAGTGATCATCGTTGTTACCTGTATTATCTCTATTACCGCCTTTAGCCGGCCCGGGGAAATAGATAAGCTGAGCATGTGGCCTTACATGGTAAAAGAACATAATCAATATTACCGTTTTATTACCGCCGGATTGGTACACGCAGATTACATGCACCTGGGCTTTAACATGCTCACGATGTGGTTTTTTGGCAAGTACATTGAGATCATGTTTCAGCAGGTCTTTGGCGGCAAACTGTATTTCCTGCTATTCTATGTGCTGGCATTGATCATCTCCGATATTCCTTCTTACATCCGTCACCGCAATAACTATAGCTACCGCTCTATCGGCGCTTCCGGCGCAGTATCGGCCGTGGTATTTGCTTTTATTCTTTTTCAGCCCTGGGCTAAGATCATTGTGTTTGTGATACCTATGCCGGCTATTTTATACGGGGTGCTTTTCCTGGGTTATTCCGTGTATATGTCGCGCCGTGGCGGAGATGGTATTAACCATGATGCACACTTCTGGGGCGCTGTTTTTGGCGTAGTATTTCCATTGGCTCTTAAACCTCAGCTGGCAGGGTATTTTATAGAGCAGATATCCTCTCTTTGGAAATAAGATTTAATTACTGATTGATTGAGGCGGATGATTGAATGGGTGGCATGAGCTGCTATTCCCATTCCAGATACAACACCTCTTTCGTATGTTCCGTTAACTTAAACCGGTCATCGATCCGCATACCCACTACCCATACGATCCGCTTTGCAGATTCCAGCACCCATACCTTTTCCTTCTGTGGTAAAGAAAGTTTCTGATCAATAAAAAAGCGGCTCAGCTTTTTCTTTTTGGCCATACCCAAGGGATAAAAATAATCGCCCTGTTTCCAGCGGCGAAGCAGCAGCGGGTAGCGGATCTGTTGTTTATCCAAACAGGCAATAGCTGTTGCAGTGGGAATGCTGCCCAGGGCTGCTCTCTCCTGCACGCGCAGCTTTAAATGCCCGCTGCCGGTGTGTACATGGGAATGTTCCGGTTCAATCACCAGTATAGCGGGTTCCGGCTGTTCAAGGGGTGTTATCAGCAGCCATTCGCGATTGCGGAGAATACGATGGGTAGCCGTATCCACATACCTGCCGGATCCGCTTTCCAGCAGGTCCAGCACAGCATTTACCTGGGCTGGCGGGCAACCAAATCCTTTAAAGATCTCGTACGCAATCGTAACCAACGGTTTGGTTTTTTGCAGTTTTAGCACCGGTATCATCCAGGTATCCCCTTTGCGTTCCAGCAATCTTTTCCTGTGGCGTTCTACCGCTTCCTGGAACAGCTGTTCGGCTTCCCGTATACGCTCAATGGTAGCGGCCATATTGGCCACTGCACCTGGATAAGCTTCCCTGATAGGCGGTAGCACATGATGCCTGAAAAAATTGCGTGTATATTTATCCGTTATGTTGGAGCTGTCTTCTACAAACGTAAGCCCCTGCGCATTTATAAAATCCTGTAACGCTTCTTTTTGCGCAAACAGCAATGGCCGTATAACCGTGCCCTGCCTGGGTAAAATGCCGTGCAGCCCTGCCAGGCCCGTACCCTTTGAAAAGTTCATAAGCGCTGTTTCCACATTATCCTGCATATGGTGGGCGGTGGCAATAAAGGCATATTGCTGCGCCTTACGGGTAGCTTCCAGCCACTGGTAACGCAGCTCCCGGGCAGCTACCTGAACGGATACACGCTGCTGATCCATATAGGCGGCAGTATCAAATTTGGTTGTATAAAGCGGTACATTATAACGGGCGGCTAGTTGTTGTACAAATGCTTCGTCACGCTCTGATTCCGCACCCCGTAGCTGGAAGTTGCAATGCGCTATGGCAAAGGGAAAACCGGCAGTATGGAACAAATGCGCCATCGCCACAGAATCCGCACCGCCGCTAACTGCCAGTAAGATGGGTTGTGCAGGTGTAAATAATTGTTCCCGCTGAATGTATTCTGAAAAACCTGTAAGAAGGTTGTTTTGCATAATTAGTTAAGTTATCTACCCCAGAAGTAACGGGCTGCTTTTTCAAACACCTCTATCCGCCGCATTCCCATTCGCAATTATTCATATCATAATGTCTTTCCAATGGCATCCATACTCCGTTTGGCGGGGCGTAATTGACCATCCGTAATTGACTAATACATCAGGTCCTCATACGCTGCCTGCAGCTCGTTATAGGCATGTTTGTCGTTCACGGATCTGGCCATGGCCATACCTTTTTCGTAGGTGGCTCCGGCCAGGGAGGCCTCTCCTGCCCTTTCCAGCAGCTTGCCCAGGTGATAATAGGAGCCTACATATTCCGGCTCTTTTTCCAGCAGCTCTTCAAACAGCCGGCGGGCAGCCGCATCATCCTCCAGCTTTATATATTCCAGGGCCAGTGCATGCTTCAGAAAACTATCATCAGGGCTGCTTTCCAGGAAGGCTTTTAGTTTAGAAATCCGGTCCATTGTTGGTTTTATTAGTTAACCAATATCCGTTATATTTGCTGATACCGCTTTTTCCAAACCAAACAGTTTTAAGGTTATGAAGATTTTAGTATGTATCAGTAAAACGCCGGATACCACTGCAAAAATAGCTTTCACAGACAACAACACGAAATTCAGTGAAGCCGGTGTACAGTTTATCATTAACCCCTATGATGAGTGGTATGCGCTGGTACGCGCATTAGAGTTAAAAGAAACACAGGGCGCCACCGTGCACCTGGTAACCGTTGGCGGCGCAGATACTGAGCCTGTGATCCGTAAAGCCCTGGCCCTTGGCGGCGATGAGGCTTTTCGTATAAATGCGGATAGCCAGGACAGTTATTACATTGCATCGCAGATTGCGGCCCATGCCAAACAACAGGGATATGACCTCATCTTTACCGGTAAGGAAACTATTGACTATAATGGTTCATCTATAGGCGGCATGGTAGCGGAGCTGCTGGACCTGCCCTTTATTTCCATTGCAGCCAAATTTGAGCTGAATGGTACCACTGCTACCGTTAACCGCGAAATTGAAGGCGGTGAGGAAATTGTAACAGTAAACCTTCCGGTAGCAGTCTCCTGCCAGAAAGGAATGGCGGAAGCGCGTATACCCAATATGCGCGGTATTATGGCTGCCCGCACCAAACCGTTAACCGTAGTAGAGCCTGTTGCAGCAGAAGCTCTTACCAGCATTGTAAGCTTTGAGCTGCCCCCTGCAAAAGCAGGCGTAAAGCTTATTCCGGCCGACAATGTTGAAGAACTGGTAAAATTATTGCACGAAGAAGCCAAAGTGATCTGATTTACGATTTTGGATTTACAATTTTAGATCTTAACCTCACACCCGGTCTGAAATCATAAATCCTGGCTAATTCCATACGCTCCACATAAATCGTAAATCTAAAATCTAAAATCGTACATCTCATGTCTGTTTTAATATTCGCGGATCAATCCCAGGGAAAAATAAAAAAAGCTGCTTTTGAAGCCGTACAATATGGGGCTAAAGTTGCACAAAAGCTAGGAACAACGGCCACGGCTATAGTATTAGGCGAAGCGGATAACGCAGAGCTGGCCGCGTTAGGCAATTACGGCGCACAAAAAGTATTACATGCCGCAAATGCTAAGCTCAATGAATCGGATAGCGGTGTAGCTGCCAAAGTGATCGTAGCGGCCGCCAGCCAGGAAGATGCGCAGGTGATCATTTTCTCCCACAATTTTGACGGCCGTGCAGTGGCCCCCCGGGTAGCTGCGCGCCTGCAGGCAGGCCTGGTAACCGGCGCTATCGGATTACCGGATACCGCCAATGGTTTTGTGGTAAAGAAAACAGTGTTTTCCGGCAAGGCCTTTGCAAACGTGAATATAACCTCTGCCAAAAAGGTGCTCACGGTTATGCCCAACACCTTTGCCCTGGAGCCTACAGGCGCTACAGCCACTGTGCAGCCTTTTGATGCGCCTGTAAACGATGCAGATTTTAAGGTAAAAGTAAGTAAGGTAGAAACCGTAAGCGGCGAAGTACCGCTGACAGAAGCGGAGATCATTGTAAGTGGCGGCCGTGGATTAAAAGGCCCTGAGAACTGGGGCCTGGTAGAAGACCTGGCTAAAGCCCTGGGTGCAGCTACCGCCTGCTCCCGCCCGGTAGCAGATACCGGCTGGCGCCCGCATCATGAGCACGTAGGCCAAACCGGTTTAACTGTACGGCCCAACCTGTATATAGCCATTGGCATTTCCGGCGCTATACAGCACCTGGCCGGCGTAAACGGCAGCAAGGTGATTGTGGTGATCAATAAAGACCCGGAAGCGCCTTTCTTTAAAGCTGCTGATTATGGTATTGTGGGCGATGCTTTTGAAGTAGTGCCTAAGATTACGGAAGCCGTTAAAAAACTAAGATAATAAGTTGATAGTTGGTCCCAGGCAGTCCGGCAGCGCTATTTTTAACAAAACAGCGGTACCGGTGCTGCCTGGCGGCAAGCTAACAAACTCCCGGCTTGTTTTTAGATCAGGAAATATTTTTCTAACTTCACGGTCTTACAAAATTATCAGCCGACAACGCGAGACAGATAACAAATATGAGAAAAATAGAACTGGAAATAGTTGCTTTATCACACAGCATTACGCAAACACACTCGTATGCCGTGGTATTGGGAGAAGTGAACGGATTGCGCCGATTGCCTATTGTTATTGGGGGCTTTGAAGCGCAGGCGATTGCCGTGGCACTTGAGAAAATGCAACCCAGCCGCCCTTTAACGCATGACCTGATGAAGAATTTCATGAATGCTTTTAATATAGAGCTTTCAGAAGTGGTTATCAGTAACCTGCAGGAGGGCATTTTTTACTCAAAGCTGATCTGCCACAATAACGACGAAACCATAGAAATAGATTCCCGTACTTCTGATGCGCTGGCACTGGCAGTACGTTTTGGCTGCCCCATTTACACATACGAAAATATCCTCAACAGCGCCGGCATCCTGCTGGATGATCCTACCGGTAAAAAAGCAAATAAACCTACTACGCCTACTATTTCAGAACATGAAAAAGGCGCAGAAGATGACCTGAAAGCGATGAGTGTAGAAGAGTTGAGCACCCTGTTACAGGATGTGCTGGAGCAGGAAGATTACATTCGCGCTATTGCCATCCGCGATGAGATCAACAGCCGCAAAGCAGGCCGGTGAGCATAAGTGGCCCATGGTCCATAGTAGATGGTCCATGGCATTTTCCGAGCAGAGAATTTTCTCCAGGTATCAGATAGCTCCCATAATACAAACGATAATCGCCATGGACGATGGACCATGGACCATGGACTAATCGCATGATCGTTTTTCCCAATTGCAAAATAAATTTAGGTTTACACATCCTGCGCCGCAGGGCCGATGGCTTTCATGACCTGGAAACTATCTTTTACCCCGTACAGATAAAAGATGCGCTGGAAGTATTAGCTCACGATGAGCTGCACTTTAACAGCAGTGGTATAACCGTTCCCGGTAATACAGCGGATAACCTGTGTTTGAAAGCCTGGCATTTATTGAAAAAAGATTTTCCGGAGCTGCCTGCTGTAAATATTCACCTGCATAAACATATTCCTATAGGAGCCGGTCTGGGCGGTGGTTCTGCGGATGCTGCCTTTATGCTGCAGCTGCTGAATGATAAGTTCCGTTTAGAATTATCCGCAGCACAATTAATAAATTATGCAGCACAGCTGGGAAGCGATTGCGCTTTCTTTATCCGTAATCAGCCCTGTTATGCAACCGGCCGAGGCGAAGTGTTGCAGCCTTTGGCAGTAGATCTGAGCGGGTACTCCATGTTATTGGTGTACCCCGGTATTCATGTAAATACCGGTTGGGCCTTCGGGCAAATTACACCGCAGCAGCCGGAGCTATCGCTGCAGGAAAGCATTCTGCAGCCGGTAACTTCCTGGAAAGATCTTATTATAAATGATTTTGAAGCGCCGGTGTTCAGTGCGCATCCCGTATTAAGGGAAATAAAAGAGCAGTTATATGAAGCAGGGGCTTTATATGCAACTATGAGTGGCAGCGGATCTGCCATGGTAGGCATTTTTGGCAAAAACAAAATAGCCGGCATCCTGTGGGATGCCAGCTATCGCGTATTTGAAATAATCTGAGTTGCGTGATTACTTTACAGAAGCCACCAGGCTTTTGAAAGTTGCGGGTTCATTCATCGCTAAATCTGCCAGTACTTTCCTGTTCAGGTCAATCTTCTTTTCAGACAGCTTGTGAATGAATTCAGAATAAGTTATACCTTCTGCGCGTACTGCAGCATTGATACGTGCAATCCACAGCTGACGGTAATTTCTTTTCTTCAGCTTACGGCCTACATAGCTATAAGTCAGCCCTTTTTCTAATACGTTTTTGGCTACGGTATATACATTCTTTCTTTTACCGTAAAAGCCCTTCGCCTGTTTTAAGATCTTCTTCCTGCGGGCACGGGAAGCAACGGCGTTTACTGAACGAGGCATATGCTGCTTTTTTGATCAGATTAATAAATAAGTTATAATTAACGGAGGCAAAGCAGCCGCTTTACCAGGTTCAGGTTAGCGTCACTAACCAGTGTGCTGCCGCGGAGGCTACGTTTTCTTTTGGTAGCTTTCTTAGTCAGCAGGTGACTTTTAAAAGCCTTGTACCTTTTGATCTGTCCGCTCCCGGTCACCTTAAACGTTTTCTTCGCACGGGAATGAGTCTTTACTTTAGGCATCTTAAATACGAATTTGGTCTGCAAAGGTAGGGAAATAAATTAAACATAACACAGTCACTTCAAATATTTTATCCACTTCCAGATTCCCCACTTGTCATGTGGATAACTTTTTAACACTTTTTTACAATTTTTTAGGCTTCGGTAAACAATTGACTATCAAATCCGCCTTCTGCCTTTTTATGTACTAACACGTTTGTGTAGATGCCGTTTTGACATATACACATTTTTTATTTTGTATATTATTACTAATTTTAATTTTAAAATAGTCTCATATTTTAGCCGTATCATATATTATTAACCGAACGATTAAGCGATGCCTATGAAACCAGTTTACACAACTCAAAAGGCCGGCCAGGCAAGGGGGCAAGTACTTTTTTTGGTTGCAAAACCCTGTAAATCAACATCATTTTGGCAGGTATGAAACCTCCTCAAAATGATACTTTTTTCACTCAATTGGATTACAGAAAAATGAAAAAGCTACTAGCTCTCCTATATTTACTGATTGCCTTTACGACAGGTACTGCCGTTGCGCAGACCATGAACGCGCCGGCTACTGTTTGTATTTCACCCGACGCCACCAATAAACGGTGGGCCTCCATGAGCCTTAGCATTGGTGACATGCAGGGCACCAACTGGAGTATTTCCGTTGGGGGTGTTCCCTCCGTTGCCGGGGTGGATTATAATGTATTATATGGCGTAGTAGGCTCCTATTCGACCGGTGGTGCCCCTAACTCAGTTGGCAACCGCTCTATTACCGTTGAATTTTTGAAACCTGCCACTTATAGGATAAGGGCAGTTATCACAAATGCAAACGGTACTACCTCCACGGTTAATAAAAATGTGGTAGCAGCCAGCTGCCCTATGACCATTTGTAAAGGCCAGAACACTACGATGGCCGGTTTTACAGAGGACTTTGGACAAACCACTACCCGTATACCACTGGATCCTGCAAGAGGTACCATTGAATATATATATCAGCCTACCGGTAACCTGAACGATGAATATTATACTATAGCCAATCAATTGCAGCAACGCCCTGAATGGGATGCTTCTATAGACCATACCGGCAATACCAACGGCGCTATGCTGGTGGCTAACTCCGCTTATGATCCAAAACTATTCTATTCCCGCCGCGTAAACGGTTTATGTACCGGTGCAGTATATAATTTTACCGCCTGGTTCCGTAACGCGGATGGTAAAGGAGTAATGGAAGGCGCCTGCGCCGGCGGTATGATCTATGCCGGCGTAACCTTTGAGATTGTGAATGCAACAACCAATGCAGTACTGCAGACGTTTAATACATATGATGTATCTGCCCCGTTGCAGGCCAATCCTATTAATCGCGGCTGGCAGCAATATGGCGGTAGCTTTAAAACGCCGCCGGGTGTAAGTAGTGTTATTGTAAGGATCAGGAATAATAACCCTGGTGGTTGTGGTAACGATATTGCGATAGATGATATCGCATTCTCTTATTGCGCTCCTTATATCTATTCCTTCTTTGACGGGCAAACAGACCAGCTGGGTGGCGAGTATACGATGTGTGCGGGTGCAGCTACCAACCTTACCTCTGTATATGCCCCGGCAGATTATTTTACAAGTCCTCAATACTTCTGGCAATATAGTGATGACAACTTAACCTGGACCACCATTTCCGGCGACGGTGACGGCGTAACCGGTTCCGCTACCGGCATATTACATTTTGCAGAAGATGCATTGCTGCTGCAGGGTAGCCCTACTGTGATCACGCAAAGATGGTTCCGTTTGATGATCTACGAGGCTGGGAATACCAGCAGTTGTGCCCAGCCTTCGGTCCCGATAAAGGTAATATTGCTTCCCAACCCGAAAATATCGGTGGCGGGGGCGCAAATATGTATAGGCGGCAGCGCCACGCTTACGGCGTGTTGCGGATATGATACCTATACCTGGGATGATCCCGCAGCTACGGAAAGTGATAATATAACTGTTGCGCCTACTACCACCACTGTTTATACCGTTATAGGCAGAAAGGATTATGGCAGCGGGCGTACCTGTTACCGGCAGGCAGATGCCCCGGTAATTGTGGATGATATGCCGGTGCCCAACCTTACCATGACCACACCGGCCACTATCTGTTTGGGCCAGGCGGTAGATATAAGCATAGACCCGATCAATGCAGGATATGACATATTATGGACACCAAACGGTGAAACCACTACTTCTATACATGATGTTCCCACTACACCGGGATCAATTGCATATGGCGTTACCATAACAAACGGTACTTGTTCGGTTACTGATAGCAGAACCGTAACTGTGCGGGATCTGCCTGATGTAACTATCGGCTCTATTCCTGCCAGCTGCCGCACCAGTGGCTCCTTTACCATTCCGTACACCGGGGCTACCAATAACCCCAGCCGTTACGATGTGGTAGCTGCCGGTGCAAACCCGATGCCGGGTTTCACCGCTGTTATGAACCAGGCTATGCCTGCCTCTCCCATCACGGTAACTTACCCGGTAGGTACTGCACCCGGCACTTATACCTTTAACCTGGTATTACATAATACTACGCTGAGCTGCGACCGTACCAAACCATTCTCTGTTGTGGTACAGGCGCCTTCTACCCCACCCACAGGAATACTGGCCGACAAAACGCAATTGTGCGTAAGCGGAACAGTTACCTTAACCGTACAGGGTGGCGCGCTGGGAACAGGTGCTGTGTGGAGATGGTATGCAGGTGCTTGCGGCGGTGCTCTTTTAGGTACCGGCCCAAGCATTACTACAGGCACCATCTCAACTACCACTACATTCTATGTACGTGCTGAAAGCGCCGGCGCTTGCGGCAGCTCTACCTGCGCCTCTGCTACCGTAACAGTATTAGCGCAGCCGGTAACTGCCGCAGCAGGTCCTGACCAGGAGCATTGCGAGGTGCCTACTTTCCTGATGGCTGCTAACCCGGCCACACCGGCTACCGCAACAGGTACCTGGAGCGTGATCAGCGCTTCTGTGCCTGTAGCTAATATTGTTATAGCCAGTCCCACCAACCAGTCATCCAATGTAACAGTGCCCAATGGTGCTACTGCTACACTGGCCTGGACCATCAGCAATGGTGTATGTCCGAGCACAAGTGACCAGGTAGTGCTAACCAACTATAGCAAGCCTACAGTAGCGAATGCAGGACCCAAACAGCGGTTGTGTAATGCAACCTCCTTTACCCTGGCAGCTAACACGGCAACCATAGGTACAGGTACATGGACCAAGGTATATGGTGCCGCTGGCACGATCACCAACCCTAACAGCCCAACCACTACAGTTACCGGTTTAACACCCGGCGACTCTATTATATTACGCTGGACCATTGCTAATGGCCCCTGTACCCCCAGCACCAGTGATGTAACGCTGGTAACCTATAAAACGCCTACGGTAGCAGTTGCTGGTCCTGATCAGAAGCTGTGTAACGTTACTTCTTTTACCCTGGCGGCTAACACACCGGCCGCAGGTGCAGGTTATGGTTACTGGACCACCATTTCTGGTGGTAAAGCCCCGGTTGGTCTTACTACCCCCAATACTACCATTACCGTAGTACCGGGTGATTCCATTGTACTGCGCTGGACCATTGCCAACGGCACTTGTCCGCCCAGCACCGATGATATAACATTGGTAAGCTATAAAACGCCTACCGTAGCAGCAGCTGGTCCTGATCAGAAGCTGTGTAATGTAACTTCCTTTACCCTGGCAGCTAACACACCGGCAGCAGGTGCAGGTTATGGTTACTGGACCACCATTTCTGGTGGTAAAGCCCCGGCTAACCTTACCAGCCCCACCTCTACCATTACGGTAGTACCAGGTGATTCCATTGTACTGCGCTGGACCATTGCTAACGGCACTTGTCCGCCCAGCACCGATGATATAACACTGGTAAGCTATAAAACGCCAACTGTAGCAGCCGCTGGTCCTGATCAGAAGCTGTGTAATGTTACATCCTTTACGCTGGCAGCTAACGCGCCAGCCGCAGGTGCAGGTTACGGTTACTGGACCACTATTTCTGGTGGTAAAGCCCCGGCTAACCTGACCAGTCCCACTTCTACCATTACCGTAGTACCGGGTGATTCCATCGTACTGCGCTGGACCATTGCAAATGGTACTTGTCCGCCCAGCACCGATGATATAACGCTGGTAAGCTATAAAACACCGACTATAGCAGCCGCTGGCCCTGACCAGAAGCTGTGTAACGTAACCTCCTTTACGCTGGCAGCTAACGCGCCAGCCGCAGGTGCAGGTTATGGTTACTGGACCACTATTTCTGGTGGTAAAGCTCCGGCTAACCTTACCAGCCCTACCTCTACCATTACGGTAGTACCGGGTGATTCCATTGTACTGCGATGGACCATTGCCAACGGCACTTGTCCGCCCAGCACCGATGATATAACACTGGTAAGCTATAAAACACCAACTGTAGCAGCCGCTGGTCCTGACCAGAAACTGTGTAATGTAACTTCCTTTACGCTGGCAGCTAACGCACCGGCCGCAGGTGCAGGTTATGGTTACTGGACCACCATTTCTGGTGGTAAAGCGCCGGCTAACCTGACCAGTCCCACCTCTACCATTACGGTAGTACCGGGTGATTCCATTGTACTGCGCTGGACCATTGCAAATGGTACTTGTCCGCCCAGCACTGATGATATAACACTGGTAAGCTATAAAACACCGACTGTAGCAGCCGCGGGTCCTGACCAGAAGCTGTGTAATGTAACATCCTTTACCCTGGCGGCTAACACACCGGCCGCAGGTGCAGGTTATGGTTACTGGACCACTATTTCTGGTGGTAAAGCTCCGGCTAACCTTACCAGCCCCACCTCTACCATTACGGTAGTACCAGGTGATTCCATTGTACTGCGCTGGACCATTGCCAATGGTACTTGTCCGCCCAGCACCGATGATATAACACTGGTAAGCTATAAAACACCAACTGTAGCAGCCGCTGGTCCTGATCAGAAACTGTGTAACGTAACTTCCTTTACGCTGGCAGCTAACCCACCGGCCGCAGGTGCAGGTTATGGTTACTGGACCACCATTTCTGGTGGTAAAGCTCCGGCTAACCTGACCAGTCCCACCTCTACCATTACGGTAGTACCAGGTGATTCCATTGTACTGCGCTGGACCATTGCAAATGGTACTTGTCCGCCCAGCACCAATGATGTAACATTAGTAAGCTATAAAACACCTACGGTTGCTGATGCCGGCCCGGATCAGAAGGATTGTAACGTAACGTCCTTTACCCTGGCGGCCAATACACCGGCAGCAGGTGCAGGTTATGGTTACTGGACTACCATTTATGGTAGCAAAGCCCCGACAAACCTGACCAGCCCAACCTCTACCATTACGGTAGCACCGGGTGATTCTATTATACTGCGCTGGACCATTGCTAACGGTACTTGTCCGCCCAGCACCAGTGATGTAACGCTGGTAAGCTATAGAACGCCTACCACCGCAGCTGCTGGCCCTGATCAGAAGCTGTGTAACGTAACATCCTTTACCCTGGCAGCTAATACACCGGCAGCAGGTGCAGGTTACGGTTACTGGACCACTATTTACGGTGCTAAAGCCCCAACAAACCTGACGAGCCCCACTTCTACCATTGCGGTAGTACCGGGTGATTCTATTATACTGCGCTGGACTATTGCCAACGGTAACTGTCCGCCAAGCACCGATGACATAACGTTAGTAAGCTATAGAACGCCTACCGTAGCAGCAGCTGGTCCTGACCAGAAGGATTGTAACGTAACATCCTTTACCCTGGCGGCTAATACGCCAACCATCGGTTATGGTTACTGGAGCACTGTTTATGGTGGTAAAGCCCCGGCTAACCTGACCAGCCCCACCTCTACCATTACGGTAGCACCGGGTGATTCCATCGTACTGCGCTGGAACATTGCTAACGGTACCTGTCCGCCCAGCACCAGCGATGTAACATTAGTAAGCTATGAAACGCCTACTGTTGCAGCAGCCGGTCCGGATCAGAAGGATTGTAACGTAACATCCTTTACCCTGGCCGCTAATACACCAACCATCGGTTATGGTTACTGGAGCACTGTTTATGGCGGTAAAGCCCCGGCTAATCTTACTGATCCCAATTCTACTATTACAGTAGCACCGGGTGATTCCATCATACTGCGCTGGAACATTGCCAACGGTAACTGTCCGCCCAGCACTAATGATGTAACTTTAGTAAGCTATAAAACACCTACCGTAGCAGCTGCTGGCCCTGACCAGAAACAGTGTAATGTTACGTCCTTTACCCTGGCAGCCAACACACCGGCAGCAGGTGCAGGTCATGGTTACTGGACCACTATTTATGGCGGTAAAGCTCCCACCAACCTTACCAGCCCCACCTCTGCCATTACGGTAGTACCCGGCGATTCCATCATACTGCGCTGGACTATTGCCAACGGTAACTGTCCGCCCAGCACCAGTGATGTAACTTTAGTAAGCTATATAACGCCTACCGTAGCAGCTGCCGGTCCTAACCAGAAGGATTGTAACGTAACATCCTTTACCCTGGCAGCTAATACACCAACCATCGGTTATGGTTACTGGACCACTGTTTATGGTGGTAAAGCCCCGGCTAACCTGACGGATCCGGCATCTACCATTACGGTAGCACCGGGTGATTCCATCATACTGCGCTGGAACATTGCTAACGGCAACTGTCCGCCCAGCACTAGTGATGTAACTTTAGTAAGCTATTTAATGCCCACTACCGCAGCTGCTGGTCCTGACCAGAAACTGTGTTATACTACTTCCTTCACCATGGCGGCTAACACGCCTGCTGTAAACGCAGGTACCGGCAGATGGAGCGTTGTGTACGGAACGGCTAATATTGCTACTCCTACCAGCCCCGCCTCCAGTGTTACCATTGCCCAGGGTGATTCTGTGATACTGCGCTGGACCATCACCAATGGTAATTGTGCCATAAGCACTGACGATGTAACGCTGATCAGCTACGAATCTGCAACCATTGCAGCAGCAGGCCCTGACCAGAAACTGTGTAACGTAACATCCTTTACCCTGGCAGCTAATACACCGGCCATTGGTACTGGTGCGTGGAGCATTGTACATGGTACGCCGGTTATTGCTGATCTGCTGAGCCCCACTTCTACCGTAACGGTAGCTCCGGGCGATTCAGTAGTACTGCGCTGGACTATCAGCAACGGTGTGCTTTGCCCGTCTAACAGCGACGATGTAATACTGGTAAGCTATGAACAGCCTACAGTGGCTGCTGCAGGTGCAGATCAGAAATTGTGTAACGTAACCTCCTTTACCCTGGCTGCCAACACGCCAAGTGTAGGCACCGGCAAATGGAGCATCTTATATGGTACGCCGGTTATTGCCAGCCTTACTTCCGCTACCTCTACCGTAACGGTAGTACCGGGCGACTCTGTGGTACTGCGCTGGACCATCTCTAACGGTACCTGTCCGCCGAGCACCAGTGATGTAACACTGGTAAGCTATAAAACGCCTACCGTAGCAGCTGCTGGTCCTAACCAGAAACTGTGTAACGTAACCTCCTTTACCCTGGCTGCCAATACACCGGCCGCAGGTGCAGGTTACGGTTACTGGACCACTATTTATGGTGGTAAAGCTCCGGCTAACCTGACCAGTCCCACCTCTACCATCACGGTAGTACCGGGTGATTCTATTATACTGCGCTGGACTATTGCCAATGGCGTATGTCCGCCCAGCACCAGTGATGTAACATTAGTAAGTTATATAACGCCTACAGTTGCAGCTGCCGGCCCGGATCAGAAGGATTGTAACGTAACGTCCTTTACCCTGGCAGCTAACACACCGGCCGCAGGTGCAGGTTACGGTTACTGGACCACTATTTATGGTGGTAAAGCCCCGGCTAACCTTACCAGCCCCACCTCTGCCATCACGGTAGCACCAGGTGACTCTATTGTACTGCGTTGGACTATTGCCAACGGCACCTGTCCGCCAAGCACCGATGATATAATATTGGTGAGCTATAGAACACCTACCACCGCAGCAGCTGGTCCTAACCAGAAACTGTGTAACGTAACATCCTTTACCCTGGCGGCTAACACGCCGGCAGCAGGTGCAGGTTATGGTTACTGGACCACTATTTATGGTGGTAAAGCCCCGGCTAACCTGACCAGCCCCACTTCTACCATTGCGGTAGTACCGGGTGATTCTATTATACTTCGCTGGACTATTGCCAACGGTACCTGTCCGCCGAGCACCAGTGACGTAACGCTGGTAAGCTATAAAACGCCTACCGTAGCAGCTGCTGGTCCTAACCAGAAACTGTGTAACGTAACCTCCTTTACCCTGGCGGCTAATACACCGGCCGCAGGTGCAGGTTATGGTTACTGGACCACTATTTATGGTGGTAAAGCGCCGGCTAACCTGACCAGCCCCACTTCTACCATTGCGGTAGCACCGGGTGATTCTATTATCCTGCGCTGGACTATTGCCAACGGTAACTGTCCGCCGAGCACAAGCGATGTAACGCTGGTAAGCTACGCGCAGCCGACCATTGCCGCAGCAGGTGCTGATCAGAAATTGTGTAATGTAACCTCCTTCACCCTGGCTGGTAACACACCAACAGTAGGTAAAGGTGTGTGGACTAAAATATATGGTAACCCGGTTATCGCAAATCCGAATAGCCCGACTTCTACCATAACGGTAGCTGCCGGTGACTCCGTGATACTGCGCTGGACCATTAGCAACGGTAACTGTCCGCCGAGCACTGATGATGTAACATTAGTAAGCTACAAAACAGCCGCTCCTGCCCTTGCTGGCCCGGATCAGAAAATGTGTAACGTAACCTCCTTTACCCTGGCTGCCAACACACCAAGCGTGCCCACAGCTAAAGGCAGATGGAGCATAATATACGGTACACCGGTAATTGCTAACCTTACCAGCCCAACCACTACCATAACGGTAGTACCTGGCGACTCTGTAATACTGCGCTGGACCATTACCAACGGTACATGTCCTGCAACCAGTGATGATGTAGTATTAGTAAGCTACCGTCAGCCGACTATCGCGGCAGCAGGTGCAGATCAGAAACTGTGTAACGTAACATCCTTTACCCTGGCAGGCAACACGCCAACTGTGGGTACCGGCAGGTGGACGGTAATATATGGTACTGCTACCATCGCCGCCCCTACTAGCCCAACCTCTACGGTAACCGTGGCTGCAGGCGATTCTGTAATACTGCGCTGGACTATCAGCAACGGCGTATGTCCTGCTACCAGCGACGATGTAGTGCTGGTGAATTACAGAACACCGGCTATGGCCAATGCTGGTCCTGACCAGGATATGTGTAGCAATACCACCAGCTTTACCATGAGGGCCAATGCACCGGGTGTAACCGGCGCGGTAGGCACCTGGACCATTGTAAGCGGTACTGCGACTATTGCAGACATTCATAATCCAACAACTACAGTAACGGTAGCTGTGGGTAACACGGTAACCCTGCGCTGGACCATCACCAACGGAACCTGTGCTATGAGCAATGATGATGTGGTGATCGCTAACCGCAACCTGATAACAAACAATACCATCAGCGCAGATCAAACAGTATGTTTAACAGAAATACCGGCCGCTTTAACCGGCACTACGCCTACCGGCGGTAATGGTACCTATACCTACCAATGGCAGAGCAGCACCACAAGCGCAACCGCGGGTTTTGTGAGCATACCCGGCGCCACTGCCGCAACTTATGCACCGGGCCTGTTAACACAGGATACCTGGTACAGGAGAGTAGTAACTTCCGGCTTCTGCGCCAGTGTAACCAGCAATGCAGTGAAGATAACGGTGATAAACAAACCGCCGGTTGTAACCTTTGTGCCTGGCCCGATGACGGTAGATTGCAGAATGGGTATGGATTACACCACCCTGTTCGGTACACCGCAGTTCAGCCACACACCGTATACAAATATGCCGCTGACAGTCACCTTCACGGATGCAAATTCCGTAAATGGCTGTACGCAGACCTTTACCCGCACCTGGACAGCTACTGACCGTTGCGGTATGACAACCACTGCATCACAGACCATTACCGTGGTAGACAGAACTGCACCAGTGTTCACCTCTCAGAAACCTGCCGACGTAACCGTAGAATGTGATAAGATCCCGGCAGCAGTGAACCTGAATGCAGTAGACGATTGTTTCGGTAACATGTCAGTAACACCGGTTGAAACCAGACAGGATATACCGGGTGCATGTGTGAATAACTACAAATTAATACGTACCTGGACCGCTGTGGATGGCTGTAACAACCGCGTAACGCTGACACAGACCATTACCGTACAGGATAAAACACCGCCGGTGTTCACAGGCACAGCTCCGAGAGATACCATCGTGAACTGTAACGCTGTACCGCCTGCAGCACCATTAACAGCTATGGACAACTGTACGCCGGGTGTTATAACAGTAACGGCTACGGATGTACGTAAGAATATACCGGGCGCCAAGTGTACGGATAACTACCAGATAGTACGCACCTGGATCGCCAGGGACGAATGCGGCAACATGGCTACCCTGGTACAGAACATTACCGTACAGGATACTACCCGTCCGGTGTTCTCAATGCCGCAACCGGCAAATGTGACCGTAGATTGTGATAAAGTGCCTTCATGGCCGGCCATCACCGCAACAGATAACTGTACTGCCAATGTACCGGTAATGACCAGCGAGCAGAAATTTGCAACGCAGCCTGCCTGCGCCGGCAACTACCGCCTGGTACGCACCTGGAAAGCAACAGATAATTGTGGTAACACCGCTACCATGACGCAGACCATTACCGTACAGGATACCACCAGACCGGTGTTCACAGTAAGGCCTCCGGCTGATACTACCGTGAATTGTGATGCGGTACCAGCGCCGCCGAATAATGTGGTAGCAACTGATGCCTGCGGTACTGTGAAGCTGAGCCGCACACAGGTACGCGAAAACATACCAGGCGCCTGCGCAAGCAACTACCGCCTGATCCGCACCTGGATAGCAATAGACCAATGTGGTAACCAGGCTGTATGGCGCCAGGTGATCACCGTACAGGATACTACCCGCCCTGTAATTACCGCTCCGCCTGCGGATGTGGTACTGAACTGCGGCGATGCTATTCCTGCAGCACCTGTCTTAACCGCTACTGATAACTGTGATCCGGCCTTCCCGAAACAGGCTGCCATGACAGAAGATCCGTATGTGAAAGATGTGTGCTCCGGTTATACCATCATCAGAAGATGGAGAGTAGCTGACGCATGTGGTAACCAGGCAACAGAAGTAATACAGCGCATTGTAGTAAATGCCTGTCCGAAACCGGTGCTGGACCCTGCCCTGCCGGTGAACTGTTCCGACAACCCGACCTTTACTATTAAAACGCTGAATAATGTGACTAACCCGACCTACATACTGGTAGGCGTGGTACCGGCCAACGCGGTACAGGTACCATGGTCACAGCAGAACGGCGCATTTAACCTGAATAATGCCACCCAGGCCAGCTTTATAGTAAGAGACGGCGTAACCGGTTGTATATCCGATACTGTGGTATATAACCTGCAATACAACACCTCTCCCATGGTTAACCTGGGCCGTGATACAACTATATGCGGTGGCAACAGCCTGATACTGGATGCAGGTGCCGGCAACTTTGCCTACACCATCCGCTGGTCAACCGGCGAAACCACGCAGCGTATCAACATCACCAATGCCGGTAAATACTGGGTATCTGTAACCAACGGCATCTGTACCACTACAGATACCATACAGGTAACCGTAATACCCATGCCGCTGGTAGATATTCCGGATGCTTCCATATGCCGCGGCCAGAGCGTGAAGCTGGATGCCTTTGTAGATGGCGGCACTTACCTGTGGAGCAACGGCGCTACATCTTCCTCTATCCTGGTAAGCACACAGGAACAGTTCTGGGTGCAGGTAGTGAAGAGCGGTTGTATCACCATCGATACAGTGAATGTAACGGTGAATCCGCCGCCGGATATTACACTGAACCGCGATACTACGATCTGTCCGGACCAATCCGTAATGCTGACCGTAAACCTGAACAATGGCGGTAACATCCGCTGGGTAACCGGCGCCACCACCAACTCCATTGTGGTGAATGAGCCAGGCCAGTACTGGGTAACGGTAAGCAGGGATAACTGTATGATCAAAGACACGGTGAATGTACGCCTGCAGCCTTCCATTAAAGTAGAGCTGGGCCCGAACCAGGAAATTTGTCCGGGTAGCCAGATCACGATAGACGGTACTACGCAGGACGCTATCTCCTACCTGTGGGATGACGGTGATCCGAACCCGGTGAAGAACCTCTTTGAAACCGGTAAATACCGCCTGGGTGTAATGGACAGGTTCTGTAACCGCGTATTCTATGACAGTGTGTACCTGAGAGTGGCTGATATGCCGAGAATAGACCTGGGCCTGGATACAGTAATGTGTATTGGTGAAACACTCCGCTTACGTGCAGAAGGCGCCAATATTAAAAGTGTGCTGTGGTCAGATGGTTCTACCGGACCATACCTGGATGTGAAAGCAGCTGGTACCTACGCAGTAACCGTGTTCAATGATTGCGGCAGCGCAACAGACCAGATCACGGTAGACTATACGCAGTGTGATCCGAAACCGACCTTCCCGAACGCCTTCTCACCGAACGGTGATGGTAAGAACGACTTCTTCCGCCCGGTTGTTCGCGGACCGATGTACGAATACGAACTGCGCATCTTCAACCGCTGGGGTGAGCTGATCTACCTGGGTTATGATTCCAAGAAAGGCTGGGACGGCCGCTACCAGGGCCAACCGGTAACAATAGGCACCTACGTATGGTGGCTTACTTACAAGAAAATGCCAAACGGTAATCCGAACATTATAAAAGGTGAGGTAACCGTGATCAGGTAATAACAAACTTTTCAGAAAAAGAGGGATTCCAACTCGTGAATCCCTCTTTTTTGAAATAACACATAAGTATTTTAACTTATTTAAAAATTAATTAAAATGAAATATCTCTACCACAACAGTTAGCTATGCGAATTACGGGGGACACTAAAATGTCAATAATATTCAAGAGGTAAAAAGCCGCTCTCTGATTGGAATCCTATTTTTTTTGTAATACTTCGAACCAGTGATTAGATTATCAGCCTTCCTATGCATGATCATGGCTTTTGTGAGTGGTGAAACTGTTTTTGGACAAGCTTTTGTAAACGCACCTGCGAACGTGTGTACAACGGCCGGTACCAACGCCGAACGCTATGCCACTATTACCGCAGATGTAACCGGTGAAACGGTTACCGATACCAGGTGGACCATCACCCCTGGTGTGGTTGGAGTGGACTTTAAAGTATTGTATGGCACGCTCAATACCACTGTGGCGGGTCGTGGGTCTTTGACCATTGAATTTATAAAGCCTGGCGTTTACACCGCTTCTGCTACAATGAATACCCCAAGTGGCCCTTACAGCGCCAACAGTTTTATAACTGTAAAGGATTGTAGCATGCCAGTGTGTAAAGGAGCAAACACCACCACCCCAATGGCTGGTTTTGTGGAAGATTTCGGCTCTACCGCCATTCCCATTCCACTGGATCCTCTGCGTGGCAGCATACAGTACACTGCCAACACTGCAGGTCCCCTGGGGCCTGAGGAGTATGTAGTAGCTGCCAATACCACTGGTCAAAGCACTGACTGGATATCCACCAACGACCATACCCGCAATACCAATGGCGGTATGCTGCTGGTAAATGC
Source organism: Chitinophaga sp. GbtcB8 (assembly GCF_019091455.1). Taxonomy (GTDB): domain Bacteria; phylum Bacteroidota; class Bacteroidia; order Chitinophagales; family Chitinophagaceae; genus Chitinophaga. The sequence continues at coordinate 21,281 of NZ_JAGXJN010000055.1, forward strand.
AGATGCGGCTACCAGCCTGCTGTTCCGCAGAACAGTAAGCGGTCTTTGTAAAGGTGCGGTATACCGTTTGGGCGCCTGGTTTAAGAACCTGGATACCCGTACTTTTTTTGAAACAGGCTGCGGCGCTGCTTATAAAAACCCCGGTGTAACCTTTGAAGTATTAAATGCCACCACCAATGCGGTAGTTGCTACTTTTAACACCAATGATATTTCTACTCCCCTGCAAGCCACGGTTAATAATTTTGGCTGGCAGGAATATGCTTTCAGCTTTAAAACACTGCCCGGCCTTACGGATGTAATTGTACAGATCCGTAATAATGCGCCCGGCGGTTGTGGTAACAACCTTGCGGTTGACGATATCAGCTTTTCCTATTGCACACCATATATCTACTCTTTCTTTGACGGGCAAACCGACCAGCTGGGCGGCGAGTACACCATGTGTGCCGGCTCTCCCACCAACCTTACCTCCCAGTATACACCAGCCGGTTATTTTACCGTGCCGCACTATTTCTGGGAATACAGTAAGGACAGCATTTTATGGACCACCATTAACGGGGACGGCGACGGTATCAGCGGTACCGGTACAGACATACTGCACTTTGTAGAAGGTGCGCTGTTACTGGAAGGCGACCCCGTAGCCACTACACACCTGTTCTTCCGGTTAAATATATATGAGGATGGCAATACGGAAAGTTGCGCCGCACCCTCCATGCCCATTAAAGTAACGCTGCTGCCCAATCCGAAGGTAGTAGTGCCTGATAATGAAATTTGTAATGGCGATACGGCTACCCTGGTAGCCACCGGTGGCTTTGATTCTTATATATGGGATTCGCCGCTGGATACCACTTCAGAAGAAGTGAAGGTAGCGCCGGATGTAACAAGTGTATACACCGTAACAGGTTATAAAAGTTATGGCGCCGGCCGTACCTGCCAGCGTACCGGCCAGGCAGTGGTAATTGTTGATGACCGCCCGGTGGTGGACAGCATTACAGGGCCCGGCAATGTATGTTTTGGCACAGAGGTAGATCTGAGCATAGACCCTGCCCTTTCCCTGTATGATATAGCCTGGACACCCAACGGCGAAACCGCTGTTACAGATATTAAAGATACACCCGCCACATTGGGGCTTAATACTTACGGCGTAACTGTAACTAACGGCATGTGCGTAATAAAAACGTATAAGGACATAACGGTATTGGATATGCCAACCGCTTATGCCGGTGCTACAGATACAATGTACCAGTGTAACGATGGTGACTTTACCATGGCCGGCACCCTAGGTGCAGACGAAACCGGCAAGTGGACCATTGATGGCGCTGCCAACGGCGCTGTTATTGGCAACGATGCAAACCCGCTGACAACTGTAACCGGCCTTGCAAGCGGCCAGGCAGTAACGCTGGTATGGTCTGTACAAAAAACGCTGAACACCGGTTGTACCAGTACAGATACCATTGTACTGATGAACGTGGCCATACCCATTACCAGCCTGGCAGGCCCTGACCAAACCCAGTGCGGTACGGCAGACGCCTTTACCATGGCCGCCAATACACCGCCGGCAGGCGCTATTGGTACCTGGGATGTAAAACAAGGCACCGCTTCTGTTGGTAACCTGAATACAGAGAATACTATTATTACCGTAACCGGTATACAGGATGCCATGATCACCTGGACCGTATCCAACGCCGTTTGCCCCGGCAAGCCGGATACTGTGATACTGAGCAAAAAGAATGCGCCTAATGTTACACTGGGCGTAGTACCCAATATCTGTAGCAGTGAGCCTGCATTTACCATTCCTTTTACTGCGCCTACGGATGGCCCTGATAAATATGATGTAACGGCAGCCGCCACTAATGCAATGCCCGGGTTTATAACCATCACGGATTCAGCTTTCATCGCTTCTCCGCTGCTGGCCGTCTACCCTGCTGCTACCGCTACCGGTACTTATGATTTTAACCTGACTGTTAAACATGATGGCGCCGGTTGCGCTACAGATATACCGTTCTCCCTCACTGTTACTTCATCTTCAATAGCACCTACTACTGTAGTTGCAGATAAACCTGAAGTATGTGCGGGTGATAATGTAACCTTAACCGTACAGGATGGCAGCCTGGGAACAGGCGCTAACTGGGTATGGTATGCAGATGGCTGCGGTACCGGCTCACCGCTGGGCACCGGGCTTACGCTTACAACAGCAGTAACAAAAACCACTACCTACTATGTGCGTGCGGAAAGCGCCGGCGCATGCGGTAACTCAGGTTGCGCAGCTGTAGTGGTAACAGTAGTAAGCATAGCGCCTGTGGCCACCTTTGTACCGGATTCCATTACCGTGGAATGTGAAGCAGGTAAGGACTACACTACCCTGTTCGGCACACCGCAGTTCAGCCATGCACCTTATACCACTATTACACTGAATGTAACTTCTACTGACCAGACTACCATGAACGGCTGTACGCAGAAGCTTACCCGTACCTGGACGGCTACAGATGCCTGCGGCCTCACCGGCACAGCAGCACAAACCATTAATGTTGTAGATAAAACAGCACCGGTATTTACCACGCCTAAACCGGGCGATGTAACGGTGAATTGTGACGCCATACCCGTAGCTATTACCATGGATGCGCTGGATGCCTGCGCAGGCCTGATCACCGTAACAGCCACAGATGTACAGCAGGCCATTGCCGGCGCATGTGCCAGCAATTATAAGATCCTGCGCACCTGGACAGCTACTGACCCTTGCGGTAACAGTGTAAGCGCTGTGCAAACCATCACGGTAAAAGAATTAACACCGCCTGCATTTACCACTGCGGCGCCTAATGATACGCTGGTAGAATGCGGCTCTATACCCGCACCGGTTGTAATGACCGCTACCGAATATTGCACCGGCGCAAGCATCACTGCAACGGCAACGGATACACGTATAGCTATACCCGGCAAAAGCTGCGGTTACCAGATAGTACGTACCTGGCTTGCGCAGGATGTATGCGGCAACAGTAATACCGTTTCACAGACCATTACCGTACAGGATACCACCCGCCCGGTATTTAGCGTAATGCCGCCGGCAGATGCGCTGGTGGATTGTGATAACGTACCCGCGCCGGCTACCAACATAACCGCTATTGATAACTGTGGCAGTGTAAGGATCAGCCGTACACAAACACAGAAACCGGTTAATATCCCGGGCGCCTGCGGCAGCTACGAGATAACCCGCATATGGACAGCAACAGACGAATGCGGCAACACCGCCACCGCTCAGCAGGTGATCACTGTTAGCTGCGATGGTATTCCGAAAATAGCCCTGGGTAATGATACCAGCCTTTGTAACGGAGAAGCCATCCGCCTGCGTGCAGATGATGGCGGTACCAGCTACGGTGGCGTAATGACCTACCGCTGGTCCAACGGTTCTACCGAACCTACCCTTACGGTTACACAATCCGGTACCTATTCCGTAACCGTAGCTAATGACTGCGGACAAGCCTCCGACGAAATAAACGTGAACTTCACCGTTTGCGATCCTAAACCGGTATTTGCCAATGCCTTCTCCCCTAACGGTGATGGTATTAACGACCGTTTCAGGCCGGTAACACAACGCGGTATGATGTACGGCTACCAGCTGCGCATTTACAACCGCTGGGGACAGCTGGTGTACAGCGATTCAGATCCCAGAAGAGGCTGGGATGGCTCTATGAATAATACATCGCATCAGGCTAACGTTGGCACCTACATTTGGTGGGTAACCTATACCAAAGACCTGAAAGAGCCGCCGGTAATACTGAATGGCCTGGTGAACGTGGTTAAGTAAACTCTCAGATGCAGACATAAAAAAGAAAGGAGCTCGTAATGAGCTCCTTCTTTTTTATGAGTAATGTTTGCCAGTTATATTAATACAATAACCGCGTTTTGATGGTATGTTTTACTTCTTTCAGCGCGGCAAAAGCATCATGCGATAATTGTGTATCTACATCCAGCACCACGTAACCTATCTGCTCGTTTGTTTTCAGGTACTGACCCAGGATGTTGATCTTCTTTGCAGATAAAGCGGTATTGATCTCAGACAGTACACCCGGTACATTCTGATGAATGTGCAGGATGCGGTGCGTGTTTTCCATCGCTGATATGCTGATAGCGGGTACAGTATGAGAGCCAAAGCTGGCGCCCTTTTCCAGGTAGTTCAGCATTTTGCTGCTCACATCCAGCCCGATATTATGCTGCGCTTCTTCTGTGCTGCCGCCAATATGTGGCGTTAAGATCACGTTGGGCAGGTTTTGCAGCGGTGTGCTAAAGGCTGCCCCGTTCTTTTCCGGTTCTACGGGAAATACGTCAATGGCTGCGCCGGAAAGCTGCCCGCTCACTAATGCATCTTTCAGGGCATCCAGGTCCACCACCTCGCCACGGGCGTAGTTAATGAAAATGGCGCCTTTCTTTACATCTTTCAGCGTTTCTGCATTGATCATATTGCTGGTGGTCCTGGTAGAAGGTACGTGCAGGGAAATAATGTCTGCCTGGGAAAACAGGTCCTTCAGCGTTTTCTGCTGTACGGCATTTCCCAGCGGCAGCTTGGTTTCCACATCATAGTACATTACGTTCATGCCCATAGATTCAGCCAGCACGCTTACCTGGCTGCCAATGTTCCCATACCCTACAATGCCCAGCGTTTTACCCCTGAGCTCATAGCTGCCGGCGGCTTCTTTTTTCCACACACCTTCATGTGCCGCTTTATTCTTATCAGGAATACGGCGTATCAGCATAATAGACAAACCTATTACCAGCTCCGCTACCGAACGGGTATTTGAATAGGGCGCATTAAATACGGCAATGCCGTGCTCTTTTGCATTCTTCAGATCTACCTGGTTAGTGCCTATACAAAAGCAGCCAATAGCCTGCAGCTTTTTAGCCGCGGCCAGCACCTTAGCGGTGATCTGCGTTTTGGACCGGATACCCAGTAAATGCACATCCTTGATCTCGCTGAGCAATTGTTCCTCGCTCAATGCTCCCGACAGCCGGCGGGTGTTTGAATAACCCGCGTGCGTAAACTCTGCCACAGCAGCATCACTGATGTTTTCCAGCAAGAGGATATTGATCTTTTCTTTTGGATAGCTTGTCAACTTCTGCTCCATATATATAGTATTATTAATGCGTACGTTGTGTATTCGCAATTGGCTTAATAATTGTGGTTTAGGGCTAAAACAAGGTGCAAACCTAACAGAAGTCTGGCAAAAATCAAACAGGGGTTCCGGCAAATTTGATATTGTCAAAAAATATGCTGTAGTTTGCTTCGTTTTTAGAATATTATTCACCATTATTGCTAAAAAGAGGGAAAGCACCGGGCTTTCTTTTATATTTTATAGTCTATTAGTTGTCATTGTTCAATGAAGCGATTGAAAGTTTTCTTTTATATTTTGACCATATCCGGTATTGCATTATACATTTCCGGATGCCAGAGCAACGCGGCGCGTGAAAAAAAGGCCCTCAACACACCAGGAGAATCGGTATACGATCTGGAAGAAACTGCTGCTGATAAAGCAGCCGTTCTCAACTCCCCCACTACCAAAAGACAACAGGCAGAACTTACTGACTTCTTTTCCCATAAATTATTGAGAACAGGTTTTAACGGCGCCATGCTGGTGGCAAAAAAAGGTGTAGTGATCTTTGAACAATACCATGGTATTGAAGATTACCAGAGCAAAATGCTGATCGGCGAAAGCTCCTCCTTCCAGCTGGCATCAGTATCCAAAACCTTTACAGGCATGGGCATTTTATGGTTAATGGAGCGTGGGCAGCTGAACCTGGAAGATACGCTGCAGCGCTACTTCCCCACCTTCCCTTACATGGGCATTACCATTCGTATGCTGCTGAACCACCGTAGCGGCCTGCCCAACTACCTATACTTCAGCGACAGCCTGTGGCAGAACCAGGATATTTTTCTTACCAATGCAGAGCTGCTGCGTATGATGGAGCAGCACAAACCACCGGTACAACATCAGCCCAATACCCACTTTCAGTACTGCAATACCAATTTTGCGCTGCTGGCTTCTATTATTGAAAGGGTAAGCGGGCAAAAGTACCCGGATTTTATGCGGCATACCTTTTTTGAACCGCTGGGCATGACAAACACCTTTGTTTTTGACCCCACCAGTACAAAACGGCCGCACCAGACCACCAGTCATAAATACAACCTGCGCCCGGAACCGGATACTTACCTGGATGGTGTTTTTGGCGATAAAGGTGTATACAGCACCGCACAGGATATGCTGAAATGGGACCAGGCTTTGTACACCGGCTTCTTTAAACCGGAAACCCTGCAGCAGGCCTTTACTCCTTACAGCAATGAAAAACCGGGCGTGCGCAATTACGGCCTGGGCTGGCGTTTAATGATAAACCCCGACAGCAGCAAAATTGTATACCATAACGGTTGGTGGCATGGTAATAATACCGTGTTCTGCCGGCTGGTACAGGATAGCACCACCATTATTATTTTAGGCAATAAATATGACCGCGGTATTTACCAGGCTGTAAAACCTATCCGTGCTATCATGGGGCATGGAGATGGAGACGAGGAAGGGGAAGAGTAATGTGCGGATGTGCAGATATGCAAATGGGCAGATGAAAAGAATGTGTTGATATGATGGTTTGTTGTTTAATGATATTTGATTGATTAATATAATAGAAAAGTGATAATCTTTAACAGGTACGGGTACATCTGCACATTTGCATATCTGCACATCCGCACATTCACCCGTGTTTCCGGTTTGGCAACACATTCCCGCGCGTCCAGGTGATCTTACCACTGAATTTTTCCTTACGTACAGGGCATTCCATCAGCTGGCAATAGTGGCAGCACACCGGCAGGCAGGGATCTGCATGGATAAAAAACTCTACTTCACTATTGGGGAATCCCTGGTTCACCAGCTTTTCCACCGCTTTCAGCTCATCATGCGCCTGGCTTAGCTCCAGGTAATAAGGTAGGGTAATATGGCAATCAATATGATAATTATTGCCGTATTGCTGCACGCGCATATTATGTACATCTATCCAGGTAGGCCTGCGGTGTTGGTTCAGAATGTTAATGACCTGGTCTACCACCTGCATATCGGTTTCATCCATCAGGCCGGATATAGAGCGGCGCAGCAATTGGTAACCTTTGCGCAATATCAGGATGCCCATGGCTACAGACACAACGGGATCCAGCCAGGTCCAGCCGGTGTAGTGAATAACTATGAGGGCGGCCACCAGTCCCAGGCTGCTGTATACATCCGTCATTATATGCTGCCCGTTGCCGGTAATGGTAATAGAAGGCAGCTTACGCCCCTCCCTTACCAGGTATTGGCCCAGCAGCAGGTTTATAAGTGTAGTGGCGGCAATGAGCCAGATACCCCGGGTCACATCCTCCAGCTGGTAGGTACCAATAAAGTATTGTACTGCTTTAAAAAGGATCAGGCAGCCGGCAATAAAGATCATAGCCCCCTCCGCCCCTATGGAAAAAAATTCCACCTTTCCATGCCCGTAAGGATGGTTGGCATCCCGCGGTTTGCCGGTCAGGTAAATGCTGTAACAGGCAAAAGCGCCGGCTACTACATTGATAATGGATTCCAGCGCATCAGACAGGATAGCTACGGAGTGTGTGAGAAAGTACGCAGTGAATTTGGCCAGCGTTAACAGGAAGCTGACGAGCAATGAGATCAGTATAATGCGAAATTCTTTCCGGAGCAATGGTTTTGGTGTTGGTGGAAGCTACAAAAGAAGTAAAAAAGGCTTAAAGAGGGAATAAGTTTTATTGGAAGAATTTGTTTATAAGGGGCTAATAACGTTCGTAACTAACATGGTATTAAATGGTTAGTTCAAAATTGATCAAACCCTTTAATATTGCGCAACGAACAAAAAGATTGTCTTTTATAATCCCGGCAGGTCAGATAACGACGATCGCATTGCATTGGGCAATATTGCTAACCTGTAATAATATAAGGACGGGCCGTCTCTTTCCATGGCGGCCCGTTGTTTATGAAGAACTTCGGACATCTTATCTCCTGTTTCATCCAACCCCTGCCGTTTTGTCTGCCTAAACGCCCTGGCCTGTTTTATGCGTAGCCATCCTTAATAAAAAAAGGAGGTGCTATGGATGCGTATTCTGAGATCATCCATAATGCGGTGGAAGCCGCAGGCAGATCAGTTGTTAAAATAGAACGGCTGGATGCCAACAGGAAAGTAACCGGGACCGGCTCAGGGTTCTTCTTTTCTTCCGACGGTTATCTCTTCACCAATTCCCATGTAGTACACCAGGGCCATTATTTCAATGTAATGCTGCATGATGGCAGCGTATACCCGGCTATTCTTTCAGGAGAAGATACAGATGCGGATATTGCCATCCTCAAAACATCTGCCTTTGACTTCCAGGTAGCGCAGCTTGGCGACGCCACTGCTTTGCAGATAGGCCAGCTGGTTATTGCCATTGGCAACCCGCTGGGCTTTCAGCATACGGTTACAGCCGGGGTGGTGAGCGCATTAGGCCGCTCTTTACACAGTGGTAATGGCCGTACCATGGACGACCTGGTGCAAACGGATGCTGCCCTGAACCCGGGTAACTCCGGCGGCCCGCTCATTAATTACAAGGGCGAGGTAGTAGGCGTGAACACCGCTATGATACAGGGTGCGCAAGGGCTTTGTTTTGCCATCAGCATTAACTCTGCCAAGATGATTGCGGCGGAATTAATGCAGTATGGTAAAGTGGTGAAGGGTTACCTGGGTGTGTTGTTGCAGCAGATAACGCTGGTGCCCAAGCTGCGCACCGGCCTGCAGCTGCGTAATAAAACAGCGCTGTTTGTAACAGGTGTGGAAGGCAAAAGTCCTGCTGCCAGGGCAGGTTTGCAGGATGGTGATATCATCATTGCCTTCAACAACAAAGAAGTAGAAACCGCTGATGCCCTGTTCCGGCAACTGGGACGGGAAAAGATCGGGCAGTTCCAGCACATAAAAGTGATCCGGCAAAACCGGGTACTGGAGCTGAGAGTAACGCCGGTAGAGAAAAAAGCAGCGTAATTGTTTGCCGGTCCCGGGGTTTTCCCGGAATGGAACGGGGCTGATCAAAATATGTTGATCAGCCCCGTTCTTATTTTGTATAAGATCAGAGATCTCAATATTATGAGGGCTGCTGCCTACACCTATGCGAACGCCAGCAACATGATTTTTTTCATTGGGTTAAGGGATTTTTTAATAAATAAATTGTACGCTTGTGTGACTAAAAACCGGAGTAAATACATTAATTTTTATTAAAATATAAACAGTATAGGTATATGTATCTGCGTACTGAGATCTTAAAGGACAATAGCCGTGATCATATCATCCATCTTACAGACTGGATCGGGGGTAATGCTTCGCGGGTGGATCAATTGATAGGCCTGTTCCTGCGTGATGAGTACCGCGTGGTGCAAAGGGCAGCCTGGATCATCAGCTATGTAGCGCAGGAACACCCGGAATTAATAGCGCCACACCTGCCGGCCATGGTACAACGCATGGAGGATGCCGGTATACCGGTAGCGGTTAAACGAAATGTAATAAGGGTATTGCAATTCCTGCCTATCCCTCCTGACCTGCATGGCCCGGTTATGAACCATTGTTTTAACTTCCTGGCCGATCCGGAGGAAACCATTGCTGTAAGGGCTTTTTCCATGACCGTGCTGGCCCATCTTGCCATGGAATACCCGGATATTAAACAGGAGCTGCGCCTGATACTGGAGGATCAGCTGGCGCAAAAAAATAGCCCCGGATTTACATCCAGGGCCAAAAAGGTATTAAAGCTATTGTAGTATTATTACTTTACCTCTACAGAGAATTTCTCTTTCACCAGGTCCATATCCGGTTTGGATTCGTCTGTCAGCTGCACTTTACCACGGTCTTTTCTCACCACCCTGGAGAACAAAGAGATCTCCTGGTCAAACAGGAAACGGAAGAACAGTTTTGTCCAGGAAGTGTGGTAATACAAAGAGTTATAAAAGCCGGAAGCGTTCTTACGGATCTGCGGCAGCTTATTCCAGGGAATGGAAGGAAAATCGTGATGCTCGTTATGGTAACCCACGTTAAAAGCTACCGTGTTCAATACACCATAGTAGCTGTAGGTTTCCTGCTCGCCATGGGTCAGGTAATGCTCCTGGATCCAGCGGGCGCCCAGGGGGTGCAGGCCTACTGAGAAGAAGAAGCTCAGTACCAGGAAGCTGATGGCTTTAGGACCCCAGAAATAGGATACTGCTGCCACAAAAACGATCTGTACCAGCCAGTTCAGCGCTATCCAGCCATCAAAAGGTTTAATTTCTTTTAAGCGGGAAATACGGAACACCTGGAACAGTGGGTAAAACAGTAACCAGAGCACTTTGCCAATGAAGTAATTATTGATCAGTCTGGCCTCCCAGCGGTTAGGCAGGTCAGCATCCAGCTCATGAATACCCTGGAAAGAGTGATGTTTAATGTGATAACGCTCAAAAGAAACTGAGCTGGGTACTATTTGCGGTACGTTGGCTAAAATACCGGCCAGGCGGTTAGCCTCCGGTTTTTTAAACAGCAGGCGGTGCGCACACTCATGGATCATTACAAACAGGGCGTGATCCGCAAAAGCGCCCAGCAGGTATGCAGCACCCAGTATCAGCCACCAGGACTGATCACGCAGTACAAAAGCCATTACAACCTGAAAGCTTACCAATCCAATGATTGCAAAGATGGTTAAAGGATTTTTCCCGATGAGTTTACGTATATCGGGATGTTGTTTGAGAATTTCCTTAGTCCTGATCCGGTGCGGCTCGCTTTCGGTTGAATACACGAAGTCTTTTCTCTTTGTCATAAACGGCAATATAGGGAGATAATGTTAAAATTACAATTTAGGAATAGTTAATATTTATTGTGAGCAAAGGTAAATATTTTGTTGGTTGTTAAAAAGATAAAAATTTACAGTAATGTCTGCCGGGCCGGGCTATGATGACGGTGGAAATAAAATATCAGACATACATTTGAAAGCTCAAAGTTAATCAGTGAATTGATCAAACTAAGGAAGGTCTTATAACCAGCGGCCAGCTTGCCTCATAGGCCATTTCGATGATGTGAATGGTATGTTTTGAGTGTATTTGGTTACGCCCCTGTTACCGGAAAGCATTAAATACTCTTTACGGCTAATCTATTCAATTCAGACAAACAGCTATCGTGCCGCAACATGGAATCGCCTGCCACCTGGTAGTACCGTACGCTGATCTTTGTTGGTTTGGGTTTTGGTTTTGGTTTCTTCACCCCCACGCTCACACAGGCATCGATCAGCATTAATATAATGCCTGCTAAAATAAACCATCGTTTCATGTTCGGTTTCATAGGATATATCACTAACAACATAAAGAACCGTTCCACACTTTTTGCGGAACGGTCCTTTTAAATATCATGACTGCATTTCCCTTCGTACAGGAGTCTACGTTAGTTCTTTCCAACAAATAATGACCAGTGGTCACTGAAGGGAATGTACGTATAATCCTTACCCATTTTAGCCTCTGTCCTATTATCACACAGGTCGTGATAATAGTAATAGTGGTTAATGTCTTTGTCCTCATTCTGGGAGTTCAGCTTGTAGATGTACAGGCTATAACGGTCGGTAGCATCACAGGGACCTTTTTCCAGGTTCACAGATGATACTTTCAGCTCCCGCATAAGATCGGTGATCATGGGGTTGCAAACCTTATTGGAATGGCTTTTAGCCCCCTCCTTGTCGCAATCCACAATAATGTACCGGCTATATTCAGTATGGTCAAGTTGAGGTACTATCAGTGAATCGATCATGTGATTCAGCCGCTTCAGCTTATCTTCATTCTGATAAAAGCTGGTCTTAAAATACTCTTCATTCGTTACTCCTTTACAGGAAGAAAGCAACATGGCTGTGATACAGACAAATAAGAGTGCGTGACAGTCTCTTAGATTTAACTTCATACGAGGAAAATTTAATAGTTAGCAACTTCAATAGTAAGGGGTCAATGTGGTCGCAAGCTGTCTTTATCCCTGATCTTGGTCTTAAGGTTCTCTTGGATAGTCTGTTTTTCATTGTCATCAGGTCAAAGGAAAAACCCGCTATTACATGACAATCACAAATATAATAATTTAATCTAATAATATAAATATATAATTTATATAAATTATGCACATAACTGGGGATAAAAAAACCGCTCTGAACTATCAGAGCGGTTTACTGTTGCTAATTATATGAGGATAAACCTATTAGTTGTTTCCTTCCGGTTTGCTTTCTACCGGGCGTGGGGCTGACGCAGGTGCAGGCTTTTCAGACGGCTCCCTGTTCTCCCTTGGCTCGCGGGGCTCTTTAGGCTCCTTAGGGCCGCCTTCTTTTTTCTTGGCTGCCTTTGGTGCAAAAATGGCGATCATACGTTTACCTTCCATGGTAGGCATGCCTTCCAGCGCTCCTACTTCTGCCAGGCGTTCTGCGAACTTCAGCAGGATCAGCTCACCACGCTCTTTAAACATAATAGCGCGGCCTTTGAACTGTACATAGGTTTTTACCTTATTACCATCTTTCAGGAATTTCTCCGCATGTTTGGCTTTAAAGTCAAAGTCATGATCGTCCGTATTCGGCGTAAAGCGGATCTCTTTCACCTCGCTTTTGTGCGCCTTGGCCTTCATTTCCTTTTCCTTCTTCTTCTTCTCGTACAGGAATTTATTATAGTCGATGATGCGGCATACGGGGGGCGTAGCGTTTGGGGATATTTCTACCAGGTCCAGTCCCTGTTGTTCAGCCATGTGTAAAGCCTCGTCTGTTCTATAAACGCCAACTTCCACATTTTCTCCTACTAGCCTTACTTCCGGTACACGTATCATTCTGTTGGTACGATGTTCTTGCTGTTGTTCCCTGCGAAAGTTCGGGTTTCTCCCGCGGTTAAAATTTGGTCTGGGTGATTGCATTAAAAAGAATAAAATTAATTAATAATTGTCCTAAGCTGCCGGTTATCAGTTTTTTACCGGCCTGTTTTACAAGTGTTACAAATTTAAGGTTAAATATGTAGCAATTATTATACCTCGATCGAAAATTATTCAAAAGGTTTCCGGTTCACTACCTCATCATTCACAAGGCCTATAAACTGGTCAAGGTTCATGGTTCCAAGATCGCCTTTTGCCTGCCTTCTTACAGCTACTATTTCCTCTGTGGCTTCCTTTTCGCCCAGTACCAGCATGTAAGGTACTTTGGCCAGCTCTGCTTCCCGGATCTTCTTCCCTATTTTCTCATTGCGGTCGTCTATCTCTGCGCGAATTTCAGCATTTTTTAACAATTCAGCTACTTTTTCTGCGTAGATCAGGCTTTTATCACTAATTGGCAGCACTTTTACCTGGGTAGGTGTTAACCACAACGGGAATTTACCTGCACAGTGTTCTATCAGCACAGCTACAAATCTTTCCAGGGAGCCAAAGGGTGCGCGGTGTATCATTACCGGGCGGTGTTTCTGGTTATCGGCGCCAATGTACTCCAGCTCAAAACGCTCCGGCAGGTTGTAATCCACCTGGATGGTTCCCAGCTGCCATTTGCGGCCTAAGGCATCCTTTACCATAAAATCCAG
>NZ_JAGXJN010000547.1 GCF_019091455.1 Chitinophaga sp. GbtcB8
CACCGGACACCAGGCTGCCCCACCAGCCTTTTTCTGCTTCCAGCCCGGTTCTAGCGGGCAGCAGCCGGCCCTGGTTATTGTTGTGCAGGAATACGGGCGGCATCCACTCCCCTGCCAGCTGCAGGTCGGTATAACCGTCATTACCATAATCCGTAAACAGGGCTTCACAAACCAGGCCCAGGGGCTGCAAGGCGGGTGCTGCTTGGCTGGTAACGTCTGTGAATTTTAC
>NZ_JAGXJN010000548.1 GCF_019091455.1 Chitinophaga sp. GbtcB8
CATGCAGCTGCAGATCGGGGTGCCGGAGCAGGGGGTATCATACCCCGCAAAAATAAAACTGCAACAGGGACGTCTCACCGGCGTGGATGAGTTACTGTTAGCCCGCAAAAATGAGCAGCAGCTGGGTATGGGTAAAGGCAAATATCCCTTGGGGGAAGCCCCTTTAAAGCTGGGCATTGGGTTAGGGTACCTGAACGGTACGCTGGATTTCGGGGATGGTAAGTCTTCT
>NZ_JAGXJN010000549.1 GCF_019091455.1 Chitinophaga sp. GbtcB8
CCTGACCAACGGTAAACGGATCAGGGTTAGTCGGGTCCTTAGGCAAAGCCGAGAGGCGCAGCTGATGGCAAACTGGTGAATATCCCAGTACCTGCTATAATTTCGATGGGGTAACGGAGTAGTGAAAGGACTGCGCACATACGGAATAGTGCGTTAAAGGGAGTAGTGAAATTTTGTGTAGGGATATCCGCAGGAGATGGTGGACCTGATAGGACTGCAAAGCTTCGG
>NZ_JAGXJN010000550.1 GCF_019091455.1 Chitinophaga sp. GbtcB8
CCTAACACATTGGGTATCGGCCTAATGGGCGCTTTTTGTGAAATGGCCTGGAACCAGGGCAATGTCCTGTACGGGTATGATGATTACCGTTTTTTGAAAGGGGCTGAATATGTGGCCAAATACAACCTGGGCGATTCCGTGCCCTATGTTGCTTACACTTATTGTTTAGGTGTTAATCAGACAATTTTTAGTGAAGCATCCCGGGGTTCGGTACGTCCTATCTGGGAG
>NZ_JAGXJN010000551.1 GCF_019091455.1 Chitinophaga sp. GbtcB8
GATGGTTCGCCAGAAGCTTAGTGAGAGTTTATTAGGAGCTCACCAAGAGTTCGTCGGGAGTTCGCTGAGAGTTCATCAGGAGTCTGCCGAGTGTTCATTGGGAGTTCACCGAGAAGTTCACTAGAATCTCGCTAAGAAGTTCGCTAGAAGTTTGCCAACAAGTTCACTGGAAGAACAATTGACATACCGGACCAACATTGCATAGTTAATATCTTAAATTATTATAGT
>NZ_JAGXJN010000552.1 GCF_019091455.1 Chitinophaga sp. GbtcB8
GTGAGCCTTGTATATTTATTTGTCATTCGTGTACTCTGGCTTGGAGTTGTTGCTCTTGAAATGGCCATTGTTTTCACGTTTTGTTATTGGTGTGTACTTTGTTAGGTTTAGATTGCATTGTTTTTGTTCCCTTTAATCTTGTTCTGCTAAGGCATGATATTCAACTTAGTAGGATCTTTACCGATTTCATTCCATATGTATTTTCATCTCAATTATGCAATTAACTTT
>NZ_JAGXJN010000553.1 GCF_019091455.1 Chitinophaga sp. GbtcB8
GTTATGTCCAGTTTTGCGAAAGCTTCCTTCATTTTATCCCCCGCTTCTACGACCTGGTGAAAGGTATGTGTAGCCACGAGGGAGAAGCGCAGCATTGTTGCAACGGCAGGCACCGCGGGCGGTACTACGGGGTTTACGAACAGCCGGTTGTCCTGCAGCATGTTTGCGATAGCAAAGGTTATTTCATGATCCCTTACATATACAGGAATAATAGGGGAAGCGGTGGGT
>NZ_JAGXJN010000554.1 GCF_019091455.1 Chitinophaga sp. GbtcB8
TGCGCCGCTGGATTCCCGCATGATTACATAGTAACCTTTTACTTTGCCATCCAACGGCGCTTTCCAATGTCGCGTGGTAGCACTACCCAAGCCCGCTACATCTACCAATACCTCTACCGGCATAGACGGCGCCTTGGCCAGGTTTGCAAGGTTCGATAGGTTCATGGCGGCATTCTTGCGCAGGTATTCAAAGACCATGAACTTTACCAGGTCGCCATACTCACTACC
>NZ_JAGXJN010000555.1 GCF_019091455.1 Chitinophaga sp. GbtcB8
TCTGCGGGATAGCCAGCTTTTCCTCCATTGGTGAATAAGTAAAGCCATCACTCACAACAGATTTTTGCCTTTGCTCCATATTCGTGTCAAAATTGTTCGGTGAAATAACGAGATTTCAAAGATAAGCTATTTAAAGATTGCCCTCTCATTAGTGTTATTGCGCTTTTAATAACACGGAAGGGCGGGGGCCGTGATCAGGCAAAACTCCCAGCTGCAGGGGCACGCTAC
>NZ_JAGXJN010000556.1 GCF_019091455.1 Chitinophaga sp. GbtcB8
CCTGCCTAAGAAGGTAAGAGAAAACTTGTCGAGCCCTGCATATTGATAACCCAGGGCTATGAGCTGAGGGACCAGGATCTGTATGGTTTCTAATGTGTGGTCATTTTCTCTTATGTGGTCTATATCTGCAGTAGAGTCATGCATAAACGGGATACCTCCCTTTAGTTCCTCGTTCTTACCCAGCCATCCCTGCGCACAATCCTCGCCCCTCCCGCCACCTCTCCGGTA
>NZ_JAGXJN010000056.1 GCF_019091455.1 Chitinophaga sp. GbtcB8
AATGGACGATGGCCGTTTTAACAAGGTGGCCAACGTTATAGGGCAAACCATGCAGTACCACCCGCACGGGGGTGCCTCCATCAGCGATGCAATAGTGAACCTGGGACAAAAAGAGCTGTTGATAGAAACCCAGGGTAACTGGGGCGATGTACGCACCGGCGACGATGCGGCGGCTGCCCGTTACATTGAGGCGCGTCTTTCAAAGTTTGCGCTGGAAATAGCCTTTAATGCCAAAACCACTACCTGGCAGCTGAGCTACGATGGCCGTAAGAACGAGCCGCTCACCCTGCCCATGAAGTTCCCGCTGCTGCTGGCACAGGGCGCGGAAGGTATTGCCGTGGGCCTTTCCACCAAAATATTACCGCATAACTTCTGCGAGCTTATAGATGCTTCCATTAAATACCTGCGGGGTAAAAAGTTTGAGCTGTACCCCGACTTTATGACCGGCGGTATGATAGATGTAGCCGGGTATAACGATGGTAAGCGCGGAGGCAAAGTACGCGTACGTGCGCATATTGAAGAAAAGGATAAAAAAACGCTGCTGATCAAAGATGTGCCTTATGGCGTTACCACTACGCAGGTAATGGAATCCATTGTAAAGGCCAACGACAGCGGTAAGATCAAAGTGAAGAAGGTGGTGGATAATACTGCCAAGGATGTGGAGATAGAAGTGCAGCTGGCGCCCGGCATTTCACCGGATATTACCATTGATGCGCTGTATGCATTTACGGATTGTGAAATATCCATTTCGCCCAACGCCTGTATCATTGTAGAAGATAAACCGCAGTTTGTAACGGTATCTGACCTGCTGCGGCACTCAGCCAACTTTACCCGCGAGCTCCTGAAAAAAGAGCTGGAAATAAAGCTGTCGGAGCTGGAAGATAAATGGCACTATACCTCCCTGGAAAAGATCTTCTTTGAAAAAGGTATCTACAAGGAGCTGGAACAAAAACATAAGGACTGGGAAGCCGTACTGGTAGCCATCGACAAAGGTTTTGGCCCGTATAAGAAACAGCTGAAACGGGAAATTAGCCGGGAAGATATCGTGAAGCTAACGGAAAAGCCTGTACGCCGTATTTACCGCCTGGATATCAATGAGCTGAATGAACAGATCAAAGCAATTGATGCGGATATTAAACAGGTAAAATACGACCTGGACCACCTGGTGGATTATACTGTGGGTTATTATGAAAACCTGCTGAAGAAATATGGTAAAGGCCGGGAAAGGCTTACGGAGATCAAAACCTTTGATACCATACAGGTGCAGCAGGTGGCCATTGCCAATACCAAGATCTATGTGAACCGTGCAGATGGTTTTATTGGTACTTCCCTGAAGAAAGATGAATTTATAGCAGACTGCTCTGACCTGGATAACATTATCGTGTTCCGCCGGGATGGTAAGATGCTGATCACCAAAGTATCTGATAAAACCTTTGTAGGCAAGGATATTATTCATGTGGATATTTTCCGTAAGGGCGATGAGCGCACCACGTATAACATGATCTACGTGGATGGCAAAAGTGGTATCAGTTATGCCAAACGCTTTAATGTAACCGGTATTACCCGCGATAAGGAATATGACCTGACCATTAAAGGAGAAAAGAACTCCAAGGTGCATTACTTTACCGCCAACGCCAATGGCGAGGCAGAAGTGGTAAGCATCAAGCTAAGCCCCAACTGCCCGGCGCGTAACAAGGAGTTTGACCTGTTCTTTGAAACCATTGCCATTAAAGGCCGTAACTCGCAGGGCAACCAGGTAACCAAATACCCCATCCGCAGCGTGAAGTTTAAGGAGAAAGGCGTATCTACCCTGGCCGGCCAGAAGATCTGGTATGATGTTGCCGTAGGCCGCCTGAACACCGAAGAACGCGGTGTGTACATTGGCAGCTTTGAAGGAGAGGATAAGATCTTTGTGGTGTATAAGAACGGAACTTACGTACTTACCAACTTTGAGCTTACCAACCGTTATGAGCCGGATGATGTGATCTACATCGAAAAATTCAACCCGGAAAAGATAGTGACCGCTATTTACTTTGATGCAGATAAGAAACAGTTCAACGTTAAACGTTTTAAGATTGAAACGCAAACAATGAATAACAAGTTCCTGTTCATTAAAGAAGGCGCCGGTAACTACCTGGAGCTGGCCACTACGCACTCTGATCCTATTGTGCTGCTGAAAACGGGCAAAAAACGCAGCCCGGAAGAAGAGGAAGTGAACCTGGGTGAGTTTGTGGAAATAACCGGCTGGAAAACAGTAGGTACACGTATTGCCGGAGAAGACCTGGTAAGTGTGGAGCTCCTGTCTGAAGATGAGGATCCGGACCCGGAGGAGAATGTGCAGGGAGAGCTGTTTTAATTAATAATGAAGAATGAAAAATTACCAGGACCGGCAGGATTTAACTGCCGGTTTTTTTTATTACTAAAACGGTTTCCCATGCGTAGACCTTATGATCTGCTTCGCTAACCCTGGCATGTAGCGCATTAAGCCAACCAAAAAGGTGGCCCGGCTTTCAGTGCCCAGGAAGGCCTGGAGTATACGGCCCATGAACAGACGGGACGTGAAGTGCTTGCGCCAGTGGTGCCGGTAACAACGTTCCATTTCCTTACGGGTGATCTTTTGCTGCAGCAGCTCATGGATCTGTTCAAAGGCCAGCTTGGCGGCATGCATGGCCATGCTCATGCCGTTGCCGCAAAGGGGAGTGATCATGCCTGCGGCATCGCCCACCATTAAGATATGCCCTTCTACAGCGGCCTTTTTGGAGAAGCTGATCTGGGAAATGGCCAGCGGCTGCTCATACAGGAAAGTGGCTTCCGTGAAGATCTTTTTCAGGTGCGGGTTGCGGTATAATATTTCCTGCTCCATGTGCGGAATGCTGTTATTATGTTTTTGCAGGTTAGCGGCAGTGGTCAGGTAACAAAGGCAGCACTTATCATCTTCAATACGGGCAATACCGCAATAACCATCATCAAAATTATGCAGGGCTATCAGCTCTTCGGGGTGATCATATTGAATGTGATATTTAATGCCAATGTAGTTATTGAGCTTGCCGGGCGGCTGTTGTACAAAGGGCCGTTTCCACTTTACATCCAGGTTGCTGCGTTTGCCAAAGGCGCCTGCTGCAATGAAGGCGGTAATACGCCGGCCCTGATCTGCATTAATGACAAAGCGGTTGTTCCTGAACTGTACATCCTGCACTTTGGTTTGGGTAAGCACATGTACGCCTTTCTTTTGGGCAATTTCATATAAGGCATTATCCAGCAGGTAACGGCTAATGCCAAACCCGCCCAAAGGCAGGTCAGCCGTGTAGGCCTGCCCGTGCGGGTCGGAGAGGAGCAGCCTCCGGATCTGCGGCAGGTTCATGTTTCCTACCGGAACACCCAGTCTTTCCAGGAAACCCCGGCTTTCCAGGCTAATGTATTCCCCGCATACTTTATGAAAAGGATATTGTTCTTTTTCCAGCAGCACCACGCTGTAACCCGCGCCGGCACATTGAATAGCCAGGCTTAACCCCGCAAGGCCACCCCCTATCACAGCAATATCATACCGGTTATCATTCATGGTGCTTAAAAGTAACCAGGTGACGAAAAGCCCATTGCCATTGCACGCCGGCCGGCGGTAACCCGGCCTGTGCCAGTAAACCCTGCCATTCCCGCTTTTTAAAGCCCCTGGCCACACTTAGCGGCGCATCATTCTTTACCAGGTAAGAGCGGGAAAATAATTTAGTGAGCACACGTATGGAGTGGTAAGCCAGCCAGTGCCGGTGCAGATCATTGATAAAAAAGCCGGTGCTGCAGTGCTGCTGCATCCATTGCAGCTGTTCAATTAAAGCGGCATTGGTAAAGTGGTGGCAGAAAAGGCTGGAAAAAATTACATCCGGTTTATCCGTAAACGTTACATCCCGGTAATCATTCACGATCCAGCGGGTGTAGGATTGCAATATTTGCTTTTGTTCTGCATATTCAATGCAGGTATCCTTTATGTCGATACCCGTAAAGGTTACGCTGATGTGCTTGCGTTTGCACCATTGCAGCAGCGCTGCCAGGTTATCGCCGCCGCCGCAGCCTATTTCACATACATGAATGCGGGTGCGGCCGTTCAGCAGCTGCTGCAGGCCGCGGATGGTAATACGGTGCCCGCCCAGCCAGCGGTTGATGTTATCCAGCTCCCGCAGGTTCTGCTCAATATCCTTGAATGGAATGTTGTTCCCATCCAGTAATTCCGGTTTGTATGAACGTTGTGCGAGGTTCATTTTACGGAAGCGATAAATGTTTCCATTGTTAGCCCCGGGCCAAATGCCACTCCAAAAATCCTTGCCGGTTGCGGGTTGTGCTGCAGTCCTGCTAATATATCCTTTAGTATAAATAAAATAGTTGCAGATGACATGTTACCATAATCTTCCAGCACTTTACGGGAAAAGCACAGGTCATTGGCGTCCAGCTCCAGCTGATGCTCAATTTCGTCCAGGATCTTACGGCCGCCGGGGTGTACGCACCAATGGGTAATATCCTGCTGGTTAATGTTGCTCTTTTGCAGGGCTTCCTGTACCAGCCCGCTGATATCTTCTTTAATAAGATGCGGGATATAGCTGCTCAGCGACATCAGGAAACCTTTGTTGCTGATACCCCAGGCCATATCCAGCTTGCCTTTAAATGCTATGTTGGCGCAAAAGCCATCAATGCTCAGCGCAGGTTTGCTGCCTGTGGTTGTGCCCGCGGGCTGGTTAGCCATCAGCAGCGCTGCGCTGCCATCGGCAAACAGCAGGGCGCTGGCAGCATTATCGGGCGTATAGTCCTGCTGAAAATGCAGGGTACACAGCTCTGTAGCTACGATCATTACTTTGGCCTGCGGTTCCGTATCACAGATCATCTTCCCTAACTTTAACGCATGTACGGCGGCATAACAGCCCATAAAGTTTACGGATGTACGAAAAATGCCGGGCGACAGCTGCAGCGCTTCTATGATCTCGAGATCCAGGCCAGGTGCGCTCATGCCGGTACAGCTTACAGTAATAAGGTGGGTAACAGCTGTTACCTCCATAATCCCTTCCATACACTGTTCTATGGCCTGCAGGGACAGGGGCAGGGCCTCCTGTTTATACAGGGCCATACGTTTATCTACCGACAATAAGGTGCCGTTAGCGCTAACAGCAGCGGTTTGTGTAACGGTCCATTCCTCCTCCGGCAGGCTATAATCCGGTAATACGGAATAGCGGGTTTGAATACCGCTGTGCCGGTATAAAAAAGACAGCTTACGCTTATCAGTTTCATCCAGCTGGTGTACCTGTTGCATAAAACGCAGGATGTCGTCCTGCTGGTGACGATAAGCGGGTACCGCTGTGCCTATGGAAATGATCTCAGCCAAAATGATGCAGAATTAGTAATACAATGAAAGCCATGTTAGTACAGGTACCTGCCAATATGTTCATTTGCATGGTACGCTTAAAGTCCGCCCTGGAAGCATCCTTCCACACCTGTATGAGCCAGCGTATGAAAAAGAGGACAACGGGGATGAAAAATAGCTGCAATATCACAAAGTGACGGAGCTGCTGTTGTTGTTGATAATGAACAAACAACAGGCCAAAGGCAATGGCATACATGCCTGCACAGAACAAAAAGGTGCCACGCCTGCCCAGCTTCATGCTTAAGGTGGTTACCTGATCCTTTGCATCTGCCTCATGCTGGTATACCTGTGTAATGGGGTAGAAGCCGCCGATGAGAAAAGCTGCTGTTATGGCCGGTATCCAGGGAAAGGGCAGATCACTTTTCGCTGCGGAACCATAATACACCATACAGAATACCAGGGCGCCCTGGTTCAGGATCACTGTCAGGTAACCTGTGACCGGGAAACGTTTTAAACGGATGCGCCGGTTACTGTAAGCCCGGGAGCAAAGGATATAACAACCTAAAGCCACTGCAAACCAGGGAGATACGAGGAATGATAGTAGAAAAGCCGCTACATCCATCCACACTGTTACATAAAACAGCTGCCGCGTAGGCTGCATGGGTTTGGCCACACCGCCAATGCTGCCTTCGTCCCGGTCCATATAGCTGTTATAACCATTACTGGAAGGGTATAACAGCACATGCAGCAGTATAAAGATCAGGATGGCTTTGGGCCAGTTAATAGCTGGTACAAAGCTCAGCGCAAACCAGTACACTGGCATGAGAAAATAGGAGAAAGGAAAACGCAGCAATTGTATTGTTGAGGGTTGTAACATGCAGGGCGTTTATTTTTTTACGGGTACCGATATATCTACTTTAAAATCGCTGCCCAGGATGAAACTGGAACCTCCAACTTTATAGTCTTCCCGGTTCACTGCTATGTTTGCGGTGAACAGGCCGCCGCTGGCAGTTTTACTGTAATTAAAGGGCAGGCTGATCTCCTTTTTAACCCCGCGTATTTCCAGGGTGCCGGAGGCTGTATACCCTTTATCAGATTTTTTAATAGCAGTGGAAGTAAAGCGGATCAGGGGAAACTTATCAGCATACAGGTATTTTTCGCCTTTGGCGTGTTTGTTCTTTAAGCCGCTGCCGGTATTTATGGAAGCTGTGCTCACGGTTACATTAAACTTTGAGCCCGGAAGGTCATTCTCATCAAAAATAATATCCCCTTTTAAACCGCTGAAGGAGCCGGAAGCGCCTTTGCCGTCAAATTTAATAGTGTAGCCGTCTGCAATTTTCCAGCTGGTAGCAACATACGTGAAGGCGGATGCTACAACAAATATTGCAGCCGTCAGCGTGACAGTAAATCTTTTCATTGTGCTCTGATTAAACGGCAAATAGTGCCCCTGGATGAATATAACAAAAAAACCGTGTTACTTGTTTTTGCGTTTCTTCGACGCCTTTTCCGCTTCCATTTCTTCTGCGGTTTGGGGGTGCATCAGGTTCTTTTTCCGCTGATCCTGCGGCTGCTGCACCGGGAATTTGCCCAGGGGCAAGGCGTCGTGAAACACTTTTTCTATATGTACCCATTTCCCTCCTTTCCATTTAAACCCTTCATAATCCAGGTCAGGTACATACGTATACGGTTTTCCCGGCTCATTGGTTGCCGATACAAGATGATCAAATACGATCATATCCATTTCGGGGTTATAACTGAGGCTGATGGTGGCTTTTTTACTGTATTCTATAATGAAGCGTTTGCGGGTAGGCTTAGGGACCGTATCTTCTGCGTAGCTAAAGAAAGGCCCGCCAAATACGGGTTTGCCGTTCTTGAACTGCAGCATATCCACCAGTTTTTTTGTGCTGCGCAGGTTATTGGCGTCATAGCCAAATAACGTATAGTATTCACTGTTAAAGAAGTGCTGCTGTACTATTTTATAATAGAGGCAGCCGTACCAGGCTTTGTTATCGCCAACGGTATCTATATTGGAGGTATAGTCGGAATTATCAAAGAGGGGGAACAGCTTCAGCTGCCCGTTCTTACTGTTCATTTGTATGGCGCCGTAGTGGCGGTAAAAGCCATTATCGTTCTCAAGGCCCCAGGTAAAAATGCGGAAGCTGCTATCCTGCGGGTATTGTATGCTGATGCTTTGCAGGGAATCAAAGGGATACTCAAAAGAGTAGGGGGCTTTAAGCGCGCGCACCAGCTGCGGTATAAACTGGTCGCTGGCCTGCTGGCGTATGTCTTCTGTTTTACCGTTTAAAATAGTATCAGCTACCTGCTGCAGGGAATCCTGCTGTTTTGAGAGCAGGGTGCTGTCTGCCGGGCGCAAGTGTTGCGCCTTTGCGGCCATACAGGTGAAGAGCCATATTAGCAGAAGAAAGGTTTTGTTCATAAGCTGAAAGCGCAACGCAGAAAGCATAAAGCTGCCTGCGTTTTGTTTAATATGCCCAGTGTTTAACGCTGCGTGTGTTATTTTTGTTATATGTTCCTGGAAAAAGCTCAAAGCTGAAGGCTAAAAGCCTTAAGCATAAGGCATAAAACAAACGGCATTAAGCTTTTTGCTTTATGCTTTCAGCTTTACGCTTTCCGCAAGTGCATGTATTTCAGCGGCCAGGCGGCTCCAGGAGTATTTTTGTTTTTCTTCCTGTATGCCGGCTGTCATGGCAGCTTCCCGGTCCTCTGCATAATATTTTTCTACGGCAGCTGCAATGGAGGCCGGTTCCGGCTCACAAATGAAGCCTACTTTGCCATCCGGGATGGTTTCTGCCAGCCCGCCTACATTGGTAACTACCATGGGCTTTTCAAAGTGGTAAGCTATCTGTGAAATGCCGCTCTGGGTGGCGCTTTTATATGGCTGTACCACCAGGTCGGCCGCACGGAAATAATACTTTACGTCGTCGTTGGGAATGAAATCGGTATGCAGCAATACCTTATCGCCCAGCTGGTGTTGTGCGATCAGCTGGTGATAGGGGGCAGCATCTTCATAAAACTCCCCGGCTACTATCAGATGAATGTCCAGCTTACGCAGGCGTTCATCTGCCATAGCCTGTAATAACAGGTCCAGCCCTTTGTAGGGGCGTATGAAACCAAAGAACAGGATGTACCGTTTCCCCGCATCCAGCTTCAGGTGAGCCCTGGCAGCGGATTTAGGTATTAATTCCCCATAGCTGTCATAAATAGGATGGGGGATGAGCGATGCCTTTTTTACAGGCTCAAACTGCCGCAGGTCGTTGATCACAGACCGGCTCATGGCTACAAACACATCCACCGGTTTCAGGAAGTAGCGGGTAAAGGCTACATCGCCAAACCTTTTTTCATGCGGTACTACGTTATCCAGCAAACCTACTATGCGGATGCGGCTGCCTTTTTTAGCGATGCGTAATATAGTGCCCAGGCAGGGTCCCATAATGGGCAGCCAGTATCTTACAATAATAATGTCAGGGTTAAAGCGGCGTATTTTGCGGCCGGTGATCCACCAGTTCAGCGGATTAATGGAGTTTACGATACGGCGGATACGCAGGTGTGCGGGCGGAGGATCTGTTGAATACTGGCTTTTGCCGGGGAACATGAAACCAGGATACTGTACAGTGAAGGTCCAGATATCTACATCGTCTGTTTGCTGCAGCTCTTCGGCCAGCCTTTCGTTATAAGCTGCCAGGCCGCCCCGGAAGGGGTAGGCGGTGCCGAGTATGAGGATCTTCAATTCACGAGATTTTTTCTTCGATCAAATAATTATTCCGCTCCGGTGCATTGCGGGCTACGAGCTCGCCAATAAAACCGGTGAGGAACAGTTGTGAACCTATGATCATAAACAGGATGGCCAGGTAAAAGATAGGCCGGTCCGTCATGTTGTACTTGTCAAAAGCTATTTTGGCAAAGCCCAGGTAAAAGGCAATCCCAAAACCTAAGAAGAAGAACACGGTACCCAGCGCGCCAAACAGGTGCATAGGGCGTTTCCCAAACTTACCGATGAACATAATGGAGGCCAGGTCCAGGAAACCGTTAATAAAACGTTCCAATCCAAACTTGGTAACGCCGTATTTGCGGGCGCGGTGCTCTACGGGTTTTTCGCCGATCTTGCTAAAGCCGGCCCATTTGGCGATCACGGGTATATAGCGGTGCATTTCCCCATACACTTCAATAGACTTCACCACTTTTTTGCGATAGGATTTCAGGCCGCAGTTCATATCGTGCAGCGCTACCCCGCTCATTTTGGTGGTGGTCCAGTTATAGAGCTTACTGGGCAGGATTTTGGTGAGTGCGTTATCGGAGCGGATCTTTTTCCAGCCGCTTACCAGGTCGTAGCCGTCCTCTACTATCATGCGGTACAGTTCCGGTACCTCATCGGGGCTGTCCTGCAGGTCGGCATCCATGGTAATGATCACATTGCCCTGTGCTGCGCGGAAGCCTTCATTTAAGGCGGCGGATTTGCCATAGTTACGGCGGAAGCGGATGGCTTTAATATGCTGCGGGTCGCCGGCTGCCAGGCGCTGTATCACTTCCCAGGAGCTATCCGTGCTACCGTCGTCCACCATCCATATGTCGTAGGTGAAGTTGTTTTCCTGCATCACACGATCAATCCAGGCAACAAGTTCCGGCAAAGATTCTTCTTCGTTTTTTAATGGAACGATAACGGATATGTCTAAACTCATAGTCTGGATAATTTTTTAAAAACGCTTAACGCCGAATGCTTAATGCTGAACGCTAATGCAGCCAGCGGTAGGTCCGCTGCCCGAACATAACATAATCAGCGTTAAGCATTGGGCGTTCAGCGTATTCCTATAACTGCGGCTGTTGTACGTTCGGGTTCTTCTTGGCTACGGCAGCACCTATAAGGGATGCAATGGCGCCAAAGAACAGGGTACCGAAAATACCGCCTGCTAATACAAATACCATGAACATCTTACTGGTCATGGCAATGGCTTTTTCTATCACATCATCTGACTGTCCCTGTTTTTCCATCTGCCTGCGGGCTTCTTCCAGCGCTTTTTCCTTAATATCCGGGAAAATAAGGATGAATACCACGGAGAACAGCACGGTAACCAGTGCTATAAGGGACGTAGTTTTGAACCCGTTTGCAAAAACATTGCCAAAGGTCACATTCCCGTCGTTCAGCTTTGCAAACTGGGTGCAGGTAAAAATAACGCCAACAAATATTACAACCGTGCTTACCCATTTTACCCAACTCTCTGTGCTGAGGTTCATCACATAAAAGAGTACAGATAACAGAATAAGGATTGCGCTGATAACCAATCCATACTGAAGATGGTTGCTTTTGTGCATAGTAGTAAAGGTTTATAAGGATTAAGAAAACAGTACCTGATTATTATTGATAACCGCTTTCACTTTGCCTGTTAACTCCGCGCCAATATACGGTGAATTTTTAGACCGGGAAGCAATATCAGCGCTGGTGAACGTCCAGGTGGTATCCGGTTCAAATACAGTGAGGTTTTCCAGCTCTCCTTTATTAAATTCCGGTACAGGAAGGTTAAAGATGCGGCGTGGATTTATGGTGAGCATTTGTATAAGCTGTGGCAGGGGCAGCTGGGGAATATGTCTACGGATCACCCCAAAACAGGTCTCCAATCCTATCATCCCATTCTTTGCATATTCAAATTCCAGCTGTTTGGCATCCCAGTCCTGCGGTTGGTGGTGGGTGGCAAAACAATCCACCACGCCATTCACCACGGCCTCTTTCAGCGCGGCAACATCTTCTTCGCTGCGCAGGGGCGGGTTTACTTTAAGATGGGTATCGTAGTTCCGGAGGTCAGCATCTGTAAAAGACAGGTGGTAAGGCGTAACGGAGCAGGTAACCTTTATACCTTCTTCCTTTGCTTTGGCAATGAGGGCTATGCCTTTGGCAGTGCTTACGCCGGTAATGTGCAGTTTGGAATCTGTGTACCGGGCCAGCTCCAGGTCGCGCTGAATGATCAGCTCCTCGGCCAGGGCGGGTTTGCCGGGCATGCCCAGCTGTGTGGAGTGGATGCCTTCATGCATAAGTCCGTGGGCGGAGATGCTCTGGTCATCCGGCAGCTGTATAATGGTGCCGTCAAAGGCTTTTACATATTGCAGGGCTTTAAGCAGCAGGCCGGGGGATTGTACGGGTTTAATACCGTCGGAAAAGGCGGCGGCGCCAGCTTCCTGCATCTCGTACATTTCTGCCAGGGAAGCGCCTTCCAGGTTTTTGGTAATGGCGCCTATGGGCAGCACCTGTACAGGGCCGCGGCTGGTATTGCTGAGCACATAGCTGATCTGCGGTTTGGTATGCAGGGCCGGCTGGGTGTTGGGCACTATCATTACCGTGGTAAAACCGCCCCTGGCTGCTGCCAGTGAACCGGTTTGCAGGTCTTCCTTATGCTCCTGGCCGGGATCGCAGAAATGGGCAAAAACATCCATCCAGCCCATGGATACGTGGAGGTTATTGCCTGTAATGATGGTTACATTATCCGCCTTAATTTCTGCGGCTACCTTGCTCACCTTGCCATCTGCTACTAAAATGTCCATCGGCTGCCCGGAGAAGGGATCATTCGGGGCGATAATGATTGCTTTTTTAATTAATATCTGCATGCTGTAAAATAAAACCTGGCTGTAAGAATAATGCTTGTCCAAAAAGTGCAGGGCAAAAATAGGAAAATTTGAAGATGGTGGGATAGGAAGTGGAAAGTAGAAGGTAAGAAGTCAGAGATTTAGCAGGAAAGGGGGAACCTACACCAGCCGCTCCCGCATTTCAAGGGTGGGCAGGGCGCAGGCCTGCTTACGTACCAGCCGGTGGCGGCGCCGGGCTATCCAGTTATATACCGGGTTACTGATAAAAGCGGGAATACAGCTCAGCAGCCAGCCGGCCAGGCCGAACGGCTGCCGGCATCCGCGCAGAATGCGGGCTATAGCAGCCGTCCGGGTATATGCTTTGCCATGCTGTATCAAGTAAATGGTACCGGCTTCTGTACCTGTGGCCAGGGGCAGCCCATGCTGCCGGGCCAGGGCCTGGAAACAGCCGCTTTGCTGATCGCAGAGGCGGAAATCTACCCGGTCCATGCGGATAACCCAGCGTATAAAGCCATTGCAAAAGGCACAGCTCCCATCGAATAATATGATCTTATCTGCCTGCATATACCTGCGGTTCAGGATGAAATTCCGCAAAGGTAGGTAATTTCCATTTGGCTTTCCGGTTTATGCGGCTGATCAGCTTATTCAGGAAGGCCTGCCATTCCTCATCTTTAAAAAAGAAGCCATAGGTCATGATGAAAATGATCTCGAACCCATAGATCATCATAAACACATAAATACCCAGGTGCAGCGCAATGCCACAAAGCACTACAACAAGGCGGGTCTTTTTAAACCATACCAGCACAGGGAAATACACTTCCACGATCAGGGTAAAATACGTGGAGATGGTGACGAATACGCCGTTCCTAGCCAGAAAATCGTTCCAGGGTGTGCCTTTAAAACGGCCAATGCTAAAAGTATAATAAGTGGCCACGCCATTGAACCATACCTCTGCATGGATCTTATGCCAGGCCGACCAGAAATAGATCATACAAAAGTGCAGGGTAATGGCCCGCACACACAGGTTGCTGCCCAGGTTCGACAGCCGCCGTAATGTTTGGTTCCTGAACTGCCCGGCTTTAATGCTGAAGTATTGGTAGCTGTCGGCAAAAACCATGTACAGCATAATAAACTTCATCAGGTTATCGCCGCCATTCAGCACCAGGTTGCACATGCGCTGCAGGGTTTCATAACAAAGGAACAGCAGCAGGGCGGTAAAATGTTTCCCTATACCAAACAGGTATAATACAATGATCAGCAGGTAGGCGGTAATGAACCACTGGTAATGCTCCCGCAAAAAATGGGTAGGGATGCCCAGCAGCTCTGTAATAAAGGTAGGTACCGGCGATACAAAGGAATTGGCGCCATACAGGATATCCAGGTAGGCCCACTGAAAGAGGATGGTTTTAATTAAATGAAAACAAACAAAGATGCGGAATACCGCGAGGTAAAAGGAATAGCGGTTCTTTTCCTCTAAACTGAGCAGGTATTTAAACAGTGCCATGGTGTACGGTTTTAGCGGTTAAGGGTAACATAATCGCTGATGAAATAAGCTTCTTCGCGGCGGGGTTTGGTGCTGAACCGGTCAGCAAATTTGGGGAGCATTACGTGGGAGAGAATGAGACGTACTTCATGCCGGGCTGTATCCAGCCGGTTCTTTTGAGCTACAATGGCCGCGTAGTTCCGCAGGGTTTGAAAGCTGATGCCATGCTGGATGGTTTCCCGCAGCATATGTTCACCGCTGGTATCTGTTGCGCTTTTCCCGGCTTGTTTGTTCCGGTAGATGAGGTCCTGGCGCATATCGTGCAGGTCATCGCCAATGCCGGTCATGCTGCCGGAAAGCAGGTAGTCTACAATATCCTCATGCCAGTTAAACGGTGCTTTCTGTTGTTTGAGGGTTACAATCGGTTCCATTACCTCAAAGGTTTTGGTTTGGCGGGTAAGCTTATCACGGAACTCGTAGTACAGGCGCTCATCATAATTAGGGGGCGGGGCAAAGAAGCCCCAGCGCTGGAACAGCCATTGCTGGAACACCTGCTGCTGGTGGTAGAACTGCAGGCTTACATAATTATCCGGCATGGTGAATAAGAAGGTGGCTGCAAAATAGCTGATGAATGCCAGGTATATAATCGGGCGTAAAATATTCATGGCTGAAGGTTTGAAGGGTTGAAGCGGGATAGTGTAAATACATAAGGGTTAAGAGAAGGCTGAATAGCGGGCATAGCTTGCCCAGCCCGGTTCTTCAGCCTTCTGCTTCAACCTTCAAAGTTTACACTACTAACTAAAACTGTGATTAATCGAGGCTGTTCAATTTGCTCTGCACTTGCTGTGCAGGTTTCAGAATACCTCCACCCGGCTGGGTGATAATGGTAGCATTTGCAGTAGCGGTCAGCAGGTCCGTTTGGGTAATGTAACGGGTTGCTGTAATAAGACGGGTGTACGGCAGGGGCACTACATAAATAGTGGGCACCGGGGTCAGGTAAGCAGCCGCTTTGGCGCCGCTCACATTCCGGGCATCTGCCAGCTGCAGGTTTGTGGCCTGGTTGCTGCCTAATAAGGCAGGTGCGCTGGTGTGGCTGAAACTGGAAAGGGTAACAGTAGTAACTGCCAGGCAGGCTACAATGGCTGTTTTTGCATTGAAAATGCGGATCATGACGTTTAAATTTTTGAGGTTATTGAAATGAAGAAATCAACAATGGGTTACTAGCGTTGCGCAATGGCAGACATTGCTGCAACCTGTTAGTAGGTGTGCTCATGCTGTTTGGGCTGATCCTCTGTGTAAGTGTGATTTTTGGGGTGTAACAAGAAGAACAGGACAACAAACAATCTGCTGTAGATCGGGTGTAAAGTTGAACATTAAAATTATTCCTGCCAATAGCGTGCGTGTTTAATTTATTCCTAATTTTATTGTACGATCTAGTTTGTTTGTTTTTAACTGTTGACCTCAAAAATTGTTGCACCCCATGATCTCGGACACCATCAGAAAGCTCCGTATGGAGCGAAGTTTTACCCAGGAGTATGTAGCCCTGGAGTTGGGCATTTCACAGAATGCTTATTGTAAAATTGAGAACGGGCAGGTTCAATTAACCATTGACCGCTTGCAGAAAATTGCGGCTATTTTAGATACGCCGTTGCCCCAGTTATTCAACTACCAAATGGAGCCTGAAGAAAAAGACAGCGCGTTACCATTTTGCCAGGACGTTATTGTGCTATTGCAGGAAGAGCTGCAGGCAAAACAAAAGGTAGTGAATGACCTGTTAGGGATCATTAAGGTAATGCAGGGCAGTCCCGGGTAATGGTTGCTGTATTGTTTCCCATGCCTTTTTAGTGGTTTTGCCGGCGTCCGTTTGTGTTAGCCGCGTGGCGGAGCTATGGAGTGGCGGTTAGTATAATTGAAAAAACAACCCATAGATGTTATTAAAGCTAGTATTTACCCGTTATTTAAAATATTTTATGTTTTACATAAAAAATTAAATGTTTTGCGTACATTTGGATCGAAACAAAATTTCATACTTTATGAACCGGATCATTATTCGCGGGTTGTATATCCTTACCAATATTGTATGGTACCTGTTCTGGGTATTCCTGGTTATTATTGTTATTGGCATCTGCATTAAAATGTTCACCACCCATAAGCTGGAATGGGACGTACCTGTTACTATAAATGCGGCCAAACACCTGCCTGTTACGGGTATGGATACGGCGCAGGCGCAGGTATCTTCCCTGCGGGATGTAGAAGGTTTAATGAAGTTCAAAGTGCAGCTTACCCCGTTGTTATCTGCTATTGTGGTTGTGTTCTTTTCTTTGTCTATGTTCCTGTTCGGCAGTGTGCTTTACAACACCCGCCGTATTTTTCAATCCCTGAAAGCGGAGGTGCCTTTTAACCCGGAAAATGTAAAGCGCCTGCGTTATATTGGCCTGTTTGTAATAGCGATGGCGGTTATCAATTTTATAGATGCTTTTGTAAAGAATGTACTGTTCAAAGTTCAGCTGCAGCAGGCAGAGAGCATCTACCATATAAAAATAGTGCTGGGTTTCTGGCCGGTTATTACCGGGCTTATTATCCTGGTGCTGTCGGAAGTTTTCCGGAAAGGCTACCAGTTAAAAGTGGATAACGAATCTTTTGTATAATGGCGATTATCATAAACCTGGATGTGCAGATGGCAAAGAACAAGATCTCTTTAACAGAGCTGGCACAGAAAGTAGACATTTCCCTCACGAACCTGTCTTTGCTGAAAACCGGCAAGGTAAAAGGGATCCGTTTTGACACGCTGGAGGCCTTATGCAGGATCCTGAAATGTAAACCCGGTGATATACTGGATATTACAGACGCAGAATAACGTAGTGGTGTTTACGTTAGTGGTTCCATACAATTAAGCTGTCGTCCGGCACATCATATTCATATACCTGGTGCGTAAGCGTATCTATGTACAACCAGCCGTCTGTAATAAACCGTTTCCCATAATCATCTTCATAATCATGGCCCAGGTGGCATACCATGTATTTTGCGCTGTCGGTATCCAGCAGCTGATCCCATAACCAGGCAATGGAGCTGTCTTTGGCGGCGTTTTGTACAGCGGTATTATCCGTCAGGGAAATGTATTGTGTTACCAGCACATCGGCCCAGCTTAATCTTTCGCGCATGGCGCTGTCTATTTCAAGAGAGCGGTTCTCTTTACCGGCGGGTGAAAAGGCCCGGTAAGCAGTATCGGCCTGCACAAAAGTGGCACTGTCTGAATGATTGGCGGTAGTGGCGCCGGCGTTGTCCGGAACAGAGGAACAACCCGCAAAAGCGAATGCGCAAAACAAAGCGGCAAGGGATCTTTTCATAGGGGATGAAATAATTGCCAACAAATATAATTAAAAGATCCGTTGGCGGATAGCTGCCATAAAAGGCTCCCGGAATTTTTCGCTTACGGGTATTTGTTTGTCGCCAATGAAAATATGATTGTCCTGGATCTTGTCCAGCTGCGCAATGTTCACAATATAAGAATGGTGTACGCGTATAAACGGGTGGGAAAGCTGTTCCTCAATGTCTTTCAGGCGGCGGTACACCAGTAATTGCTCCCCGCTGGTAACCAGCCGTACATATTCTTTTTCGCCTTCAAAATAGAGGATGTTGCGCAGCAGCAGCTTATGAAATGTTTTGCCGGATTTAATGAAAAAATATTCTTCCGTTGCAGGTGCGGATGGGGGAGCGATTACTCCCCGGTCTTTTAAATGAAAATGGGTTTCTATTTTTTGTACGGCTGCGTAAAAACGTTTTAACGTAATGGGTTTCAGCAGGTAATCCAGCGTGGTATATCCGTAGCTGTCTGCCGCATATTCTGAATAAGCGGTGGTGAATACAATATGGGTGGTTCTGGGCAGCAGGCCGGCCAGCTCCATGCCGGTAAGCTGTGGCATGTTAATGTCCAGGAAAATAAAATCTACGGTTTGTTCTTTCAGAAAGGCCAGCGCTTCCAGCGCATCGTAACATTTGGCCAGCAGCTGCCATTCTGTGGTTTGGCGGATGAATATTTCCAGCAGGTTCACGGCATTGGGCTCGTCATCTATAATAATACAGCGCAGGTTCATTGTAGCGGAATTTTCAGGGATGCATTAAAGTATTTGCCTGCTGGCTGGGCGCTGAGCTCATAGTTGCTGCCAAATAATAACGACAGCCTTTTGTGCAGGTTGCGGATGCCAAAACCGCTTTGCCCGGTTACGGTTTGTTTATCGTGCAGCAGGTTCTGGGTTTGAAAAAGCAGGTACCCGTTCTCCTGCACCAGTGAAATGGTAACGGCATTTTCCGGGTTGGATTTATCGATCCCGTGTTTGAAAATATTCTCTACAAAGGTCATTAATAACATAGGCGGAATGCTGGCCTCTTTGCGGCAGTTCTGGATAAAGGTAATGGATATCTCGTGCCGGATACGGATCCTTTCCAGGGCAATATAATTTTCAAGGAACTGGATCTCCGTGCCCAGGGTTACTTCCTCCCGGGGGCTTTCATCCACAAAGTACCGCATGATCTCTGACAGGCGTTCAATGAGCATAGCGGTGCGGGGTGCTTCCTTATAAGCTTCGTAATAAATATTGTTAAGGGTATTAAACAGGAAATGCGGCTGCACCTGTGATTTCAGGAGGTTCAGCTCTGCCAGGCTTTTTTCTGCAATGATCTCCTCTGCCTGCCGTTTCAGCTTAAAATAGTCCAGCGCAAAGCGGAATATAAAGCTCAGCACATAGATCACTACACAGGCGGCGCTTACATAAATAATGCTTTTAGTAGTAATGGGCAGGTACTCTTTGGAAAAGTATTTATTGTAGATGTATTGGGAAAGATAGCTGCGGGTAATGCCTACCAGCGCAAGAAAAAAAATGGATGCCAGCGCGTAAGGCAGTAACCGTTCTTTTTTATAAAACACCGGTAACAGGAAATGGATGTTGCCATAAATTATAATGGCATAGAACGCCGTGCTGATGGCCGTAAAGGCAGCTGCCTGCACCACGCCATCCATCGGCAGCATGGAAAAGAAATTGATCAGGAACACAAAACCCCAGAGCAGCCATTGCAGCTGCACGGGGCTGGCCTGGCCGGAAAATATCTTCATAATTAAAGGTACAAAGATTTTAAGGCTGCCTGCCACCTGTTTTCAACCGTTGGCCGGTAAAATTCAACCGTTGCCGTTATTGAACACTATGCGGGTACGGCTAAAGTATGTGCGTGAATAATTGAATTGATTTTTATAAGCAGCAGCGGCGGCAGACATTTGTTTTTATTATTCCAATACAACCGCTATGAAAAATAACATTGTTATCGGCATATTAATATTGATCGCCATTATGGCCGGTGTACTGGCGCCCCTGGTGCTGGAGGCGCAGGCTACGGATACGGTGGCGCCGGGCAGCCAGATCCTGAACACCCGTTTGCTGAAACCCGGGCTGCGCCAGTACCTGGTGTATTACCAGCGCCCGCAATCGCCTAAAATGTTATGGTGCTGGTACTGGCTGCGCGATATTAAAACAGCTACCCGCAACGGGGAGCCGGTATTCACCATCAGCCAGCACTGGTATGGCGCTGATACTACCAGTTACCGGGCTTATTTTTCTGTGAACAGCGCAAAGGATTTTACCCCCCTTTACCACCAGGAAACTGCCAAAAACTGCCTGGCAGCCTATAACTGGGGAACAGCCGGTATTAACGCTGCTGATACAGTAACAGATAATTCAAAGAAAGGATTTACGCTGCAGTTTGACCGGCCCAACTTTAACTGGAACCTGGATGTGGAAACTTTTGAAATGCTGCCGTTAGCTGCGGGTAAAACATTTGCCATTAACTTTTATGATGCCGGTTTAGACCTTCCCGGATTTGTGATCTATAAAGTAAGCGGCAGCGAAGCGCTTACCACGCTGGATAACAAAAGCGTGGATTGCTGGAAGCTGGTGACCAGCGGTAACAATAAAGGTGTTGACTATACGCAAACTTTCTGGATCAGTAAAAAGGAGCATGAATTTTTGAAAGAGGAAGATGTGTATGGAGGTATGTACCGCTGTAAAGTAAAGCTGCCGGCCTTTATGCCGGATGTACTGACACATTTTTAAACCTGTTGTAAAATGATCACCTGTATGAAATATACTTTTCTGCCAGTGGTGTTTATACTGGGCAGCTTGTTCTTTATGCAGGCCTTGCCGGAAGAAACACCGGTGAATAATAAGAACGAGGTATTTGTGCTGGCTACCTTATACAGCCGCCATAACAGCACACCGGTATATAACCTGGATACGCTGAAAAAGATCATTAATGCCATTGCGCCGCAGGTATTTGTGCTGGACGTAAACCCGAAGGAATTAAAGGAGCAGAAAGTGTATCCGTCCAAGATAGAGTACCCGGGTGTAATATTCCCGCTGGTAAATGAAATGCAACGCCCGGCTTATGCTGCAGAGCCGCCGGAACCTGTTTTTACTGAAATAGTGCAGGCTGTGATCAAAGCGCATAAAGAGTTTGACAGCACTCAGGCCGATGCCTCCCGCTCACTGCAGCGGTATACCGGCAGCCTGTTTAATGTGCTGAAAATAGTATGGCAAACACCTGCTGATGTGAACGGGCCGCGCACGGATAAAGCGCTGGCGGGTAAACGCGCGCTGGAAGACCAGCTTATAGGCCCGGTAGATATGGACGGCGACCGGCGCTGGACGCAGAACATTGTAAATGTAACGCTGCAGGCCGCCAAAGCGCACCCCGGCAAACGTATACTGGTATTGATAGGAATAGAGAACTGCCATGGCGTGCGGGCTGCCCTGCGCGCACAAAATAGCATACAACTTGTTGATATGGAACAGTGGCTTCGCCGCCAATAACGGTAACCCATATACTGTAATGTACCATCCTTCCGCCGGAAGGGGAGCTGAAAGGCTCCCTTTTTCATTTAGTATAAATATATGGTATTAAAATGTTATGTATTTTAAAGCTGCCGGTAGTAACTTGCGGGCCTATTCCTATACGAACTAAATAAGAAAAATGAAAAGTCACAAATTGTTGTTAGCTGCTGCAGTAACCGCCGTTATGGCATCCTGCGGAAAAGATGATGCAAAACCGGAAGGAAATGCTTCTGAGATCCAGGGGACCTATGATTTTGTAGGGATGAGCGTTGCCGGCATCAGCACGGTTACCGTACCTGAATCCAATGAAAAAACCATTACCTACAATGCTTACAAAACCAAGGAAAATGTTGGGTCTTTAGTGGTAGATGCCAGCAAGTTTGTTTCTACTGCTATGGGTTATTCCATTGATACTACTGTAAAATCCGAGTATTATGATGAAGGCCTGCTGGAAGATACTTATGAGCTGCCTTTCAAAGTCACCATACCGCCGGCTGGAAGTAACGCAACCTATAAGCTGGTTGGCACTGATTCTATCCATTTCGATAAGGGTTTTATTACCGTACCGGATGATCCCAACATGGGCGGCGCTACCCAGGAATCCGGTGCAAGAATAACCTGGAAAGGTGATACCCTGGTTATGCGTTCTGTGTTTAGCGCTACCACTACCCGGTTACAGTCCGGCTTTACCGTGATCACTGTGTTTAATTCTGTACAGGAAGTAAGGCTGAAGAAAAGAAAATAGCTCTCTCGATTGCGTATTCTAATAAACAAGGGCGTGCTGGTTTTCAGCCGCCCTTCCTCTTTTTAATGCCCCTTGGGCACATCTGTAACTGCACGCAGGCTCACGGCATTTTTAGTGGGGAAGTTAGCCGGTACCGGGTAGCTAACCTTACCACTGCCCAGCCATTCCGCTACGCGGATCATAGTGGTTTCAAAACCAATGCAGCGGTAGCTGAGCGGGTACACGTCGCCCTTCCATAAATGCCCCATGCTGGAATTATATACCCGGCCTTTTCCATACTTTACCACCCATTCCACCGGCCATGTTTTGTTGCTGATGCTATCGTACGCGGCGGAGAGCACGGTAATGTTCTCTGCAGGGCCGCGCGGGTAGCGGTACAGTTCCATGGAAGCAGTTTTCCATTCATCCGGAAAGCCTTTGTTAATGGGATGGCGTTGCTGGATGTGTATCACCGCATCAAAGCGGTCGCCATGATTGGTGGCATCTCCCTGGCCGGGTGGCAGGCGCTGTATATGACCATTGGGATCAATGATGAGCGCAAAACCGGTGGTTTTAGAACGCCATCCCAGGCCTATCATTTTATCATACTCCTTCCAGTGCGGGAAGGCATTGTTGCCGGAATGCAGGATGTATAAGCCGCCGCCTGCTTTTACATATTGCTCCAGCGCTATTTCAACAGCGCGGGGCCAGCGCATGGCGGTATCATTGATGTTATTGGTGTTCTGGATCACCACATCATAGTTCTTAAAGTTGGGCTGCCACTGCGCCCAGCGCGGATCATGGGCGGTAGGTGGCGTGGTGGAGACAGATACATCGAACAAATTACTTTCTTCCAGGATAGCTTTGGTGAGCTGCGTGGTTTGCTGCCAGTTGTGGTTACTGAAGCCATCTACGATCAGCACCCGGATATGCTTTTGTGCATGGGTAACCGTATGTACGCAGGAAAGTATAAATAACAGCTGCACCGCTTTACATAACATATAAAAAATGTTTGACGGTTAAATTAGCAAAAGGCCGGCATTTGCCCGGTTTATTTGTGTTAACCGGTTATAAAAACAAAACCCGCTACAGGAGCGGGTTTTACTTCAGTTAATACCAGTGGCTTAGTCTCTTACAAAACGTACATGTGTGGTAAGGGTGTTACCACAGTCGCAGGTAATTACATCGATCACCATAATGTTACCGGACGGCAATGTAATGCTGCCTTCATACGTTTTACAGCTGCCGGAGGTGCTGAACAGCGAAAGTACCACCAGGGTAGGGGTGGCTGTGCTGCCTGCCTCACTTACAAAAGCATGTGCAATATCACAGGCGGCGCTGGTTTCCACGCAGTAATACTTATCACCTCTGCTATCATAATAATCACATCTTTTGTCGGCTGCTTTGGCAAAGGGCTTGCTGGCAGAATGGCTTACGTTAACATGGCACAGGCAAAATACAAGGCATAACAGGGTGGATAATACTAGGGCTTTTTTCATGGCATTTGAGTTTGGGTTTGAGGAATTTGAAATGATCATATAAGATAACGAAACTTATTTAAAATGTTATTTTTGCCTTAACACAAAACCTCAACTGTATAACTGATGGCAGCTTCCTTCCTGTCAAAGCACAAACATATTATCCTGTATGGCGTTTGCCTGGCGTTGCTGTTATTTTTACTAAAATGGCTGGAGCTGCGTTTGATCATTATTAACCACGCTTTTGAGGTATACATTGGCGCCATTGCTGTGATCTTCACTGCATTAGGCATCTGGCTGGCGCTGAAGCTCACCAAACCCAAAGTAAGAACGGTGATCGTGGAAAAGGAGGTGTACATTCAGCATGGCGGTGAATTTACCCTGAACGAGCGGGAGCTGCAGCAGCTGGGCCTCAGCAACCGGGAGCTGGAAGTATTGCAGCTAATGGCAGCGGGATTGAGCAACCAGGAAATTGCCGGCCGTTTATTTGTGTCTTTAAACACCATCAAAACCCATTCTTCCAAACTGTTCGAGAAAATGGATGTAAAGCGCCGTACCCAGGCCGTGGAAAAGGCTAAACGCCTGCGGATCATACCTTAAGGTGAGTATCCTTTAGCTGGAAAGGGCAAAAATCATCCTAAAGTATGAAGTCCGTTTGCCCCTAAAGCCCCAAATTTGTGCTCATCAACCTAATGCACGCCTCCGGGCGTACAAACCTAAATCTTACCGCATGAAAAAGAATGTATGGATCTTTGGCCTGATATCCGGCCTGATTGTAACCGCCATGATGCTCTATTCCGTGGCCAAATGTTATAGTGATCCTGATTTTGAAGGCAACATGGTGCTGGGATATGCCGCCATGATCCTGGCTTTCTCTACGATCTTTGTAGCGATCAAAAATTTCAGGGATAAATATAACGGAGGCGTAATATCCTTTGGAAAGGCTTTCAGGATAGGCCTGTATATTACCCTCGTCGCTTCTACCATTTATGTGCTGGTATGGCTGGTGGAGTATTACGTGTTTGTCCCGGACTTTATGGATAAATATACCGCGCACATGATCAAAGTAAAACAGGACAGTGGCGCCAGCTTGCAGGAAATTCAAAAGCAGACCCGCCAGCTGGCCAGCATGCAGGAAATGTATAAGAACCCGCTTTTTGTGGTGCTCTTCACCTATTTTGAGATCTTACCGATTGGGCTGGCGGTTGCGCTCATCAGTGCGCTGATCTTAAAAAAGAAAGGTGGCGCAGCGGCAGCAATTAATAATTAATAGATTGTGTTGGGGGCTGCATATTGCTTGTGATGTGTGTTGTGCTTGTTATTGATGTATGCGTAATCCAGCTATCAGACCGTAATAAAAGAAATGCAGCGATACTACAATAATATCGCTGCATTTTTATTAATTATTCATTATTAATTAGATCTTCACCTGCTTCCACTTGCCCCGTTTAAATAAGATAAACGAAGTAATAGAAATGGCGGTTTCCGCCACGGGGATAGCAATGAATACGCCCAGGGGACCCATGTTCAGGGCTTTGGCCAGGGTGTAAGCCAGCGGGATCTGGAACAGCCAGAAACCAATGAAGTTGATCCAGGTAGGGGTCCAGGTATCACCGGCGCCATTAAAGGCATTGATCATTACCATACCCACGCCATAGAAAACATATCCCAGGCTCATAATGCGCAGCGCATTGGCTGCAATTTCCTGGATCTGCGGATCCTGCGTGAACATGGAAATAAAGAACTTTGCGCTGGTCAGGAATAGTACGGTTACAAC
Organism: Chitinophaga sp. GbtcB8; assembly: GCF_019091455.1. Classification (GTDB taxonomy): domain Bacteria; phylum Bacteroidota; class Bacteroidia; order Chitinophagales; family Chitinophagaceae; genus Chitinophaga. The sequence continues at coordinate 24,273 of NZ_JAGXJN010000056.1, forward strand.
GGCCATGAATATAAAATTGTATTTGGCGGTTTTCAGTACTGATTCCTCTGCCCGGTCAGGCTGGCCCGCGCCCAGGTTTTGTCCGATAAGCGTAGCAGCGGCATTACTAAGCCCCCAGGCGGGCATAATAAAGAAGATCAGCAAACGGATGGCGGTCTGGTAACCGGCAGAGCCATGATCGCCCCCGGTTTCAGCCACCAGCCTGGCCAGGAAGATCCAGCTGCAGGAGCCGATAATAAACTGGAAAGTACCCGGGGACGCAATTTTGATCACCGATTTAATTACAGTCCAATCGATCTTCAGGTGATGGTTTTTAATTTTCACCTGGCTTTTGCCGTTGAATAAATGATACAGCTGGTACACCACGCCAATGCCACGGCCAATGGTGGTGGCCATTGCAGCACCCGTAAGGCCAAAGGCCGGTATAGGTCCCAGCCCGTTAATGAAAATGGGACACAGGATAATGTTACAGATGTTGGCCAGCCACAGGCTTTTCATGGCCATGGCGGCATTACCTGCCCCGCGGAAAATACCGTTGATCAGGAACAGCAGCATGATCACCAGGCTGCCACCCATCATAAGGCGGGTATAGGCTGTACCTTTTGCCACGGTAGTAGGTTCTGCACCCATGAGGCGCAAAATATCCGCGGCAAAGATCATCCCGGTTACGCTTACTGCGGCGGTTACAAAAATGGCCAGCCACAGGGCCTGCACACCGGCATAGGCAGCTGCATCGGGGTTCTTTTCACCCACGCGGCGCGCTACCAGCGCGGTAGCTGCCATACTAATACCAATGGCCAGGGAGTATACAATGGTAATTACAGATTCCGTAAGACCCACGGTTTGTATGGCATGGCTGCTATCCGGCAGATGGCCGACAAAGTAGAGGTCCACCACAGCAAATACAGACTCCATGCACATTTCCAGGATCATGGGAATGGCCAGCAGGAACACTGCTTTACGCAGGCTGCCGGTGGTATAGTCCATCTCCTCGCCCTTAATGGCCTGTTTTATAAATGAAAAAATATAGGATACCCTATTGGTAGACACGGTTTGTTGCGACATACAGAAATTTTTAAAAACAATAATTAAACGGATCAGGGAAAAGATAGTTACCCCGTGGGCATAAATAGCCCCAGGCTTGAGGTAAACACCGGCTTGTGTTGTGCTAACAGGAGAAGTGGTGCATTACCTTGCAGTGTTGCTGGTGGTTCTGGCAATTTTCATGGCGATGATTTTTCGTTGCATTGTGCAAATATACATCCTCCAATGGATTATTAATGGTATAAATACGACAATCTATAGGGGATTTTACGACACAAATCAATAGAGCTAGATAAAAAGAAAGGGGCCGGTCAGAAGAGTTCCTGGCCAGCCCCATGTGCAAGTTTTATAGGTTAGATATCTATTACAACGCAGCTGTTTGCTGCTACTAATATTAACAGCGGTTTGGGCAAGTTGGTTCATTTTTTTAAATGTCCCGTGGCGGGGCCGCTTTTTTTAAAATCAACGGATAATCCATCATAAAAACAGGATATGCTATTTTTACATTTATCCGAACCCAATATTTTTAATTCCCTTAATGCCACTAAAAGTTTCCACGTATGAAAACCCTCCACGTCACATTTTTCAGTAGTATCATTAGCCTGTTCTTTACTTTTTCTGCAACAGCACAAACCGTTGAAGCGGAAAGCGGCTCCCTTACAGGCGGCGCCAATACGCAAAGCTGCAGCGGCTGTTCCGGCAGCACCATAGTTGGCAACTTAGGCGGCCCTTCCAATGGTACCGTAGTAGTGCCGGTGAATGTTAGCAGCGCCGGCATGTACAACCTTACCATTTATTATTGCACGGCAGACCCGCGGGTAATTTATGTTACACCCAACAATGGTAACTATACCGGCATTAACTGCGCAGCTTCCGGTGGGTGGACAACCGTTGGCAGCACCAGCATGAATGTATCCTTAAATGCAGGCAGCAACACCATCCGGCTGGATAACGGCAGCGGGGGCTGGGGCCCCAATATCGATAAGATAACCCTGCAGCCCGCCACCACCATTACTTTTGGCGCAGGTAACTATATTTATTACAACCTGGGTACCGGTAAGTATAATGTATATTTCAACAATAACCTGGTAATTACCGATGCCTATGCCAGCTGCAATTCCAACAACATTTACTATAGCCATACGGGTTATACCAGCCGTGTATATGCCGCTACGCCTGTAAGCGATGCTTTTGGCAGCGGCACCAAACATACCATTACACTCAGCGGCGGCGGCTTAATACCCATGCAGCAGGTGTTTTATACCTATGCAGGTAAAAACTATTTTTTTACAGAGGTGCTGCTGAATGGCACAGGGGCAAATTGTTACCGTATGTCGCCCTTAACCACCAGCACCGCCTGGGTGCCGGGCTCCGGGGATATGCGGGCATTAAAGGTACCCTTTGATAATGATGCCTGGATCCGGTATGATGCGCAAACCTTCAGCGCCGCCAATTTCATAGGGTCGGAAGTGGCGGCCCTGTACGATAATACCAGCCGCAATGGTTTAGTAATAGGCTCCGTGGAACATATACACTGGAAAACCGGGGTAACGGTAACGGCTAATGGAAATAATACTTTATCCGCCCTTTCTGCTTACGGTGGTTATACAGATGGTACCCTTACGCACGATGGGCGGGGGCATGGCTGGGTAAATGTGGGCGGCACTACCTGTAAATCACCTAAGATACTGGTAGATTATGAAAGCGACTGGCGCACGGCTTTTGAAACCTATGGCAGCGCTAACCTGCTGGCAGAGCCGCGTTACATCAGCAGCTTCACCGGCGGTACTCCCTTTGGGTGGAACAGCTGGGGTGTTATACAATCCAGCCTTACTTTGGCTAAAGCCAATGCAGTAGTGGACTTTTTTGCCAATAGCTGCACAGGTTTCCGCAACAGCGACAATACGCTGTACATAGACCTGGATTCTTATTGGGATAACCTGGCATCCGGCGGATGGACGGGCGATTTCAGCCAGCTGACCAGCTTTGCCAATTACTGCAAAAGCAAAGGATTTAAACCCGGCATTTACTGGGCGCCTTTTGTAGACTGGGGTAAGAATGCCACCGGCACGGTAGAAGGCACTTCTTATCAATACCAGGACTGCTGGACAAAAGTGAACGGATCACCCGTGGACCTGGACGGCGCCCGCGCCATGGACCCTACGCACCCGGCCACCCGCGGCCGTATTGCTTACCTGGTAGGTAAGTTCAAAGCCTGTGGTTTCCAGATGATCAAGCTGGATTTCCTGGGCCATGCCAGCCTGGAGGCCGACAGCTATTATGATAGCAATGTGCATACCGGTATGGAGGCTTTCCGCAAAGGCATGGAGTATGTAGTGGACCAGCTGGCAGGCACTATGCTCACCTATGCAGCCATTAGCCCTAACCTTGCCACGGGCCGTTATGTGCACATGCGCCGCATTGCCTGCGATGCCTATAAGGATATCAGCGAAACGGGTTATACCCTTAACAGCACCACCTATGGCTGGTGGCAAAAGAATTTGTACAAGTACATAGACGCTGACCATATTGTATTTGGCACGGAACCCATTGGCGAAAACCGCGCCCGGCTTGCCTCCGGGCTGGTAACTGGCACGCTTATTACCGGCGATGATTATTCCGCCACCGGCGTCTGGACCACCACTGCCCAATCCCTGCTGCAAAATGCCGGCCTGCTGGATATTGCCAAAAACGGCAACGGCAAAGCTTTTCGCCCGGTAGAAGGCAATACCGGCAACCAGCCTAACGAGCTGTTTACCGCCACCATTGGAGCTTACCAGTACCTGGCTATTATTAACTATGGCGCCAGCGCCAAAACGTACACGGTAAATATGGGGCGGATAGGCCTTAACGGGGGCGGCACCTATGCTGCCGTAAAACAGCTGTTTACCGGCGCTTTCAGCTCCGTTAGCGGCAACCTGACGGTAACGGTACCGGCGGGAGATGCGGTTATTTACAGGATTGATGTGGGGAGTTGGGCAAGTACTGCGCCAGTGCTGGTGGTGCGGTAGCATAAAGCGGAAAGCAGAAAGCAGAAAGCCTAATGCAGCGGATAGGGTCAACCATCCGGGGCATTCCAAGCTTTATGCTTTCTGCTTTATCCTTTCCGCTCGAATCAGCTTTCTGCTTTGCGCTTTAAGCTTTCCACAAACTTCAAAATTGGTTCAAAATTCCATCCTACCTTCGCTACCGTATGAAAGTACTAGCAGTAGAAGACAGCCGGGAAATAGCCGTAAGCATTCGGGATTTTCTTTCGAGGGAAGGGTACATCTGTGAGCTGGCCTATGGTTTCGAAGAAGCCAGGGAAAAGCTGGCGCTGTTTACCTATGACTGTATTCTGCTGGACATTATGCTGCCGGATGGCAATGGGCTGGAGCTGTTAAAGTTCATTAAAAAAGAACAGATTCAGAGCAGCGTGCTGATCCTTTCTGCCAAAGACGCCCTGGATGATAAAATAAGCGGCCTGGAAGGCGGTGCGGACGATTACATTACCAAACCCTTTCACCTGCCGGAGCTGCACGCCCGCCTGCGGGCCATTTACCGCCGTAACAGGCTGGCCGGCAGCAACATGGTATCCTTTAACGAGATCACTTTAAATACCGATACGCTGGAAGCTACGGTGAACGATATTGTGCTGGACATTACCCGGAAGGAATTTGAGCTGTTGTTATACCTGGTGGTGAATAAGAACCGGGTATTGTCCCGCCAATCAATAGCCGCCCACCTCTGGGGGGATTATACAGATAATTTGGCTAATTTTGACTTTGTTTATCAGCATATTAAGAACCTGCGTAAGAAGATCAGTGCGGCCAATGGAGCGGATTATATAGCTACCGTGTATGGATTGGGATATAAGTTTCATGCCACCAGTGCATAAAAATACCTTCGGATGAAGTTAGTGGACAAATTTTCCCTGTGGTTTATAGGTGTTATGATCTTTATAACACCCATTACAGCATATATCTGTTATTACAACCTGGAAAAGAACATCAATAAGGCGGAGATCACTCACCTGAAAGAGCTGAACGTTCGCATGGCCGACCGTTTAAGCAGGGGAGAAGCGATGAACGCCATCGCCCTGAAAGGCACTAACCTGGAAGTGGTGAAGCTGGCCGCTGCCTTACCGCAAAACCGGGTACAGGTGCAAAAAACAGACAATCTTGAAGAGGATAGCAAAGGCATGTTAAGCCTGCTAACAGTGCATTCCTATTTTGATATTAAGGGCCAGCCCTACCGCATTTCTTCCTACAATTATATTCCCAGCGCCAAACAGATCTACAGCGTTATACTGGATACTGTTTTCTGGAAGCTGCTGCTTATTATACTTTGCGTAGCTATTACCATCCGCCTGGTATCCCAGCGCATCCTGCATTCCCTGCGCACGACCATGAAAACCATCCAGGGTTTTAATGTAAAGAACCGGGTACAATTCTCCCGCAGCAATACCCGGGAGTTCAAAGAACTTAATTCCTTTTTACAGAAAATGACGGATAAAGCAGTGGATGAATATTGCGCTATCAAGGAATTCAGTGAGAACGCCTCCCATGAGCTGCAAACGCCCCTGGCCATCCTGCGCAATAAGGTAGAGCTGTTAAGTGAAACCGCTATTGAAGAAGAACAGGCTTTACTGCTGGGCGATATGCAGAACGCTATTGAAAAGCTCTCTAAGATCAACCGCTCCCTTACCTTGCTGGCCAAGCTGGAAAATAATGAGTACACGGTTTCAGAGCAGATCAAATTCTGCAAAATAGCCAAAGAGGTGCTGGCAGCCTATGAGGACCGCATTGAGATGAAGAATATTTCTGTAAGAACAGAGATCGATAAAGGCATTCTGCTGAAGATACACCCGGTAATGGCAGATATGCTGATGAACAACCTGCTGGGCAATGCCATTCGCCATAATGTGCAGGATGGCAGCATTGAGCTGATCCTCACGCAGAAGCAATTAACGGTAAAGAATACCGGCCTGCCGCCTGTAATGCCCACAGAGGAGCTGTTTCAGCGCTTTAAGAAAAGTAACCAGTGCAGTGAGAGTGTGGGCCTGGGCTTATCCATTGTAAAACAGATCTGCGAGGTAAGCGGCTTTGGTGTATCTTATCAATACAGGAACCAGCAACATATATTACAGGTCGATTTTCAACCCAGAACCCGGGAAGAAATGAAGCTGAACCGGCAAGATAACTTAGCGCCGGCCCTTGTATAAATTCCACCTTACTATCTAATTCAATAGTGGCGCGCCGGATGGCATGCTTTGCGAAAGCCTTGTCCCTAAAGGATTACAGCCCGAAAATTTTCCTGGTCATTTTCTTAAAAAACATTCTTACTTCAAAATTACTTCAAAAAGATGTAGTCATTTTGCATATGGATTTATAGCTTTCGTAAATACATTGCAAAACCGTCCGTTCATGTTTGAGAAAAAATTTTTACTGATCCTTTCATTTTTTATTGTTGCCAACATCTCTCTGTTAAGCGCACAACAAACCCTTACCCTGAAAAATGCGATCCAAACGGCTCTCAATAATTATGGAACGATCAAAGCTAAATCCAGTTATGCAGCGTCTTCACAGGCAAGTGTGGTACAGGCAAAGCGCGATTACCTGCCTAACCTGAATGTATCTGCACAGCAGGATTACGGTACCGTTAACGGTCAAAATGGCCCGCTGTATGGCTTTGGCGGCCTGGCGGTAGCCTCTGCAGGCCAGCCTTTACCTGATCAGAACTGGAATGCCGCTTTCGGCGGATTATACCTTACCAATATTAACTGGGATTTTTTTGCTTTTGGCCGCGCCAAAGAAAAGATCAAAACAGTGCAAGCGGTTGCTACCAGGGATACCAAAGACTGGCAGCAGGAAATTTTTCAACAGGAAATTAGGGTAGCAGCCGCTTACCTGAATTTATTGGCAGCGCAGAAGCTTACGCTGTCTTACCAGAAGAACCTGAACCGGGCAGATACTTTCCGCCGCGTGGTGGTAACCCGTGTAAAGAATGGTTTGAATCCCGGGGTGGATTCATCACAGGCCAATGCAGAAGTTTCCAATGCAAAAATTGCGCTTACCCGCGCGCTGGACTTTCAGCAAACACAATCCAACCAGCTGGCGCAGCTGATGGGCGTACCGGCGCAGGACTTTAACCTGGATACCTTTTTCGTAGCCCGCGTACCGGCTGTACTGGCTGATTCTGCCACTGTTGAAAACCATCCCACTCTGCAATGGTTTAAAAGCCGTATAGCCGTAAGCGATGAGCAGGCAAAGTATTACCATACATTCAACTACCCGGTATTTTCTTTGGTAGGCGTGCTGCAAACACGCGGCTCCGGCTTTGATCCTTCCTATAACGCCACTAACCTGGATGCTTATAAGCAGTCGTACTGGGACGGGGTAAAACCTACCCGCACCAACTACCTTTTTGGTATAGGTGTTACCTGGAACATAACGCAGCCTTTACGTATATCCCAGCAGGTGAAATCGCAAAAGCTGGTCAGCAAAGGGTTGGAGGCGGAATATGAGCTGGCGGATCAGCAGATCCGCGCGCAGCTAAAGCTGTCTGATACTAAGATCAGCAATGCGCTGGATAATTACAGCGAAGCGCCCATACAGGTGAAAGCCGCTTCAGATGCGTTTTTGCAGAAATCAGTATTATATAAAAATGGTCTCACCAACCTGGTAGATGTTACACAGGCGCTCTATACGTTAATACGCGCAGAAACCGACCGCGATATTGCCTACAGCAATGTGTGGCAGGCGTTGTTGCTGAAAGCTTCTGCCAGCGGTGATTTTAACCTGTTTGAAGGGCAGCTTTGATAGGCAGTGGTTTAAGAAATTGGTATTGATCATTCACACAACAGTATTATGAATCTCATTCGTTTTGCACTTCGTAAGCCAATTACCATCCTGGTATTGGTGGCCGGGTTATTCTTCTTTGGTATTAAAGCCGTCACAACGATCAAGATCGACATCTTCCCAAAGCTGGATATGCCGGTGATCTACCTCTCACACCCATTTGGTGGTTATACTTCCACGCAAATGGAATCATTCTTTGGTAAGCAGTACATCAACATCCTGTTATATGTGAATGGGGTAAAAAGTATTGAAACCAAAAATATACAGGGGTTAACACTGATCAAGATCAACTTTTATCCCGGTACCAACATGGCGCAGGCTGCAGCAGAAGTGAGCGCATTTTCCAACCGTATCCAGGCCATTTTCCCGCCGGGCTCCAACCCGCCGTTCATTATACGTTTTGACGCTTCTACCTTACCAATAGGACAGCTGGTGTTAAGCAGCGACAAACGCAGTAATAACGAGCTGCTGGATCTGGCTAACGTATATGTACGTTCTTCCTTTACCTCTATTCCCGGCCTGGTAGGCTCTACGCCTTTCGGCGGTAACATGCGCACCGTGGTCATTAAAGCTGATCCCGAACTGTTACGCTCCCATAACATGACGCCGGACCAGCTGGTGGAAGCGCTGCGCCTCAATAACCAAACAGCGCCTTCCGGCAATGTGCGCATTGGCGATAAGAACTACATTACCCCTGCCAATACAACCATTAAACAGGTAAAAGACTTTGAAAATATTCCCCTCTTTAAGAGCGGCGTGCAAAACCTTTACCTGCGCGATGTGGCTACGGTAGAAGATGGTGCAGACGTGACCACCAGCTATGCCCTTATTAACGGCCGCCGCTCTGTGTACCTGGATATTGCAAAAGCGGCTGATGCCTCTACCTGGGAAGTAGTGCAGAACCTGAAAAAGGCGCTGCCTAAAATACAATCACAGCTACCGGATGATGTGAAGCTGAGCTATGAGTTTGACCAGTCCGTATACGTAATAAACTCCGTTAAAAGTTTGCTGAGCGAGGGCGCCATAGGCGCTGTGCTAACCGGTTTAATGGTGCTGTTGTTCCTGGGCGACCCGCGCGGAGCGCTGATCGTAATCTTAACAATTCCCACTTCCATTATATCGGGCGTGCTGTTCCTGAGCTTGTTCGGGCAAACCATTAACATCATGACGCTGAGCGGCCAGGCGCTGGCCATTGGGATCCTGGTGGATGAAAGTACGGTAAGCATTGAGAATCTACATCAGCACTTTGACGTTGGCAAACGCAAGGCCCTGGCCATCTGGCATGCCTGTAAGGAAATTGCCTTTCCCAAGCTGCTGATCCTGTTCTGTATCCTGGGGGTGTTTGCACCGGCATTTACTATGGGCGGCATACCGGGATCCCTGTTCCTGCCGCTTGCGCTGGCCATTGGTTTCAGCATGATCGTCTCTTACTTCCTGGCGCAATCTTTTGTACC
>NZ_JAGXJN010000557.1 GCF_019091455.1 Chitinophaga sp. GbtcB8
TTAAATGGGAAACCAACCAGAAAACCAATATAGGGCTGGACCTGGCCCTGTTCAGGAACCGGGTGAATATAACGGGGGACCTGTACAAACGCATTACCAGGGACCTGCTGCTGAATGCAGCCCTCCCCAATACCAATGGGGTTGGGGGCTCAACCGGCTTTAAGAAAATAGGTAAGCTGCAGAACCAGGGGCTGGAGATCAGCTTTAACACCACTAAGGGGGGGACGG
>NZ_JAGXJN010000558.1 GCF_019091455.1 Chitinophaga sp. GbtcB8
TGATCATTAAACATGAGGGATACACTCGTACCAGGTTTTACTTTATGGGCACCTGCCCCGCTAATTAACCCTACATATTCCCCCGTATCTTTTTGGGGGGGCCGGGGAATGATATAACAAAGTGTATCATGGGCATTAATGAGCTGTGCCGTATGTAAGGAGTGTTTGTATAAGGGAATATGACCGCTCACCGGTGCAGATATGTGACTACTATCGCTAAGGCTGGCC
>NZ_JAGXJN010000559.1 GCF_019091455.1 Chitinophaga sp. GbtcB8
CGGAGGTTATCTTTCATCTATGCTTATAAAAAAAGGCTGGCCGGTGAATAAAGCGCGCTAGTATGCGCTGCTGGTATCTGCGTTTACAGTGTTGCCTATTTTTGCTTCGCGGTACACGCAGGTTATCTGGGTAGTGGTAGGATGGATCAGTCTTTCCATTGCCGGGAATGCTGCTTGGTGCGCTAACATTTACACCATTGTATCTGATATTCTGCCGGGTATGTCTGT
>NZ_JAGXJN010000560.1 GCF_019091455.1 Chitinophaga sp. GbtcB8
GGGATAATGTCCGGGAAGACCAGGCCCAGGCCCTGCGCGTTTCCATTGCTGCCCGGCCTTACGTGAAATCCATTGAGTATGTGTCAAAGGAGATGGCGGCCACCCGGTTCAAAAAAGAGTTTGGTGGAGATTTCATTAACCTGCTGCCATATTACCCTTTGTATGCGAGCATTAATATTAAGGCTTATGCCCGCTATGTAAATGCAGACAGTTTGCGGATCATAGAAA
>NZ_JAGXJN010000561.1 GCF_019091455.1 Chitinophaga sp. GbtcB8
CTCAAGACTAAGAAAAGGGCCATGACAAGTTGATACCCAAATAAGGGAAAAGCACACACCCCATATTGAACAGTGGACCAATCCACAAAGGGACAAGTGTGTAGTCAAAAAATATTGAGAGAGAAAACTCCAACCCTTCCTTCAAATGAAAACATCCCTCTCCATTCCCTTCATTTACAATGCCAACAGTAACATGATGACTAACAAAAAAGTTCCCTTCTAATAATT
>NZ_JAGXJN010000562.1 GCF_019091455.1 Chitinophaga sp. GbtcB8
GTCCCACGGGTCAAAATTTCAGGCACCCCATAGCCGTTCACTACCCTGCTACCGGTTGACCAGCCCCCTGCCATATGATGCCCATTTCGGCCAGGCCCCAGCATACCAAAGGGATAATAAACCTGTGCAGAGGTGATCTTTGGCCCATAGTGATCTATAACCGTCCCATCTAATGTTACAAGCTTTTTCTCATCCGACACCCTGGCCAGCCCATTTCCTAAATGGTTA
>NZ_JAGXJN010000563.1 GCF_019091455.1 Chitinophaga sp. GbtcB8
GAGCAGGATAGTATCTTAGTGCTGGCGTTGGGTCTATTTCCGTTCCGTTCCTAACTCAACAAACAGATCTAGCTCCTGCGGCTTATGCTTCTCTTGCGCACAGCTCTTTCTATATTGATTTTCCTCCGGCTACTTCTCCTACTCCTGCTTCATCTACGGATCTGGTTTCCTTAACAAGAACATAAAGCCAATGGAACCGATACACGGCCCTAAACGGATACCTTAACT
>NZ_JAGXJN010000564.1 GCF_019091455.1 Chitinophaga sp. GbtcB8
AAAATGCTGCCGGATCTGTCTTTGTAATTTGTTACTTGTCTGTTTATAAATTCTTGTTAACTATAGAACAGGATCTGCATCATAAGAAAGAATTAAACATATGGAAGTGGATCTGCACCCTGTGAAAGAATTGAACATGTTGCTCTATGATTTCTCTGAAAACTATGAATTATTATATACTCATAGAGTCATAGATCATACCTGCATATATAATATAGATTGTTCATT
>NZ_JAGXJN010000565.1 GCF_019091455.1 Chitinophaga sp. GbtcB8
TAGCCAGGACAGCAGCGAAACGCGGCGGAGAAAGCCGATTATCTGCTGGCATTTTAGGGGCGCCAGGTGGGTGTTTTAGGGGGTAAAAGTGATGAGCAGCATGTAGGGGAGGGTATAGAACAGGCGAAAGACTAGGCAATAAAGCTGCAGCTGGAAACGCCCTATGCAGCCACCGGCAAAGTGATATACCAGATATGTATGGATAGCGGAAAGGAGGATGGGGTGACG
>NZ_JAGXJN010000566.1 GCF_019091455.1 Chitinophaga sp. GbtcB8
TACAGACAAGATTCTACCCTTGATCCAGGAATGGCGTAGCCGGCCCTTAGAACGGGTTTATCCATTTGTATGGCTGGCATAATAATTATTGGTGCTTCTTGAATTTATCAGCATTGTCGCATGAGCAATATTTATCCCTTTTAATCTGTATCCCTCCGAGCAAGTGCATGTTTTCCGTTAACTGTCGAACAGATAATTTTGGCATCTAATGAATTTAGCAATG
>NZ_JAGXJN010000057.1 GCF_019091455.1 Chitinophaga sp. GbtcB8
CAGTATCCAATATCGGTTAGATTAACCGGTGTGATATTGGCAGAATGTACAACACCTCCCCGCTGTTTAAATTCCATCCCACCGCCAAACTCTGTCCCTGGGATTATATCCCCATGATATCTTTTGCTGTGACAATCTACACATGCCGCTGCGTTAACAAGGTAAGCGCCATACCTGATGGAATCATTTTCCGATGGTAGCTTACCTAAATTTGCCTTATGTGGCATGGTATTGATGATGAAATTGACCGGAAAGTCGATTTCCGACGCCGGTATGTCTTTTTTAATTGAAGGAATTGAACGCAAATAAGCAATAATGCTATACACGTCCTCTTTATCCATTTGCCCAACATGATCCCAGGGCATTAATGGAAAGACGGCTTTTCCAAATTTGTTTTACCCGGTAGTTAGCGCTCTGAATAGTTCGCCATCTGTCCAGCTTGTTAATTTATAAGGAGTTATGTTGGATGCGTAAAACTTGCCGGGAAGGCCTTGCTGCTGATCGAACTTTTCACCTCCAGCCCCAAAGCCGCCCACCACCGGGCGTCCGTACAAGCTCTCGTCCTTGGTGCTGTGGCAGTCCATACAAACAGAAACGTGGTTGGCTAAATAATCGCCGCGTTTTATTCGTTCTGCTGTGCGTTCGATTTTAATTTGAGGCGCTGGGCCTGTGTCTGGCAATGCTACCTTTACATAAGTGCCGGTAGCACCCACTAGTCCCAACAAACCAAGTAGGATAAATCCAATTACTTTCACTGCTTTCATACTATGCTAATTTTTCACTAACCAGGTCCTTAGTTACAGATTCAGGTTGCTGCCTTTTTAGGGTTTATCACCGATAAGACTATTTGCCTCCCATCCTATTAATTTTCAGAGATAGTCGGGCTTTTCATATCGTACGTATCGGATTTCACTATATCAACCATGAATTTTGCTACACTTTGCCTGCTGATTTGTAAACTTGGTTTTGGCAAGTTATTAAAACTCACCTTTAAAGTTTTAATCTTTTCGGAGTCATTTAAAGCAACAGGCCGGACAGCCGTCCAGTTTAAGTGTGAATTGGCAAATAGTTTTTCCTCTAGTTCATGTTCCTCATAGACAGGGCCGAGGTTGGTATAGTTAATTAACCATCTGAGCCAAAAAGGGATTTCCTTTTTGGTTTCCCCAACACCCCACGCAGAGATTGTAATTACCCGTTTTAGGTTTTGTTGATCCGCCTGGGCTATTACATTTTTCATGCTTTCAGATATGAAATTTTTTGGGGTTATTAATTTCGACCAGGGAGCATCTGAGGCTCTGGCAATACCCAAAGCACTTATTATCAGATTGCACCCTTGCATTGCAGCCGCTAAATCTGCTCGACGGGTGGGAGTTCCCTGATATACTATAATTGATTTCGAACTGAAGGATGTTTTGTTTTTATCTCGCACCAAAACACTTAAATCATAGCCTTGCCTTAGTGCCTCTTCAACGATAAGACGACCTGTTCTGCCAGTAGCCCCTAAAACGAGTATTCTCATAATCTTTATTTTTCAACAAAATTATTCCATAACTTCACTTTCGTCAAGTAATGGCACTTTTGTCAAGTATTGACATTTATGACACTAATACACACTATCAGTATGTTAGCAGAAAAAAAAATTGAAAAAAAAGTGGAGCTGGATTGTGATTGCTCAATAATAGGATCAATCAGCAACATAAGCGGCAAGTGGAAACCCGTAATTATCTGGATGTTATTATCAGGCCCTAAGCGATTTGGTGAACTAAATAAAAGAATTGAAGGTATAGCACTAAAGGTATTATCCAGGAATTTAAAAGAACTGGAGGCTGATGGTATCATCAATCGGAGGGTATATGCTGAAGTCCCGGCAAAGGTGGTGTATACACTCACTGAAAAGGGGATGTCGCTCAACGATGTGATGCAGCTATTAGCTGATTGGGGTAAAAAGAATATAGTAGCTGAATAAGACGGAGTAAACTACTCCCTCGCTTCCAAACAAAAAAATACCCTCAGCAAAGCTGAGGGTCACTTGTTGTCCCACCAGGATTCGAACCTAGACAATCTGAACCAAAATCAGATGTACTACCATTATACTATGGGACATCATGTTTCCATGATTTGGGATGGCAAAATTAGCCTTTTTTTTATTACTTCAAAAAATATCTTGCTCATTTTTTTACCCGCACATAATCAATCACTTATACAACACCTGCCCTATCTTTTCCAGCACCCTTTCCGGTGTTATCCACTCCATACAGGCATGATCGCCCCGGAAGCAAGGTTTATTCCCAAACACAGAACAGGGGCGGCATTCCAGGTCATCGATCTGCACGGCCCGGTCCAGTGTTTGTCCAAAGCCCATAAAACCGGCAAAAGGGTGGGTAGCGCCCCAAACAGACACCACCGGCACGCCGAACAGGGAAGCCAGGTGCATGTTGGCAGAATCCATGCTGATCATCAGCCTCAGGTGGCTGATAATGGCCAGTTCCTCCTCCAGCGTAAAACGGCCGGCTATTACTACGGTGTTGGGATAGCGGGCAGCTAATGCGGTCAGCTGCTCCACTTCTGCTGCACCGCCGCCAAAAAGCAGCACTTTATGTTGCGATAGTTGCGCCAGCACCTGCTCCATTTTTTGCAGCGGGTACATTTTTTCCCGGTAGGTAGCAAAGGGCGCCAGTCCTATCCAGCTACCCGGTGTTATAGGCCCGGCAATGGACGTAATGCGGTCATTTAAGGGCAGGGGCGCTGCTTTTATCAGGGCCTTGTCCATGTTACACTGTAGTCCCAGCTGCCGGAAAACAGCCGCATAACGCTCAATGGTAGTGGTAAGCGGTTGTAAGATCTTATTCTCCTGGCGGGTAAGCGCTTTCTTTTCTGCACGGCCTTTATCTATCACAGCTACCGGTGCGCCGCTGAAACGGAAAAAAGTGCGCACTATTTTGGAGCGCAGCACCTGGTGCAGGTCAGCCACGGCATGTATGCGGTGCTGTTTGCGGATCTCGCGGAACAGGCGGTATAAACCTGGTATGCCTTTATGCCTGCCTTTAAGATCGGCCGGAAAAAAAGTAAGACGGGGAATATCCTTACACAAAGCCCCCCAGTTCTTGTTGGAAACAAAAACAATATTCACTGCAGGGTTTTCCGCCAGCACCTGTTGCATTACAGGAATGGTCATGGCGGCATCACCCAAAGCAGAAAAACGGAGCACGAGAATGGTTTGTTGCATGCGGCTTACTTACGGCTGCTGTATAATACCGGGTTCAGGGAAGGATCGTTGTACATTTTCATTTGCCGGTACACCTTCATATATTTTTTGCCGGCGTTAATATCTGCCAGCAGATCTTCAATACCGGCGCTCAGGTCGCGGCGCTGTTCCAGTAAAATGTCCAGCTTTCGCTGGCAGGCAGCGCGGTGTTCCGCTGTAGCATCTGTACGGGTAGCTTCTTCCAGCATATGGTAGATCTTCAGCGCCAGTATAGATAAACGGTCTACCGCCCAGGCAGGGCTTTCCGTATTGATCTTTGCTTCAGGAGCTGCCTGCACTGTTTTATAGCGTTCCAGGAAATAGCTGTCAATATATTCCACTACATCCGTACGCTCCTGGTTAGAGCGGTCTATCCAGCGTTTGATCTCCAGCGCTTTAACCGGGTCAATGGCCGGATCCCGGATAATATCCTCCAGGTGCCACTGCACCGTATCTATCCAGTTCTTCAGGTACAGCAGGTGTTCAATGCTGCTGCTTTCGTAGGGATTTACGATATCCTGGTGCACATCATTTTTCACATGATAATCCTTGATGCTCTGGCTAAATACCTGGTTGCATAATTCTGTAAACATCCGGCAAAGGTAAAAAAATTAGTCCAGGTTAGTCTATGGACTATCGGCCATGGGCTGCCTACTGTTAACATTGTAGTAACATATTCTTTCTACATTTAAAGTCGCAAATCGCTAATGCATAAGCTATGTCTGATAACCCGTCAAAAGCGCTCTTCCAGCAGCTGTTTGAAACCAATCACGATAAGGTGTTCCGGTTCGCTTACAAGCTGACAGAAGATGCGGCACGTGCGCAGGAAATTACCCAGCAGTGCTTCATCAGGCTTTGGGAAAATATTCACAAGATAGAAGCGGGACAAGACGTTTTCCCCCTGTTATTTGTATTCACCAAACATATTGTGGTGGATGAAACCCGTAAGCTATACCGCGAAAAACAAACGCTGGCCAAAATGTCGTCCCAGCAGCCGCTGCCCCCTGCAGATAACCGGGAAGAAACATTGCTGATGCGAAAAGAGTTCTGGCAGCAGATCCAGAAAGTGATCGATAAAATGCCGGAACAGCGCCGCAACATTTACCTGCTTAGCCGCGACAAAGGCCACAGCCATAAAGAGATCGCAGACCAGCTTAGCCTCTCCCCCTCCACTGTACGTAACCACCTCACACTGGCGCTGCAGTTTATACGCAGGGAAATGCTGCTGCATTACAATATGGAAACCAAATAAATTCCACCCCCATGCCTCATTATAATCTTTTGTCTAAACTGGTACCGGTCTTAGCTGCCGTTCTGCTCATTGCTGCCTGTAGTAAAGACCCGCAACCGCCTCCTGTTCCCACCGGGCCCGTTACCCAAAAAGAAACCAATAGCTGGGTCCTGGACAGCATGCGTTATTTCTATTTATGGAACAGTACCCTGCCGGCTAAGGTGGATACACAGCCGGGAGCCGTGGCCTATTTTAACCTGTTAAAGAATAAGGACGACCGTTTCTCCTTTTTATACGATCCCAACGACCTCTCCTCCTACCCCAGATACATGTTATACAACTTCGGAATAGACTTTACCATCATAGCTTTTCCCAATGCACCGGCAGGTGCTATCGGGCTGATCAGGTTTGTGCTGGAAGGCTCCCCGGCGGCTATGCTGGGATTACGGCGGGGCGATTATTTTACACGTATTAACGGTACAATAGTTAGCAGCACTAATGCAGCTACCCTCAGTAAAAACTTACTGCAGCAGTCTTCCGGAACGTTTACGCTGGCCACTGTAAGCGGTACTACAGTAAAAGAAGGTACAGCCGTTACCCTGCCCGCGCAATCGCTGGGCGAAAATCCTATTTACGGGCAGGGCATACGCACCGTGAATGGCCGTAAAGTGGCCTACCTGTTCTATAACTATTTTAATGATGGTTATAACACGGCCGTAAAAGGCGTGTTCCAGGATTTTAAAACAGGCGGCGCCAATGAGCTGATCCTGGACCTGCGTTACAATCCCGGTGGCAGCGTAGCTGCTGCTGCCATGCTGGCTGCTTTAATAGCACCCGGTATTACCGGGCAAAGCGGTTTTGTGAAATACAGCGGTAACAGCAACCTGGGACAGCGCATTGTTTCATTTACATCTGCTTTATCCGTTCCTGAATCAGGCGGTCCTATTGCATTCAGTTCACTGGAACCTGCACGCCTTTCTTTGTCAAGGGTATTTATTTTATGCGGCAGCCAAACTGCATCTGCAGCGGAGCTGCTGATCAATAATCTCCGGCCTTACATGCAGGTATACCTCATTGGGCAGCAAACGTTTGGTAAAGATAAAGGTGCATTGATCATACAGGATATGCGCACACCCAGGCGCATTCCCTGGACGCTAATGCCCATCTGTTACAACCTGGCTAACTCCAAAGGAGAAGGTGGTTACACCAACGGACTTACCCCGCAATACATTGTTGATGAATTAAGCAAACAACCCCTGTCGCCGGTGGGTGATAATACTGATCCCCTCATTGCAAGGGCTATTTCCATCTTAAACGGCAATGGACGGCAAACAGCGCCGGCGCCGCAGATAAGCCCCCGGGTATATTTTGATACCAGGCAGCAACAGGCAAACAGGAATGTGGTAAGACTACCGGCAGCCTTGTTTAGAAAATAAAAGTACTGGATATATGCGCGGTAAGCCCTTTCTCTTGCAGGCAATAAATAATCAGTAGTATCAGATCAGAGAAAGCTTGGGATGGTAACAAACAATGGATCTTAAAAATGTACACCGTAGATACGGCGCACGCTGCATTTCGATGGAGGAATCATCAGAATTTGTTTTCTCATAAACAGGGTTTTCAAATTGCTTACGTTGTTTATTGCTGTTAAACTATTATGGTAGTGAAACCTTTTTAAGATGATAAGGTTTATTCCCTGTTGGCTGTATGGTAATATCAGCTATGACGGTTCTGCTGCCGGTACCTCTTAATAATAACTCCATACCTTCCATGCGTACATGGCGCATTACCCCGGAGCTGTCTTCTGGCTCTTGCCCGCCATAAGCCAGGCCGGTGCTGCCGGTGAGGGAGCTTATATTTTCCAGTACTTTACCTGCACCGGTCTGCGGCGCTTTGCCTAAGAGTATAATACCTTTCCAGCCTGTGTTACAGGTAGTATCATTTAACCGGAAAAGCACGGGTAATTGCTGCAATCCTTCTGCTACGATCTTTGCGCCGCGGGTTATTACCAAACCGCCACCGCTTTCCTTACCATAGGCGGTCAGCGGTGTAATTATTTTTATAACGGTGCCCGGCTCAATGTGTAAAGTAGCTTCATTGCTTACATACACCCAGCCTTCTATATACCAGGGATGATTGTTTGTGAGCAGTATATTCTCTGTAATTATTTTCCGCAGGGTATCCTGTAAGGGAATGGTTTGCACCCCTACATTTGCTGCAGCAGCCACCGGCTCCTTTTTACAGCCGGCAAGCAATACAGCTCCCAGGGTACAGCCCCCGTAAAAAAGAGACCGTAACCAGCTTTTATATTTAACGGACCGGTGTTGCATAGTAACTTTTATATTAGAGATTGATCACTTCCGGGTAAAAGCTGCCGGAGGGATCATCATGTATATTCAGCAGATAAAATTTCCCCGGGTCTACCGGCAATGCAAAAATATCCGTAACACCATCCGGTTGTGTTACCGGCGCACCGGTTTCACTGTTTACAAATCTGCCACCATAGGTGACCGGCATTCCGCTGGCATCATTTAATGGCAGCACAATGGTTTGAGGGTAAAGGGTTCCCTTCGTTAATCCTTTCAGCACAAAACCTGTTTCATCAAGGTTACCGGTTTCGTTGTTCACATAAATAATATGCAGATCCAGCTTCTCATAAGGGAAATAGGTATCGCTCAGTGTTTCAAATATCTGCATGGCCAGGGAGTCCGGCGATACCGGCGTGCTGGTTACAAATCCTTTTAACCCGATGCCTTCACTATATGCCAGTTTCAGGGCAATGGCGGCATTCGGTAAAACAGTGATCATGCTGTCTGCTATCAGTGAATCTGTACTGGCTTTATAAAATGCCAGCTTGCCGGATCTGCCGGCCGGTAATACCACGCTTACGGAGGTGTTGGATGGTTCAATGCTGTTTATTTTCTTTCCATCAAAGTACAGGTCCACATCAGGCGTGTTGGGTAAGTTCGCCAGTATAACATCTACTTTACCAAAAAAATGTTCTTCCGGCAGCTCACCTTTACTACAGGATAAGGCGGAAATAATAATAAAAGTGATAATGGAATATGTAAATAATCGCATAATGTAATTTGATGTCTTTTTTGAAGTAATAACGTATAAGGCCGGGCCTTATACGTTATTACAGGTGTTATGAAATTCATTATAACCATCTCAGCCAGCCGCTGCTGCCTGAAGTCCAGTCCACACGGCCAGGGAAGGCACCCACAGTGCGGGAAGCATTCAGTGCGCCGGGGATCCAGTTAGCCGCGCTGGTGGCGGTAGCCGGACGAACAAACGGATTAGCCAGGCCAATGTTGGCATTCGGGTTAGCAGTAGTAAAGCCAGTGTTGCCATTTGTAGCTGAAGTAGCAAAAATGGTGAACTGGTTGGCTGCTGCATTGAAGCCTACATTTGTAACAGGGTTACCGGCGCTTTCAGTTACGAAAGGTTTAACATACGCATGTACAAAGCTGTGCTTCAGCACAGAAGTACCGGCGTAGAACTTATCGCGGGTAGTACCCAGCGCGCTATCCAGGGAAATACCATATCTGTAGCCCAGGTAAATAGCGCTGTCAATATCAAATTCAGCATTCCTTCTCAGCTGTGCGCCACGGCCATATAAACCGGTGCCGGAAGGCTGGCCATTGGTGATGGAAGCCCTTGCCTGGTTGGGTAAACCAACGATAGTAATGTAGCGGTAAACCGGGTGTGTAATGGGTGTAGCAGTAGTACCGGTTGAGTTGTTATCGCTTTCAAAACCGTTAGACTGGCTCTTGTCTGCACGGGTGGTATCAGCCAGGCCTAAAGCATAACGGATAGTACCCCTGTAACCATTGTCCGTATCGAACATATCGTCCAATGCATCTACGGAGATCAGGTGGGAGGCATTCACCGTACCGCCAAAAAATTCAAAAGCATCGTCTTTTGATTTGTACACTTCAATAAAATCAAGTGTGGTACCACGGCCTACACCAGCCAGGGTTAAACCGTTGATCTCATTGTCGGTTGACAGCTCAAAACCGGCATACTCAATACGTACATACTTCAGGATACCTGAGTTGTCGTTGTCATTAGTACCTACTGTACCGCCAAAGGTAGCGTCAGCCGGGGGATTGCTGGGAATACCCTCAACCTGCACACGGCCACTGTGGTTAGTGGATGCATTACCAAGCAGGATAATACCAGACCAGTCGCCGGAAGCCGGTGTAGTTTGGTTGGAAGTGAAAATAATGGGGCTGGTAGCGGTACCCTGTGCCAGAACTTTTGCCCCACGGGTTACTACAAGGCCGCCACCGGCAACAGTTGTGCTGGTGCTCTTATCACCACGGATAGTAGCGCCGGCATCAATGATCAACACATCAGATGAATCAACATACACCAGGCCACTCAGGTGCCAGGCTACGGAGCTGGTCAGGCGGATGGTGTCTTTAATGGCATGACCTGTACCCAATACACCGCTCAAAACAGGGTTTGAGGGAATGATCTGGGTAGCAGATACTGAACGGTCAGCAATAGGCTGGCCTTCTTTTTTACAGGAGCTCACCAATACAACTCCTGCAAAAGCGGCCGTGGCCAGGGTTAAAATCAAGGGTTTCCTTTTCATGATTTAGCTTTTAAGGTTAAAAATGAATACCTGATCAGGATATATAACTGTTACGCGTATGCTCAGAATTTATAGCTCAAAGTAGTGCTATAGGTGCGGCCAGGCCGTGCTTCGTAATTAATGACATCCTTACCCGGCTGGTATAACAGCTGTTTGGTAGAAGGGTTCTTTTCTCCGTTGTTAACAGCCTGGTCATCATCATAACGGTTCTGGTACACCACGGAAAAACTATTCAGGATATTGCCGACATTCAGTTTTACCTCCGCCCGTTGTTTTAAGAAACGTACCGCTACCTGCCCGTCTAAAGCTGTTAAGGGACGCTCGAAAAGAGAGAACTGGTAAGATTTATCCGGACGGAACATGCGGTTGCTCACGTAATTATATACCAGGCTAAGGGAAACCGGTTTCGTGTCATAATAGATGCCGGCATTTACAATGTAATTGCTGGCGCCTGTCTGCGGCCTTTTTTCCTCTTTTAATACCTCCTCATTAGGTATCACCTTCAGCGCGTTATCCGGATCTACACCATTATAGTTAACGGTCATAGGCGTTACGCGTGCATCCAGCGCTGTGAAGTTGCCATACAGTGTTATGTTTTGCAGCACCGGCACTTTGGTAAATGCCAGCGATTTACGCGCTTCCACCTCCAGGCCGTAGTTCTTTGCATTTTTGTTATTACGCAATACGAATATGCCGCCGCTTTGCTCATCCGCATAGATCTCCATGGGATAATCAAACTTCTTGTAGAATAAAGAGAAGGATATTAACTCGCCGGCCCCGGGATACCACTCGTAGCGGAAGTCCAGGTGATGCGCAATGGTGGATTTTACCAGCTCACTCACATAGGCACCGCCTAGTTCAAAATCATATTCACGGAAGAAAGACAGCTCCCGCAGGTCGGGGCGGATAATACTTTTAGCATAGGCTAACCGCAGGTTCATGGCCGGAGTAAGACTATAGGTAAGGTTAGCGGAAGGGAAAATATTCCAGTTAGGTTCCCGGTTGCGCAATGCGGTGAAATCATATTTATCTACCCCTGATCCGCCACGGCTCTGGTTAATCCAGTTTTCCAGGGAATCCAGGCCGGCGTTGGCATTGTTCAGGTTATAGTATTCTGCTCTTACGCCCCATATCAGTCTAAGCTTATCGCCGATCTTATTATCCAGCATACCATACACCGCGTGTAAGGTAGCAGTGCGGTGAAAATCATCACTGAACTGACTGTAAACAAAACCTGCATTATTAGCCGGGGAAAAAGCCTGGGCCAATGGCTGGTAATAACCGTTATGGTTGTCAAAAGTAGCACCCGTATTGATCACATAGAACAAACGGTCTTTGCTCCAGCCGCCATACCCTGCTTTAAAAGTATTGCTAATAGCTACCCCGCCGGTGCTGAACTGAAAAGGAACCGCTGCAGACGCATCCCAGGTATAATTATTTTCCTTTGCACGGCTCCACCATCGCAGCGCACCGGTGCTGATGCCATTGCTGGTAGCGCTTAATATGCTGTATTCATTTAAAGCGCTGGAATCTGTTTTTATATATTCTGTAGTAAGCTGGTGGTTGTCCGGCTTCTGGCGGTCCAGGCGTAAGTAACTGCCTGACCATTTCAGCTTAATGCCTTTATTACCTACCGTATGCTCACCTTTCAGCTGGTTCTGCCACAAAGCCGTTTGTGAAGTAAGATCATAATAACCTAAAGCATAACCACGCGGCACATTCACACCAGCGCCAATGATCAGCTGCTGATCCAGCGTGCGCAGGTACAAGCTTTGAAAACCAATACGGTTACGTTCATTCCTGTAACCTATGCCCAGCAAGCCCCCCAGGTTAGTGGTAAAACCATAACGCTGACCATTATACGCTGCAAATTCTGATGCAGGGCCATCCTGCTGTCCCTCAAATCCATCGCGGCTCATCCTTATATCCTGCGTGGCAAGTGTGTTCCTGTACCCTACGGATGCCACTACGCCGAACTGATTACTTTTTTTTCCGGGAATAACCCGGCCTATAGACACCTGGTAGTTCTGTGAGGGGTGCGCCTTTAGGTTGTATAAACCCCAGTTATTGCTGAAGGCATTTGCATCCTTACCGGATGCGAGGAATTTATTATGAATATCCGTTTCGCTTTTCCAGTTCAGAGTGCCTATTAATTTGCGATGGTCCGCCACCTGGCCAAAGTATTCCTTGCCTTCCAGCTTCATTGTTAAAAAGTCCTTACCGGTGGTTTTATCGTTAATGCTGCCGCCTGCGCTTATATTCAGAAAGTTGGTGGTGGGTATGTCCAGCGTATTTACCTCCACCAAACCACCTCCAAATTCCGCGCTGCGGTCTGGCGTAATGGTTTTTACTACCGTTACATTCTCAACAATATTCGCCGGTATCACATCAAAGCTGAAGTTCTTCCGGTTCAGCTCTGTGCTGGGCATGATCTGCCCGTTCAGCACCGCCTGGTTATAACGCTCGCTTAAACCGCGCACTACTACATATTTATTATCCATGGTGGAAAGGCCGCTCACACGTTTCAGCACTTCGCCAATATTTTTATCCGGTGTACGGCTGATCTGCTCTGCGCTGATACCGTCGGTAATGGCTGCATGATTTTTTTGCAGGGCGTACAAACCTTCTACAGAAGCGCGTTTATAGTTAGCCGTCACCGTTACTTCTTTCAAACGGGAGCCGCCACTCTTCAGTGATACATTCAATGGTGTTACCCCTTTTTCTGCTACCGTTACTTCTGTTATTCTACGCGTGTCATAAGATATATAGCTGAACGTTAGCGTATAGGTTCCGGGTTCCAGCTGCAGCTCGTAGGTACCATCTACATTGGTTACAGTACCCTGCCCGCCCTGTACCTGGATGGTAACACCCGGCAGCGGTTCATTTTTATTATCCACTACCTTACCGCTTACACGGCCTTTATCCTGGCCGGCTACCTTTTCCTGCCTGCCTTTGCGCAGGGCAATGGTATTGTTGGTATAGGCAATGTCAATGGGGGCATATACATCTAAGTAGTGCAGTACGTCTGCCAGGGGTTGGTCCTGGAACTTTACTGCTGCCAGTGTGCACTGGTCTAAATATTCAGGATCGTAAATAAAAGTGTAAGCTGTTTGTTGCGCTAAATTCTTTACTACGGCGGTTGCCGTTGTTTTTTGCATGTTAATGCGTACTCTGTCTGTTAACCCCTTATAAGATTGTATTGCCACCGCCTGTAAGGGACCAGTGCATAAAAAACACAACAGGGAAACCGCCAGTTTTTGCATAGTACCCCTGTCAAAAAATCTGTTTGTAGATTTTTGCATACTTTTGTTTTGCTTTTAGTTAAAAATGAATACTTAACCGGGAAGTGTCCGGTTAAAGGGTACTGTCTCTACAGTGCCCTTTATTATTTTAGTTAATGGTTATTTACTGTTTTCCTTCTACTACATAAGCACTGCTATCACCGGATAGATGGTATGAGAATCCATATACATATTCTAACGTGGTCAGTATCTGCTCAAGCGATTCATTTGAGGTAAATGAACCGGATACCTTCCGTTTTGCGAGCTTGTTATCTTCCAGTACAATCCTTTTCCCATAGCGGCTTTGCAGCTTGGCAAATGCGTTTTCCAAAGTGGTATTATCGAATATTAATTTCCCGCTTTTCCAGTCAAGGGTGGCGGCAGTATTAAAGCGGGTGGCGGGTGCGGGCAGCACACCTTTTTTATATAACAATACTTCGCCCGGTTGCAGCACATAAGAGAAGGCAGCAGTGCTTACAGACACTTTACCGGATAGCAGGCTTACTGCAATGCTGCTGTCTGCATGGTTAGCGGTAGCAATGTTAAACGCCGTTCCTAATGCGGTGGTCACCAATTCACCGGCATGTACACGAAAAGGTTTAGCGGCAACCTGCGCCACTTCAAAATAAGCTTCGCCCTTTAACCACAGGTCGCGCGCCTGGTTATTATAATCGTGGGAATAAGCTATGGCGGCATAGGCATTCAGCCATACCCGGGAACCATCCGGCATAGATACCAGGCGTATGTTACGGCCGTTGTTATAAACAGTATCCCATTGCTGTGCCAGGGCCGGCCCCTGTAAACCGTGTTGTGATTGCCTCAGCCATGCGCCCGCGCCAACAATTAAAAGCAGCACAGCTGCAGCAACACTATACCACCTGCGGTATAAAGGTTTTACTTTTTGCGGCACAGCGGCCGGTACAGGGATAACAGGGGTTTGGGATGTTTGTTCCCATGTTTCCAGCAGGTATGCATCCATCTCAGGGGTAGCTTCCTGTAACAGGTAAGCCTCCACTGCTGCTGCTTCTGCCGCCGTACAGCGGCCTTTAAAATACTTTTCCAGTAATTCTTTATCTATGTGCATACAGAAAGAGTACGCTTACAAAAGCAGCAGATACCAATGGCAAAAGCGGAGTTTACAATTTGTTAATATTAGCGGTGTGGCGGGGGCTAAAAACAAAAAAGCGTAGGGTGGAAACCTTACGCTTATTGTAAAAGATTGTCATGTGAATGTTCGAGAATGCAAATCGTGTAGGCTTTTAATGGTTATCTTGGGGCTAGAATACCTTCACGTTTTTTTAACCACCTAGTTATAAGTTTAAAATGATTTTATGTTTTACAATGCAGGTATCTTATGCTTAACAGCAAACGGCACACTCTACCAGCACTGGTAATTATTTTATATTCTGTTGAAGACCTGATATGATAAGATATACCTTGCGCATAGGATACTATTACTAAAAACAGGATCACTAAAGCAGGCAACGGGTTTTCTTTTCATACGTGTTATAATAGACAGGGTTACTCACGCTAACTTTATCCGGGTTCCTTGAACGCTGTACGTGCAAATTAATCCACCCCACTGTATAAAATACCGCAGTGAGCAGGTTTTTTTTGCCCTTTTTGTACAACGTTTGTGTTAGCATTGGGTAAATTATACCCAAAAAGAATGGTTAGCAACTGCTTATGTATCCATAGCCTTTGCCAACCATCAATAACAATTCATTAACAAAATAATTTTAAGCCTGCTTTTTCCGCATAGCCCAATAGTATAATGGAATGCCCAGTAAGATTATACCCAGGCCAGGTAAGGTGTAATTAGCTTCAAACACCAGCAGCAGCAAAGCTAATCCTACTGCTACAGCAATATATACCATAGGCAGTACCGGGTAGCCAAACGCTTTGTAGGGGCGCGGTGCAGCCGGTTGTTTTTTACGCAGTATAAAAATACCCAGTATGGTCAGCACATAAAAGATCAGCACACCAAAGATCACCAGCGCCAACAGATCGCCATAGCGGCCGCTCAGGCATAACAGGGAGGCCCATAAGCACTGGATCCACATACCTTTTTCCGGTACGCTGTAACGGTTCAGGGAAGCCGCCTGTTTAAAGAACAGCCCATCCTGTGCCATGGTGTAGTAAATGCGCGCGCCTGACAGTATTAACCCGTTATTACAGCCAAAGGTGGAGACCATGATCATAACAGCAATGATCAATGAACCGCTGTTACCAAAGATCTTTTCTGCAGCAGCCACCCCTACCCGGTCATTGGCAGCAAAAGCAATTTCATTTAACGGCAGTACAGAAAGGTACATGAGGTTGGCGCTCACATAAATGATGGTAACGATCAAAGTGCCCAGGAACAGAGAGCGGCCAATGTTCTTCTGCGGATTCTTGATCTCTGCGGCTATAAAGGTTACGTTGTTCCAGGCATCGCTGGAGAAAAGGGAACCTTTCATAGATACCGCAATAGCGCCCAGCACCGCCACGCCCGTAAGCATAGTGGTTACGGTTTGCCCGTTCACCTGCTGCAGCGACATAGTGGTCCATGCATTTTGCCAGTTAGCGTTCCATACTTCTGCACGGGCGCCTATCAGGAAACCAAATATGATCAATCCAAATAAAGACAGCAGCTTGGCCAGGGTAAACACTGTCTGGATGATCTTACCATTCCGTATACCCTTCGTATTAATATACGTGAGCAGTATAATGGAAATGATGGCCACGATCTGCGCGGCAGATACCTTCATAAACCCGGCATCCCACAGTATATGCTGCTCGCTCACCGCTGGTATCAGGTAGGCGGTGAACTTGGCAAAAGCTACCGCCACAGCGGCAATGGTGCCGGTTTGAATTACGCTGAACTGGGTCCAGCCAAAAAGAAAGGCTACAAATGGATTATAGGCTTCGCGCAGGTACACATACTGTCCGCCGGCACGGGGATACATGCCGGACAGCTCCCCGTAGCTAACCGCCGCTATCATAGTTACGATACCGGCCAGTACCCACATTACGGTAAACCATCCTGCAGAGCCCACACTGCGGGCTATTTCAGCAGATACCAAAAAAATGCCGGATCCAATCATGGAACCGGCAACTATCATAGTAGCATCCAGTAAGCTTAAGCTAGGCTTGAAAGACGCTTGTTGGTTTTCAATCATAGATAGAAGTAATTAATAATTAAGAATGAATAATTAATTGATAAAGGCACTATTATTCAAACATCCACAAGTGCACCAAATTTATTAATTATTAATTTTTAATCATTAATTAGTTTTTCCCTCGTTGGCTTTGTTCAGGCCCTCAAGTACAGGCGCAGTAATATCCAGGGATTCATCTTTATACAAAATGTTGCTGGCGCCCGCACGGTAAGAGAAAATGAAGGAGTACTTCTTATCTGCATTAAAGGTTTTCAGGAAATCATCCAGGCGTTTTTGAAGGTCTTCATTAAACTTGGCTTCCTGCTCCATATATTGCTGGGAAAGGTTCTGGCGTTTAGCTTCCAGCTGCTGTTGTTTTTCCATCAGCGTACGTTGTGCTGTTTCACCTTCTGCCTGTGTAAGCTGGTTGGCATTAGCCCTGCGCTGAAAATCGGCTGCTTCATTCTGCAGCGCGCGTACATTGGCTTTCAGCTCATTATCAATAGCCTGCTGTCTTTTTTCCAGCTCAGATTTTTTTGCTTTGAAATATTCATAACGGGCTTCTACAGAATCAAGATCCACATAAGCTATCCGCGGGCCGGCATCGCCTGCTTTAGTGCTGGTAGTAGCCGGTGATGCGGTTGTATTTGTATTCGCGCTTTTTCCTCCCTGCTGGCAGGCTGCAAATAGGCCGGTCGCTAGAACAACTAAGCATCCGTTTTTCACAGTTTGTTGAACATTATGCATGTTGATAAATGGATTTTTGAACTCCGATGAAACTATAGTTTAAAATATGAAGGGCTAAAATAAGGTAAAAAGCAGAAAGGAAAAAGATAAAAACTGAAATCCGTTGGCTGGAAACGTGCTACAGTACAAGTTCTTACGATATTTAACTTTTCCTTAAGGTGTTGTATCAGTTGTTTTGCAGTTTCCACATTTTAAAGCGGGTCTTATCCGTAGCCGTACCGGTAGTAACCAGGGTATACACCTTACCGGAATCGGCCTGGAACGGGAAGGTACCCAGCACCAGCGATGAATCACGGAAATTAAAATCTACCTGGTAAGGATTGGCCCGTATTTCCGGTGATGAGGTGGCAGCGCCATAAGCAATGCCGTCAAAGATCCGTAAGGTATCATTAGTGCCCCAGCGGATCCTGAAATCCAGGGCCAGCGGCTGCTGGTTACCCCTGGTCCCTGTTTTATAATAGGTATCACACAGGTTCACCACCCGTATGCGGGCATTGGCCGGTGCAGAAGGTGGT
This sequence comes from Chitinophaga sp. GbtcB8, assembly GCF_019091455.1. Classification (GTDB taxonomy): domain Bacteria; phylum Bacteroidota; class Bacteroidia; order Chitinophagales; family Chitinophagaceae; genus Chitinophaga. The sequence continues at coordinate 16,762 of NZ_JAGXJN010000057.1, forward strand.
GCAAGATCGTCCTCTAAAACCACCAGCTGCAGCACATTCAGGTGGTTTTTGCAAAGCAGCGCAGACAGGTGTTTGCCATTACGCAGGTTCAGCTCCCCGCCCAGAATAGGTGCCGTGCTGCCGGCAGCGTATACGTAAAAGCTGTATTTCTGTGCGCGGAACTGCTTATACTGCGTGTTTTCTCCATACCCCAGGTTGCTGCCCAGGGTAACGGTATCCAGCTTAAAATCAAAGTGGGCGGTATTGCTGTCAACAAACTGGTATACCCGTACACTGGCACTGGTATCCGGCAGGTCGGAATCGCTGTCTTTACCGCAGGCCACGGCGGCTGCCAGCAGGAATATGATCAACGCAGGGCGTATCCATTTTTTCATTTCGTAACAACAGTCTAGTACGCAAAGTAACACGTTTTAATGTAATAACTACGCACAAAAAAGTCCTGCCGTTACTGGCAGGACTTTTTCATTTTTATGCATGATTCGTTTATTCTTCTTCATCAAACTGGAACACTTCCTTGGAAGATGACAGGATATCATATTCTTCTTTGGAACCAACGATCATATTCTCAAACTCGCGCAAACCGGTACCGGCCGGGATCAGGTGACCCGTGATCACGTTCTCTTTCAGGCCCAGCATATCATCTGTTTTACCGTTGATGGCTGCAGATGACAATACTTTGGTGGTTTCCTGGAAGGACGCAGCGGAGATCCAGCTATGCGTACCCAGTGACGCTTTGGTAATACCCAGCAGCAGCGGGCTGGAGGTAGCCGGATTGGCATCGCGGTATTCTACCAGCTTCTTATCTGCACGGCGCAGCAGGGAGTTTTCTTCCCGCACCTGGCGCAGGGTCACGATCTGACCTGCTTTCATGTTGCCGGATTCACCTGCTTCTGTTATTACCTTCTTGTCAAAGATGTGATCGTTCTCTTCAAAGAATTCAAATTTATCCGTGGTATCTCCCTCCAGGAAGCGGGTATCTCCCGGATCCTCGATGGTTACCTTACGCATCATCTGGCGTACGATCACTTCAATGTGTTTATCATTGATCTTCACACCCTGTAAACGGTATACTTCCTGTATCTCGTTCACCAGGTATTCCTGTACGGCAAAAGGTCCTTTGATAGACAGGATATCCGCCGGGGTAATAGACCCGTCAGACAGCGCAGTACCAGCCTTCACAAAGTCACCGTCCTGTACCAGAATGTGACGGGTTAAAGGCACCAGGTATTTTTTCACCTGGCTCTCACGGCTTTCGATGATGATCTCGCGGTTACCACGTTTAATGTTACCAAAGGTTACCACACCATCTATTTCAGATACAATGGCAGGGTTGCTCGGGTTACGGGCTTCAAACAGCTCCGTTACACGCGGCAGACCACCGGTGATATCACGCAGCTTACCCAGCACACGCGGTATCTTCACAATTACCTGGCCGGCCCTTACGGATTCTCCTTCATCTATTACGATGTGGGAGCCTACCGGTAAGTTGTAAGATTTAACCTCTTTGTTACCTTCTATTACGATGGACGGGATCTTGTTCTTATCCTTGGTTTCAATTACCACTTTCTCACGGTGACCGGTTTGTTCGTCAGCTTCTTCACGGAAGGTGATACCTTCTATGATGCTATCGAAACGTACGGAACCCGCAATTTCAGATACGATAACGGCGTTGAACGGATCCCAGGTGCAGATCACATCTCCCTTGGCTACCTTCTGCCCGTCTTTAACCAGCAGGGTAGAACCGTAAGGAATGTTGTTGGTGATCAGCAGGCGGTCGTTCTTAACGTCCATGATACGCAGCTCACCCGTACGGCCAATTACTACCTGTACTTTATCACCATCGTTATTTTCGTAGGTGGTAGTACGTAAGCCATCGAATTGTACGGTACCGTCAAACTTGGCTGGCAGTGCAGATTCTACTGAAGTAGAACCGGCCACACCACCCACGTGGAAGGTACGCAGTGTAAGCTGTGTACCCGGTTCACCGATGGACTGGGCGGCGATGATACCTACGGCATCACCTCTTTGCGCCAGGTAACCGGTTGCCAGGTTCTTACCGTAACATTTCACGCACACGCCCCTGCGGCTTTCGCAGGTTAATACGGAGCGGATCTCTACGGTTTCTATGGCGCTTTCTTCTATACGGTGTGCAATTTCTTCTGTGATCTCTCCACCGGCAGCTACGATCAGCTCTTCATCGTTCAGCGGATCAAATACGTCGTGCAGGGAAGTTCTGCCCAGGATACGGTCGTACAGCGGTTCTACCACTTCTTCGTTATCCTTCAGTGCAGTAGTGGCAATACCACGCAGGGTACCGCAATCTTCTTCTGTGATCACCACGTCCTGTGCCACATCCACCAGACGGCGGGTCAGGTAACCGGCATCCGCTGTTTTCAACGCGGTATCTGCCAGACCTTTACGCGCACCGTGCGTAGAGATGAAATACTCCAATACGTTCAGACCATCTTTAAAGTTAGACAGGATGGGGTTCTCAATGATCTCAGAACCGGTAGAGCCACTCTTACGCGGCTTGGCCATCAATCCTCTCAAACCAGCCAGCTGTTTGATCTGCTGTTTGGAACCACGGGCACCGGAATCCAGCATCATGTACACAGAGTTAAAGCCCTGTTTGTCTGTTGCCAGCTCGCGTATAAGCGTTTCCGTTACCTTGGTATCCGCACGGGACCAGATATCAATGATCTGGTTATAACGTTCGTTATTGGTGATCAGACCCATGTTGTAGTTATCCCACACTTCATCCACTTCAGAGGCAGCGCCATCGATCATGTGCTGTTTCACTTCAGGGATGATCAGGTCATTGATGTTAAAGGACAAACCACCGCGGAATGCCGTACGGAATCCAAGTGTCTTGATATCATCCAGGAACTTGGCCGTTTTCGGAATGTCGGTGTATTTGATAATGTCGCCGATGATCTCACGCAGTGATTTCTTGGTCAGCAGCGCATTCACATAACCAGCTTCTTTTGGAACAAACTGGTTAAAGATCACACGGCCTACAGTAGTTTCTATCAGTTTGTGCTCCAGCACGCCTGCAGCTACGTTACGCACCCAGGCTTTCACCTTGATGTGCGCGTGCAGGTCGGCCTTGCCTTCGTTATGGGCAATGATCACTTCTTCTGCAGAGTAAAAGGCTTTACCCTCTCCCTGAACTTTTTCAGCTTCAGTAGATTTTTTGCCCTTACTGATGTAGTACAATCCCAATACCATGTCCTGAGAAGGCAGCGTGATAGGCGTACCGTTCTGCGGGTTCAGGATGTTGTGGGATGACAGCATCAGCAGCTGGGCTTCCAGTACGGCCGCGTTGCTCAAAGGCACGTGTACCGCCATCTGGTCACCGTCAAAGTCGGCGTTGAACGCACTACACACCAGGGGGTGCAGCTGTATCGCCTTACCTTCTACCAGCTTAGGCTGGAAGGCCTGGATAGACAGACGGTGCAAGGTAGGAGCACGGTTTAACATCACCGGGTGGCCTTTCAGCACATTTTCCAGGATGTCCCAAACCACTGCTTCTTTTCTATCAACAAGTTTCTTTGCAGATTTAACGGTCTTAACAATACCTCTTTCGATCAGCTTACGGATAATGAACGGTTTGAACAGTTCAGCAGCCATATCTTTCGGTAAACCGCATTCGTGCAGCTTCAGCTCAGGACCTACCACGATAACGGAACGGCCGGAGTAGTCCACACGTTTACCTAACAGGTTCTGACGGAAACGGCCTTGTTTACCTTTCAGCACATCGGAGAGTGATTTCAGGGCACGGCCGCCTTCTGCCTTCACCGCGTTGGATTTGCGGGAGTTATCGAACAGGGAATCCACGGCTTCCTGCAGCATACGTTTTTCGTTACGCAGGATCACCTCAGGCGCCTTGATCTCTATCAGACGTTTAAGACGGTTGTTACGGATAATTACCCGGCGGTACAGGTCGTTCAGGTCAGAAGACGCAAAACGGCCGCCATCCAGGGGAACTAAGGGACGCAGCTCCGGCGGAACTACGGGGATGTATTGCATCACCATCCATTCCGGATGATTTTCTACACGGGTATTGGCTTCACGGAAAGCTTCCACTACGCTCAAACGTTTTAAGGCTTCTGCCTTACGTTGCTGGGAAGTTTCAGTTGCAGCCTGGTTACGCAGCTGGTAAGAAAGGCTGTCCAGGTCAATACGGGCCAGCATCATTTCTACCGCTTCAGCACCCATGCGGGCAATGAACTTGTTGGGATCTTCATCCGGCAACAGCTGATTGTCCTTAGGCAGGGTATCCAGTATATCCAGGTATTCTTCTTCAGTCAGCAGGTCGCCATAGTTCATTCCTTTTTCCTGCTTGGCGCCCGCCTGTATAACCACGTATCTTTCATAGTATACAATGGTTTCCAGTTTTTTGGACGACATACCCAGCAGGTAGCCTATTTTATTCGGCAGGGATTTGAAGTACCAGATGTGCACCACAGGCACCACCAGGCGGATGTGGCCCATTCTTTCACGACGTACTTTCTTTTCCGTTACTTCCACACCACAGCGGTCGCACACAATACCCTTATAACGGATACGCTTATATTTTCCGCAATAGCATTCATAGTCCTTTACAGGGCCAAATATCCTTTCACAGAATAAACCATCACGCTCCGGCTTGTAAGTACGGTAGTTGATGGTTTCCGGTTTCAGCACTTCCCCGTAAGAGCGCTCCAGGATTGTATCCGGAGAGGCCAGACTGATGGTTATGCTGCTAAAATTTGATTTAGGACGATTTTCTTTCTTAATGGCCATCTTTATTTAGCTTTTAGCTGTTAGCCTCTAGCTGTTGGCTATTGGCAAATATGTTTCCTCAACTATTTCAAAGCTATTGGCCGATCGCTAACTGCTAACGGCCAATAGCTAAAAGCTTTATTCAAACTTCAGGTCCAGACCCAGACCACGCAGCTCATGGATCAATACGTTAAAGGATTCAGGCACACCGGCTTTCGGTATGTTGTCGCCCTTAACAATGGCTTCATAAGCTTTTGCACGGCCTACAATGTCATCAGATTTAATAGTGAGCAGTTCCTGCAGGATGTTGGATGCACCGTATGCTTCCAAAGCCCACACTTCCATTTCACCAAAACGCTGACCACCGAATTGTGCCTTACCACCCAACGGCTGTTGAGTAATTAAGCTGTAGGGGCCTATAGAACGGGCGTGCATCTTATCATCTACCATGTGGCTTAATTTCAGCATGTAGATCACGCCTACGGTAGCTTTCTGGTGGAAACGCTCGCCGGTTTCACCGTCGTGCAGGTAAGTATGGCCAAAGCTGGGCAATGCAGCCTTGGTAATAAATTCAGCTATTTCTTCTGTAGTGGCGCCGTCAAAGATGGGGGTTGCAAAACGCACACCCAGCTTCAGACCGGCCCAGCCTAATACGGTTTCATAGATCTGACCCAGGTTCATACGGGAAGGTACGCCCAGCGGGTTCAGTACAATGTCTACCGGAGTACCGTCGTTCAGGAACGGCATGTCTTCATCACGCACGATCTTGGCTACAATACCCTTGTTACCGTGGCGGCCCGCCATCTTATCACCCACTTTCAGCTTACGCTTGCTGGCCAGGTATACTTTCGCCAGTTTCAGCACGCCTGCAGGCAGCTCATCACCAATTGAAATGTTGAACTTTTCACGTTTGTAACGGCCCAGCTCTTCATTGTACTTGATGTTGTAGTTATGCAGCAGCCAGTTGATCTGGTCGTTGGTAGTATCATCGGTGGTCCAGCCCAGCGGGTTTACATTCTGGAAGTCCACGTTAGCCAGGTTCTTCTGGGAGAACTTGGAGCCTTTGGAGATCAGCACTTCACCGTAGGTGTTGGTGATACCGGCAGAGGTTTTATCCTTCAGCAGTACGAGCAGCTTGCTCATCAGCACTTCCAGCAGGTCTTCCTCGTTCTTCTGGTGAACTTTTTCCAGTTTTTCCAGCGCCGCTTTTTCACGGGTCTTGGAGTTCTTATCTTTTTTGGCGCGGCTGAACAATTTCTTGTCAATTACCACACCTTCTGTGCTCGGGGGCGCTTTCAGGGAAGCGTCTTTCGCATCCGATGCTTTATCACCAAAGATGGCGCGTAGCAGCTTTTCTTCCGGAGAAGGATCAGATTCACCGCGGGGGGTGATCTTACCGATCAGGATATCGCCTTCTTTAATATGGGCGCCTACACGGATAATACCGTTCTGATCCAGGTCTTTGGTAGCTTCTTCGCTCACGTTCGGGATATCCGGCGTCAGCTCTTCTTCACCCAGCTTGGTATCACGTACTTCCAGCTCATATTCATCAATGTGGATGGAAGTGAACAGGTCTTCACGTGCCACACGCTCAGAGATCACGATGGCATCCTCAAAGTTGTAACCTTTCCAGGGCATGAACGCCACTTTCAGGTTACGGCCCAGGGCCAGCTCACCGCCACGGGTAGCATAACCTTCGGTCAGGAAGTCGCCTTCTGCCAGGTGCTGTCCTTTCTTAACGCAGGGGCGCAGGTTGATACAGGTGCTCTGGTTGGTTTTAACGAACTTGGTCAAACGATAGATCTTCAGATCGTCTTCAAAGCTCACCAGCTTCTGCATCTCGTCACGCTCGTAGCGTACATGTATTTCGTTGGCATCTACAAACTCTACCACGCCTTTACCTTCAGAAGTGATCTGCAGGCGGCTGTCGCGGGCTGCTTTCGCTTCCAGACCGGTACCTACAATAGGTACTTCCGGAGCGATCAGCGGTACGGCCTGACGTTGCATGTTCGATCCCATCAATGCACGGTTGGCATCATCATGTTCCAGGAAGGGGATCAGGGAGGCGCTCAAACCTACGATCTGGTTCGGAGCTACGTCCATGTATTCCACTTCTTCACGGTCCAGGATGGGGAAATCACCGGTTTCGCGGGATTTTACCTTATCATTTACAAAAGCGCCTTTCTCATCCAGCTCCGCATTGGCCTGGGCTATTTTCACCAGGTCTTCCTCTTCAGCGCTCAGGAATTGTACTTTGGTCATTTCTACCTTACCGTCTTTTACTTTACGGTAGGGCGTTTCAATGAAGCCCATATCATTTACCTTGGCGTGTACGCACAGGGTAGAGATCAGACCGATGTTGGGACCTTCCGGTGTTTCAATGGTACACAGGCGGCCGTAGTGGCTATAGTGTACGTCACGCACCTCAAAGCCGGCTCTTTCACGACTCAAACCGCCGGGGCCCAGCGCGGAGATACGACGCTTGTGCGTGATCTCAGACAGCGGGTTGGTCTGGTCAAGGAACTGTGACAGCTGGGAGGTACCAAAGAAGGAGTTGATCACGGAGGACAAGGTCCTGGCGTTGATCAGATCTACCGGGGTGAACACCTCATTGTCACGCACGTTCATACGTTCGCGGATGGTACGGGCCATACGGGCCAGACCAACGCCGAACTGGGCGTACAGCTGTTCGCCCACCGTACGTACACGGCGGTTGCTCAGGTGATCGATATCATCTATTTCAGCTTTACCATTGGTCAGTTGTACCAGGTATTTGATGATGGCAATGATATCTTCTTTGGTCAGTACCTTCATATCCAGGGGCGTGGGTAATCCCAGCTTCCTGTTGATCTTGTACCGGCCTACATCACCCAGGTCGTAACGTTTATCGGAAAAGAATAATTTATCAATGATGCCCCTTGCGGTTTCATCATCCGGCGCATCAGCACCGCGCAGCTGGCGGTAGATGTGCTGAACGGCTTCCAGCTCGGAGTTAGATGTGTCCTTGTTTAATGTATTGTAGATGATGGAGAAATCGCCGCTCACCTCTTCTTTCTGCACGAACACGCTTTTCACACCCATATCTACAATGGTTTCAATATTGGCTTCATCCAGGATGCTATCGCGTTCCAGCATGATCTCATTACGCTCAATACTTACTACCTCACCGGTGTCTTCATCCACAAAGTCTTCTACCCAGCTTCTTAACACACGGGCAGCCAGCTTTTTGCCGGCATATTTATCCAGACTTTTTTTGTCTGCTTTAACCTCATCCGCCATGCCGAAAAGCTGCAGGATGTCTTTATCTGTTTCGTAACCAATGGCACGTAACAGGGTGGTAACCGGGAATTTCTTCTTACGGTCTATATAGGCGTACATCACGTTATTGATGTCCGTAGCAAACTCCATCCAGGCGCCCTTGAACGGGATCACCCGGGCAGAGTAGATCTTTGTTCCGTTCGGATGTATGGATTGTCCAAAGAACACACCAGGTGAGCGATGCAGCTGGGATACAACCACGCGCTCAGCACCATTGATCACGAAAGTTCCTCTCGGGGTCATGTAAGGAATGTTCCCTAAGAACACGTCCTGTACAATGGTCTGGAAGTCTACGTGCTCCTCATCATTACAGCTCAGGCGCAGTTTGGCCTTCAGCGGTACGGAGTAGGTAAGCCCTCTTTCTATACACTCTTCAATCGTGTAACGCGGCGGATCTACGAAGTAGTCCAGGAACTCCAGATTAAAGATATTTCGTGTATCCGTAATCGGGAAGTTCTCTTTAAATACTTTAAAAAGGCCTTCGTTGTTCCGCTTATCTGGTGTGGTTTCTAACTGGAAGAAATCCTTGAAAGATTGAATTTGGATAGCCAACAGATCCGGTGTCTCAGTCACTTGTTTGATCTTTCCAAAATTAACTCTTTCGTTTGCTTGGGCTTGTTTTAGAGACATATTCGAAGTTAGCAGTTATATGACTTATAAAATTGTGAGCTAAATTTCACAACGTAAATCCTTGAAGTTAAGATTTCTTAGTCAATATACCATCAAAAGGTGCTAAAAAAGACAACTTTCCCAAAGGGATAAAGGCCAAAAGTGCTGGATGCACTTTTGACCTTAAATGAGGTATAATTAAGCAAAGAATTACTGAATCTCAACGTCAGCGCCTGCTTCAGTCAGCTTAGCTTTCAGATCTTCTGCCTCAGCCTTGTTAACGCCTTCTTTAACCGGTTTCGGTGCACCGTCTACCAGTTCTTTGGCTTCTTTCAGACCCAGACCAGTCAGATCTTTTACGATCTTAACTACGTTCAGCTTGCTGGCGCCAGCAGCTTTCAGAATAACGTTGAAGGAAGTTTTTTCTTCAGCAGCAGCAGCTCCGCCACCACCATCACCAGAAACTACTACTGCAGCAGCAGCAGGTTCAATGCCGTACTCAGATTTCAGTACGTCAGCCAGTTCTTGTACTTCCTTAACAGTTAAGCCTACTAATTGTTCGGCCAATGCTTTTACGTCTGCCATTTGTATAATGTTTTTGATAGTTTTTTTAAATGTTGTTTATAGAGTGACTTGGAAGCCTAATTTGTGAGCAGTTAGCTTTTAGCGCTTAGCTGTTAGCGTTGTGTTTTGCTAAAGGCTAATAGCTTTATTCTGCGGGCGCGCCTGCTTCTTCTTTCTTTGCTTTTTCCAGCAAAGCAGAAATTACGCGGCTGGCAGGTGACTGCAACAGGCCAATAACTTCGCCAATAAGCTCGTTCTTGGTTTTGATGCGTACCAGTGCAGCCAGCTGGCTATCGCCGCTGTAGATCTCTTCTGCTACGAATGCTGCTTTCAGAACCGGTTTATCACCATTGCTTTCTTTACGGAAAGTGGAGATGATCAAAGCGGGTTCTTTCGGGCTATCAGAAAACAGCAGGGCCGTTACACCGTTCAGTGCTTCGTATACACCTGCGTATTTTTCGTTGTCCAGTGATTCCAGCGCCTTGCGGATCAGGGTGTTCTTAGCCACCTTCATTTCCACCTGCTTGTCAAAGCACACCTTTCTTAACTTGTTCACCTGGGCTACGGATAATGATTCCGTATTGGTGATGTAAAAGTTGCTATATTGAGAGAACTTGCTTTTCAGCAGTTCAATCGCTTCATTTTTTTGATCTTTGTTCATTGCTTTTTGATTTGCATCCGTCAGGGAACGGATTAGATTTGAACAGATTTAGTATCTATGATGATGCCCGGGCTCATGGTGCTGGCCATAGATAACCCTCTCAGGTAAGTACCTTTTGCAGTGGACGGTTTCAGCCTTACGATAGCATTGATCAGCTCCTGGGAGTTCTGCTCAATTTTTTCGGGTGCAAAAGAAACACGGCCGATAGAAGCGTGGATGATACCAGCTTTATCTACTTTAAAGGTGATCTTACCGCCTTTTACCTCGTTCACAGCAGCTGCTACATCATTGGTAACAGTCCCTGTTTTCGGGTTCGGCATCAGGTTACGGGGGCCCAGGATCTTACCCAGCTTACCGATCTTAGGCATTACAGACGGGGTTGCAACGATTACGTCAACATCCGTCCAGCCAGCTTCGATCTTCTGGATAAATTCATCCAGCCCTACATGGTCAGCGCCGGCAGATCTTGCCTCGGCTTCTTTGTCCGGGGTGCAAAGCACCAGCACTCTTTTGGTCTTACCGGTACCGTGGGGAAGCGTTACAGAACCACGGATAGCCTGGTCAGCCTTCTTAGGATCAACGCCTAAGCGGATATGCAGATCAACAGAACTGTCGAACTTAGTACAGTTAATATCTTTTACAAGCGTAGAAGCATCCTTCAGGGTATAGACTTTGTTCTTGTCTACCTTTGAATTCGCCGCTTTTCTTTTTTTAGTTGCCATTTGTCAATGTTTTTGAATGGTTACTCCGTTAGAGCGGAGGTTTGACAGAATTAGTTTTCCCAGGGAGCTTTACCATCTACAGTGATACCCATACTGCGTGCAGTACCGGCTACCATGTTCATAGCACTTTCCAGCTTAAAGCAGTTCAGGTCGGACATTTTATCTTTAGCGATAGCCTCGATCTGTGTCCAGTTAACTTTACCTACTTTAACGCGGTTAGGCTCTTTGGAACCACTTTGCAACTTGGCAGCTTCCAGTAATTGTACTGCTGCGGGCGGCGTCTTAATAACAAAGTCGAAGGATTTGTCGGTGTACACGGTCAGCAATACAGGCAGCACCTTTCCCATTTTATCCTGGGTACGGGCGTTGAACTGTTTGCAGAACTCCATGATGTTCACACCTTTGGAACCTAAGGCAGGTCCGATTGGAGGTGCAGGGTTGGCTTGGCCGCCTTTTACCTGCAATTTCACGTACGTTGCAATCTCTTTTGCCATAAATGTGTGTTTTAATTTGGTGAAAACGTCCCGCGCAGGGCGGAACTCCCAAACTAAAAGGTGTTAAAATCTAACTGATTAATTAAATTTTGCCTTTTAAAGGGGATGCAAAGGTAGCTAATATAATTATTATGGCAAAAAGTTTTTGAAGTTGGGCACTCTTTTTGCTTAGGATATAAATTTTTTACAATTCTATTGCAATTCTCCACTTTTCGCCTCCCCAGAATTTTATTTTTCGTTTCCGTTACAGCTAACAAACCGGCTGCAAAAGTACAAAATATTCCCGGTTTATACCAGCCCTTCCCCAAACCACTTCATCACAGTGCTCCGCCGGCTCTGGCACAGCTGATTTTCAGTATCTTTAGTATAAATACCACCTTTATGAAATGTCTATTGTTAACAGCCACCCTGCTGGCCCTGCTGCTACACCATCCCGCGCAGGCACAATCCGCAGAGCAACAGGCTGCCCAAAAAGCATGGATGGATTATATGACCCCCACTGCTATGCATCAGATGCTGGCCAAATCAGACGGTGAATGGACCTTTACCATGAACTCCTGGATGGATCCCAATGCCGAACCCATGAAAAGCACCGGCAACGCAACCTATCACATGGTCCTTGGCGGCCGCTACCAGGAAATGCGCTGCACCGGCACTGTAATGGACATGCCTTTTGAAGGCATGGGCACCACCGGGTACGACAATGCCAAGAAGATGTTTGTGAGCTCCTGGGTTGATAATATGGGCACCGGCATGATGTACATGGAAGGCAAGTGGGACGAAGCCTCCAAAGCCGTTCACTTTACCGGCAAAATGTTAGACCCTGCTACCGGTAAGGATTGTGAAGTGAAAGAAATTTACAAGTGGGTAGATGACAACACCCAGCAAATGGAAATGTACACCGTAGTAAATGGTAAAGAAGTGAAGAACATGGAAATTACCTTTACACGGAAGTAACTGAGCATCTAAAATCTAAAAGTTAAATGCAGCGGCCATAAACCGCTGCATTTTTCATTATTAATTATTCATTCTTCAACGGCGGCGGCGCAGCCCTGAAGCTGCTCAGCACTTTGGGCAACAGGGGCAGCAAAGTGCTCAGGGTGGTTAACAGCACCAGCAGCTTCTTGGAAATATCTTCCTGCGTGGTAAAAATAAATAACCCCACCAGCGCTACTATCACCAGCAAAGGCGTACGGATAGATTCCCACAGGCTGCGGGCATTATACTGCTTGCGCAGCTCTGCCGATTCTGCAGTGTGGCGCTGCTCCAGCAGGAATTGCCGGAACACCGGGTCCCGGATCACGATCAGGCCATTGTAAATACCCAGGGCGCCTTCTGCTCCCAGCAGAGTGCTGATCTCCATGGCATTTTTATAGTTCAACAGCCCGTCTGCCGCCAGGTCCAGCAAAATGATCTTCTGGCTGCCGGAGAGCCGGTTCCACTTGCTTTTGAAAAACACGGCCCGCTGGTATTGCTGCTGTATCATGGCTTTGGTTTCCTCATCCGTAAAGGGCAGCGTGTTTTTTTCCAGTGTCTTATCCGGCTCAGCATCCCGGAAAATGCGTACAAAATCCAGCAGGAAAATGCGCGACACTGCGCTGCGGATCAAAAAAAGAATGCCGCCCAATAGTATCACTACCGCCAGTAACAATCCGGTAATATGCTGCCAGCCACTGAGGAACAGGTAACGTACCGGCGGCTGCGTAATGATCTGTATGGCCTGCACCCTATCCGGGTAGCTGCCGGGCGCCAGCCGGTAATGCAGCGCCAGCCCGCCCTTTTGCTGGTCCCAGTACCAGGCGCCGTCTGCTGCCTGCTGCAGTAACGGCAAACTGGCAGGATCCTCTTCATTATTCATATTTATTTGCCCTGACAGGCTGCTGTAATACAGCTCCGGTACATTCCGGATATTACCGGGCGGCTGGTCCCAGGGTTTTACCGGCATAATATGATCCCGGCCCGTGCTGTAAATACCCTGCTGCCAGCACCAGTGGGTATAATAACCCTTTATAGGCGCCCCTGTATTGCGGAAGTTCTTTACCAGCCCTAACAAAGCCGGCCTGCGTTTTTCCAGGCAACGGGCCATGCACAGCTGCTGCCTTTTCACCGACTGTACAATTTCACGGTTATGCGCATACCAGGTGAACACCGCCATGGGCATTACCCCCAGGCACAATGCCAGCAGTAATACAAACCAGCTGTAATGCATTAACGATACCGGCAACTGCGGCGCAGCAGCTGTAGCTTCATTGGCCTGCGGCCAGCCCCACATTACAGCCAGTATGAGCAGCAGCACACCCTGGAACAACCAGAAGGCAACCCCTCCCCCGCTTTGCCCAATAGCCAGCAGCCAGTATACAAACACGCTGTAGCCCAGCATCAGCAGCAGGTAGGCAACTATTTTCCAGGAGTGGCCCGGGCGCCCGGGTTGCGTGCAGGAATGATAGGCGTATAGTAATATGAGGATATTTAGTGGCGAGATGAGGCCCAGCGCAAAGGTTACATAATCATCAAACCACTTCCCAAACACGCCGCAGGTAAGCAGCACCACCAAATAGAGCACCAGGAACCATAAACCTTTGCGGTAAATGGCATCATCTGCCTCACGGGGAATGACCCAGATAAAACGCGCCGCCAGCGGATCACGATACAGCAGCGAACGTTTGGAAAAACCATGATGCAGCAGCAGCCAGCCGCACACCAGCAGGAAAGTAAAGGACGTGCACACCAGGGAAAACAGCAGTATGCGCAGGTTAACCGGCATTATATAACCATTATTATAAAACGTAAGCAGGTAAAAGGAACGGCCTGCTACCGGGTGCATAACCAGGCGTTGCGACAGCGGATGTATATATAAGGAGTGGGTTTTGCCATAACAGTGCACATTGTTCAAAGTAGTATCCTGCCGGCTGTTAATAGCATCCAGCAAAGGGCCGGCATCAGCGGCTTCGTTAAAAAAGTTCTCTTTCAGATTGCGGTCTGCTTCTGAATGAATGTATACCTTGCCCTTGTTGTCAATAATACAAAAGCCATAACCTGGTGGCATTACGATATTTAATAAGGAGTACATGTGAGCTGAAAAAGACACCAGCGCCATAGAATCTATACGGCTGCTTTCTACCAGGTTAATTACAAAATCGCCCCCGGACCAGCTATACACGGGATCCATCAGGGAAATGCTGGTATCTGTTCCATTGCCCGGCTGCTGCGCAAAAAATCGGTAATAGTCCCTTTCCTTTACGCTGATAAGGTACAGGCTGGATGTATCCGGCAGCTGTACACGAAAACGCTGCATGCCTGTTCTGCTCACCCAGTTAATGCGCTCAAAATTATAATAGGGTTGTCCGGATGGTGGCATGAGTGGAATTGCATAACGTGACTTTTTACTTCTTACCTGCACCACCAGTTTGTTGGTTGTTCGTATACTATCGCTATGCTGCAGCACACGCAGAAAAGAACTGTCAAAAAAGCGCATCTGCTGCCGCATCTGCCGCACTTCTCCTGTCATGCTCTGCTCAATCTGGCCGGAGAGGGTTCTTAATCCTGTATTGGCCATCATATATCCCCTGGCCAGCAGCAATACCTGTATCACGATCATGGTGATCACCGTAATCCCGCCAAAGATGGCCAGTGCCAGGTTTGCCAGGTCGCTGAACTTTACCTGCTCATAAGCTCCCATCAGGTATATTTTCAAAAAAGGCAGGCTAATGATGATGAGCAGCAGCACAATAATAAGCGGGTACACCAGGTATACCGGGATGCTGCCCAGGCGCTGGCGGTAGTCTGTGTTCTTTATTAAGCCACCCAGCACCAGGCGCTCCTGCCCCATCACAAACGGAAAGCAGAACAGCTTGTAGGAAATGCCCTGTATGCTGATATCTATGATCTGTGAAAAAGTAGTGCCACGGTAATGCATCAGCAAACTATCCGGCTGCACCTGGTTATCCAGCCCCAGGCGCTCATCATAATACACCATGGTGCCGGGGCCATGATCCAGCTTTAGCAGCAGGTAAGAGGTGAACAGCTCATGCCGGTAGCCAATAATGGGCTGTATCAGTTTCTCTACCGGTAGCACCAGTTTTATAGCCTCCTGCTTTTTAGGGATAATGTGGTATTCCAGCAGGTTGCCTTTAATGTAAGTGCCGGCCCGCGTGGTATCCGTATTCCGGCTAAAGCTGGCTCTTACCTGTTCCGGTAAGGCTTCCAGCGCCTTTTTCATGGTGGCGGTATCCTCTTTTGCCCTGGCATCACGGAACTCACCGTTCACCAGGTTAGTGTAAAGTTTCAGCAGGTCGCTGTTACGGCCTTTCATGTTCACGGAAATACCGCTCAGCACCTGGAAGGCGTACTGGTGCAGTCTTTGCCGGTTGCCCGGAATGTAATAGAAATAGTAGGTGGCAAAGGCGGTGCCCAGCACAAACAATATAACGATCACAATAAAGGTATTGCGCCGCTGGGGTAACAGCGATTTTAACGGGGCGGCCATATGTGACAGAATTTTTGGGGTTATGAATGTCCTTGGCTACGCTCTAAAAGTTGATATAACTGGTATAAAGATATGGTTTTTTGATGAGAGGTGTGACAGTACCGTTTGGGCTGCTTTATTTGTGAATGGAAAGATTGGTAGTATTACATAAAGTGTGTCAACGGGTTTAAAGATTCAGTTTTAATCGATCACTAAATATAATAGATAATTG
>NZ_JAGXJN010000567.1 GCF_019091455.1 Chitinophaga sp. GbtcB8
AGCAACACACGCAGATCACTGTCTGATAAAATATAACGGATACGTTCCTGCGGGTAAGCAGGATCTACCGGCACATATGCCGCACCTGCCTTCATGATCCCAAGTATACTGATCACCTGCCACTCGCTGCGTTCCTGGAAAATGCCTACCAGCACTCCATTTCCTACACTATATTTTGTTTGCAGGTAATGTGCCAGCCGGTTAGCATGTTCATCCAGCTG
>NZ_JAGXJN010000058.1 GCF_019091455.1 Chitinophaga sp. GbtcB8
AAAACATTTGCCGCATGGGGCCTGGCATGTGGTGCACCAACGCCAGGGACGTGTGCAGCCTACCATGCAAATGGAAGAAAGTGTGCCCGTGAATGATGACCCGGGATTGGAGCATGAAGCGGATGTGATGGGCGCGAAAGCGGTGAATGGATAAAAGATAACTACTCTGCCCGTAAACTCTTTACCGGGTTCATTAACGCTGCTTTAATACTCTGATGGCTTACCGTTAATAAGGTGATGAATAATGTACCTGCGCCTGCTGCTGCAAATACCCACCAGGGTATAGTAGTGCGGTACTCATAGTTCTGCAGCCAGCTATGCATGCAATACCAGGACAGGGGCACCGATATCAGTAAAGAGATGATGACCAGCCAGGCAAATTCTTTACTGATCAAACGCCAGATGGTGAACACGGATGCACCTAATACCTTGCGCACGCCAATTTCCTTGGTGCGCTGTTCTGCTACAAAAGATGCCAGCCCAAATAAACCTAAACAGCTGATAAAGATGGCCAGGATGGCAAACAAGGTGGCCAGGCTGCCTACGCGCTGCTCATCTGCAAACTTCCTTGCAAATTCATTATCTACAAATTGATATTCAAAGGGTGCATTGGGCATGTAGGCTTTAAATACTTTTTCTATTTGCTGTAAGGCTGCGCTTGTACCCACATGCGGGTTTAAGCGGATGTTGAGGTAGTTGCCTTTATGATTGTCCAGCAGGTAGATGGTTTTTCTTACGGCGTAGTAAGGAGATTCCATCAGCATATCTTTAATTACACCTATTACAGTGTAAGGTTTTGTTTTTTCAAACAGGGTGATCTTAATCACTTTTCCTACAGGGTCTTTTAAACCCATGAATTTAACAGCGGTTTCATTTAAAACAATGGCATTGGAATCAGATGCCAGCTGACCGGAGAAGTCGCGGCCCTGCACAAACTGCCAGCCTACTGTTTTACCAAATTCCGAAGTGATGTAGGCTTTGGCAAACCATTCATCAGAATGCGGCCCGCTATTATCCCAATCCAGGCCATTGGCGCCAAAGCTTACGCTGGTCATACGGTTCAGGGATTCTGCTACTTCTGTTACAGCGCCGGTTTCTTTAAGCTGGTTGCGTACAGCTGTGATGTGGTCGTGAATTTCGGCTGTTGGTGTTCCTACCATAATAAGGCCATTCTTATTGTAACCTACTGCACGGTCTTTACCTAGCTGGATCTGGCGGAATACAATGATGACCCCAATGATCAAAGCAGCGGATACGGTAAACTGTACTACCACCAATACTTTGCGCGGTATGGCAGCTAAACGTCCTGCGCGGAAGGTACCTTTTAATGCTTTTACGGGTTGGAATGAGGATAAATAAAACGCAGGATAACTGCCGGCTATGAATGCGGTTAACAGGCAAAAACCTATGCCTGCGGCCCAGAACAGCGGCTCTGACCATAAGATGCTGATCTTTTTACCGGCTATATTATTAAACAATGGCAGCATTAACTGCGCAAATAACAGTGATAAGATAAAAGCGAATGCTACTACCAGTAATGACTCACTCAGGAACTGGCGTACCAGCTGCTGCCGCATGGAGCCAATGGCTTTACGGATGCCCACCTCGCGCGCCCGCTTTTCTGACCGGGCAGTAGATAAATTCATGAAGTTGATACAGGCCAGCAGTAATACGAAGGCGCCGATAATACCAAACATCCACACATAACGGATGCTGCCGCCTACACTTATACCGTTATTAAAATTGGAGAATAAATGCCAGCGGTCCATAGGGAACAGGAGCATCTGCGGATGCTGTTTTGCCTCCTCCCCTTTTACGCGGCGCAGCTTCAGATCTTTTATTTTGCTGGATACCCGGGCCATATTTGCATGATCGCCTATCTGCACATAAGTTTGAAAGCCGTCCTGGTCCCAGTTATCTTTTTGGATCCAATTGCGGTTGGCTACGTACAGCTGCCAGGGTGCCAGGTAGCCCATATCGCTAAAGTCGGAATTAGCGGGAATATCTTCATATACGCCGGTGATCTTGACATTCACCTCATTATTAATTTTCATGAGCAGCCCTATGGGATCGCTGTTCCCGAAGAAGGCCGCAGCTACTGACTTTGACAGCATAATGGAAGCCGGCTCATTTAAACCGGAGCGGCTGCCTTTAATGAGGCGCAGGTTCAGCATATCAATGGCGCCGGGCTCCATGTAATAACCGGTTTTATTAAGATGCTTGTCGCCGTTGCCAAGTATTTCGCCGGTTGCCAGCGAGGACATGATGATATGTTTGAAATCATTGCCGTACAAACTGCGTAGCTCCGGCCCCGTAGGATAAGGCGTGTTCCAGGAAACCTCTACGCCGCCGCTGGTGCTGCGGCTTTCCATGACCAACGCTATATTCCTGTAATTTTGATGATAGTGGTTGTAAGTAAGCTCATTGTACATCCATAAACCAATGAGCATTGCAACGGTTAACCCTGCTGATAGCCCGCCGATGTTGATAAAAGCGGCGGTTTTATTTTTCAGTAAATTTCTCCAGGCGGTTTTAAAGTAATTTCTGAACATACGGATGGTTTGGTTCAGGAGAGGTGTCAATAAAAATGCCGGGGAGGTAAGTGACTGGTTATCAATAAATGGGTGGAGTGAAAGTGTCCGGTTTAGGACAGTTGGTGACCGGTACGGGACGGCAGCAGTCCTCATTCTATGCCGATATTATCAGATGGTATATTCTTACGTCTTACGTAAACGGCAACAGATCAGGCTCTAAAAACTTCTGTTTTGCCTTTGGGGAATTGTAAATATCCACCTTATAGTGAAAAGCCAGCAGCTCTTTGAAGTTGTATTTCAACCTTGGAAACCTGGTTATAAAGTCACTGAAATTATCTACCGGTTCTTTATCTATGAAATGTTTTACAGCTTTGATGGCTGCTATTGTTAGTGTTTTATTGTATTTATCCCCTGCGCCAACGGCATCTACAAAGGCTATTAGCTGGCTGCAGATGTTTTGTATGGCCTGCTCAACACCATATTTTTTAACATGGATCCAGGCCAGCCGGATGTGAGCTTCGTGGGTAAACATGCCGGGAGATAATTTGCAGGCTGCAAATTGTGCTTCAAAGGTGTTGTCGTCTAAGAGGGAGTGCTGCTCCATATGGTTTATGTTTACTCAAAGGTTACTTTCCCTTTACCGTCAATGTTTGTTCTTTTGTCGAAAACAAAGTCAATATATTTTGCTTCTCCTATTTCGCCCTTTACTGCTTGTCTTACCCGGCCATATTCCTGTCCGTCCTGGTTAAATACTTTTATAGTTATAGTCTTCTCAATGGTTTTATCAAAGATCAGATAAGCTGTTAATACATTGTCAACTGTACTATCTGAACTGTTAATAATGATCTTTCCTGAACTTAAACCGCAATTTTTAAGCTCTTTGGAAATTATTACTTCGTTCTTAAATGTTTTCTCAACCCCTTGTGCAACTCCGTCGGCAAATTCGGCGCCCGTTTTGGCAACGATCTCTCCGGTTTTGTTCACGGTATTTTTGGCTTTCTGTTTTGCCCAGTTACAGGAAATGAAAAATATTGCTGTCAGTAAAATAAGCGTGTATCTCATAATAGTATGGGAAATAAAATTGGTATCCAACGGTTTAGGCATCAGGGAATGCGGTACTCATTTAGCCGAAAATAGTATAAAATTTCCAGAGTGAAAGACTGAATATTTGCATTATTAAGTTAATTAACTATTATTACCTATCCTTTAGCGGGCAGGCCTGTCCTGAACGGTTTCCACATAAAAAATTCATGAAATGAGAAGATTTTACTTTCTTCTTTTATTATTAGGGCCAGCGATCTTCCCGGTGGTTGGTCAGTCCGTTGTTAATGTACCCAACGACACGGTATTAACGGCTCTTATGCAAAAGTATAAAGTGCTGGCTTTGGGTATTGGCACTATCGAAAACGATGAACTAAAAAATGCAAAGGTCCTGGGTGAATTGAAATCAGGGACGCCGGCTCCAATCAATGCTATCTTCCAGGTAGCGTCGCTTACCAAGCCTATTGTAGAGATGACCACATTGCGATTAGTAAGCAAAGGTCTTTGGTTGCTTGATGAACCCCTATCCAAATATTGGATTGACCCTGATGTGAAGAACGATCCAAGAAATAAGCTCTTAACCACCCGTCATGTACTTTCACATCAAACCGGTTTTGTTAACTGGCGCTGGCTTCATTCAACCGGTAAACTTGCCTTCGATTTTGAGCCAGGCACTAAAACCCAATATTCCGGTGAGGGTTTAGAATATCTTAAACATGCATTGGAGGCTAAATTCAAAATGCCGCTTGCTGCGATCGTAGACAAATATCTTTTCAAGCCGGATGGTATGAAAGACACCCATTTCTTCTGGGATGACAGTGTAACAACCGACAGATATGCGATACCCCATAACAAAGAAATTGAACCATACGAAATCAGAAAAAACAAAGAAACAAGCGCAGCAGATCTGCTAATGACCACCATCAGCGACTATACGACGTTTGGGGTAAACGTTTTAAAGAAAAAAGAGTTAAGCGATAAGATCTGGCAGGACATGATACACATACAATCAAAAGATCCGGATGCAAAATTCGGACTTGGCTGGGAAGTATTTAATCATCTGAAAGGGAATGAGTTTGCACTGGTACATGGCGGTAGCGACCCTGGCGTAAGAACCATCATTATCCTTTTACCTGGATCTAAAAGAGGCCTGGTGCTCTTTACCAATAGCGATAATGGCATGCCACTTATCAAGGATATCATAAGGGCCGCGCTGGACATTGGGGAAGAATTACTTGAAAGGGCAAAATGAAACGTCATTACAATTGATCCACCAGATATAATCTGTCATAGTTGTCATCCCGGGCAGCATGCATATAACATAGTAAATATACAGAATAGGTTTTTCATCCTACACCGTTTTCCCCTCCTTCCCAAACTCCTTCCGGATACCATTCACTACATCTTTATGCAGTATAGTAGTGCTGTTACGTTTCAACGCCATCAGGCAGCTGTAACGGCTTACATTAATAATAGCGCCACCGGCCAGCTCGTGCTTTTTGGCAATTTCTTCCAGGTTTAGCTTTTCTTCCAGCTGCACGTTGGATGGGAATGCCTGCTGCCATAAACGAAAACGCTGTTCAGGGCCGGGCATAGAGAAGTAGATCATGGATTGAAAACGGCGGCCAAAAGCTTCGTCAATATTGGCTTTGAGGTTGGTGGCCAGTACGATCATGCCGGGGAAATCTTCTATGCGCTGTAACAGGTAAGCTACTTCCTGGTTGGCATAACGGTCGTTGGAGGAGGAGGTTTGCGTGCGCTTGCCGAACAATGCATCTGCTTCATCAAAGAACAGTATCCAGTTCTGGTTGGCGGCGCGGTCAAATACCTGGGCCAGGTTCTTTTCGGTTTCACCAATGAACTTGGATACGATCATGGACAGGTCTATCCGATACACATCCATGCTAAAGGTTTTGCCAAGCAGGCAGGCAGTCATGGATTTACCGGTGCCCGGCGGGCCGTAGAACAGGCTGCGGTAGCCGGGTTTTATCTTACGGCTCATGCCCCAGTCGTTCATGAGGGTATTGCCATGTTCTATCCAGGCGCGGATCTCCTCTACTTCTTCCATGGTATGATCTTCCAGCACCAGGTCGTTCCATTCCAGGCCGGTCTCAATTCGTTTAGCCGGGAAGTTTATACTGTAATCCGGCTTATGGGCAGTGCCTAGTGTAAAGTAGCTGAGATATTCCGGGTACAGGCTAAGGGTGCCGCTAAGCAGGGGTTCTTCTGCATGAGAGGGTACCAGCTTTAAGATGGAATGTTTGGCAAAAAAATGGTCGGGGCTAAACAGCTCTATCAGGCGGAAGCGCTGTTCCAGGCTGCTGGCGGCGGCAAGGAAAGCGGCTGTTTCGCCGGTGGGCAAAAATCCGCCGTGGTGTTGTCCTTTAATGCCGCCAAACTCTGTAAAGCCACGGTCGTAGGTAGCATTTTTGGTAAAAAACACATCCAGCAGCTGCGGGCATATGTGCGGTATAAGCGCCAGCAGCAGCACCAGCCGTTCTGTTGTATTCATGTTGTAATGCTGCACAATCTGCGCATATACGGCTCCGTTACCCTTTAGCTGCGGCGGCGGCAGCTGGTCCGGTAAAGTGGCGCTGCCATCTTCTGCAAAATATTTCTTCATGCGCAGGTCCACCACCTGCTGAAACCAGGCCATTTCCTGGTGCAGGATCCCTGCATTCTCATGGATCATGTGTACACCCATTCTGTATATAATACTTTATCCATCCACGGGGTTTTGACGGTGCCAATACCCCAGGGAAGCGTTTGCATAATTACGTCGTAGCCGCGTTGCTCTACCCGCAGGAACCAGGCTTCATCTGTTTCCCGGAGCGCGCCTTCGCGTTGCAGGAAAGATCCCTGGAAACCTTCCACGGAAGAATTTTTCATTTTCTCCCATTGCTGGATCACTGCCTTCAACATCTGTACCGACAGCTCCTTTTCTTCTTCAGTAAGGGTAATCTCCAGGGGTACCGGCGCTGCCAGCGGAAAGTTACACAATACCTTGTTTAATGCCAATGCATGTTCCGGGTGCTCTTCCAACCCATCTACGGTGAACTGCAGCAGGTGAATGGCGCGGTGCTGCGCTTCCTCACTGATAAATTTCCCCTTTTCCAACCAGCCTAAACGCTGAAAAGCAAATGATAAAAAGGGATGCAGCAATACCAGGCCGGCATTGCCAACATAAATAGTTTCCATCTCCGGTGGTTTAAGCTGTTCTGATTCACGGTTGTAGGGTAGCTGTTCCTGCGGCGGCTTGCTGATGGCAGCCGGCTTTTGCGTGGTGTGCAGCAGCTGCCTGTCTTTTTCGTATAGCTGCTGCCGTACCTGCTCCATATGCGCATGGGTGTGCACATACTGTGCGGCCTGCTGCTGCAGGGCGGGCAGTATATTACGCAGGTGCACATATGCGGTGATATTGATGACACCCTTGCTTACGGCCAGCCTTCCGATAAAGCTTTCTGCTGCGGATATACCGGAGCCGGTAATAAAGTGCAGAAAACGCTGCGCATACTCCGCGGCGTGGTGCACTGTAAAATGGCCGGCCAGCAACTGCATATGGAACTGGCGGAACAGCAGGCGGATCTTTTCCCGCTCCTGGCTATCGGTGATAATAATATCAAACAGCTGCTGCAGCTCCTTTAAAGCTGCATGGGGCGGGTGTCCCCAGCCAATGTGAATGTCCTGCATCATTTCCAGGAAAGTGTCATCGTCCAGCTGTTGGGCGGCCTGCTCTATTAATACAGGGTGTTGAAATATTTTCTGGTAAAAGGATAAACGCTCCTGCCGGTGCTGGTTCCGGTAAAACTGTATGGCCTCACGGAAACCACCAATAGGTTTATGAATGGTTTGCTGTAACAGCAACAGGCTATCCTGCACGGCATAAATTTCCAGGTTTTGGCGTACCTGTGATTCGTATATGCCTGCGGGTGGGGTGAACAGGTGGTAAATGCTTACACGGGCTGCCGGTTGTACGCCTGCTGCATTTAAAAGCTGCGTGAGTAATGCAGGCTTTTCGCGGTATAATAAAATGACGGCCTGTTTGAGCAGCTCATTGCTAATGGTGCTGCTGATGGTTCCTAAATAACCTGGTAACTTTTGATGCTCCAAAAAGTGGCTTAACAGCTCAATGGCCTGCTGCAGCCAGTGCTGCTGTTCTGTGGCGCTGCTAATAGTATCGTACTGGCGGAAACGGTGTAACAGACGGGATACGGCGGCCGGCATGCTAATACGTGGCAAAGCTTCTGTAGTGGCGGCAACACGAGGTTCCGGCAGCTCCTGCCACAATCCATCCTGTATAACCATGGTACCGGCGGCCGGCGGCGTAATGGCCTGCTGTAACCAGCCGGCTAACAGCTCGCGTACAGGCGTTGGCGTGGCGCCCATTGCCTGCCATAACAGGAACAACTGGTTTAGTATTACGGGTGATGGTGTAATAACATTTGCTGCTGCGGATAGCCGTTCCCGGTAGTTGGCGTATAACCATTCCAGCATTTTACTTACCAGCTCCAGTGTTAACTGCTGGTTAAAAGTGCCTGCTGTAAGGGGCAGCTGACCAGTGGCCAGGAAATGCTGCCACCATTCCAGCACCAGGCGGGCAGTTTGTTCCTTTGCAGCGGTGGTAGCGGGTACAATGCCCTTACGGATATTATCCAGTATAAGATGGTGAACCGGTGTGCTGCCGGCAGGATGGTAAACCGCTGCCCAGGCGGTTTGCTGCTCATTTATTAATTGCTGTAAATGATCGGTCAGCACAGCATTTGCAGGCGCTGCATTTTTCATTAACAGCAACAAGCTGCCGGGCAACAGGCCGGTGGTTGCAGCCCAGGATTGTATAGCGGCTGTTATGAACGCAGGTAATTCCAATTGCATGTAAGCGCTAATGGCCCATGTTTGCCAGATGCTTTTCAATAACTGCAACTGCAGGGATTGCAGGCTGGCCACGGCAGGTTGTATTTGCGCACTGATGGTTTGCAGCAAGGCATATAAACTTTCATAGGCATCCAATACCGGGGCAGGTAACTTTGCTGCCTGCATTAAGCGGAGTAATATTTCGGGTGTTGTTTCCTGTAAGCTGCGCTCTATTGCATAGGGGATGGTGCCTGCATATTTAAATACAGCAATGGCCTGCGGCATGGATTGCTCCATGAGCTGCTGCCAAAGGCTGTTAATGGAAAAATGTGCGTAAGTGCTGCCCCACCAGGGAATGCTGCCGTAAAGCAGACGGTATAATAATACATCGCGGAGCTGCTGTTGTTCCGGTGGTATGGTTTCAGCGGTGGTAGTGGTAAGCGGCGGTAAACCGTTGCTGTCATTGGCCCTTAGCTCACCGGTGGTAACAAACGATGGTAAGCCACTGCGGCCATTAGTCCCTACCCGGATATGCGCTGTGAGCTGCTGCAGCATGGTTTGCTGTGCTGCGGCGGGTTGCTGTTCTACAGTTCTTTGCACCAATGCCTCCCATCTTTTAAAAGCTGCTTCGCCTGATACTGTATTTAACATTTGCTGCAAAGACACGCGGGCGTCTTTGGCTAAGGTTATCATTTGCTGCTGCAATATTTGCAGGGAAATGGCCGGCGCCCACCAGGGGAAAGATCCATAGAGTAAATAATAGCGGAGTACCGCTACCTGCTCATCCGGTGTGGTGTTCTTATTATCCGTGGTATTGGGAGGATAGCGGCCTGCCTTCAATTGCTCACCGGCATATTCCTGGTAAAGCGTTCTTATAAAACCGCCTACGCTGGCTTCTGTCATGTCCTGCTTATAAAATAACAGGGCGTTATAGAACAGCTGTAACAAGTGCTCATACGCCACATTAAAGTGCTGCGCCATTTGCGCCAGGTGGCTGCGTACAAACTGCTTGCGGTTAAAGTAAGCGCTCGTTTCCGTGAACAGGTAATTCAGCACAAACCACCATACGGCCCTTTCCAGTGTTTTACTTTCTGTTTGCAGGATGGTTTGACGTTGCTGCAGCTGCACAATTTCCCGGCTGTAGGAGAAGATAAAAACGGCTTCTGCCGGTTCCAGCACTGTAACTACCTGCTGAATGGCTGTTATGGGAAACTGGTAAGCAATACGCTGACGCACATACGCTGCCCTGGCAATATCGCGCAGCAAAGCTGCCAGGCGGTTAGGTTCCGCACCTGCCAGGTGCATGATGGCCTGCTCCGGTTGTTTACGTTCTGCTGCAGTGGCCCACCAGGGCATGGCGCCGCTGAGCAGGTAATAACGCAGCAGCTCAAACAAACGGTCTGCACCGGTTTTAAGCTGCACCTTGCCGGTAAGCGTGTACTGCTCACCGGAGATACCATATCGCAGAATATCTGCCAGCGCCTTTTCCAGGGCCGACATTATTTTAGCGGGCAGCTCTGTTTCTACATCTTTGTATAAAATAAAACCCAGGTCTAATTCAAGGGTATCCAGCACCGCTACCATTTGTTCCGGTACGATCCTTTGCAGCAGCATATCCATATCCCCGCTGATCCGCTGCCGGAACAGGTGGCTGATACGCTCCTGCAACGCCAGGGATTGCGCCCTGTTGCTGCTTTGTACATCAAAGGTGTACTGGCGGATGATATGGTGCGCCTCACTCATAGATCAAAATAATGTTCTTCTGCCAGGATCTTAATCAATTCGCTGGTATCCTGCTGCAAGTCCTTTTTTTGACGCAGGAGATCCAGCCAGTTGAAGTACTCCTTTTCAAAGCTGCGCATAGCGCCAATGCCTAACCATTTAAACTGGATCACAAACTGCACCGGGGTATGCTCCCGGAACAGCTCTTCTGCAAAAGCCCTGAACTCCGGCAGCTGGAAGCGGGCAGGCCATGCGGGAAATACTACGGTAAGGCCAAAACGATAAAAGTCTTCCCGCAACATCTGGCCGTTACCCTGCTTTACGTAAAACTCAAAGTAGGCATGCTGCGCTGCAGCTTCTTCCTGCAGCTTGCCGATGGCTTCTTCCCTTTCGTCAAAGGTGTACCAGTAAGGATGCTCTTTTAGTACATTCCCGTCACGGTCGTACATGCGGTAACCAAAATTGCGTTCATAGTTCCAGGGTTTCATCAGCAGGTGCTCTACCAGGTAAAACCCTTCGGATTGCTCGCTGATGCTGCGCAGGTGTTTGATCATATCCTGCAGGGCATGCGTGGCATGCGCGCGGGTATTGGCCCTTATTACCACCCGCCATACTTCATGCCGGCGGTGGCGGTATACTACCAGGTATTCCCGGCGCTCTTCATCAAATACAATGCGGTAGTTCTCTGCACTTAAGCCATGCTTCAGGAAAGAAACGGGCTGGTTGCCGTAATCATACCTGTTTTCCGGCGGTGTGTCCGGCAGGTCCTGCAGCGTTACCTTGATCACCTCATCACGTACTGTGTATTCTTTGGTAAGCCACAGGTGCATGTGATCCGGCCGTGTGTGCACCTCTACTTTTAAATGTTCTGCATCAAATACTTCGCTGAGGCGTTTGCGTTTACCGCCGGGTATATACAGTAAATGACGCAGCCAGTTCTCATAACCCGACCATTCGCCGGGCGTAAAAAGATCTGCTGTATAATCGAATGAATGCAGGCGGTTGGCAGTTAGCTTTACCACATTTCGGAGGATGTCTGCTTTCCATTCCAGCTCCCGGCTTATGCGGGGCTCATTAGCTGCATCCCCGTATACATGCTCATAAACCGTTACGGGGTATTTCATGAGCGACAGGTTAAAGCGGGCCAGCAAATGATCCAGGACCCGGGTTTTGCGTTCCTGATAGGTTTTGCTGGTTTCCTGCTCCTGCTGCAGCGCTTTCATATAGTCATTGCCGGTATCTTCCTTAAACTCATCCCAATCCTGCCCCGGCTGTTTTCCTGTAAAGGCAGATAGCAGCTGGCGCACATGCGGCACGTTATATAAAGGCTGTACTGCGTAGGTGTAGGGCGTAGCATTTTCTGTTAACGGTGAAAAGAAATTGCCCATGCTGCCCAGCTGGGCCAGGTAATTGGCCAGCAGCTGCTCAAAGAATAACAGGTATGCCTTCAGCTGTTTGGCCTGCGCCTTACGCCGTTCTGTGGCCTGCTTATCCAGCCCTTCCTCACCAATGCCGTAAATGTAGGGGAAATGATGCTGCAGGGAATAATACCAGCTGAGATTGCGGTACGATGCTTTTAAGGGCGTATGGACATCTCCTGTTTTCTGACCTACGAACTTACGGCGGGCAATGATCTTCATTTTCTGGTAGCTATTCCAGAAAGCCACTTCTTTTAAACGGTATTCATATTTATCGCTGAATATTTTAATATCGTTCTTATCACCGGCAATCTGTAACATCGGGTAGCTGCCGGGTTTCAGGGTTAAGGGGCGGGCGGAGTAATTACCATCATCGCCGGCAATGGAGAGGGCCTTAACTTTAATAACCCCGGCCACCTCTGATACCGCCTTTACTAACACTGCCGGATCTACGATGCTGGGGCGGGGCCGCAGATCGCTTTCCACAATGAACCCTTTTTTCAACAGCGGGCCGCAGTAAATTTCTTCTATGTTATAACCTTTGTCCAGCAGCTCTGCTTCTGTAAAAAAGCGGATGGGCGGATGCAGCGCAAATTCAAATGCATTACACATATGGGCCATCAGCTCCTGGGGATCATAACGGCTATCGACCATAATCTCAGCCTTCAATGATATTTCCTGCGGCTGCAGCACTACAAAGGCTTCCACATCTTCCCCAATGTTACGGTAGGTCATCATACAGCGCTCTACTGCAGCTACCACTGGTTTCAGCGTATCCGGATCACTGGCTGCAGCGGTTACCAGCTCATCCTGTATCTGCAAAAACAGCCGGTAGGTGCCTTTGGTAGTGCCGCAGGGCTGCAGGGAGGGTATAGGCTCAATCCAAATATTCTCTATTTCATCTACTTCATCCAGGATCAGCTTACGGTAATCATTGATGGTTACGGGCGCTGAGCTGAGGATAGCGGCTTTTGCAAAAAAGGTATGCAGCAGCGGGTCAATGTTACCGTTCTTATCGGCCAGTATTTCATCAATAGGAAAATCCGTACGGTAGGCCAGGTCGGTAATGGCATAACAGAGCTGTTCCAGGATGGTAACGCCGGGATCGTGCAGGTTGTAATCTGTCCAGGTATTACCGGACAAAGCCTGCACATGGGCAATGGCTTCGCGGCGCAGCTGCTCATAGTCAAATGCAGCCTCGCGGGCCTTATCGCGGTTTATTACTACGGAAGGGGTATCTGCCATGAAACGATGATTTGAAGGATAGTTTGCTGCCTGCTAGTAATAGTATTCGTCGGGCATAAAAACATCATCTGCCCAAAGGCGGGTAATGCGGTAATAAATTTCTACTCCCGGGCCGTAATTGCTGTTGGTACGCAGCTGCAGGGCATAGTTATGCGTGCGGCCTTTCCAGCGCAGCTTGATCTTATTCCAGCAAAAGCCGTAATAAGCGCATTCCTGGCGGATCTTATTGCGGTTGCCGCCAAAGGTGCTGAGCGCATAGGCGTGCATCATGGCATGGCGGCCTGCATGTTTTAAACCGGTGCGGGCTACTACTTCAAAGGCCTGGCAGTTATCCAGCTCCTGTAAAATGGGGTACCATTTACCATCTGCCGGGATCCTGCCTACCTTGTAAGTGCCCACCCGGCCTTCCATACCAGCAAAACCGTTGATATCTACTTTAAAGTTGGGATCACATTTTTTGCCCAGGCCCAGCTTTCCATCCATATGAAAGAAAAAGGCTTTATCGTCCTGTTCCTTTTGCGCGCCTTCCCTTGGATTTGGCTGCAGGCGCAGGCTGGGATATTCCTGCTCATCTTTTTCCATCATGAAAAAAGGTTCCAGATCGTCTGTGGCGCGGTAAAAAGAGACCAGCCTTTTAGAGCCGCCCAGGGCGGATATAAGCAATCCATTTTCTTCATCCTTGGAAAAGCCATCTTCCTGTTTATTGATCGTGGAATCGATCAAATAGCCGAAGTGATTTTCTGTAGGCATTCTCCCGTTCCTGAAATATTGCTTGAGCTCTTCGCGCCCATACATTTTTTTATTTTGTTTAGCGTCCATGATGAACCGGATTTATTTGGGTTGAATACTAATTGTGAGCATTTCTTCATCAAAAGGCGAGCTGCCATGCTGCGGCGGCGGGCCTGCATCTGCCTCCTTACCTACCAGCAGCTCATTGCTTACCAGCAATCCGTCAATACCCAGGGCCTTCGGATCTTCATACAAAGACGCTTCCAGCACTGTGATCAAATGCTCATCAGAAGGGATGAGCACCCCTTCCGGTACGGAGGCGCGGATAAAGGGCACCTCTTCCAGGGCGGTATCTGTAATGCGGCCCATTACCTGCCCATTGCGCGGGTTTCTTTCATAATAAAAATGCACCAGTGAAAAGCCGGTAACATAATTCACGTAAGGCAGGCGGTTAATGAAATTCAGCATTTCCGAACGGTATAACACCGTGCCTATCTTAAAATCATTAACGGTATTAAACAGCCATGGGCAAAGGTATTGTTTGATATCTTCCTGCAGCTTTTGCAGGTACAGGTTATCGTTGTAGTTATTATCCGTGGGCGTGAACCGGATCTTACATACTACTTTTATGCGTTCATACACCGGGTTCCTGATCTCTGCCTTTACAAAAGGCGACATCTTTTTTTGTACAAAGGCCTGTATGCGGTACAGCGTGGCCAGGTCTACCTTTGGTTCCAGGGTGTTGAACTGCCCGCTGCTGTTCTTGGGCGGGGCAGGTACCACTATAATGCTCACGTCCGGCTGCTCCGGCATATGCTTCATACGGTTTGCATCAATGGGCAAACATTTTACGATCAGTAGCTCCGGAAATTCCTGCAGCAGGATCTGCGCAACATCAAAACTCAGCACCGGCCTTTGCTTATGCCGCAGGCGCTCGCTTACACGGGTATAATACTGCATTTCCGTTTCCTTTTGCCGGCCGCCAAAAGATGGAAATGGCTGCCATACCTGCTGGATGGTTTTTATATCTGTTTGAAATTTTTTGATGGAGAAAGGATCAATGGACAAGGTTTCATTCAGGCTTTGGCCGTCGCCTGCCAGCTGCCTTTCTGCTACTACGGCGTTAGGAAAAATGCCTATTACCCTGGGATTGGCGCCGGTAACCTCACTTGCGGAGATCCTGATCCAGAAAAGCTCCGGGGGCAGCATGGTACTACCGTTGCTAATGTTATCGGGCACACGTATTTTAATGATACCGCTTTTCAGCAGGTTGTTTGTATCATCCGACAACAGCTGCGTTCTTTCAAAAGGCAGCCAGCGGTTGTTGTTTAAGTGGCTCCATTTTAGCGGGGTGATGCCAACAGCAGTATCACTGTAATGTTTTTCTTCCAGCTGAAAAAGTAAAGACAGCTCTTCATTGGGATACAGGCGGTTGAAACCTATGAACAGGTTGCCCATATCTTCTGCTACCGGTACCAGCGCAAAAGTAGTGTTATTGGGTACGGGATAAGTTTTGCGGTAACCGTAGGGCAGCACCTGGTATACTTCCAGCCCATCGCCCTGCTGCTCTGTTTGTACAGATTTGAGGGCTTCCATATGTTCCAGCGTATAATTAATGGAAATGGATTTAACAATAGGCAGGTAGGGCAGGTTAGGGACCGGTATTTTCTTTTTCGGGAGAAGGCTTTTTTGCGCATTGCTCATGATCACTTCCGGGAAGATCTGCGAAAACAGGCGATGGCCAAAGGCTTCAGACGGTGACAGGAGCTCCAGGCGGACAGCGCCTTCGCGGTATAATGAAATGTCCGGCTGCCATTCTTCCGCCAGCAGCATATCGTTGGGAAATGACAGCCTGGTGAAATCCACATTCTGCAACACTGTATTTTCTGATAAATAAATTTTCCCTTCCCGGTCGCGGGTGGTTTGGAACAGGTTCAGGTTTTGCTGGTTTTGCCGTTCCGGAAAATACAGGCCGTTACTTAAGCTGCTGATGCCTATTTTAAATGCCTCGTTCTGCATGCCTGCATCATAGCCGAGATAATAGGCATCAAAGCCAGTTTCATGCCGGGGCAGGTTCAGCCATTCCAGGTTAATAGTAAAGTTGCGTGTAAAGCGGTTAAAGATGTTGCTGTTGCGGATATCCAGGAAAGAACCTACATAAGGCTGCGGGCCAAACAACAGGAAAGAGCTGTCTGCGTTTACCGGCCCTACGTTATTCTGCATCTTAAAATACTTATGGCCAGTCACATTCACTCTTACGCATACACGTTCCAGCAGCATAGGCCGCAGGTAGCTGTAAGCATGGTGAAAGCTGGTATTGTTCAGCAACACTTTTAAGAAGGGCCGTTTTGAGCTTAACCCGCCGCCGTGCGCTTTTTCATCATATACACCCCAGGGTTTGTCAGTAGGGTCCAGCGCAAAGAAAATTTCCAGGCTATTATCCGTAAGCTCCGTTATGCTGCTTTTTACACTAAAACGCGGAATGGGCTCCCATGCCTCGGGCGCCGTGTAGTACAGCAGGAAAGCGCCGGCGAGCAGCTGCATAAGCACTACGGATTCAGTGCGGTTAGATACTTTGGCAAAGTTCTGCACATAGGCTATAAACCCGCTGAAAGTGTCCGGCTCAAAATAGAGCTTTACATGCACCTGCCGGTAACCATCTTTCAGGTACATTACCGGCGAGCCAATGATAAAACCTACATTGGTATCTTCCATGGTACGGCGTGAGTCTGAAATATCATGCTGGTCCTCTCCCAGCAGCAGCCAGGGTTTAATGACCGTACCTTCTTTCTGATAATCTGCCGCGGGTGTTATTGGGTGCAGGGCCAGGTAAGGCTGCGCTTCGCGGATATCGCGCAGCTGCAGCGTGGGAGCGGCTATCTGCACATAATCACTTACATACAGGCTATACAACCCCATGATCTTTATGTTATGCACCTTTACCACATCCTGCAAAACGTAGGGCAGCGGCTCTTTACGCGTATTTGTGGCTGCCAGCAGCACCTGCCCTTTTTCTATAGTAAAGTTATGGGCTACCGGTACCGGCTCTACGAAAATATGTACCCGGTCAGGTACGGCGGGTAATGACCGGATGCCCAGCACCTGCCGGTAATAAAAATCAAGATGCCGTTTGGGCAGCTTATTGATCTGCTCCTGCAGGTGTTTATAGAGCTCTATAAATGCCAGCAGCAGGCCCATATGCGGGGTATGCTGCATCTCTGCCAGCTGGTTCCTTAGATAATAACCGGCGGAGCTGGATACCTGGTAAAATTTGGTACGCAGGTTATCATACAATGTATTCAGGGAATAAAATCCTTCAAACACCTCTGTGCCTTCACCGGGGTTATTGAATGCGCGGCTGTAAAGGCGGCGCAGGGTATGCGTCATTTCCAGGGGGCGTACGCGGTGCTCATGTAAGGCTACCTGCCGGGGAAATAAGCTGATCACCTGGTATTCAAAACGGTGCAGGCGGGTCATGTCATCTTCCAGGATATCCATTACCTGCTCTATGTAATGCCAGACGGCGTATGTTTTATCGGCCTGCCGTAATTTCTGCAGCACATCCATGAGCACTATGCCAATGTCGTACAGTAACAGGAACAGGGCTTGTGTATGATCGAACAGCTCATCATCATTCTCCGCATTGTTAAGGTTTTCGCGGATGCGCAGGAACGAGGCTTCATAGTGTGTGAAGTCAAGCGCGCTGGCAGTGATGAGCATCACCACCAGGTCAGCATGAAAAAATTCCTCCCAGGTGCCTTCTGCCTGGTTGTGAAAATTGTAGTAGTTAAACTGGGTAGCAATGTGTGTGAGCAGCTGCAGCAGCTCATGCGGCGACCTGTCATCCACTTTCACATAGTCCGGTACCAGGGCCTCCAACTGCCTTTCCAACTGACTGATACCGTCCTGTATATGTTCAAAAAAGTTGCTCATCCGTCGCTAATGTTGGTACCTTCCAGGTAGTAGAAGGGATATACCATATTATGTCTTGTGTTAGTGGCTATAATGCTGTACGTGATCTGCATGAACAGGGCGCCCATATCCTGGCTTCTGTCTGCCACCACGGCATCTATGAACTTAATACGCGGTTCATATTTTAAGAGGGCGTGGTAAATAATATGATTCAGCTCACTGATCATGCGGGAATCGGCTATTTCAAATACCAGCCTTTTTATATCACAGCCAAAGTCCGGCTGCATCAGGCGTTCGCCGGGTATGGTGCTGAGTATGATGCGGATGCTTTCTTCAATGTCCATTACATCCGACACCATTTGCACACTGGCATCCAGCTTATCGAAGGAGGGTGGAAAGCTCCAGCCGGTGCCTAAAAAAGATTGTATTTCCTTTGCCATCTTTATCCTCCTATTAATACGGTGGGAAAACCGGTTACAATTACACCGCCATGCGCTGTCATATCGCCCATGCGGGCAGCGGGGCGGCCGCCGATGAGTACCGTTGCGGAGCCCTTGACAATGCTATCCGGCGGGCCTACACAGGTAAGCATATCGCCCAGGGCAGCTGCAGGCAGCATACCTATGAGCACATTGGGCATGCCCGGCCCTATAACGGGACCGCCTACATGCGGAATGGGCGGCAGGCCCGGTGTTACCATCGGGCAGGTGTGCATATCAGTAAGGCGAGCAGCTGGCTGTCCCATAATTAATTCTTAATTATTAATTGATCATTACTGTTGCGCCCAGGACCGTTACCACGCCCCCCGATGTGAGCTGCGCGGTGCTGGTACCGGTGGCAGAAAAGGCTGTGGTGGCGGTATTGGCAATGTTCATACCACTTACGGCTACGTTGGCCGGTGTAGTAACATTTACCCCGCCGGTGCCATTCAGCGTAATAGTGCCGGTGGCCTGCAGGGTCATATTTGCTACGCTGGTGATCTCTATACCGGAAGCAGATGTTTTAATAGTGTTCTGGTTCATATCCGTGATCTGTATGCCCATGGCAGTATCGCTCATGGTAATGGTGTTACCGCCGGGTGTGGCAATGGTGATCACTTTATTCATATCATCAAACGTTACCTTTAACTGGCTTTTGGTATAGATGGCCTTTGTATAGTTGTTATTGTCTGCAGGCACTACGGGCGGCACTTTGCCTTTGCTGTACAAACTGCCCAGGATGATGGGATAACGCGGATCGTTCTCCACAAAACCTACTACCACCTCATCCCCTATTTCCGGAAAAAAAATATCGCCTGCATTGGATGTGGCGTATAAATTTCCCAGCCGTGCCCAGGTACCGGTTTGCCCGGTGGCGGTGGATGCGAGCTTTACCTGCACCCGGTACTCTGCGCCGGGATCCATGGAAATGCTCATCACCTCCCCCAGCTGTAAGCCCTGCATGGCAGGCAGCTGGCCGTTTGCGGGGAAATAGGTAAAGTTGTTCTTTTCATAGATGGGTGTACTATCCAGCCCAAACTTCACATGGGTTTCCCATTCCCCGTCCTTCATTTCGTGCGTAACAGCGGTTACATAGGCAGTACCGTCAAAGCGGGTGCCTACACCGGATAGTTCTATGAGCGTATTGGGTAATACAGTGGCATTTCCCATAAAGGATACTTTGCCGCGGACGGCCTGTAAACGCAGGCGCAGCAAGGTGCTGTCAGCCCAGGTTTTCAGCTCGGCCTGTGTTAAGGGAGTATTGGCTACCAGCTGCAAAGGCGTTTCCTGCAACAGGCTGCCCATGGCTTTTGGCGCGGGATTGCCCTGCTCATTCAAGGTGGGCTCTGTGGCGCTGGATTCCAGCAGGGCGAGTGTTTGCGGATCCCAGGCAGATGCGGACAATGATGCCGGCTGCTTTTCTGCATTCAGCTCTGCATGAAAGCTGTTGATGGATTCTCCAAAGGCCACCATCAGCACTGCCGAACCGGATACCTGCGGCGGGCCTACTATTATCTGGTCATCCTTCAGAGATACCAGGTAACCATTGAACTCTGCACGGGCCAGTAAAAAATCCCAGTCTGTTGCAAACTTCTGGAACATCAGCTCATTTACATCTGTAGTGGAGGTAACAGTAGCAGAGAGGCCGCTGTTGCCGGCCAGGGTAGACATAATTGCGCTGTCTGTCTGGTTCGCGAACACAGCATCTTTTTTATTGATGGTCATTTTCACGGCGCTGTGCTTGCAGGTAACAGTGAGCGAGAACGTACCGCTTTCATTGGCCTGTATGGATTGCTTTACGATGATGCCGGTAAAGATCTGCGTACCTGCTACCAGTCCGTAACCGGCGGTGATAACCAGGGTACCGCCAGGGACAAAATAAGCGCTGTCGCTGGCGGGGAAATCACCGGCCACACCGGATTGGGTTTCTGAAGTAGTACCGTCCAGGATCACAACTTCAGCGTAAGAGATCCTGTTGATCTCATGATGTACCCGTACGGATAGTATCGGATACAGGTCCTGTATGTCTTTACCATTAGCGGTAACGGTTACACGTAAAGTAGGGTCCTGTACGTTTGTGGGACTCGCGGCTGCCATTCAGTTTATTTCTTTAATGGTGGGAAGTACAGCTCATCACCGGGTTTAATAGCGTGTATGCTGTTTAAACCGTTCACCCGCGCTACTTCCATGTAGTGAAAAGCTTCTCCGTAAATGCGGTAGGTCATTAAAGGCAGCGTATCACCGGCTTTAACGGTACGCATATGGGTAAGGTCCGGGGAGCTTCTGCGGGCCTGCTGCGTTTTTGTTGAAAGCGGTATGGATTCCGACAGCTTGAGCTTAACCAGTGCCCGTAAGGCAGCGCCTCCGGGAGTAAACAGGGTATACTTCACTGTTATATTCTTACATACGCCGGTGAATACCTGTTCTCCCCAGGTGATGCGCAGGTAGTTGGGGCGGTGTACATCGCCCTGGTAGTCGTACACGATATCCATCATTTGCTGAACATAGTCGTCTACGGAAGAAACACCTGCGGGCAGCGGCACTACCCCGGTCCCATCTGCCAGCAGCTCCAGGTCAAAATCGCCGGATGACATGCGGGTAAATATTTCCGTGGGTGCAGAAGCTCCTAAGGTCTTTGCCTGCTCATACGCAATATTATAGCTCAGCGTATAGGTTTCCGGGTTAATGACAGCGCTGATGGAGCCTACCAGCCCCGAAGTGGCGGTAGGCTCCGAATAGCCCTGTATTAATAATTTAACAAGTGTTCCTGCTGTGGGTGTTCCGGGATCCGGCATTTGCTCCTATGTTTACCTTACTGATAAATTGTCCATGTTGCTGATCAGCTTATCCATACACTCCCGCACGATCTTTTCTTTCAGCACCTGCAGCTCTCTGCTGCCGATACTGTTGCCTACCGCTTTGGGGGCGTGTTCTTCAATGGTTACCTTGATGATCAACTCGCGTATTTCGAGTGGCATGGCTTATTTTGTTTGCTGAAAATAATCGAAGGCCAGCTCCAGTGTTTCCACCACTATGCTATTATCCTGCGCTTTGAGATCGGAGACCTTTAAAGCTACCGGGTAAGCATTGGAAAAGCTCCAGGTTGACAGTATGCTGCCATCACCATTCAGGAGGTTCAATGTTACGGTGGCGGGTGTAAAGCTGAACTGCGTAAGGCTGGTCTGCACCCACTTGGTGAGCTCAGAGCCTATGAGCATGCCGCGTTTCAGCACCAGGTTCTCATACTTAGGAGGAACAGGCAACCGGCGTGAGAACCGGTTCTCTCCTCCCTCCTTTACTTCCATTGGCGACATTTTCACGGAAAGGCCGCTCACTTCCTGGAAGCTGCCTTCATTGACGCCGGTAAATCCTTCTACCACTACACTGAAATAAAAACTCCAGGGCGGATAGTAAGGAAGCGGCACTGCTGAAGCGTCTTCCGATGGTGGCGGTGGTGAAGGATCAGGCATCTGTTATGTTTTTATGATCAGGTGATGGCTGGTAAGATGAGCATCAGGCCTTCGTGCGCTACTTCCATAGTTTCAATGGCGGCCTCGTTGGCATCGGATTTCATATCCGTTACCTGCATCTTCACCGGGAAAGCATTGAGTAAAGACCAGCTCATAGCTATCTGGCCGGTTTCATCCAACAGGCTGATGGTAACGCTGGCACGTGTAATGGTATTCATTTTTATACCGCCATCTTTACCTACATATTTTGCCCACAGGGTAGAATCGTTCTGGAACGTACCCTTTTTGAAGGTGATGTTATTGAACTTCTGAATACCCGGCATTTTCACAGTGGAAAAGGTTTTGCTGCTGCCGCCGCGATATTCGATCACCTGTGTTTCGGAAGAGAGGCCGCTTACTTCCTGGAATATGATTTCGTCTTTATCCCACATTACTTTGAAGGAAAATTTTACTAATGGCCATATGTTGGCCGACTGGGTAGAACCGTCTGTTTTTAAATCTGGCATAAAATGAGTTTAATAACGAGTTATTCAAATAGGATTGAAGCTGAAAGCTTTAAGCCTTTAGCTTTGTTGCATTTGCTGCTGGAAAGTGATGACGATAAATTCCGCAGGACGGCTTAAAGCTACTTTCACCGTTACCAGCATAACGCCGTCGAGGATGTCCTGCGGGGTCATAGTGGCGCCTAAGCCTACCTGTACGTCAAATGCCTGGCCTGGTGCTGCACCGGCCAGCGCGCCCTGTTTCCAGAGGTTTTCCAGGAAGTTGCTGATCATGGTTTTCAGCGAGATCCAGGTGGCTGCATCATTGGGCTCAAATACATAAGTGCGGGCGGCCAGCTTCACAGACTGCTCAATCATAATCAGCGTACGGCGCACGTTAATGTAACGCCAGTCCAGGCTGTTACCGTCCAATGTTCTGGCGCCCCATACCAGTGTACCTACACCTGGGAAAGGACGGATCACATTGATGGATTTACCGGCAATAATATCTACGTTCAGGCTTTGCTGCTCTTCGTTAGAGATATTTACAGAGGGTGCATTCACCAGGCTTACGGATACATTGGCCGGCGCTTTCCATACACCACGGCTACTATCTACCGTTGTGTAAATGCCTGCCATGGCGCCACTGGGGGGCAGCTCATTCAGCAGGCCGCGGATCTCTTCCAGTATATGCACATACGTAGGGCTGGCTGCCTTCAGGGACTGGTGATAATTCTTTTTCGTACTGCTGTCGGGGTTAGTACTTTCTTTAAACTTCTTTACAATGATGGTGGCGGCAGGTTCCGGCAACAGAGTTTCCAGGTCTACGGATGCATCCAGGTTCTCATAACTTAGCTCGTCCGGCTGTACTACAGCGGTTTTCAGCCAGGGATAATAAGCGGCGCCATAGTTCAGGAAGTTGATGCCTATTTTTTCACGGAAGGCGGTCACAATCGTATCGGTAGTATCTGCCGGTAATTGTTTTACCAGGTCAAAAACACCAAAGCGGCTTTGCATACCGGCGCAATGGTTCAGCACCTGTGTATAAATAGTGGTATAACAGTCCTCACCCAGTGCTATGGCATCCGGTATTACTACCAGGGTTGGCTCCGGTTCTTTTTCCAGTAAGGTGAACACGTTAGGTTTGGAATCTGAGCCAATAAAATCATCGGCGCTGATATCAAATCCATCGGGTTTATCTTCATAGGTGCCTACCGATACAATGTAACAAGTGCTGCCCCCATTGGCGTAAAACAGGCGGATGCTGCTGTACAGGTATGCAATGTTCTTGTCATTGATCTTTACAATGGATGCTTTGCCATTGATGCGGAAAGTTTCCTGTTTCACTTTTGGATCCGGCTCTGCCAGGGTGAACTTAGGTTTAAAGCTGCTGCCGAAATTTTCCAGGTATTCTGCAAAGGAAGTGATCCTGGTGGGCTTGTGGACCAATGATTTCCCGTTCCGTTCCGCCTTTTGCGTATACCCGATAAATACGGGAACGGCGGTTGCCACGGCAGTTATGGAACTGGGAAACGCGTTCTTTTCCTCAATGTAAACCCCGGGGGTCATGAGTGTTGAAGCCATTTGTGTGGTTTTTTTGAGATTAGTATAAAAATATTTCTGCGTATTCAAACCCGCTTTCATAAAAGGCAGCGGCCGCATTGGAAATCCGGCCCGTTTCCGGCGCCGGCAATGCGGATATGATCACTTTATATTTATCATCGCCGGCAGTGGAATAGTCTACCAGCTGAAAAACGGTTTTGTTTGCATTCCCTAATGGTACAGGGATCTGAGATATAAATACGGGCACTTCGCCCTTGTCCGGCAAAGTAACCAATTGTGGCACACCGAAGTAGCCGTTTCCGTTAGTACTGATCACGGCAGGCCGGGAAAGCGCCTGCAATCCTTCACTCATTAAAAAATAGCACCAACGGCTGGCCCTGGCAGAAAAGCGGATCTGATAAGACGACTGCAGCTTTTCATCTATCTGCAATGCTATTCTTCCAAAGGGCTTTGTAAAAAACTGTTCCTGCAAGGTATTTACCGCCCGCAGGTCCTGTGTGCTTACATAGCCGGCCCGGTGTAACACACCTTCGGCAGACTGCGCATCATTACTGAAAAAGAAAACTGTGCTGGTAATATCCGGCACATTCACCTGGGTATAGTTATAGAACAGATGATCTGTAAGGAACAGATCAAACTCCAACGTGAAATTTTCTTTCAGCACAACATCCCTGCTACGCTGGTTCCCCGCCTGCTGCGCACCATACAGCAACATAAAACCATCCCGCAGTGGTTTGAATATCAAACCATGCCGGAGCAGGTTTTGTGCTGCGGATGCGGTTGCACGCGCTTTGATCCCATCGTAACCGGGGCCTGTGAAAAAAGTATGACGGTAAAATACAGCGGTTAATATTTCATATCTCACCTGTATTTGTTTCCGGGCTTGAGTTTGGTTATGCAGGCCCTACGCGTCCTTCTGTACCGGTGACGGAAGGCCTGTATTCCTTTATAATGGAATCATCAAATGATAACATACGGATCTTGTACACAACAGAAGGCATATACTTAGCTCCCAGTGTGGTCCATATATTGTTCAGCTTATCTGCCCCGGGACTTTCCATCTCAAAGATCAGCTTCCCGATGCGGGGATCCATTGAGGGAGTATTGGCCCGGGTAAAAACATTCTTAGATTGAAAGTAAGCGACTACAAAGGATAGAAACCTGAGAGCTTCATGATAATTGGCACTGCTGAAATAGGCGGAAAACAACACATATAAATTGATATTCACAGCGGAGGCTGTGTTCGGGATAGTTACGCCCGGAACGGCTCCGGCGCTGCTTTTACCAACAGTGTCTTTCTCTACATTCAACAATGTGACAACAATCTTATTCTCTCCTTGTATTGCTATAGAACCATCCTGGTTCACAATACCGGATAAGATCACTTTTTCTTCGTTTGTTTGTAGCTTTCTTTTAAAGTTGTTATTAATTTCTTCTGTAATGCAGATCAAGGTCTCATAGATCATTCATTTAATTTTCTGTCTAAAATGACAGCTAGGTAAGGTAGATTGTTAAGTTAAAGTTGTAATTTGGTTACGTTGAGTTATTAGGGCTGCAGTCCTATTAAATAATTATTCCACACACAAGATAGTCGCTAAAAATTTAAATAAAAATTTTTCTTTAAAATTTTATTCTCGTATTTTTTATATACACTACAGCCCTATGTGCTCCCTCAGAAAATTAACCGGTTTCCTGTTTGTATTTATTATACTTAATATATGCGTTCCTTATGCCTATGGTCAAAAACTTCATATACCCGATAAGGTTAGCAAGCCTGAAATGCCTAAGGACACCGCTGTTAAGGCTAAACTGATCAGGAAGATACTGAACGCATTTAAGTTCACAAAGAATGCAAGAGCGCGCGAACAGGAACGCGTGATCAGCATCATTAACCAGATACTGGCGGATTCGCTGGTAGTAACTGCGCATGATATACAGCTGCTGAATGAACAGCTGTCTAAAACAGAGAACCAGCATTTTGATTCCCTGGTGGTGCTTATAGGCACCATGGGAAGCTGCTGCCGCGTACCGCCTCCGCCTAAAGACACGGTACCTGTAAAAAAAGATACGGCAGCTGCATCGCCGGAGAATGACCTTAACTCACTGGTAAATAAAATGCTGCCCATCCTGCAACAGAAAACAGACCTGGCAGATGCAGAGAAAGCCAAGCAGGAGCAGTTAAAAACCATCCGCGCTATTTACGGACGCCCGGGCGATAAAGTAGACACGCTGCGCGTGAACGACAGCACCGGCATACGCTATACCCTTAACCTTACCCAAAAGGTGAACGTGATGGGCATTCATCCCTACTGGATGGAGGATAAATACCTGAACTATAATTTCAGTGCGCTCACCACCTTCAGCTTTCTAGGATATACAGTAGATGGCATAACGGGAAGGCTAAAAGCCAGCTTTAATGCAGACAGTCTGAAAGCCCTGGAAGCAGCCAGCGCAGCGGGTTGCAGTATTCAGCTGATCATATCCGACAAAAGCGCTGCCAACATATCATCCCTGTTACAGCATGAAGATGTGCAGCTGATATTTGCAGATACGCTGGCGGGCTTATTGGAACAAAAACATGCCAGGGGAGTAACCATTTATTTCCAACAGGTAAATAAAAAACAACGGCAGGCTTTTACTGATTTTATACAGCTGCTGTATAGCCATTTGCATAGCTTTAATGCCGGGTATACCGTGAACGTAGTGGTGCCTGCATTTGATAAAGAGCTGGCGTATGACCTGCAGGCGCTGAATGCTTCCGTTACTTTTTTCCTGATAGATCTTACCCGTGCCAGTGGCAACATAGCCGGCGCGCTTGCGCCGCTGAAAGGCAGCCCCGCACAGTCTATTGACGCTTCGGTTTCCCGCTACCTGCAGCGCGATATTCCGCCGGCCAAGTTTGTGCTGCTGTTACCTTATTATGGCGCAGTGTGGAAGAAAGGCACAAACGGCAAACCGGATGGCTTTAGTAATTACATCAGCTATCATGATATTAAAAGGCGTTACCCCTCAGATACCATTGCTATGTATGATGAGATTGCGGAATCGGCTTTTATTGAAGAAAAAAATGATGTTGGTGATGTGACCTCGGAAATATGGTTTGATGATGCCAGCACCCTGGGGCCTAAATATGATTATGTATTAAACAATAACCTGGGCGGCGTGGCGCTGTGGACACTGGGTGCAGACGACGGTTACGCCGACCTGTGGGATGAGCTGAGCGCAAAATTTGTAGTGCCGGACACTGTGTTCCTGGATACCATAAGGCTTACCCCTCCCCTGCCCGTGCACCTTACCTTCTGGCAAAAAATAAAACGTGAGCTGAATGCTTACCGCCGTATGTTCCGCGACCCCTGCAGCGTAAAAACAACCGACTATGTGGGCGAAACCTATTTTATGTATGCCGCCATCTTACTTTTTGGACTGGTAGTAACGCTTACTGTTTTCTACATTGGCGGCATACGTGATAACGGCGATGGATGGGAACTCAAAAAGAAAGTGCTGATACTATTAATAGTGCTGGTGAACCTGTTTATTATTACTGCAGCTATGGCAATCTTCCTCAGTAAAAAATTGCCCTGGCTGGGTATCAGCGATAATCCTGCGCAATGCCATAGCGTGCCGCTGAATACTTTACTGATCATCCTGGCCATTGGTTTTGCAGTGGGCATTGTAGCTACCCGTTTTCTGCTGCTGCCCTTACTGCAAAGAGATGAAGTGCCTTAAGCTTCCATAAGGGCGGTTATTTCCCCCAGGCTGTATGGCGGGCAGCCGCCGGAGCGCGATGCCACCAATGCGCCGGTGGCATTGGCAATGGTTAAACATTCCTCCGGTGTGCGGCCTTTGATTAAACTACTGAGAAAGCCTGCCAGGAATGCATCTC
The DNA here is from genome assembly GCF_019091455.1 of Chitinophaga sp. GbtcB8. GTDB lineage: Bacteria > Bacteroidota > Bacteroidia > Chitinophagales > Chitinophagaceae > Chitinophaga. Next base: position 27,330 of record NZ_JAGXJN010000058.1, read on the forward strand.
CGCTGCCAATGGTATCTGCTACTTTTACACGGAAGCCGGGATGCGTATAAAAACGATCATTCATATACAGCAACGCACCACTGGCGCCCATGGTAACAACAATGGTGTGAATATTAAACTGGCGGGCAATAATGCGTACTTGTTCCTCAGCTGTGGAGAAAGCGCCATACCAGCTGCTGATGAGCTGCAGCTCTGCCTGGTTTAATTTTAAGATGTCGCACTGCCCCAGCAGCTCTTTAATATGTTCCGGGCTATAGTGCGGAGGGCGCAGGTTAATATCCAGCACCTTTTTTATTTTCCAGTTCAATAACTTTTGTAATGTGCTGCGCGATACATTATTCCGCGCTGCCAGGCTGCCAAATACCAGGTATTGCGCCTGCTGCAGCAAGGTGCCCAATGCCGGCTGCCATTCAATAAAATCCCAGGCCACGGGAAACAGTATGTTATACTGTACATCATGCTCACCAATGGGCTGCGCCAGCACTTTGCCGGTGGGCTGCAGCGCATCCTGCTGCACGTAATCAGTTGTGACGCCGTTGTCTTTTAGCAGTGTGAGCAGCCGTTCACCGTAATTATCTTTTCCCACTTTTGAGATCACCGCTACCTGCTGTCCCTGCTTCTGCAGGTGGTAAGCAGCATTCATGGGCGCCCCACCGGGCAATTCCTTCTGTGGAAGCACATCCCACAGCATTTCGCCAAAACATATAATATTATACATAAGTATGAAGTTATTAAAAAGTGTACATGATAACTACACCGTACTTTAAATATATGGCCGTAGTTTTGTGTTATTATTATCATCATAAAAACCACTCACCATGACAACAGCAACTTCCACCATGACCACGAGGGCTATCGCCGCCCGCCTGGCAGAGCTTTGCAGGAAAGGTGATTTTGAAACTGCGCAGAAAGAATTGTATGCAAAAGATGCAGTAAGCATTGAACCGTATGCTACGGATGATTTTGAAAAGGAAACAAAGGGATTAGATGAGATATTAGAGAAGGGAGAAAAATTTCAGTCGATGGTTGAAGCCATACACGGACCCGTTGACATCAGCGACCCCATTTTTGCAGAGAACAGTTTTGCTTTTTCTATGACCATGGACATGACCATGAAACAAAAGGGGCGCATGAAAATGTCTGAGCTTTGTGTGTACGAGGTAAAGGACGGAAAAATTATATCAGAACAATTCTTCATGTAGTAACGCAGGATTCACCCCGCATTCATATCACAGCGCCCGTGCAGCATCTGTACGGGTGCTTTTTATTTTCAGCAGGGGGCGCTCCCCATCCTTTACAGATAATACCGCTATTGCCCCGCACAACATACACCCCCCTGCCATGGTGAGCGCAAAAATGGCCTGGCCGCCGAAAATATATTTCACGATCAAACCACCTAATAAACCATTTACAATTTGCGGAAAGGTGATGAAGAAATTAAAGATACCCATGTACACGCCCATTTTTTGTACCGGCAATACGCTGGACAACATGGCATACGGCATAGAGAGGATGCTTCCCCAGGCCAGCCCGATACCGATCATAGGGCAGATGAGCCAACCCGGTGTATGAATAAAATAGATCCATATGAGGCTGATACCGCCCAATGCCAGGGATAATGCATGCGTGGTTTTGCGGCTGGTTAAACGTACCAGCATGGGTAAACATAACGCATATACGGCGGAGACACCATTGTAAATACCAAAAAGGAAAGATACCTGGTTACCTGCATCTGCAAACTTCACTGAAGAGGTGTCGCCCGGCAATACCTGGTACACATGCTGCGCTATAGCCGGCGTAGTGAACACCCACATAGAGAACAGCGCAAACCATGAAAAAAACTGCACCAGTCCCAGCTGCCGCATGGCCAGGGGCATGTTAGCAAAATCCTTGATGATAACAGTAAGGCCTTTAGCGGTATTGCGCTCCGGCTCTTCCGGGTTAAAGCGGGCATGTTCTTGCGGTGAATATTCGCGGGTGGTGAAGATGGTCCATAAAATAGCGCCGGCCAATACCGCTGCGCCTATATAAAAAGAGTAACGCACATTATCCGGTACAGCACCCGGAGCAGCGGTTTTGGCAATATGCCCGTATTCCGCCAGCAGGTAAGGCAGCCAGGAGCCTGCCACTGCGCCTATGCCTATTAAAAATGTTTGTACGGAAAAACCGGTGCTGCGTTGTGCATCCGGCAGGTTATCAGCCACCAGCGCACGGAAAGGTTCCATGGCTACGTTAATAGATGCATCCATGATCATGAGCATACCGGCGCCTATTAAGATGGGCGGCAGCAAGGCGGTGATAACACCGGCATTGGGCAATAATACCAATGCCAATGCAGCGGCCAGCGCGCCAAACAGGAAGTAGGGCTTACGGCGTCCCAGGCGGTTCCAGGTACGGTCGCTGAAATGACCGATAATGGGTTGCACGATCATGCCGGTAAGCGGTGCTGCCAGCCAGAATAACGACAAATGCTCCACATCTGCCCCAAAGGTTTGCAGGATACGGGAGGCATTGCCATTTTGCAGGGCAAAACCGAATTGTATACCTAAAAAACCTACGCTCATGTTCCATATTTGCGGTAAACGAAGCGCAGGTTTTAGTGATGCTGTACTCATGAGGAGAGGTGTTGATAATTCGCAATTGTAATTGAATCCTGTGGTTTTACAATGTACGCAGTATCGTGAATGTACACGCTTATTTCCTTATCTGACTGATTGAAAATATTTACGCCGTGCTTATCTACCTGCACTTTTAAAAGGGCGCCGCGGAAGCGGATCTTAAAGGCAAAGGATTGCCATTTAGCCGGCAGGAAAGGCGCCAGGTGCAGGTGACCGCTGCGTACGCGCATACCGGCAAAACCTTCCACCACGCTCATCCAGGTACCGGCCATGGAAGTAATATGCAAACCGTCTTCCGTATCATTATTATAATCGTCCAGGTCCAGGCGGGAAGTGCGCAGGTAAAATTCGTAGGCGCGCTGCTCATCGCCCAGCTTTGCTGCAATAATAGCATGCACGCAGGGTGAGAGGGAGCTTTCATGCACCGTGCGCGGCTCATAAAAGTCAAAGTTGCGGCGCAGGGTATCTTCATCAAAACGCTCTTCCAGGAAATATAATCCCTGCAGTACATCTGCCTGTTTAATAAAACAGGAGCGCAAAATACGGTCCCAGCTCCAATGCTGGTTCAGCGGTCGTTGTGCGGGGTCCAGGTCTTTGGCTAAGATCTGTTCTTTATCCAGGTAACCATCCTGCTGCAGGAAAATGCCCAGCGTTTCATCTGCCGGGTAATACAGGTTTTGGATGATATGCTGCCACTGGGCTGTTTCTTCCTTTGCACGGAATTTTGTAGCTGCAATAACGGCGGTTACCTTTTCCGGCCACTGGCGCTGCACTGTATGCAGCGCATCCAGCGTATATTCCAGGCACCAGCCGGCCATGGTGCTGGTATACCAGTTATTGTTTACGTTGTTCTCATATTCATTAGGGCCTGTTACGCCCAGCATTACATACTGGTCGCGGGCGCTGCTCCAGCTCACCCGCTGCGCCCAGAAGCGTGCAATAGCGATCAATACTTCCAGGCCGTAGTCTGCCAGGTATGTTGTATCACCGGTGTAGCGGGTGTAATTATAAATGGCAAATGCAACAGCGGCATTGCGGTGAATTTCATCAAATGTAATTTCCCATTCATTATGGCGCTCCTCCCCGTTCATGGTCACCATGGGATACAATGCAGCGCCGTTGCTGAAACCCAGCTTGGCGGCATTTTCAATGGCTTTGGGCAGATGATTGTAACGATACAGCAACAGGTTACGCGCTACCTGCGGATCGGCCGTGGCCAGGTAAAAAGGAATGCAGTAGGCTTCTGTATCCCAATAAGATGCACCGCCGTATATTTCTCCGGGATAACCTTTGGGGCCAATGTTCAGG